>NZ_LNQS01000001.1 GCF_001513785.1 Rheinheimera sp. EpRS3
GACGATGGTAGTGTAGCATTCGCTATGCGAGAGTAGTTCACCGCCAGGCTCCCAATTCAGTAATAAGCCCGACTCGAAAGAGTCGGGCTTTTTGCTTTGTTAAGATTATTTTTCTATATTAATCTGCAACTCAGCTGCTAAGCTATAGCATTGTGACAAGGTTCAAAAGGAGTTGCCCTTGGCCCGCACACCTCAATCATATTCTTCCTCTGTTTGGTTGCAGCTTGCTGCGCTTTTGCTTGGCGCTGTGTTTATCAATGCTGTCATGCTGGCTGTTCAGCCGATAGTGTCTGCTGTTTTATTGTATGTTAGTGTTAATATTGTGCTGCTATGTACTGGCGCATTTACGCTCTGGTTTAGCATTCGTATACAAAAAACCTATATGGCTGATGCTGATAAGCTGCGCTCAGCTGTCGCGTTGTTGGAAGATAAGCTGGAGCTTAAAACGTCGCGGGATGACTCGCCTTCAGCTGCTTTGGCTAAAGTTACCAGCCAGGTTACGCATTTACTAAAGCGTGATCAGGAAGTACGGCATCTGGTGCGGGTGCAGGGGCTGATCGATCATGAGCTGGCCGTTGGTAACCGTGTGTTTTTTGAAAGTAAGCTGCAGCATTATCTTAGTGATCAGTCTGAGGTGGGTTATGGCGCGGTTTATATTATCCAGTTATCGCATCCTGAAATCAGCCGGGCAGGCATCAAACAGGTAAGCCGGCTTAAAGGTTGTGTAGATGTGCTTAATGGTATTGCAGCTGGTTATGCCGATACCGTTATTGCGCGTTTATCGGATACAGATCTGGTGATGCTGATTGCAGGGCTGAGCGGCAAAGAAATGGAAAAGCTCGGTGACCGGATGGCAGTGCTGTTAAGCCGGGCCAGCTGTTTTGCCGATTGTGCCGAGCAGGATGTATTACACATTGGCTATGCAGAATATCAGCGTGAGCAAACTTCGTATCAGATTTTATCTGAAGCAGACATGGCGTTAAAGACAGCACAGCTGCATGGCCCGAATGCGGCTTTTGGTTTTATTTTGCAAAGTGACAAGCCGCAGGCAAAAGGCTCTGTCTGGTGGCGGTCTGAACTTAATAAAGCTTTGCAGGAGCAGCGATTTGCTTTAAGTTTCCAGCCGGTTTTTTCCTGGCACGACGGTGAAATTATTCAACATGAAGTGCTGGTCAGACTGCAAAGTAGTGACAATGGCCAGATCCCGGCTGCCATATTCCTGCCTATGGCGCATAACTGCGGTTTATCAAGCCAGATTGATCAGCATGTACTTATTAAAACCGCCAAGCTGTGTGCTGCGGACATGGGTAATTATAGCCGTTGTAGCGTCAATATTAGTATTCAGGCTTTACTTGAACCGCAATGGTGGCAGTGGCTGGATCATATGGTGATCTCCGGCCAGTTAGAACCCGATACGCTGGCACTTGAGATAACCGAACACCATCTGTTGAAACACTATAAACAGCTGCGTAAGAGTTTAATTAAATTACATACTCTGGGTTTTGCCTTGATTATTGATCAGGTTGGGCTGGTAATTGATAACGCTGTTTATCTGGATGAGTTGCCGCTTGAGTCGGTAAAATTACATCCTTCAGTGGTCCGGAATATTGATCAGCATCTGGAACAACAGTTATTCGTCCGGGGTTTAATCGCCAGTTATGCCGGTAAGAGTATCCGTGTATTGGCGACCGGTGTTGAGCTTGAAGCAGAATGGCAGGTTCTGCAAAAACTGGGTATTGCCGGTGGGCAGGGGTTTTATTTCAGCCAGCCGATGAACCAGATAATAACGCAAAGTCAGCTGTAGTAATAAGGTTGCGGTAGTGTAAGCCAGCCAAGCCCTGCAAGCCGCCGGTATGAAAGAAGCTAAGGCGGCTGCCGGGTGGAAAATAACCCTGCTTTATCAGTGTAAATACACCCGCCAGAGCTTTGCCGGTATAAATGGGTTCCAGATAAAGCCGCTGCTGTGCCATGTCACGGCAAAACTGCAAGATAGTGTCATCAAACTTAGCATAGCCAGCGCCGCAAAAGTCCGTGTTTAATGACCAGTGTTGTTGCTTATCATTGCTTTGCAATAGCTGGGTAATACGTTCTGGCAAAGACGGATCTTTTACCACCGCGATACCGAGTACCTTGCAGCCAGAGCCATTAATCACACCCGCCAGAGTGCCGCCGCTGGCGGCAGCACAAATAACGTGGCTGGCATTCCCTGTCGGGGTTAAATCCAGATCTAGTTCTGCAACTCCTGTCGCTCCTGCTATTGAAGATCCGCCTTCCGGTACTATTAGTAAATGCTGATGTTGTTGTTGCAATTGCTGCAGAAAGCCGGCATCGTTACGCAGCCGGTATTGATTACGGTTCAGCAATTGAATTTGCATTCCTTGTTGCAGACAAAATGCCAGAGTGGGGTTATGTTTGTCGAGTTGATCGGCTCGGACATAAGCCAGACTTTGCAGGCCATGATGATTACACATAGCAGCTACAGCGGCTAAATGATTGGAAAAAGCACCGCCAAAGGTCAGAAAACCAGCTTTCTGTGCTTGTTGCGCCTGGGCAATATGATATTTTAACTTTAGCCATTTATTGCCCGACAGCTGTGGAATTGCAGTATTTAGCTGGTAAACCCATAGCTCAACCTGATGCTGGAACAACAAAGGCTGATGGACTTGTTGCCAACCAGCCAAAACAGGTACGGCGGTAACTTCTGCTGATTGCATAACAGTATGAAATAATGACAGTTAACGGAATAGCCGCTAGTATAGCTGCATATAAGGAGATCAGGGCATCGCTATGCTGAGAAAAATAATAAAACGGCTTCGCCCGGCAGCAGAAAATTCAGACACGGTTGTTGCAATTCATCTGGCAACAGCCAGCATCCGGCTGGTGATTTTACAAGGCACAGAGCTTAAGCAAAGTCAGACATTTAGTTACAAAGCTGATAACTGGCAGGACAGCCTGCAAGTTGCACTGCGGTCAGTCCCCGCAGGCTGTGCTTTGCATCTGGTGCTGTCTGCCGAGCGTTATCAACTGGTGCAATTAGATAAACCTGCACTGGCCGAGCACGAATTACTGCAGGCATTGCCCTGGCAGATAAAAGATCTGGTTACAATAGCGCCGGAAGATATGGTGCTCGACTACATTGACTTACCCGGTAGTAACACCCAACAGGCAAAAATCAATGTAGTGGTGTGTAGTTATGCCTGGTTAAAGCAATTAACTGCAGTGGTTGATGCAGCGGGTCTTAGCGTTAGCTCAATCCAACCCGAAGAATGGCTGCTCAGCCATATTTTGCCTGTATCGGCGCAAGCGACCATGTTGGTAGTGCATCAACCCGAACAGGAAATGCTAATTCAGATCATCCGTGATGGTCAGTTGTATTTTTCCCGCCGTACCCGTGGTTTTAGCCATTTACACCTTAATTCAGAATCAGAACTGCGCGAAGGCACGCTTGAACGTTTGCTGCTTGAACTGCAGCGCTCAATGGACTACTTCGAAAGCCAGTTAAAACAACCACCGGTGCGCGATATCCGTGTATTAATGGCCCAAACTGAGCTGATATGTGAGTTGTTTGTGCAAAGTGGGTTTAGCCGGGTAGAGCCGTTAAATTTGGCACAGTCTGCCGCGGCGGTAAACCAGGACGATTTACTGCATAACTGGCCGGCGCTGGCTGCCGCCAGTGCAGCCGCTAAAACCAGCCATATTAAGCAACGGGTAAACTTATATCAGGCCCGGCTGCATCCGGTACGTGAGCGGTTAAGCCTGCAACGCCTGGTTGGCAGCGCAGCTGCATTAACAGCAGTAGTAGTGCTGGGATGGCTGCTGTTATCGCAACAACAGCAACAGGCTGGTGCAGCGCTGGCAGAGACTGAGCTGCAGTTACAGCGGCAATTACAGCAAACCGATTTATATCAGCAGGCATTAGCGCAGCGTAAGCCAGATGAAGCACTGGTAAAACAGTATCAGCAGGCAGAATACGCTGTAGCACAAAAACAGCAACTGCTAAGTTATCTGGCAGAACAGCAGCAACAGGCCAGCCAGTTTTATAGCCCGGTGCTGCAGCATTTACAACAAGTTGATCTGGCAGAGTTATGGTTAACTAATTTCACCTTACGCCAGGGCAGCAGCAGCTTTAGCGGTGTGACGTTACAGCCTGCCAGCATTACGCTGTGGCTGGAAGGGTTGCAGCAACTCGCTTATTTTAAGGGCCAACGTTTTAGCCAGGTGAGCATGGCGCAGGTACCTGATAATACCGCCGTCAGTTTTGTATTGATGGCACAAAAAGGAGAAACGCTGTGAGCCAGTGGCAACTGCTGTCAGATCGTTTCAGCCAGCTACAGCGGCGCGAGAAGTCGCTGTTGTTCTTTGGCAGCTTATTATTATTGCTGTGGCTTAGTGTAATTTATGTGCTGGAGCCATTGTGGCATCAAACAGTGCAGACGCGTGCACTACAACTTAAAACCAGCCAGCAGTTGCAGGATGCAGAACAACAGGCTGAAGTATTGCTTGCCCAGCTCAGCACTGATTTAAACCAGGACTACCGCGAGCGTATAAGTAACCTCGAACAGCAGCAGCAACAGCTGAACGAACGTATCCGCCAAAGCGCCAGCTACTTTATTGGTGCAGAGCAAATGGTAACCTTGCTACGCAATATATTGCAAAGCAGTAAAGGCGTGCAGGTAAAAAGCCTGCTGACGTCGGCACCTAAAGCTGTGCGTTTGCAGGGGCAACAACCTGACGACCCTGCTATGTTATTTCAACACACTACAACACTGGTGATTGGCGGTGGTTACACGGATTTATTCAAAGCATTGCAACGTATGGAACAATTGCCCTGGTTGCTGAACTGGTCTGCGCTGGATTATCAGGTGGTTGAGTATCCGCAGGCCGAGCTGACCCTGACACTTATTACAGTGAGTGAGTATGAAGACTTTATTCGTTTGTAGCCTGTGGCTCCTCAGTGCCACGGCACTGGCCGATCCTACCCGGCCCGCGCCTTCCTGGCTGGCAGCTACGGCAACAGCAGACTCGGCAGTACAACCGCAAGCATTATCTTTGCAACTGATAAAACAGACAGCAAATGGCCGCATTGCCGTAATAAACGGCAGCCTGCTGCGTAAAGGTGAAAAAATAAGACAGTATCAACTGCATGATATTGCAGCTGATCATGTTGTACTGGATCTAAATGGTGAACGGCAAATACTGCGTTTAGTTAATACGGCGATCAAACAAGATGAAGAATAAGCCAGTGAATAAGTTAGGGTGGTTGTGCGGAAGTATTTTATTAACCGGATGTCAGGCTTTTCAGCAAAGTGATGTACCACAAGGCGCTCAGCGTGAATTACAGCAAGCAGCAGCGCAGCAGGCTCCGGCACGCGCTTCAGCCGCACCGGTGCCGCTGGCCGTAACGCAGGATTTGCTTAGTAGCAGTTACACGCCGGTACAGCCCGAGTTGCCACGCTTTGATGTCGCGGCCGCAAATGCCGGGTTGAATGATTTTTTCCAGTCGTTGGTTGCAGATACACCCTACAGTGTGGTGATGCACCCGGGGGTCAGTGGCGAAATTAACCTGCAGCTAAAACAGGTAACCCTGCCGGAAACGATGGCAATAGTGCAGCAACTGTATGGTTTTGACGTTCGCCAGCAGGGGCTTATCTACAAAATATATCCGGCTGGCCTGCGTACAGAAAGCATAGCGGTTAACTATTTAATGATGCAGCGCCAGGGGTTTTCTTCTGTGGCGGTCAATTCCGGTGGTGTATCACAAGACAACCAGAATAATCAGAACGGCCAGAACAACAGGAATAATCGCTCGTCACAAAGTAACTCCAATCAGGGCGATTTCAGCAATCAGAGCCAGTCTCAATCCGGGCAGCAACAATTTAACGGCAGCACAATTCAAAGTGAAAGCAAAACTGATTTCTGGAAAGACTTGGAAAAAGCAGTTAGTACAGTGCTGGGTGCCGGGCCGGAGCGTATGGTTGTAGTAACGCCACAAGCCGGTTTAGTTACCGTGCGCGGTATGCCGGACGAAATTGCCGCGGTAAAGGCTTACCTTGGCCAGTCAGAGCAGCACTTGCAGCGCCAGGTGGTGCTGGAGGCAAAAATTATCGAAGTAACGCTGAACGACGAATATCAGCAGGGCATTAACTGGCAAAATGCCATAATGAACCTGCGTAATACCAGCTTTAATTTTACCACCAGCGCCGGTGCCGCCAGCAATGCTATTAGCAGCTCGCTGGGCGGCGTAACGGCAATCAGCTTTAACAATGCCGATTTTAACGGTGTGATTAGCCTGCTGGAAACTCAGGGTAATACTCAGGTGTTGTCCAGCCCCCGGGTTACCGCCATGAATAACCAGAAAGCGGTGATTAAAGTGGGGCAGGATGAGTACTTTGTTACCAATGTCAGTAGCGAAACTACGGCGACAGTGGGCGGCACCATCAGTTCACCGTCTATTGATTTGCAACCCTTTTTCTCTGGCATAGCACTGGATGTTACGCCGCAAATTGATCAAAACGGCAGTGTTATTTTGCATGTTCACCCTTCGGTTACAGAAACAGCCGAGCAAAATAAAACTATCCGTTTTAGCAACGAGCAAATAGTGCTGCCGCTGGCACAAAGTAATATCCGCGAGTCTGACACTATTATCCGCGCCCGTAGTGGTGAAATAGTGGTAATAGGCGGTTTAATGCAAACCGTTACCACCGACAACGAGTCGCGTACGCCGGTATTAAGCGCTATTCCGTTGCTGGGTAAATTATTTACCAGCATCAACAAAGTAGAGAAAAAGAAAGAGCTGGTAATACTGCTAAAGCCAACAGTTGTTACCGAAGGCGTATGGCAGCAGCAAATTCAGCAGTCTTCAAAGCTGGTATCTGACTGGAGCCAGGGTAACTAATTATGTACCTGCAGCATTTTCAGCTTAGCCAGATGCCGTTCGGTTTAACACCGGATACCGCCTTTTTTGTGCCGCTTGAGCAGCACGAAGATGTGTTGGCTGTGTTGAAAACGGCGCTTTGTGCCGGTGAAGGTTTTATTAAAGTATGCGGTGAGGTAGGCAGTGGCAAAACACTGTTGTGCCGCAAGCTGTTACAACATACTGAGCCCGACTGGCAACTGGCGTATATCCCGGATCCTTGCCTTACGCCGTTGGAATTGCGCTGGGCACTGGCATTAGAGCTGGGCCTGAAGCACTCTGCCAATATCGAACCGCCCCAATTGCTGCAATTGCTGCAACGTCAGTTACTGTTGCTGGCTGCGCAAGGCAAAAAAGCCATAGTGCTGATTGATGAAGCCCAGGCTCTGCCGGATGAGACACTGGAGGCGCTGCGTCTGCTAACCAACCTGGAAACAGAAAAACGTAAATTGCTGCAAGTGGTACTGTTTGCCCAGCCAGAGCTGAATAAAAAGCTGGCTGGTTATCGTTTTCGGCAGTTGCGCCAGCGTATTACCTTTTCCAGTAACTTAGCCTTAATGAGCAAAAGCCAGATCAGCGCTTATGTCTGTCTGCGCGTACAGCAGGCCGGGTGTAGCCGTGCACTCTTCAGCCACTTTGCCTTAAATGCTCTGGCCCGCTACAGCCGTGGTGTACCAAGGCTGGTAAATATTCTGGCGCATAAAGCACTGCTGCTGGCTTTTGGTGAAGGTAAGCCTTATGCCGCACTGCGGCATGTGAAACTGGCGGCAATCGATACCGAAGATGTTACCGCCAAGTCCAAAGCCTGGTGGTGGTACGCCGGTAGCACGGGCTTGCTGACTTTGGCATGTGTGGCTGCCGCATCGCAAACCGGCTTGTTCCGGCTGGCAGGTGGCCAATGAGTGTCATTAATAAAATGCTGCGCGATTTAGATCAGCGCAACCACAATGCAGCCAATGTAAACCAGGTTATTGCCCGCCGCCCTGGTCAGCCGCTTTGGTTAACCGTGCTACTGCTGCTGACCTTTGGTTTACTGTGCTTTGCAATTTATGCGGTATTAAGCCGCAGTACCGTTATGCCACCGGCTACATTAACCGCTGTGGTGCCGGAACCAGCTGCACAGCTGCCAGCAAAACCGGCTGAAATTGCTATCGCAGCGCACAGCCTTGAGCCAACAAAAAGCCCTGAGCCAACAGACAGCCTTGAGCCAACGCCCACAGAAAGCCCTGCACCAACATCAGGCCCGGCGCTGACACAAAGCACAATTGCAAAACCCAGCCCCGTACCAGAGCAAACTGCAACACCAGAAGATACTAGTGCTGCAGATGCGGCCGAAATTGCCGCACAACCAGAGCCACAGCAAATAAAACCGGGCGTACTAACCGCTCAGGTTGATGCTGTGCCGCAAGCAGCTACGGTTGTGCAGGCACCAACACCAGCCCCAACAGCTAAAACCGGCAGCAGTTTAAGTGTCACCAGCCGTGAGCCTACAGCAGCGCAAAGTCAGGCCAAGCTACGCCAGCAGGCAATGGCGGCAGCGCAGGCCGGGCAGGGACAGCAGGCACTGCGATACTGGCAGCAGTTGCAGCAGTTAGCACCACAGGATGCGGTGGTTTATCTGGCGCAGGCCCGGCTTTGGTTGCAACTGGGCCAGCCGCAGCAGGCTGAAGCCAGTTTATTACAGGCAAAAGCCCAGGGTATTATGGATGCCGATATTCAGCTAATGCTGGCCCAGGCAGCTGCCAGCCGTCAGCAATGGTTGCAGGTAGAGGCATTGTTACCTGCCGGTTTTGCTGTGCCATTGCACCCCGATTATTACGGCCTTAAAGCTACAGCTTTACAACAGCTTGGGCAGCATCAACAGGCATTTGACTGGTTTGCTGAGTTAAGCGCTCTGCAGCCGCAACTGGGCAAATGGTGGCTTGGTGGCGCAGTGTCGCTGGAGGCATTAGAGCGCCCGGCAGAGGCACATCAGTATTATCTTAACGCGTTGCAATGGGGTGACAGCTTGTCAGTGCAGAGCAAAACTTATATTCAACAACGTTTAGTGGCAACAGAGTAATCTTATGCAAAGACCTCGTTTAAAAATGCGCTTGGGTGATTTACTGGTAGACGAGGGTATTATCTCGCCACCCCAGTTACAGCAGGCGTTGGCCCGGCAACAAGAAACCGGCCGTAAGCTGGGGTCTACGCTTACCGAGCTGAAATTTTTGACAGAGGTACAGTTGCTGCAGTTTTTGGCGCAGCAGCTGAATGTGCCCTTTCTTGATATTGCGCAAAAACAGATAAGCCCTAAAGCAGTGCAGTTATTGCCAGAGGTGCAGGCGCGGCGTTTCAGAGCGCTGGTGCTGGAAGATAATGGCGATACCGTGCTGCTGGGCATGAGCGATCCGGCAGATTTGGCCGCACTGGACCAGATTTCACGGCTGTTGGCGCCAAAAGAGGTGGCACTGGCGGTAGTGCGGGAAAGCCAGCTGATTGAGGCTTTCGACACTCTGTACCGGCGTACCAAAGAAATTGAAAGTTTTGCTACCCAGCTTAAAGCCGAGCATGGTGCTGACAGCAACCTTGAGCTGAATGTACTGGATGAGCAGGCCGATGCCGACAACACCATCGCTAAACTGCTGCAGTCGGTGTTTGAAGATGCCGTGCAGGTAAAGGCATCGGATATTCATATTGAGCCGGACGAAAAAGTGTTGCGTATTCGTCAGCGCGTCGACGGTGTACTGCAGGAAAGTATCCTAAATGAAGTCAGTATTGCATCGGCGCTGGTGCTGCGGCTTAAATTGATGGCAAATCTGGACATTTCAGAAAAGCGCATGCCGCAAGACGGCCGTTTTCAGATCAATGTAAAAAAACACCAGATAGATGTGCGTATTTCTACTATGCCGGTGCAATATGGCGAATCAGTGGTAATGCGTTTGCTTGACCAATCTGCCGGTTTGCTACAACTGGAAGAAACCGGCATGCCAGCGCCCTTGCTGAGTAAATTACGGCGTATTATCAAAAGCCCGCATGGCATGATTCTGGTAACCGGCCCCACCGGCTCTGGTAAAACCACCACCTTGTACGGGCTGTTAAGTGAACTTAACCAAGCTGGCAGCAAAATTATTACCGTGGAAGACCCGGTCGAATATCGTTTGCCGCGGGTTAATCAGGTGCAGGTTAACCATAAAATTGGCTTGAGTTTCAGCAACGTGCTGCGCACTACCTTACGGCAAGATCCCGATATTATTATGGTGGGTGAAATGCGCGATCAGGAAACCGCCGAAATGGGTCTGCGCGGCGCGTTAACCGGCCATTTAGTATTATCGACATTACACACCAACGATGCCGTAACCAGTACCTTGCGTTTAATTGATATGGGCGCGGCGCCCTATCTGGTGGCGTCAGCACTGCGCGCTATAGTGGCTCAGCGCTTGGTGCGGCGTTTATGTGATTACTGCAAACAGCCCTATCAGCCGGACGAGCTGGAAAGTAGCTGGTTACGCCATCATAAAGCAGATACTACCGCGTCTTACTGGCATGCCAAAGGTTGCCAGTCGTGTAATCACAGTGGTTACAAAGGCCGCCTGGGGGTATTTGAACTGCTGTTAATCACCAAGCCACTGGCCGATGCGCTACGGCGCAACGATACGGCCGGTTTTGCCCATCTGGCGCACCACAGTGAGGGTTTTGTCAGCTTGGGTACTATGGCTTTACATTATGCGCAGCAAGGCATTACCAGCCTGGACGAGGTAATAAGGGTGTCGGAATACCTTGATACCGAAAGCTTAGTGACAATGGAGCCCTAAGCACGATGGCTAACTTTGTTTACACCGCACGCGATAACAACGGTAATGCTGTTAGCGGCCAGATAGAGGCCGGCAACGAAGGCGCCGCTGCCGACTTACTGCGCCGGCGCAGTTTTATTCCGCTCACTATTCAGCGCCAGGCGGAGCAAAGTAAAACCTCGATTGGCCAGTTAGAGCTGTGGCAGGCTAAAGTATCGCTAACCGATTTAATTCTGTTTTCCCGCCAGATGTATTCTCTGATGAAAGCCGGTATTCCAATAGTGCGGGCTATTGAAGGCCTGGCGCAAAGCACCAGCTCTAAACGTTTGCAAAGGGTGCTGGGCGAGCTGGTTGGTCAGCTGGAAAATGGCCGCAGTTTATCGGTAGCGCTGGCCGAACATCCCAAGGTATTTAGCCGCTTAATGGTTAGCATAGTGCACGTAGGTGAAAACACCGGCCGCTTAGACGAGGCCTTTTTACAGCTGAATTATTATTTTGAGCAAGAGTTGGAAACCCGCAAACAAATTAAGCAAGCCACCCGTTATCCGTTTTTTGTACTAATAGCACTGGTAGTGGCCATGTTTATTCTTAACCTGGCAGTTATTCCACAATTTGCCAATATGTTTGCCCGCTTTAATGCCGAATTACCCTGGTCTACCAAAGCATTACTGGCCAGTTCGGCATTTTTTGTCGCCTACTGGCCGTTAATTATTATTGCTGCAATTGGTGCTACGTTTGGCTTTCGCAGTTATATCAAAACCGATAAAGGCCGGGTTGTCTGGGGCCGCTGGCGGTTGGTGTTTCCTATTATCGGCAATGTTATTTACCGTGCCACGCTGGGCCGTTTTGCCCGTAGTTTTGGCATGATGTTAAAAGCCGGTGTACCGATGACCAGCGCACTAACCCTGGTAGCCGATGCGGTAGACAATGAATATATGGGTGAAAAAATCCGTGATATGCGGCGTAATATTGAGCGCGGTGAAAGTTTATTGCGGGTAAGCCAGCAAAGCGGGATGTTTACCCCTCTGGTATTGCAAATGATCGCCGTAGGCGAAGAAACCGGTGCCATGGACGATATGCTTGGTGAAGTAGCCGGTTTTTATGAGCGTGAAGTGGCCTTTGATTTAAAAAGCCTGACCGCAAAAATTGAACCCATTCTTATCGCTATAGTGGCGGTGATGGTACTGATTCTGGCATTGGGTATCTTTACGCCAATGTGGGATATGCTCAATGCTTATAAGGGTAATACCGGTTAACGTTTTTACAATTGTGGGCGACATTGGGATGTAATTACTAATATTAGCGATATACTAACGACAATAAGCAACTTGGAGGCACAGGTATGAAAAGACAAACAGGTTTTACCCTGATAGAACTGGTTATAGTAATTATTATTTTAGGGTTACTGGCTGCAACCGCCTTACCCCGGTTTTTAAATGTTACCGAACAAGCCGAAGATGCCGCAATTGAGGGCATAGCCGGTGGCTTTGCCTCTGCCGTTGGTTTGGTGCGGGCACAATGGGAAGTTGAAGGCCGTCCTAATGATACAGCAACTAATGATAATACTGTGAGTTACGACAATATCACTATTGGTGTTGATGGTAATATTGGCTACCCGACACGCAACCCAAGTGAGGCGGACACATTAGCGGCTAATGTTGATGCGGATGATTGCCTGTTTTTAATTGACAACTTATTTCAGAACACAGTTGACGCTTCCACTACATTTAGTGCCAACAATCGTATTTTTGTCCGGCTGGACACTAGCAACGTCAATGGTGTGCGGTGTTTTTACCATCAAACAGCTGGTTTAGCAGCTACACCAACTGATACAACAAATAATAACTCGTTTTCGTACCGCCCTGCCACTGGCCAGGTTGAACTGTTTTTAAATAAACCCAATTAAGAGAGTGTTAAATATGAAACGTAACCAAGGTTTTACATTAATTGAATTAATCATCGTTATCGTTATTCTGGGTATTCTGGCAGTTACAGCCGCACCACGGTTTTTAGATTTTTCAGGAGATGCCAGAACGTCAACATTGAATGGTGTGCGTGGTGCTTTAGAATCAGCAGGTGCGTTGGTCTATGGCCGTGCAATTATCGCTGGGGTGCAAAATGATGATGCCGTGGCTGTAGCTGACAGTCCTGTTGCAGCTGTCGCTTTAGTCAACGGTTATCCTGCGGCGGATGTTGCGTCTTTACGTGGTGCCACAGAGCTTGTGGCTGCTGAATGGGATATGGCTGTAAGTACCGCTAATAATGCGCCAGGATTTGGCGCTGTTGGCACTACATCTGTTGTAATTTCACCTGTCGGTACTAATTTAGCTACTACCGAGGCAGATTCGTGTCATGTTGTTTATGTCCAGTCAACAGGTGATGGTATTAAACCGATTATTACAGTGTATGCTGATGGTTGCTAAGTGGTAACTACTTATGAAACTACAGCACCGCGGCTTTACCCTAATTGAGCTTATCGTGGTGCTGGTATTAATCGGGGTACTCGCTGTTAGCGTTGTACCCCGTTTTTTTGATGCCTCCGGTACATCAGAATATTTATACCGTGATCAGGCCTTAAATATACTGCGCCGGGTGCAAATACAGGCGATGCAGTGCACTGACTGTGGCTCACAGGGCGTTATAGTACAAAGCGACAGAATATTCTCGGGCACTAATGCCTGTTTAAATGATGCCACACACTTATGTATAGCGCCGCAGGATAGCAGCACTATTACGTTAACTAAAACAGGCTTTAATATTCAGCTGAATTTTGACAGCAATGGCCGTCCGTTAAGTAACTGTGCAACCGGCACTTGCCGGATAACCATTCAGGGGGCTGTTGCGCTGCCCATTTGCATTGAAGCTGAAGGCTATATTCACCCATGCTAAAACTCAGCCTAAAATATAGCCGCGGCGTTACCTTAATAGAGCTAATTGTCGGCATAGTGGTGCTGGCCATTAGCTTAAGTATTATTACCTCGGTATTAGGCCCGTTGTTTATTAAAAGCGCTGATCCCTGGCATCAGGTGCGCGCTGCTGAGCTGGGGCAAAGTTTTATCAACGAAATACTGGGCCGCTCTTATGATCAAAACAGCAGCCGCAGTGGCAGTTTGCTGCGTTGTAATGAAACTGGTGCCCAAAGCTGCACTGCTGAGGCAAACTTTGGCCCGGATGGCAGCGAAAGCCGGCTGAGTTTTAACGACGTAGATGATTTTCATAATTTTACCGGCACCGGTGAAATTTTTAGCAATATTTTAGATCTGCAGCCAGAATTGTCTGATTACTATCGCAGTTACAAACTTAATGTTGCCGTAGCCTATGCTGGCGCGGAGTTTGGTTTAAATAACCAGCAGGTTAAAAGAATTACTGTCTCGGTTACTACACCCACTGGTGCGCAAATCGATTTTGCCGCCTATAAAGGAAACTGGTAATGCGCAGCGCCGGTTTTACGCTAATTGAGCTGGTTATTACCATGGTAGTGCTGGCTATACTGGCTCTGGGTATTACCAGCTATATTGGCCTGGGTGCCCGTATGTACAGCGACGCCGCCGAGCGGGAGCAGGTGCTGGGGCAAAGCCGCTTTGTTGCTGAGCGGATGGTGCGCGAGCTGCGTAATGCCGTGCCAAATAGCGTGGTGTTTTCCAGTACCAGCAACTGCCTGCAGTTTCGGCCAATTTTATATAGTGGTATCTACACCAATGCGCCCTTTGAACAAAACGGCACCAGCATGACTGTAATAAGCCCCGATTTACGGGCGGTAAGCCCGCGTACCTATGCTGCAGCAAGCAGGCCACAGTTGACGGTTTACCCTACCAGCGCAGCAAACCCCGGAGGCACCGTACAGCTGAATAGTATCAGCACACTAGATTCTGCCACTGCGCGCTTTACGCTGAATTTTGATAGCTTTCGCTTTACCCGCCAATCGCCCGAGCAGCGTTTTTATATAGCCGATGCAATAGTGCAGTACTGTCTTGTTGGCGCAAGCAGTGGCCGTTTTAATATTACACGTAATAGTGTGCTTATGGCTGAGGGGTTAAGAGAATCTCAGGTGTTTCGCGTAACTGACGCCGTGCTAACCCGTAACTCGGTGGTGAATATCTTTTTGCAGTTTGGCTATGGTGGCAACGCCGATATGTTTTTTAACTACGAGGTGCATATTCCCAATGTACCTTAACTATCAAAAGCAGCGCGGCAGTGCGCTGGTTATCGCCGTTTTTGTTATCGTTGTTATGCTGGCGCTGGCAGTGGGTTTGTCGCGCTTGCTAATCAGCAGCAGTGAAACTGTAGTATATGAAGTGCAGGGCACACGGGCACTGTTTGCGGCGCAAAGCGGGCTTGATATAGCGTTAACACAGCTATTTCCGCTAAATGGCACTGCAGCTGGTTGTGGTGTTGTTACAGCGTCGCGCAGTTTTAATGCCGACAGTTTGCAAAGTTGCAATGTCAGTATCAGTTGCACCCCCTTTACCAATGCGGCGCCAGACAGCATTACTCTGTTTCAGCTTAGCAGCACAGCCGAGTGCACGGCAGGAGGTTTTCAAACCCGCCGCACTGTGCAAATAGAGGTGCGTTGATGTCGTTAATATACCGCTTCGCAATTTTATGTCTGATGTTGTTGCCGTTTGGTGCTTATGCGGCCACTTACTCTATGGCACAAGGCAGCCGCCCGCCATGCAGTACCAACTGGTCAGTTAATGGTAATACTTATACCTGTGGCGGAAATGGCCGGGTAACATTGGCAAACAGCGATATCATTGCCGCGCCTGCTGCCAGCATTACGCTGATAGCTGCCAATGGCGTTCAACTTGGCACAAATGTTACGCTGGGTAGCAACACCAACAGGGTTAACCTGCAAGCAGAATACGGTACTGTGGTTATTTCTACCGGCGGTGTGATCTGGGGCAATGTACAGACGACCAGCGGTGCTGTTTCTGCTACCTCTGCTACAGTCAATGGTAATGTGCAGACCAACAATACTTATACTCATAATAGCGGCGTGGTAAACGGCACTATTAACGCGAATAACGGTGTCACGCTGACTGATGTAGCCGTGTCGGGTACTGTAACGGCAAACAGCGATGTTAATCTTACCGGTGGCAGTGTCGGTGGCAGGGTAACCAGCAGCAGTAACAGAGTGATTACTAATGATACTAATCTGGCAGATGGCGCAACCGCACAGTCGGGTTTTGCTATCACCGGCGGCACTATTGCCGGTAGTTTTGTGCTTAATGCCAATACTGCGGCTACTTTTACCGATGTAACGATGACATCCGGCAGTATCAGCGGTGCCAGTACTGTAACTATTAGCAATAGCCAGCTTGGCTCTGCTAGTAATATGATTAATGTCAGCAGTAACAGTGGTGCCGTAACGCTGAACAATAACAGTGTGGTTTACGGCGTATTGCAGGCTCCGGGCTATTCAACCGTGAATGTACAAACGGGTAGCCAGGTATATGGCCAGTGTTTGCCAAACTCTACTCCTGCTAGTGCCTGTGCTCTTTATACTACGCCCCAATATGAATATCGTTTTGATCAGTCTGAATGGACAGGAGCAACCGCTGAGGTTCTCGATTCTATTGGTAATAATCACGGCACTGCTTTTGCTGCGCAAACGAGCGCAGAAAATGCCGGGCAAATATGCCGCGCCGGTGAGTTTAACGGTGCCAGCTATGTAACGGTGCCAGACTTATCAGTGCTAAGAGGAACTGCTTCACTGAGTTTCTGGATTAAAACCACGGCCACAGGTAACGACACGGTGTGGCAGGCTCCGGCTATAACCGGGGTAGAGCAAAGTGGTGGCGCTGATGATATTTTCTGGGGCTGGATTGACAGTCAGGGCCGGATTGGCCTGACCAAGGGGGATTACAGTTCGGCCGTTGTGAACACTAAATCATCTGTTGCTATAAACAATGGCCAGTTCCGTCATGTGGTGTTAACCCGCAACGCCAATACCGGCGCATTTCAGATTTTTATTGATGGCGTATTAAACCGTAGTGGCAGTTACAGCGCTATGCAGGGGGTAGTGAGTAACCAGTTTAATGATATCGGCCGGGTACGTCATACCAACGGCAGCAATTTTAACTATTTAACTGCGACACTTGATGAAATACAGGTTTATAGCAGTGTGATTAGCACGCAGGAAGTGCAGCGCTTATATAACCTGCAGCGGGAAAAGCGTAACCTGTCCGGCGAAGTGCGCCAATGTCCGCAGCTTCCGCTACAGTGTCTTAATGACAGCTTTACTGGTGCCTTATCAGATAGCTGGATTACTGCCCGCAGCAGTGGCAGTTTTACCCCGTCGGTGGTTAACGGGCGTTTGCGTATGACGCAAAATGTCGGCAACCAGTCAACCTCCGTGACCTATCAGCGTTTATACCCGGCAGCAAATAATCTGGTAGTGGTTGAGTTTGATTATTTAGCTTATGGCGGTAACGGTGCTGATGGATTAGCGTTGGTATTATCAGACGCTACTGTTACGCCGCAGCCTGGTTCTTTTGGCGGGCCTTTGGGTTATGGCTTTAAACCCGGTATTCCGGGTTTTGCCGGTGGTTGGCTGGGGTTTGGCCTGGATGAATATGGTAACTATTCTGCTGAGGGCGGTAGCACCAATGTTGGCAGACGGCAGCAGTCTGTAGTTGTGCGTGGCTCAGGCTCTGGCACCACGGGTTATCGCTATTTACGGGGCACCTGCAATGACGGAAGAGACAATGCTAGCAGTAATTGCCTAACACCAGCGGTAGATGGTAACCAAAACTCACCACATCGTTATCGTTTTACCATTGATTCCCGTCAAACTGGCTCAACGCTGGTATCTGTCGACCGAAATACAGGGAGCGGTTTTACCAATTTAATTCCTGCATTTAATGCCCAAGCTATGAACGGGCAAGCCGCAGTGCCAGAGAATTTCTTTGTTTCTATTACCGGCTCAACCGGTGGTTCTAATAATATTCACGAGCTGGATAATTTAAGCATTTGCGCACTTAGATCAAACCCGGTTGGCCAGCAAATAGATCATATTGAATTAACACATCAGGCAACGGGTATCGCTTGTGTGGCTTCTGCTGTGCAGGTAAAAGCCTGTTTAAATGCAGACTGTAGTACTTTGTTCACCAGCCCTGTCTCGGTAGATCTTGCTAATTCAGCTGGTAACTGGCAAACAGATCCCATAACCCTAAGCAATGGCGTGGGTACTGCTTATTTAAGAAACCCCGGCGGTGGTGTGGCCACCATAGGGGTAACAGAAACGGTGCCGCCAAGAAAAGCCTTTAGCCAAACGGTATGCAAGGTGGGTAGCAACAACAGTAATTGCCAGATCAATTTTGCTAACGCTGGTTTATTGTTTGCACAGGCCGATGGTGTTACCCCCCTTAGTCATCAGACAGCCGGTGTTGCTTTTAACGGCGTGCTAAGGGCCATTCGCACCAATACCACTACCGGAGCCTGTGAGGCCAGAGCCGAAGGCAGCAAGACTGTGCGCCTGGGCTTTAGTTGTGAAAATCCGTCCAGCTGTATTGCCGGGCAAGAATTTAGTATTAACAACACCCAGATTGCAGGCAATGGTGCTGCAAGCAGCGCTAATCGTAGTAATGTTAACCTGACATTTAATAGCAACGGCAGTGCACCGCTAACCATGCGTTATACCGATGTGGGGCAGTTAGCCCTGCACGCCAGTCTGGCTTTACCGGAACAATCTCCCGATCCGGCCATAACACTGAACGGCAGCAGCAATGCCTTTGTGGTGCGGCCGCATACGCTGGCAGTGGTGCAGGCACTGCGGCAAAACGGTAGCGCTAACCCTGCCACCCAAACCGGCGGAAATGGTTTTGTCGCTGCCTCAGAGCCATTTAATGTGGTCATTGAAGCCCGCAATGCTGACGGGCAGGCAACACCAAATTTTGGTAAAGAATTAAACCGGCAAAGGGGAGAGGCGGTATTTAATCAGCTGGTTTATCCGCCGTCAGGTAACAACGGTACCTTTAATGGCGGGGCTGTTGACACTGCCACTGCTGCACTTAACGGGCGGCAGACAGTAACAGGCGTCAGTTGGAATGAAGCTGGTAGCATTACACTGCGGGCAAAACTGTTAAATGATACCTATCTTGGCATTGCCGACATTTCGGTTAAACCGGTAAGTGAAACCGTAGGCCGGTTTTATCCGGATAATTTTGCGCTGGCCAGCAGTGAGGTCAGCAACAGCTGCACCAATTTCAGTTATATGTCACAACCGGCACTAACGGTGAATTACCAGCTGGAAGCCAAAGGCCGCGGTGGTAATACGTTGCAAAACTACCACAGTGCTCATTATCCTGCGGGCGCTGCAACTATGCTAACGGTGGCGCAGGACAATAGCACACGGCTGGCGGCAGAGCGCTTAGCCGTGCAGGCAGCACAATGGCAGCACGGTGTGTACCGGGTACAACAAAATAACGCCAGCTTTAACCGGGTAGCTGCGCCTGACGGGCCTTACACCAATATGCAACTGGGGTTACAGATAGTGTCAGAACAAGACAGCCGTAATTTTCCGGCCTTTACGCTGGGTACTGATGCACTGGCATTAAGTGGTACGCTAAATATGCGCTATGGCCGGCTGGTACTGCAAAATAGCGGCGGGCCTGAGGATGAGCCTGTGCCACTGGCTTTTAAAACGGAGTACTGGCAGGGCGGGCGCTTTATCAATAACATTGAAGATAATTGCAGCCTAATCAGCAACAGTTCAGCTTTACTCAGCACAATAAGCGGCACTCCGGCGCTAAGCATGACGGGTGTGGGCGGTGTGGTACAAAATGGCCGCTTTCCTGCCCAGTCTTTAACGCTGGCGCCACCGGGTGTTCCCGGTGTCTGGCAGGTTGAATATATGGCCGAACCCTGGCTGCAATATCACTGGCGTGGCGCTTCGGCGAATTATCAGCAAAACCCGCAGGCAGAGATTATGTTTGGCCGTTTTCGTGGTAATCCAAGGCAAATTTTCTGGCGTGAACTATTCCGCTAAACGCCAGCCTAATGCAGGCTGAGCGCTGGTAAGTGGTTGCTGACAGATAAATACAGGCAATACTTGGTTTAATTGCACAAAAATGTAAGATAAGGCTATTCACACGCTGGCGAGTTACTTAGAATAAACGCCGCTATATTTACCATTGCTGCGACCTTAGTGCGGTGCAGTGCTGACCTGCCTTTGGCGGCTCAGGTTTATAAGGATCCGGTTTCTTCATGTTTAATAAATTGCGTGGCCTCTTTTCAAACGATTTATCTATCGACCTGGGTACTGCCAATACACTGATTTACGTTAAAGATCAGGGCATAGTACTGAACGAACCCTCAGTTGTTGCCATTCGTCAGGAGCGTGCTGGCGGGCCCAAAAGTGTTGCGGCGGTTGGCCATGCAGCAAAGCGTATGCTTGGGCGCACCCCCGGCAACATTAAAGCGATCCGACCGATGAAAGATGGCGTTATCGCCGACTTTTACGTCACAGAAAAAATGCTGCAGCATTTTATCCGTCAGGCGCACAGCAATAGTTTTCTGCGGCCCAGCCCGCGCGTGCTGGTGTGCGTGCCTTGTGGTTCTACCCAGGTAGAGCGCCGGGCGATCCGTGAATCGGCCCAGGGGGCAGGTGCGCGTGAAGTGTATTTAATTGACGAACCTATGGCCGCGGCTATCGGCGCCGGCTTGCCGGTATCAGAAGCCACCGGTTCTATGGTGGTCGATATCGGCGGTGGTACTACTGAAGTTGCTATTATCTCGTTAAACGGCGTGGTGTACTCTTCTTCTGTACGTATTGGTGGCGACAAGTTTGATGATGCTATCGTTAACTATATCCGTCGTAATTACGGCATTTTAATTGGCGAAGCCACTGCCGAGCGCATTAAAACTGAAATTGGTTCAGCCTATCCCAGTGATGACGTACTGGAAATTGAAGTACGTGGCCGTAACCTGGCCGAAGGTGTACCACGCAGCTTCACTATGACCAGCAATGAAATTTTAGAAGCTCTACAAGAACCGTTAGCCGGTATTGTCAGCGCAGTAATGGTTGCGCTGGAGCAATCCCCACCAGAGCTGGCGTCAGATATTTCTGAGCGCGGCATGGTATTAACTGGTGGTGGCGCTTTGCTGCGCGATCTGGACCGTTTACTGATGGAAGAAACCGGTATTCCGGTAGTAGTGGCTGATGATCCGCTAACGTGCGTGGCGCGTGGTGGTGGTAAGGCACTGGAGATGATAGATATGCATGGTGGTGATGTGTTCAGTTATGACTAACTGAGCCATCGCCGGTGCAGGCAGCGTTATGAATCAAAGTTATAGTCGGGGCTCGTCACTGCCACTGCGGCTTTTTCTGGCCGTAGTGTGCAGTGCTGGGCTGATGTTTCTTGATCGTTACACCGACAGTTCAACCCAGCTTCGCAGTTATCTTACTACCGCAGTAAGCCCGTTGTTTTATGTTGCCAGCTTGCCGGAAACGCTGTTTTCCGGCGCGTCAGAACAATTTATGTCGCAGCAGGCCGTGCTGGACGAAAACGCCCGGTTAAAAGAAACCCTGCTGCAACAAAGTGGCCAACTGCAGCTATTACGCTATTTACAGCAAGAGAATGAAAAACTGCGCGCTTTGCTGGGATCTTCTGCGGTTATTGAAGATAAGCGATTGGTTGCAGAAGTGCTGGCGGTGTATAGCCATCCGTTCAGCCATCAGGTAGTGCTGAATAAAGGCACCAAAGATGGCGTAACCGAGCATCAGGCGGTGATTGATGATCAGGGTATCGTCGGCCAGATAGTGAGTGTAGGCCCTACCAGCAGCCGGGCGCTGCTGATTTCTGATAATACCCACGCCATCGCCGTGCGGGCAGAGCGTACCGGTGTGCGGGCTATTGTTGAAGGCCTGGGCCAGTGGGACGCACTGCGGGTGATGCACCTGCCACACAGTACTGATATTCGCGAAGGCGACAGATTGCTGACCTCCGGCCTGGACGGCCGCTTTCCGGAAGGGTATCCGGTAGCCAGGGTGTCAAAAATAAGCCAGGATGCCAGCCAGCCCTTTATGGTGGTGTATGCCGAGCCTTACGCCTTACTCGATCGCATTCGCCATGTACTGCTGTTATCCAATACGCCGCGCATGCCTGAGCAGCCAGAAGAGCCAGCAGCTGGCGCTGCACCACAGGAGCAACCCTGATGCGAAAAGCTGGCCGCATAGGCTTTATTTATCTGTCATTGTTTGTGGCACTGATCCTGACAGTAATGCCAATGCCACAACTGGTAAAACTGGCCCGGCCCGACTGGGTACTGCTGGTACTGATGTACTGGACAATGGCGCTGCCACAGCGTATCAGTGTTGGCACCGCGTTTTTCAGCGGTTTTATTGTTGATGTGCTGGTAGGTACCGTACTGGGGGTAAATGCCCTGGCATTTTCCGTGGTAATTTTTATTGTTGCCCAGCATCACCTGAAAATACGTAATTTCTCTATAGTGCAGCAGTCTTTGCTGCTGGGGTTATTGTTGGCGCTGTATCAGTTACTGCTATTCTGGCTTAGCCATTTTCTTACCGGCGTTTACTTTATGCCGCAATATCTGTGGCCGGTTGTTACCGGTATGCTGGTCTGGCCCTGGTTGTTCTGGTTACTGCGGCGTTATCGCCGACAGCTGAAAATTCAATGAGTTATCCACGTATTGCCTTAGCCTCTTCCTCTCCACGCCGGCGTGAATTGCTGGCGCAGCTCGGTGTAGATTTTCAGCTGGTGAAAGCTGATATTGATGAAACACCCTACCCAAATGAAGCTCCCAGGCTGTATGTTACCCGCTTAGCGCGGCAGAAAGCGCTGGCCGGGCTGGCACGTTTAACCACCGAAATGCCGGTGCTGGGTGCCGATACGATAGTGGTAGCCAATAACGAGATTTTGGGTAAACCAGCCGATTTTGCCGAGTTTAATCGTACTATGCAGTTGTTGTCTGGCCGCTGCCATAAAGTTATGACCGCCGTTGCGCTGGTAAGCAGCGAACGCACTTTGCAGCAGCTGGTGTGCACGGAAGTGTATTTCAGAACGTTAACAGCACGGGATATTGACAGCTACTGGCAAAGTGGCGAGCCACACGACAAGGCCGGTGGTTATGGGATCCAGGGGCTGGCAGCAAAGTTTGTCCAACGCATTAATGGCAGTTACACCGCAGTAGTGGGCCTGCCATTATGTGAAACCGAACAATTATTACAGCAGTGGCAGGAGCCGGTATGAGCGCAGAACTACTACTGAATGTGACACCCAGTGAAACCCGGGTTGCCCTGATAGAAAATGGTGTATTGCAGGAGCTGCATATAGAACGCCAGGCCAAACTGGGTTTGGTTGGCAATATGTATGTTGGTAAAGTCAGCCGGGTGTTGCCCGGTATGCAGGCCGCTTTTGTTGATATTGGCCTGGATAAAGCCGCGTTTTTACATGCCTCAGACATAGTACAGCACGATACTCTGGCCGAGCTGGAAGCCAAACCGGCGGCGAGCAAGGATATCCGCGTACTGGTGCGCGAGGGGCAGTATTTATTGGTGCAGGTGGTAAAAGATCCGCTGGGCACCAAAGGCGCACGTTTAACTACTGACATTACCTTACCGTCGCGGTATCTGGTGTTTATGCCTGGCTCACCGCATGTCGGGGTATCGCAGCGATTGGAAAGCGAAACCGAGCGGCAGCGTTTAAAAGATATTGTCAGCCAGAACCTGGACGATAGCGGCGGTTTTATTGTCCGCACTGCGGCCGAAGGTGCTGGCGCCGAAGAGCTGGCGCAGGATGCTAAGTTTCTGAAGAAGCTTTGGGCCAAAATTATTAAACGCAAACAAAAAACCCGCAAAGAGGGTGTGGTATACGAAGATTTAACCCTGACATATCGTATTCTGCGTGATTTTGTCGGCGCTGATCTGGAGCGCATCCGGGTAGATTCCAAGATAACCTTTCAACAACTGACCGCTTTTTGTGAAGAGTTTATTCCGCATTTATCGCCATTGCTGGAGTACTACCCCGGCGAGCGGCCGATTTTTGATATGTTTGATGTTGAAAATGAAATTCAGCGCGCGCTGGAGCGCAAAGTGCCACTAAAAAGCGGTGGTTACTTGATTATCGACCAAACCGAAGCGATGACGACGATAGATGTCAACACCGGTGCTTTTGTCGGCCATCGTAATCTGGAAGAAACCATTTTTAATACCAATACTGAAGCAACCCAGGCCATTGCCCGCCAGTTGCGGCTGCGTAATCTGGGCGGCATTATTATTATCGACTTTATTGATATGCAAAGCGCCGAGCATAAACGCCGGGTATACCACAGTTTAGAGCTGGCATTGGCCCGTGACCGGGCCAAAACCAATATTCACGGCTTCTCGGCGCTGGGTCTGATAGAGATGACCCGCAAAAGAACCCGCGAAAGCCTGGAACATATCCTCTGTTCAGAGTGTCATGTATGTAAGGGGCGCGGCAGCTTAAAAACGGTTGAAACGGTATGTTTTGAGGTACTGCGCGAAATTGTCCGGGTAAACCGCGCTTATGCCGCCGACAAATTTGTTGTGTATGTGTCGCCGGCCGTAAAAGACGCCTTAACCAACGACGAGTTTCACAGCCTGGCCGAAGTACAGGTGTTTATTGGTAAGCAAATCAGTATTCACACTGAGCCTTTATACACACAGGAACAATTTGATGTGGTGATGATGTAGTGCAACGCACAAAACGGGTATGTTTTTATTGTTTACATAAGTTCTGGCTGGCACTGGCTGTTACGCTGGTGCTGCTGGCTGTGTCGATCTCCGTTTTGCGTTACACCCTGCCACATGCCGACAGTTACAAGCACCATATTGAACAGCTTATCAGCAACCGTTATGGCGCTGATGTTAGCATTGGTGAGCTTAGCGCAGGCTGGCAAAAGTATGGCCCGGCGCTGTTGCTGCGCGATGTTAAGCTGCTGGATAGCGCCGGGCAGTTGCAACTGAATATCAGTGAAACCCGGGTGCGGCTGGATTTTTGGCGCAGCCTGAGAAACTGGCAATTGACAGCCAGGCATTTTGAGCTGAGCGGTCTGCAGTACTATGTTGATGCCGACAGCCTGCTAAGCAGTGAAGGCGCCACGGCATTGGACAGCGCCCCTGTTTTTGCTGCGCTGGAACAATTGTTTTTTCAGCAGCTGACCTATTTCTCCGTGGTAGACAGCCAACTGGTACTGCAAAATGACGACAATCCGGATCTGGTTGTCGATATTAAACAGCTGGACTGGGCCAACCGCGGTAACCGGCATCAGGGCTACGGTGATTTAGCTCTGGCCGGTGTAACAGCTAATACGGTGTCGTTTATCCTCGATTTACATGGCGATACGCTGGACAGCTCCACCGGCCAACTGTATCTGGAAAGCGACAAGCTGGACGTACTGCCATGGTTTCGTACCTTATTGCCGCCCAGCCAGAAACTGGAGCAGGCCAGCATCAATTTTAAAGCCTGGGGCCAGGTAGATAACGGTTTGCTGCAGCGGATACAGGTAGAGCTGGCTAATAACAGCTTAAGCTGGCACCGCGGTGATACCGCACATAGCCTGCAACTGGGGCCAGGGCAGTTGTTATGGCAACCGGCAGCGGATGGCTGGGTAGTGCATTCCGGGCCGCTAACCCTGTCTGATCAGCAACAGCAATGGCATGGGCTGGAGTTTCAGCTACAACGCAACGAACAACAGTGGCTGGGCCAGGTAAATAATTTTTCGCTCAATGCCATTACGCCACTGGCGAACCTGCTGGCAGACGATATCAGCATATTACAGCAACTGGTGGCTTATCAGCCCGCCGGCAACGTGCAACAGTTACAATGGCGCTTTGCCGATCAGCAGTGGCAGTTGCAAGGCCGGTTAGATAATGTCAGCTCGGTGGCGCAGGGCGATATTCCCGGTGTCAGCAATATGCGCGGCGATTTTATTGCTACACCAACGCTGGCCAGAATCCAGCTTGATAGTTTAGGCGGTGAACTAAGCTGGGACGGCCTGTTCAGTGAGGCCACCGCGTACGATGTGTTATCTGCCCGAATATTGTTGCACAAAGAGGCCGCTAACTGGCAGCTGAGCATTCCTTCACTCAGCCTTCACAGCGCTGATTTGCAGTTAGACGCCAGTATCAAACTAACCGACGAGTTAAGTATTCTGGCACGGTTGCAGCAATTGGATGCCAGCCGGGCAGTGCATTATTTTCCGCAGCGGTATATGCCACAGAGTGTACGTGAATATCTGAGCGGCGCTATTGTCAGCGGCCGGGTGAATGAAGCGACTATGCTGTGGCAGGGTAAACCGGCCGAGTTTCCTTATACCGAACAACAAGGCGTGTTTCAGGTACTGACAAAACTGGAACAAGGGCGCTTTGCCTTCGCCCCCGACTGGCCGCAAATAGAAGGCTTAAGCGCACAGTTATGGTTTGAAAATGCTGCCATGGCCATTCAGTCAGAAGCGGGCAGTTTAAACGGCATTGAGCTTGAGCAAGGCGTTAGCGCTGTGATCCCGGATCTGTTTGATGCCCAAGCCCTGGATATTCATATTCAGCGACGGGTAGAAGCCAGCGCTGTCAGCGCATTAATGCAGCAATCGCCGCTGCGTGACAGTATTGGCAAAACACTGCAGCACCTGGGCGCCGAAGGGCTGGCTGAGGGCGATATCACGCTGGCTGTTAGCCTGAAGCAGCCCGAAGTGCTGGCCAGCGGCACAGTGAGCTTTGCTGATGCCAGCCTTAACCTGCAGGCCCCGGCAATGCAGGTGCAGCAGCTAACAGGCAGCTTAAGCTTTGACAACGACAAAATTCGCGCAGATAAACTGCAGCTGAGCTGGCGCGGCCTGCCGGTTACTGCCGCGCTACAGGGTGAAAATACTGCCGATGGTTACCAGCTGGCACTGCAGCTAAATGGCGCTCAGGACAGCCAGCAATTATTGCAGGCGCTACATGCCCCGGCTGCTACTCTGGTGGCCGGTACAACCGACTGGCAGTTGCAGCTGGCGCTTAATCTGGCAGAGGATGACATAAATTATCAGGCGCAGCTGAGCAGCAACCTGCAAAATACTGCTTTGCTGCTGCCTGCACCCTATACCAAAGCTGAAGATGAAACGGCAGAGCTAACGCTGACCGTAACCGGCAACAGCGCGCAATCGGCCATAGCGCTCGGCTATGCTCAACAAAAAGATGCCAAACAAAATGATGCCAACCAGCAGGACGCCCGGCGGCTGCACTTTAATGCTTTATTGCAACACGATACCCAGCAACTACGCCGTGCCCACCTTAGCCTGGGCCAGCAAGAACCCGCACCGGTGGCAGATGAGTTTACCATCAGCATTAACTTACCTGAGCTGGATTTTCTGGCCTGGTTTGATTTGATCAAGCAGCAGCTTTATGCCAGCGCCAGTGATAGCGAGCAGCAATTTTTTCCGCGGCTGGCTCAGGTGCGCGGTAAAGTAGCGCAATTGGACATAGCGCCGGGAGTCAGGCTGCACAACACCGTGTTCGATGCTGAACAACAGCCGGATCACTGGCAATTACAGTTAAATGGCACCGAGCTGGCCAGCCGCTGGCAATTTAGCAAGGACTGGCAGCAACAGGGTATTGTTGCTGCCTTTGATTACCTGCATCTGCCACTGAGTGAAACGGTCAGTGCCAGTGAACAGGCTGCCAAAGTAACCGAGAAGCTGGCGCTGACAGCTCAGCGCTGGTTGTTAGAGTTGCCACCGCTAAGCGTAAGCTGTGCCGACTGCAGCATTGGCAACTACCGCTTTGGCCAGATTAGCGCCAAAGCCCATAGCACCGCGCAGCGCTGGCAGCTTACTGAACTCAGTGCGCTTTACAAAAGACACCAGCTAAAGGTGCAAGGCTTCTGGCAGAACGACGGCGATGCCGGTGTCAGTGAATTTACCGGCCAGCTGCAAAGCCCGAATATTGGCGCCATGCTGAACGAATTTCAGCTGACATCTGCCATTGCCGGCAGCAGTGCCGACATTCAGTTTGCTCTGAACTGGCCCGGTGCGCCTAACCAGTATGCTGTGGCCGATTTATCCGGCAATGTGAGTTATACGCTGGGCGAAGGCTCGTTAACTGAGGTCAGCGATCAGGGTTCACGCTTGTTCTCTATTTTTAGTCTCGATTCGCTGGTGCGTAAACTGCGGCTGGATTTTCGTGATGTGTTTGCCAAAGGCTTTTTCTACAACAAAATGAGCGGTAATCTGGCTCTCGCAAACGGCGTAGCACAAACCAGTGATGCCAGTATTGACGGCGTGCCGGGCAATTTACAAATTCAGGGTTATGCCGATCTGGTGAGCAAAAAACTGGATTACCAAATGGCGTTTTCACCCAAAGTGACCTCTAGTTTACCGGTGATTATTGCCTGGATGGTAAACCCGGCTACCGGGTTGGCAGCACTGGCGCTGGATGAAGTGTTTCAAAGTGCAGAGGTAATTTCGAAAATTAACTTTACCGTTACCGGCAGTTTTGACAAGCCCGTGGTTACCGAAGTAAACCGTCACAGCACCGAAATACCGGTACCGGTGCGCGTAGCCCAGCCCGAGGCGATTATACAGTTGCCGGCAGCCACGCAGCCCGAAACCGACAGGAATAAACCGCATGGCTAACTGGCGCGTATCGGCCATTCAGCTAACCAGCACACCTGATCCGGCACAAAACCTGGCGCAGGTTGCACTGTACCTGCAGCAATTGGCAGATACTTATGCCGACGGCCTGCCGCACTTAGTGGCACTGCCCGAATGCTTTGCCGTGTTTGGCGGACGTGATGGCCTGCAATTGCAGTATCAGGCACCGCTGGGGCAGGGTGTTATTCAGCAAGGCTGTGCTGCACTGGCCAAACAGTTTGGCGTGTATTTACTGGCAGGCTCTTTACCCACCAGCAGCCCTGAGCCGCAACGTTTCAGTGCCAGCAGTATCTTATTTGCGCCGGATGGCAGCATAGTGGCCGATTACCAGAAAATGCATTTATTTGATGTCGAAGTTAGTGACAGCACCGGCAGTTACCGCGAATCGGCCAGCACCTATCCGGGACAGAAAATCACGCTGGTGGAACTGGCTGAGTTAAAGCTTGGCCTGACTATATGCTATGATGTGCGTTTTGCAGGCTTGGCGCAGGCGTTAGCCAGTAAAGGCATGAACCTGCTGACAGTGCCATCGGCTTTTACTAAAGTTACCGGCGAGGCGCACTGGCATACGTTGCTAAGAGCGCGGGCGATAGAAAACCAGTGCTTTGTGCTGGCGCCAAACCAAACCGGCGTGCATGCCAATGGCCGTGAAACTTACGGTCACAGCCTGATTATCGATCCCTGGGGCCGGGTACTGGCCGATGCCGGTAGTGCAACGGGCTGGGTATCAGCAACAATAGATTTAACTGACGTTGTGCAGCTGCGGCAAAGCATGCCGCTGGCGCAACATAACCGATTTAACAGTGAGCTCAAACCATGACTGCACCAGAGCAGAACCTGATCACCGCTTCCGAGCTGACCGCTGCTGATTTACAGCAAACGCTGGGCTATTTATTTGACCATCAGCTCGACTTTGCTGATTTGTATTTTCAATCCAGCGTGCATGAATCCTGGGTGCTGGAAGACGGTTTAGTTAAAGATGGCTCTTTTAATATTGAACGTGGTGTGGGCGTGCGCGCTATCAGCGGTGAAAAAACTGGTTTTGCCTATGCAGACACCATCAGCGCTGCGGCATTAAAACAGGCCGCGGCAGCGGCGCGTGGCATAGCAGCACAGGGCCAGAGCGGCAGTGTCAAAGCCTTTAGCAAAAGCAGTAACAGCAATATCTATTTGCCGTGCGAGCCGCTGCAAAGCTTAACCAATACCGATAAAGTTGCCCTGCTGCATCAGATTGAAGCCTATATCCGCACGCTGGATAACCGCGCCGAACAGGTGATGGTAAGTATCTCCGGCGTGTATGAAGAAATACTGGTGGCGGCTACCGATGGCACCTACGCCAGTGATATCCGCCCACTGGTACGGTTAAACTGTTCCGTGTTGCTGCAACAGGGCGACCGGCGCGAGCGTGGCAGCGCCGGTGGCGGTGGCCGCACCGATTACAGTTACTTCTTTGAGCTTAGTGATGGCACACCGCGTTGGCAGCACTATGCCCGCGAAGCCGTGCGCCAGGCCCAGGTTAATTTAACCGCCATAGATGCACCGGCCGGTACTATGCCGGTAGTGCTGGGCAGCGGCTGGCCGGGTGTTTTACTGCACGAAGCCGTAGGCCATGGCCTGGAAGGCGATTTTAACCGCAAAGGTTCATCGACATTTTCTGGCCGCATTGGCGAGCAGGTTGCGTCGAAGCTATGTACTATTGTTGATGACGGCACTTTGGCGCACCGTCGTGGCTCGCTGAATATCGACGATGAAGGCGTACCCAGCCAGCACAATGTGCTGATCGAAAACGGTGTTTTAAAAGGCTATATTCAGGACAAACACAACGCCATGCTAATGGGTGTGGCTCCAACCGGTAATGGCCGGCGCGAGTCGTTTGCTAACCTGCCGATGCCACGCATGACTAACACCTATATGCTGGCCGGCCAGAGCGATCCGGCTGAGATTATCGCCAGCGTGAAAAAGGGCATTTATGCACCTAACTTTGGTGGTGGCCAGGTAGATATTACCTCAGGTAAGTTTGTGTTTTCGGCCTCTGAAGCCTACTTAATTGAAAACGGCAAAATTACCGCGCCGATTAAAGGCGCAACCTTAATTGGTATGGGGCCGGAGGCGATGCAACAGGTATCAATGGTGGGTAACGACTTAGCGCTCGACGCCGGAGTAGGTGTGTGCGGTAAGCAGGGCCAGAGCGTACCGGTAGGTGTCGGCCAGCCGACATTAAAACTGGATGCCATTACCGTAGGTGGCACCCAGCACTAAATAACAGGCAAAGCCGCGTTAAGGCGGCATTTAAACCAAAACAACAGCAGGAAATAAAACAAGATGGCAGCGTTTGGCACTGTGTTTGTCCCAGAGATGGTGATCTCCCGTTATGAGCAATCCGGCTGGAGCCAGCCACAAATGGTTCCGGTTGACAGCATCAGCCTGCACCCGGGCGCGCATGTGCTGCATTATTCCAGCACCTGCTTTGAAGGCCTAAAGGCGTTTCGCCACGCTGATGGCGGCGTTTATGTGTTCCGCATGGACCGCAACGTCAACCGTTTACAGCAAAGCAGCGAGCTGCTGTCTCTGCCCAAAGTAGACGGCGCCATGCTAAACCGGATGATTCTGGATATTGTTAAGCACTATGCTGCAGATGTGCCGACTCCACCGGGTTCTATGTATATCCGCCCGACACATATCGGTACTGAGGCGTCTATCGGCAAAGCCGCGGCACCCAGCCTGGAATCCATGCTGTATGTATTGTTATCACCGGTAGGTGATTATTTTGCCGGTGGCGCCAAGCCACTGCGCTTGCTACTGGAAGATAACGCCCGCTGTGCCGCCCATATGGGTATGGTAAAAAGCGGTGGTAACTATGCCAGTGCGCTGCAGCCCATTATGAAAGCCCGCGCCGCAGTGCAGGCCGATCAGGTACTGTTTTGCCCTAATGGCGACGTACAAGAAACCGGCGCAGCTAACTTTTTGCTGATCGACGGCAATGAAATTATTACCAAAGCACTGGATAGCTCGTTCTTACACGGCGTAACCCGTGATTCTATTTTAACGCTGGCGCGCGACCGCGGTATGACAGTATCAGAGCGCGAGCTAACAGTGGATGAGCTGCTGGAACGTGCGGCAAAACCAGGTACAGAAGCAGCTTTATCGGGCACTGCTGCGGTATTAACGCCGGTGGGTACACTGATCCATAATGGCAAAGAATATCAGGTAGGCTCAGGTGAAGCCGGCAGCACCACCAATGCGCTGCGCCAGGCACTAAATGATATTCAGTGGGGCAAGGCTGAAGATAAACATGGCTGGCTAACGAAAGTTTGTTAAGTCGGGCTTGCTTGCGCTTGGGCAGATTGGGTTACCGCTGTGCTCGCCACAGTGGAATTCGGGGCAATCCTGCCCCTCATCTGGCGGGCCAGCTTGCGCTGAAGGCATTCGTTCCTGACGAATGCCTTACCCGCCTTCGCTAACGCGAAAATGGTCTGTGGCTGTGCGCAACGGCATCCCAATCTGGCTTAGTTAGCACAACGGAGTTGTAGCCGTTGTAGCAGATAAACTACTCTTGAATAATCAAAGGCTTAATTAGCTGGAATAACTCGCGGAACGCTTTAGGCGGCTGCTGTTTTTCCTGCTCTTTTTTCGCATTACGAATAAGCTGGCGCAACTGTTGTACGTCAACGTCAGGATAAGCAGCAATAAAGTCGGTTACAGTGTCATTGTCGGCCAGCAGCTTATCGCGCCATTGCTCTACTTTATGAAACTGCCGTGTGGCCGCCTGGTTGGTGTTACGCAATACCGCTAAGGCTTGCTCTATCGGCTCCAGCTCACGGGTACGCATTAAGCGGCCAATAAACTGAATATGGCGGCGCAGTGCTTCGCGTTTATTGCTTAGCTTGTCGGCCAGTTGCAGTGCATCTTTTAACTCGTCATCCAGTGGCACTTTAGCGCGGGCTGCCGCACTTAACGACACCAGCTCTTCGCCCAGTTTTTGTAACTCGTGCATTTCACGCTTTACCTGAGATTTACTCTTACCTTCTTCTTCATCCCAGGTATCGCCGTTAATAAAATCGGTCATGCTTGCTTCACTCTTAACAATAATGCCGCTAAGTATACATGATCTGGTGTTGCAACAGCAGCCAGCGTTTGCAGACTATGATAAGCTGAGGGCAATTTTTTCAGGCAGACAGAACATTATGCAAGTAACTCAACCCAGTATCTGGCAGGAAATTGACGAAGTTAAACAGGCCGTAGCCGAAGTACTGGCCCATGCCAAGCAGCTTGGCGCCAGCACGGCTGAAGCCTCAATGAGCCGCACCAAAGGCTTAAGCGTAGAAACCCGCCATGGCGAAGTAGAAACGGTAGAGTTTAACCAGGATGGCGGCTTAGGCATCAGCCTGTATTTTGGCCAGCGCAAAGGCTCGGCATCCACTGCCGATTTAAGCCCGCAGGCTCTGCGCCGCACGGTTGAAGCCGCTGCCGATATTGCCCGTTATACTTCTGAAGATCCGCACGCCGGCTTGGCTGATGCCAGCTGGCTGGAAATGTCACCGCCGGATCTGGATTTATTCTACCCCGACAGCATTAGCACCGATGAAGCCATAGCGCTGTGTGCAGTATCTGAAGAGGCGGCTTTTGCCACCGACAAACGTATTACCAACTCTGAAGGCGCGTCGTTCTCAACGCACCAGGGGTTAAAGGTGTATGGTAACAGCCACGGCCAGTTAGTGGGTTATCCCAGCTCACGCCACAGCTTTAGCTGCGTGGTAATAGGTGAAGATGGCGACGATATGCAGCGCGACTACAGCTTTACCGTAGCACGCCAGTACAGCCAGTTACTGGACCCCAAACAAATTGGCCGTGAAGCCGCGCTGGAAACTATCGCCCGCTTAAATGCCCGTAAAATTGCCACGCAAAAAGTGCCGGTAATTTTCCGCGCTGATATTGCCAGCAGCTTGTTCGGCCATTTAGTGTCGGCGATTGGCGGTGGCGCCATTTACCGTAACTCCAGCTTTTTAGTGGGTAAAGTAGGCCAGCAGATTATGGCGCCTGGGATTACCATTGTAGAGCAGCCACATTTAAAACAAGCGCTGGCCTCCAGCCCGTTTGATGGCGAAGGCGTAAAAACCCGCGACTTAGCGGTAATTGAGCAGGGCGTACTGACTACTTATCTTACCAGCACTTACTCTGCCCGTAAGCTGGGTATGGCCAGCACCGGCCATGCCGGCGGCATTCATAACTGGCTGGTAAATCATGGTGATGAAGATTTATTGCAACTGTGCCGCACTATGGGCAAAGGTTTACTGGTTACCGAGCTGATGGGCCAGGGCGTAAATACCGTAACCGGCGATTACTCGCGTGGTGCAGCCGGTTTTTGGGTAGAAAACGGCGAAATTCAGTTTCCGGTATCTGAAGTGACTATCGCCGGTAACCTAAAAGATATGTTGATGAATATCAGTGCAGTAGGTAACGACGTTGACCGCCGTGGAGGGGTATTAACCGGCTCGGTACTGATCAACCAGATGCAGGTGGCCGGTAGTTAATTAAGGGCCACTAACAAAAAGCCCGGCTAACTTAGCCGGGCTTTTTAATGTATCACAGGCAGGCGGCTAACTGGTTTACTCACATCAACGCGCCGTAAATACGTCCCTGTAGGCTCGACTCAGGCATCCATGCCTTCAACGGTTGATTTAGAGTAAACCAATATCCGCCAAGATATTAATCTACTTTGGTTTTCAGGCCGCGGCGGATTAACAGTGCATCGGTAGTAGGCTCCTGACCACGGAAGGCTTTGTAAGACTCCATTGGTGGGCGTGAGTTACCGACAGACAGAATGTTTTTCCGGTAGTTCTGGCCATTTTCCAGCTTTAAACCACCTTGTTGCTGTACATAAGCGTAAGCATCAGCCGCTAAAATCTCACTCCACATATAGGCATAGTAACCGGCAGAATAGCCGCCGCCCATAGAGTGTGAGAAGAAGGTAGATTTATAACGCGGTGGTACTGCAGCTAAATCTACACCGTGTTTTTTCAGCGCAGCTGCTTCAAAAGCGTTAACATCCTGCAGTGGCTCGTCAGCAGACAGTGAGTGCCATTCCATATCCAGCAGCGCAGCAGACATATATTCCAGCGTGTCAAAACCCTGGTTGAAGCTGCGTGAGTTCATTACTTTTTGCAACAGCTCAGCTGGAATGGGCTCGCCGGTTTCATAGTGCTTAGCGTAGTTAGCAATCACTTCAGGGTGTGCTGCCCAGTCTTCTTCAAACGTAGACGGAAACTCAACAAAGTCGCGTGATACTGAAGTACCGGCCAGAGTTGGGTATTTCACGTCTGAGAACATGCCGTGTAAGCCATGGCCCAGTTCGTGGAAGATAGTGGTTACGTGGTCATAACTTACCAGCGTAGGCTGACCTTCAGGTGCTTTTGGAATGTTCATTACGTTAACCACTACCGGTTTTTGGCCGGTTAAATGTGATTGACCAACGAATGAGCTCATCCAGGCGCCGCCACGTTTGCCTTCGCGGGCAAAGTAATCGGCATAGAAAATTGCCAGGCTGGTACCATCGGCATCAAACAGCTCGTAAGCGTCTACATCCGGGTGGTAGGTCGGTAAATCCGGACGCGGTTTAAACGTTACGCCGTACAAGCGGTTCATAGTAAAGAACACGCCATCTTTTAATACGCGGTTAAACTCAAAGTATTGTTTAACTTCGTTTTCATCCAGATCAAACTTAGCCTGGCGCACAAACTCGGCATAGTATTCCCAGTCCCACGGTGCCAGCTCAAAATCACCGCCTTTTTGCTTGATCATTTCCTGAATGGCAGCCGCTTCCTGGTTGGTGTTGGCCACTACTGCAGGCACCATGCTGCCTAACATATCAAATACGGCTTGTGGCGTTTTGGCCATTTGCGCTTCCAGGCCATAGCTGGCCCAGTTGTCATAACCTAACAGTTTAGCGCGCTCAGCACGTAGCTGGGCTAAACGGGCTACCAGTGGGCGGTTGTCGGTTTCGCCGCTTTGCGCGCGGTTGGCAGACGCTTCCCATACGCGTTTACGCAGATCGCGGTTGCTCAGCTGCGACAGCACCGGCTGGCGGGTAGTGTTGGTAATGCTCAACAGGTACTTACCTTCTTGGCCGGCATCTGTAGCAGCTTTGGCGGCAGCGGTAATATCTGAATCTGACAAACCTTCCAGTTCTTCTTTAGTATCAACGATAACGGCGATGTTTTTGGTTTCAGCCAGCAGATTTTGTGAAAACTGGTTAGTGAGCTTAGAATGCTCTTCGTTCAGCGCGCGAATAGCAGTTTTTTGCTCTTCAGTCAGCTGTGCACCGGCACGCACAAAGCGCTCGTAGTACACTTCAATTAAGCGCACTGATTCGCTGTCCAGCTTCAGCTCGTTGCGTTGCTGGTACAGGTTTTTAATCCGGGCAAACAATTGTGGGTTTAAGTTAATGTTGTCTGAGTGTGCGGCCATTTTCGGCGCCAGCTCTGACTGAATGCTACGCCGCTCCGGGTTAGAATCTGAACCCGCCAGGTTATAAAATACACGAGAAACCCGGGTTAATAACTCGCCGCTTTTTTCTAAAGCTACCAGCGTGTTTTCAAAGGTTGCTGGCTCCGGGTTGCTGGCAATGGCCTGCACTTCGGTCATGTGTTGCTTCATGCCCTCTTCAAAGGCGGGCAGGAAATGCTCATCTTTTATTTCAGTAAAGTTTGGTGCTTCGTATTGCAGCATACTTTTTACAAATAACGGGTTAGTTGAAGTCACATCGGCTACCGGTGCAGCATCTTGCTGCGTTTGGGTTTGAGTCGTGTCGGTTTGTTGTGGTGCCGTGTTGTCAGAACAGGCGGTAAGCGCCAGTACAGTGCCAACGGCCGTGGCGATAAGCGTTTTACGCATGAGTATCTCCCTGGAAGATGTAAAGCTTTGTTGTAATAATTGCGCCTTAGCGCAGGCTGCCTGACCGAGTATGCCAAAAATACCCAGCGATAAACTAAGTTTGCAGCCAGACGCCAACAAATTAAGACAAAAACCGGCTCAGGGCAACTGTCCCGGCTGAATTGATGCGTCAAATGGCAGTTCTATATAAAAACAGCTGCCCTGCGGCGTATTGGGCATATACCCAATGCTGCCGTGCATATGGCCGATGATGCTTTTACTGACAGCCAAACCCAGGCCACTACCGCCATGTATGCGGCTGTCAGAACTGTCGGCCTGGCTAAAACGGCTAAATAATTTAGGCACAAATTGCTCACTGATACCCGCCCCCTGATCGGCAATTAATACCCTTAGCTGGCGTTGCTGCAACTGCAGGCTTACCTGCACCGTACTGTTTGGTGGAGAAAACTTTACAGCGTTGCCCAGCAGATGCAGCAGTACTTGCTTTAACCGTGACGCATCCGCCTGCACCTGCACCTGTTGCAGCTCGGCTGGGCAGGCTAGCGTTAGCGTAATCTGTTGTGGCTGGGCCAGTATCTGGCAATCATCAATACATTGTTGCAGCAACGGCAGCAGCGGTTGCACGCTTAACTGAAACTGCATATTGCCGCTGGCCAGCTTTTCTACGTCCAGCAGCGTATTTACCAGAGTGGTAAGCTGCTGGCAGTTGGTTTGTGCCAACTGCAGCATACGTAGCTGCGATGAATTCAGCTCGCCAAGGGCGCCACCTGTTGCCAGCCCCAGCGCACCTGAAATAGAGGTTAGCGGTGTGCGCAGCTCATGGCTGACGGTAGAAATAAACTCTTGTTTTAACTGCTCGGTTCTGTGCTGCTCCGACAAATCCCGCAGCACCAGCAACTGGCGGGCCTGGCGGCGCAGCCTGATGTGGCTGCGCCGTATGGCCAGCGGAAACACACTGTTGTCGCGCCGCCGGCCCAGAGTTTCATATTCCGCTTTGTTGGTCGATGTTGCGGTGTATAGCTCGTCCAGCCGCTGCGGATCAACCAGTAAAGCAGACCAGTGCATACCGGGTAAGGTTGCCGCGGTATAGCCAAACATCGGGTAACACGACAGGTTCACCTGCTCTATAGTGCCGTCCGGTGTGGTGGTAATAATGGCATCGGCCACGTTATCCATAATACTGCGCAGTTGTAATTTATTGCGCTGCTGCTCTGTCACGCTGCTACGTAAATGCTGGCGCGACATAAACAACCAGCACAGCAATGCTATTAGCAGCGCGGCTACACTGTAGGCGGTAGCGCGGATAGGCAGCGTGCGATCTGGTGGCGGCGTCAGTGAGCGGACCGCCATTTGCCATAAAGCACCCCGCAGGCTAATCGCCAGTAGCATGCTGTCATCATGAAACAGCCGTTCATCTCCATAAAACGCTGCACTGGCACGGCCTTTGGCCGACAGGCTGCGAATAGCAACCTGCACCTCCTGTTCAGAGGTTTGTTGCTCCAATAGCTTCCACACCGAATCGATATCAACCACTGTACTGATAATGCCCCAATAGCTGGTGGCGTTCATATACACCGGCAGGCGGTAAATAAAAGCAGTGCCGCCCTGCAGCAATGAAATAGGCCCCACCAGCCGCGCTTCACGCTGAGCAATAATAGCTTCAATATCCGGCCATTGTTCTTTTAAGTCGGGGTAATACAGGCCGATGGCTTGCTCATTGCCGATCAGTGGATACAAATAACGCAGGGTATTACCAGGTGCGATACCAATATTGCGGATATGCCGGGCCTGGTGCACCAGTTCAGGCAGCAATAAATGCATTTCGGCCGGCGAAATTTCACCATTACTGGCTTGCACATGGGCAGTAAGGCCAATGGTAAGGTACAGCGGTATATTCAACTCAGACTCAATCAGCGCCCGCAATTGCCCGGCACTGGCAATTTCATGGCGCAATTGCTGGCTGCGGGCATGTTGTTGCTCGTGCTTTACTAACGTTTCGGTAGCAAATATCGCAATAAGCAGCAGAGTTATGAGTAACAGCCATTGCCAGAAAGACGGCAGAAATTTATTGCGCATGAGTTAAAGCGTTACACCAAAAGAAGGTCGGATAACACTGTAGCGCTAAGGCGGCGAACTTGTAAATACGCCTGTGTAAACTGAGTGCCGAAAAAACGCTCAGCTAAGCGATAGACACACAAGGCAAGGCTGTCTATAATGCGCAGCTTCTGCATAACTGCAGATTGTGCACCCGTAGCTCAGCTGGATAGAGCGCTGCCCTCCGGAGGCAGAGGTCCCGCGTTCGAATCGCGGCGGGTGCACCAAAACAAACAACCGCCAATCAGGCGGTTTTTTGTTTTTGACACCTTGCCCGATGAGAGCGCGTCGTTCGACCACTAATGTGCCTGGAGCACATTGGAACAGCTTTAGCTGGCCCGAAGGGCGAGGGCAGGATAGCCCGAGTAATCGCGGCGGTTACCCTTATACCGCTAACAGCCTTAAAGCCGCCGTTTGTCTTACGCTTAGCTGACAGGCTGCTGCCTTATGCTAGTATCTTCCCCGGTATCATACTAATAACAACCAGGGAGTTTCACCGATGAGAAAACTGCACCTTATGCTGGTGCTGTGCCTGCTGCCACTTATGGCCATGGCGCAGGACGACAACAGCCTGAGCGTAGAGCGCTTGTGGCAACTGCAGCGCATAGGCTCGCCCGTGGCGTCAAACGATGGCACTTATATTGTTGCGCCGGTTACCAAATATGATGTTAAGGCCGATAAAGGCCAAACCCAGCTGTGGCTGTTCAGTGCCGATGGCAAACAGCAAACACCGCTTAGCGCCGAAGGCCTGCGTGCCAGCGAGGCCACTTTTTCACCCGACGGCAAAACCTTAGCCTTTATCAGCCAGCGCGACAAAGACGACGCCGGGCAAATTTATCTGCTGCCAATGGGTAAACCCGGCGAAGCGCAGCGCTTAACGCAAGTGCCAACGGGTGTGCATGGTATTAAATGGGTTGGTAAACACCTGTATTTTATCAGCCGTGTCTGGCCGGGTAAAAGCTGGGATGAAATGAGCGAACAGCTAAAAGCCGACAAAGATAAAAAAGTGTCGGCCCGGCAGTGGAATGCGCTGCCTTACTCACAGTTTGACCACTGGATAGACGAAAACCGCCAGGCGCATGTATTTCGTATCGCGGCCAGCGGCGGTGAGGTGCAGGCTGTTACCCAGCCATTGGGTTATGAATTACCGCGTGCCAGCCAAAGTGCATCCAGCTACGATATTGACAGCAAAGAGCAGTACATTGCCTTTACTGCCAACGGCTGGGATAATCAGGTAGATGCCAAAATTGATATTTTTCTGGCCCGCATTGGTGGCGACAGCGCACAAAACCTGACGACCGATAACCAGGCGCCGGACGCTAACCCCAGTTTCAGCCCGGATGGCAAAAGCCTGGCTTTTACCCGCCAGCGTATTCACGGTTTTTATGCCGATACCGCCAAATTAACTATCTATGATCTGGCCAGGAAAACCAGCCGTGAGTTAGCCGGCAACTGGGACCGTTCAGTCAGTAATTTTGTCTGGACAGCCGACAGCCGCGGTTTTTACAGCAGTATCGACGATGCCGCCACCCAGCGTCTGTACCATATCGATGCCAAAAGCGGTAAAGCCCGCGCTATTACCCAGGCTACCAGCTTTGGCCAGCCAGCTTTAGCGGGCAGCAATACTCTGGTTGCTACCAACGACAGCTTTATGTACCCGGCGCGGCTGGTAACGGTAGATACCCGTAACGGCAAAACCACCCGGCTGGATAGCTTTAATGACGATATTCTGAATAACACCGAACTGGGTAGTTATGAGTCGGTAACCTATAAAGGCGCCGATGGTAAAGATATTCAGATGTGGGTGCATTACCCGGCGGGCTTTGATAAAAGCAAAAAATACCCGCTGTTTTTACTGATCCATGGCGGGCCGCATAATGCCATTGGCGACAGTTTCAGCTACCGCTGGAATGCCCAGACCTTTGCCTCCTGGGGTTATGTTACCGCCTGGCCGAATTTTCATGGTTCAAGCGGTTTTGGCCAGGACTTTGCCGATGCGATAAACCCCGACTGGCGCAGCAAACCGTTAGCCGATATACAGGCAGCAACCAAATGGCTTGAAAACCAAAGCTGGATAGACACAGACCGCATGGTAGCCGGTGGTGCCAGCTACGGCGGTTATTTAACCTCAGTGCTGCTGGGCACCGAGCACCCGTTTAAAGCGCTGCTTATTCATGCTGCGGTATACAATATGTACTCGCAAATGGCGGCCGATTTTGCCGTGCATTCCACCCGTTTTGGCGGCTACTGGGAAAATCCCGACATCTACAAAAACATCTCGCCGCACTACCATGCCGACAAATTTAACACGCCAACTTTAGTGATCCACGGCCAGTTGGACTATCGTGTACCGGTAGGCCAGGGTTTTGAGTTGTTCCGCACGCTGCAAAGTCGTGGCGTAGAATCGCGGATGATTTACTTCCCCGATGAAAACCACTGGATCTTAAAACCGAATAACTCCATTTATTGGTATAATCAGGTAAAAGACTGGATGACCAAGTTCGCCGAACCCGGCGCCCGTTAAACCTTAATATCACGGCGCCTGCGGGCGCCGTTTTTACATCAATTAGCTGATTTTGCAGGTTTTAATACCCAGCAAGCTGTACAGCGGGCAAAAGTTAAACAGCCCGGTCAGCAGCGGTACTATACCCAGCCAGCCCCACACACCTACGGTGCCGGTTGCGGCCAGCATCATCAGTGTAATACCGGCAATAATGCGCAGCCCCTTGTCAATGCCACCTACGTTCGCTTGCATAACCCACCTCATAAATTAGTATATTCTTATTTATGTTAGCCTGTTTTGGCGGCACAGAGGCAGCTTTATCAGGCTAAAACCTGCGCTGCGTCAATATGTAGTGCAATAGGCCAAATCGCGTTGCAACAAGACAGCCAAACCGGCTTGTGTTACTTTCAGCTCAGCCTGAAATGGAGCACCGTAATGTCATCATCCCCTTACCATTATTTTGATCATCAGCGTTTAACGCTGCAAAGCGGCAGCCAGCTACCGGCCGCGCAATCCTTGCTGCAACTGGCGGGTAACGAACCGCTGCTGGCGCAACTGGCAGCAGAGCCCACCGCGCAGCAATTACTGGATGCCACAGAGCAAGCTTATCAGGCAGGTTACGAGCAGCAGGCCTCCACCGAGTTTGAATTACAGGGGCTGGCTTTTGCCGGTATTGGTGATCCGCTGTTGCAACTGGATCTGTTGGCGCAGGTATTGCCTGCCTTTAAACGGCAGCGCCATGGCGTGCCGGTTACGTTAATCAGTTATGGTCTGGTGGTACCAAGTGAGGCTGTGGCGTTATGCCAACAGCTGCTTGAACTGGAAGTAGAAAAGCTGGAAATTTACCTGCCAGCCACAAATCCGCCGGCCTATCAGCAGGCCGTTAAGCCAACACAATTGGGTTTTAGTGAAGTGTGCCAGTTTATTCATACTGCCAGCGAGGCGGGGTTACAGGTTAGCTGCTTTGCCTATGCCCCGGTAAAACAGCAAAGCGAATTGCGCGCGCTGGCGCTTGACCTGGGCGCCCGGCAGTTTGTGGTTAAACCTCAGCCGGGGGCTTAAGCAAGCTATCCAGCTCAGTGCGCTGGCGCGGCAGCACCGCCAGCTCCAATCCGAGCAATTTAAAATAGCTGCGTAAATTATCTAACCGCGGGTTGCCATTATCGTTTTCTATATCGCTGACAACCTGGCGGCTCAAACCGGTAAGTTTGCATACGTCTGTTTGTGACATCTGCAAGCCTTCGGTGCGTAAGGCTTTACCAATCTGGCCCAGAGTTGTGCTGCCAGACAGCATTTGCTGCACCAGGCGTTGTTTTAGTGCAAAGCGATCTATTGTGGTAGTGGCCTTAGTTTTTGTCATGGTAATAACCCCCACTTCTGCAGTCTGGTTTCCAGACAGGCAAAGCCCATCACCGGCATCTGCATTATGCTGGCAGGCACGCCGCGCTCTGTTAAGCGCCCCGGTAAGTGTTGTAGTTTGCCGGCCAATTGGCGTAATTCGGTTTTAAACAATTCAGCTTCACCATAACAGGCCAGGTTGTCACATAACCCCAGCCAGTCAATATCACCACCGCGCTCAAATGTGTTGCTCCAGTGGGTTGTACGCATTACCACTTCCGGGTCTGCTTTCATGGGGGCAAAGTCATAAATGGGGGCCAGTGATACCGCCGCCGCGTGTTTGAGTACCGCCATATTGCGGCCATGGTTATCAGAGTTGCCAAATACCACGTTTAACAAGTCACGCTTCAGGTATTCGGCGGTTAATTCTGCCTCAGTTTGGCTGTTAACCACTTGAATAAGTACCTTTAATACCTCTTCATGTTTCAAATGGCTGCCAGCGGGTTTATTTAACAGCGAGAACACAGATTCAACACCATAACGTTGTACAGCATTTGAACTAAATTCCCTGTCAAAGCGCGGCAACCAAAGCGAGGGCTGTTTGCTACCTTCGTGCAGCTGCAGTTTGGCAACGTCCATGCTGGTGAACCCCAGCTCTGCCAATTCACAGTAGTAGTGGTATTCCGTGCGCAAAATATCTTGGTCTATCGCAGTGTTACCGCGTGGAAATTTCACCAGATAATGTGCGTCAGCACTGTTATCGTTTTGCAGTGTGTCTATCCACACTTCGCGCTGCGGGTTTAGCCTGACCAACAATTTAGGTGCGGCACCACCGGCACCTGTTGCGCCGCCCGACACTGCGCCGCGTTGTCGGGCATAGTTTAGAAAGTCATGGTCGCGCTCTATTACCTGCGGCTGCTCAAAACGCATCTGCTCCAGTGCATTTACCTGTTGCCCGGCGGCCATTTCAACCGACTCTTTCAAGCGCAAGTTACCCACAGGGGCAATGGTGCCGGCTTGCAATAAGGTGAGATCCTGCACGGCCACCGGTTGTTGCTGCAGGCCCAGCATATCCAGCCATAAGGTGCGGGCATAGCCCATCGGCATAATATCTTCAAATACGCCGGGCCAGCTGCTAAAGCTGTACACGTCCATAGGGTTAACCGGGTACATGACCGAAAAACTACGTGATCCCGTCTCATCAAAATAAGCTGCGGCGTATGTTGTCCTGGCTTGCAAAGAAACCCGGCTGTGTTTGCCTGCCTCCGGGGCGGCGATGGTAATAACAAAAGCATCCTGCCAGTGGCCATCATTAAAGGCTTGTAGTGTAAGCTGCATAAATGTCCTGTTGCTGCTGTTCTGTTGTCTAATATAGCGTACAAAAAGGCAGAAAGGACAATTATTTGTCTGATATATCAGACATTGCCAAGTGAGAGGTTTAGCAGTTAGTTATTATTTAACCAATCTTCATGCGCGTGGCGCACGCGAACAATAAAAATACTGCTGTCATCTTCAAGTTGGTAAATAACCAGGTGTGAACCGACAGGATGCAGCCGCACAGGTGGGATAAGTTCTTCGCGCACAGGCGCTGCTTGCGGGTTGTCAGACAAAAACTCAAAAGTAGTGGTTAATTGCTGGTGGTAACGCTGCGCCTGTATCAGGCCAAACTGCTCTGCACCCGTGACAAAAATAGCAATTATATCTTCTTCAGCTTTGTTGCTAAGAATATAAGCCATGCGTTATTGCGCCAGTTTCGCACGGGCCGCAGCTTCCAACTGTGCCATAGTGCGGTGTCCCCGGCCACTGTTTATGCCTTCATCAACCAGCTGCTGCAGGTGGGCTACTTTGGCTGCCCGTTCCTGATCTCGCCGAATAAGGTCCCGCACGTAGTCGCTGGCATTACTGTAGCGGCCGGTTTGTGCTTGTTGTTCTACCCAATGCTTCATGCCATCGGGTAGTGATACGTTCATGGTTGCCATTGGCTTGTCTCTGTTACTGCAGTTAAGCTAATTGTGCTGTTATGGCAAACTTTGTCAAGTTTGCTCATCAGTCTTAGGCCAACCAGGCACAACTATGGCTTAAGTTAAATTTAACGCCTGGCTGCTGCCGGCTTTACTCTGGTGTCATATAAGTGCTGCAGCGCTTCGGTTATCGTCATGTCGGCGTTTTCGCTCAGGTAACGCTCTACCTGTTTGTGCACAAAAATCACTGCTTGTTTATGTTGTTTGGCAAAGGCGGCGCATTGCTGCTTTAGCTGCTGGTTAAATTCTTTTTCTGCCACTTGCTGGTGAATTGCCTGGATCGCCTGCTCAAAGCTATTGCCGTTATCGGCAAAGGCTTCTTTTAACGCGTTTTTCGGGATGCGGTAAGCCTTACTGGCAAAATCCAGTGCTTCACGAAAAGTATCAAAGCTCTCGCCAAACACCTCAAAGTGCAACGGGGCGCTATCTTGCACCTGCTGGCTAATACCACCGGCTTCATAGTCAAAGCCAAAAAAGTTAAGCCGCTCTGTGGTTTCCGCGCCCAGCTTTAAGCCCGCTTCAATACTGTGGCGCAGGCTAAAATCTAACGCCGCTAACTCATCCACTGTCCACATGTCATAAATGCTCAGCGCCTTGGCATACTTTTTAGCCAGTTTGGTTTTGGCAAATTTGTGCCGTTCATCCAAAGTGCCGGCCTTGCAGGGTTTAACCAGTTCATGGCACTCATTACAAACCGGAATTTTTAAAAACTCACTGGCCTCGCGCGTAGCAAGGTAAAACTCCAGATACTGCAACGGCGGCGCATAGTCATGCGTAGCGGCAATACAGCCGCAGTAAAAGCAGGTATTAAAGCTGTTGCTATGGGTGGGCACAAGCAGGTGGTAGTGGGTATCGTTAGCCATAGCAGCGTCCAAAGCTGGACATTATAACCAAATTGGTAGTTGGTGTTGAGGTTTTGGTGGTCGCTGGTGGGAGTAACTGGCCGTGGTTTCGCAACAAACGCTTTGATACTACCTGTGCTTTATACTGTTTCAAAGCTTAGAGATAAACCTAAGCAACTATCAGCCGAAGTTTGTGTTTTGCCACATATAAACAAACTAACCCCACGGCTTTGGCGTATAGCTTAACTGTTGAATAGCTTTGGGGTATTTATGGCGGCAGGGTCTAAGGTTCCGGCGCATCGGTTTTCCCGTTTGGGCAGTTTGGCGTCGCTGGCGGGGCGGGTTGCCGGTGGCATGCTGGCTGAAGGTGCGCGCCAGTTGGCGCAGGGTAAGGTACCGGCGAAAACCGATATGTTGCTGACTCCGGCGAATGTGCGCCGGGTGGCTGATCAGCTGGCGCATTTACGTGGTGCGGCGATGAAAGTGGGGCAGTTGTTGTCGATGGATGCCGGCGATATGTTGCCACCGACGCTGAGCGATATTCTGGCCCGGTTACGCTCTGGGGCGAACCCTATGCCAGTAAAGCAACTGGCGGCGGTGTTACAGGCCGAGTGGGGCGATAACTGGCAGCAGCATTTTGCTGATTTTACCTTTACGCCGTTAGCGGCGGCGTCTATTGGCCAGGTGCATCAGGCGTATCATGATAATGGCCGCCGGTTGGCGATAAAAATTCAGTATCCCGGTGTAAAACACAGTATCGACAGTGATGTAGATAATGTGGCTACGCTGCTACGCATTAGTGGTTCACTGCCCGCCGGGGTGGATTACCAAAGCCTGCTGCAAGAGGCCAAGCTACAATTAAAAGCCGAGGCTGATTACCTGCAAGAGGCGGCGTATTTACAGGAGTACCGCCAGTTGCTGGCCGACAACAGCGACTTTTTATTGCCTGAACCTATAGCTGAACTGAGCACGGCCAATATACTGGCGATGACCTTTGTTGACGGTGTGCCAGTGGAGTCGTTGGCGCAGCATAGCCAGGCCGAGCGTGACAGGGTAATGCAGTTATTATTTGCTTTGCTGTTTCGCGAGCTGTTTGAATTTGGGTTGGTGCAAACCGATCCTAATTTTGCCAATTATTTATATAACCCTGCGTCACAGCAGTTGGTGCTGCTGGATTTTGGCGCTTGCCGCCGTTACAGCCCAAAGTTTAGCCAGGACTACCGGCGTTTATTTACTGCCGCCCTGGTACAGGATAACGCGGCAATGGCGCAGGCATTAAGTGAGATTGGTTTTTTTAGCCAGCAGATAGTGCCAGAGCAGAAGCAGGCTGTGCTGCAACTGGTCGCGATGGCCTGTGAGCCGTTGATGCAGGATGCGGTGTTTGATTTTGGCGATACCGATTTAGCTCTGCGCCTGCGCGAAGCCGGTACCGCCGTTAGCCTACAGCAGAATTACTGGCATGCGCCACCGGCAGATGCCATTTTTTACACCGCAAAATTGCCGGCCTGTATTTACTGGCCGCGCGGCTAAAAGCCAGAGTTAATGTGCGCGCGCTGTTACCGCTTTGAGTGGCGTGCGTGATACTAACAATACCGCCTTTTCCCTCTGCACTGTTTTTTACCGGCAGCAACGCTGCATGGCAGGAAAAAAATCCAATCTTTTTGTAAAAACTACATAAGCAAAACAAGGAGCTTTTAAATATCTTAATAAAAACAATATTGTATGGTTGGTTTGTTTTTTGCTGGCATAACGTTGAATTAGGTTGCAGATAACAACTAACCTTTAACGACAGGAGCTTACACCATGTACAGGTATATGAAATCTACATTTATGTTGGCTGCACCGGTGCTGGTGTATCTGAGCATTTATACCGTGGGTGTTGTTGTCGGTAATAATGTTTTTAATTATGTCGCAGTTTACATGGCGGCCTGTTGTGCCATGTTGATGTTATTTTTTATTACCCGCCACAACGATGATTATAAAAATGCCTTAGCTGCGCTGGGCCTGGGAGCTTGTGTATTTTTTGCTTCATCTTATATGGTGCAAGCTCTTGACCATAAATCTTACCCGCGGCCGGCATATTCTGAAACCACAGCAGTATTAGCCAATGCCACTATTCAGCCCTGGTTGGCCAGCTGGGCATCCGACAACAAGCCAGCAGACAGCAAGCTGCCGGTAGCACCCACCCCGGACACCGCTAAACCCCTTACACACCAATAAGCGCTATACAACACAGGCGCTAAGGCAGAGCCGGAGTTTGGCCTGCCCGGCGCCTCTGCCGCTTTGCTCTGACGAGACTATACTAGACATTACTATCCTGAACATTTTTGCTGTTGGTCAGCGTTTTTGCACCGTTGGTCGCGCAGCGATTAGTTCACGCTTGATTACATACAAGCCTGTATGTATATTGCCAGTCTTATTCTGCCTATGCTGTGCACAGCGTGTTGGGGCAGTGTCTCACAGGAGTTTGTATGCGTGTAAATATTAAGCTGTTAAGTGCATCAGTGCTGGCCGTGTTATTGGTAGCCTGTAGCGAGCCGGAGCAAGCCGGAGCACAGGGGGCAGCCACACCCGAGGTTGAGGTGGTCACAATAAGCCAGTCGTCTGTGGCGTTAACTACCGAATTACCGGGCCGCACTACGGATTATCGCCAGGCCGAGATCCGCCCGCAGGTGAACGGGATTTTAAAGCAGCGTTTATTTACTGAAGGCCAACTGGTTGAAGCGGGCCAGGTACTGTATAAAATTGATGCCGCGCCTTACCAGGCCGCACTGGCTAATGCCAAAGCCAACCTTACCAGCAGCAAAGCCGTGCAGCACAATGCGAAGCTTAAAGCCGACCGCTTTAAAGGTTTGCTCGGTGGCAAAGCGGTAAGCCAGCAGGATTTTGATGATGCCCAGGCGACGCTGATGCAGGCTGATGCCGCAGTAGCCAGCAGTGAAGCTGCGCTGCAAACCGCGCAGATTAACCTGAATTACACCGAAATTACCGCGCCGATCGCCGGCCAGATTGGCCGCTCTGCGGTTACTGAAGGCGCGCTGTTAACAGCAAACCAAGCTCAGGTAATGGCTACCATTCGCCAGTTAGACCCGATTTATGTTGATTTAACCCAATCAAGCAGTGAGCTGCTGCGGTTAAAACGCCAGCACAGTGGCGACAACAGCGAAAAAGTCAGCGTGGATTTATTGCTGGATGATGGCAGTGAATATGCGCACAAAGGCAGCCTGCAGTTTTCTGAAGTGAATGTAGACCCCAGCACCGGCATGGTAACGCTGCGGGCGGTGTTTCCGAATGAAACCGGCGATTTACTGCCAGGCATGTTTGTGCGGGCGCGCCTGCATCACGGTACCGATGATAATGCCTTGTTAGTGCCGCAGGCGGCGGTGAGCCGCACGCCTAAAGGCGAGGCGTCGGTCATGCTGGTAAACAGCGAAAACAAAGTAGAAGCCCGCGTTATTGAAACCGGCCGTACTGTTGAGCAAAGCTGGCAGGTGCTGTCGGGCCTTAAAGCGGGTGAAAAAGTGATTGTGGCAGGCCTGCAAAAAGTGCAGCCGGGTGCCACGGTTAAAGTGGTTACAGCGCAAGCTGCTACTAAAAACGACGCCGCTAATACTGCTGCGCAGTAAACTCAGGAGTAGCAGATGGCAAATTTCTTTATCAACAGGCCTATTTTTGCCTGGGTAATTGCAATAGTAATTATGTTGGCCGGGGTGTTGTCGATTAAACAACTGCCGGTAGAGCAATACCCACGTGTAGCGCCACCGGCAATCAGTATCAGTGCTTCATACCGTGGTGCTGCGGCGCAAACGGCAGAAGATGCAGTAACCCAGGTAATTGAGCAGGCGATGAACGGCCTGGATAACCTGATGTATATGTCGGCTAATACCGATTCATCCGGTAATGTCAGCCTGACGCTGACGTTTGAAACCGGTACTGATCCGGATATTGCCCAGGTGCAGGTGCAAAATAAACTGCAGCAGGCGTTACCGTTATTACCGCAGGAAGTGCAGCAAAACGGCGTGCGGGTAGCCAAGTCTAACGGCGGCTTTTTGATGGTTGTCGGCTTTATCTCTGAAGATGGCAGCATGGCGCGTGATGATATATCCGACTTTGTGGTAGCCAACGTAAGAGACCCGCTAAGCCGTACGCTGGGTGTAGGTAATGTGCAGGTATTTGGTAGCCAGTATGCGATGCGGGTATGGCTGGATGCTGATAAGTTAAACCAGTTTCAGCTGACACCGGCCGATGTCACCTCGGCTATTCAGGTGCAAAATAACCAGGTAACTGCCGGCCAGTTAGGTGGTGCTCCGGCGTTGCCGGGCCAGCAGTTTAATGCCGCTATTTTGGCGCAAACCCGGCTGACATCGGCTGAAGAATTCGGCCAGATATTACTGCGGGTTAATGCTGATGGCTCGACAGTAAAACTATCTGATGTTGCCCGTATTGAACTGGGCGGTGAAGATTACTCAGTTATTGCCCGTTATAACGGCAAAATGGCCACCGGTTTAGCCATTGAGTTGGCCACCGGCGCTAACGCGCTGGATACCGCCAATGCGGTACGGGCTAAACTGGCCGAGCTGGAGCCTTATTTCCCGGCTGGTTTATCCACCGTGATCCCTTACGACACCACGCCCTTTGTTGAGGTGTCTATCAGCTCGGTTGTGCAAACGCTGATTGAAGCCATTATTCTGGTATTTTTGGTGATGTATCTGTTTTTACAGAACTTCCGCGCTACGTTAATTCCTACCCTTGCGGTACCGGTAGTGTTACTGGGTACCTTTGGTGTGATGTCGGCTTTTGGCTTTACCATTAATACCTTAACCATGTTTGGTATGGTGCTGGCCATCGGCCTGCTGGTAGATGATGCCATTGTTGTGGTTGAAAACGTTGAACGGGTAATGAGCGAAGAAGGCTTAGGCCCGGTAGAAGCCACGCGTAAATCTATGGGCCAGATCACCGGCGCTTTGGTAGGTATCGGCCTGGTGCTATCGGCAGTGTTTGTGCCTATGGCGTTTTTTGGCGGTGCTACCGGGGCAATTTATCAGCAGTTTTCTATTACCATTGTAACAGCCATGGCGTTGTCGGTGCTGGTGGCGTTAATTTTTACCCCGGCACTGTGTGCCACTATGTTAAAACCCATTAAGGGCGATCATCAGGCCAAGGGCGGTTTCTTTGGCTGGTTTAACCGCGGTTTTGACAGCACCAACCGTAATTATCAGCGCGGTGTCGCCGGCATGCTGGCACGGCCTAAGCGGTCGATGCTGGTGTATGGCGCTATTGTGGCTGTTATGGCGCTGATGTTTATGCGCTTACCCACCTCGTTTTTGCCGGAAGAAGATCAGGGTGTATTTTTATCTCTGGTACAACTGCCAACCGGTGCCAGCCAGGAGCGTACTGAGGCCGTAATGGATAAAGTGGCCGAGCACTATGGCTCTGAGGCTGCGGTGCAATCGGTCTTTACCGTATCGGGCTTTAGCTTTGCCGGCCGGGGCCAGAATATGGGCCTAGCGTTTGTGCGGTTGGCTGACTGGGGTGATCGTGGCCCGGAAGATAGTGTGCAGGCGGTTATTGGCCGCGCCTGGGGCTTTTTTAGTACCGTAAAAGAAGCGCAGATTTTTGCCTTTAACCTGCCACCTATTGCGGAGCTGGGCCGGGCAACGGGTTTCTCGCTGTTTTTGCAAGACCGTGGTGGCGTAGGGCATCAGGAATTATTGAATGCGCGTAATCAGTTACTGGGTATGGCAGCGCAAGAGCAAGGCCTGGTAGGTGTGCGGCCAAATGGCATGGAAGATGCCCCGCAGTTACAAATTAACGTGGATCAGCTAAAAGCGCAGGCGCTTGGCGTATCGCTTAGCGATATAAACCAAACGCTGTCAATTGGCTGGGGTTCTACCTATGTTAATGATTTTGTTGACCGTGGCCGGGTGAAAAAAGTGTATGTGCAGGCTGAGCCTGAGTTTCGTATGACACCGGAAGATATCAAACGCTGGCATGTGCGTAACAGCAACGGCGAAATGGTGAGCTTTGCTTCTTTTGCCAGCAGCGACTGGGTGTACGGCCCACAGCGGTTAGAGCGCTACAACGGTGTATCGGCAATGGAAATTCAGGGTGAACCGGCACCGGGCTCCAGCTCGGGTGATGCCATGGCCACCATGGAGCGCTTAATTGGCCAGTTACCAGACGGTATTGGTTTTGAATGGACGGCAACCTCGTATCAGGAAAAACTGTCTGGTTCACAGGCACCGGCATTGTATGCGTTATCTATTCTGGTGGTGTTTTTGTGTCTGGCGGCATTGTATGAAAGCTGGAGCGTACCTTTTGCGGTAATACTGGTGGTGCCGCTGGGTATTGTTGGTGCACTGACCGCCGCTTATATGCGCGGCCTGGGTAACGACGTGTACTTTCAGGTGGGCTTACTGACCACCATGGGGCTGGCATCGAAAAACGCCATCTTAATTGTCGAGTTTGCCCGTGAACTGCAACAGCAGGGTAAAGCGCTGGTAGATGCCATATTAGAGGCAGTGCGCTTACGTTTACGGCCCATTATTATGACATCAATGGCGTTTTCTTTAGGGGTGTTACCGTTGGTGATCAGCAGTGGCGCGGGTTCTGCCAGCCGTAATGCCATTGGTACCGGTGTACTGGGCGGCATGATCTCAGCAACAGTATTGGCTGTGTTTCTGGTACCGGTGTTCTATCTGGTGATAATGCGGGTGTTTGCAGCAAAAGCTAAAACCACGCAGCAGGATGATGCCGGACAAGATGATACCAAAGTGGTGAAGCAGTCTTAAATGAATACAGGGCAGCAACGCTGCCCTGTCAGGTTTGTACCTTTACCGGCTTTTCGGTCCCACGCTGAATTGCCGGTTTTTTTATGGCTTTTTCAGGCCCTGCAGCATGGCATCTACCAGCGCACTGGCATGTTGTTGTAAATCACACTGCTGCGGGCGCAGTAAGAAGTTACTGATAATGCCGCCCATATACATATGTAAAGCTGTTGCCGCCAGATAGGGGCAGATACCATCACGAAGTAAACCTGCCTGCGCTGCGCGTTCAAAGGCCCGTTGCAATATAGCAATGGTTTGCTCATCCAGTTCATCCTGCTTATTTACCGCCGGGTTTAGCTCATCAATATATTCACAGCGGTGAAATACAATAGTCAGCACGCGGTGGTGTTGATCACTGGAGGCAATAAGCTGCAAACCGTTAATCATTAAATTACGGATTTGGTCAAAAGGGTTGTCGGTGGGGTTATTGTCTATTTCAGTTAACAGCGTTTGAAACGGTAAACGTACCCGTTCCAGCATGGCATTGAATAAATCCGCTTTATTCTGGAAGTGCCAATAAATAGCGCCACGGGTTACATTGGCGGCCACGGCGATTTTTTCCAGTGTTGTACGCGATACACCGTGCTGAAAAAACAACACTTCTGCGGCATCTAAAATAGCTGCCCGGGTGCTTTCGGCTTCGGCCTTGGTACGTCTTGCCATTTGTTGTCTTTTAACCCTGTTATCTGCGTAATACGGCAGCAATTTTACCATATTTTGCCGATTGGGGCCTAACCCAATGTGGTTACAGGATCAGAAGAAAAACAAATCCCGCCGCAGCGGGATTTGGTGGTACGGCAGAGAAAAAACCTTTAGCGTGAAATCACCACACTTTGGTTATTAATACGATCGTAGTGCAGTAGCTTATTCTGTTCGGTTGCCAGCAATTGATTATCGCTGGTCAGGCTTACATCAATATAACTGTCGTCATTATTGCCGTAAGCCACACAACTGTTGTCGGCCAGGTTTACTTCCAGTACGGCATTGGCCGTAATGAGCACACTGTCGTTATAAGGATTATAAATAATGTTGTGCAGCGTTGTGTAATCAGTGTCCAGCATATTCATGCCCGATGCATTGAGACATTCATTGACGATCACCTGTGCTACACCAGAGTTGCGATCCAACTGATGAATAACCCCGGTGTGCTGGCTGAGCAGATAAACTTTGCTGCCATCTGCATTTAAGGCGATATCTACAATACCACTTACCGGTGCATTGGTATTCGCAGGTGTTATTGACAGCAACTGGTGCTGGTTGGTAATTAAGTCTAATTCTATCAATGTATTATCTGTATGGAAGGCGCTTATCAACAGCTTATTATTTACACTGTCAATTACGCCGCCGTTAAAGGTTTGTACCGCTATGCCTGCAGCTCCGCTATTGGTTTTTAGTGTACTGACAGCGCGGCTGGTTAAGTCGATAGCCACTATCTGGTTATAGTAAATAGCAATTAAGCGGTTACGGGCTTTGTCTAGTAATAAATCGGCAGCAATATCATCAGGTAAGGCATTGCTATCGGTAACAAAGCTACGATTGGCAGTGCTAAGATTTACCTCCAGTAGTGCCTGGTTGGCATTAGTATTGGCATCCAGCAGATATACAGTATCTGTAGTGGTGTCTGTAGCGATAAACTGAGGCATCAACAGGTAGCGGCCATCACCTACGCCAGAGCTTAGCACTTTACTACGTTCACCTGTGGTTAAATCGACCGCCAGCACTAGGCCAGCTGTGGAGTCACTCAGCAGTAAGCGGTTACCCTGAGCATCCAGTGCCAGGCTTTGTATTTGCTCGGTAACATAGATGTCTTGCTCTGCTTCCGGCGAAATATTGGTTATTTCCTGCGCTGTTAAATCAATACGAAATACACCAGCAAAACCGGCGGTGTAAATAATATTATCAGTTTCCCCTTTTGCCAGAACCATATTGTGGCCGGCTATACCGTCTATTAATAAGCTGCGGTTGCCTGTGGCGGGGTCAATACTAATCAGGCCTTCCCGCTCCCAGGTAAAGCCAAGTAGCATATTATTGACTGCGAGTAATTTGTTGGTTTCCAACCGTGGGCCATTGCCGACAGAATCGCTGGAGATTAATGATAAAACACCTGAGTTAAGGTTGAATCCATACAATTCATGCAAATATAACGCTCGGTCACTGGATGGGTAGACCAGCATAAAATACAGCGTTTGTGTAACGTCGGCATAAACGATATCCGTCAGGTTAATAAACTGACTATTTTGCAGTGCGACACTAAAAGTATGTACCTGGTTAACAATGCCCGTTTCAATATCAGTACTGTACAATGTGACATTATTGTTCAGTGCGCTAGCATAAAATACTTTGCCGGTGCCTTGGGCAAATACCAGGTTATGTGCCGATTGCAGGTTGCTAAGAGCATGATACTCATAGCTTTGTAGGTCAATGCTGACCAGGTCGTTGTTTTCTACTACGGCATATAAACGGTTTGCCGTTGCATCATAGCTGAAAGTTGAAGGTGCAAACTTACGGCTAACCTGCACGGTAGCAGCCTTATCATTCCTGTTACCAGCATCATCTGTTACCGCCACTGTTAAGGTGTTATCTGCGTTAGCTGTTAATGGAACATCGGCATACCAGCTAACTGCATAATCTGGCGGTGACAGAGCTGCAGATACTTTACCGGGTGCGGATGCGCTGAGATCTGCAATAGTTGCAGCTGTGCCATTAACGCTCAGGTTAGCCAATGGCAGTGTGCTGTTGGCAGTGCCGGTAACCCTTATTGTATTGCTGTTAGTTTTCGCCTTACCCAGCGGAAAGGTAATATTTACTAATGCCTCAACGTTGCCGGTAGCTGCGGGCACAGTGGTGCTGCTAAAAGTGGCACTGACACCGCCTATTGTTAAAATGCTGCTTGTTGTAGTGGCATTTTGTGCTGATGCCATATGGCGTACAACCACGGTATTACCGTTACTTACCGAACCATTACTGCTGGTAAAGTTACCGCCATTAATAGCGAATTCGCCATTGCTGACACTGATAGCAGTAGCGCTGTTAATGCCGCTTACAGTAACAGCGGGGGTGGTAACCAATTGATTTAACGGCGTATTGGTTTGCGCGGTAAAACTAAAGGCAGCCGGGGTAGTGTCTGTAACGGTAGTGCCGGTGTTGTTGTCACCACCACCGCCACAGGCACTGAGTAAACCGAAGGCACCACAAAACATCAGCCACTTCAGCATTACTGAAGGCTGCAAATAAGATTTTTGCATGAAAATCATCCTTGATTAGGGGGTAGGTTAAATTGTTTAAGATTTGTGCTATTTCTATATTCAGGCCAAAAATAAGTCAATTATTATTTTAAAGCGATGTGAAATGTTTGTTTGATGTTATGTCTTAACGCGCAAAAGCCACCCTGTTACGGCCGGCTTTTTTGGCGCTGTATAGCGCTTCGTCGGCGCGTTTTAGCAGTTGTTCTGTGGTTTCGCCGGGGTTGCGGATGGCGCAGCCTAAGCTGATGGTGACATGCACGGTTTTACTGCCCGGCGTATTGCCGCGTTGTTGTTTGCCTTGCTTACTGTCTTGCGGCCGGGTTTGCTGGCGGATCACCAGTGGGTACTCTGCAACCTTTGCGCGTACCTGCTCCAGTTTGTCTGCCAGGGTATCTTTATTGTTGTGGCGGAATACCAGCGTAAATTCTTCACCGCCGTAGCGGTATGCACTTAGGCCGCGCTCGCTGCCAAGCAAAGAGCCCAGCAGTTTTAATACCTGATCGCCAACATCATGGCCGTAGGTGTCGTTAAATTTTTTAAAGTGATCAACGTCCAGCATCGTTACGGCGCTGCGCCGGCCAAGGCGGCTTAAATGGCTAAGCAGGGCGCGCCGCTGTGGTAACTGGGTTAGCTCATCAATATAGGCCAGCTGCAGCATCTGGCTGGCCAGGCTGAGTAATAAACTTAAGCTGGCTGCCAGTGTCATCCAGCCTGACATTTGCGGTTGCTGGATCAACAAATAAAACAGCATTATGGCCAGCCAGGCGGCAAACTGGCCCCAGCGCTGGCTGTTAGCAGCATAGAAATTTAATAACCCCAACCAACAGGCAGCGATAACTGCCATCCACCATAACTGGCCCCAACTAAGCAGAAATTGTGCTGATACCGGCTGGAAAAAGGCTGCCGGCAGGGGTAACAACGCCAGCCAATCGGCCAGTGGTAACCATAGTAATGCCGGTGGTGCCAGCAACATCAGCAGTAGCAGCAATACCCCGCGCGGGGTAAGTAATTGCGGCTTTTGCTGCAATTGCAGCACTAACATCAGTACCGTGAACATTAGCGGCAAGGTAAAACTAAGGGCCGCAGTAGCAGGCTCGGTCAGCGGGCCCTGCAGTGCCTGTTGCACTACATAATAGTGGCTGCCAAGCAGGCTAAGGCCATATAGCCAGTGCCATTGCCGCATCAGGCTGGCCAGCATGGCGGTTAGCAGTAGCATGGTATAAACAATGTGAGGAAACAGGGCACTGATAGCCGATGCCAGCGGCGCAAACTGCCATTGCAGTAACAGGATCAGCAACAGCGGTAACAGAACAAACAAATGCACCCAAAACCTCGGTGATAATTAATCGGTATCGTTAATAAGCAGCGTAAATTGGCACTATATTATGCAGTGGTCATACTCAGTACTTTGCCTCTGGCGCCACGCAGTGGCAATACCGATTTATTGCTGCCGGTTTTTCTGTTGGCATCAGCTGCCTGCACTTCGCCGATAAAGCGGCCACCCGGTTCAATGCTCAGATTATCGCTGTAAATGGTACCATTTAGTACGCCCGACTGCAGAATTTCAACCTGTTCGGCGTAAAACTCGCCCTCGGCGCTGCCTTTGATTATCAGATGGCGGGCGTAAATTTTGCCCTGCACCCGGCCTGGCTGGCTGATGGTTACTGCATGCACACTGCGAATATTGCCTTGCAAGCGGCCGTCAATCTGCATATTGCAGTTCAGCATCAGGTCGCCTTGTAATTCACAGCCTTCAGAGAGCAATGTTGCGTGTTTAGTAGCGGCTTTATCCTGCGTAACTTTAGCTGAAAACATGGTGTTGGCTTCCTGTGGCGAATGCTGACCGCTATTACAGCGGCATGGCGGGATAGCTGGTACGGCTGTGCATCCCGGTGAGTTTTTGCATTAGCTGGCGTTGGCTGGCCAGTAGCTTACCGCTTTTTTCATTCTGGGCGTGGCATAAGCGGGCTTTTAACGTCAGCTCCTGCAATAACTGACGGGTGCCGTGTTGCACCGGCGCCGGCAACCGGCTTACCAGTTGGCGCATACCGTCGCGGTTATTTTGCAAACCAAATTGCTGCAGCACCACATCACGTTCATTGTGGCTAAGTTCGAGCGCCGTCATCAGTTGCAGTGACTGCTGGTTCAGTTGCTGCAACTGTTCGCCGTCGCGCTGGCTCATCAGTTCATACTGGTGTTCCAGCAGCTGGTTTAGCTGATCCAGCCGCTGCACATCCTGCTGCAGGCTGCTGATAAATTGTTTCAGCAGCTGGGCGCTCATCGTTTGTGCATTTCCAGCATAGCGCTGACCAGAGCGTCTTCATCCAGTTGTAGCTCGCCGTTGGCAATTGCCAGTTTTAGCTGCTGCACTTTGGCCATATCTACGCTGTCTTTATCTGCCAGTGACTGAAAGGTTTGCTCCAGTGAACGGCTAAAGGCGCTAACCTGGCTTACGCCTGCTTCAGTTTTGCCTGCAGCCGGGCTTTGCGGCTGCTCTGCACTATGTTGCTCTTGCGCCAGCCGGTTTACCGGGTTTACCTGCAGCGGATTTTTCGGATCTATTTGCATACTGTCTATTCCACAATTTGGCTCTGATCTGATAAAGCGGCGCGATAATAGCGAAACTTTAATTTATTTCTGCGTGGTTTCGGCGTTATTTTCACCTGTTACGATAGCATCGATGACTTTACCGGAACTGATATTTTGTACACTGATACGCTCACCCAACTGGCCATCACTCAGTGCAATGGCTGTGGTAGCGACAGCAAAGCCATCGCCGCGATACTGTACGGTAATTTGCGCGCCTTTTTGTACCAGATACGCAGCTTGTAAAAGATGGCGGCTTACCGGGCTGCCCGCACTGATGCGGCGTTTTACTGTCATGCCCAGCAGTGTGCCGGGCTCAAACTCCAGGCCGTGGCGTATACCGCCGATATCCAACTCCTGCAGGCTAAGCATGTCTGCAGTTAGCACTTCATCGCGCTCCAGCGTGCGGCTGGCTACTACCAATGGCAAATATAGTTTTACCTGCGCCACCGCCCGGCTTTGCCAGCGCTGCGGCGAAGTACAACTTAAGGTGTAACTTACCCGGCCCAGTGGTGGTTCTGCCTGCTGGCGGCGGCTGATATCAAGGTTGTCGCAGCGGCGGTCGCTTAGCGACGAAGGCAAATTAAGCTGAATGTCCTGCTGCCTGGCTTTAACTCCTAACTGGTTTAGATACTGCTGCAGTTCTTGTTGAATATGCTGTTTAAGTTGCTGCTCTGGCTCAAGCTCCTGTCTGGCCTGCAGCGGCCAGGTAATTAGCAGTAACAGTGCCATTATGGCGCCGGCAGCAGGGAAAAACGCCCACTTCCGCTGCGGAAGTGTTACTTCCGCTTTTGGCGTTAAATTAGGCATCTTTATATAGCAATTCATTGATAAATATCGCTTTTTAATTGTGGCACAGAGCTTGTAAAACCCAGGGTAAGCAAAGGTAACCTGTTTAAAGAGAGCAACCTGAACATGTTTGATAAAGCGCTTGGTGTACACCCGTTTTCATTGCAGCTGCGCCTGGACAGAGCAGAAATTATTGCAGGCAATCTGGCCAATGTCGATACGCCCGGTTTTAAAGCGCGGGATATTAACTACAGGCAAATTATGCAGGACGTGGCTTACAACATTGGCAGCGGCATCGATAAGCCATATCAGGAGGCGCAAAGCGGCCACCAGTTACTGTACCGCACGCCTTATCAGGCGTCTGCCGATGGCAACACGGCTGAGCTGAATATCGAACAGGCCAATTTCGCTTCTAACAGCATGGACTTTCAAACCAGCCTGACCTTTATGAATATGAAAATCAGCGGTCTGCAAAAAGCGATTAAAGGAGAGTAAGCATGTCATTTAACAGCATTTATGACGTCAGCGGCAGCGCTATGCGCGCTCAGGTAATGCGCCTGGATACTATCGCTTCAAACTTAGCTAATGCCGACACTGCTTCTGCCACTGAAGCCGGTGCGTTTCGGGCGTTAAAGCCGGTATTTGCAGCGTTATATAAACAAACGGCAGACAGCCAGAGCTTATCAGCTGAAGTGCAAATGTTAGGCGTTACCACGTCCAGCCGGCCGGTAGAGCAACGCTACGAGCCAAATAACCCGCTGGCGAATCAGGACGGCTATGTATTTTATTCCAACGTCAATGTGCTGGAAGAAATGGCTGACATGATGTCTGCGTCGCGCAGTTATCAAACCTCAGTAGAAGTTATGGGCCGGGTATCCAGTATGCAGCAAAGTGTGCTGCGCCTTGGCCAGTAAAGGAGTAACAGCGTGAGTGCAATCAGCGGCTTCGCAGACAATATTAATACCCAGAACAGTAACAGTGTGGCCACGAATGGCAGCAACACTGAAGGTTTGTCCACCATGTTTCTGGAGTTGCTGGTGGCGCAAATCAGCCATCAGAACCCGTTAGATCCAATGGACGGCACCCAGTATGTCAGCCAACTGGCCGAGTTTGCCAATGTTGAAAGCCTGCAAAGCCTGAAAGTTGACTCGGGTAAAAACCTGCAGCTGCAAGCCAGCCAGCAGGCACTGCAGGCCACTGCCCTTATTGGGAAACAGGTTGATGTAGCAGCTGAAACCATTTTGCTGGAACAAGACGGGCCAATTAGCGGTGCGGTAAATCTGGGCAAAGAAGCCGACAGTGTTGAGGTTCGCCTGTACAACGCGGAAGGCCAGTTAATGCAGAAACAAACTTTGCCTTATAGCGGTGTGGGCACTATACGGTTTGCCTTTGACCAGCAAGACGCCGGTGGTTATTACGTGCAGGCGGATGCCCATATTGACGGTCAGCCGCAACCGCTTACCACCATGCTAAGTGGCGAGGTGGAGCGGGTGTCTGTCGGCAGCAATAAAGACGACATTATTTTGCAAGTCAATGGCCTGGGTAACCACGCTCTGTTAGATACCAATCAGCTGGCCTTTGGCGGCAACAGTTAAGGAATCAGTATCATGTCTATGTTTAATATCGGTTTAAGTGGATTAAAAACCACACAAAAAGCGCTGGAAATTACCAGCCATAATATCGCCAACTCTGGTACTGCCGGTTTTAAAAGCGGCAGCGCTGAATTTGCTTCAGTTTATAACGGCGGTCAGCGCGGCGGGGTAGATGTGAGTGATATTAAAGAAAACTTTACCCGTGAAGGCGGCGTGGTAAACACCGGCTCAGCGCTGGATTTAGCCATCACCGGTAAAGGTTTCTTTGTCGTTGCAGAAAACGGCCGTATGGCTTACACCCAGGCCGGCCGGTTTGATCTGGATAAAGATCAAAACATTATTAACGCAACCGGCAACCGGCTGCAGGGCTATGGCATAGATGCCGAAGGCAATCTGGTGCCGGGCGTACTGACAGATTTAAAAATTGAAGCGGCCAATATTCCGGCCGAAGCCTCTACAGAAGTTGAATTCTCGCTAAATTTAAGCTCAGCCAGTGATGTAATAGCCGTGCCGTTCGATCCGGCGGTGGGCAACAGCTACAACTATTCACAATCAAGTGAAATATTCGATTCTTTGGGTAACAGCCATACATTGACGCAGTATTTTGTCCATACCGGCCCTAATACCTGGCAGGCACATTATTTTGTTGATGGCGTTGATCTGGCTACACCCACTAACCTGACATTTGACGGTAGCGGCCAGCTAACTGCACCGGCTGTACCGGCAACAGTACCGCTAAGTTACACACCCGCTACCGGTGCTGCAGTGATGAATTTTGGCATTAACCTAACCAATAGCACCCAATTTGGCAGCGGTTTTAATATTTATAAAAACGACGCTAACGGCTTTACCGCCGGTGAGTTTGCCGGGGTAGCGATAGCCGAAAGCGGTGAAGTATTTGCCACCTTTACCAATGGCGAAACCAAGCTACAAGGCCAGGTAGTGCTGGCCAATTTTGCCAATATCAGCGGCCTGGAAACCGGTAATAAAACCGTATGGTATGCCACTAATGAGTCTGGCGCCGCGCTGTATGGCACGCCTGATGCCGGCAGCTTTGGTGCCTTGTTATCCGGTGCCTATGTTGGCTCTAACGTGGATATTAGCGAACAACTGGTTGATTTAATGGCATTTCAGCAAAATTACCAGGCAAACGCCAAAACCATCAGCAGCGCTGATGAAATGATGCAAATTCTGTTTAGTGCCACCTAAAGGTAAGCCGTTATGGAACGCTTAATTTATACCGCCGTATCGGGGGCAGAACTTAACCAGACGGCACTGCGCGTTAGTGCCAATAATCTAGCCAACGTTAATACGCCTGGTTTTAAAGCTGATATCGAGCAGGCGCAGGCAATGATGATTGCCGGTGACGGCTTTCGTACCCGTTATCAGGCGCAGTTACTGCCGGTATTTACTGATCTGGCCAATGGCCCTGTGCAGCAAACCGGCCGTGACCTTGACATTGTACTAAGCGACGGCGGTTTTTTAGCCATAGCTGATGCCAACGGTAACGAAGCCTATACCCGTGCCGGTAACCTGCAGATAGATGCCGATGGCCGCTTAATGCTAAACGGCTATGCCGTACAGGGTGAGCAGGGCGATATAGTGCTGCCGGAGTTTGGTGATATCGATATCAGCGCTGATGGCACCATTAACCTGCTGCCGGTAGGTGGTGGGCTTATCGCCGAGGAAGGCCGGTTAAAAATGGTCAGTGCCGGTGATGACACCCTGGTAAAAGGGCTGGATGGCTTATTACGGCCGCAACAGCAGGAACAACTGCCGCCGGATCTGGCGATTACACTGCGTACCGGTGTGCTGGAAGGTGCCAATGTGAATGCGGTAGAAGAAATGGTGAACACCATGAATATCAGCCGCCAGTTTGAAATGAATATCCGCATGATGAAAACCGCTGACGAACTGGCGGTAGCCGGTAACAAGCTGGTAAGCGGCAACAGTTAACAGGAGCAGCAAATGAATTCTGCCTTATGGGTTAGTAAAACCGGTTTAGCCGCGCAGGATATGCGCATGACAACCATCTCTAACAACCTGGCTAACGTTAGTACCGCCGGCTTTAAGAAAGACCGTGTGGTGTTTGAAGACTTGTTCTATCAAGTACAGCGCCAGCCCGGCGCCCAGGCTGATGAGCTAAACCAGGTGCCCTCTGGTATTCAGGTGGGTACCGGTGTGCGCATTAATGGTACGCAGAAAATTTTTACTGAAGGCAGCTTTGAAAAAAGTGATAACCCGCTGGATATTGCTATTGCCGGGCAGGGCTTTTTCCAGATCGAAAACCCCGACGGTGAAATACTGTACAGCCGCAGCGGCCAGTTTCAGCCAAATAGTGATTCGCTGATTGTAAACGCCAATGGTTTGCCGTTACTGCAAAATATCGCCATACCGGAAAATGCCATGAGCGTAACCATAGGCCGTGATGGCACTGTTACCGCGGTAGTAGCCGGAGAAGCCGAACCGGTAGAACTGGGCCAGATTTTAACCGTTAATTTTGTTAACCCGGCCGGGCTGGAAGCACTGGGCGGTAACTTATTCCGCGCAACTGTTGCCTCAGGTGAAGCGGTGGAAGGCGTGCCGGGAGAAGATTCGCTGGGTGCGTTGCAGCAATACACCATTGAAGGCTCAAACGTCAGTGTAGTGGATGAAATGGTTAGCATGATTGCGGTGCAGCGTGCCTATGAAATGAACGCCAAAGTGGTGTCGGCAGCTGATGAGATGCTGCGCTTTATTAACCAGAGCCTGTAGCCGATGAAAGCCTGTAGCGCCTTAATACTGATACTGCTGCTTAGCGCCTGCGCCAGCCAGCCCGAGTTGGCTCATGAAGCCGACTGGGAGCAGGTAGTGGCACAGCGCAGTGGTGATGAACCACTGTCGGGCCAGCAACATGGCAGCCTGTACAGTGACCGTTATATGTTTACTTTGTACGAGGATAAACGTGCCTACAGGGTCGGCGATATTCTTACGGTTGAGCTAAACGAGCGTACTCAGTCCAGCAAAAGTGCCGATGCCAGTATAGATAAAAATACCGGCATTAATGTGGGGGTGCCGCTGGCCGGTAACCTTAATACTGCTGAGCTGGCGATGGAGCTGAATTCACGTTCGCGTTTTGATGGCGAAAGCGCAGCCAGCCAGCAGAATTTCCTGCGCGGCTCTATTACTGTGCGGGTAACCGATGTGTTAGCCAACGGCGCTCTGGCCATTCGTGGCGAAAAGTGGATCAAGCTGAATCAGGGCGATGAATATATCCGCCTGCAAGGGTTGGTACGGCCGGAAGATATTGATGTTACCAACCGCATCTCATCGCAGCGCATTGCCGATGCCCGTATCAGTTATTCCGGTAAAGGTGATTTAGCCAGCGCCACCCAGGCAGGTTGGTTTACCCGTTTATTTAACCGCTTTCTTAACCCGTTTTAATCGAGGCGTTATGAAACATTGTATAAGTGCCGTGCTGTTGCTGTTATGCCCGTTGCTATTGCAAGCCCGGCCATTGCTGGATTTGGTCGATATTCAGGGCGTGCGCGATAACCAACTGGTGGGCTATGGTCTGGTGGTAGGTTTGCCGGGCTCTGGCGACAAGGCGCAGATCAGGTTTGCAGCCCAGTCATTAAACAATATGTTGAAACAGTTTGGTGTGCAGCTGGATGAAAATAGCCTGCCGAAGTCAAAAAACGTGGCTGCGGTAGCGGTTACAGCAACCTTGCCTGCCAATGCCAGCCCCGGGCAGACAATGGACGTGACCATTATGTCGCTGGGTGATGCCAAAAGCCTGCATGGTGGCAGTTTAATGCTAACGCCATTGCGTGGTGTTGACGGCAAAGTGTATGCGCTGGCGCAGGGCAACCTGGTGGTAGGTGGGCTAAATGCTACTGGCCAGAATGGCTCGTCGGTTACCGTCAATGTGCCCACTGCCGGTATTATTCCGTCGGGCGCTATTGTTGAACGTAGTGTACAGCAACTGTATGAACCTGCCGCCCAGGTGGTGCTTAACCTGAAGCAACCTAATTATCAGACCGCGCGCAACGTTGTCACCGCTATTAATCAGGTATTCGGGCCAGAAGTAGCCAGGGCAGAGCATAAAGGCAAACTGGTGGTCAGTGCGCCGGTAGACGCCAACAGCCGCATTACCTTTATGTCGATGTTGCAGGATATCAACGTGGAAGAAGGCAGCCAGCGGCCGCGCGTGGTGTTTAACAGCCGCACCGGCACCGTGGTTATGAATGATGTGGTACGGGTAAAGCGCGCCGCAGTAAGCCATGGCAGTTTAACCATTACGATCAGCGAGCAACAGGGCGTAAGCCAGCCGTTACCCTTTAGTAATGGCACGACAACACCGGTACAAAATAGCGGGGTTGATGTGCAGGAGCGCACCGCCAATATGATGCTGTGGCCCGAAGGTAGCTCGCTGGATGCCATTGTGCAGGCTATTAATGCGCTGGGGGCAACTCCGGCAGAACTGATGTCGATCCTGATTGCACTGGATAATGCCGGTGCACTGGATGCTGATTTGCTGGTGATCTGAATGAATATAACCTCTTTAACCGGCCACGCTTTATCTGGCGAGGGGCTGGCGATAGACCCGCGTGCAGCCACAGGTATAGACCCTAACCAGGATCCGGCCAGTCGCCTGACTAAAGCAGCAGAGCAGTTTGAAGCGATATTTTTGCAACTGGTATTAAAAAACATGCATGCCGGCACCGACGCTATTGCCGGTGACAATGGCCTGTTTGGTAGCAATGAAGCCCAGACGTTTCGCGATATGCATGATGCTCAGATGGCTCAGAACCTGGCCGCCAAGCAGCAGCTTGGCCTGGCTGAAGCCATAGTGCGGCAGTTGGGAGAAGGCCTGGAGCAAACTGAAAATAAATTTAAGCAACTGGCCGAGGCCGTCGCTTTACCTGATAAGGCGGCGCTTAGTCTGGTTGCGCCGGAATACAGTAACAGCGGATTTAGCCAGCCATTATGGCAGGCTGACAGCGGTGGGAAACCCAGCTTATGAGTATGCTTTTAAACGGTGTGTCTGGCCTGAATGCGGCTAACAACGCACTAAATGTAGTGGGCCAGAACGTAGCTAATGCTGCTGTAAAAGGTTATAGCCGCCAAACGGTGTATCTGGAAACTGCTGGTGGTGGTTTAAACGGCGTTAAGGTGACTAAGGTAGATCGTATCGTTAATGATTTTCTTAACGACGATATCTGGCGCACCAGCTCAGACGTAAGCTATTACGAAGGTTTTCAAAGCTACCTGGGGTATCTGGAACAAATTCTCGGCACCGAATCGTTAAACCTCAATGATGCCGTTGCCGGTATCAGTGCGGCATTTAACGCGGCGATGTCTGCGCCCGATTCTAACGCATACCGCCAGCAGGTGTTGTCATCGGCACAGGCCCTGGTGCAGGACCTGTCGCAAATTAACGGTGCCTTATCAGATCAGCAAGACAAACTCAGCAAAGAATTAAGCAATCTGGCAGATAACAGCAGCTCGTTGTTACAGCAAATTTCCGAGTTAAACAGCAAAATCAGCAAAGCACAGGCGCTGGGCCAGCCTACCGCTGAACTGGCTGATGCCCGTGAAGTGCTGGTAACCGAATTGTCTGGCTATGTGGGTGTAGACATTGTCGACCCGGGCGATGGCAATATTAATATCAGCAGTAAAAACGGCGCACCACTGGTGGTTGGATCTAAGTCTGCTGCCGTCAGCGTTAATGGTACCTCGGTTGAGGTAACGTTTAATGGCCAGGATTTTGGCCTGAATGAGTTTGTTGGTGGCCGTATCGGCGGTTTACTTAATGTAGATGTAAACGTACTGCAACCGAGTAAACTGCAGCTGGAGCAAATTGTTACTAATATTGCTGACTCAGTAAACACGGCGCTGGCCGAAGGCTTCGATTTAAACGGCCAGCCGGGCGAGCCACTGTTTTTGTACAACCCGGCAGATGTGCTGGGCACCATCAGTGTTAACGCTGATTTGCAACCGGATGATCTGGCTTTTATCGGTAACGACGGTTTTGGCAACCCGACAGGTGGCCGCGGCGACAATGGCAATATTGCCAATCTGGTATCGTCATTAACTGGCAGTACAGCAGGCTATGATACGTTAATCGGCGATCTGGCGATTCAAAGCAAACAAGTACAAAGCAGTGTTAAAACCGCCCAGGTGCTAAACAACAATGCTGTGGCTGCGCGCGACAGCGTGAGTGGGGTAAATCTGGACGAAGAAGCTGCGAATCTGATGTATTACCAGCAACTATATGATGCTAATGCCCGGGTGATCAGCACTGCTGATCAATTGTTTAAAACCCTGATTAATATCTTCTGAGGCAGTGGCTATGCGCGTTAGCAGCAATCAGTATCATCTAACCACTATTCGTAATATTCAGCAGTCTACAGCTGAGTACAGCAAGTTATCTACCCAGCTTGCCACTAACCAACGTATACAAAATCCGTCAGATGATCCGTTGGGGTCGGTGATGCTGCTTACGTTAAACAGCGAGCTGACCAAGCTGGACCAGTACAAATCGAATATGAATGCGGTGCATTTTAATCTGGGCCAGCAGGAAACCCAGCTGGGCAGTATTGTCAATACACTGTACTCAGTGCAGGAGATTGTCACCACGGCGGCAGACGGTTCTATGGGGCAAGCCGAGCTGGAGGCATTTAGCCAGGAGTTGTCGGTATTGATGCCGGCTATTGTCGATTTACTTAACGCCAAAGATGGCAACGGTAATTATTACTTCTCAGGCAGTTTAACCGACGTTATGCCGTTTGAGCGCGATGCGCTGGGCGTATATCAATACAACGGCGATGATCGCGTACGTCAGATTGCCGTGTCAGATAACTCCAGTGTGCCGGGCAATATTGTTGGCAGCGCGCTGGACCCGGGCGCAAATTTCTTAAATGAAATGCAAACATATCTGGATTTGATTAGCACGGCACCGGCTGGCGGTGTCGGCGACGAATCACGCGACATGCTGAACCATATCAGCGGTTTTCTTGCCACGGTTAGCGGCGAAATTACCCGCATTGGCGGCACTTTAGCCTCGCTGGATGAAATGGAATTGGGTAATGATGATATCGCGCTGTTTACCGAAACCCTGCGCGATGACATTAAAGAGGTCGATTACCCGGAAGCCTATGTAAAAATGAATCAGGCGATGGCGTCATACGAGTCGTCGCTGAAAGTTTACTCCAGTGTATCCCGGCTTACGCTGTTTTCGTATGTTTAACTAAGGTGTCGCTATGCAGCTATCCGGTGCAGTCGATAAGGTCAGTAACAGTGCGCTAACGCCGCTTAATGCGGCGGATCGGGCTGCTGTGATCAAAGCTGTCCGTGCTGATGATGCCGGCCGCACTGTGCCGGTATCACGGCAGTCGCGGCAAATTCAGGTATTAAGCAAATGGGCAATGGCGGCAGATGTTAGTAAACAGCTAAGCCAGACTGATCAAACCGAGCGTAATATCCGCCAGGCATATCAGGCGCTGGAAAACCTGCGCCGACAGCTGAATACACCGGGCCACAGCAAATTGTCAGTGCAACAACAGCAGCAGGCGCAGCAGCAGTTAGCGCAGCTGGAGCAAAAGCTGTTACACAAGAGTTCAGGCCTCAATGCCGATTTAACCCCGGTTAGCGCCCAACCTGCGCCGTTAAAAGCCAGCCTTAGCCATAATATAGATTTACTGTCAGAGCGGCGTCAAAATGAGCAAGTCAGTATTCTGCTGGGCCGCAGTGGCAATGCTGTCAGTATCAGCTTACCGGCTGGCCAGAGTGCAGAGCAAAATCTGCATACTGTGCAGCAAGCCTTTGCCCGTCAGCAAATTAGTGTTGGCAGCGATAATCAGCAGCAGCTGTACTTTTCTGCCGAAGCACGCGATGCTCGTAAGTTGCAGGAGCCCTGGTTAATCAGCGGCCAGGGTGTGCGTGTTGCAGCGGGTAACCCGGTTAGTGTAAAACTGCAGGCTGTCGACAGCACACTGGCGCAATTGGGTAAAGCGGCCTCGACAGCCGACAATGTGCAGGCGTACAGCCAGCAAATTCAGCAGGCGCAGCAGCAGTTAAAAGATGCTCTTGTTAAAGTACAGGCACAGCGCACAGCGCTGCAGGCGCAACTGGTGGCAATTTCGCAAAGCCAGAGTGACAACACTGAATTGAATGCGCTTAGCCAGCAACTGCGTATAGAAATGCAAAGTGGCAGTAAAAGCGCGGTGTCGGTGGTGATGTCGCAAGCCAATATTACCCGCAGTCTGGTTGAGTTTGGTTTGGGTTGACGCATTAATGATTAACGACTGTTTTGCGCAAAATATGCGCGTGATTGCCAGCCGCTGGCCTAACCTGGTCACTGCTTTACAACAGGCCGCCGCTGAAAAACACCGCCCGGCAGTGCAACTGATCGAAGGGCAGGACAACACTCTGCTGATTAACGGCATCCAACTGACCAGCCGCCACAACCGGCAGCAGGAAGCCTTGCAGCAAATCAGCAAATTGCCGCAACATTATCCACATATTACGTTATACGGCACCGGCCTTGGCGATCTGCAGCAACAGTTGCTTGGCCGCGAACGCCTGCAGCAACTTAATGTGTGTATCTTAAATGAATATGTTTTTGCGCTGGTGCTGCAATTGCTTGATCAGCGGCACTGGCTTAGCGATAGCCGGGTAACGTTACAACTGGCTGCCAGCCAAAGTGATATTCAACTGCCATTTGCTGTATTGCCGTCGGAATTGGTCTTGTCCAGTGACAGCAGTATGAGAGTTCGTGATCGCTTATACAGCGAGCTGGAAGCCGGTTATGCTGCGCAGCGCTTAAAACAGGATATCAGTCCTTTTTTGCCGCGCCTGCAACAAAATCAGCCTTTTTGGCAGCAAGACCAACCGGTGCAGACGTTATTTAACTCGTTAGCTGCAGATAAAGACGTTTATGTCATCGCTGCGGGGCCTTCGCTTGAGCAACATTACGGCTTTATCAAGCAAGCACAGCAACAGCCCAACGCACCTTTGCTTATTTGCGTAGATACTGCAGTAGCAGCTTTGCTGTCGCAGGATATCCGGCCGGATATTATTGTTAGCCGCGACCATAAAATCGGTTTACGGCACCTGCCCTGCAACAGCCTGACTGCCGCCAGCCGTCTGGTATATTTTCCGCTGGCTAACCCGGAGTTATTACAACATTTCCCCGGTAAGCGTTATATCGCTTTAAGCGACAGTGCTGTTTTTGACCCGGTGCGCAAACAATTGTCTGCCGCAACGTTATTCAGCTACGGTAGCGTAATACATCCTGCTGTTGATTTAGCTGTAAAAATGGCCGCTAAGCGTGTGTTATTGTTTGGTGCCGATTTTGCGTTTAGCCATAATAAAACCCATGCCAGCTGGCAAAACGGTGCTTTAGGGCCGGGTTATCAGGCCGCTACCGAGCAGGTTATTAACGGCTTTGGCGAAAAAGTTCCGACTTTACGTAATCTGCTGACCTACCTGACAGGCTTAGAGCGTTACATCAGCAAGCAGCCTGCGGTCACATTTTTTAATACCTCTAAAGCCGGTGCGTTCATTGCCGGCACGCAATATCATGCGGAGCTTACCAATTAATGCGTACTGTTTCGCAATGTAAGCAGCACGCTAAAACACTGGCGTTGCAATTCCGGCTGGGTATCACTACGCAACCGGCACTTGAACTGGCAGAGCTTGCCGGGCAACTTATTAGCTTATTTGCCACTGCCACCCCACAGCAAAGCACTCAGCTACAGCAGTTGTTAACGGCAGTGCTGCAGTGCCAGCAAAACCGTGACTGGTTAGGCCTGGCCGATTACCTTGAGTACGAGCTGCAGCAACTACTGGCTGGCACCTTAGCCTGATTTCGCTGGTCAATAAGTAAAATTAACCCTAATATAGTGTAATAATACAGAGCTAACCGGCTGTGTTATCTCGTTGTTTGCTGGCCCAAAACGCAGCTGACAAAGTGATATATTCAGCCTTGCCGGTAAGGAGTAAAGGATGCCCAGCGAAACGATTTTCCGCGTCCCATTGTGGTTGTTCAGCTTCTCGTTAATCTCGTTAACACTTCCGGCTTGTGCCCAGCAAGCGGCACCGACGGCACCTGCTGCTGGTGAAATCACTTCTTATGGCGATTGTTCACTGATTGATTTTAAAGATATTGATGGCAGCGAGCTGACCAAAGCCGAGTTGCTGGAACGGATGGACGCTGATTTTGCCGCTAATCTGAATCAAAGTGAAAAATGTATGGCCGAGGCAATAAACAGCGGTGCCGGGCGGATCAGTGCTGCAGGTGCCGGGGCTAGTGGTGTGGCAGAGGCTGCCGCGGGTACTAATGAGCAGGCCGCGCAGTCGGCCGGTACTGAACAGACACAAAATGCGGACAGTGCGAAAGAGTCTGACAGCTCACCGTCAAAGGCAACACAGAAAGGCAAGGCCCAGCAAGGTAACTCTGCCGTGTGTGAAACGGTGAAACAAGGCCTGGCAGGTGCCACGACTGAAGCTGAGAAAAAACATTTTAGCGCGCTGATGACACAATATGGCTGCGAATAATACAGAATGGCCGTTAATAATTTAGAATAGCCGTGAATAATTTAGAATGGCCTTTAATAATTTAGAAGTGGAGCGGGTAATGCAACCTCATTCTTTTTTGCAACAGAGTAAACACTGGCTGGTGGCGGCCTGTGCCCTGCTGGCACTGGCAATTAGCGGTTGTCAGTCTACCCAGACTAATGTTAGCAGCGTAGGCCCTGCTATTGGCGGCCAACCAAAAGCAGCGGAGCTGGGTAAAGCACAGCGTGAGTTTAAGTATCAGTCGGAAATTTATCTGAATGTGGCCGTGCCGGTATTTGATCCCGGCATTCCTTTGGATGCCAAAGGCAACATTAATGATAAAAAAGTGGCTGAAGAAGATATCTGGCCACAGGTACGGCGGCTGGAAGCAAACCGTTTTGCTATTGATACTAAAAAAGCGCTGGCGGCCACTAAGGTGTTTGGTTCGATTAATGTTACGCCGGATGCGTCGGTTTCTGCCGATGTGTACGTACTTGGCAAAATCAATTATTCCGATACCGAAACCGTGCGCATCAGTGTGCGGGTAATGGATGCTACCAATGATATCTGGGGTGAGGAAACCTTTGAACATCAGGTAGGTGAAGCCTTTTACCGTGACGCCCTGCGTAAAGAGCAAAACCCTTACGCACCGGTATTTAACGATATTGCCGCTTACGTTTACGATTTACTGATTAAAAAATCAGAAGCAGATAAAAAGAAAATTCAGCAGGTATCTGATTTGCGCTATGCCGCTATGTATAGCCAGGAAGCTTTTTCACCTTATATTGTCAGCAAAAGAAAGGGTTTTACCTCAAGGCAAACCGTATTTGAGCTGAAAGGCGCACCCGCAGCAAACGATCCTATGCTGCAGCGGGTAAACTTACTGCAGGCAAAAGATGAGCAGTTTATTGACCAGCTGCAAGACAGCTACGAGGCGTTTTATGCCGAGTCAGACGAGGCCTACAGCAAATATCAGCGCGAAACCCTGCCGATTGCCGCTGATATCCGCAAGAAAAAAGCCGAGCGGGCCACTCAGCAATTAGTTGCTGCCGGTAGTGCAGTGCTGGGTATTATGCTGGTGAAAAATTCCAATTCTGCTATCGGCGAAGTAGGGGCTATCGCGGCCGGTGCAGCAGCCATATACAGCCTTAGCCAGGCGATAGAAACAAACCGCGAGCTGAGTGCACAACGTGATGTGCTTAGTGAGATGGGGCAAAGCCTGGATATTAAAGTTACCCCTCAGGTGGTAGAACTTAACGAGCAGAGTATTGAGCTTAAAGGCACAGCCACCGAGCAGTACACCCAGTTAAGACAAAAGTTGTTAGAGATTTATCAGTTAGAAGCAACACCTAATCAGCAACTGTAAGTAGATCTTAGTTCAGGCAAGGAACCGGATGTGGCCAGAGCGTTAGATGATGGAATAAACCACGACAAGCAGTCGAAAAAAGCTTTTTATATTAAAGCAATAGTTGGTTTTTTTGCGGTGTTGCTGTTATTGGCGCTGGTGTTGCTGGCGCTAAACTGGTTTTCAGCTTTAGCACCGGCTGGCAGCAATACGCTGCCTGCAGCGGCGGCACCTTTATCTGCAGAGTCTTCATCCGCAGAGCCTGCTGCACCTTCAGCGGCAGGCATGCCGGATGAACAAGCCCGTAAAGCGTTACAGCAACTGCTGTCAGACACCAACCATCAGGTTAATCAGCTGGCGGCTGATACACACCTTGCTGCCTGGCAAAGTGCTGCGGTAAATACCTTAGTGCAAAACATGCAGCAAGCTTACCGCGTGTATGGCCAGCAGCTTTACAGTGAAACTGGCACCTTGTTGCAGGATATTCAGCAGCAAAGCAGCGTGTTGCAGCAAAACTATACCCAGGCTTATGAAACGGCCTACCAAACCGCCAGTGCGGCTTTTGCTAATAGCAACCTGCAGGCGGCCCAGCTTAACAACAGCCGGGCGCTGGCAGTAAACCCTTTATATGCGCCGGCATTGCAGCTAAAACAGCGGTTGGATGTAGCCAGCCAGGTACAAGAGCTTTGGCAGCAAGAGCGGGTAGCCAGGCTGGAAAACAATGTCAGTAAGCAAAAAGCCGTGCTGGAGCAAATTCGGCAGTTAGATCCGGCCGATCAGCGCGCTGCGCAGAGTTTAGCCACGTTAAACCAGCAAGCTCAGCAACAATCTTTTGCTGAGGTGTTGGCGCAGGCGGTTGCCGCACTGGATCAGGCCGATTACGCCACTGCCCGTCAGGCGCTAGCCCGGGCGCGTAGCATTGATAGCAACAGGCCGGAGCTAGTAAGTTTACAGCGTCGGCTGGATGGTGCCGAAAAAGCCGGTGCGGCCGCGCAGGCAGAGCAACAAGTGCAAGTATTCAGCGAAGTGGATGAATGGCCAACAGTGAAAATGGTGGCAGAAAATGGCCTGAAGTTAAACGCCGATAACCCGGTGTTGCAACAGGCACTGCAAAGCGCTAACCAGATTATTCAGGCCGGACAGCGGCTGGAGTCATTTATCGCTAACCCGCAACGTCTTACCGATGCCAATATCCGTCAGCGCGCCAACGAAGCGATTAGCGCAGCACAACCGCTGGCAGCGCAAAGCGCCCGGTTGGCGCAGCAATTAGCTCAGCTGCAGTCATTGCTGCAGGTTCAAGCGCAAACTGTGCCGGTATTGGTGAAAAGCGACGGCCGCACTACTATCCGCGTGCTGGGGGTGGGTAATGTTGGCGAAGTAAAAGAAAAAACCATTAATCTGGCGCCGGGTACCTATCAGTTTGAAGCTAGCTGTAAAGGCTATCGTACTGAAATTATTACTGTTGAAATCAGCCCGGCAACCACTGCGCCTGATGTGCAATTACAATGCAAAACCCGGATTTAAGAGGAATAAGCCGTGAGTCGGATTGATACATCTATCGCATCAGATAAACGCAAACGTAAATGGATAGTGCTCAGCAGTATTGTGCTGCTGGCTCTGGTTATGGCCAGCTATCTGGCCTGGCTGTTTTTACTAAAAGGTTTTACCGTCACCGTACTGCCGGCTGAGGCCGCGCAAACCCAGCGCTTTGCCATGGTATCAGGCAGCGGCTTTTTTCTTGAAAACAAACTGTATTTATTGGGCTCGCGCGCGGAAATTGAGGTCAGTGCCGATAAGTTTGAGCCATTACAACGGCTGGTGCTAAGCAGTGAACAAAGCAACCTCAGTGTTACGCTGCAGCCAATGCCAGCCAGTATTAAGCTGGATACAAAGCCTGAAGTGGCGGATATCAGCTGGACAGTAAATGGCCAGCTACACAGCCAGGGCCCTATGCTTACAGGCCGTTTTGCGCCGGGTGAGTATCAAATCAGTGCCGAACAGCCGTATTTTCAGCCACAAAGCCTGACACTGACCGCTGCTATTGCCGACGAGATTGCGCAAACGCTGACACTAACACCGGTACAGGGCGAACTAACACTGGCCTCGCGCCCGGTAGGGGCCAGCGTTACGGTAAATGGTCAGGCGGTGGGCAAAACGCCATTGCGTTTAGCGCAAAACGGCGGCAGCTATCGGGTGCAGGTAAATCTGGAGGGCTACGAGCCGGTGCAGGATACTATCGATATCACTTATCGCCAGCCCACGCCTGAGCGAGATTATTTTTTGCAGCCGGTCCAGGCAGTGCTAAACATCACCACCCAGCCACAGGATGGCGTGTTGCTGCTAAATGGTAAACCGGCCAGTAGCCCGGCCAGTATTGATGCCGGTAAAGCCTATACCGTGCGTTATGAAAAGGCCGGTTACCTGGCGCAGTCGCAAAGCGTTACGTTAAAACCGGCAGAGCAGCGTACACTGAATTTTGATCTTAAAGCAGAAATGGGCCAGGTACGCTTTAGTGCCAATGAAACAGCCGAAGTGCTGATTAATGGCAAACCCATGGGGCACACCCCGTTAACCTTATCGTTGCAGGCGTTAGCACAGAAGGTTGAGTTTCGTAAAACCGGTTATCGTACTGTAAGCCGCACTGTTACGCCCAGCCAGCGGCAAACGCAGACAGTACAAGCCGAACTGCTGACAGAGTTCGACGCCCGCCGCCGCGAAGGTAAACCCTTGTTTGCCCAAACGCTGGGCATCAGCTTTGTTGGCGTGCAGCTAAAAGCCTTTACCATGGGCTCGCCTGCCAATGAGGCGGATCGGGGCCGTAACGAGCATCCGCTGAATGTTAATTTCAGCCGCAATATCTGGGTATCGGCGCATGAGATCACCGAAGCTCAGTATGGTGCTTTTAAAGGGCAAACCGGCGGCTCGGCACTGCCGGTAACTCAGGTATCCTGGCAGGATGCGGTTAAATTTACTAACTGGTTAAGTGTGCAGGAAGGGCTGGCACCATTTTATAACCTGCAGGGCGACAGGGTGGTGGGTATTAATGCCGACAGCCCCGGCTACCGGCTGTTAACAGAAGCCGAGTGGGAGTTTGTTGCCAAGCACAACCGGCGTGCCGCCAGAACCACCTATGTTTGGGGCAGCGAAGATCGGCTGCGCGACAAACAGGGTAATTTTGCCGATAAGTCGGTACAGGGCCAGCAAACCTTCTTTTTCCGCGATTATAACGATGGCTTTGCCGGTAAGGCGCCGGTAGGCAGCTTCCGTGCTGATCGGGCCGGTTTTTATGATCTCGATGGCAATGTGCGCGAATGGGTGCACGATGCTTATGCGGTAACTGCGCCTGATACCTCCAGGCAGTATACTGATTATCGCGGCGCCGCCAGTGGCCAGGGGCATGTGATCAAAGGGGCGTCGTATAAATCCGGCCGCTTAAAAGAACTCAGAGCCAGTATCCGTAACGAAGGCAACGGGCCACAAGACGATGTCGGTTTTCGCATTGCCCGCTATCAATAGTATCAATAGTAGGAGTTAAACATGAAAAAACGCATCTTACTGGCCATAGTGTTACTGGCGGTGGCGGGATCTGCAGCGGCCTATTTTGTGTCACTGGATGCGCCCCAGGATTTCCCTATTAATATCTGACGAGCGGAGCAGCACATTTATGCATAACAAAGATTCTGCCGCAATGAACCCCGGCATTATTACCAGTGTGTTGGTGCTGGCGGGTTGTTTCACTCTGGTGCATTTATTTTATGAAGGCATAGTACGGCCAACTGCGGCGGCTATTCTGGCCGCCGAAGGCAGCAGCGGCTTGTTTTCTGTCTGGGTTATTTTAAAAGATATGGAGCAGCAGGTATGTTTTTCATTGCTGCTGTTTTGCCTGTTTCTGATGGGTTATAAATTATGGCGCCTGTTGGATGAAGAAACCCTGTATACCCGCGATTTTCTGCGTGATTATGATAAAAGCCTGCCGCTTGATGTCGAGCTGGCACTGTCAGAGCTGGAGGCCTCGTCGTACAAAGATAACCCGGCTATGGCAACCTGGATCAACTGTATCCGGCGTTTTAAAAATACCCGCAATGTGCAGCACGCTGCCGACGCTATTGAATCCTCAGTAGAAAGCCTGGCGGCGCAGCTGGAAAGCGGCAACAGTATGGTGCGCTATATTATCTGGGCCATTCCCAGTATCGGCTTTGTCGGTACCGTGCGCGGTATTGGCCAGGCACTGGCGCAGGCAGATAAAGCTCTGGCCGGCGACATCGCCGGTATGACAGCCTCGCTGGGGGTTGCCTTTAATTCAACCCTGGTAGCTTTATTTATCTCGCTGATTTTAATGTACTTTATGCACATTCTTAATGGCAGGCAGGATACGATGGTGTTAAATACACAACAATCCTGTGAGAAACACCTGTTAGCGCATTTGCATAACTGATTAGTACGCTATGAGATTAAAGCGGCGCGCTGAAGATGGTTTTAATATGTCATTCCTGGATGTGATGGCATGCGGGCTGGGCGCTGTTATTCTGATCCTTATTCTGGTTGATTTTAACGCCTTTGTACCAGAGCCGACCGATGAAACCAACAAGCTGCAGCAGGAACTAAACGCCGCCCAGCAGCAACGCGAGCAACTGCAAAAATCGATTGATGAGTTGAATAACAAAATTGCACTGGAATCCTCCAGCCAGCAGGATGTTAAGCTGTCGCAAAGCGATACCAGCAGTGATCAAAGCAAGTTACTGCAACAAATTTCCACCGAACTGGCTGTAGTGGCCGATCTGGAAAAACAACTTGCCGCTATCGCCCGCTTGCCGGTGCCGGATGCTAATGTGCAGCTAAGCGGCAGTGGCCAGCAAAATTATATTACCGGCCTGAAAGTTGAAGGCGAGGAAATTGGCATTTTGCTGGATAAATCAGCGTCGATGATGGGCGAAAACCTGCTGGAAGTGCTGCGCTATATGGCATTGCCCGATAACCAAAAGCTGGCGCTGCCCAAATGGCAACGCAGCCGGCGCGCCGCACAGTGGCTTTTAGCCCGCTTGCCAAAAAACGCCAAAGTAACAGTAGTGGCTTTTTCTGAAGACGCTACTATGTTGGGCCAGCGTGCGGCCAGCTCTGCGAAGGTATCCGATTCAATGAACGCCATAGTGCGGGATATTGGCAAGCTGGTGCCAAACGGCGGTACCAATTTGCAAATTGGCCTGCAAAAACTGCGTGAGTTGCACCCGAATGTCGCTGATGTATATCTGATTACCGATGGTTTACCAACGTTGGGTGACGGCCTTAGTGTGCGCTGTCGCGGTTTGCTAACCAGTAAAAAGTCTATTTCGTCACAGTGCCGGCAGGAGCTGCTGGTTGAAACCATTAAACGTGCCGGCCAGGGACTGCGGATGAATGTGATTTTGTTGCCGATTGAAGGTGATCCTTATGCGTCGGCGATGTACTGGAGCTGGTCGCAGGTAACACAGGGTACCTTTTTGGCCCCGGCAAAGGAGTGGCCATAGTGGCAAGACGCATGCGCAGGATAAAACGGCCGCCGGTAGAAATTTTTACCCTGTCGTTTCTTGACATTATTTCCTGTGCTTTTGGTGCTGTGGTATTGCTGGTACTGCTGGCAAAAAATGGTGAAAGCGACACTGAACTGGGGCCGGATAATTTAAGCACCATGGTAGAGCAGGTGTTGGCGGCCCAGCTTAACGTTGAGCTGCTAAAAGGTGCGGTATCAGACAAACAGCAGCAACTTGCTGCCGCTCAGGCCCGTTCTGCCTCTGTAACTGAACAGCTAAAATCGCTGGAGTCTTCCATTCCCCGTGCGCAGCAGACGTTGCAACAATTGCAGGATCAGGCCAGCTCGCTGCGTAATGAATTACGCCAGGCCACGGCGATGCTGAATGTGCCTAAATCCACCGATAAACCGTCAGATGAAGTGGGGGGCATTCCAACCGATGCGGATTATGTGATCTTTGTTATTGATAACTCCGGCTCAATGGTGTCTGGCAGTAAGTGGAATCAGGTGATTAATGTGGTGAATGATATTTTAGTTAATCACCCGCAAATGAAAGGCTTTCAGGTGATGGCCGCCGACGGCACCTTTTTGTATCCCGGCCAGGAAGGCCAGTGGCTGAGTGATTCAACCAGCATGCGCCAGCGCGCTATGGATCGGATGAAACGCTTTACCGGCGGTGGCAGTGCGCCGGAGGTTGGTATTATACGTGCGCTGGACCTGTACAGTAAAACACGCGGCAAAGTGAGCCTGTATGTATTTGGTGATGACTACCGCTCAGCCAGCCTGGATGCCATTGTTGGCGCTATTACCAGCAAGAATGCCGGTACCGGTGGCGAGCCGCGTTTTCGCATTCACGGTATCGGTTTTTACCGGCCATCAGGTGGTGATGCCATGCAGTTTGCCGCCTTTATGCAGGCGGTAGCAAAGCGCAATCGTGGTGCTTTTGTCGGGCTGGCATTTTAGCCACAGCAAAGCTTTTGGCCTCAGCTTACAGAGACGATAAAAAATTCCATTAAAAAAATTTTAGTTCCGCTTTGTCGCTGTCGCTTTAATCCTGTGAGCATCAATCACAGGAGATTTCACGATGGCTTTATCAATTCAATCCAATATGGCGTCAAAATCGATCCAAAACCAACTGGGTCGTACCAATAACGATTTATCAGTAGCGTTAGAGCGTTTAGGTTCTGGTTTCCGCATTAACTCTGCTAAAGATGATGCAGCAGGTTTACAAATTGCCAACCGCTTAAATGCGCAGGTACGTGGTCAGGAAGCGGCTATTTATAACGCTAACAATGCCAACTCTATGCTGCAAACCGCGGAAGGTGCGTTTGAAGAGATGACAAACATTGCTTACCGGATGAAAGAGCTGGCAACGCAAGGTGCCAACGGCACGAATAACACTTCTGAATATACTGCAATGGGTGCAGAGTTCGATGCACTGTCTGCCGAATTAACCAACATCATGACCAACACCTCTTACGGTTCAGGCACCACGTTGCTTGATGCTACTACCGGTAAATTTTCAGCAGCAGTAGATTTGCAAATAGGCTCTTCATCTGCTGAAACATTACAAGTAGATATTTCTGCTGACATTACCGCGGTTGACGCTTCAATTACAGCCCTTACTGGTTTAGCGGATCAAGCTGATTCAACCACCACTATGGATGAAATTGACACCCTGATCAATGACATCGGTGCTGCCCGTGCTTCACTGGGTGCTACCATGAACCGTCTGGATCACACCATTAATAACGTGACCAATATGATGGAAAATACCCAGGGCGCTGCTGGCCAGTTAATGGATGCAGATTTCGCTAAAGAAACCTCAAACATGACTAAACAGCAGTTGCTGATGAACTCAGGTATTTCTGTACTGAGCGCATCTAACAGCACGACACAAATGATTGGTTCACTGCTGCGTTAATTTTAACGTCAACAGTAACGATAGTGTCATAACCCTGCTGGCATTAGCTGGCGGGGTATTTTTAAAGCGTCATTAACTGGCAGAAGGTAAGCATTATGTCGTCTTATTTAAGTATTGACCCCCAGACTCTGGCGAGCCAGTACACGCAAATTGATCGTGCCGGTAAAGATAATTTACTGTCGGCAAAGTCAAAACAGTTTACCGACCAGCTTAATGCCATTAAAAAACTACAAACTTCTATGGGTAGCTTTCTTACCCAGTTAAAAGATTTTCGTAAAGCCGACAGCAGCATGCTGGCCAATACCGCCAGTAGCAGCAGCGAGTCGACTTTAGTCGTTAAAGCCAGCGGCAAAGCCGTGGCGGGTAGTTACGATATTTTTGTCCAGCAGCTGGCGCAAAATCATCAACTGGCCATGTCATTTGACCCTACAGCCGCGCTGGCGACAGACGGTGAGTTCAATATTGATTTGGGTGGCAGTAGTTTTTCTGTCGACATGGCTGGTTTACCCGCCAATGCCAAATTAAGTGATCTGGCTGCTGCCATTAATAACCATGCCGACAATGAAGGGGTTAAAGCCACCTTAATGCGCAGTGGTACTGAAACCTTTTTAGTGATTTCCAGTGAAGAAAGTGGTGCAGCCAATCAGCTGACACTGGGTTTTACACCAGGAGCTGATGCTGCTGGTGCCGATATTACCGCGGCTTTAGCTGCGAAGCAGGAGCTAAAAGCTGCTCAGGATGCCATAGTGCGGCTGGGTAGTGATACTGCCATTAGTGTTACCAGTGCCAGTAACAGCTTAACCGATGTTATTGAAGGTGTAACTATTGATTTAGTTAAAGCACAGGCCGCTGATGACGGCCCGGTTAATATCAAAATTGGCCAGGATCAGCAGGCGATTAAAGATAACCTGCAAAAGTTTGTAGATGGTTACAACGGCATTGTTAACAGTATCAATGCCGATACCAACCTGAAGAATGACAGTATGGCGCGCAGTGTACAAAATCAGTTTCGTGCCGCTTTTCAGGGCGAAATCGATGGCAAAACACTGTACAGCGTGGGGCTTGAATTTGATCGCAATGGCAAACTCAGTATTAACAGCGACCGGCTGGAAAAGGCGCTGGAGGATGATCCCGCTGCGCTGGAAGCGATGCTGACTTCTGACACCGGTGTGCTGGCAAAGTTGGAAAAGTCGGTAGAGCCTTACAGTAAAAACTTTGGTTTATTAGGTGATAAGCAAAAAACGCTGCAGGCCAGTCTGGATTTAGTTACCGAAAAGCAAAAGCGGCATGATTATTCCATGGAGTTAACCTTTAAGCGCTATCTGAGCCAGTTTACCCAGATGCAAATTACCATAGCGCAGCTTGAAAGCTCTATGGGTCAGTTTTAATTAGTGAGAGACAGCTTATGTTAGATTTTGCCAATGGTTATCAGGCGTACCAGAATACTTCAGTTGAAGGCAAAGCCGCCGGGGCCGATATTCATAAACTGGTATTGATGCTATTTGATGGTTTCCTAGATGAGTTAGCCCGGGTTGAAGGCCATATTCAGGCCAAACGTTTTGATAAAAAAGCCGCTGGCATTGAACGGATGCTGAAAATTCTTGGTGGGCTGGATGCGTCGCTGGACCAGCAAAATGGCGGCGAAATAGCAGCTAATATGCAAAAGCTGTATCAGCACTGTGGCCAGGCCCTACTTAATGCCAGCCTGAAAAACGATTTAACCTCGCTCGATACCGTGCGGGTGATAATGACCAACCTGCAAGAAGGCTGGCAAGGTTTGGCACAAAACGCTGCCTGACAGCTGTATAGCGCAATCTGGTGCTATTAGTATCCGGCTTAACTCAGAACCGCAGCTTTGACTGCGGTTTTTTGTGCCTGATCTACCCGGAAGCTGGCGGCAAGCGGTAGTGGCTTGCTTCCGATCAGCGGAAGTATTACTTCCGCCTATTTAAGTCCTAATCTTAAAAATACTTATAAATCATAATCTTGAATTGTGGCCTGACAGTTGCTAAATCATTCTGCTTAGCAAAGTTGAACAGGGGCTGAATGTGCCGTTAAACCATTTACAGGCAGTTGATATGGCAAAACAGCTATTAAAGCTGCAGCAAAACTTGTTGCAGGCAGCAAAGGCACAGGATTGGCAGTTATTGCGCAGCCTGGATCGCCAGTTAATGCAGTTGATCTGCCAGTTAGACCTGGCCGATGCCCGCGAGCAATTCTCAACCCAGCTGGGCGCCCTGCGGCAGAATTATCAGCAGGTGCTAACTCTGGCCAAAAATGAACTGCACAGCACTGAGGCTCAGATGAGACAGTTTAACCAAAACCGGCCTGGCGTGCTGGCGTACCGGCAAACCAGCGAGGGTGAAGGCTTATGAGCCAGCTACAGGTAGGCCAGCCAATCGCTAACACCGGCAGTGCAACTGCAGGGGTATTGCCAAACCACAACGTCGGCGACAGTGCTGAGCATAAAGCAGACAGCACAGTATTTATGTTAACCCAGCCAGACACAGCGCCATCTTTAAACGGCTATACAGAGCTGATGGCACAGTTACTTCAGGCTGGCAGTACAGATACCACCGATACCACATTAACGAACGCTGCGGATATGCTGCTGGCGCCAGTTGAAATGCAGATTGATGCCAGCGTACTGCCGCAAATAGTAGCGGCAGTTGTGGCAACAACCAGCCCGGCGGCTGAAATCAGTGCGCCAACAGATACCGCGCAAGCCAAGGTGGCAGAGAATAGCGCAGAGACAGACGCTGACATCATACCTGACATTCCAGCGCTGACTAAGGATACTGCGGATATATTGCTGAACCCGTCGCTATTATCTGCACTTAATTTTCTGCCGCTGCCTGTACTAAATCAGCTGCGTACCGAGGCCATGCAGCAAAGCGCTACCGGCTTACCCGGCTTTACTGACGCAGAATATAACGCTGTGGTGCTAAACAGCAGCAGTGCCTACAGCAATGGAAAAGGCTTGCCGTTGCCAGGCGCAGACACGGCCTTGCCTGTTACACCGGTATCTTTGCAACACTTTATCCGCCAGGCTACCGAGCAGCTGCGCCCGCAAGGCTCTGACAGCAATCTGCTTAGCGGTATATCGGCTACGCAGCCATCAGGCATTAGCGCGGCGGCTACGGAACCCGCGTTTCAGTGGAAGGCCGATCAGCTCGGTTTGCAAAGCAGCCAATGGGGCCAGAAGCTGGTGTATTTATTATCCGACAAAATTAATTTACAGCTGGGTCAGCAAATACAACGTGCCCAAATCCGGCTGGACCCGCCGCAACTGGGGTTAATTGAGCTGAATGTCAGTGTTGATGGCGATCGCACTACGGTGCAGTTATATGCCAGCAATAATCAGATGCGTGAAGCTATGCAGCAAAATTTGGATCAATTACGCCAGCAACTGGCTCAGCGGCTGGGTAGTGAACAACTGCTTGATATCGATGTACGTCAACAATCACAACAGCAGTCCGGCCAGCAACATGCTGCGTCTGAACATATTGCTGGCCATTTTACCGATGACGCGACAGAAATAAACAGTACACCGTCAACACGGCTAACCACTGGCTGGCTTAACCGGCTGGTATAGGAGAACAGTAAGACATGAAAGTTATAGTGTTAGTGATTGCAGCAGTGTTGCTGCTGGCCGTTGGTGGTGGCGCAGCTTACTTTTGGTTTGGGCAGGAGCAAAGCCAGGTAACAGAGCAAAACAAGCCACTTTTTTACCCGCTGGAACGCTTTGTTATCAGCGTCGACCATGCCCAGCATTCACGTTATCTGGTGCTTGAGCTGACATTGCTTAGCCATGACAGCCAGGTAATGGCGCAGCTGCCTGATGCCTCGCCGTTACTGCGCAACACTCTGGTGGCGCATTTTAGCAATATCAGCCATGCCGATGCGAAAGACGCCTTTAAAGATATTCCACAGGTTCAGGCTGCACTGTTGGATAAATTTAACCAGACCCTGCGCCAGAACACGTTCAGTTATCAGATTGAACAGGTACTGGTTACCAACGTGTTTATTCAGTAAGGCCGTTTTATGCTGGCAACAACCCAATGGTCTGATCCGGAACAACCGAGCAGTTTTAAATTCAGCCCGGCGCAGGAAAGTGCCTTGCTGAACCGTTACGGCTATCTGGTAAAACGGGCGGCGGCGCATTTACGCAGCCTGGTTGGCAGTATGGTAGACAAAGATGACTTACAACAAATTGGCCTGATGGGCCTGCTAAGTGCATTGCGCCGCTACGGCCGTGATGTTGATGAACAGTTTGAGTCTTATGCCTTTAAGCGTGTGCGGGGCGCCATGTTGGATGAGTTTCGCCGCACCGACTGGCGGCCGCGTCAGTTACGCCAGCAGTCGCATCAATTACGGGATAAAAGCCGTGACCTTACCCGGCAACTGGGGCGTGTTCCCACCGACGACGAGCTGTGTCAGGCGCTGGATATTGATCAAAAGACTTTGCTTGAGCTGCAATATGTTGGCCAGGCAGAGGCGATGGAAAGCCTGGATTTATTACTGGAGCAACAAGCCGAGGCTCAGCTTGGCAGCAGCAGTTTAAGCCAGTTCGAGCTTAAGCTGTCACTGACAAAGGCTATGGCGTCATTGCCTGAACGCAATAAATTGTTGCTACAGCTGTATTACACCCATGAGTTGAATATGAAAGAGATTGCGCTGGTACTGGAGTTAACCGAGTCCAGGGTTTGCCAGTTGCACAAGCAATCGGTGGAAATGCTCAGCAAAAAGCTGGCGCAATGGTAAAGGCACAGGAAGCAGAACAATGCAAAAAATTGTAGGTTTTATTATCGTACTGGGCGCCGTTGTCGGTGGTTATATGTTTGCCGGTGGCAATGTAGCAACACTGTGGCAACCTGCTGAATTTCTTATTATTTTTGGTGCCGGTTTTGGTGCTTTGGTAGTAGGTAATTCCGGTTATGTACTAAAAGAAATGTGGTCTCAGCTTAAGTCGCAGTTTGTAAAGCATAAAGACAGCAGCGCACTGTACCGCGAGCTGTTGTTATTAATGTATTCATTGCTGGATCTGGCCAAAAGTAAAGGCTTAAGAGAGTTGGACGAACATGTCGAAAACCCGCATACCAGTTCGGTTTTTCTCGCTTACCCTTTAGTGCTGGAGCATGAGGCGCTGGTGGTGTTTGTTTGCGATAATTTACGGCTGATGAGCATGGGCAAACTAAACGCGCATGACTTTGACAGCCTGCTGGAGCAGGAAATTTATACCATTGAACAGCAAAAATTAAAGCCTTCATCCGCCATGGCCACTATTGCTGAAGCTATGCCGGGTTTTGGCATTTTGGCTGCGGTGGGCGGCATTATCATTACCATGCAGCATCTGGATGGCCCGCTAAGCAATATTGGTTATCACGTTGCGGCTGCACTGGTGGGCACCTTTATCGGTATTTTTGGCTGCTATTGTCTGATGGCGCCGTTGAGCTCAGCGATGGAACAGTATGTGAAAAAGCAGGTTGCCCTGCTTGAATGTGTACGCGCTATCTTGGTGGCTCATGCTAAAGGCCATGTGGCAATAGTAGCAACCGACTCTGGCCGTCGGATGATTAACGAAGAGCAGAAGCCGTCGTTTACCACGATGGAACAGTGGATTAACGATAAGGCCGCCTGATGAACAGCTCCAGCTCGCCGGTTATTATTAAGCGCAGTCAGCGCAGCGCCGCCAAAGCCAAATCCGGCGGTGCCTGGAAAGTCGCCTTTGCCGATTTTACGCTGGCAATGATGGCGTTCTTTATGGTGTTGTGGATTCTAGAAGTCTCCAATATGAAAGAGCGCGCCGAGATTGCCAACTATATGCGCACCCATTCCATTTTCGAGGGCAGCCCGGCGCCGTTTGAACCGGGTAACAGCCCGTTTCCGGTCGATTTAGGCGGCACACCCTCGGTGGTAGATCAGAATTCTGCCAACACCTTGCCGCCGGATAACCCGCTGCCGGGCATGTCGGAATATTTGCAGGTGCCCTCAGGCGACGACAGGCCACTTGCAGGCAAGGGCGATAAGTTAAATTCACTGATTGATGGCCAGTTCGACAGCCCGGCTGAACTGAGCTTGTTGCTGCAAGCCTTTGAACAGGTAGCGGCCGAGCTGATGGCGCAGGAGCATATCCAGCTGGACATAGTACCGTCAGGCTTGCGGGTTATTATTCGCGACAATAAAAAGCAGCAAATGTTTATCCGTGGGCAAATGCGCATGACGCCGTTTTTTGAAGACTTGCTGCTGAGTCTGGGCCCGGTGTTTAAAAAAGTACAAAACAAACTGATTATTTCTGGCCATACCGACAGCACAGCGTTTAGTGGCAGCCAGTACAGCAACTGGGAATTGTCGGGCGATCGTGCTTTGCAGGCCCGCCAGGTGTTGGCCGCCGGTGGCATGCCGGTTGAGCGGGTAGCGCAGGTAGCTGCGTTTTCGGCTACCCGGCCGCTAAACGAGCAAGACCGTGGCGACAGCGCCAACCGGCGCATTGAATTGCTGATTTTAACCAGTGCCGCTGAAGCTGAACTCAACCAGTTGTTTTCCCCCGATAACCAGAACAACGCCGTACAGCAGGCAGCAGAAGAAGCACAGCGCAACCAACCCGTTGGCCGTTCAGGAATAAGGATAACCGATGGTAGCAACTAAACCTGATGCTTCGCGCAAGTATTTACGCTGGTACTTTAGCGCCCAAAGTCAGCCTGTGGCTATTCAATCCAAAGGTATAGCGGTAAAACTGTGGCAGAGCGGCTTATTTGGCAGCCAGATATGTCAGGCAGTGGTAAAAGACATGAGCCTTGGCGGTGCCGGTTTGCTGGTGCCGCTGGCAAAAACGGTACCGGATATCGTCATGGTTGAATATGACAACCAATTTAAGATTAAAGCTGAGGTGGTATACCGCCGTCAGGTCAGCGACAAGCTGGAGTTTCTTGGTATCAGCTGGCTGGACGCCAAGCGCGAACAGCGGCTGAATTTACTGCGCCGCTTAAGTAAAAAAGCCTACCGGGCATCACGCGATACCGGTGCGACGGATAACGTAACTGCAGATGAATAAGATGAAAACTCCCACTTTGCTGATCCCGGCTGATCAGGCCGCCCACTGCCAGCCTTTTGCATTGACACTGGACCAACGCCGTTTCAGCGCTGCCAGTAAACAGGCGAAACAGCGCTTACCTGATTTAGCGCAGGCAGTAGAGATAGAACTGAGCAAATTGCTGACCGATGTCGAATTTAATATTGAACTGACGTTATGCCAGGGCAGTGCGCTTGACAGCTGGCTGGCAGAGCCGGGGCGGCTGTTATTGCAGTGTCCGGTGTTGGTGCCAACTGATACTAACTGTTATCTGGCGCTGGACTACACCAGCGTACACCATCTGGCTGATTTATCGCTGGGTGGCCAGCTTAGTAAAGTGCTGCCAGGCGATGAAAAAACTGAGCTAAGTGCTTCAGAGCTGCGCATTTGCAGCCGTATCGCCCAGCGTCAGTTACAGGCCATGCAACAACTGTTGTTTAAAGAACAGTCGGCTTTACCGGCCAGTGCCATAAAACAACAAATGGAACCTACCCGGTTTCAGTACCTGCCGCTAAAGGTGCGCTTGTTGCTCGGCAGCGATGTGATTAGCTGGTTTCTATGGTTGCCGCTGGAGTTCTTTATCGCACCGCAATATCACAGTGCTATCAGCGCCAGTGCAGTAGATATATCACCCTGGCCGCAGGTGCCGGTGCAGTGCCGGGTTGAGATGATGCGCAAAAAAGTGAGTTTGCGCCAGCTACAGGCTTGCCTGGATGGTGCTGTACTGCCAATAGAATTCGGCAGTGCTATGACATTACAGCTTAACCAGACTGCGTTATTTCTGGGCAAAGTGGCAGAAGAAGCCAACAGCCTGGTATTCCAGATTACTGATATCGTTAACAAAGAGAAACAAGCATGAGCGAAAACCTGAATAACAGCAAAGGTCTGGATGCGGCTTTAGCCGGGCTGGATATGATGGAGATGGACGATATCTTCGAGCAAGGCAGCGATGGCAGCACGGCCCCGGGGGATGGCTTGTCGATGTTTCGTGATGTGCCGCTGACCGTCACGTTAGAAGTGGCCAGCGCTGAGGTTACGTTAGGTGAACTGAGCCGGGCCAGTGTCGGCGACGTGCTGCCGCTGGATAAAGCCGTAGGCGAAGCGCTGGATGTAAAAGTAAACGGTGTGCTGTTTGCCAAAGCGGAAGTGGTGATGATCGATGGCAAATATGGCCTTAAGTTTGTCAACCGTAAGGCGGCACCTGAGCATCATGAGTAAGCTGTTGCTAACCCTGTTGATACTGCTGGCGGCTATGTTGCTTAGCGGTACAGCAATGGCAAATGATTTAACACTGTTATCGGTGCGCGACACCGACGGCGGCCAGGATTACAGCGTAAAACTGCAGATTATGCTGTTGATGACCGCATTAAGCCTGATCCCCGGCATGCTGATGGTGCTGACCTCGTTCACCCGCATTGTTATTGTACTTGCCATTTTGCGCCAGGCGCTGGGGTTACAACAAAGCCCACCGAACCGTGTGCTGATTGGTATCTCACTGATGCTGACACTGCTGATTATGCGCCCGGTGTGGCAGGACGTATATCAAAACGCGTTTAAGCCTTATCAGGCAGAAGAAATGACGTTGGAGCAGGCGCTGGCCCGTGCAGAGCAACCACTACGACAGTTTATGCTGGCGCAAACGCGCGAGAACGAATTGCATCAGGTATTGCTGATTGCCAAAGAGCCCACCACCATGGCTGCCGCTGACGTACCGCTGGAAGTGTTGATGCCGGCCTTTGTGTTAAGCGAGCTGACCACAGCATTTCAGATTGGTTTTATGCTGTTTATTCCGTTTCTGATTATCGATCTGGTGGTGGCCAGTGTGCTGATGTCGATGGGTATGATGATGTTGTCACCGCTTATTATCAGCCTGCCGTTTAAGTTAATGATTTTTGTACTGGCCGATGGCTGGTCTATGGTTGCCGGGACTTTAGCTGCGACCTTTGGAGCATCACCATGAGCCCGGAACAGGCCACCGAGCTTATCGCTCAGGCGGTATATACCATCATCAAGATGTTGCTGGTGCTGATTGTACCTGGGCTAATTCTGGGTATTGTTGTGGCGGTGTTTCAGGCGGCAACGTCTATTCAGGAGCAAACACTGACGTTTTTACCGCGTATGTTGCTGACGCTGTTAATGGTGGTGTTTGCCGGCCACTGGCTAATTAAAACCCTGCTGGCGTGGTTTACTAATCTGGCACAGATTATCCCCGGAGTATTCGGGTGAATTCGTTAATTTCGCTGACAAGTGGCGAACTGATGAGCTGGATTGGCACCGTCTGGTGGCCTTTTGTCCGCTTGTCAGCGTTATTGTGGGCGATGCCGGTATTTGATAACCCGGCTGTTACGCCGCGGGCGCGTATTTTGCTGGCGGTGTTTTTAAGCTTTCTGGTTGGCCCCACGTTACCGGCCATGCCGCAGGTTGATCCCTTCTCACTGGATGCAGCGGTTATCACCTTCGAGCAAATAGGCTTTGGCATTATGATGGGCCTGGCAGTACGCATTTTGTTTGAAGTGCTGGCAATGACAGGGCTAATGTTGTCGATGCAAATGGGCTTATCGATGGCGATGATGATGGACCCAGGCAGCGGTGACTCTACCTCGTTGCTGGGGCATTTGTTCTGGATAATGTCGGCGCTGCTATTCTTCTCTTTAAATGGCCATTTACTGACACTGGCAGTGCTGATAGACAGCTTTACGCTGTGGCCGGTGGGTAGTGGTTTGTACCAGTTAAACCTTACCGTGCTGTTGCAGTTGTTCGGCTGGATGTTTGGTGCCGCTTTGCTGGTGGCTTTGCCCGCTATTATTGCCATGCTGCTGGTTAACCTTACCTTTGGTGTGGCTACGCGCTCTGCGCCATCGTTAAACTTATTTGTGCTGGGCTTTCCGATGACGCTGCTGCTAGGGTTTGTTTGTGTATTTCTAACCTTAAGCCAAACCGGCGTGCAGTTTGCTGCACTAACCAGCCATGTGCTGGACAATATGCGTTTACTGATGGAGTAAGCCATGAGTGAACAAAACAGCGCGCAGGAAAAAACCGAACAGCCCACCGAGAAACGGCTAAAAAAAACCCGTAAAGACGGCCAGGTTGCGCGCTCAAAAGAGCTGAACACAGCTGTGTTGCTGATGCTGGGCGTGGCGGGCTTGCTGTGGTTTGCCCAGTTGCTGTTTACGTTGTTTATGCAGCTGATGCACAGCAGCATGCAGTTAAACAAAGAAATGCTGGCGAATAATAAGCTGATGCCGCTGGCAATAGGCCAGGCGTTTTTAGATATGCTTGGCGCCATAATGCCGTTCTTATTGTTGTTGTTTCTGGCGATGTGGATTATTGGTGCCATGCCCGGTGGCTTTATCTTTTCCGGCAGCTTGCTCGGGCCTAAGTTTAATAAGTTAAATCCGCTAACCGGCTTAGCGCGGATGTTCAGCATGAACGCGTTAGTAGAGCTGGCCAAATCAATCATTAAAGTGCTGTTGTTGGGTGGTTGTCTGTATGGCTTTCTCAGTCAATTATGGACCCGCCTGTTGTTTTTACAGCGGTTGGATCTGGCAACAGCCTTACAGGAAGGATTTGGCCTGTTATCACTGAGCCTGATGATTACAGTCACATTGCTGCTGCTGGTTGCGGCGATAGATGTACCCTATCAGCAGTACACCATTTCCTCCAAGATCAAGATGACTAAGCAGGAAGTCAAAGAAGAGCGTAAATCCTCTGATGGCAGCCCGGAGATAAAAGGCCGTATCCGCCAGATCCAGTTTCAGATGGCCAACCGGCGCATTGAAGAGCGGGTGCCTAAAGCCGATGTTATCGTGATGAACCCAACACACTATGCTGTGGCGATCCGCTACAGCGAAAAAGATGCCAAAGCGCCCTATATAGTGGCTAAGGGCATAGATGAAATGGCACTGCGAATCAGGGCTGTAGGCCAACGCCATCAGATAGAAGTGTTAGAAGTGCCGGTACTGGCACGGGCCATCTATTACTCCACCCGTGTTGACCAGGAAGTACCCAAAGGTTTGTATACGGCAGTCGCCTATGTACTGACTTATGTTATGCAATTAAAAGCCTACAAGCAGGGCCGTGGCCAGCAACCGGCACCATTGCCGGCGCTGGATATTCCAAAATCGTTGTTAGACAAAGCTAATGTCCGAGGTAGTTAAACAGTGAACTGGCGTACTCTTACCCAACCTTATACCGCTATTCCCGTATTACTGCTGGCCATTCTGGCGATGGTGGTATTGCCGCTACCGGCCTGGATGCTGGACGCGTTGTTTACTTTCAACATAGTGCTGTCGGTGATCGTGCTGTTAGTGGCTGTATCAAGCAAAAAGCCACTGGATTTTTCGGTATTCCCCACGGTGTTACTGGTGGCTACCTTAATGCGGTTAACGCTGAATATCGCCTCTACCCGGGTGGTGTTGTTGCACGGCCATGAAGGCTCAGATGTTGCAGGCCGGGTGATCCAGGCTTTTGGTGAAGTGGTGATTGGCGGCAACTATGTTGTCGGTATGGTGGTGTTTATCATTCTGATGGTGATTAACTTTGTGGTTATCACCAAAGGCGGCGAGCGTATTTCCGAAGTGGCTGCCCGCTTTACGCTGGACGCTTTGCCCGGCAAGCAAATGGCCATAGATGCGGATATGAATGCCGGCCTGATTGGCCCGGAACAAGCCAAAGAGCGGCGTAATGAAGTGGCCCGCGAAGCAGACTTCTACGGTTCTATGGACGGTGCGTCTAAGTTTGTTCGTGGCGATGCTATTGCCGGTTTAATTATTCTGGTGATTAACCTGCTTGGTGGTATCAGCATCGGGGTATTCCAGCACGGCCTGGGCATGGGCGAAGCCTTTCAACGTTTTGCCCTGCTTACCATAGGTGATGGCCTGGTCGCCCAAATTCCGTCTTTACTGCTGGCCGTAGCGGCAGCGATTATCGTTACCCGGATGAACGACGAGGGTGAGATGTCTGATGAGGTCGGCAAACAGCTGCTGGCATCACCCAGAGTGTTGCTGACTACCGGCGGTATTATGCTGATCCTGGGGCTGGTGCCGGGTATGCCGGCTCTGGCTTTTATCAGTTTCGGCCTGCCACTGGTATACGTTGCCTGGCGCTTACAACAGCAGGTAGACAAAGGCGAGTTGGTCCAGGCGGAACTGTTAACCGAAAGCATAGCGCAAACCCCAAAAGCATTGGCGTGGGACGATATTCCACATATTGACCGTTTATCAATAGAGCTGGGGTTTCGGCTGGTGTATCTGGCCGACAAAGATAAAGGCGAAGAGCTGGTGCAAACCTTACGCGGTATTCGTAAAACTCTGTCAGAGCAAAGCGGCTTTTTATTACCTGAAGTGCGGGTACGCGATAATTTGCAGCTTAACCCGCAGGAATACCGCATTAAACTGGCCGGGGTGCCTTTAGCCAGCGGGCGGTTAAACCCGCAGCAATTGCTGGCGCTTAACACCGGCGAAATTTATGGCCAGCTTGACGGTGAAATTACCCGTGACCCGGCTTATGGCCTCGAAGCAGTATGGGTTGACAATAATACCCGTGCCAAAGCGCTGAACCTGGGGTATTCGGTGGTTGATCTGGCGACCATTATTGCCACCCATGCCGGCAAAATCATTAAAGAAAATTTATCTGAGCTGTTTGTCTATGAAGATGTAAAGCAGCTAAATAAGCGGCTAGCTGCCGTCGCGCCGGTACTGGCCGAAGCGCTGGATAAAGCGCTCAGCGCAACAGTGCAACTAAAAGTATACCGGCTGATGCTACGTGAGCAGGTAAGCCTGGGTGATATTCTGACCATTGCCAGCACCTTGCTCGACAGCAGCGAAGTGACCAAAGATCCTATTTTACTTACCTCTGATGTACGTTGTGCACTGCAGCGGGCACTGGTAAGGCAAATCAGTGGCGATAAAGACGAGCTGGCCGCCTTTACACTGGATGAAAAGCTGGAGCAAACCTTACAAAGTGCGCTGAATCAGGCAATGCAGGCAGGCAAAGTTGCGTTAGACAGCTTTCCGGTAGCGCCTAATCTGCTAAGCCAGTTTCAGCGCAATATGCCGTTGATCTGCAGCCAGATGCAACAACAAGGCTATACCCCGGCATTAGTGGTGGTGCCGCAATTACGGCCGTTGCTGGCGCGCTATGCCCGCACTTTTACGCAAAATTCGCTGGCAGTGCTGTCTTATAACGAAATCCCGGAAACATTACGGGTAAATGTAATCGGCGCTTTGGGCTAATGTGAGGTGTTTTGCTGGCCTGTCATCGCGCTGTCACAGCACTACGTTATGCTAAATGGTGTATTTAGATAGTTGTGCAGGCTTGGTAAATAGTTAGTCAGTTTTAAACTGGCTCTGGTCTGAGCAGTTAGCGCTGAAATGTGACCGAATATGTAACAATATGTAGTTTTAACTATATGATCTTTAAGATCATGAAAGATCTTTTTAAAGTTTGACTTGCCAGATAATAGTAATTTAGATATCTTTAAAGTTATTCAGTTTAGGTTCATAAATCACTTTAAGGTTTGTGAGCCGGTTAAGATAATTAAAAGGCAAACTGCACCGAAAGGGCAGGACGCAAAGCCACCGGTCTACGGCGTTTAAAAACGTTACGATAGCGGGGTTGCATTAGCTTGGCGACATCCTCGTGATGTGTCTCTGCCTGCACGGCTGCCCGTGTCAGTGCTGAGCGCTTTCTATGCAGTTTTCCTTTTATTTTCTTAGCCAGTGGCGTATCGCGTTGCGATGCCGGTTGCGGTTAAATAAAAGGGTATCAATGTGTCTTTGTTTTCTCTTAGCTTGTGGTTTAGCACCTCTGCAATTGGCACTGCCATTGCAGGCTCAGTGCTGATCCAGCCAGCCGAGCAGGCGCAGTGGCAGCTTGACAGCAGCGCCTTTCATTGCCGTTTGCAACAGCGGGTTAGCGGGTTGGGCCAGGTGAGTTTTTCCCAGCAACCCGGCCAGCCGTTGCAGCTGGATCTTGAACTGGCGCAGCCTTATCCCGCTTTAGAGCAAGCCACCGTTGCTGCGCGCAGTGCTGATTGGCAGCCTGATGTTATCCAACCACAAAGCTCACCCTATATTGCCGAGTTATATCATGATAGCCAGATAAGTTTCTTGCAGGCGGCGTTGCCGTTGTTTCAGCAAGTGCAGGCGGGGGCCTGGTTGCAGTTTGATCTTAGAAATGGCCGGCTGCAGCAACAGCTGTTACTTACCAGCGTGCGTGGCCACGAGGCAGTAGAGCAGTTTCGCGGCTGTGTGGCGAAAATGTCGCCACTGTCATGGCAGCAGGCGCGTGATACCGACATTGTTTTCGCCTCAGGCCAGCGCCTGGTTGACCGCACGCAATTGCCGGTATTGCAAAAGCTGGCACGCTATCTCCAACTTGACCCTGCAGTGCACAAAATTCTTATTGACGGCCATACCGACGACGTTGGCACGGTATTGGCTAACCGGCAGCTATCAAAAGAAAGAGCCGATGAAGTGGCAGCGCAACTGATTGAGCTGGGGGTAAAAGCCAGCATGCTGGAAGTACGTGCCCATGGTAACCGTTATCCGTTATTGCAAAGCCAGGGCAAGGCTGAGCAATCTAATCGCCGGGTGTCTATCCGGTTAATCCGAACCACTTCCTGAGCAGGATCTGACTAACCATGAATTCACCCTACGTGTTATGGATCGACCAACAAAAACCTAGTGCCGAGGCGCAGCAATGTATCAGCGCTGAAGGTTACCGCTTATTACACACCCATAGCGTGACAGAGATTATCAGCCTGTGTCATGACTACCAGCCGGCGCTGGTATTTATTGACAGTGGTATGCCGCAAATGACGTTACCGGATGTGGTCACGCTGGTATACCGCAAGCTACCTGCCGCGCAAATTATCAGTATGGTCAATAATGATCAAAGCGAATTGGCGTCCGATACCTTACAAAGCGGCGCTATCGATTATTTACTTAAACCTTTTTTTGCCTCGCAGTTAAAAACCTCAATCCGTAACGCTACAGCCATGAGCAAGGGGCTGAAAGATTTAGTGGCAGTGTCGCATGCCAGCCGTCAGATCCTGCAACTGGCTAACCGGGCCGCGCAAACTGAGGCCAGTGTATTGATACTGGGCGAATCGGGTACCGGTAAAGAACGGTTGGCGCAGTTTATTCATCAGGCTTCAGATCGTGCAGATAAACCTTTTATTGCCGTTAATTGCGCGGCTATACCGGAACATATGCTTGAAGCCATGTTGTTTGGCTACAACAAAGGCGCTTTTACCGGCGCTGTCAGCCAGCAAATTGGTAAATTTGAAGCGGCCAACGGCGGCAGTATTTTGCTGGATGAAATTTCTGAGTTGCCACTGGCTTTGCAGGCCAAATTATTGCGGGTGCTGCAAGAGCGTGAACTGGAACGGCTTGGCAGTAACAACCGTATTAAGCTGGATATCCGTGTTATTGCCGCCAGTAATAAAAACCTGCGCACTCAGGTAGAGCAAGGGCTATTTCGCGAAGACTTATTCTACCGGCTGGATGTTTTACCACTAAGCTGGCCAGCGCTGCGCGAGCGGCGTGATGATATTTTGCCACTGGCAGAGTTCTTTATTAACAAGTACGGCAACGGCAAATACCGTTTAAGCCGCGGCGCAGCCGACGTGATGCTGCAATACAACTGGCCGGGCAATGTGCGTGAGCTGGAAAATGTAATGCAGCGGGCCCTGGTTATGGCGCGCGGCATTGAACTACAGGTTGCCGATCTGAATTTACCGCAATGCCACCCGCAGGCCGCCGCTATTTGTGCCAGCCTGCTTAAGCAAAGTAAGAAAAATGCCGAGTTTGATTATATTCTCGATGTACTGAACAAATGTAATGGCCATCGCACCCGCACCGCACAGGCACTGGGGGTGAGTACCCGTGCCCTGCGCTACAAATTAGCCGCCATGCGTGAGCATGGTGTCGACATAGACGCATTAGCTTCTTAAGGAATTTATGATGATTTCACCAATAAACAGCCAAAGCCAGATGCTGGATATGATGACTGCACTGCAACAGGTTGCCAGCAATGAGCGCGTTGCACCGGCTAACAATGACAGCGGCATCGGCAGCGACTTTTCCCAGGTGATCCGGTCAATCAATCAGCAGCAGAATATCGCTGCCGACATGATGACGGCAGTAGACACCGGCCAGTCTGACGATGTGGTAGGTGCTATGGTTGCCAGCCAGAAAGCCAGTTTAAGTTTCTCTATGTTGCTGCAGGCGCGTAATAAAGTTCTGAGCGGCATTGATGATGTAATGCGGATGTCACTGTAAGGACAATGTAATGAAAGGCGAAGTGGTAAAACAAATGCCCCCGGCACATATCGAGGGTAACTTTCGCGAGAAAGTCATTAATTTGTCCAGCCGGTTTAACCGGCTGCCGGGTGGTGATCGTAGCATAGCGTCAATCGCGCTGCTGGCTACGCTGGTGGCGGCAACGATAGTGCTGATTTTGTGGACTTCAGCAAAAAACTACGTGCCCTTGTATGGCAATCAGGAGCATTACGACAAAGCCAGTATTCTGGAAATTCTGGATAAAGAAAAAGTCGCCTTTCGTATTGATACCGATACCGGCAATATTATGGTGGCGCAAGACCGCCTGGCCGATGCCCGTATTACATTGGCTGCACGTGGTATTAAAGCCGCCATGCCCGAAGGGCTGTCCACCATTGGTGAAAAAGTAACCATGGGCACCAGCCAGTTTATGGAGTCCATGCAATACCAGCATGCGCTGGAGGGTGAACTGGCGCGCACTATCATCACTATGGACGGCGTGCGTAACAGCCGGGTGCATCTGGCCGTGCCAAAACGTAATTTATTTGTTGGCCGCCAGGAAGAGAAATCTGCCGCTTCTGTGATGGTAGATTTAGCACCGGGCTATGAGCTTAAACCGACTCAGGTTGAAGCAATCGTCAGCCTGATCACCGGCAGTGTGCCGGGGCTGGACCCACGCAAAGTATCGGTGGTTGATCAGCGCGGTAAATTACTTACTGGCGAGTTGTACGACGACGCCCCGATTGGCAAAGAAACCGACAAAAAACTGGCCTTTATCCAGAAACTGGAGCGCAATATTGAGCAGCGTGCCGCCATTATGCTGTTGCCGGTGCTGGGCGATGGCAATTTCCGCATTCAGATTTCATCTGACGTGGATTTCAGTGTGGTAGAAGAAACCCGCGAAGCAGTGGACCCTGCCTCGGTAATGCGGTCTGAATCAGTAAAAACCGATACTACCCTCGATCAACTGGCAATGGGCATTCCGGGGGCGTTGGCAAACCAACCTCCGTTGCCGGCGGATCAACAAGCTGATGACAATAACCAGCGTACCTCCGAGCGCAATGAAAGCAGCCGTCAGTTTGACAATGGCCGCGCTGTTACCCACACCCGCTTTGAAGTGGGCCGGTTAAAGTCGATGAGTGTGTCAGTGCTGGTAAATGAAGCTGCCGCAGGTGATGCTGGCTGGACTCAGCCGCAGCTGCAGCAATTGGGCGAAATGGTAAAAACGGCGACCGGTTTTCAGGCTGAACGTGGCGATCAGTTTAATATCACCAGTTTTGGTTTTGTCGCCGCCGAGCTGTCAAGTGCGCCGCAGGCCGGTTTGCCGTGGTGGCAACTGCCTGAGGTGAAAGAATATGCCCGCTATGTATTTGGCAGCTTAATTGCGCTGGCGCTGATCCTGTTTGGTGTACGGCCTTTGGTTAACCATCTGATCAGTGGAAAAAAACAGCGCGAGCCTGAAGCCGACAGCGCCTATACCGCCTTGTCGGATCAACCACTTTCAGCACTAAATGCGCAGCCTAATGCCAAAAACGCCCCAGATAACAGCGCAGATGCAGCTCAGGCTGATATGCCGCAAGCGGGTTTTAACGCTATGAACCTGCCCAAGATTGGTTCTGAATTTGCTGAGCAAATCAGCCATATGCAGCTCTTGGCCAGTAAAGAATCTGACAGAGTAACCGCAGTGATTAAATATTGGGTAGAGCGAGGAGTCAGCATTGAATCAACTAAGGTCTGAACATAGCCGCACTATTACCGATTTAGATCGGGCGGCCATTTTGCTGCTCAGCATGGGTGAAGAAAATGCAGCCGGCATTATAAAAAAGCTCAGCCGGCATGAAGTTAAAGCCTTGTCAGAACGTATGGCAAAGATCACCAACGTAACGCAAGACGATGTGGCATTAATTTTAAACGACTTTTTTGACTGCTACCGCAGTGAAAGCGGTGTTAGCGGTGCCTCAAGGTTGTACCTTGAGCGGGCGCTGGACAAAGCCGTAGGCCGTAAACTGGCGCGCGGCATGCTGGATGATATCTACGGCGGCGCACTGGCGGACGATTTACGCCGGTTGGAGTGGGTACCCCCTGAGCTGCTGGCACGCTTTTTAGAGCAGGAGCATGCGCAAATGCAGGCACTGTTGCTGGCTTTTTTACCGCCCGAGCAAGCCTCAGCCGTCATCGCATTATTTCCCAAACAAAAACATGACGACATTCTGTTTCGCATTGCCAGCCTGCGTGAAGTCAGCGAACACGTAATGGACGACTTGCGCCATACACTGGAAGCCTGCATTGAATTTGTTGGCGAACAGGTTGGTGCCCGCGTTAATGGCGTGGAAAAAGTGGCTGAAATTATGAACCGCTACAACGGCAATAAAGCCGAGGTAATGGAGCTGCTAAAACAACATAATGCCGAAACGGCCGAAGCAGTACAGGATAAAATGTATGACTTTGGCTCACTGGCGCGCCAAAGCGAAGATGTGCTGGCTCATCTGCTGAACGAAATACCGGATGAGCTATGGGTAGTGGCGCTAAAAGGCTGTGAACCGGCGATGCTGGACAGCATTATGTCGGCCCTGCCAAAACGGCTGGCGCAGGTTTACCGCCAGCAAATTGAAGGCACCAAAGCACAAACTGTTTCCAAAGTTGAAGCCGCCCGGGCCGAAATAATGCGCATGATCCGCCAGATGATGGCCAAAGGCGAAGTGGATTACCGTTTGTACGAAGAAGCAACACTGGGATAATTATGGCAGATCTGTATCGTTTCCCCGGTGTACAGCGCGACCTGAGCCGACAAAGCCCGGAGCAGCAACTGCAACAAGCTTATGAGCGCGGCGTGCAGGAAGGCCGGCTACAGGGCGCAGAGCAAGGGCGGTTGCAGGCACAACAGCAGGCCGAGCAACAGGCGCTGCAACAGGCTGATGCCCGCCAGCAACAAGCGATACAGCAACTGCGGCAGCAGTTTGAGCAACAATTGCAGCAGCTACAACAGCAATTGCAGCAACAACAGCAGCAACAGGAAAAACAACTGGCACAGGCCATATTTGAACTGGTTAGCAAACTGGCGACATTAACGCTGGAGGCTGAACTTAGCCTGCAGCCGGCACATTTGCAGCAGGCTATCGCCAGCGTATTAGCCTTATTGCAGGTAAACGAACAGATCGACACTATCCGGCTGTCCCCGACAGACTTTGCGCTGTGGCAGCAGATGGACATTGCCGCCCTTGGCAATATAAAGCTACAACCCGATGCCCGGCTGGTGGCAGGTAGCGCTGAATTTGTCGGTTTATCTCAGTTACATCTACTCGACTTTCGCCAGCGTCTGGCGCAAATGCTGCCGCAGTTAAAACAGCAACTGGAGAGCATCAATGAACCTGCTTGACCGCTTGCAACAGGCAGGCGGTCAGTTAGATGCCGGTGCCTTATATCAGAGCTTTGGTACTCTGGTAAGGGTAAATGGCATGGTGCTTACCGTAGCCGGTGGCCAGTACACATTAGGGCAACGTTATCAGGTAGAAATGCAGGACGGCCAGTGGGTTGAAGCTGAAGTGGTAGGTTTTGACCGCGAGCAGGCGTTTTTAATGCCACTTACCAATGCCAGTGCGCTGACAACCGGCGCCAGAGTAAAGCCGCTGCTAAGTGCCGGTGCGCTTATCGTAAGCCGGGCACTGCTGGGGCGGGTAGTTGATGGCCTGATGCAACCGCTGGACGGCGGCCCGGCCTTAACCAAAGGTGAGCATATCAGCAGCCAGTTGGCGGCGGTAAACCCAATGCAGAAAAAGGGCGTCAGTACGCCGCTGGATGTCGGCATAAAAGCTATTAATGGCTTATTTACTGTTGGCCAGGGCCAGCGGCTGGGCTTATTTGCCGGCTCTGGCGTGGGTAAAAGTAAATTGCTTGGCATGATGACACGCTTTACCAGTGCCGATGTGGTGATCGTTGGCTTAGTGGGCGAACGCGGCTGGGAAGTAAAAGACTTTATTGAACATAGCCTCGGCCCGGATGGTATGAAAAAAGCCATCGTGGTGGCAGCACCGGCCGATCAGTCGCCGTTGCTGCGGATGCGCAGTGCCGAGCTGGCGCACCGCTTAGCGGCCTGGTTTCGCGATCAGGGTTTGCATGTACTGTTACTGGTTGATTCGTTAACCCGTTACGCCCAGGCACAGCGCGAAATTGCGTTGTCAGTTGGTGAGCCGCCAGCTACCCGGGGTTATCCGCCGTCGGTGTTTAGCAAACTCACTCAGTTGGTCGAGCGCGCCGGTAACAGCAGCGATAGCAGTGGTAGCATGACAGCCATTTACACCGTGCTGGCCGAAGGCGACGATCAGCAAGACCCGATAGCCGATTCTGCCCGCGCTATTCTGGATGGTCATGTGGTATTAAGCCGCGAACTGGCCGAGCGCGGCCATTATCCGGCGATAGATATTGGCGCTTCCATCAGCCGGGTAATGCCGAATATTGTTTCCGAGCAGCAGCTGAAAAGCTGTTACAGCTTAAAACGTTTATATAGCCGTTATCAGCAGGTGCAGGAGCTGATCCCGCTGGGGGCTTATCAGGCTGGTAAAGACAGCGAGCTGGATCGCGCCGTGGCACTGTACCCGAAGATAGAGCAGTTCCTCTGTCAGGGCTTAAATGAACAGGTCGATTTCAGCCAAACCGAACAACAACTGGCAACTTTGGTGGCGCAGCATGCTTAAAAAATATCTGCAAACGCAACAGGACAACTTCGATGTCATGCGCAGCCGGCACAGCCAGTTGCAGCGTCAGGCCGAGCACGAACAACAGCGCAGCAGCCTGCTGGCACAACATATCGATAGTATGGAAACCAGCCGCCAGATGGTATGCAGCCTTAGCCTGCAAAACTTGTCTGGCTTAAAAGTCATTATGCAGGACATGGCACAGCAACAGCAGCACCGCAGCGATTTGGCGCAGCAGGAAGTGACCATGCAACAGCAGGCCTGCAGCAAGCAGGCAGCTTACAACCTGGCCATAGAGCAGGTGTTGGAAAAACGCCGCCAGCGCCAGGTATTGCAACAGCAGCGGCGCGAACAAAAACAGCAGGACGAACTGGCAATGCAAATGTATCTGCGCCAGCGCGTAACCGGCTGAGCTGACTATTTCACAATAAAATCAAAATATTGCTCGGTATATACCGGTGGCTGGTGGGTAAAGTGCCACCATTCCATGCTGTATACCTTAAAACCGGCGTCGTGCATCAGGTTTTCCAGCAGCTGCCGGTTGGCTTGTTGTGCGGCTGTAATGCCGGGCGCACCAACATTGGATACCGGATCAAACATATCAAACGCTGAGCCCATATCCAGCGGCCGCCAGTTGCCGCTGTTATCTTTCGCCGCCAGTGTTAAATCTATCGTGCTGCCACGGCTGTGGCCGGATTTTTCGGCAATATATTCACCCACCAGTTTATCTTTGCCCAGATTCGGATAGTACTGTGCTTTGGTGCGGGTATCGCTTAAATCGCTGGCCCAGCGCATAAAATGGTTTACCGCCCGTTGTGGCCGGTAGCAGTCAAATATCCACAGCGTATAACCTTGGGCTGCAGCGGCTTGCTGCACCTGCACCAGCGCCTGAGCCGCATTTTGTTGCAAATAGCATTTGTTAGCCTGGTAACCGTCTACTTTACTGCCAACAAAATTCTCTGTACCAAGGTAGGCCATGCGTACCTGCGCCTGCGGCACTAAAGTGGCGATATCGATAAAGTCAGCCGGTATCTCAGCTGGTGGCGGTGTAGCCACTGTTGCAGTCTGCGTAACTGCTGCGCAACCGGTGAGCAGTAATGCCGTTAGTGTCAGTGTTTTCATATCATCAGCACTCCGGCTAGTAAGAACGCCAGCAGCGCCAGCACACCGCAAAACAATGCATAGGGCAGTTGGGTTTTAACGTGTTCGAGTAAATCACAGCCCGAGGCGACTGAACTTACCGCTGTGCTGTCGGATATCGGCGAGCAGTGATCGCCAAACACCCCACCGCTGAGTATCGCTGCCAGCACCAAAGACGGCGGCAAACCGAGCAGTTCTACCATCGGCATGCCGATGGGGATCAAAATAGCAAAGGTGCCCCAACTGGTGCCGGTGGTAAACGAAATTAGTGCCCCGGAAAGGAATAATAACGCCGGGATCAGCACCAGCGGCAGGCTGTCATTAACGATAGAAGCAATAAAAGTACCGGTGCCCAGTAGTTTTAAACTACTGCCCAGCGCCAGCGATAACAGCACTATGGTTACCAGTGGCAGCAGTTCGCTCATACCTTTAAAGCCGATATCGACCAGTTGCTGATGTTTAAAGCGTTTGCTAAACAGCATCATGCAATACGCTACTAAACACGCCAGTGTGGTGGCATACAGCACCGATTGCGAGCCCGAACCCGACACCAATCTGCCATTGCCGGTCATCAGCATAAAGCCCAGCATTGAGGCGACCAGCGTGAGTAATGGCACCAGCATAAAAGACGGGTGGCTGGGTTTAATATCAATTTCGGTATGGGCTGACAGCGTATGCAATTCTTGCTCTGACTTACGCATCGGTCCATAAACCTTGCCGGTAATAATGGTGTACAGCACTACCGTTAAGGTAAACAGCGCATAAAAATTCAGCGGTATAGTGCCAATTAGCACACTTACAGCGTTATCGCCCAGTGAATAGTTGCTAAGCAGGCCCAGAATATAAGCGCCCCAGCCGTTAAGCAGAATAATAATGCAAATGGGTGCGCTGGTACTGTCGATAATATAGGCCAACCGGGCACGGCTCATTTTAAACTTGTCGAATAAGCCGCGTGAGCTGATACCGGCGGTAAGTGAGCTAAGGTTAGATTCGATAAAGGTCACTGAGCTGATAAAAAAGGTGAGTAAGCCTGCCTGCCGCGGGGTTTTCGCCACGCCTTTTTCGACCAGCATTTTTACCGTGGCCGACACCCCGCCAGAGTCTCGCATATAGGCCAGCAGGCCGCCTACCAGCAACGAAAACATCAAAATACGGGCGTTATCGCTGTCTTTGGTTACCGCAACAATGCGCTCCAGCGTTTGAATGCTGCCATCCAGCAACAGGCCCGGCCCGGCGCCCTGGCCGGCCTGCAAAAAAATCAGTAACTCAGCGCTGCATAACGATAGCAGCAGGGCCAGTATCACTTCTTTACGCCACAGTACAATGACAATGGCGACCAGCGCCGGAACTAAGGTTAACCAATCAGCCAAAATGGCCTCCTGTTATTATTATTGTGTTTTGCTGTGCTGCTGAATAATTTATACCGGTTGTGCCACAGTGTCGCAAGCTTTGCCGTGGCTTTTGCGATAAAGCGGCCATTGCAGCCGATTGCGACAGTAGGTGCTATTCACCGGTTTGCTGGTTTGTGATTAACTTGCATTTGTTAACAGAACTACGCCATGCTAGCAGGCTCAGGCAGTTAAGCAGAGGTGTAACATGCAAAGTGCTCTTCGTAAACTTTTGGCCAGTGGGTTTTTGGTCAGCGTATTTAGTTTAACCATGGCGGTACAGGCAATGACGATGAATAGTTTATCCCCAACGCAGTATAACGAGATTAAACAAAGCGCTTTGGATAAACCGCAACTAGTGTATGACGACATTGCGCCGCTGCTGATGCAGCACCAGCAAAACCCGTTATTTCGTTTTACGCAGTTGGGGCAGTCGGCACTGGGTACACCAATCTGGCAAATAGACATTGGCAGCGGGCCGGTAAAAATTCTGGCCTGGTCACAAATGCACGGCAATGAGTCTACCGCTACTGCGGCGCTGATGGATTTACTGAATTTTATTGCTGCAGAGCGGCAAAAAAGCTGGCGTGACACCTGGTTAAGTAAAGTGAGTATCCGCTTAATACCGATGGTAAACCCCGATGGTGCCGCTGCCGGTTCACGCTTTAACAGCATGGGCATCGATATTAACCGCGACGCCAAAGCGTTACAAAGCCCGGAAGGCCGTTTGCTAATGCAGGCCGCCAAAGAGTTTAAACCGGATTTTGGCCTTAACCTGCATGACCAAAACCGCTTTTATGCCGTAGGCGACACTAACAAACAAGCGACTATCTCGTTGCTGGCGCCGGCGTTTAACGAAGCAAAAGACATCGACGACGCCCGTAAAAAAGCCATGCAACTAATTGGCGATATGCGGGATTTGCTGGAGAGTGAGCTGCCGGGCTATCTGGCGAAATACAACGACACTTTTTCATGGCGCTCCTTTGGCGACACCTTTGCCGGTATGGGCATCAGCACCGTGCTGATTGAATCGGGTGGCCACCCGCGCGATGACAACCGTCAGGTAGCACGCAAACTTAATGCCCAGTTGCTGGTAATGAGCATTGAAAGTATCGGCAGCGGCGCTTATCAGCAACAGCCACTAAGTGCGTATCAGGCTATTCCGTTTAACCGCGATGGCGGCATTAAAGATGTGTTGATTAATAACCTGGGTATCAGTGTTAACGGCAACAAGGCTCAGGTCGATCTGGCGTTAGAGCTGGATACCAGCGGCGGTCAGGGCAGGGTGCGGGATATTGGCGATTTATCTATTTATGCTGGTTACCAGCAGTTTGACGCCAGCGGCCTGCAGTATCAGGCGCCCAAAGCCTATGCGCTTAGCCAAGCCTTAACGCTGGATAACGCCGGCTATATTGCACTGCTGCGCCAGGGTTACAGCCATTTTAGCGGTGATGCTGCATTGCTAAGCAATAACTCAGATTTCCCGGTGGTGATAAACCCCAAAGGTTTGGCTACAACAACGCCACAGCGCCACCGTTTGGCCACTTTTTTACTGCGCAATGACAAAGGCGTGCAGCTGGCGCTGTTAAACGGCCAGTTGCTGGATCTTAACAACGCTACACTGCTGGATCTTAACAAATAGTGCTAAGCCGGCTGGCGCAAGCTAGCCGGCAAGCTGTTGCCTTGCCCCGCTGACATCGTTGTCAACATAGTGTCATATCTGTGCGGTATTGTGCGCTATGGTGCAGCGATGCAATAACAGGGCAGGGCATTATGTTTAGTAAATCAGTGTCTGGCGTAAATCAGTCAGAGCCAGAGCTGCATCAGGCACTGAAAAATGCCGCGCCACTGGCACGTTATCTGGAAAAAAATGCCAGTAGTGCCGATGCAGCCGATATTTTTCAGGAGTCTATCGCCAGAGTGCTGGAGCAGGCCAGGCAAAAGCCTGTGCTTAATCCGCTGGCTTATGCCTTTACCGTGGCCCGCCATATGCTGATGCGGCTAAAACCGCTACCGGCAGAACAACCAGACGAGCTGGCCTGCCAAAGCGCCAACCCGGAAGAAATGGCCAGTTTGCAGCAAACGGTTACTCTGTTTAGTCAGGCGCTGGAAGCTATGCCTGCGTTACGGCGTCAGGTATTTGTGTTGTACCGCATGGAGGGCAAAAGCCGCAGCTGTATTGCTGCTTTACTGCAAATCAGTGAAGAAGCGGTATCTAAGCATGTCAGCCGCGCTCTGGCAGATATTCAGCGTCAAATCGATCGGCAGCGCGCGGTGTAACATTAGCGCTGGGTAAATAAAACCCGTTAAGTGAATACCCTCTTTTTATTACAGGATTTTGAGTACAGCACCTTGAGTACAGCAGAACAAACAGAACAGGATCTGTATTTACAGGCCGCAGCCTGGGTAGAAAAGCTCGCCGCCGGTGAGCTGGATAACCTGAGCAAAAGGCGGTTTAGCCATTGGCTGGATGCCGATCCGCGCCACCGCGAGCTGTTATTGTCGATGCTGCAAACCTGGCAGGATCCGGCGTTAACCAAAGCATTGGCCGCCTATCAGCCACATCCGCTAAAACGCTGGCGGCTTGCATTATCGCGCTCTCATTTAACCGGCGCAGCTATATTTCCCCGGGCGCTGTCTTTAACTGCAGTCGCATGCAGCGCTGTGCTGGCAGTGGCGCTGTATCTGGGCCATGGCAGCTTGTTTCATACCGCTGCGCCTTATGAATTAAAAACAGCGCAGGCCAGCACTATGCACCAGACGCTGGGCGATGGCTCGGTGGTAGATATGGCCGCCGCCAGCCAGCTAACGGTGCTTTTTAGCGCAGATAAACGCCAGGTAGTGCAGGGGCTGGGCGCTGCCTATTTTGCCGTAGCCAAAGATAAACAACGGCCATTTGAAGTACGGCTGGATCAAGCTACGGTGGTAGCGGTAGGCACGGAATTTAATATCGACCGTGACCCGGATCTGATAGATATCACGGTGTACGAAGGGGCAGTGCAGGTACAGGCCACTGCCACCGGCCCACGGCAGCTGCTTAAAGCCGGTGAGCGGGTGCGCATCAGGCAGAATAAGTTATCAAAGGTAGAAAAAGTCGACCTGCAGCAATTGGTTGACTGGCGCTCGGGCTGGATAGAAATTGAAAACGAACCCTTAGCCTATTTGCTGCACCGGTTAAACCGTTCAACTGATGTACCTGTGAGTGCCAGTGCTGAAGTCGCGGGCTTAAGAGTGGCCGGTCGCTTTGAGCTGGCCAATACGCAGCAGACGTTACAGGCATTAACAGAAGCCTATGGCCTGACGTTGCAACAACACAGCAGCGGTATCCGGTTAAGCCGGTCGCCGCACCCGTCACTGCAGTAGCATGGCCGGGCTTGTGCCAGTGCAGCCTGTGTTTTATCTGGTGTTGTTACTGTTATTTAGCCCTGCTGTGTGGCCCGCAGCGCAGCATAATCCTGAACCGCAGCAAAAGGCGGCTGATCGCCAGCGTTATGCTCTGCCAGCGCAACCGCTGTCGGCGGCATTATTGCAATTTGCCCGCCAGGTAAATAAACCCTTATTGTATAACCCGGCCCAACTTGCCGGCCTACAGGCGCCCGCAGTGGCGGGGGACTTTACCGCTGACGAAGTATTACAGCAACTGCTGGCACAGCAGCCGCTGGAGGCCATACCCCGAGGCTCAGGCTGGTTAATTAAAGCTGAAGCTAAAGTGCCAGCTGCAACGCCTGCTGCCCCGGCAGCTAAACCCACAGCTAGCGCACCGGCGATGGAAGTTATAGCCGTGCGGGCTAATGGTGGCGTGCATCGGCATAACAGCGCCACCACGCTGTTGCCCATAGCTGAAACCCTAAAGCGGCAGGCGATGATTGCGCAAGACTCGCTGGTAGCAGAAGACATTACCGACTTCCCGGCACTGAATGTCGCCAATGCCATATCGCGGGTGCCGGGCATTAGTATTACCCGCGAGTGGGGCGAAGGCCGGCAGATTTCACTGCGCGGTTTAGGCCCTGATTTTACCCGGGTGCAGGTAAACGGTATGGAAACACTGGGCACCTCATCGTCACCAATGGATGCGCGCGGCGCTCTGTCGCGTAGCCGCGCCTTTGACTTCAACATTTTTGCTGCCGAGCTGTTTAACCAGATTGATGTAAAAAAATCCTACTCTGCTGAGCAAGAAGAAGGCGGCATTGCCGGTACGGTAAATTTGCGCACCGCCAAACCTTTTGATTATGCCGCCCACAAAGCCAGTATTTCTGCCCAGCTTGGCAGCAACAGCAACGCCAATAGCAATTTAAGCCGAGCTGATCCGCGTTTTTCTGCGCTGGTATCAAAGCGCTGGTCTGATCTTGGCGCCCTTATTTCGCTTACTTACAGCAGCCGTGCCACTAACGAATACGGCAGCAACACCACGCGCTGGCGCCGGGAAAGCGGCAAACAGGCGGCAGATCCCAACAATAGCGCCTTACAAAGCCTGTTAGATTCCGGCGACTTATGGTTTCCACGCGGTCAGCGCTTGTCGGTGTGGGAAAATCAGCAACAGCGCTTAGGTATAACGGCAGCGTTACAGTATCAGCCCGTGGCGCAGTTAAATCTGTTATTGGATGTAATGCACGGCAAGCTGCAAAACCAGCTGTCTGAGCATCACCATGCGGTAAAAGATAATAATCTGGTGCAGGATTTAATTTGGCGCGACAGCAACGGTGATGGCACAGGTGATAAAGAAGTGCTGTATGCCCGCTATAAAAATGCCAGCTGGCGCAATGAAAACCGGCAAGACTATAACGAGTCGGTGTTTAGCCAAATCAGCCTGAGCGCCGATTGGGCACTTAGCCACAATCTGCAACTGCGCGCTATGTTGGGCCACAGTTCATCCGACTACCGCCAGCCGCTGCTAAGCAAGCTGAATATTGAGGCAAAACAACAAGCCGATATCGTTACTGATTTTAGCCGGGATACCTTTTATGGCCGCAGCTATTCCAACAACTTTGATGTTACGGCACCGGCGGGCTACACCGTAAGGGATCTATTTTTTCAGTCTAACTTTACCTATTCCGACTTTGACAATGCCAGGCTGGATTTTACCTGGCAGCTTAGCGACAGCAGCGTACTAACCTTTGGTTTGCACCATAAAACCTTTAACAATTCTGGTTTTCAGCAAGAGGCCAGCGGCTTTCCGCACAGTAGTGCTACGCCGTTAAATCAGGGCATGGTTAGTCTGAATGCTAAACAAGTACAGCTTTATAGCGGCCACCCTGACCAACGCTGGTTGCAAGGCGATATCGCCGCTTTGCAGGCGTTTTATGGCCTGAGCGGTTTTGCTTTAACCGAAGCCGATACCATTGCCAGTTCGGTGTACCGGTTAACTGAGCAAACCAATGCTGGCTACCTGCAATATCAGCAAGAATTTGCTGTGGCCGGTGCGCCGCTGCGGGCCAGCCTGGGCCTGCGCTACTTTAATACCCAGCTTGCCAGCCAAACGCCGGCGCAGAGTTTAGCTAACAGCGGCCCGGCCAGCGCCGAGCCAGCCAACTTTGTGCGGCATTACAGTGGTTACCTGCCGGGGCTGGATATATCCTATGAATTTGCCGACGACATGCTATGGCGCTTAGGCCTGAGTAAAAATATCACCCGGCCATCATTAAGTGATTTAGCGCTGTTTACCAATGTCACCCAAACCTCGCTTGGCGAAACCGATATTGGCCAAATCAACACCGGCAACCCGCAGCTAAAGCCGTTTAGCGCTAACAACCTGGATACCGCGCTGGAATGGTATTTTGCCGATGGCGGGCTGTTTTCTGCCGCGCTGTTTTATAAAGATATTGAGCACTTTATTGCCATTGAAACCCGGCCGGTTATCTACCGCGAACTGGGTTTGCCCGGCGCCTTATTGCCAGAGGGCAAAACGGTAGATGATGTGTTTAATTTATCCTCACCGCAAAATGGCGGCCCCTCGTCAATTAAAGGCGTTGAACTGGCACTGCAGCGTAATCTGGATTTTCTGCCGACGCCGTTTAATCAGTTTGGCGTAACGGCCAACTACACCTGGGCCGACGGTAATACGCTGTACCGTAATGTGCAAAACTCTGGCGAAGATCAAGTTAAAGCTTTTGCCGGTTTATCCAGACACAGCTACAACCTGGCGCTGTACTACGACACCCCGCGCTGGGGCGCACGGCTAACTACGGTCTATCGCAGCCGTTATATTGCCGCAGTAGAAAGCGGTTCTATTGATGACGACGAGCGCGGTTATCACGCCAGCACTAATATCGATTTCTCAGCGTTTTACCGCTTAAACGACTATATAAAACTGAATATTGAAGCGCTTAACCTGACTAATCTGCGCGAAGAGTTGTATAGCGATTCCAGCGACAGAGCCTATAACAGCACCTATAGCGGCCGCACTTATATGTTGGGGGTTACGGCAGAGTTTTAATGGAGGTTTTGCTGCGGCTGACTAAGCCAGTGTTGGCTAAGCTAGTGTTAGCAGAGAAAGCCGCTTCGCAGGTTTTTAAGCAAAGCGGCAAGTTAGCTGTTAACGCGCGGGTTTACCGGTGTAACTTACCGATAAAACGCTTCAACAGTGCCTTTTAGTGTCATTAACAGCGGCTGGCCACGGCGGTCCAGCGCTTTGGCAGCAGCCACTTTCACCCAACCTTCGCTGATGCAATATTCTTCCACATCAAAACGCTCTTTGCCGTTTAGCTTAATACCAATGTCATGCTCGAAAATTGCTGCCACATAATGCTTGCTGCGCGGGTTAACTGAAAGGCGATCCGGTAACTCCGGGCGTGCAGTGTCGTTTTTTACAGTGTCGTTCATGGCTTCGGCCTATGGTAAATAAAATATGCGCCATTGTAGGCAAAGCAGGCATTGTGCTCAAGGCAAAACTACATGTACCTGTAAGGTATTGTCAGCCATAGAAAAACGGCGTAGTGTTTTCTACTATTTATATTCGCGGGTTAGCCTGTATTAAAGTACGGAGGAGCCAGTTGAATGAGCATCAAGTTTACTATGAGGCCACCGTTTGAAAATAGAAATGGGTACTGCCGAAGACTATCACCACTGCATAGCAATTAAACATGAGTACTTCAAATGTCGAGACGCATTTGAGCAATTTAGAAAGTCAGCTGAAAGTTTGATACTTTCAGGCTATGAAAAACAAAAGTCGTATCGCGCATACAACTCGTATTCATACTTTATCCATCACTTATATGAATTTCTATTGGCATGTCATGCTCGAGATTATGAAAACTCAAACATTACTAATAAAAAGGGCCCTGAACGAATTGAATTTTTAGATAGCTTAATTACTGAAGATACCTATAGGGTAGTCAAAGCAAGAATCGACCGTATTAAGCAAGGCAGGGCACCAAGTCATGAGAACGATATTTCTCATTACGAGCAGTTGCTACCTATTCCTGAATTATTTGCTTTAGACTTCAGAGTCCACCGCAACAAATTAGCAGGGCATGCATCATATGAACGTACGAAAAACTTCAATTTAACCAATTTCTACGAGAAATATCACTTTTATCTTTACCTGTTGTATGTTGATGTTGGTGACTCTTGGGGACGGCAAAGCACTGAGTTTCCTGAGTTTGAAGACGTTACAAATTTTATGAGAACAATGGTAAGAAAATAAATTTAAAATTTCTTTGAGTTTGATTCGACACGCGAAGTATTTTTGTTTTACGTTAAACTTGTTGTTTGAGGTGTACCGTGAAAGCCATAGTTATTGGGAGCTACAAACCTGAGAAGTGTATGACATGTGCATTTGGAGGCACTTTTATTTATGAAAAAGTTATACAGAGGGGTGTCAGCCGAACTTGATGCCCTTAATCAGGGAATTCTCAAACCTTATGGTAATACAGTCAGTAGTAGCGTCGACTTCGGTCAAGAAGGTGCTGCTTTTAGAGCTGGCTATACATGGGGAGAATCGTTAGAAAATGGAGTATTAGCACATCAAGTAGATTCTGGAATGAAAAATTTGGGTTTTATCTCTACATCGACCAGCTTTGAAGTCGCCAGGCATTTTGCGACAAGGGGGAATACATGTGATGGGTATATGTACACGCTGGATGTAGAGAAATTTCAAGGTGCAGGAGTAAAGATAGTTGAGTCTGAACATTCCCCTTATCCCGATGAAAATGAAATTTCGATCTATGCGGAAGATGGCGGGTGTATTCCTGATATCGTTATTCTCACAAAGCAATTTATAAAGAAGGCTCAATTTTAAATACACCGAGCATGTAGGTCACCTGCATCCTAAGACGGGATGGGAGGCGATCCATCACATTAGCCTGACCCTGTGTGCACTGTAGGCAAGGTCGGCAGGCTGCTCAAGTGCGGCGGTAAGAAACAAAGAAAATGGGGCTGGTAGCCCTGTGTCTGCTACCAACCTTTGACCAAAACCACTATGCACCATAAGATAGCCGCTACCTAACTCAACTAACAGAGTTCACTATGAAAATTGCTTTGATTATCATTATTCTTGCTTGCATTGCTTATTACTTCTACAACAACGCCAACAACCAAAAATCCGCTGCGCTGAACCATGAAAAAGGCAGTGCATTTTTAGCTGAAAACAGTAAAAAAGACGGCGTAAAAACTACTGCTTCAGGCCTGCAATATGAAGTGTTACAAAGCGGCAACGGTGAAAGTCAGCCAACGGCCAGCAGCACAGTGCGGGTGCATTACCACGGCACTCTGATTGACGGCACAGTATTCGATTCTTCAGTTGAGCGCGACGAAACTATTTCTTTCCCGCTAAACCGTGTTATTCCCGGCTGGACCGAAGGTTTACAGCTGATGAAAGTTGGCGATAAATTTCGCTTTTATATTCCGTCAGGTCTGGGCTACGGCGACCGCAGCACCGGCAAAATTCCGGCAGGTTCTGTACTGATTTTTGATGTGGAATTATTTGAGATCCAATAAAGAATGCAAGCCTCGGGGGCGGGCCCAATGCATGGCCCCCAATGCGCAGCTCTCACTGATCAAGCCTTCACATCAGTCCTTCACAAGAAACCCTGAAGCCAGCAAATTAAATGCCTCCAGCGTTTTTGGCAGCATAGCCTGAGGATTAGCACTGGACGCTATCCAGAGGGCAGCATTTAACGCTGCGCCATTTAACAGCATTGCGGCTGCTTCAGGATCTACCGGCTTTAAAGTGCCATCTTTAATCAACTGTTCAATAGTGTTTCTGGTTGATTGCAGGCATTTATTCTGGCTTGGCCATTGCGACGGGTCACCCAGTACTGAGGGGCCATCCAGCAACACAATGCGCTGCACTTCCGGGTCTAGTGCCTTTTCTATATAGGCAGCACCTTCAGCCAGTAAACCTAGCCAGGCATCGCCGGCTTTGGCTCCGACAGATTTCGCATATGCCGCCATTTCAGAATCTATCTGATCGACAACAGCAGCTAACAAACCTCGTTTGTCGCCAAAGTTATGATACAGCGCGCCCCGGGTTAGCCCGGCTTCAGCCGTTAAACTATCCATAGAGGCGGCAGCATAACCGTGCTGAGCAAAGGCGCGCCTTGCAGAGGCAATCAGTTTTTCACGGTTTTCTGCCATCTTGGTTAATCGGGTACTCATTCGATACTCCTGTCACATACGGTATGTATGCCACTTGACATACGAGCCGTATGCCATATATTCTACATACGCCTCGTATGTTAAACCAATTCGACATGCAGGACCATTAAAACTATCCAAATTGCGCAGCGCTACAGCTGATATCAGCAGCACTGCCAATCTAACCTTCACAAAGAGAGCCATACCATGACGAAAAGAGAAGCCATTTTCCCAGCCAACAGACATGCACTTTATGAAGAGCATGGTTATTCCGCAGCAATTCGCTCAGGCGATTTACTGTTTGTTTCCGGCCAGGTCGGCAGTCGGGCAGACGGCAGCCCTGAAGCAGATTTTGAACTTCAGGTTGAGTTAGCCTTTGAGAACCTTAAAGCCACTTTGGCTGCAGCAGGTTGCGGCTTTGACGATATTGTCGATGTCACCACCTTTCATACCGATCCACAACATCAATTCGGCACCATTATGAAAGTAAAACAAAAGATTTTTGGCGCACCGCCTTATCCAAATTGGACCGCAGTGGGGGTCACCTGGTTATCGGGTTTTGATTTTGAGATTAAGGTGATAGCCCGAATTCCGGGCTGATAAAGCTTATACCCTCAAACAGCCAGCAACTAGTTGGCTGTTTTTTTTGTACCCGCTGGTTTTGTATTTGCCTCAATGCCCATTAGTGCGCTAAAACCCGCTGTCAAAAAAGCTTAATATTTTTTTCTGTCCAAAAATCACTGGTTGTTGCTCTTTAGGGGGACTGCTGCGCAATTGCGCTGGCAGATTTACTCCACCAATTAGCTTAACTAATCAGGATTAACGGACACATTATGAAGACGAATCTTTGCAAGAGCCATCTGGCCCTGGCTGTACTGGCTGCAATTCCGGCTTTATGCAGCAATCCTCTGCAGGCTCAATCTGTAGCGGCAGCAGAAACCGAAGTGATTGAAGTAAAGGGCTTTCGCAGCGCCATTATCAAAGCAAAAGACTTAAAACGCGAAGCGATGATAGCGCAGGATTCGATAGTGGCTGAAGACATTGCCGACTTTCCGGATTTAAACCTGGCCGACTCACTGCAGCGCGTGCCTGGCGTAACCATTACCCGTGAAGGTGGCGAAGGCCGGCAGATTTCTTTGCGCGGCCTGGGCCCGGATTTTACCCGGGTGCAGGTAAACGGCATGGAAGCGCTGGGTACGTCGTCATCGCCAATGGATGCGCGCGGCGGGGTGTCACGTAGCCGGGCTTTTGATTTTAATATTTTCGCCTCTGAGCTGTTTAATCAGATTGATGTGAAAAAATCTTACTCGGCCGATCAGGAAGAAGGCGGCATTGCCGGTACTGTAAACCTACGGACTGCCAAACCTTTTGACTATGACGGCGCTCAGGCTGCTGTATCTGGCCAGCTGGGTACCAACAGCAACACCGACAGCACCGATCCGCGGATTGCGGCGTTATTGTCAAACACCTGGTCTGACTTTGGCGCTCTGGTATCGGTAGCTTACAGCGACAGAGAAACGATGGAATATGGCACCAACACTACGCGCTGGCGGCGTGAAGGCGGCAAAACCGCCGCCGATGCCAGCGATACCGCATTACAAGCCGAGCTGGATTCCGGGGAATTATGGTTCCCGCGCGGCCATCGCTATTCAATGTGGGAAAATGAGCAAAAGCGGCTTGGTGTTACCGCAGCGCTGCAATATAAACCCGGCCAGGATTTCAGCCTGGTGCTGGATTTGATGCATGGCAAGCTGGAAAACACCCTGTCTGAGCATCATCACGCGGTAAAAGATAACAGCGTGGTGAATGAACTGGTGTGGCGTGAGAATAACGGTGATAAAGAGGTGATTTACGCCGATTATGAAAATGCTACCTGGCGTAATGAAAACCGTCAGGACTATAACGAATCGGTGTTTAACCAAATTAGCCTGACAGCCGACTGGACGCTGAGCGATGCGCTGAAAATGCGCGCCATGCTGGGCCACAGCTCATCAGATTATGAGCAGCCACGGGTAAATAAGCTGAATATTGAAGCGAAAAAAAGCGTCAATATTATTACCGACTTTACCCAGGATGCGTTTTACGGCCACAGCTATTCACCGGATTTTGATGTTACTGCTGTGGAAGGTTACACGGTAAAAGATTTGTACTTTCAATCGAATTTTATCTACTCCGACTTTGATAACGCCAGGCTGGATTTTGATTACTACCTGACAGACAGCTCCAGTTTAAAATTTGGTGCTAACTATAAAAAGTTCAGCAACACCGGCTTTCAGCGGGTAGCGCAAAACTTTCCGACTAACCCCGACACACCACAAAATCAGGGTGTGTTAACACTGACAGCAGAGCAAGCGCAGCTGTTTAGCGGCCACCCGGATAAAAGCTGGTTGCAGGGGGATATGGCGGCGTTGCAGGCATTTTACGGCCTGACAGATTTTGCTTTAACCGACGAGTACACGGTAGAAAGTTCGGCTTATGATTTAACCGAAGAAACCCGCGCCGCCTATTTAGTGTATGACACTGAGTACGACGTGGCCGGTGCGCCACTGCGGTTGAACCTGGGCGTGCGTTATTTTAACACTGAGATCACCTCAGCAGGCTTATCCAAAGGCGTGCCCACGCAATTGGTACGGGACTACTCTGATTATCTGCCCAGCCTGAATATTGCCTATGAGTTTATCGACGATGTGATCTGGCGCACTGGCATCAGCAAAAATATGACCCGGCCATCGTTAGGCGCTATGGCGTTTTCGGCCAATGTCAGCCAGACCTCGTTGGGTGAAAATGATATCGGCCAGATTTCTGTCGGTAACCCGAACCTGCAGCCTTTTGAGTCAACCAACTTTGATACGGCGCTGGAATGGTATTTTGAAGATGTTGGTTTGGCGTCAATAGCGCTGTTTTATAAAGATATCGACAACTTTATCGTTACTGAAACCCAGCAAATTGTCTACAGCGAATTGGGCTTACCTGCCGCGTTATTGCCGGTGGGCAAAACGGTAGATGATATTTTTAATGTGTCTTCACCGCAAAACTCAGACTCCTCAACCATCAAGGGTTTTGAGCTGGCTGTACAGCGTGATCTCGACTTTTTGCCAGCGCCGTTTAATAACCTGGGCGTTATAGCAAACTACACCTGGGCCGATGCTAATACCTTATATCGCAACGTAGAAAACTCAGGCGAAGACCAGTTTAAAGCCTTCCCGGGGTTATCAAAACAAAGCTACAACCTGACTGTATATTATGAAACCGAGCAGTGGGGCGCCCGTATTGCTGCGGCTTATCGCAGTGATTACATCACCGGGGTAGAGAGCGGTTCGATTGACGATGACGAGCGAGGCTACCATGCCACGACCAACGTCGATTTCTCCGCCTTTTATCGTTTAACTGACAACATAAAGCTAAACCTGGAAGCGATAAACCTGACCAATGTACGCGATGAGTTGTACAGCGACTCCAGCAACAGAGCGTACAACACCACTTACAGTGGCCGTACCTATATGGCTGGCATCACTGTGCAGTTTTAAAGTCGCGCATAGCCCCGGCTCAGCTGCGCCGGGGCTGTTTTTGCAGCAGGTAAAATCAACAGAAAGGCGATTTGAGTGAAGCGTTATTGTTTTAGTAATAAGTACAAGGGCTTATGTGGTCTGTTTTTGTTGGCGCTGGCGTCTTGCCAGCAGATGCCTCAGGTTAAAAAGCCGGATGACGGTAAGCGCTGGCTGGCCGGTGATCACCATGTGCACACCCATTACAGCGTAAAGTGGGATAGCTCGGTATTCCCGCCGGCGCCGATTATTGGCGGTGATGCGAAATATTCTATTCCGTTGAATGCGCAAATGGCGGCGCACTATGGCTTAAGCTGGATGGTAATAACAGACCACGGCGGCCCGAACCGCGCCAAATTAGCGCTGGAGCAAGCCTATCCGGAGCTGTTGGCGTCGCGCAAAGCCTTGCCGCATATTTTGCAATTTTATGGTATGGAGTTTGACGTGCCGGGCAACAGCCCCGGTGGCCGCCATGCCAGTTTTATTATGCCGTACAGCGCAACTGAAGCGCAGCAGCTGTACCAGATAGAACACCGCTACAATGGCCGCCAGGGTGTACCGCCGGGGCCGGAAAAGGCCGAAGATGCTTTTATGCTATTGGCGCTTAAGGCGATGGATGCGCTGCCGGATAAACCTTTACTGCTGGCAAATCATCCTTCGCGTTTAGCCACCGGCTTTCGCCAGTATCATAAAATTACCCCGCAACAATTGCGCGACTGGCAAGATACTGCGCCGGATGTGGTAATTGGCATGACCGGCGCTGAAGGCCATCAGGCCGCCACATTAAACCCGGATGGCAGTATCGATGCCAGTGCTATTCGCGCCGAATACCCGCATTACCCGACTATGGGTGGCTATGATCAAATGACAGCACGCTTAGGCGGTGTATGGGACAGCCTGCTTAGCGAAGGCCGGCGCTGGTGGGTAACAGGAGTGTCAGACAGTCATGGCCATTACACCGATGGCTGGGCCGATTTCTGGCCAGGGCAGTATGCTAAAACCTATGTTTATGCGGAAAAAGACTACCAGAGTATTTTTGCCGCGCTAAAAGCCGGCAATATGTTTGTCACCACCGGCGATTTAATTGACGCCCTCTATGTTGACGTGGTGGTAAAAAATACAGATAAAAAGGCCACCTTAGGCGAGACTCTGCTGGTGTCGGCTGAAGATGAGTTAGTACTACGTGTACGATTCAGCGATCCTGATAGCCCTAATGGCGGCGGTTTTAAGCCGCAGGTGCAGCGGGTAGATGTAATACAAGGTGTCATTAGCGGGCCGGTGCAAAACCGCAGTAGCGATGAAGCGCCTGATACCAAAGTAACAAAACGTTTTTACGCTGGCGACTGGCAAACTAAACACGGCTACAGCGAGTTTGAGCTGGTGCTGGGTAAAGTCAGCCAAAGCGGTTACCTGCGCCTGCGTGGCACTAATAACAAAGATGAGCTTGAACCCGAAGCCGATGCCAGAGGCGAAAACCCCTGGCATGACTTATGGTTTTACAGTAACCCGGTGTTTATTCAGCTGCGCACGGCAGGGCAGTAGCCAGCTTTCGCTGCCAAACACAGCAGTGTTATTTGGCTGCGGTGCTACCCAGCAAAAAGGTCAGTGGCAGGTGCAAGCGCTCTGCCCAGGCGTTTTCGCTGTGTTCGGCGCCGTCAAAACGCAGTGTTTGCCAGTTGGCATTGTTGTAACCTTTGCTGGCAATAATGGCATCGGCCTGAGCCTGCAGCGGCGGGTACCAGGCATCCAGCGTAGCAGTGCCATAGTCAAAATACAGTTTGTGCTTACCGGCCTCGGGTAATTTGTTGCGCATATAGGCAAAAAACTGTGCCGGTACCGGGTTGTCCTGTTGCGCAAAGCTGCCGGGCCAATGGGTAGATAAGCAGGCCGCACCGCCAAATACCTGTGGGTATTCGCTAATGGCATACAGCGAAATTAACCCACCCATGCTGGAGCCCATAACAAACGTATTGGCGGCATCGGTATGCACGGCATAACGGCTGTCGATATAGGGTTTTAGCTCCTGCACCAAAAACTTAAGATAGTTGTCTGAGTACACCGGCTGGCTAAACAGCGGGGCTTGCTGCGCCTGGTTATGTTGATACAACGCCTGCTGTTGCTCTGCCGTTAAGGCCATAAACGGTTGCTGCGGAAAATATTCACTGTGCCGGTGCGGGCCGGCGTTAAAAATACCGACCACAATAAAGGGCCGGGTTTTACCTGCTGCTATCAGTTTGGCGGCGGCTTCATCTACCCGCCATTCCTGCTGGTTCCAGCTGTTGCTGCCGTCAAACAGCATCTGGCCGTCATGCATATACACTACGGCGTACTTTTGCTTGCCGTTGTAGCCTTCTGGCAGCCAGATATCAATGTGGCGTGGCGGTACAAACTCAGAATGATAGTTTTCCAGCCGCTCAATACTGCCCGAGCTGACTTTGGGCAGTTTGGCAAAAGCAGAGCAACTTAAAATAAATAATAACAGCGCAAGAAGTTTCATGGCGGCAGAGCAGACAGCAGTTGAAGGTGACTTATTTTAGCCCAAAGCCACCAAACAACCTACAGCTGAAAATAAAGCAGATAGCAAAACCGGCCCTGCGCTTAGCTTAGTTTAGCCGGGCCGGAATGGGTTAACGCGCCAGTTGTTGTTGCCATTTGGCAAGTGCGTCCAGTTGCTTGCGCACCATGCCCTGTATTTTTTCATCGGTCAGATTGCCATCGTTGTCAAAGCTGCCGGTAAAGGCGTTGGCAAATACCTCGGGTTGGTTTAATGGATGCAAATTCACATACACACATACCTGACGCAGATGGTATTGCGCCCGGCTGGTGCCCATGCCGCCGCCGGAGCCCATAATGGCGACAGGTTTGCCAGTTAACAGCTGGTTGTCTGGCTCGCGCGAGGCCCAGTCAATGGCGTTTTTCAGTGCCGGAGCCAGCGAGTAATTGTATTCCGGGCAGCCAAACAGCAAGGCATCGGCTTCGGCAATTTGTTTTAACAGCTGTTTTACTGCGGCGGGTTTTTCGGCCAGATCAGCATTGTAAAACGGTACTTCCAGCAGATCGGCCAGATGAATTTTCATGCCGTCAGGCGCGTGCGCCTGGGCATAACGCAACAGCCCGCGGTTAGTGGATTTCGCCCGTAAACTGCCGCAAATGGCCAGCACATTAATACTCATAATCAGCTCCGTAAGTAAGTGTTTTAGTGGTGTCGTTCAACGTTAGTGTAGCTTATGGTGGCATTGCCAGGCTTTGGTTCAAAAAAACTGAATATTGAGTCCAAATTATTCCGCTTTTGTCGCCAGGGTGTCGGCGATAAGCTAGGCCCAACTAAAGACATAAGCGGGAGAAAGACAATGTTTGATATACGTTACGCAGCAGAACGCGGTAAAGCCGATTTTGGCTGGTTACAAAGCCAGCATACATTTTCGTTTGGCAGTTACTATGATCCGGCGCAGATGGGTTTTTCGGCACTAAGGGTAATTAACGACGACCGGGTGGCGCCCGGTGCCGGGTTTGATACCCACGGCCATAAAGATATGGAAATTCTCAGCCTGGTGCTGACAGGCCAGATTGCGCACAAAGACTCGGCCGGTAATACCGAAATATTGCCCGCCGGCGAGTTTCAGCTGATGAGCGCCGGTAAAGGTATTTACCACAGCGAGTTTAATGCCAGTAAGCACGACGAGCTGACCTTTTTGCAAATATGGTTGCAGCCAAACCAGTTTGGCGGCGAGCCGGGTTATCAGCAAAAAGACTTTGGCCAACAGCCGGGCCTCACGCTGATATTATCACCGGATGGCCGTGATGGCAGTTTAACCGTGCTGCAGGATGCACTGTTATATCAGCTGATTTTGCCAACAGCGGCACAGCAACAACTGGATATTGCGCCTGGCCGCAAAGTGTATATTCACCTGATAACCGGTGAGCTGGACATAGCCGGGCATAAACTGCAACGCGGTGACGGTATAAAGATCAGTGAGCAAACTGCGCTGCAACTTACTGCCACCAACGCCGCCAAGGCGCTGATTTTCGACCTGCCTTAAACCGTTAGTTATTTAACCACCAGCCTGGCTTGCTCATTGTTTTATTCTGCAGTGAGCAAGCCATTTATTTTTGTTATTGGCCTCTAACAATAACATGATGATGCATATCCCTTTTGTGTTGATTATTCAGCCGCTATAAAGCCTGAGTAGTGCAATATTGCGTTTTAGTACTGGTAAAGCGCTGTTGATTAGCTAAGTTATATGCTGGCGGTCAACATTGCCTAACACATTAGGAACACATTAATGTTAAAGCAGAGTTTGACTAGAAATTTAACTAAAGGTTTGGCAGTAATGGCCGCAATACTGCTGGTTGCAGGTTGTGATAATGCCGCTAAGCAGACGGACAATAGCGAACCTGCGCAAAATGTCACACAGCCGGCCGATACTACACACAATGCGCGTACCAGCCTGGATTGGGCGGGTACTTATCAGGGCATGTTGCCCTGCGCTGACTGCGAGGCCATTAATACCACGGTAACGTTACATGCCGATGGCAGCTATCAGCTGGAACGGGTGTATGTAGGCAAATCTGCACAGGTATTTACTGAGCAGGGGGTGTTTAACTGGAGTGACATCGGTAGCACCATTTTGTTGGAAGCTGAGCAGCCAGTACAGTTTTTTGTTGCGGAAAATCAGTTATTTATGCTTGATAAGCAAGGAAAGCGCATTGAAGGTGAGTTGGCAGCACGCTATCGCCTGCAGAAATTAACGGAGTAAAGAATGAAGTTTGGGCTGTTATTACTGTTTGCAGTATTAAGTATTGACGTGGCAATAGCACAGCCAAAGACAGGAAAACTGATTATTCATCACCCTCAGTTTCCACCTTTTATTTATCTTAACGGGCGCTCAGAGCAGGTAAGCGGTATTTTGCCTGAGTTGTTCGAGCCTTTCTTCCGCCAGCAGAAAATAACCAGCCGCTATGTTTTTAATAACCCACTGCGCGCCGAGCAGGCGTTATATCAGGGCGATATTGATGCGATGTTTGTTAACCCCGCCTGGCTAAGCCAGCCTGATGCATTGATATTTTCAGAAGCGGTACTTAGTTACGACGATTACCTGTTTAGTTTAAACCCTGAAGATGCGGTAATGGATTTAACGACGGCGCGCCAACTGCGGATCTGTACCCGTGAGCATTATATATACCCTGAGCTTGAGCCGTATTTCAGCCAGCAGGGCTTTATCAGGGTAGATGCTTCCAGCCAGGAAGCGCAGCTAAAGATGTTGCTGAATGAACGTTGCGACTTAGCCTATATGAACGACATTATTGCGCGCTGGCTAATGCAGCAGCAGTCGCAGCAAGCCACGCTATACCCGTTAGAGCAGGCCGTTGCCAAAGCCAGTATCAGTTTGTGCCTGCACCCTAAATGGCGGGCGTTATTACCGGCACTCAACCAGTTTATTTTGCAGCAACAGCAAAGTGGCGCGGTGCAACAAGCGGTATTGCGCCATCTTAATTAAGGCTTATGGATACAGTAAATAAGGCTGGCGCTGCTGTTTAAACTGCTGCAGTGCGCTTTGCCAGCTGGCACGGATTTGCTGTTCGGTTTGCCCCTGTTCAATTTGCAGGCGTAACTGATCAGTGCCGGCCAGTTTGTCCATAAAGTTGGCCGAGGTAAAAAACACTTCATTGTGCTGCTTAAATAACGCATGCCATTGCAACAGGTACTGTAAATTCAGCCCTTGTGCTTTGGCCTGACGTAAATCTTCGCCTAACAGTACTTTATCCATCAACGGGGGCGTTAACGCAGCACCGGGCGTGGATACTGGCATAAACTGAAAGCCAGATGGGCCAAATTTGTCATAACCAATTACCTGAAACGGAAATTCCGTGCCACGGCCGATACTCAGTGGCGTGGCTTCAAAAAAGCCCAGTGATGGATACAGCGCTATGGCCTGATCATTGGGCAGGTTCGGGCTGGGTTTTACTGGTAACGAATAAGGTTGGCTGCGCTGATAACCGCTTAGCGGCACCACATGCAGTTGCAATTTATCAGCGTTGGTAATCCAGCGCTCGCCTTTAATCATCTGTGCCAGCTCGGCCACTGTCATACCGTGCAGCAGCGGAATAGGATGCATACCAACAAAAGACTGAAAGGCGCTGTCCAGCACCGGGCCGTCTACATAAGCGCCGTTCGGGTTTGGCCGGTCCAGCACCAGCATGGCGACGTTGTACTCGGCTGCGGCCTCCATCATATAGTGCATAGAACTGATATAGGTGTAGTAGCGCACACCGACATCCTGAATATCAAAAATAACGATATCCAGTTGCTGCATTTGCTGGGCTGACGGCTTTTTGCTGGCACCGTATAACGACAGCAGTGGTAAACCGGTTTTGCTATCGGTGCTGTTTTTTACACTGGCGCCGGCGTCATAATCGCCGCGAAAGCCATGCTCAGGCGCAAAAATACTGACAATATTCACCTTGTTGGCCAGCAGTACATCAACCAGATGTTGCCCGCCTACCAACGACGTTTGGTTTACCAGCACACCAACACGCTTGCCCTGCAGCAGCGGCAGGTACTGTTGCAACTGCTCGGCACCGGTTTGCAGCTCAGCTTCTGCCTGCTGCTGCGCGCCAGAACGATCTGCATCTGGCTGGCAGGCCAGCAGACAACAGCTTAGCAGCAGTAACAGTAGTGGTTTCATTGTGCGGTACCTTGCTGGAGTACTTTACGGATAAAGCCATGTTGTTGCTGCAATTGCTGGCGGCAGTGTTCAATGTTCTGGCCGCTGAGAATATGCAAAATAGCCAGTTTGGCGCTCATATCGGCGGCTTTTAACGCTTCACGCGCGATTTCTGGTGCGCAGTCGGTGGCCTGCATAACAATACGTACTGCACGCGCCACCAGCTTTTCGTTGCTGGCGTGTAAATCTACCATCAGGTTCTGATACACCTTGCCGCTGCGGATCATGGCCGTGGTGGTGAGCATATTTAAAATCAGCTTTTGTGCTGTACCGGCTTTCATCCGGGTAGAACCGGTAACCACTTCCGGCCCGACCACAGCACCAATGCCGATGTCTGCCGCGCTTAGCACCGGTGCATTGGCGTTGCAGCTGATGGCTGCGGTAAAACAGCCGATACTGCGGGCATAGGCCAGGCCGCCCAGCACATAAGGTGTGCGGCCGCTGGCGGCAATACCGACCAGAATATCGTTGGGCTGCAGCTTTATACCTTGTAAATCTTCTACGGCCAGTTGCGGGTTATCTTCAGCACCTTCTACCGCTTTGTATACGGCGCCATTACCACCGGCAATTAACGCCACTACTTGTGAAGATGGCACGCTGTAGGTTGGCGGGCATTCTACTGCATCGAGAATACCCAGGCGGCCACTGGTGCCAGCACCCAAATACACCAGACGGCCACCGGCATCAAAGGCTTCTACAATGCGATCGGCCACTGCTGCAACCTGTCCGAGGCAACTGGCAATACTTTGCGCCACGGTTTGATCTTCAGCGTTAATGCGTTTTACGATTTCCAGGCTCGACAACAAATCGATATCCCAACTGTCGGGATTGCGTGCTTCTGAGCTCATGGCATCCAGTTGTTGTAGTAAAGAATCCTGTTGGTTATTTGTCATCGCCGTTTCCTGAAAGGGGTAAAGAGTTTGTCAGTTGTGTTGCAAGAATATAAGCACCATCCAGTGCGCTGCCGCGCGCCGGTTGCAGCAAAGCGCGGCACTCGGTACTTAGCAGCGGGGCGGTAATATCGGCCAGACCGCCTAACAATACTACCGGCAGTTCAAATTGCTCGCGGGCGCTCCACAGCAGCTGGTGCACCGCTGTACTGTGGCGTTGTAACAGCGTGTCGGCAATGTCACAGCGCCCGGCATAATTAAACACCAGTGGCGCCAAAGCCGCATAATCATTCGGGCTGGCGGTTTTCAGCCAGGGCAGCAACACAGTGGCATCATCGCCAATTTGTTGTGCCACGGCCTGCAATAACGGGCTTTTAATACCGGCCAGGCTGTCTACCTGCCATAGCAGTTCGCGTACCGCCTGCTTACCTAACCAGGCACCACCGCCTTCATCGCCAATATTAAAGCCCCAGCCGCCGACCTGTTGCTCAGTGCCGTCGGCCAACAGGCGCATAGCAACCGAGCCTGTACCGAGCGCAACTACCAGCACCGGCCGGCCCAGATTAGCGCCATACAATGAGGTTTTAGCATCGGTGGTCAGTAAAAAACACGCATAATGCCGGGCCAACTGCTGGCAAGCCTGCTGATGTTGCTGCGGGTTGCCTGCACCGGCCAGCCCCATTACTGCCACTACTTGCTGGCTGCTTACACCGGCTTGCTGGCACAGGTTGGCACTGAGTAAATTAATATTACTCAGTGCCAACGAAAAATCATTCGTCAGTGAGGCCGGGCCGCCCTGTTGCTGCCAGTGCTGGCCGGTGCTGGTATTGGTCAGGCGGGCCAGCGTTTTACTGCCGCCACCATCAACTGCCAAAATCCACATTAATTAACTCCTTCCATGGCAGTGTGCTGCCTAACCGGTTTGCCGGCCAGGCACACCAGTGTTGCCACCAGAGTGCCGATACACAGTTGCCAGGTAAAACCTAAGTCGAGTGCCGCCAGTTGCGAGCTAAGTTGGTGCAGAATATAAGGTTGCAATAGCAGGGTCACGCAAAATCCGCTTAACAGTGCCGCGGTTACCGAGTAGCGGTTGCCGCGTTTGCTGAATAATGCAGTAAAAAACACCCCCAGCAGACCGCTGTAAGAAAACACCATTACGCTAAGTGCAAACGCCAGCAAAGGCATATCAGAATACTGCTGCCAGTAAAAACACAGAATAGCCATGGCCGACAGCGTAATAGCGGTAAACAACATACCCAACTGGCCCGCGCGGACAAAATGCCGATCCTCTGTTGCCGGCTGGCGCTTTAACCGCCAGGGTTTATACATATCGGCTACCAGCACTGAAGACATAGAATTTAAGCCCGAGGTAATAGTGGATAACGCCGCCGCTATTACGCCCACCACTACCAGGCCGCGCAGGCCCGATGGCATTTCATTTAATACGTAGTACATAAATACCGTGACTTTTTCCCCACCGAAACTGTCGGCAAAGCCCTGTGCCGGCTGGTATAAATCTGGCCGTTGATAAAAGATATACAACAAAAAGCCAATCAGGATAAACACCAGCATAGTGGGGATCACCATCAGTGCCGAGCTTAGCAGCGCTCTGGCACCGGCTTTACTGTCTTTGCAGGTAAGCACGCGTTGCGTCATATCCTGATCTAAACCAAAAGCGGCAATATTCAGCAAAATAAAACCGGTTAATGCCGACCACATATTAAATACCCCGTCAGAGCTGACATCAAACCGCCAGTCGAACAGTAATAATTTAGACGGGCCGCCCTCTGCCGGCGAGCTAAGCGCCTGTATCAGTGTGGGTAAATCCAGCCCTATGCTGTGATACAGGTAACCCAGCACCAGCAACGCTGCGAGCACATAAACGCCGCATTGCAGCGCGTCGGTATAAATAACCGAGCGGATACCGCCGGCAACGGTGCAGGCCAGGCCAATTAAAGCCAGCAACACCACGGCCGCCAGCACGCTGCTGGCCTGAATATCATTAAACAGCAACATGGCTACGGCTATGGCCGCCATATAAAGCCGCGCGCCGCTGGCAAACACCCGGCCAAACAAATACATTTTACCGGCGTGATCTTTGGCACTGGCACCAAAGCGCTGTTCTAACAGCTCATACACGGTGGTGACTTTAAGCTGATAGTAGCGCGGCAGTAAAAATTTAATCACGATAAAGGTGGCAATAAGGGCACCAATATTGGTGGCGATATAGCTTAAGTTACCGCGAAAGCCCATATCAGGGCCGCCAAGAAAGGTGGCTGCCGATTGCGAAGTGGCCAGCACCGACACTGCCACCACCCATACCGGCATGCTGTTAGCTGCTAAAAAGTAGTCATTACTGTTGCCGGCCTTGCGCCGGTTTACATACCAGCCCGTCAGTGCCAGTATGGCGAAGTAGCCAAAAAATACCGTCCAGTCCAGTAATGTCAGTTGCATGCGCGGCTCTTAACAGTGAAAAAGTACTTAACCATACCATAATGTATAGTGGGTGGGTAAAGTATTCATTTAAATTTTACTTGAATGAATAATTTATTTTTGTTGTACTGCCTGCAGCTTTTGCCAAAATAACAGGATACCGCCGTGGTTGTTTTATCTCTTGGGAACTCTATGTCATGCTTGACCCGTGCTTCGTTACTGCTGCTCAGTGCCTGCAGCTTTACTCTGTCGGCTGCCGCTATGCCGGTTAAATCTGCTACGCCTGCTGCCAGTGTAAAACAAATGCTGGGGCAAAAACTGATGCTGGACCTGCGCTACTATTGCGAACAAGCGCCGATAAATGGTCAGTGCCGTACAGCGATGACAAAACTGCCACCTGAGCTTGCCACGCTGGTGCGCGATTATGATATTGGCGGAGTGATCCTGTTTGCCGAAAACCTGGCCGATGTCGGCCAAACCGTGCAGCTTAACCGTGATTTACAAAGTGCTGCGGCCGCATCAAAACTTAAATTACCGTTGTTTATCAGTATCGATCAGGAAGGCGGCCGGGTAGCGCGCCTGCCACGCAGCTTAGCTACGTCCTTTGCCGGTAATATGGCCATAGGTGCAACTTATGCTGAACACGGCACTACGTTTGCCACTGAAGTAGGTAAGGTGCTGGCAGATGAATTACTGGCACTGGGTATTAACGTTAACTTTGCCCCGACAATAGATGTTAACGTTAATCCGCAAAACCCGGTGATTAACGTACGGGCTTTTGGCGAAAACCCGCAGCAAGTGGCTGAACTGGGTAATGCCATGACCAGTGCCATGCAGCAGCGCGGCATGATAGCAGCGCTAAAGCATTTCCCCGGCCATGGCGATACTGAAGTAGACAGCCATTTAGGCTTGCCACGGGTAGAGCACAGCAGCGAGCAAATCCGTCAGGTAGATTTATATCCGTTTGCGCACATTATTAAGCAGCAAACTCCCGGTATGATAATGACGGCGCATATTCAATTTCCGGCGCTGGACAGCAGCACCTTTGTTTCCAAAAACGGCGAAGAAATGCTGAAACCGGCCACGCTGTCGCGCACCATTTTGCATGACGTACTGCGCCAGGAAATGGGCTACAAAGGCGTGATAGTGACTGATGCTTTGGATATGGCCGGTATCAGCAAATTTTTTACCCACACTGAAGCGGTAGTACAAACCTTTGCCGCCGGTGCCGATATCGCCCTGATGCCGGTAAAGTTGCAACACCCGGGCGAGCTAAAAGCGCTGGCAGCACTGCTTAATGAGCTCGAAGCCGCGGTAAACAAAGGCGATATTGCCAAAACTGAACTGGCAGAATCTTATCAGCGCATAGTGGCATTAAAGCAGCAGTATCCTTTATTGCCGGCGGTTAAATCGGCTGCTGAACAAACCAAACTGGCCGGCAAACTGCTTGGTAGTGCTGCACACCGGCAAAGCGAGCTGGCATTAGCCAAAGCGGCGATAACACAGGTAAAGCCGGCTACGTCTTATTGGCCATTTAAACTCAGCGATACAAAAAAACTGTTGCTGATTATGCCGGATCAAACCAAAGCTCAGGCCTTAGCTGCCGCGCTGCAGCATTACAGCAACGATCATTTCGTGATCGACAGCATTAGCCTGCAACAAACCGATTTAGCCAAAGCCAGTGCACAAATTGGCGCCGCTGATCTGGTGATCAGTGGCTTTATTGCGCCTATGCAAAGCCTGGCCGATATTGGCGGCATGGACGATTTAACCGGCATTGCCAATATAGCTGCCGCTTATGAGCGCCAAAGCCTGCAATTTGAAACGTTACTGCCGCAGATTAAAGCGAAGAAAAAACCACACGTGTTTTTAAGCCTGCGTGCGCCTTATGATATTAGCCGTTATGGCCAGTATGCCGACGTAGTGCTGGCAAGCTATGCCTATAACACTTCAGAGCAGCCAACCGCTATGGGTGCCGGGAATGCGGTATATGAAGCGCTGGCTCAGGCTTTACTTGGCCAATACCGTTTAACCGGTAAGCTGCCAGTTACTGTTAGCGGGTATTAACACTATGTTTAACTGGTATCAGCGTTACGCCGAAGCAATACTTTCTGTGTTACCGGCCAAGCGCCTGCTGGCGCTTGATGCGCTACGCGGGCTAACGATTACCGCTATGATACTGGTTAACAACCCCGGCAGCTGGAACCATGTTTACAGCCCGTTGCTGCATGCGCAGTGGCATGGCTGGACGGTAACTGATCTGATCTTCCCGTTTTTTATTGTTATTGTCGGTATGTCGCTGCAGCTAAGCCTGCAGCGTCAAAACAGCAGTGGCAATATTGCTGTGATAAAACATGCCGCAGTGCGCAGCATAAAGCTGTTTGTTCTGGGGTTGTTTTTAGCGCTGTTTTATTACAATTTCCGCGACCCGGCTTACAACTATATTGAGCAGAAACTGCTTACGCTGCGCTGGCTGGGGGTATTGCAACGCATTGGCCTGGTGTACTTTTTTACCGTGCTTATTGTGCTGTATTGCGGTACCCGTGGCCGTATCGGCTGGCTAATAGGCCTTTGTGCTTTATATCTGGTGGGCATGTTGTATCTGCCGTATCAGGATGCGCAGGGCAATCAGTTCCGTGGTTTGCTGGAATTTGGCAACAGTTTTGCCGCCTGGCTGGATCATGCTGTGCTGGGCGCCAGCCATGTGTATTACCGCAGCGCCATGCCGTTTGCCTTTGATCCGGAGGGGCTTTGGTCTACCTTACCGGCGATCAGCAGTTGTTTAGCCGGAGTGTTAATGGCGCAGTATCTGCAAAGCGAGCGCAGCCTGGTGCAAAAAATTCGTGGCTTATTGTTATTCGGCGTAGTGGCAGTATGGCTGGCCGAACTGTGGCATATGGGCCTGCCGATTAATAAAAGCCTGTGGACCCCAAGTTTTGTGCTGCTAAGCAGTGGTTACTGCGCTATCGCACTGGCGGCCTGCCTGTGGTTATGTGATGTTAAACGCTGGCGGCGCTGGAGCGCACCTTTTGTAGTGTTTGGTGCCAATGCCATTTTGTTTTTTATGTTTGCCGGAGTGGCGGCGCGCATACTGATGATGATATCTGTCGGCGATACCTCTTTACACGGCTGGTTATTCAGCACTGTGTATCAGCCACTGTTTGGCGACTACAATGGCTCACTGGCTTTTGCGCTTAGCTTTTTGCTGCTTTCCTACCTGTTAATGCACTGGTGTTATAAACGCGGTTATATCTTTAAAGTTTAAGTAGCTAGCGGCGATTTTTTCTGCTGTGTGCCAGCTTGTAATTTTTGGTGTAACCGGTTACAGTTATTTCTGTTGTGGATAAAAAGTATGCTAGCCAGCAGAGCTAGCCGCCACCAATGACAATAAAATCAACAGGGAAAAACACCGCCATGCCTATCAGCATCCGACTTAAATTGTCGCTAATGATGTTTCTGCAGTTTTTTATCTGGGGCGCCTGGTTTGTTACCATGGGCACCTATCTGTCACAGCGTTTCTCTGCCTCCGGTGCGCAAATGGGCATGGCGTATGAAACGCAGTCTATCGGCGCCATTATCGCGCCTTTTATTATTGGCCTGATTGCCGACCGTTACTTTGCCGCACAGAAAATTCTGGCGTTGTTGCATCTGGTAGGTGCTGCTTTGCTGTTCAGTGCGGCCTACAGTGGCAGTTTTAGCAGCTTTTACCCCTATATTTTGTTGTATATGGTGGTGTATATGCCCACGCTGGCGCTGGTTAATGCCATTAGCTTTCGCCAGTTGGCAGAAAAAACCGCGCAGTTTGCTCATATCCGTGTGTTAGGCACTGTCGGCTGGATCACCGCCGGGTTGTTGATTGGCTGGTTTGGCTGGGAAGGCAGCCAGAAGTTGCAGTTTACCTTTATGCTGGCGGCCGGTGCATCGTTAGCGCTTGGCGTGTTTAGCCTGACTTTGCCCGACACACCGCCGCAGGCCACGCAGCAGCGGCCTACCATACGGCAGCTATTAGGGCTGGATGCGCTGGCTTTACTAAAAGATAGGGCTTATCTGGTATTTTTTCTGGCCTCGGTACTGATCTGTATTCCGCTGGCGTTTTATTATCAGAATGCCAACCTGTATCTGAACGATTTGGGCATCAGCGGCGCAGCGGCAAAAATGTCACTAGGGCAGATGTCTGAAATTGCCTTTATGTTATTGCTACCGTTATTTTTGCGCCGTTACGGCATTAAAGCCACCTTGCTGGTAGGTATGCTGGCCTGGGTGCTACGTTATGTGCTGTTTGCCTATGGCAACAGCGGCGAGCAGTTATGGATGCTGTTTTTTGGTATTTTGCTGCACGGTATTTGTTATGACTTTTTCTTTGTCAGCGGCCAGATTTACACCGAGCAAAAAGCCGGCCGTGAGATAAAAGCGGCGGCACAAGGGCTGATCACACTGGCAACCTATGGCGTAGGTATGTTGCTGGGGTTCCGCCTGGCCGGTTATATCACCGATTTACATCACCTGGACAGCGGTTACCAGTGGTGGCAAATTTGGTTAATTCCGGCTGGTATAGCGGCGCTGGTATTAGTGGTATTTGTATTAAGCTTTCCAAAGCAGCGCCGATTGCCGGTTTAGCCGCAACGGTGCTGCTACAGTAAAACAGCGTAAAATCTTTTCGGTGTTGTAACCGGTTTCAAGGGGTGGTAATGGCACAAACAAAAGTTAGAATGGCGATGGTAGGTGGCGGAGAAGGCGCTTTTATCGGTGCTATACACCGCATTGCTGCCCGGCTGGATAATCAGATCGAGCTGGTAGCGGGCTGCTTTAGCAGTAAGGCTGAGCGCAGCGCCGCTATGGCGGCACAGCTAGGTATCAGCACAGCGCGTTGCTATGATTCCTATCAGCAGTTGTTTGCTGCAGAAGCCCAGCTGCCGCCAGAGCAACGGATAGAGTTTGTTACTATAGTGACGCCGAATCATCTGCATTTCCCGGTGGCTAAAGCAGCCTTGCTGGCCGGTTTTCATGTGTTGTCTGACAAACCTGCAACCTTGTCATTAGACGAAGCGCTGCAATTACAGGCGCTGGTGCAGCAAACGGGCCTGCATTATGGTTTAACCCACACTTATGCTGCTTACCCGATGGCACTACAAGCCAGATTATTAGTGCAGCAGGGCCATTTAGGTGCGGTGCGTCGTGTTGCTGTTAGCTATCCGCAGGGCTGGTTGGCAAACAAAACCGACAGCGATGGCAGTGCTCAGGCGCAGTGGCGCTTAGATCCGGCCCGCTCCGGCGTCAGTGGTTGCTTTGCTGATATTGGTACCCACGCTTTTCAGCTGGCGGAGTTTATCAGTGTGCTTGAGGTAACAGAGCTGTGCGCCGATCTGGCCACAGTGATAGACGGCCGGCAGCTGGACGATGATGGTAGCGCCTTACTGCGCTTTAATAATGGTGCCCGCGGCACCTTGCTGGCCAGCCAGGTCTGTGCCGGCATGGGTAATGGTTTGCAAATTAGTGTGTATGGCGAGCTGGGTTCGCTCAGTTGGCAGCAGGAGCAGCCGGATCAACTGATAGTGCAACTGCGCGGGCAGCCGCAGCAAACCTGGCAGGCGGGCACGGATAAAGCCTATCTGGCTGAGCAGGTACGGGCCTGGTGCCGCACGCCAGCGGGGCACCCCGAGGGCTATCTGGAGGCTTTTGCCAATATTTATCGTGACTTTGCGCTGGCGTTACGCCAACCGACAACCAGCAACCTCGCAGCAGGTATTGAGCAGGCGGTGCGCGGCATGGCCTTTGTGCAGGCCGCGGTGGTAAGCAGCAGGCAAAATACAGCTTGGGTGAGCATCGCCGGGCAATACACTTTTACAGGATAATAAATTTATGCTGACAAGCAAAATTAAAGGGCCAGCGATATTTCTGGCACAGTATCTGCCACCGGCCGGTGAGGCCTGTACATTAGAGTCATTATTACGCTGGGCGGCAGAGCTGGGATACAAAGGCGTGCAATTGCCAACCTGGGACAAGCGTATTTTTGATTTAGAGCAAGCCGCGCATAGCCAGCAATATTGCGATGAGCTATTGGCATTGTGTCAGCGTTATCAGTTACACATTACCGAATTGTCGACCCATTTGCAGGGCCAGTTAATGGCAGTGCATCCGGCATACAATGAGCTGTATCAGGGCTTTGCCCCGGCGCAGGTGCAAACCGAAGCGCAGAAACAACAGTGGGCCACTGAACAGCTATTACTGGCGGCGCAGGCGTCAAAACGCCTCGGCCTCAGCTGTCATGTCACTTTCTCCGGTGCTTTGCTGTGGCATACCGTTTATCCCTGGCCACAGCGCCCGGCCGGCCTGGTAGAGCAGGGCTTTGCTGAACTGGCGCGGCGCTGGTTACCGGTGCTGGATGCTTTCGATGCAGCAGGCATTGATGTGTGCTTTGAGCTGCACCCGGGCGAAGATTTACACGATGGCTTATCATTTGAACGTTTTCTTAACGCCACCGGGCAGCACCCGCGCGCTTGTATTTTGTATGATCCAAGCCACTTTCTGCTACAGCAGATGGATTACCTGCAATTTATTGATTTTTATCATCAGCGCATTCGTGCGTTTCATGTTAAAGATGCCGAGTTTCGCCCCTCCGGTAAAGCCGGTGTTTATGGCGGCTACAGCAGCTGGTTGGAACGGCCGGGCCGATTCCGTTCGCTTGGTGATGGTCAGATAGATTTCAACGCTATTTTCAGCAAACTGACACAATACGGCTACACCGGCTGGGCAGTGCTGGAGTGGGAATGCTGTTTAAAGCACCCGCAACAAGGTGCCGCAGAAGGCGCACCTTTTATAACCAAACAGCTGATCTGTGTGGCCGAGCGGCCCTTTGACGATTTTGCCGGTGGTGCCACCGATGCAGGCCGTAACCGGCGGATTCTGGGTTTAGCTGACTAAGGCTGACAATGTAAGCCCTTACAAGCGGCGCATAACAGCGCCGCTGCAAAAACAGACAAAAAATAATCAATCTGGCTTGACAAAATTCCAAGCCGGATTTAACTTAAATTATGTAACCGGTTTCATTGGCAGTGTTCAAAGAATCACGCCAACAAAATAATTATAACGAGCGGTACCGGCCAGCAATAGCGCTGGCTAAAACAAGGGGAGCGTCAACGTGATCAGAGTTAACTCGGGTGCGTTTTGTCGTACAGCAGCGATCAGCCTGCTGTTGCTAGCAGCTGTTACCGGCTGTAAACCTGCACCAACTACCTCCGAAGGCATCTCTGGTGCTGCTACACCTGATAAAACCACTGCAGAAGTATCTGCTGGCTGGCAATGGCTGTTTAGTGGCGAATCTGCCGAAGGCTGGACTGACAAAAGCGGCAAACCGATTGGCGAGCAATGGCAAATTATCGACAAGGCGCTGGTGCTTACCGCCGCTGGTGGCGGTGATATTGTCAGCAAGCAAAGCTTTACCGATTTTGAACTGGAACTGGAGTGGCAAATTGCCGCATCCGGCAACAGTGGTATCTTCTACAAGGTTAACAGTGAAGGGTGGTCTGGTGGTTTAGAGTATCAGCTACTTGACGATGATAATTATCCCGGCCATGACAACCCTATTCATTTTACCGCTTCGTTGTTTGATATTTACGCACCGCAAGTTGATGCCCATTTACCTGCCGGTAGCTGGAATCATACCCGCATTGTTGTGCGCCACCCGCAGGTTGAGCACTGGCTTAATGGCAAACTGGTGCTGCAGTTTGAGTTGGGCTCCGCCGACTGGCAGCAGCGCGCTGCCAACAGCAATTTTGCCCCTAAGCATGATATTGCTACAGCTGAGCCCGGGCATATTATGCTGCAAGACCATAATGACAAAATAGCTTTTCGTCAGATCCGGATCCGTGCCTTATAACAGGAGCATGTTATGGCTATTAACCGTCGCCATTTTTTATGTCGTACCTTTGCCGGGGCTGCTGTTGCCGGTTTAGCCAGCCAGTTACCGCTAAGCTGGTCGGTGTTTGCGGCCAGCCCGTTACAGCCAAAAATTTCACTGGCACAGTGGTCATTGCACCGTCAGCTGCGCTCCGGTCAGCTAAAGGTACTGGATTTTGCTGTAAAAACCCGGCGCGATTTTCAACTCGGCGCTGTCGAATACGTAAATCAGTTTTTTGCCGACAAGGCGCAGGATCAAGCTTTTTTACGCCAGTTAAAACAGCGCGCCGATGACAGCGGTGTCAGCAGCTTACTGATTATGGTCGACGCTGAAGGCGACCTGGCGGCACTGGAGGCAAAGCAACGACAGCAGGCGGTAGAAAACCATTATAAGTGGGTTGAAGCCGCAGCGTTTTTAGGCTGCCATGCTATCCGTGTCAGTATTGCTGATAACGCCAAAACCGACGCCTTAGAAATGCAACCGGCGGCAGTACTGGGCCTGCAACAATTGGCTGCTTTTGCCGCGCCCTTTGGGATCAGCATTATTGTCGAAAACCATATGGGCCACTCTATGGACGCCAACTGGCTGGCCACGGTATTGCAGCAGGCCGGTAATGTTGGCAGCCTGCCGGATTTTGGTAACTTTAGCGGCGATAAATACCAAGGCACACAATTACTGCTGCCGTTTGCCAAAGGTATCAGTGCTAAAACTTATGCCTTTGATGACAACGGCGCTGAGAGCAGTATCGATTATCAGCGCATGTGGCAATTGATCCAAAACGCGGGTTATCAGGGCTATATCGGTATTGAGTATGAAGGTGAAAATGCTGATGAAGATGCAGGGATCCGTGCAACGCGCGATTTACTGCTGGCCGTGGCCAATCACGCCGGGCGTTGAGGTTAAATTTAATGCCCGGTTTTTTTGCCTGGCAGTGTAACCGGTTACAGAGTGGCGTTTGAGTGAGTGGTTCCAAGCTAGCAGGCCGTTAGCAGCCGGGCCAGCATAATTATTATAACAAGGCACATGGTTACAAAGTGTGCAGACGAGGAGAGTGCAAGATGTCAGGAGCATCCGGACAGCAGGAATATGACGTAATCGTAGTTGGCTCTGGGGCCGGCGGCGGTATGTCAGCATTAATATTAAGCATCGCCGGCTTAAAGGTGTTAATGCTTGAAGCAGGGCGGCATTATGACCCAGTAACAGAAACGCCGATGTTTAATCTGCCCAAAGAGGCGCCGCTACGCGGTGCCAGTACACCGGATAAACCCTTTGGTTTTTATGATGCCACCATCGACGGTGGCTGGCAGGTGCCGGGTGAACCTTATACCCAGGCCAGCCGTGAGCCACAGCAACGTTTTGACTGGTGGCGGGCCCGCATGCTGGGCGGGCGTACCAACCACTGGGGCCGTATTTCACTGCGTAACGGCGAGTATGATTTTAAACCCTACAGCCGCGATGGCCTGGGCTTTGACTGGCCAATAAACTATGCCGATTTAGCGCCCTATTACGATAAAACCGAAATGTTAATTGGCGTGTATGGTGAAACCGGCCACGGCCTGGAAAACACGCCGGATTCGCCCGAAGGCATTTTACAACCAGCGCCCAAGCCGCGCGCTTATGAGCTGCTGGCAAAAAAATCCTGTGATGAACTGAATATTCCGGTGATCCCGGCGCATCTGGCGATTTTAAGCCAGCGCCAGGACCACACCCGGCTGCCGGCAAAGCTGTTTCCTAACAGTGAACTGGGGCAAAAAGTGGTGGCCGATTCTATGCAATCCCGCGCTGCCTGCTTCTGGGCCACACCGTGTGGCCGTGGTTGCTCTATTAAAGCCAATTTCCAGTCCACTACGGTGTTAATTCCACCTGCACTGGCCACCGGCAATCTGACCATTATTACCGATGCCATGGTGCGCGAAGTAACGCTGAATAAGGCCGGTAAAGCAGATGGCGTAATTTATATTGATAAAAACAGCCGCGAAGAAGTGAAAGTAAAAGGCCGTGCAGTTGTGGTAGCCGCCAGTGCGGCAGAAACGGCGCGGATTTTCCTTAACTCGCGCAGCCCACTATTTCCGGACGGCATTGCCAACAGTTCCGGTCTGGTGGGTAAATACCTGATGGATACTGTCGGTGCTGGCGTCGGCGGGCAAATTCCGGCGCTGGAAAACCTGCCGCCGATGAATGAAGACGGCTCGTCTGGTATGCACCTATATCAACCATGGTGGCTGTACAAGCAGCAAAAGGCCGGCAAGCTGAATTTTGCCCGTGGTTATCACATTGAAATGAGCGGTGGCCGTGGTATGCCGGGGGCCGGTGCTTTTGGTGGCCTGCAAAGTTTTACTGAAGGTGCATACGGTGCCGATTTTAAACAGGCGTGCCGGCGCTATTACGGTACCTTTGTGCACTTTGATGGCCGTGGCGAGATGATCCCGAACGAAAACAGCTATGCCGAACTGGACCCGACAGTGGTGGACCAGTGGGGTATACCGGTGCTGAAGTTTCACTGGCAATGGTCCGAGCATGAGATAAATCAGGCGGCGCATATGCAGAAAACCTTCGCCGACATTATTACCGGTATGGGTGGAAAGGTAACCAGCAACATAGAAACTGACGGCCGCAAAGCCATCATGAACGGCGGCGCCATTATTCACGAAGTCGGCGGCACCATTATGGGCGCCGACCGCAAAAAATCGGTGCTGAATCAGTATTGTCAGGCTTGGGATGTACCCAACCTGTTTGTCACCGACGGCGCACCTTTTGCGTCCAACGCCGATAAAAACCCCACTCTGACTATTCTGGCGCTGGCCTGGCGCACCAGTGATTACATTGTTGAACAGTTCAAGCAAAGGAATATTTAACATGGCAGATCATAACTATAACGACAGTAGCAATACCAACTTAAAACGCCGGGATGCATTAAAGCTGCTGGCAACAGCCGCCGTAGCTATGCCGGTACTGGGTATGGCTGGCCATGCCGCGGCGGTGACGGCTAAAACCAAGGGCGCCGAGCTGATTTACCGGCCCACCGATCCGGATATGCTAAAGCCGGTAATACCCTGGTCAATGACACTGACTCAGGCCGAGCTGGATGATTTGGCGGTGCTGGCAGACATTATTATTCCGGCTGATGCACAGTCACCTTCGGCTGCCAGCCTGGGGGCGCAGCACTTTATTAATGAATGGGTGAGTGCGCCTTATCCGCAACAAAAAGCCGATCTGGTGCTGGTACGTGGCGGTTTGGTGTGGTTAAACGGCGAAGCAAAAAAACGCTTTGGTAAAGCGTTCGCCAAACTCAGCGCTACTGAGCAGCGGCAAATTTGTGACGATATCTGTTTTGAACCCAAAGCCGCCGCCAACTTAAAGCATGGTGCCCGCTTCTTTGCCAAAGTACGCGATTTAACTGCCACAGCCTTTTACACCACTGAACCCGGTATGGCCGACATCGGCTATATCGGTAATAAACCTATGGCCAGTTTCGACGGCCCGTCTGATGAGGTGCTGCGCAAACTGAAACTAAAAAGTTAAACCAAAGCCCTGTGTTAAGTGGGGCCGCTCGACAATGACACAAGTGAAAAAACAGGGTTCTGACTGCGTTTAGGCGGTAAGAGAAACTCATTGCTCAGAACAATAGTTAAAACTAAAAAAATGAGAGCAACACACTATGTACAGTAAAAATAGGTACAACGAAACGGGGAATACCACGCAGCCTGCAAGGTTGCGTAAACACCGGCTGGCACAGGCAGTAAGCCTGAGCCTACTATTAACGGCCGGCTGTAATACTGCTCTGGCACAGGAAGCTGAGCCAGCGACAGAAGCCAAAGCCGAAGCTGAAATTGAAGTAGTACAGGTGCGGGGTATCCGTGCCAGTATGGCCGAGAATATGGCGATCAAACGCTTATCCAGCGCGGTGGTGGATGCCATTACCGCTGAGGATATCGGTAAGTTTCCGGATAAAAACGTTGCCGATTCCTTGCAGCGTGTGCCTGGTGTAGTGATCCAGCGCGACGGCGGTGAGGGCTCAACCGTGAGTATCCGTGGTTTATCGTCTGATCTGACCTTTACCCAGCTAAATGGCAACTTTATTGCGTCGTCACCCGGTGAACCATCACGCTCCTTTGATTACACCCTGCTGCCGTCGGCAATGATCCAGACGGTAGAAGTGTTTAAATCGCCGGAAGCCCGGCTGGATGCCGGTGGGGTTGGTGGTACCGTATTGCTGCATACACGTAAGCCATTTGATATGGACGCCAATTCCGGCGTGTTAAATATTGAGTCGACCTATGCTGATGTCACCGACAAGCATGAACCGCAGTTTACCGGGGTGTATTCGTGGAAAAACGACGCTGAGAGTCTGGGCCTGCTGGTGGGTTATACCCGGCAAAACCGCACCAGCCGCGTGTTGTCGGGAGGCACCGATTCAAGTATCTGGCGCTGGAGCGGCGAGGACGATACCGCGGTGGATGTTAACGGCAACCCGGTAGATAACAACAATAACTGGGCAGAGCTGACCGATGCGCAGGGCAATGTTTATAACGGGGTCTGGTTTCCGCAGGTAGCCCGGGTTGGCGTAACCAAAGAAGAGCGTGAGCGCGAAGGCCTGCAGCTTACCGGGCAATGGCGGCCAACCGACCGGCTGGAGCTGGGATTTAACTATTTTGGTTTTACCTTAGGCCAGAACAGAACCAGCTCAGTGGTGTCGATGCCGGAATGGTCATTAAACCCTAATTTTCTTACCGGTGTGACGCTGGATGAGTCCGGCACCATTATTACCGGCATGGATTATACCGTCGGTGCCGGTGGGGCAGAAAACGACCTGCAATTTCCCTGGATGAATGGCAGCTATGTCAGGGAAGAGTCTACCTCAGATACTTTTGATTTTAACTTCAGTTACGAGGGTGATAGCTACCGGTTGAAACTGGTTGCCGGTAACACCGAGGCCAAAGGCGGGCCAACAGAAAGCTGGGATGTGGCGTATAAAAGTTCAAACTGGGGCGAAAACCAACCCTTTATTGAAAACGCTGCACAATTTGCCGGCTGGTCGCTGGGCGATCGTATGTCGATGTATATTGATCCTAACACCCTGACCAACTTACTAAATGGTGTTGGCGGCGGCCGTGACCCGGGCTCGTCTAACTCCAGTTTTGTACGCAGCACGCTGGAAGAGCGTTACTATCAGATGGATCTTGATTTTGATGTCGATTGGGGCATTTTTACACTGGTTCGTACCGGCCTGAAATTCCGTGATGCCAAACTGCATCGCGAAACCGGTAATAACTTTTTTCTGGCGCCTGATTTTGATGTTGAAGGTGCGCTGGCCAGTGGTCGCGGTATAGACCAGTTTGACAGCTATCAGTGGAACGGTGGTATGCCACTGGCAAAAGACGTACTAAAAGCGAATGGCGAAGGCAATATTGCCGGTGGCTTTGATATTAACCTGATGCCGGTAGTGGATTGGGATAAGTACCGCGACATTATTTTAAGCAACTATAAACCCTATACCCGGATTGAAGATAATTTTGTCTATAACATCCGCGAGCAAGGCCAGGCATTTTACCTGCAGGGCGATTTCAGCTTTGGTGATTTCCGTGGTAACACCGGTGTGCGGGTAGTAAAAACCAAAACCACCGGCGAGTCGACCGATTTATATACCTACTTTCTTGATCATACCGACGATGTAACCGGTTTACCTGTTACCGGCGATGACCGTTTTGTCGAAAACTGGCAGTTAATATCGCAAACCACCGAAGAAACCTATGTGCTACCCAGCCTGAACCTGGTGTGGGATGCTGGTGACAATCTGGTCGTGCGCGGGGCACTGGCTAAAGTGATGTCACCGCCAGGCTACGGTGATTTGGGCAGCCAGGAGCGTATCAGCTTTGTTTCAGATGAATGGGCAGATGATCGCGCCGCCTTTAATACTCAACCGGGTTTTAGCGGTAGTGGCGGTAATAAAAACCTGAAACCGTTTGAATCGATGCAGGCGGATCTGTCAATCGAGTACTACTACGGCACGGGCTCAGCAGTGGGCATGGCATTGTTTTATAAAGACGTTGATAACTTTGTCGTGCCGCTGATCATTGATTCGGTGCGCGATTTTGCCGGCGAGCCGGGTGTGGTAGAACCGGGTCAAATTACTATTAGCCCCTACAGCACGGTAGGTAATGGCTCTAATGCCAAGTCGCAGGGCGTGGAGCTGTTTATCCAGCATGCCTTTGCCAATGGCTTTGGCCTTAATGCCAACTATACCTACAACAAAACTAACCAGGCCGACGTTAATGTCGATGGCGAAAAGTTTGGCGAATCACCTTTGGTGGGCAGTGCCAAGTACCAGTACAACCTGTCGGCGTTTTACGAAACAGACGATTACAGTATCCGTGCGTCTTATAACAAACGCGGTGAAACGGTATTGGGTATTAACAGTGGCTTAAACGTGTATCAGGACCCGTACGATCAAATAGATGTAAATGCCTCCTATGCCCTGACAGAGCGTTGGCTGCTAAGCGCATCAGTTATCAACCTGACTAAATCTGAATCAACGTCCAGGTTAGGTAACGACACCGATGCGCGCTTTTTAAACAATAGCTACTCTGGCCGGCGTTACTACGCAGGTATCACGTTTAATTTCTGAACCAGGCACACAAAGAGGCAGAATATATAATGAAAACAATACAACAACGTCAGCTGCTGTGCGCCATGGCAGCGGCATTAGCCGTGTTAACCGGCTGCGATAGTGGTGAAACACCGGATGTAGATAATGCACCAACACCGGTATCAACCTCAGTCGAGATCAACGCCAGTGCAGTAAAAGGTATTTTAACCGGCGCCGCTGTCAGTGTCAGTGCGTTAAATGGCACAGCGGTAAACAGCACAGCCGCGCAAACTGACAGCAGCGGTATGGCCGCTACCACCCTGACATCAGCACCGGGCTATGCTTTTAGCGCAGTGCACAAGTTGGCAGTTACCACTAGCGGCGATAGCAGCATGTTGTGTGATCTTAGCCTATGCGGCGAAACAGCCTTAGGTGCTGCAGTCAGTGCAGACGCGCTGGGAACGGTGACATTAACTAACCTGTTCTGGTTAAAAGCGCCGCTTGGTGCTGCTGCCGACGGCACCGCTGATGCTACGGTGCAGGTTAATGCCCTAACCACTTTTGCCAGCCAGTTGCTGGAGGCCGCCATTACCGGTGGGCGTAATGTGTCGGCTCTGGCTACGCTGGAGCCAGCACAGCTGGAATATTCCGCGCAGCTGCTACGTATTCTCGGCGTTGACATGCCGGCAATAAACCTGATGCAGCAACCGCTGCAAAGTGCCGATAGCGCGGAAAACTTTGCCCAAATCAGCAACCAGTTGATTCGGTTGTCCTTTGTTAATGCAGCCTTTGCCCACATTGGTGCTGAGGCAACCCTGGCCGATACGTTCGCTGCCGCAGCAGCACAGGTTGCGCTGGCGGCTGAGGGCGATGAGGCGGCAGCCATAGCGCTGCGCCAGCAGTTACTTGATGCATTGCAGGGCCATCCTGTACTGGCAGAGCTGGGTTTAACCCCGGACAGCATTATTGATATTGAACTGCCATTAGTACTGGCTGATAACAGCAGCGGGCCTATTCGTGAATACACCACTGCGGCCTATTTAGCCGGTGCGCAAATAAGCTTCCGCGGCGCTATCAGTGATGGCGAAAGTGGTGACCAGGCCTTTGACGGCAGTGTTGACACTAAATGGCTGGATAACACCGGCGTGCCCAGCGCAGAAGCACCCGCCTGGTTAACGCTACAGTTTGCGCAGCCGCAGGCTATCAGTGTGTTGTCAATTACCAGCGCCAACGATGCGCCGGACCGTGACCCGGAAAACTTTAATCTGCAAGCTTCTAACGATGGTGAAAGCTGGTTTACATTGGGGCAGTGGGCTGGTATCAGCTTTGAGCAGCGCTTAACGGCGCAGGATTTTGCCTTTAATAACAGCTTGCCGTACAGCTATTACCGGCTGAACATTACGAAAAATAAAGGCGACACTAACTTAATGCAACTGGCTGAAGTGCAGTTATTTGGCCCGGTGTATCCCGACCAAGTTCAGCAAGGCGGCAGCATCAGCGCCAGCGGTGCCATTGGCGATGCAGAAAGCGCCGATATGGCATTTGACGGTTTGCTAAGCACAAAATGGCTGGATAACACTGCGGTGCCAACGGCAGAGCAGCCAGCCTGGGTGCAGGTGCAGTTTAGCGAAGCAAAAGCTGTTAGCAGCATTGCAATCAGCAGCGCCAATGATGCACCTGAGCGCGATCCGGAGAACTTTAACCTGCAGGCCTCTAATGATGGCGTCAATTGGCTGACTGTAGGCGAGTGGGCCGGTGAGAGTTTCGATAGTCGTGGCCAGCGCCGTTTATTCAGCACCAGTAATAGCCTGGCTTATAACTACTACCGGCTTAATATCAGCAAAAACAAAGGTGACAACAGCTTAATGCAAATTGCTGAAATTGAGCTTATCGGGCCCGCAGTGCCGGCGCTGAACCATGCTTTAACCGCCACAGCGGTAACCTCCAGCGGTGCTATCAGTGACGCCGAAGCGGCCGACTATGCCTTTGACGGTGACAGCCAGACTAAGTGGCTGGATAACACAGCAGTGCCAACTGTCGATGCACCGGCCTGGGCCAGTGTTGCCCTGCCAGAGCCGCAGGCAGTAAATATGCTGGCGCTGGTCAGTGCTAATGACGCGCCGGATCGCGATCCGGAAAACTTCAGCCTGTTAGCATCTAATGATGGCGAATCCTGGGTAAACCTGGGCCAATGGGCCGGTATCAGTTTTAGCGAGCGCGCCGAGCGGCAAACGTTTGCCATCGCCAATGCATTGGGCTACAGCCATTACCGGCTGAATATCACTAAAAACAAAGGTAATAGCGCCTTAATGCAGGTAGCAGAAATTGAGCTGATAGGCCCGCAGGTACAGGCGCAGGAGCACAGTGATAACGGTGCAGCCCAGGTTACTGAGCGTGCGGCTATCAGTGATGGCGAAGCGGGTACTATGGCATTTGATAATGACCCGGCAACCAAATGGCTGGATAACGGCGGTGTACCGTCGGTTGAAGCGCCATCCTGGCTGGAAATCAGCTTGCCAGAAGCGGTGATTGTTAATACCTTTGCTATGACCAGTGCAAACGATGCGCCGGACCGCGATCCGGAGAACTTCCGTCTGCTTGGCTCAAATGATGGTGAAAGCTGGCAGGTACTGGGTGACTGGGCAGGTGAAAGTTTCGCAGCCCGTGCCGAGCGGCGCAGCTTCAGCCTGTTAAATGGCCGCAGCTTCAGCCATTACCGCATTGAGATCACAAAAAACAAAGGTGATACCAATTTAATGCAGGTGGCAGAATTTGAGCTGATTGGGCCGGTGCTATAAGCTAAAGCGTTGTTGTCATACAAAAGGCGCAGCTAAGTCTGCGCCTTTTATCATAAAGGTAATCTGATCGATGTTAACTGTAAGCTCTGCACTGTTTGCCGGTATCGATGCTGGCGGTAGCCATTGCCGGGTACGGCTGGAAGATGAGAGTGGCAATCTGCTTGGCGAAGGCCATTCCGGCGCGGCGAACCTGGGGCTGGGCTGGGCACAGGTTGAAGCCAATGTCTGGCAAGCGCTAAATGCCGCTTTGTTGCAGGCCAGGCTGGACAGCACTGCTTATGCGCGTTTGCATATTGGTGCCGGTTTTGCCGGCGCTCATCTGGCCGGATTAAAAGCCACAGCGCTAAAGTGGCAGCACCCTTTTGCCAGCTGGCATGTCACCACCGATTTACACGCTGCCTGTTACGGCGCTCACGGCGGCGAGCCCGGTAGCGTGATTATTCTTGGCACCGGTTTTAGTGCGATCGGGCTGACTGAACATGGCGAAACCCTGCTCGGTGGCTACGGCTTTCCAATCAACGCTGTCTGCAGTGGTTCCGGTTTGGGTTTACAGGCCGTGCAGGCGGTATTGCTGGCACTGGATGCTCTGGCACCGGAAACAAAGCTGACTGCCTTACTGCAGCTCCATTTTAACGGCGGTGCAGCGCTAATGGCAGAGCAACTGCTGCAGGCGACACCGCAGCAATATGCTGAGCTGGCGCCTCTGGTTTTTCAGGCGGCAGATAGCGGTGATGCGGTTGCGCTGGCTATGCTGCAACAGGCATTCAATTTTATCACCAGGCTTAACCAGCAGCTGCCGCAAGGCCGTTGTTGCCTGCTTGGTGGTGTGGGGCAGCGTTTACTAACTTACCTGCCGCCAGCACAACATAGCCGCTTTAGTGCGCCGCTGGCCCCGGCAACGGTAGGGGCTATTTATTATGCCCGCCGCCAACTGGTCGTTGCAGCACAGGAGGCTAAGCCGTATGGCGCAAATTGAAATTTGTCTTGATAGCGACAGCCGCTACCTTACGCAGAATATCCGCACCGTTTGCGCAGCCGGTATTGACAGCATTGAGCTGTGCAGCCAGATGGCGCAGCAGGGCTTATCTGTCAGTGCCGACGCGTTGCGTCAGGCGCGGGCGGCCTGTAATTCGCATACGCAGCTGCGGGTTATGCTCAGGCCCAGAGCCGGTAATTTTGTCTATTCGCAGCCAGAGCAGCAGCAAATACAGGCGCAGTTACTGCAGGCAGCAAAACTGGGTGCTGATGGCATAGTGGTGGGTGCATTAACAACAGATGCGCAGCCGGATCTGCTATTTTTAACTCTGTTGCTGCAACAGTGCCGGCAACTGGGCCTGGCTTGTACTTTTCACCGCGCTTTTGACGCCTGCACCAGCCCGGCAGAAGCGGTAGAGCAACTGCTGGCATTAGGCGTACAGCGGCTATTAAGCAACGGTACGCCCTGGCAGCAACAACAAAGCATAACGCAGGGCGTACGCCAGTTGGCAACCTTGCAGCAATATATTGCCGGGCGGCTGGTGCTGGTGGCCGGTGGTGGGGTTACGCTGACTAATTTGCCGCAGTTGCAGCAAACACTTCACGACAATACGCAGCTGTGCTGGCATTTGCATTCGGCGGTACTTACCGAAGATAAAGTCGATAGCGCTAAGCTTGAGCAACTACAACTTTGCCTAACTGAACGGGCTGGGTCAAACCCACAAAAAGGAGAGCCACATGCTTAATCGGCGTTATTTTTTAAAACTCAGCGCTATGTTGGGCGCCGGAGCAACAGCTTCAGCCTTGTTACCGGGTTGTGCGGCAGGGGTAGCGCCGGTACGTAAACCTGTGGTGATCAGCACCTGGGATTTTGGCATGCAGGCGAACAAGGTGGCGTTTAATTTATTGCAGCAGGGGGAGCGCGCCGTCGATGCGGTGCAACAAGGCGTAATGGTGACTGAGGCCGATCCAAGCGAGCGCAGTGTTGGTTATGGCGGCCGGCCGGATCGGGATGGCAAGGTTACACTGGATGCCTGCATTATGGATGAATTTGCCAATATCGGCGCGGTGGCCGCGTTGCAGCAAATTAAACACCCGGTGGCGGTGGCGCGGGCGGTGATGGAGCAGACACCGCATGTGATGCTTGTAGGACAGGGCGCGCTCGATTTTGCGCTGGCGCAGGGCTTTGTTGCCGAGAATTTACTCACGGCGGAGTCAGAGCAGGAATGGCGGCAGTGGCTAAAAGATGCCAATTACCGGCCAATCGTTAATATTGAAAACCATGACACCATAGGCATGCTGGCGCTGGACAGCCACGGCAATTTGGCAGGTGCCTGCACCACCAGTGGCATGGCGTTTAAAATGCACGGCCGGGTGGGTGATTCGCCGATTATCGGCGCCGGGCTCTATGTCGATAACGAAGTGGGCGCCGCCACCGCCACCGGCCATGGTGAAGAAGTGATCCGGGTAACGGGCTCTTTTCTGGTGGTAGAGCTGATGCGCCAGGGCTACAGCCCACAGCAGGCGTGTGAGCAGGCGGTACAGCGTATTTATCACAAGCTGCAACTGCGCAAGGGCAATATAGCCGACACCCAAATTGGCTTTATTGCGCTGAATAAAAACGGTGAATATGGCAGCTATTGTCTGCAGCCGGGTTTTAATTATGCCGTGCAGCACCAAGGCGAAAGTAAGCTGTACGCCGCAACGGCATTGTTAAGCGGATAAACACCGCGCTTTATCTAATTCGGCATCAACCTTGGCATTTAACAGACGCTGGCTTAAGCTGATGAGAGAATGCTAAGGCAAAATTTGCCGGAGATTAGATGATTAGATGTTACGCAGCGCTACTTGCCGCTTTGATATGCGGCGAGCTTGCTGCAGCGCAGGGCCGTGAAGTTGTTGTGGGTGTGTATCAGAATACTCCGAAAATTGTGGCTGCCGCAGATGGCAGCCCATCAGGTATTTTCGGCGACTTACTGCAAGTAATAGCAGCAGAGCAAAACTGGCGGATTAAAGCGGTGCAATGTGATTGGGCTTATTGCCTGCAAATGCTGCAGTCCGGCGAAATAGATCTGTTGCCCGATGTTGCCTTTACCGAACTGCGTAGTTTACAACTGGATTTTCACCAGACTCCGGCGCTTTACAGCTGGTCACAGTTATATACCGCGCAAGGAGTGCAGCTGCAGTCACTGGCTGAACTGGATGGCAAGCGGATCATAGTATTGCAGGAATCTGTGCAACAGCAGTATCTGCAAAATATGATTTCGCAATCGGGTATGGACGTGGTGTTACTGCGGGCCCGCTCAATGCCTGAGGCTTTTGCGATGGCATCGGCTGGTCAGGCTGATGCGGTAGCGGCGAATCATTATTCCGGCCATTTTCAGCTGGCAAAGTACCAGTTAGAGCAAAGTAATGTCATCTTCCAGCCGTTACAGTTTTTTTATGCCACCAAAAAGCAACACAATCAGGATTTACTTGCGGTTATCGAAACCCGTCTGGCGCAGTGGCAAACCAATATCAGCTCACCTTACTACCAAATCCTGCAGCGTTGGGGTACGGAGGTACCCGAGCAAACACTACCGGAAAAAGTCTGGCTGTTGCTGGCAATGCTTAGCAGCTTACTGTTACTGGCGCTATGCGGTGCCTGGTGGTTGAAACGGCAAGTCGCCGATAAAACCCGCCACCTGCGGGCCAGTGAAGAGCGGCTGAGTACAATATTAAACAGCGTAGATGCGCATATTTATATTAAAGATAATAAACTACGTTATCAGTATCTTAACCGTAAAACCGCTGAGCTGTTTGGCTGTGAACCTTGCCAGGCAATAGGGCGGCGTGATGACGCTTTTTTTGACCAGTCAAGCAGCGCCAATTTACAGCAGAATGATTTAAAAGTGCTGCAACAAGGTGTACGGCTGGTAGAGGAAGAAACCAACAGCTCACTGGACGGCCAGCAAACACGTACATACCTGTCAGTGAAGTTACCTTTACGCGATAGCAATGGCAATATTTATGCGTTATGTGGTATCTCCACTGATATTACCGAACATAAACAGCATCAGCAGGAAATTCATCAGCTGGCATTTTATGATGCGCTAACCGGTTTACCCAACCGCCGTATGCTGCTTGACCGGCTGCAACAGGCTGTGCAATTGGGCTTGCGACACAACAATACAGCACAAGGTGCATTGCTGTTTATCGACCTGGATCACTTTAAAGATCTAAACGATACCTTAGGCCATGCCATGGGCGATCAGCTACTGCAACAAGTTGCCCAGCGGTTGCAGGCTAGCCTGAGAAAGGTCGATACACTGGCGCGCCTGGGAGGCGATGAGTTTGTGGTGCTGCTGACCGATTTGCATCCGGATCCAGAACTGTCGAGCCAGAAAGCCGGGCTAATTGCTGAAAAAGTGGTGCAGCTGTTATCTGAGCCATTTATGTTGCAGCAACGGCCATACTCTATTTCTGCCAGTGTGGGTGTGGCTATGTTTTCTGATGGCTGCAACAGCGACGAATTACTGCAGCATGCTGATTTGGCAATGTATGATGCCAAAGAGCGCGGCCGTAATAGCGTGCGGTTTTTTAACCAGCAGATGCAGGCAGATGTCAGCGCCCGCTCTGATATTGCCACCGGTTTACGCCAGGCACTGTTGCAGGATGAATTTGTCTTGTATTTTCAGCCACAGCTGGAGCGAAATCTTGGCGTGGTAGGTGCGGAAGTATTGCTACGCTGGCAGCATCCAGAGCACGGCATGATAGTGCCTGCCAGCTTTATACCTGTGGCCGAAAGCAGTGGCCAGATCCTGCAAATAGGCCGCTGGGTGCTGGAAAAAAGTTGCCTGCAGTTGGCTGAATGGGCAAGACATAAGGATACTGCCCACTGGTATCTGGCGGTGAATATCAGTGCCCGCCAGTTACATTCTTCGGCGTTTGTGCAGGAGGTGATCAGCGCTCTGGAGCAAAGCGGAGCGGCGCCGGAAAAACTGGTACTGGAGCTGACAGAAAGCCAGTTACTGCAGGATATCGATACCATTATTGATAAGATGCAGCAACTTAATACTCTGGGGGTACGCTTTTCACTGGATGATTTTGGCACCGGCTACTCATCACTCAGTTATCTGAAACTACTGCCATTAAAGCAGCTGAAAATTGACCGCTCTTTCGTGCGTGATTTACTCACCGACCCTAACGATAAAGCCATTATTAAAACCATACTGGCGCTGGGGCAAAGCCTGGAACTGTCGGTTATTGCCGAAGGGGTAGAAACCGAAGCACAATATAGTAAATTGTTGCACCTGGGCTGCCAGCAGTTTCAGGGGTATTTTTTTGGTGAGCCGATGCCGCAAACCAGTTTTATTACCCGCTATCGCCAGCGCCATGAAATGCAAAACTAACCTGCTAACCTTGCAATGTATTACGGCAGAGGGTTATTAACGCAGCCAAAGCGTTGGTTAACTGCGCCACTGTGTTATGGCCAATGCCCAGCACCAGGCCACTGCGCGGCTCAGCATTAAACAGGTAGCGGCTAAGCGGTTGTGCCTTAATACCTTGCGCCGCAAGTTGTTGCTGTAAGCTGACATCATCAAGCCGTTCAGGAAATTCCAGCACTAAATGTAAGCCGGCGTCCAGCGCATATAAGCGGCACTGCGGCAAATTTTGTTGCAGCAGTTGTGCCGCAAACTGCTTTTGCTGTTGGTAATAGCGGCGCATTTTGCGCAGGTGGCGGCCAAAATGGCCTTCACTGATAAAATCGGCCAATGCGGCTTGCGGCAGTAGTGGTACATCGCCATGCAGCGCCTGTAAAATGCTGGCGGCCTGAGCGATAACCGCTTTGGGTGCGACCAGATAACCGAGGCGCAGCGCTGGAAACAGGGTTTTGCTGCACGAACCGGCAAACAACACACCTTCACCCCCCGCCAGCCCCTGTAAGCTGGCAACAGGCCGGTGTTGATACTGAAACTCGCTGTCGTAATCATCTTCTACCAGCCAGCAGTTGTGTTGGCGCGCCCATTGCAACACGGCCAGCCGGTTTGCCAGTGGCATAATGCCTCCCAGCGGATACTGATGCCCAGGAGTTAAAAACAATGCTTTTGCCTCAGTTTTGTCGGGCAGTGTTTTGATATCAAGGCCACTAGCAGAGCTGGCATCCAGATGCTGCACCTGCAACTCGCACAGCTGTAACGCCTGCTTTAGGCGCGGGTAACCGGGAGTTTCCATCAATACCTGCTGGCCTGCCTTTGCCACCAGTTTGGCGGCAATAAACAGTGCCTGCTGTGCTCCGGCGGTGATCAGTATGCTGTGCTCGTCACACACCACCTGGCGCGACTGACGCAGATAAACAGCCAGTGCCTGACGCAGCGGCAGGTAACCCAGAGGCTCAGCAAAGCCGCTTAACTGCTCACGGCTGCTATGGCGCGACAGCAGACGCTGCCATAACGCATAAGGAAACTGCTGCAAAGCCGGTACACCGGGCTGCAGCAAGCCAGTTACCATTCCCTGTTTTTGCGGTAAATCATAGTGGTTAAGTGTTAAAACCCGGGCAGGCTCGGGTTGAAAGTACTGCTCTGGCACTGCAATAATCTGATAGCCGCGGCCTGGCTGACCTTCGATATAACCCTCTGCTACCAATTGCTGCAGCACCTGATTCACCGTGTTGCGGCTTAGCTTTAAGTCTGCGGCCAACTGACGGCTGGATGGCAGTAAGGCGCCATTGGGCCAGAGCCCTTGCAGCATTTGGTGTTGTAACAACTGGTATAGCTGCAGTTGCAGGCTGCCCTGGCCGCTAAGCTGCAGGTTATCGGTTAGTAGGCGCAACTGGATCTCTCATTTTGTTAAAACCGGTACTTTTTTCAATACCAGTTTAGTCGCTATGCTAACTGCAACACAAGAGGGAGAGAACTAATGACCATCGTATACCAACAGGAAAGCAGTTTTAATCTGGACGAAATGCAGGTGCTATATCGCGCATCAGGCATTAACCGGCCAACAGACGATGGCGCAAGAATGGCCATTATGCTGGCAAGTAGCAATTTGCTGATCACCGCCAGGCAAAATGGCCAGCTACTGGGGCTGGCGCGCTGTTTAACCGATAAAGCCTATGTGGTGTATATCTGTGATCTGCTGGTAGATAAAGCTTACCAGCAGCAGGGTATAGGTAAAGCGCTGCTGGCTGCGGTACAGCAGGCCACCGGGCCGCAGGTGCAACAATTACTGCGCAGCGCGCCTTCTGCCATGCAGTATTATCCTCAGGTGGGTTTTACCGCGATAGATAATGCCTTTCATATTCAGCGCCAGTACTAACCGGGAGCCAGCAGTGTATCCACCAGCTTTTTATTACAGCGATGACCGCATACAACTGCAGACGTTTTTGCAGCAACATTATTTTGGTTTGCTGCTTAGTAATAACGGCAGCTTGAGCTACACACCACTACCGTTTTTATTTGCCTGGCACAGCACGGCTGATAAAGCGTACTGCCATTTAGCGCGCAATAATCCGCAGCTAAGCCAGTTAGACGGCGCGTCGGTTACTATTGTTATTCAGGGGCCACATGCTTTTATTGCTGCCAGTTGTTACCAGCTGCAACCGGCGGTATCTACCTGGAATTACGCCCTGGCTGAACTAAAAGGCACAGCACGGTTGTTAGATGCAGAGCAAACGCTGGCATTGGTCAGAAAACAGGAAGCGCACAGCGCACCTGATATGGCGCAAGCCGCTGACTACCAACAAAAATTAGTTAACGCCATAGTCGGCGTTGAGATTAACCTGAGTAGTGTCACGGGCCGTTTTAAGTTATCGCAAAACAAAACGCCTGCAGAGCAGCAAGCGGTAGTGGCTTATTTGCAGCAAACTGAGCAGCCAGCCACAGTATGGCAAATGATGCTATCGCAGCGTTAGCATAATTACTTGTAAACAGTTACCAGAGTTTCAGCCGCAGCCGGGGGCTAATGCGTGCGCGGTAGCTGGTCTAACCCCGCCAGCTGTTCGGCAAAAAACAAACCAAGCACCGTACCAACAGAAATGCCAAGCAGCACGCCGGTTGCCGCAACACTAAGCGGCAATGGCAGCGGCTGGCTGATTAGCCAATGGCTTTTTAACACGGCAAAACTGGCAACAAGTAATACCGCGGCTATGGGGTTAAATAGCAAGCTGATAGGTACATCAAAAGCCCATAAACTGGTGGCATCTTTAAAGCGCAAATATACGTTGAGCGTGGGCACTATGGCACAAATAAACGCAGCAGCCAGCAATAGCCCAAGCCAAAGGCTTACGCCATGCACTTCAATAATTTTATAGCTTCTAATCGCACCATAAATAACGGCTGCGACATATGCTAAAAAAGCAGGTAAAAGAAGTATGCCCATAGTTTAATCCTTATAAGCGCTCGCCATAAATTAGCGTTGTAATGGGTTTTAATCAGGCCAACGGCAAATGCTTACCACGCCGTGAGGAAAGTGGGGTGTTTCAACGTTTGCGAATACTTGATCCTGCTCTTCGTCTTTAAGATCGCAGTTTAGCGCAGCTAAGCGCTGCACCACGGCTTGTTGCGGCTTAATGCTAGACGTTGTCAGATACCAGAGCAGATAGGGTTGTTGGTTATGGTGGACAACAATAACCTGGCGGGTTCGCATTTCCCAAAGACTACCGGGTTTTCGGGAGCGGATATTTTTCTCCGTAAAGCTAAAATGGCCTTTAGCATCGGTGGTAGTTTTATCAACAAATTCTTTGTCATAGTTAAGCTCACGCGATACCACTGCACCCACTAATGGCTGGCCGTTAAGTAACACCTGACCCTGCACCGCAGGCGATAAATGCACATCGTATTTTTTAAACCAACTAAACATATCTGCGTTAACCTGCTGTGGAAAAATAATAAGCAACAAAAAGCTCAACGCTGCTGACAACTGCAGGAATAGCTTTCGATTGAACATATTAGTTTGTATTCGCCAATTGATAAGCCATGTGGTGAGTCAAGGTATTCATTCTACAATTGCCTTATTTATAACAACGCTTTCATCAGCGAAACGGCATTTGCTGATTGCGCCTAAATAAACACCTGGTTTTGCCGGATCAGGTTCCAGATCGTAACCAAGTTCGGGGTTGTTCAGTTCACACGTCATATTTTTGAGCAGCGTATTAAAACTTTTGAAATCAAGTGTGTTTAAGCTGGAGATGCTAAAAATTCTTATTACTTCAGAACCTTGCTCTACATATAAACCGTGCCTCACATCGGTATCAAACATAGACTCTCTGGCTTTAATAATTTTACGCGAGAAGCTGAAGCGTCCGTCCGCATCAGTTGTGCACTTGTCTGTAAATAGTTTGTCACCATAATTTAAGTCACGGATCACTGCAATTCCACGAACTGGCTCGCCATTCGATAAAATCTGTCCTTGCACTACAGGTGATAGTTGTGATTCTTTGTTTTTTAACCAGCTAAACATATCTGCCATGACTTGTGATGAAAAAACTAAAATGACGATGATTCCTAAAACAATGTTTCTGGTGACAAGACGGATTGAAGTCATTTTTTGCCGGTAAATAAGTAGACGAGGTTTACCGGACAGCCAGAATAGGCCTATCCGGTTATAGAGCAACATGTTTGACTGATTAGTTAACCAAATCTAGTGCTTGTCTGGCAATACGATGTAAAGCACCGATAGTAACTTCGAAAACCCAGCGAATGAATTGATAAGATAAGTCAGCTACCTTAGTTGCGCCTTTACCTGCGAATACCAGCATATGCCCTAGAAGCCCACGAGTTTGTTCGGCAAATTCACCAGAGAGTTTGGCAATTTTCTCAACAGAGGAAGCCAGCATGTCATAAAATGTCAAATAGGTACCAATACGAGCCTGAGCATATATCAGCGTTAACAAACCTGCTTTTCTCAAAAGTGTAATTAAAGCATTGTTGATGCGATGTGCCCAATATGTAGTGAAAGTAACTTGGTGTCGTTCCGGGTATTTTAATTCAATTTCTTTGAAAAGTTCAGTTGATTGGTTTTGCAACGCGCCCCAACTATTACTATTTGCGGTATTTAAGTAGCCCGGCGTACCATTTTCTCCCATGCTATGCCCGGATGCGCGCAATCCTTGAGCTGAACTAAGTAATATTTCACGTGACTGATATGGTGCATGCATAAAAGGCCATAATGGAATCAATGGGATAGGATCACTGGCATGGGTGCAGCGGAAAATTTTATCAATATTACCGGTGGTTTTAATGGCAAAACCATCTAAACCAACCCGCGGTGAGCCAAAAGTATATAAACATACGCGGTTTTTATAGCGCCTTTTTACCCAATCAGCGGTTATATGTGCTAATGCACCACCAAGACTATGGCCAACGCAGTGCACTGTGCCGCGGCCATTGGCAGTTAAGATGGGTGTAAGGCTTTGCTCTAAAGCTGGTTTCAAGCTTTGAAATACTTTGTTGAACCCCGCATGTACAAGAGAATTGTTATCGCCGCCTGCTAGGCCAATATGTAAATCTGTAATAATATCCCGTAGCCCGTCTGTGCCCCTAATGGCTACCACGTGATCGCCTGCATAAGAGGCTTTACCTTTACCAATGGCGGCAAACCCCGTTCTTCGATTAAATAATCGGGAAACAATACTGCCGGATACACCTGTTAGGCGGTGGTTGTTCAAATCAAAGTCAAAATTTTTGGTTACTTGAGTATTTAGTTCTAGCGAAAACTCTTTCTCCCTACCATTTTCTTTCAGTAAATAGACCGAGTTAGCTAACGATGCGGCCATTAACGGTGTCAGTTCATTCATTTCCATAATTCCTTTTCTAGTATGACTTCGTCGTGCTCAAAAGTGCATATACTGGCAACGCCTAGGGGGGGGGATTGAGGGTTTCCCCTGGGAATTTCTAACCTCATCTCAGGTGAGGTCAATTCACACTTCATGCTGGATAATAATTTCTGAACACTTTCATAGTTCAAAGTGTTAGTTGTTCCTGCAGTCCAAACATCCGTTTGCTTATTCGCGTGTTCAACAACTAAGTTTTGGGTTACTGCTGTATCAAACATTGAGGACACTCTCAGCTTTACTGTTTTAACCGGTAACTGAAAGTGGCCTTGCTCGTCAGTAGTAGTACTGTCATTAAATTTTTTGTCGCTGTAAGTTAAAAGGCGCAGGACCTTTGCACCAGCAATCGGTTTGCCGTTAAAAGTGACAGTGCCATTAACTTCGGGAGATAACTCCAACTCTGTTTTTTTAAACCAGCTAAACATATCTGCGTTAACCTGTTGTGAGAAAACAATAAATACTAAAAAGCTCAATGCTGCTACCAACAGTGGCAACGGCTTTTGCCAGACGTTAGAAATACGCATCCGGGCTCCGGCTGAAATGACGTTGCTAAAAGATATATAAATAATGCAATTTTGTAAATTAATTATTTGTGAAAGTGGGGTAAAAAGAAGATAAAAGATGGCGCTGCCTGGATTGGCAGCGCGCTGACTAGCATGAGGTTAATAATCGAATTTATGTGCGCTGAAAAGCTGTTGTACTGTAAGCCAGACATCGCCTACTTTACCATCAGCTACTGGCTTGTCGTTAACATATAGCACTGGCGCAATTTCTTTGCTGGAACTGGTAAGCCAGATCTCATCGGCGGCCAGTACTTCTGCTTCGCTGATATCGCGTTCTTGCACTTTGATGCTGCTGTGTTTGGCTAAAATGGCCAGCAATAGTTGCCGGGTAATACCAGGCAGTAATTTATGGCTTAACGGCGGTGTGGCAATAACACCGTCTTTTACGATAAACACGTTTACTGCTGCGCCTTCGGTTAAATTACCATCTTTATCAAACAGTAATATCTCCTGCGCGCCCTGGCTGTAGCTTTGCTGGTAATGCAGCACATTACCCAATAGTGATGTCGATTTAATATGGCAGCGTTGCCAGCGTAAATCCTGGCCGGTCACCACGGCATAGGTGGTGGCTTTGGCTTTATCGGCCACCGGCTCGGGTGGGATGGCAAAGGCAAAGCCAAACACCGTTGGCGCTATATTGGCCGGAAAGGCATGGCCGCGCTTGGTATCGGTGCCGCGGCTAACCTGAAAGTACACGCCGAGGTTATCGCCCAGTTCTGTACGGTTATCTGCCAGTAGTTTATCAGCTATATGTTGCCAGTCGGTCAGGCTTAGCTTGGGGTCAATCGACAGTTGTGCCAGACCGCTGTGCATGCGGTCAATATGCGGGCCAAAACCAACAAAGCGGCCGCCATAACTCGGGATCACTTCATAAATGCCGTCGCCAAATAAAAAACCACGGTCCATCGGCGATATTTTCGCTTCGCTGGCCGGTACAAAGGCGCCGTTTAAATATACTGTTGTCATTGCGGTTCTCTTTAAGATGTTACCAGAAATTCATAAAGCAGAATCGATATACCCTAAGCCAACCGTTGACGGCATGGATGCGGACAAATTCGTCAGGAACGAATTTGAACAGCTCCGCTGGCCCGTCAGGGTGAACTTCATGGATGAAGTTCATAACCGAGCCTACAAGGACGTATTCACGGCGTGTTGGTGTGGGTATATCGGTTCGGCGGCTACACCGATTCTCACTTAATCAGTAACTTAAAATCCGTAATCAGTTGCTCGCCTTCAGTATGTGCCAGGCCGTCTTCGGTCAGGGTATTTAACCGGGTAACGCCATCTACACTGCCTTTGGCCGATAAATACTGCAAAATTGCCAGCGGGTTGGCACCGGCAAGCAGGTTTTCATTGCGCAGCAAGGACACCATAGCCGCCAGACCCCAGGCTGCCCAGTTCGACACATCGGCGACAATCAATTCGTCGCATTCAGTTACCGCCGGGGTAATATTCAGTGCACTAACGGCCTGCAACAGATTACCCATGCCAATTTCATTGCCGCCATCGCCAATGCCAATCGTCGGGCAGGGCGCCTGAGTTAAAAAATAATCAAAGCTGGCACAGCGGGCGCTGATATCTTCACCGCGCATATTGGCGTAACGCTGCTGTGCATTAAAACCGGGCCGTTCGATGGATATCACTAGCTGCGGCTGTAATTCTGCCAGCGCTTTACTGGCGATGGCAGGCAGTGCTTCATACTGATTTACCGTAATTTGGTAGCACTGGTAATCGGCTTTTAATGCGCTGTATAGCGGGTTGCCACAGACAATAACCGGCTTTGCCCCTAACTGCGTAAGCAACTGATATAAAGCAATAGCGCCTGCCGGTCCGTCGGTTTCAAAGGTATCCAGCACCGGAAAACCGGTGCCGATCAGCACAGTACCACGGCATTGGTTAATCAACCGCGCCGCGCGCAGAACATAGCCAGGGCGTAAATGCGGTTTTAGTGCCGCCATACCGCGCAGGTTTTGCCGCACTAACAGCTGTTCTATCTGTTGGCTTAACGCCAGATAATCGGGGTTCAGTGCTGTCATTACAGGCTCACCAGTTGGCTTGTTATTGCATCAGTACGTACTTTGGCTAAACAGAGTGCATTGTGTGCCTGTTCAGGGCTGATGGCGGTAAAGTACAGTTCTGTACCGGCCACAGCCTGCGCCAGCAGCGCACAGTCTAAAGACAGCACTGAGCCTATTTTCGGATAGCCGCCCAGCGTCTGGCGGTCATTTAGCAATACTATCGGTTGGCCATCGGGCGGTATTTGCACTGCGCCGTAACAGATGCCTTCAGATAACAACTGGCTTTGCTGACAACTAATGGCTGCGCCTTTGAGTTTGTAACCCATGCGATCGGCCTGTGGTGTCACTTTATAACTGTTAAGGTAAAAACGCTGGCGCTCTGTAACAGAAAAGCGTTCTGCCTGATAACCTTCAACCAAACGTAGTGTCAGGATGCGGTTAAACTGTGGCCGGTAGGCCTGCGGCAGGCTTAGTCTTGGTAGTTGTTTAACCTTTTGTACTGCCAACAAATCGCCGGTTTGCAGTTTATTGCCATTTAAGCCGCCAATACCTTCGCGCAGCACGGTAGACACGCTGCCAAACTGTGGCGTTACAGCAAAACCTCCGGCGACGGCCAGATAAGCTCGCAGGCCCTGGCTTACCATACCCAGCTCTATAACATCGCCTGGCTGCACTTTATGCACTGCCCAAAGCTCAGCCGGTTTGTCATTAATGCTAAGCGGTAGCTCTGCGCCGGTAACGGCAATATAGCTGCTGGTATTAGCGCGCAGTTGCAGGCCACCAACACTGCACTCTATCAGGGTGGCGTTATTGTCGTTGCCCAGTAGCCGGTTAGCCCAACGGGCAGAAGGGGCATCCATAGCGCCGCCGGTCGTCAGGCCCAGCGCGCTCTGGCCAAAACGGCCGTTATCCTGCAACAGGCTTAATACACCGGCAGCTATGACTTCAAAGCTGCTCATAGCTCAGCACCTTGTAGTTCACCGCCCAGGCGTAAAAATTCCGCTTTATCTATCGTGACAAAGCGTACTTCATCGCCTACCGATACAGGCATAGCCGGTGTTTGCTCAGGGTTAAACATCCGCGTTGGACACAGGCCGATTAAATTCCAGCCGCCGGGCGATTGCGCCGGATATACCGCTGTTTGCCGGTCGGCAATGGCGACGGCACCGCGTGGTACTTTGGCGCGTGGTGTGGCTAAACGTGGCATTTGTAATAGTGGGTCTACCTCGCCTAAATAGGCAAAACCGGGCGCAAAGCCGATGGCATAAACACGGTAACTGATAGCCTGATGACGCTGAATAACCTCATCAATACTGATATTTTTTGTCTGGGCGATAAGAGCTAAATCAGGCCCGCTTTCTTCGCTGTAATACACCGGCAGCTCTACCCGTTTGCCGCTTTGGCTATCGTTGTTTTGCAGCTGTGCCAGGCAGAGCTTCAATTGTGCCTGTACGCGAAAGTGATCGGTACGCAGCGGGTTAAACATCACCAGCACTGAAGCATAAGAGGGTAATACATCGATAAGCTCGGCTGCCAGTTCAGCCCGGATCAGCGCGCAAGCCTGATGTACCAGAGCAGATATGCCCGGGTCAATGCGCTGGTCAAAATACAGCATTAGTGCATTTTCACCGGCTACAGTCAGCTGATACTGCGGCTTGCTCATGCCCATACTCATTTTAACAGAGCCCTTATTTGCTGCACCTGGGCAATAGCGGCCTGGTTATCGCCATGCACACATAACGTATCGGCAGCCAGTGCCAGTTGTTTGCCGGTTGCGGTGGTGACAGTGCCATGTTTAACCAGCTGGGTAACCTGTGTCAGCATCTCATCAGCGTGTAATACCGCGCCAGGCTGGTTGCGTGGTGTCAGCTTGCCGTCGTCGGTGTAACGGCGGTCGGCGAAGGCTTCAAACAACAGGTTAATACCTTTGGCGGCAGCTAAATCGCAGTATTGTTGCTGCTCTGCTGTGGCTAAAATCATTAGTTTAAGCGGTTTATAGTAGCGGCCAATGGCGTCCAGCACAGCGTCAAATACGGCTGGGTTGCTCATCATATCATTGTATAAAGCACCATGCGGTTTGACATAGCTAAGGCTTAATCCCGCGCTTTGTGCCATACCATCCAGTGCGGCAATCTGATAATGCAGGCAGTTCACAATTTCGCTGTGCGACAAGGCCATACTGCGCCTGCCAAAGCCTTGCAAATCGGGGTAAGATGGGTGTGCGCCGATAACAACACTGTGCTGTTTTGCCAGTTGCAAGGTTTTTGCTATTACATCGGCATCACCGGCATGAAAACCACAAGCAATATTGGCCATATCAATATGTGGCATAACATCGCTGTCCAGCCCCATTTGCCAGCTGCCAAAGCTTTCACCCAGATCACAGTTAAGTTTCATCTTCCCTCCGCAATGGAAAAATAATTTATTCATATTGCGTTCAATTTTAGTAATAGTCTAGTCGTATGCGACCAGTTACTGCTATCCGCTGGTCGCATAAGTTTATAAGCAGGGTAGCAAGTATGCCCTGTTGTTGGCAAAAACTGCTTTATGTGATGGCGGTGTTGTGTTTTAACACCCGGTTTTGCATTTCATGCAGCCGCGAGCTGCAACGGGCGAAGGCGAACGCCAATTGTTTTGCCTGGTACAATTCGTTAACCGGCACGTCGGCGCTAAGCATTAGCAAGGTGCCTCTGTCGTAGCATTCATCTACCAGGGCGATAAAGCGGCGCGCTTCGTTATCCAGTTTGCTTACGTAATATTCTTTGTGCTCACGCTGATAACTGTCTTCAACGCCGTGCACTATTGGTTTATCGGCCAGGTAGCTAAATTGGGGCACGCCGTGCACGGCAATGGCGGCGTATTGGTCACACAGCGCCATATAATCCAGTTGGCTGCGCGGCCCGGCGCACAGGGCGTTAAAGTTAAAACCAATAAGCTGTTGGTTATGCCACAGTGCCGGTACAGTGCGGTTTAGCAAGTTAATAGCCGGTAATGCTGTCAGCGGGCCACTGAGCTGCTCTGCCTTTTGCTGCAGTGTTGTCAGGCTGGCACCCTGCAGATAATACGGCCAGCTTTGCTGCTGGCGCAGGCGGTAATCTTCGCCACTGTCCAGAGTCACCACTTCGCAGTGTTGCTGCAGTAAGGCGATAGTGGGTAAAAAACGCTGCCTTTGCAGGCCGTTGGCGTATAGTTGCTCTGGCAAAGCATTCGAAGTAGTAACCAATACCACGCCAGCATTAAACAAATGGCGCCACAGCGTACCGAGTAACATGGCATCGCCGATATCGTTGACAAAAAACTCATCAAAACACAATACCCGGTACTGTGCAGCCCACTGTGCAGCAATATGCTGCAGCGGATCTGGCTGGCCGCTTAGCTGGTGCAGCTCCTGGTGGATACGTGCCATAAAATGATGAAAATGCAGCCGGATCTTCTGCGGTGTTTGCAGCTGTTGGTAGAACAGATCCATCAGCAGGGTTTTGCCACGGCCAACCGGCCCCTGAATATATAAACCGCGCAGCGCAGACTGATCACCGGTGCTATGGCGGCTACTTAGCTTTTGTGCCAGCAGCGCTAAGCGTTGCAGCAGTTGATACTGGTTTTCGTCATAACTTAGCGCTGCTGTGGCAACATGTTGTTGGTAAATGGTAACTGGAATAACAGCCTCTCTTAAGCGGTTGTCAGGTGTAATTGGGCACACAATTATTGTCGCAATGTTCAGGGCTGGACGCGAATAAAATAGTGCTGTGCTAAAGTTTGTAGCATTGCTTGTAGCATTAACTAGGTAGCATTAACCAGAAGGGAGCATAACATGTCAGTTCAACGTAAAGGCAGTTGCCTGTGTGGCAAAGTCATCATCAGTGAGGCAAAAGCTGAAGGTAAGATAGGCGCCTGCCACTGTGATATGTGCAGACGCTGGGGTGGCGGGCCACTGCTGGCGATTGATTGCGGTACAGACGTTAAGTTTAGCGGTGAGCAATTTATCCGTGCTTTTCGTTCATCCGACTGGGCCGAGCGGGGCTTTTGCGCTGAATGTGGCACGCATTTGTTTTATCGCTTAAGCCAGAATGGCCAATATATTATGCCTGCAGGGCTGTTTGATAACAGCGATGATTTAGTGCTCGATCATCAGGTGTGTATCGACAGCAAACCGGGTTATTACAACTTTGCTGAACACACCCCTACTATGACCTGTGACGAGATGTTTGCTGCTTTCGCCCCAGCACAGTAAATAGGTGGACAAAGCTGGTGTAACCTGGCAGCAAACAGCTGCTAACGCAGCCGTTTGCTCTCTTGTGGGCCAAGATAACTGGGTTTAAGGCCGCCGGTGTCTATCAGCAGTTTTTGCAGCACCAGCGCCGGATCTACCAGATAAATACGCAGTGTATGGGCACCGGGTTTAGTTACCTGCAGCGTGCTGTTGATAATACGCACACCATCCAGTACCGACTTCTCCCACACCTGCTGGCTGTTATCGGCCAGTGTATCAACCAGTTGCGGTGGGTCATTATTCAGTGCCACGGCAAAGCGCAGGCCGCGCCCCGGCACTAAGTCCAGCGTTGGCGCCACTATGCTGTGCAGGGTAAAACTGCCGGTGCTATGAAAAAACAGCGGATACTCCAGATAAGGCGCCTGTGTTAGCGCGCCGGGTTGATAATCCGGCACTGTCATAGCCGACATTGAAGAGTGCGTGCGGCCATGGCCCGGAATTTCCTGCCACCAGGCTTGCTTGTTATTGGCAACCGTTTTGCCACTGGCGGCTTCGATAGCAATATAACCATCAGCTTCAACAAAACCCTGTGTGGCTGTTGTGGCGGGTTTTACTGCGGCCAGCTGTATTTTGGCACCGCCCCAGCCGGTACCCTGAATATGCACTTCGGCGTTATTCAGCCCGGTTTGGGCTTTGCTCCAGTCAACGGATACTGCAATTTGCTGCTCAACGCCGATTTTGCCGCTGCTGTGGCTCAGTTTTACCCAGTCTGCTGAGGCTTTAGCGCTAAACTCAAACGGTTCTGTGCCTTTATTAAACACTTCAATTACACGTTGTTGCTGGCCATACGGGTAAAAGCTATCCAGTGCCAGTTGCTGGCCCTGATACTCGCTTATCGGCCACGACAGGGGCGAACCTTCGGCGGCGACGCCCATATCCGCCACCGCCATAGGTTCAGCTACCGAAACCACAGGCATCAGGTTAGCCGGTGGGTTACGCCAGTAAGTAAAACCGATATGCGGCTGCGACATCATATGGTTCCAGCGGCCATTGCCCAGGCTATGGTATTGCGCTGTCAGTTCGGCATCGCGGTTAAACCAAAACCGTACCTGCTGCGCCCAGTAGTTGGTGCTTACCCGGCCCTGTGCGCCATGCAGCTGGTTTATCGCCACCGCGCGGTTTAGCTCAAACACCGCCTGGCTGGCTTTTAGCGGGTGGGCAACCAACTGAATGTAAGCGTCCTGCATAGCGGGGGCTAATTGCTGTTGCACCTGATCTGATGTCGCCACCAGTTGCGCCAGTTCGTCGCTGATACGCTGCGCTTCACTGTAGTGAAAAATGCTGTAAGTAGCGGGCTCTGCCGCTTCAGGCTTACGGCGGCCATTATGCCGGGTATAGCCCTGAATTAATTCAGCGATAGTTGCAGCATGGGCTGTGCCAAATTGCTGAGTTGCCCAGTCAGTGGCAAATTGCTGCAAATTGTTGGCGTTAAAGGCATCCGGGTTCCAGGCCATACGTAAGAAAAAGTCGATAGGAAATTCCATCGGTTTTAGGTCGCCGACATTCACTATCCAGATTCGGTCAGCCTGATAGTGCCAGGCCAGCTGCATTTGCTCCCATATTTTTGTCATCGGCACGGTATTAATCCAGCGATAGGAGCGGGGGCTGCCAACATAGTCGAAATGATAATACACCCCGGCACCACCGGTGCGGTTGCGCTCGCTGGCGGTAGGTAAGCGGCGGATATTGCCATAGTTATCGTCGGCCCACAGCAGGGTTACATCGTCCGGTACCCGCATGCCGCGCTCGTAAAAGCCCTGTACTTCTTTATACAGCGCCCATACCTGCGGCACAGTTTCAACCGGGCGGTCGGTAAAGGTTTCCCGCAAAATAGTGCGCTGATCGGCCACTATCTGTTGCAGTAACTCAATATTGTCACCTTCGCTCATCGGTTCGTCTTCCTGGCCGCGCATACCCAGCGTAAAAATACTTTCCAGGTTTTTATGCCGCTTTGCGCCGTGCTGCCAGAACTTATAGATATTGTCGCGGTTGGTAGAGTACTCCCATGGCCCTTCGCCGTAACGGTTCCACTCTTTGTCGGCGCGCATCATCGGCTCGTGGTGGCTGTTGCTCATCACTATGCCCATTTCATCGGCCAGAATAGCATTTCGCCAGTCATCATCGGCAAAGGCGTTGTTCCACATTGCCGGCCATAAAAAGTTGGCTTTAAGCCTTTGTAACAGCTCAAATACATGGATGTAAAACTGGCTGTTATAGCCGCCGAATTTCTCCGTTACCCAGTTTGTTAATGCCGGGTGCTCGTCGTTCAGAAAAATGCCGCGATACTTTACCTTTGGTGCATCACTAATAGTGGTGCCCGCTTTAATATACAGCTGCTCGCGCTTAATTACCGGCACATCGGCCCACCAGTGCCACGGTGAAACACCAAGGGTTTCGGCCAGATCAAATACGCCGTAAATCGCGCCGCGTTTGTCACTGCCGGCGATAACCAGAGCTTGCGCTATGCCCGGCATCGGTTGCTCTACCACTTGAATAAGATAGGCTTCCCACTTGCCGGCAATAGCGCTGGTATCCAGCTTACCCGCTGCTGCCAGCTGATCCAGCAGCGGGTTATTACCCAGGGTGCCGATAATCAGCACTTGCCCGGTTGGCTCATTTCCCACGTTGTGGCTGATGTTCAGCTGTTTACCACTGACATTGGCGATATCTTGTTGCAGGCTGTTAACTGCCCGCAATAAGCCTTTATGGTCCTGCTCTGCTACCACAATAGTGGCCTGGCTGTTTTTGCCTACCAGCGCAAAGTCAGCTTTAGCGGGTGTCAGTGCCAGATAATTACCCGGTAACGCCAGGGTTGGCAGGCTAAACAACACGCACCACAGCAGTAAACAGTGCAGTAATACACAGCGCAGTAATAAGCACGGTTTCATCAGTTGCCCCCGGTTTCCTGTCGGCTATGTAAACCCAGCATGGTGCCAACAAAACCACCGGCTACCTGCGTGCTTAGCAGTGTGGCGTCCTGGGTGCCCGCCAGTGGTTGCCAGTCATCGTTGCCAGGTGCGTAGTAAAAGCTGATGCTGCCGGCACGGCCGCTTATTTTCAGGCGGATTTGCTCAGTGGCCTTGGTTAGCGGCTGGCTGGCTATTTGCTGTGGTGCGCCGCCGTTGGCCTGTTCCAGAAAAATGATCACCTGCTCACCCTGGGTTTTAACACCCAGATAGTAGTGATATTGCTCGTTCTGAAACGCGACTATTCCGGCTGAAGATGATCCAGCAGAAGCCTGGCCGGCGGGCAGCGCTAAGCTGGTGCTGGCATCAAAATGGGTGTGTTGCTGGCGCCGGCCGATAAAAGCGGGTTGTTCTGACGAATCCAGCCCGCTGGCACCAGCTTGCAGCGTAAGTTGCTTGTTGTTCAGGCTAAGCCAGCTCTGGTCATATTTACGTAAGGTATTCCAGTTTAAATCCAGTGTGTCAGCGCTAAAATCGTCACGCCAGGTAAAATTGCCGGTCAGTGGCTGTTGGGTAGTTGTCGCGGCGAGGCTGGCCGGGGCGGCAGGGCGGTAAGGTATAGCTTCACCGGCAGGTAAAATATGCGGCCAGCCATCCTGCCAGCTCACCGGCAATAAGAAGGTTTCGCGGCCGGTATTAAAATAGCGCTCCTGATAAGCGCGGCTGGCCAGAAATACCGCCCACCAACTGCCATCGGGCAGTTGTACAAAGTCGGCATGGCCGGCGGTAGTAATGGGATCCGGCCGTTCAGGTGCCAGATCGCGCTGGGTCAGAATAGGGTTGCCGCTATAAGGTACAAAGGGTTCTGCCAGGCTGCGGCTGCGGAAAATGACCGCCGAATGCTGATCTGCCGTACCGCCTTCGGCGCACAATAAATAATACCAGCCATCATGCTTATACAGGTGCGGCGCTTCAATCCAGATGGGCTTAGTGCTTAAGTCAACACCGCCATTAACCAGCAGCCGTTGTGAATCCGCTACAATTTTTTGGCTTTGTGGGTCGTACTGCCACAGCCAAATGGCTTTATGGCCTTCGTACAGTGATTCGACAGGGTCGCCATTGTGGGCAATATACACCTTGCCATCGTCATCAAAGAAGATATCCGGGTCGATACCTTCTACTTCAGGCAGCCAGATTGGATCAGACCAGGGGCCAGCCGGATCGGTGGCAGTAAGAATAAAGTTGCCGCCTCTGTCTACTACGGTGGTGATAATATAGTAAGTGCCGTCATGATAGCGCAGCGTAGGGGCGAAAATGCCGCGTGACACCTGCAAACCGGCCATTTCCATCTGCGACTGGCGCGTTAGTGCATAACCAATAAGCTGCCAGTTTACCAGATCGCGGCTGTGTAAAATGGGCAGCCCCGGCGTGTAGGTAAAAGACGACACCGTCATATAATAGTCATCACCATTGCGGGTAATGCTGGGATCGGGGAAAAACCCCGCCAGCACCGGATTCTGATAGGTACCCTGCGGCAAGGGCTCAGCAAACAGCGGGTCAAGCCCCTGATATTCAAACCAGTTAAATTGTGCGGCTGCTGGTGCTGGTGCAGGTTCAGTTGCAGTGGTGTGGTTCGCCGCTGTATCAACAGCGGGTTGGCAGGCGCTTAAGCAAAATATCAGCCCCAGCACCGATTGTTGTAACACCGCCCGATAATTGTTTGTCATGTGTAACACTCCCGCTGTCAATGCCGTGCCAGCTTGTGTGCTGGCCCATTACATAAAAGGTAGTGTCATTAAAAGAAAAAAGGCCATATTCATCAATGGCCTTAGTGTTATGAAAATACGTCTGTGCTGTGCGTTTTTTGCGCATGGCCGCTAACGCGGCAAATGGCAGCGGCGTTAAAAGTTAATCATTTACCGCCATGCCATTAAAGGTATCAGTGCGCTCAGTGCGGTACTCTTTTGGTGTCTGGCTGAAATGGCGCTGAAAAACGGCATACATATATTGTAACGACGGGTAGCCGCACATTTTGGCAATTTCAGTGGGGTTAACCTGGGTTTCTTTCAGCATTTTGCAGGCTTTGCTCAGCTTTTGGTTATGCAATTCTGTGTGAATAGAATGGCCACGCTCTGAGCGGAAGCGTTGTTCTAAGTTAGATCGCGAAATACCAACAAAGTCAGTCACCTGCTCAACCTTGGCGCCACGGGTGGCGTGGCGGCGAATGTAATGCATAGCCTGAATAACATAAGGGTCGCGCAATGCTTTAAAGTCGGTAGACTGGCGCGAAGCCACACCCACCGGTGGCACCAGAATACGCTTATTACCCACGTCAATATTATTCAGCTGCATATGCAGTAGCTTGGCGGCTTTGTAACCCATTTCAAAACAGCCCTGGGTTACCGAGCTTAAACTGATGCGGCTGAGGTAACGGGCAATGTCATCGTCGTCGATACCGATAATGGCAATATTGTCCGGCACAATAATGCCAACATGTTCGCAGGCCTGCAGTAAATGGCGCGCGCGTGAGTCGGTTACAGCAATAATGCCTATGGGTTTGGGCAGCCCCTGGATCCAGTCGGTCAGGCGGTTCATGGCATATTGCCAGGTTTCTGGCCGTGTACAGTGTCCCTGATACACCTGGCAGTCGTAGCCATCCTGTGCCGTTAGCGTGCGCACCGCATTTTCGCGCTCTTTGGCCCAGCGATGCTGTTCATCGACAGGTACACTGTAAAATGCAAACCGGTCCAGCCCTTTGCGTTTTAAATGCTCATAGGCGCTTTGTACTAAAGCGTAGTTATCAGTAGCCACATAGGGTACTGCCGGATAATCGGCGGCATTGCTGTATGAGCCACCCACGCCGACCAGCGGTTTAACTGAGCCTGCCAGGGCGCGCTGAATATTCATATCATCAAAATCGGCAATAATGCCGTCGCCGCTCCATTCGTGAATATGCTCCAGCCGGCAGAGAAAATCCTCTTCCAGATACAGATCCCAATCCACTTTAGATGACTGTAAATAGTGCCCTATACCCTCAATAACCTGTCGATCGTAAACTTTATTCGCATTAAACAACAACGTAATGCTGTGTTTTGCTTTAAACATATCCCCGCCCCGTCTGGTTTATCTGATTATTATTTTTGTTTTTTATTTTTAACTAAAATAGTGCAAGCGTGTTCAATATTAGACCAGCCAGCGCGGCTGGCAAATGAGAAAACATAATTCAGCCATTAATTATGAATTTTCGTAATTGCTGCTGGTAGCAGGCTCATCAAAGATGCATCTATCAGCGCTAACATTCGGATAATTATTGCAAATGTATATAGGCATAGACTTAGGCACATCCGGGATAAAGGTTATTTTACTTAGCAGCACCGGCAGCGTTATCGACAGCAGTAGTAGCGAGCTTTCAGTAAGCCGGCCTTATCCGTTATGGTCAGAGCAAGATCCACAACACTGGTGGGCAGGCCTGCAGCAATGCATGGCACAACTAAGCCAGCGCCAGTCGTTAGCCGGGGTAAAAGCCATCGGGCTGGCGGGGCAAATGCATGGTGCCACCATGCTGGATAGCAGCAACCAAGTGATCCGCCCGGCGATACTGTGGAACGATGGCCGCGCTTTTGCCCAGTGCCAGCAGCTGGAGCAACAGGTGCCGCAATTGCAACAGCTTACCGGTAATCTGGCCATGCCCGGTTTTACTGCACCAAAATTGTTATGGCTGCATCAAAATGAGCCAGAGCACTTCGCCCGTGTCGCAAAAGTGTTATTGCCAAAAGATTACCTGCGCTTTTGCTTAAGTGGTGATTTTGCCTCTGATATGTCAGATTCGGCCGGTACTTTATGGCTGGATATGGCCAAGCGCGACTGGAGCGACGCCCTGCTGCAGGCCTGTGGTTTGCAGCAGGGCCAAATGCCGCAATTGTATGAGGGCAACCAGATCACTGGTACTTTACTGCCTGAACTGGCGCAGCGCTGGGGCATGGCCGAGGTGCCACTGGTTGCCGGTGGTGGTGATAACGCCGCCGGTGCTGTTGGCGCCGGTATTGTCAGTGCCGGCCAGGCAATGTTGTCGCTTGGCACCTCGGGTGTGTATTTTGCGGTCAGCGATGGTTTTATGGCTAACCCGCAGTCGGCGGTGCATAGTTTCTGCCATGCGCTGCCCAATAGCTGGCATTTAATGTCGGTAACCTTAAGTGCCGCCAGTTGCCTGCAATGGTACGCCGATCAGGTGGCGCATGCCCCGGTGGCTGAGCTGTTAGCTGAGCTGGAGCAGCCCGGTGCGGATATAAGTGCGGATATCACTGAATTACCACTGTTTTTGCCTTATCTGTCTGGCGAGCGCACACCACACAATAACCCTAATGCCAAAGGCGTCTGGTTTGGTTTAAGCCACGGCACAGATCGCAAAGCGCTTACCTACTCGGTATTAGAGGGCGTGAGCTTTGCATTGGCGCAGGGCGCCGATGCCGTGCATGCCAGCGGCTTGCAGCCGACAGAGATTAACCTTATTGGCGGTGGCGCCCGCAGTGTCTATTGGCGCCAGCTACTGGCCGACATACTAAACCTGCCACTTAGCTTTCGCCAAAGCGGTGAAGTGGGGCCTGCACTGGGCGCTGCCAGGCTAGCCCAGCTGGCAATGGAGCCGCACACGCCAATGGTCGATATTTGCCCGCAACCTGAACTGGTAAGCCGGCATCTGCCCGACAGCCAGCGCCATGCAGCGCTATTGCCGCGCTACAACAAATTCAAAGCACTATACCAGAGCCTGGCCGGACATTTTTAAGCTACAGCCTTTGGGCCAAAGCAATATTGCCTAAGTCATTGCTGTTGTAGCCAGGCGGCAAGTGGATGAGCCCCATGAGCATAGTAAACTATGTGATTGGAGCGAATACACGCAGCCAACAACGCTACAGCTGCAATGATGACGGCAATATGTTGAAAAGCACAAGATGGCTCTGAAAAAACATAATTGTGATAAACCGCATCATTGCCCAACATTACACCAGCAGCATTATGTGCAAAACCAAGGAGAGCAGCGTGGCTCAGTATTTCGATCAAGTAGATAAAATCGCCTATGAAGGTGCTGATAGCACCAATCCCCTCGCATTTAAACATTACAACGCCAGTGAAAAAATCCTCGGTAAAACCATGGCAGAACATCTGCGTATGGCGGCCTGTTACTGGCATAACTTCTGCTGGAACGGCCAGGATGTGTTTGGCCAGCCCACATTTAACCGTCCCTGGCTGGCAGCCGGTGATGCTATGCAACAAGCAAAACACAAAGCCGATGTCGCTTTTGAGTTTTTCCAAAAGTTAGGCATTCCGTATTATTGTTTCCATGACATCGACGTAGCGCCCGAAGGCAACAGCATTAAAGAGTACGTTAATAATTTTGCTGCCATGGTAGATGTGCTGGAGCAAAAGCAAGCCGAAACCGGCGTTAAGCTGTTGTGGGGTACCGCCAATTTATTCAGCAACCCGCGCTATGCCGCCGGTGCCGCGTCTAACCCCGATCCTGAAGTATTCAGTTACGGCGCTACACAGGTATTTCACGCCATGAACGCCACCAAACGCTTGGGCGGTGATAACTATGTACTGTGGGGCGGCCGTGAGGGCTACGAAACTCTGCTTAACACTGACCTGCGCCAGGAGCGCGCCCAGTTGGGGCGTTTTATGCAAATGGTGGTAGAGCATAAGCATAAAATTGGTTTTAAAGGCACCTTACTAATCGAGCCTAAACCGCAAGAGCCAACTAAACACCAGTACGATTATGACTCAGCAACCGTGTACGGCTTTTTAAAGCAGTATGGCCTGGAAAAAGAGTTCAGAGTCAATATCGAAGCCAACCATGCCACCCTAGCCGGCCATTCTTTCCACCATGAAGTGGCAACCGCTATTTCGCTGGGCATTTTTGGCAGCATCGACGCCAACCGCGGTGATGCACAAAACGGCTGGGATACTGATCAGTTTCCGATCAACGTGGAAGAACTAAGCCTGGTGATGTACGAAATTTTAAAATCGGGCGGTTTATCTACCGGTGGTTTTAATTTCGACGCCAAGCTACGCCGCCAAAGCCTGGACCGTTATGATCTGTTTTATGGCCATATCGGCGGCATGGACCATCTGGCCATGGCATTAAAACGCGCCGCCACCTTGCTGGAAAAAGACTTCCTCAGTGCCGCTGTAGCCAAACGTTACGCCGGCTGGAGTAACACCCTGGGTAAAGCTATTCAGGGCGGTGAGCACAGCCTGCAATCATTGGCTGATATGGTTGCGCGCGAGCAGTTGGACCCGCAAGCTGTAAGCGGCCAGCAGGAAAGGTTAGAGAATCAGGTTAACTTGGTGCTGTACCGCTAAGGTTGTGCTACCCCGTTGTTATTGCCCGGCTTGCCGGGCTTTTTTTTGCTTATACATTGCTACCGAAATATGTTTTCGCCGGGTTAGATGTCGAGGTGCCGGTATTTCCTATCAATTAACGCGGCTGCAGGCATCCACTCCCTGATGAAGCTTTCACGTTTCAGCGACATTTTAGTCACAATGGCTTTGCTAACTTTGCAGCGTTCCATCAAAAAATACAGCGGACTGTTGGAGGAAAGCATATGAGCAGGCATTTGAGACAGGTATCGTGGTTAACTGTTGGAGGGATAGCAATATGAGCCGGCATTTGAGACAAGTATCGTGGTTGACTCTGTGGGCGCTGCTGTTTGGCTTGCCACTTTTTAGCCTCGCAGCCGAGGCGCCCGGTGCGCTGACCGTTATTGTTAAGGATCAGATTACTGCGCGGCCAGTCTCAGGCGTGCAGATCACGATTACGGCACGGGAAACCAATATCACGCAAACTTTAGCAACCGACGCACAAGGTCGTGTCAATGCTTCGCAGCTCGACCCCGGTCTTTACTCGGTGAACCTGGCCAAAAGCGGGTTCGCGTCAGTGTACGAGCCAAGCGCACGCGTGGTTACGCGCAAAAATATCAGGATAGTATTCGAACTTAAACCGCAACCCATTGAGGTAGTGGAGGTTAGAGCTCAGCAAGCTGATACCTTTGCATCAGGTTCCAGCACTTATCTCGATCGGGAAGCGCTGCGAAGTGCTGTCGGCGGTGGTGCCGATCCTCTGCTATCGCTGGACGGTTTACCTGGCTTGGCATCCGCCAGTGAATTCGCCAGTTTTAGCGTACGCGGCCGTGGCCCAAGAGATAATTTGTTATTCGTTGATGACTTTCCGTTTGATAAAGCGGTGCATTTTGATGCGACCCTGGGTGAAGAGGAAGATGTTGGTGGTGGTGGCCGTTTCTCGATTTTTGCGCCGAATGTTATCAGTGGAGCAGAATTCTCCCCCGGAGGCTGGGGGGCGGCTTATGGTGGCCGTGCGGCATCGCTACTGAAACTGGACGTCGCCGATGGCAATCCAAGCCCGTCAGCCAGTCTGCGCCTCGACCTTGCCGGTTATGAAGTAGGTTACGACGGCCCTGCCGGTATCGCTGATGACGCAACTATGCTGGTTTCTGCCCGGCGACTGGACTTCGGCGCTTTGTTTGAAACGATTGACGAGCTGGACATTGGCGAGCCGGTGTTAAGAGATATCATCATAAAGTCGGTTATACCTATCAACCAGAACCACAGCTTCGAAATTTTACTGATGGATACACACGAAGACTATAGCCGCGACGTGACTCACGTTTTCGAATCGCCCAATTTCGAAGATGCTGCGCTGCAATATTCTGAACAGGATAGTGATTTGTACGGTATTACATTGCGCTCATTAATCGGTGAAACAGCGGTCTGGAATAATAAGCTTTACTACCGCAACAGCGACAAGCTCAGCTCAGAAGGCGAAGCCTTTCCTGATCTGGTACCAGAAGGCTCACCCGCGTCTGATTTTCCGCTGCGGGAGGATATTATTACCATAGGTGAAGATGAAACGGAGATTGGCTGGCGCAGCGATTTTGAGACAGTGAATCAATGGGGGCTGTTCAGTGCCGGTGTGCGGGTAACGCAAATTGAACTGGATTACAACACGGTGTTAGATGGCGATTGGATCCGCTTTGTTTACGACGACGATGATTTCAGGCCAGATCCACAGCAGCGTTATATTGTGCTTGAGCCCGAGAACATCAACTCTGCAATAAATCAGCAAGAAACCAGCTATGCTGGCTACGTAGAGCAGGTTTTTCAATTCGGTGATTGGGATTTTGGCACTGGCTTACGGCTTGAGCGCGATGGTTTTGCCGACGAAAGCGTCGCTGCGCCCAGATTCAGCATCAACTGGCAGCCGGGTAAAAAAGTCAGATATTTTGCCACCGCAGGGCTGTTTCATCAGTCACCACGGTATTTAGAACTTGCCGCTAACGAGTCTAACGACCTAAAAATGGAAAAAATCAGCCATACCAGCGTCGGTTTAAAATATTTCCCGCACAGCAATTGGTCGGTGTTAACCGAGGCGTATTATCAAAGCCTCGACGATCTGGTGGTAGACCTTGACCGGGCCAGCGGTACCTTTGCTAATATTGGTGATGGCAGCTCGTATGGCGTTGATATAGTAGTGAACGGTACAATTTTTGAAGGTCTTTACGCCAGCGCAACCTATTCTTACAACGATGCCGTGGTCGACCGCAAAGACGGCCGTGGTGACGTAGCCGCTGAATTCAACCGCAAGCATGTCGCAACGCTGGGCCTGACCTGGGAAATCAGCAACCGCTGGAAGGTCGCGGCGCGCTACAAATACCTTTCCGGCCGGCCAGATGACAACTTTATTATTCACTCAGACGTATTGGGGCCTGGGCAACCGCTACGCTACTCAAAAGAAATCACTGAGCGTAATGTCGGTCGCAAAGACAGTTCCGGTTTGTTGAATGTTCGGGTTGACTATCGGTGCGCATTTGGCCCGATAGATGTAACAGCTTTTCTTGATGTCATCAACGTAACGGCTGCGTCGTCCAGCGACGACACCGAGTTTGACTACCGCCGCGGCGTTCTGGTGCAAGACGATAGCGAAGCAGAGCCACTGATTGGTCTGCGACTGGACTATGCGTGGTAGAACGGGCATGGTAAATCGTGCCTGGTAAAAACTGGTAAGAGGGAGCAGCATATGGTTCACGCGCTTGGTGCGGTGCCGGTTAGGGTGTTGATTGTCGAAGACAACCACGACATCTGCGAGAACATTGCTGCCTATCTTGAAAAGCACAGCTATGTGATGGATTTTGCCTATGACGGCATCAGCGCAATGTACCTGGCGTTGACGAATCCGTTCGACGTTATTGTACTGGACCTGATGCTGCCGGGCATGGATGGCCTGAGTTTCTGCCAGAAGCTGCGCACAGATGCCAAACTGGAAACGCCGGTGCTGATGCTAACGGCGAGAGACACGCTTGACGATAAACTGCAGGGGTTCGCGGCGGGAGCCGACGACTATCTGGTCAAGCCATTCGCATTACAGGAGCTGCATGCCAGGTTGCAGGCGCTGTACAAACGTAGTCACGGCAAAACCGACAACCTGTTAACGGTGGCAGATCTAACGCTGAACCGGTCCACGCTGCAGGTGCATCGCGCCGGAAGACGAGTCGATCTCAACCCGGCTGGCATGAAACTACTGCAACGCTTGATGGAACAGGCGCCGTCTGTTGTGATGCGTGATGAGCTTGAAACCTTGTTGTGGGCCGACGAGCGCCCCGATGGTGATGCGCTTCGCTCGCATATGTACAAGCTGCGCCAGGCCATCGACAGGCCGTTTGATAGCCCGCTAATTCATACGGTGCATCGCATCGGCTACCGCATTGCAGAGGATGCAAAGGACGCAGAGGGTGCAGAGTGATGTACCGCCACAGTTTACGCAAGCGTGTCGCCATTGCCTTTGCGATCTGCGTTGCTGTACTCAGCATCGCCTGGGGGCTTGCCTTCTTCGGAGCGATCAGGCTCAGCGAAGATCGTGTGCTGACGCAACAGCTGCAGGTTGCCGCCAAAAGCTATCCTGTTATGCCGGTGAACCTGCGCAGCTACGATACGGTTGCCAGCTTGCCGGAATCACTGCGGCAGTGGGCACAGACCAACCCCGCTGAGGGATTGTACGAATTCGAAGCCGAAGAGTTACATGTCGCAGTGCTATTTGTCGAGAATGAAAAGCCAGCTACCGGCAATCAACAGCAACACGCCTTTGTGGTGTTCGACGTTGCCGGGATTGAGGCGGCATCGTCAGAGGACTGGTGGTTGCTGCTGGTTATTACCGGTGTTGTCGGTACGCTCGGTGTGCTGGGTTTCGGGCTGGGTGTGTTGGTGATGCGCAAAGCTATTGCCCCTGTAGCGCAACTGGCCAAAGCGGTGGCAGACATCGACGTAGAACACCTGTCGATGGATGATTATAAACGCATAGCATCCAGCCGGTTTGGTGATGATGAGGTTGGTGTGCTTGCCGGCACCATTGAAAAGACGCTTGAGCGTATCAGCGCCTTTGTTGCCAGAGAACGCTATTTTACCAGTTCAGCCAGTCATGAGCTGCGCACGCCAATCACGGTAATTACAGGTGCGCTTGAGCTGCTGGAACAAAGCGAGTTGTCAGCGGCAGATGTAAAGGCGCTGGATCGGGTGCGGCGTGCCACGCTTGATATGAAAACCACCATTGAAATGTTCTTATGCCTCGCCCGCGAAACCGACGACGGCTTGTATGGCGAGCAGTTTTTAGTGACGCCGCTGGTAAGTAACGCGATAGAACTGCAGCGCCATCTTTTAAGCCGCAAGTTGGTCGATGTTGAAATAGCCCAACTCGCCAACCCCAGCGTCTGCGGCCATCCACAGGCTTTTGCTATTGCGGTTAATAATCTGGTGCGAAATGCGTTCGAGCACACGCTCGCCGGGCAGGGGCCGGTCAAGATCCGTATTGAAGAACACGAACTGTTAGTCACCAATCAGCTGAGCAGTGACACTGATCAGCAGCACTCACCGACCGAGGCGTCGTCTCACGGCTATGGTCTGGGGCTCGGCATAGTGCAACGGTTGTGTGAGCGCAATGGCTGGTCGTTTTCGCTGCGCGCTGATGAAAAGCGTGTAGTCGCCCGTCTTTCGTGGTGAAGCTGGCAGAGCACCAGCCCTTTTCCGGTTGGTATGTCCATGAAGATACCGGTGTTGAAGCCCGCTTTAGCTTAAATGCAGTGCTCATTGAAGGGAGATTCCCGATATGTTAGGCAAAATGACGACCTGACAAGCGCTTTGGCAGGTGCATGAAAGAATGCCCGCTTTTTGGCACTGCAGCCGTCTACTGTAACTGCAGTGCCATTGCATCTGGTGCACACCGCTTTAACCCTGCATATCTTCCAGCTCTGTACCTTTGGTTTCATGCACCATTTTGGCGACAAAGAATATTGAGCAAAACGCGCCCAGCGTATATAAACCGTAAGCACCGGCTAAGCCTATGCCGCTTAATAACAGCGGAAAGGTCATGGTAATAAGGAAGTTACTGCTCCACTGCGCCAGGCCACTTACCGCCAGGCCTGAGCCGCGGATCTGGTTGGGGAACATCTCGCCCAGCATCACCCACATTACCGGGCCCCAGGACATATTAAAAAAGAACACATAAGCATTGGCACTAATCAGCGCCACTATACCCCAATCGCCAAGTAACAGCCGACCGTTGGCGTCCTGATCGGCATTGGCAAACGCCAGCACCATCAGCGCCAGCGTAATGGCCATACCCACCGAACCCCATTTCAGCAACGGCTTGCGGCCAATTTTATCAATAACCAACAGCGTAATAACGCAGGCGGCAATGCTTAGTGCGCCGCTGATCACGTTAATTAGCAGCGCGTCTGATTCGGAAAAGCCCACCGCCTGCCACAGCACAGCGCCGTAATAAAACACCACATTAATACCAACTAACTGCTGGAAGGTCGCCAGGCCAATACCAACCCAGACAATACGGCGTAATTTACCGCTTTGCTTATCGAATAAATCGCGCAGCTGTGGTTGATGATTGCCCTCCAGCGACTGCTGGATCTCGGTTAATTTGCGCGTTGCTGCCGTGTCGCCATACAACCGGGTTAACACCGTTTTCGCCAGCGCCGTTTTGCCTTTTAGTACCAGAAAACGCGGGCTTTCCGGTATAAACAACAGCATCAGTAAAAACAGCACTGCCGGAATAAGCTCCATCCAGAACATCCAGCGCCAGGCGGCAAAATCCAGCCACAGCACAGCGGTGGAGGCGCCGGCGAATTTTGCCAGCAGATAGTTGCTGATAAAGGCCATAAACAGGCCAAAGATAATGGCAATTTGTTGCACTGTGGTGAGCATGCCACGATAACGCGCCGGCGCCACTTCAGAGATATAAGCCGGTGCCATCACCGAGGCAGCACCCACGGCTAAACCGCCGAGAATACGGTAAAACACAAACTCCAGCGAACTGTCTGCCACGCCCGAGCCCCAGGCGCTGATAACAAAAAACACTGCCGCTACCTGCAGTAAGGTACGCCGGCCGCTGACATCGGCGAGACGCCCGGCAAAGAAAGCCCCAACGGCGCAGCCCAGCAGCATACTGGCGACGTTAAAGCCGGTACCGGCACTTTGCGAGTTAAACGCCTGCTGCAGGCCATCAACGGTGCCGTTAATTACCCCGCTGTCGTAGCCAAACAAAAAGCCACCTAAGGTGGCGACTATAGTAATAAATAAAATAAAACCGCGGTTATCGGCTTCTGTCGCAGTGAGCGCTGCGGTGACTGAGTTAGGCTGCAAAATTGTGACTCCTGTTATTGTAGTTATCTGCAAGCAGCATAAAGTTTAATCTGTACTTAAGCAGTGTGCTTGTTAAAAAACATAATTCTTTCAGTACATTTCGTTAATCCGCTAAGTGGTCTGGCATTGTATGGTAAGGTCAGATTGTCATTATAAAAGTAGCAATATCCATGATGCCTGCAGCAAAAATACTGCCGTTAACTAAGCCGCTGATGCTGGCCTGCAGCCTGTTTTTGTTATCGGTGCTATCGGTATTGCCGGGCTGTACGGCTAACCGGCAGGCAGTGAATGTTGAGGCAAAGCAGCCAGAACAGGGCAGTGCTGTTAGTGGCCGTTACGCTAATTTATTTGCTGAGCAGGGCTATAGCCAACAGGCCATTAACGCCAAAATTAACCAGGCTTTTAACCAGCTGTTTTATGGCGCACCAGATAGCCAGGCGCTGTACTTTGCTGATGGCAGTAATGCCCAGGGTGCCAAGGCGTATATCGCAGATATTAATAATAATGATGTGCGCTCTGAGGGTATGTCGTACGGCATGATGATAGCGGTACAGCTGAACAAACAGGCCGAATTTAATGCGCTGTGGAACTGGGCTGTCAGCCATATGTTTCAGGCCAACCCGGCACACCCGGCTTATGGCTACTTTGCCTGGTCTGTAGGTACCGACGGTGTAGCGCTGGATGAAATGCCTGCGCCCGATGGCGAAGAATACTTTGCCACGGCGTTATATTTTGCCTCAGTGCGCTGGGGTGACGGGGCCGGTATTTACCAGTACAAGGCCAAGGCCGATGAATTGCTGCAGCATATGCGCCATCGCAACCTTATCACCGGCCAGACCCAGCGCGGCAGCCAAACCGCCACTAACCTGTTTCATCCTGAGTATGCCATGGTGCGCTTTACACCCGATTTAGCCAATGCCGACCATACCGATGCCTCATACCATTTACCGGCTTTTTATGAAGTGTGGGCCAGAATGGGGCCAGAAGCCGACCGGGCATTCTGGCAAAAGGCTGCGCAAGTTAGCCGCGATTATTTCAGCAAGGCAGCGCACCCGGCAACCGGCCTGACACCAGATTACGGCAATTTTGATGGCAGCCCCTGGGCAGCGTCATGGCGGCCCGAGTCGGCCGATTTTCGTTTTGATGCCTGGCGCACAGCGATGAACTGGTCGTTTGACTGGAACTGGTGGCGCATGGATGCCAGAGCAGTAGAGCTAAGCAACCGGCTGCAGGCGTTTTTTGTTAGCGAAGGTTTAAGCCGTTACAGCAGCCAGTACAGCCTGGACGGCAAAAAGCTGGATAACACCCAGCAAAGTGGCTTAGTGGCAATGAATGCTGTGGCCAGCCTGGCGGCTACAGGGCCGGATGCCGGTAAATTTGTGCAGGCCCTGTGGCAGCTGCCAGTGCCAGAGGGCCATTACCGTTACTATGATGGCATGTTGTATATGCTGGCATTGTTGCATGTAAGCGGGCAGTTTCAGGCCTGGTTACCCGCACAACAAACAGATAAAACAGAATAAAAACAACGATAATCAACAGGCAGACAAAGATGCAAACAGCTAGCCCAGGTGCTACAGCAAAACTCAGCACGACAGAAAAACTCAGTGTGACAGAAAAAATTGGCTATAGCCTCGGTGACTTGGCGGCTAATCTGATCTTTCAGACACTGATGACCTTTCTGGCTTTTTTCTATACCGACGTTTATCAGATCCCGGCCGGCTCGGCGGCGGCGATTATCTTTTTCGGCGGAGTGATTGGCGCCTGCTTTAACCCGGTGATGGGGCTGATTGCCGACCGCACGCAAACCCGCTGGGGTAAGTTCAGGCCCTGGATCTTATGGACAGCCGTGCCGTTTGGCGTTATTGCGTTGCTGGCGTTCAGCACGCCCGATTTTAGCCCGCAGGGTAAAATTATTTATGCTTTTACTACTTATGTGTTGCTGGTGCTGGTGTATTCAGCCAATAACCTGCCGTATTCGGCATTAAGCGGCGTACTTACCGGCAATATGGCCGAACGTAACAGCCTGTCGGCCTACCGCTTTGTGGCTGTAATGGTGGCGCAGTTTATTATTCAGGCGTTGTTGCTGCCGCTGGTGCTGATCCTTGGTGATGGCGATAAAGCGGTGGGCTTTGAAAACACCATGACGCTGTTTGCCTGTGTTGGCATCGCTTTTTTTCTGATCACCTTTATTACCACCAAAGAGCGGGTGCTTACCCTTAGCAGCGGTGCCTCCAGTATCCGTGATGACTTAGGCGATCTGATACACAACAAGCCCTGGTTTATTCTGCTGCTGTTAACCGTGCTGGTGTTTATTACGCTGGCGCTAAAAGGCGGCATGTATATTTTTTATTTTGAACATTATCTTAGTGAAGCCCATATTGCCGGTTTTCTCGATGACATCGGCTTTAACCGCTTTATTGCCGGGCTTAACAGTATGCTTACCGACATGGGCTTAAACGAGTTTCTCTGGCCGAAAGACGCGCCTACTTCCGGTTTTAGCCTGTTTAATGCCGGTGGCATTATCTGCATGATTATCGGCATTAGCTTTGCCAAGCCACTGGCCGACAGGTTTGGCAAGCGTGATGTGTTTGCTGTGGCGCTGTTTATTTCTACGCTGTTTATTCTGCTGTTTTATTTGCTGCCGCCCGATGCCATTGGTCTGGTGTTTTTATCGCAGCTGCTGCACGGCTTTTTTTACGGCATTACTATTCCGCTGCTGTGGGCCATGATTGCCGACGTAGCCGATTATTCCGAGTGGAAAAACCATCGCCGTGCCACTGCCATTATTTTTTCAGCGATGATTTTTGGCCTTAAACTGGGGCTGAGCATTGGCGGCGCTCTGGTAGCCGGCATTCTGGCGCACTACGGTTATGACGCCCTGTTAGCCACCCAGGCAGAAGACACCATTAACGGCATTAAACTGTCGGTCAGTTTATATGCGGCGCTGCCGTTTTTACTCGGTGTGGCTTGCATGTTTGTTTATGAAATTAATAAACATAAAGAAATTCAGATTGAACAAGAGCTAAGCCAGCGGCGCGCCGCGGCCGGTTTGCTGCAGGGGGAATAACGCTAATGTCCGAGACCGATTATAAAGCACTAAAAGCCAAAGCAATTTCGCAGCCACTGGTAGAGCATATTTATACTGCCGACCCGTCAGCGCATGTATTTGACGGCCGTATTTATATTTACCCGTCGCATGATATTGATGCCGGCATCCCGTTTAACGACAACGGCGATCATTTTGCTATGCAGGATTACCACGTGCTGTCGCTGGACGGCCCGGATGCCCTTGCTGTGGATCACGGCGTAGCACTGCATATTAACGACGTACCCTGGGCCGAGCGGCAAATGTGGGCACCGGATGCGGCAAAAAAAGGCGATAAATATTATTTTTATTTTCCGGCGAAAAAAGCCGATGGCCGCTTTCAGCTGGGCGTAGCAACCGGTGATAGCCCAGCCGGGCCTTTTACGGCACAGCCACAACCGATACAGGGCAGTTACTCGATAGACCCGGCTGTATTTGCCGACGATGACGGCAGCTATTATCTGTACTTTGGCGGCATCTGGGGCGGCCAGTTACAGCAGTACCGCAATAACCGCTATGATGCACAATATGCCGAACCGGCTGCCGATGAGCCGGCACTGGGGCCGGAAGTGGCCCGGCTGACCGACAATATGCTGGAATTTGCCGAAGCACCGCGCGAAATTTTGATTCTGGACGAACACGGCCAGCCATTACTGGCCGGTGATACTGAGCGGCGCTTTTTTGAAGCGTCCTGGCTGCATAAATATAACGGTAAATACTACTTTTCTTATTCTACCGGCGATACGCACTTTCTTTGCTACGCCACCGGCGACAGCCCCTATGGCCCCTTTACTTATCAGGGGCGCATTCTGGAACCGGTAATCGGCTGGACTACCCATCATTCTATCTGCGAATTTAACGGCAAATGGTATCTGTTTTACCACGACTCGGTGCTGTCTGAAGGGGTAACCCATTTGCGCTCGGTAAAAATGGCTGAACTGCAGCATGACGCCCAGGGCCGGATCCGTACCTTAACACCGTACCGCGACTAAACAGGAGGCACCGCATGGCCAGGCAACTGCTTGTAGCACTATTAGGGGTTAGCGCAGTATTTACTGTGTTAGCACAACAGCCTTATCAAAACGCCAGCCTGAGCACCGAACAACGGGTGGACGATTTACTGGCACGGATGACGCTGGAAGAAAAAGTCGCCCAGCTGCAAACGGTTTGGCAACAGCGCCGAGGTATGGAAAACCAGCAACAGCAGTTTTTAGCCAACAAAGCGGCACAAATTATCCCGCTTGGCATTGGCCATATTGGCCGGCCGAGTGAATTTAAAACGCCACAGCAAACGGCAGAATTTAACAACGCACTGCAGCGCTGGCTAAAGGAAAATACCCGGCTGGGTATTCCGGCGCTGATGCACGAAGAAGCACTGCATGGCTATGCCGCCTTTGATGCCACCAGCTTTCCGCAGGCAATAGCGCTGGCCAGTAGCTGGTCGCCAGACGATATGCACGATGTGTATGCACTGGCCGCCCGCGAGATGCGCGCTACCGGCGCACACTGGGCCTTAACGCCCATTCTGGATATTGCCCGCGACCCGCGCTGGGGCCGGATTGAAGAAACCATGGGCGAAGATCCATACCTGATGTCGGCCATGGGGGTCGCAGCAGTACAAGGCTTTCAGGGCAAAACCGGTAAAACCGGCCAGTTTGCGCCAGATAAAGTCGTCGCCACATTAAAGCATCTTACCGGCCATGGTCAGCCGCAGGCCGGGTTAAATATTGCCCCGGCACATATAGCCCCGCGTGAGCTGCATGAGGTGTTTTTACCGCCGTTTGAAGCAGCAGTAAAGCTGGCACATGCCGCCAGTATTATGGCGTCGTACAATGAAATTGATGGTATTCCATCGCATGTTAACCGCGCCTTATTGCAAGATATAGTGCGCAAGGAATGGGGTTTTAACGGCGTTATTGTCAGCGATTATTTTGCTATTGAAGAGCTGAACAGCCGCCATAGTTTGTACGACACCGAGGCCGCAGCTGCCAAAGCCGCTTTGCTGGCCGGGGTGGATATGGAAACGCCGGATCCGAAAACTTTCCCGCATTTAACGGCACTGGTGCAAAGTGGCCAGTTAGACGAAAGCGCGATAGACACCGCAGTGCGCCGCGTACTGGCGCTGAAATTCCGCCTTGGCTTGTTTGACAATCCCTATGTTGATGCCAGCCAGGCCAATGCGTTGGTAGGCGCTGTCACAGAGCGCGATTTTGCCCGGCGGGTGGCCGAAAAATCGATGGTGTTGCTAAAAAATAACGGCATCTTGCCGCTAAATGCAGCAAAAATCAGCAAGCTGGCGGTCATTGGCCCGCATGCCGATGAAGTGTTGCTGGGCGGTTACAGCAGTATTCCGCGCCAGACTGTTAGCATTTATCAGGGCTTAAAACAAAAACTGCAGGGCAAGGCAAAGGTGCAGTTTGCCCGCGGTACGGTTCTTACAAAGCAGCTTACCAAAGCAGTAACCGCTGCCACAGCGCAGGAAGAGAATCAGGCCTTTATTACCTCAGATATCCGCCAGCGCAGCCAGGCGGCAGGTACGTTTTCTATGCAGCGCTGGAACTACGATCCTATAGCACTGGCGACCGACAATGATCGTAAAGGCTTGCTGGACGAAGCTGTTGCGCTGGCAAAAACCGCCGATGCGGTGGTGCTGGTGTTAGGTGAAAACGAAGGTTTATCGCGCGAAGCCTGGGCCGAAAGCCATTTGGGCGACCGCACCAGTTTAGAACTGGTAGGTAACCAGCTGCAACTGGCACAGGCGGTTCTGGCCACCGGCAAACCGGTAGTACTGCTGCTGACTAACGGCCGGCCGCTGGCGCTGGGCGAGTTGGCCGAAACAGCACCGGCAATTATTGAAGCCTGGTATCTGGGGCAGGAAACCGGTGCTGCTGTAGCCAATGTGCTGTTTGGCGATGTTAACCCGTCTGGCAAGTTACCGCTGACATTCCCGCGCAGTGCCGGCCATATTCCCAGCTATTACAACCATAAAGCCTCTGCCAAACGCGGCTATTTATTTGACGACATGAGCCCGTTATACCCGTTTGGTCATGGCCTAAGCTACACCAGCTTTACCTACAGCGATTTGCAAATTGACGCCAGCGACGCCCGCGCCAATGGTGAAGTGCAGATCAGCCTGACCGTGCAAAACAACGGCCAGCGCCAGGGTACTGAAGTGGTGCAGTTGTATATTAATGATCCGCTGGCCAGTGTCACCCGGCCGGTGCAGCAGTTAACCGGTTTTAAACGGGTGCCGCTGCAGCCCGGCGAGCAGGCCACACTGCGGTTTACCGTGCCGGTTAACCTGCTGGCGTTTTTTGATCAGCACATGCGCTGGGTAGTGGAACCGGGCGAAATCCGCCTGATGCTGGGTAGCTCGTCGGCAGACATCCGCTTAAAAGGCAGTTTTGTTATCAAAGGTGACGTGACTGAGGTAGCTAACAATAAGGCGTATCTGAGCCAGGCCGTGATCAGCAATTAATAACCGCGGTGGGCATATCACAACATAACTAACCGCACTGGCGGGAGGAATTATGCAACAAAGCAAGCAATATCACGGCAGTGGCCAGCTATCGGCCATGCTGACACTGGCATTAGCCTGCAGTTTGGCGCTGGTTGGTTGTGCCGGGCAAGCGCCTGATGGCAGCAGCCCGGGCGCAGAAAAACCGCTGATCCAGCCGCAAAACTGGCCACTGCAAAGTGCGCCGATTGCGCGTAACCAGCAGATAGAAGACAAAATTACCGCTTTGCTCAGCCAGATGACGCCGGAGCAGAAAGTCGGCCAGATTATTCAGGCTGATATTGCCTCGGTTACACCACAGCAGGTGCGCGATTATTATCTGGGCTCGGTGCTAAACGGTGGCAACTCGGCACCGGGGCGCGATAACCGTGTTGGTGCCGCGGCCTGGTTGCAACTGGCCGATGCTTTCTGGCAGGCCAGCACTGACACCAGCGATGGCCGGCCTTATATTCCGGTGATCTGGGGGACCGATGCCGTGCACGGCCACAGCAATGTGAAAGGTGCGACGATTTTTCCGCATAATATTGGCCTGGGCGCCATGCGCGAACCCCAGCTATTGCATGCTATTGGCCGTGCTACCGCCGTTGAAATGCAGGTAACCGGGCTGGACTGGACCTTTGCGCCAACTATCGCGGTAGCGCGCGATGACCGCTGGGGCCGCACTTATGAATCGTACAGTGAAGATCCGGCATTGGTCGCCAGCTATGCGCCGCATATTCTGCAGGGTATTCAGGGTATGCCGGGCGCTGCAGACTTTTTGCGCGGTGAGCATATGCTGGCGACGGTAAAACACTTTTTGGGTGATGGCGGTACCGTAGGCGGCAAAGATCAGGGCGACAATATTGATACTGAAACCGGCCTGCGCGACATACATGCACCACCTTACTACAGTGCCATTAAGGCCGGTGCGCGCGTGGTAATGGCGTCTTACAACAGCTGGCATGGTGATAAAATGCACGGTTTTGCCCCTATGCTGACCGACGTTTTGGTTGGCCGGATGGGCTTTGACGGCTTTGTGGTAGGCGACTGGAACGGCCACGGCCAGATAAGCGGTTGTACACCAACAGATTGTGCGGCCTCGGTTATTGCCGGGCTGGATATGTATATGGCGCCGGATAGCTGGCAGGCATTGTATGCCAATACGCTGGCACAGGTAAAAGACGGCCGCCTGCCGATGGCCCGGCTGGACGAGGCCGTACTGCGCATACTGCGTATTAAGGCAGAAATGGGCTTATTTGAGCAGGTAAAACCCTCTGAGCGGCCACTGGCCGGGCGTTATGAACTGCTGGGTAATGCACAGCACCGGGCACTGGCACGTGAGGCTGCGCGTAAATCACTGGTATTGCTGAAAAATAATCAACAGTTGTTGCCGTTAAACACCACAGGCCGGGTGCTGGTGGCGGGCGATGGTGCCGATAATATCGGTAAGCAAAGCGGCGGCTGGACACTCAGCTGGCAGGGCTCTGGCAATGCCAACAGCGATTTTCCTAATGGCGAGTCTGTTTATGCCGGTATTCTGCAAACCGTTACTGCCGGGGGCGGCAGTGTTGAGCTTAGCGAAAACGGCCGTTACAGCCAGCGCCCTGACGTCGCCATAGTGGTATTTGGTGAAGAGCCCTATGCCGAGTTTATTGGCGATCGCAGCCATCTGGCGTTTGACGATAACCGCGGGCTGCAAATTCTTACCCAACTAAAAAGCCAGGGTATTCCCACCGTGGCGGTGTTTTTATCCGGCCGGCCGTTGTGGGTTAACCCTGAGCTGAATCAGTCTGATGCTTTTGTTGCGGCATTTTTACCCGGCACTGAAGGCGCAGCTGTGGCCGATGTGCTGTTCCGCGCGCCTGCAGGTGAAGTGCAGCATGATTTTCAGGGCAAACTGTCATTCTCCTGGCCGGATAACGCCAAAGGCGAGCCGCTTAACGTGGGCGATGTGGGCTACAAGCCGCTGTTTGCCTACGGCTATGGATTGAACTACGCTGACAACACAGTGCTGGGGCCTCTGCATGAAAACGCCGGTATCAGCGCTGATCAAATGCTCAATGCCAGCCGTTATCTGCATGCCGGTAAAGCCGTAACACCCTGGCAGTTGCAATTGCTCGATCAGGGCCAGATCACGCGGGTAACAGACGCCCTGCATACCTCGGCCCGTGGCGCCTTAACGGCCACTGCCACAGATCGGCTGCAGCAGGAAGACTCGGTGACGCTCAGCTTTGTGCAACCCGGTACAGTGCTGCTAACCCATGCCGATGGTGTGGTGCTGGATTTAGCCCGCCAGTCTAACGGCGATATGGCGCTGGAGCTGGAATACCAGGTGCTGGCACTGGGCAACAGCAACGCCACGCTTGGCATGCAATGCGGCGACAACTGCAGTGCCAATATTGATATCAGCGGCCAACTGGCGCAAATGCAGGGTAAGGGCTGGCAGAGTATGAAAATTGCACTGCGCTGCTTTAGTGAAGCCGACAGCACCTTTGATATCAGTAAAGTTACCCGGCCGATGGTGCTGCAAGGTGGCGCTGGCCTGGTATTGCAACTGGCCAATGTGCGGCTGGCGCAAAACGAAGGCAACGCCACATGTGGCAACTAAAGCCCGGCAACAGTAGGGCAGGGCTCAGGCAAGCCAGTTTGTGTATTGCACTGCTGCTTAGCCCGCTGGCAACTGCCGATGTCAGCCTGCCAAAACTGATTAGCGATGGTATGGTGTTGCAGCGCGACACTGTTATTACGCTGTGGGGCTGGGCTGCTGCTGACGAAACTGTTGAAGTGCGCTTTAATGGCAAAGCCGTGGGGCAGGCAAAGCCTGCCAACGGCCGCTGGCAGCTTAAGCTGCCAGCACAAGCTGCCGGTGGGCCTTATCAGCTGAGCTTTCACGGCCATAATCAGATGACGCTGCAGGATATCTATTTTGGTGATGTCTGGGTGGCATCGGGCCAGTCTAATATGGAAATGGAGATGGCACGGCTAGCCGAGGCCTATCCGCAGGATTTAACCGCCGCCAGCTATCCGTTAATCCGCCAGTTTAAAGTGCCGCAACATTACAATTTTAAAACACCGCAGCAGGATTTCAGCAGCGGCCACTGGGTTGCCGCCAGCCCGGATACTATTGCCGAATTTTCTGCACTGGCATTTTATTTTGCCCGCGAGCTGTTTGAACATTCTGTTGCCGCAGATGACGGCGTAGCCATCGGCATTTTAAATAATGCGCTGGGTGGCTCACCGGTTGAAGCCTGGATGAGCGAGCAGGCGCTGCAGCCATTTCCTGATGCGCTGGCCGAAGCTATCCGTTTTCGCGATGATAAGCTGATCCAGGCGGTGACTGAGGCCGACAAGGCAAAAAATGCCAAGTGGTATGGTGATTTACAGCAGCGTGATGCGGGCTTAACCAGCAAAACGCCCTGGTATAGCACCGCGTTGGACGACAGCAACTGGGCCAGCTTTAGCGTGCCGGGTTTTCGGCCTGAACCCTTTACCGGTGTCTGGTGGTTGCGTAAAACGGTGCAGCTAACTGCCAAACAGGCGGCAGAGGCAAATACCTTACGGCTTGGCTCTATCGTCGATGCCGATGAGGTGTATATCAATGGCACCTTGGTGGGCAATACTACCTATCAGTACCCGCCGCGCCGTTATGCCGTACCTGAAAATCTGCTTAAAGCCGGTAACAACCTGCTGGCAGTGCGTATTACCGCCACCAATGGTAAAACCGGCTTAATGCCGGATAAACCCTATTGGCTCGGCACAGATAACAATAAGCTGGATTTAAGCGGACCGTGGAAAATGCACAGCTCAGCTGAGGCAGAGCCTTTGCCCAGTGATACCTTTATCCGCTGGAAACCGCTGGGCTTATTTAATGGCTTAACCGCGCCGTTAACCTATCTGCCGGTTAAAGGCGTGATCTGGTATCAGGGTGAATCTAATGTTGGCCAGTATGAGCAGTATCAGCCGCGTTTTAGCGCGATGATCCGCGATTGGCGGGCAAAATGGGCGCAAAACAGCGGCCAACAACAGCCGTTGCCGTTTTTATTTGTCCAACTGGCCAACTATCTGGAAAAAACGCCAGAGCCGACCGACAGCCACTGGGCCGGGTTACGCGAAGCGCAGCGCCAGAGCTTAACCGAACCTGATACCGCTATGGTGGTGGCGATTGATGTTGGCGAATGGAACGATATTCATCCGGTAGATAAAAAAACCTTAGGCCAGCGCCTGGCTTTAGCCGCGAGGGCGGTGGTACTGGGTGAAGACGTGCCGTATCAGGGGCCGCAGTTGTTGTCAGTACAGGTGCAGGGCAATAAATTGCTGCTTAGCTTTGATCAGCAACTGGTACTAAAACCCGGGCAGAGCTTTGCTATCGCCGGCAGCGACGGCGAATATCGCTGGGCGCAGGTACAGCTACAGGGTAAACAATTAGTGCTGTCGCATGCTGATATTACCGCGCCGGTACAAGTACGCTACGCCTGGGCCGATAACCCGGATGCGGTGCTGTACAACAGCGCAGGCCTACCGGCATCGCCGTTTATTTACCAGCCAAAGTAATTACAGCTGTAGCAGGGTGGTAAGTGAGCGCGAACGGCCGTTTGTTATCTGATAGTCTAACCATGTGCTACAATGTCTGACATTGCAACACACTTTGGAATAGTTATCATGAAAAGTGAAATGCTTAGCACACGCATCGATCATGACACAAAAGTCGCATTTACCAACATTTGTGATGATGTCGGCCTAAGCCCGTCTCAGGCAATCAAGCTATTTGCGCGTGCTGTGATCAATCATGGCGGTATACCTTTTGCGATTAAAGCACGCCAGCCAAATGAAACCACTGTAGCTGCAATGCAAGAACTGGCAGCAGGTAAAGGCCAGCAAAGCAAATCTGTTGATGCCATGTTAGATGAGTTAACCGAAGGCAAAGTACAAAGTGCTCACCCTTGAGTATTCAACTCAGTTTAAAAAGGATTTCAAAAAAATTGCTAAGATGCCTATTCCCGACATTCTGGAAGTTGGGAATATAATCTCCCGGCTGCAGCGCGGCGAAGCGCTTGCCGCAAAAAATGTTGATCATCCCCTTAGTGGAAATTGGCTCGGCTTTAGAGATTGCCACATCAAGCCAGACCTCGTTTTAATCTACAGAATTGCTAATAACACCTTGCAACTTGCCAGAATTGGTTCTCACAGCGAAATTTTCTAGTTACACCAAAGACTTTATAACCTCCTCTCTGGCGCACTTTAGTGCGCCAGAGTGATGCGAATAGTTATAAATTTTCTCGAACAAATTGCTCAACGCTGAGGTGCCGCCCCTTGCTTTGATAGTGCCCATCTAACGCATAAGCCATTTTTTCTAGGGGTGCGTTGTCATACCCAAAACTTTGAATTTCTTGAATATAGCGTTCTATGAAACCTTGAGGGGCTAGCTCTCGCCATTGCAACACATGAACCAATTCATGGAAGTGAAGCCGAAGATTGTTTGCGGCTTCTTTCTTTACGTAATAGGTATCGTTGTAAGTAATACCTCCAACATCCATGTCGATGAAGTCTCCTAAACCTGCTTCCCGAAGTTGTGGAAAATTAGGCTTCGGAATTTCGTCCGTAACAACGAAAAATGCTGTCTTGAGAAAGTCAGGCGAGTAAAAACCGTTGAAATGTTCGGCAAAGACGGAGCAAGATAGACGTAATTTTCTATGCGAAGAATTCACGTGTTGTATCCATTCCCAGATATCTTTGATCATTACTCCTCCTATTTACAACGCCCAAAGCCGCCGTACGTTAAGTGTCGGCTGCCTTTGTTTGTTAGCTCTCGTCTCCGCCAAATTTAAATTTGTCCGATAGTTCTATCCTTGAGATCAAGCTATCTAGTGCGACACTATTATCATCTTCAACAGGCCTTTGTGCTATACGAACTACCCTATCAGAATAATGTCGCAATTTTTCCTCACACTTTTCATCTTTTAGATTTCGCTTGTGCTTATCTAAACAATCACCAAGGTTGGCTCTAAAATGACTACTCTTTGCCGCCAGCAAAAAACCTTCAATCAACGCGCACTCGAAGGACTCAAGGCGTTCCTGTTCAGGAACTATAGAGTACAAATAATCAATGGCTCTCTCTGGCGTTGAGCTTGGATTGATGAAGTCTCGATATAGCTCTGAGCTTGAATCCTTTGCTGTTATTAAAAATGTTAGAAGTGCCGGGTATATGTATGTATTTTCATTTGTAGAATGAATGACCAAATTGATACGAGCGATAAGTTGTTCTATTTCCCTTAGGGAATAACTTTTTGCCTTGGCTATAAGCTTAAAGACATTTTTCAAGTGATCATAATCATACTGGAATGCTCGGTATTTTTTCCTTTTTTCAAAGAACTGATCAAACCCAAATCTCTTGTAGAACTTATCAATAAATGCGTCTAGCTCTGAATTCGGTAATTCATATTCAATATCGATAAACCTTTTTAGGTAGCCTTTAGACTCAAAGTCATTACCATATATTGCTTTAACACTGTGTGATAATTGCTCTTTATCCATTGCCAGTATAAACACCAAGCCATCTACATCAAGTAAGTGTTTTATTCGTTCGAGAAGCTCAATAGCATAGGTTGGCCTACACCTATCTAGTTCGTCGACAAATATATATAGGTTTTCAGACTCACCAGTTTCACAAGCTAGTATTTTTTTTAGGTTTTCTTTGAACTCAACGATGGCGCTTTTGTTTTTAGAATATTCATCAATTAGGTCTTTTGATAACGATTCAGATAAATTTGCCGCTTCATCTCCTAATATTTTCTCAGCATCTATTACGCCTGCAGTACCTAGTTTCACTAGCGCTGGTATTCCCTTTTTAAGTATGTGGACCCCAGCCTTTTTTGCACTCTCCCATGCCTTGTTCTTTACTTTATCTCCATTTATTAACCGTTTGATCTCCTGATTGATTTCTCCGAGGAAAGCCAATAGTGGGTCGCTAGCAAAGTCTGTTTCCCAAGCGCTGAAAAACACTGACTTACAGTTATTTAGTTTCAGATCTGCATGTAGCATTTCTAGAAAGGTTGTTTTTCCATGGCCCCATGGAGCATTAACGGACATTACAATAGGTGACGTCATGTTTCTTAGAAGCAAAGATAGATTCTCAACATCACCGCTACGCGATAGACAGTCGTTTTCAAATGGTCTGGCGGGGTCTATGAGAACTTTTCGAGCTTTAAATTCCATCTAATAACTTCCTATGTAGCGTGAGTTAATACTTATTTCGGCGGAGAAGTCCTTATTTAAACACGGACTTTTCGGTCTTAGTAAAGATAATATCCAGAACACTACACCGCTGCTTTAGAACTTACAATAACTTATAGGTACAGCTGATAGTTATGCTGGCGACAAATACGGGTTAACCCGTCTGACCAAGTATTGGTAGTTCTTAGAAGCGCTCTGGCTGCATATCAATAAAGCTGCTAATGGTTAGCCGGCCCAGACGCGGGTTGGCGGATAAGCTGGTGTTTGGGGTAATAATGCCGCTGTGCAACGCATGGCGGCGGTAGATAATCAGCCGGTTAAAGATGCCTTGCTGCGCGCCAATTTGCTCAAATAATGCGGTATCGCCGCCAATATAACCATCGCTGGCTTTGGGCAGGTTGGGGCCGTCGTTTTCGGCTTCCAGCGCGCGGTAATACGCCATAGTGCGGCTGTCATCAATAGTTTCAAAACCGGTTTTACGGTGGCGGTAAAAGGCAGTACCGCCCTGATCACCCTGAAATAAGTAATGCACCGCCGCCAGCGCGTGTTTTTCAGTAGTGTCAAAATGCGGAATACGTTGCAGCAGTTTGAGTTGTGCCGGTGGTGTAGTTACCAGCGAAAAATGGCACACCGAAAAGCCCAGCGCCGTTGCCGGTAGGGCAAAGTAATCTATTAACGCAGCCTGCAGGTTTTGCAGCATAAACTGGCGATAGCTTTCAGGCGCTGCTGAGCGTACGCCCGGATAATAAGGCGAGTTGGCAACATATTGCTGGCCACAGGCGTATTCAACTAACGCTTCAGGCTGTGGTATAAAATTATCTACCACCAACAGCGGTGAGTGCTCTTTGCCTGTCGTCAGCCGGGTGATCTGCATCTGCGTTTATGCTCGGTCAGGTGCTATGTCAGGTTAGACGGGCAGTACTGGCGCAAAAAGTCCCGGTGCGACGGTAGGCGGTGTACGGCGCTGTTAATCGTTTCGCGGATCTGTTGTAAATGGCGGCTTAATTCGCCGCTGCCCAGGCCAGCCACCAACTGATGATAACTTTGCGGTTGTAACCGCTGACCCAGCATCACATGGCTCCAGGATTCGAGCCGGAACATCTCATCGCCGGTTTGAAAGGCGTGGGCACTTTCGCGGAATAACGCTATGCGGTGTGCCAGCGAATCCGGGATCGTCATTGTGCGGCAATAGTCCCAGAACGGACTGTCGGTACGTTCGGTCTGGTGGTAATGCAGAATAATAAAGTCGCGGATTTTTTCTACTTCAGTAATAGATTGCTGGTTATATTCATCGGTTAAGGCCGGTGTAACGCCGTTAAAAGGAAACAGCCGCAGTAAGCGGATAATGCCGCTCATAAACAGAAAAATACTGGTCGATTCCAGCGGTTCAATAAAACCACTGGATAAACCAATAGCAACACAGTTTTTATGCCACAGTTTTTTACGCCGGCCGGTTTGATAACTCAGTACGCGGGGCTCCATAATGGCCGGTGCTTCCAGGCCATCCAGTAAACGCTGTCTGGCTTTGTCGTCGGATAAATAATCGCTGGCATACACCAAACCATTGCCGACCCGGTGCTGCAGCGGTATTTTCCACTGCCAGCCGCTGTCATGGGCAATAGCCCGGGTATAAGGCGGTACAGTGGGGCCGGGCTCGGTTTGCACTACTACCGCTTTGTTGCACGGTAACCAGTGATCCCAGCGCTCGTAACCGGTTTTTAATGTTTGCTCAATTAACAAGGCGCGAAAGCCGGTGCAGTCGATAAACAAATCGCCGATTATTTCCTGGCCAGACTCCAGCACCAAAGCGCGGATATCGCCGTTCACATGCTGCTGCACCTGGGCAATTTTGCCTTCAATGCGCACCGCCCCTAAGTCTTCACTAAAGCGGCGTAAAAAACGGGCATACCGGCCGGCATCCAGATGGTAGGCATAGTTAATGGTAGATTGCTCAGTTTTAGCAAACTTATGCTGTTTGGCCGCCTGTAACTCGTAACAATAGTCGCCAAAAGGTGCGGCTATACCCTGGTTTAAACCGTGTAAATAGTAGTGCTGAAAATCGGTAAGAAAGCTGCCTTTGCCGGTTACGCCAAAAGGGTGGAAATAATGGTCGCCCTGCTGGCCCCAGTTTTCAAACGAAATGGCCAGTTTAAAGGTGGCATCGGTAGCCTGCATAAACTCCTGCTCGTTGATACCGAGCAAATTATGAAACAGCTGCACCGGTGGTACGGTAGATTCGCCCACGCCGACTGTGCCTATCTCTTCTGACTCTATCAGCACTACATCAATTAAGCCTTTTAACCGTTTTGACAGGGCGGCTGCAGCTACCCAACCGGCGGTGCCACCACCGGCTATCACTACTTTTTTAACTGTATTGCTTTGCATTGTCTGCTCCCTGTGATTTTTATAATATTTTTTAGCGATTTAACCGGTTTAGCAGCATGGCTCTGAGTTGGCGCGCCTGCATCTCATCCAGCTCGCCCAGTATACCGCGGGCGGCTTCAGGCAAATGTTGCCCGGCCTGTTTGGGGTCATCAAAGACATAGTAATTTAACAGCGCCTGCCAGGCGCGGCGTTCATGCTCGGGCTTATCGCGCAGGCACAGCAGGGCGTGGTACAACAGGTTCATACCCGAGCCGGTATAACGCGGGGCTGTGCTCCACCAGTAATTAATTAAAATATTAAATGTGCCCGGTGCCTCTACCTGATGCCACCACATGCTGGGTAAATACAGGGCATCACCGGGTTCTAACTCGGCTATCTGGCCGGCTGCTACGGCAGCGGGGAACTTAGGAAAACGCTGTAAATCCGGCTTGCTAAAATCGACCATACTGATGGCTTGGCCGCCCGGTGTCGGTTCCAGTGGCCCCGGATACAAATTGCTGACCTGCTCTGGCGGAAATAACGTAAAACGCCGCTTACCCAGCACACAGCAAGCCAGATTCTCTGAAGCATCATAATGACAGGCTGCCAGCGAGCGGTTGCCCAGCCAGATACTGACGCGGTCTGGCTCGGTGTCATAGCCCAGCTCGGCTTTGGGTAACTGCATATTGTGCTGGTCTGGCAGGGTAGGAAAATGGCTCTGCAGCAGGTTAGACGCAATGTAAACAGACGGTGGCTGTGTTTGCTCCTGCCAGGCCAGAATTTGCTGCAGTACCTCATCTACCCGCCCCATCCGGGTTTGGTAATTGAGTTTGCTGTCGCTGTCATCATAAAAATAGCGGCCATTCAGGCCGGGCTCGCCGTAATATACCTGAGTGGGTTTGCCGTTGTAGTGGCTGTTAAGGTAATCGGCCACCAGTGCCGGGTTTTGCTGCCCCAGTTGCACCATAGGCCAGTGTTTTACCAGGCCTTTTAGCACTACGGGCTGTTTGGCGTTGACGATTTCCGCCGGTAAAACACCGCTCTGGCAGGTGTCAATAATGCGGCTGCGGCCGGTAATATTCAGCATAGCGCCTTGCTCATAGCGGTTTATCGCTTACCGTGGCAGATGGCGCCTGGCTCAGATGATTTTTGCGCTCAATTAAGCTGCGGATATTACTCATTGAATTAACGATGGCATATGCCAGCTGTAAAAAACCGGCCTGATGCAGTTGCTCTAGCTGTGCGCCACGCAGCGCGGCCAGACTGGCAGCATTAATGCAGTAGTTGCCGGTTAAGCGGTATTTTTCGCCATTGTTAAGGCTGAACTCAATATTGACCGGCTCTATCAGCTCCAGTTCGCTAAAAGCAGCGAACATCGCCGGTGCTATAGCCAAGCCCTGATGAATCGCCTGCAACCGGGCCGAAATATGCTCCAGATAAGGGCTGTTGCCGCCTTGCGGTAAAAACAGTTGCTGGCCGTATTGCTCGCTGATTTTCGGGTGGTCCATATCAATATGCACTACCGGGTTGGGTGCGTCGTCCGGGTCATTGCCCTGGCGTTGAAAACCAATCAGAAACGGGCCTTTTTCAATACTGGCCGGAATATAACGTGCGTCCCAGCCAGACGGCTGCTGGTTATTCAGGTATAAATTTTCATCTGCAGCAAAGCCTAACAAGGCGATGGCCTGATACTGATTATCATCAGCGTCACGGCGCAGCAAAATGGGGTACTCTTTTTGCAGTTCGGTAAATTCGGTAGGAAACACCAGAGTGCTGGCAACGTTGTCGCCGTATTCTGCGCTAAAGCGGTGCAGTACGCGGGTATGCTGGTGGTTGATATTGTTTAACAGTGCATGTCGGGGCATTTTTACATCCTGTGTCTGCTGTTTAGCAATCACTCCCGTTGGTCAGGAAAGGCCGCTGCAATAGCGGCCTGGTTATTAATGTACAACCGATACCGGATTCCCGCCAGCGGTGCTGGCGGGATCAGCGGCTAGAAGTCGTAACGTACCCCAATCTGATAGCGTGGCCCCAGATCAGTTAAATACCACAGCATGGCTTCATTCCTGGCATGAGAACGGCTGTTTTCGCCGGTCAGGTTTAATGCTTCGGCAAATACAGTCAGTTGCTCGTTAATGTCGTAGCTGACATTCACATCGATTTGCCAGTAGGCTTCTTCATACCTGGGGTTATTTGAGCCACCTTTGTTTACTTCAGCCAGATATTTATCACGCCAGTTCCAGGCTATCCGCGCTTGCCAGCTGTCTTTTTCGTAAATACCAATCAGGTTGGCGGTGTCACTGAGGCCAACCAGAGCAAACTGCGATTCATTAGGGTTTGCCGTGTTATTAAAGCCAATATCGCCGCGCACTATGGTGTAGTTGGCTTGTACGCCAAAGCCGCTTTCACCAAAGAAATGCTGGATAGCAAATTCAGCACCATAAATTTTGGCTGCACGGTTGTTGTCTGGTGTATTGGTGCGGAAGATTACTTCAGGATCTTCATCGGTGGCACGTAAATCAAAGCCTGGGTTATTGGCGAGGAAATCCAGTTGTGCCGGTGTGCCGGTAAATTGCGGATTAGCGCCAAATTCGGCAATCATATCCGGATGGGTGCGGTACTCATTAAATACCATCATGGCGTACAGATAGGTATCGTCCAGCGGGAAGCCGGCATCCTGCACCGCCTGCGCTGCCGCTAAAGCACGCGGGCCAGCAGTTACGTCGCGAATGTCCAGCAGTGGCTGATCAACCTGGCGGCTACCGATAAAGTTAATGACGTTTTTCTGGAAGACACCGGCCGACATATAACTGAACGGGTTGTAGTACCATTCCAGCGACAGGTCGTAGTTACTTGATTCCAGCGGCAACAGCGCCGGGTTAGAGGCATCGGCAGTAGGCTGGGCACCTAACAGGGTAGAGCCACCGCCGCCGCCAAAGTTAGACGCCGATACACCAAGGCTGCCCAAACCGGCGCGGGCGATGGTTTTGCTGTACGAGAAGCGGCTGACAAGGTCATCTGTCAGGTTCAATGTAACGTCCAGGCTGGGTAGCAGGTAGTCGTAATCATTCTCGGCAAAGGCCGGCTCTGGTGGTACGGTTGAGTCTACGTAGGAGAAAATATCGTTGTTATCTTCCCACTGGAAATATACCCGGCTAACCAGCGAGCTGGATTCCGATTCGGTTTTCTCATAGCGCAAGCCGGTTAATATATCAAACGGCATACCACCGAGTTCACCGCCTAATGCCACCTGAAAGTATACGGCTTTGGTGTCTTCTTTGACGATATTGTCATACGACAGCGCACTTTCTACAGTAGTTGGAATGCCGGGATATAAATCCAGCGCGGCGGTGTACAGCGCGCGCGGATCGGCAATAAAACCATAGCCGCCAGACAGCGGGCTGTAGTCATCAAACTCGCCGGGTAAGTCGAACGGTTGAATTAAATCGCCAAACTCGCCGGGGTTGCCTACGTTCCAGTTACCCAGCGCGATATTGTTACCGGCGGTCTGGATAGAACGTGACTCCATGTTGCGCATTTCTACGCCAAAATCAAAGCGGCCATCGGCCAGTTCGTACATACCATCCAGTTTAAGCTGTTTAATTTTGCTTTCCTGGCTGGCGTTACGAATACGGGCAATCGATGAGCCGACATCACCGGCATCTACCACGCCATTGGCGTTGGCGCCTTTATCCGGCAAGGTGTCGTCATACACGTTCAGGTAAGTGGGTAAGTCTGCGCCCCAGAACCATTCACGCGAGGTAACAATAGGCGCGCCTAGACCCACGGCCAGTTCGCCGGAGTTACGTGGCCCGGTACCGCGGCTAAACATTTCCGAACTGTGCGCATCCAACATCAGAGTTAGTGCATCATTAACCTGATATTCCAGATTTAAACCGGCAGATTTCAGTGTATTGGTTTGTTCACGCCATTGCTGCTCATAGCCTTCATCTACGGCGCTGGCATAGGTTTCCTGAATATAAGACGGCGTTTTAACCGCATTATTGTCAAATTCTACTATCTGAGTGTTGCTGCCTGCCTGGATCCAGTTGGTAATTTCGCCACGGTGTTCAACCAGATTGTTTTCAGCAAAGGTATAGTCTGCCGTTGCGGTAAAGTTATCCACTGGCCTGAACTGTAGCGTAAGCTGAGCGTTATCACGTTTGCGCTGAGTATTGGAAAACGCATAGCGGATATCATTCGGCCGGGTATATAGCTGGCCTTGCTCTGGCGCATTGACTACGTCGGTGGCCTCGTTGTTCCACAGCCGGTCGGCATCGACGATATCGTCCCAGTAATCTACTTGCCAGTCGTTTACGGTGGCGCCGGTATAACCGGAATCACGCTGTTGGTGGCTGGCAGAAATGCTGACACCGAATTTGTCATTATCCAGCACATGACTGAAAATACCGGATATCTCCGGTGTTATATCATCTCCGCTGCGGTTGGTGGTGTCGTGTGCTGCTTTAACACCAACACTGGCTACGGTTTCGCCGGTGTCCAGCGGGCGGGCTGTTTTAACGTTAAGCGTGGCGCCAATACCGCCGGTAGCAATATTGGCTTTACCGGTTTTATATACTTCTACCGCGCGGATACTTTCCGACGCCAGATTTGAGAAATCAAAAGCCCGGGCGCTACCGCCGCGGGTGGTGCCGTCAGCACCTGAGCCTGCACCATAAGTGGTGGCAGAGGGCATGGTACGGCCGTTCAGGGTAACCATATTATTGTCGCCGCCAAAGCCGCGTACTGTTACTTCAGAGCCTTCACCATTGGTGCGGCTGATAGACACACCGGTAATACGCTGCAGTGACTCTGCCAGGTTGGTGTCGGGAAATTTACCGATATCTTCAGCAGAGATGGCATCTACCACACCCATTGAATTACGTTTAATATCAGCGGCTTCCTGCATGCTTGACCGTACGCCTTTCACTTGAATTACTTCAATGTCTGCCGGTGTGACAGCGTCGGTCTGCGGGGCTTGCTGTGCGTATAACGGCATACCAGCGGTACTGCCAAGCAGCAATGACATAGCTTTTGCCAATGCTGTCCGGCTAAATTTTTTCCTGTTTTCCATTTTGTCTACATCCCCTCGTGATTTGTTATAAGTCATTCAAATCAAACAATAGGGCAGTGACGCTGTTATTTACTTCAGGTGTCAGCAACTGCCAGCATGTTCATTTGTGCAGGCGCTGACCTAACGGCTTCCTGCACATCCATGCCGAATAGCCAACCCCCGACAATCATTGTAGTAATCTTGTCACTTCGGGGAAGTTGTCAAAATGCGTTACCTTCTTGCTTTTTTTATTATGTGCTGCAAATGCAAAGTAAAAACGCTGTGGCATGGCTGTGTTTTACTGCTTTGGCGGGTGATGCTTAAACCGGTGCCGATAATGCCGCACCGCTGCTTTTGGCCAGGGTAATAAAAGTTTGGATATGTTTATTCAGTTTTTCCTGCTTACGGTAACCGACATAAATATGTTTATGAATACCGCTGTTGCCTAAGCGGATCAGATGAATCGGCAGGCTGGTGGCATACTCCAGTGCCAGCCATTTTGGCATAGCAGCCACGCCGCGGTTAGCCGCCACCATTTGCAGAATAATGTCGGTGGCTTCCAGTGTTTTATGTAATTTGGGCATGCATTGCGCCGGTAGTAAAAACTGCTGAAAAATATCCAGCCGCGCCGTTTCTACCGGATAGGTTAGCAATACCTGGTCGCTTAGTTGTGCCGGCGCTACCTGGCTTAAACCACTCAGTTTGCTGTGCTGGCTTACCACCAATACCAGCTCGTACGGAAACACCGGTTCAAACACTATGCTTTCTTTGTTGATTGGGTCGGGTGTTATCAGTAAATCTATATCGTAGTTAAATAACGCCGCCATGCCACCAAACTGAAAGCGCTGCTTTACGTCGATATCTACCCCCGGCGATTGCGCCAAAAACGGCTGTACGACCTTGAGTAGCCACTGATAACAAGGGTGGCATTCCATACCAACACCCAGGCTACCTTTTTCATTATCGGCAAACTGGCGCAGCGTATCATCTATGCGCTCAAACTGCGGCAACAGCCGGTTGGCTTGTTCTAACAGGTAGTTACCGGCTTCGGTTAACCGGATATTACGGCCATCCTTTAGCCACAAATTGATATTGCCCTGCCGCTCCAGCTTTTTCATGGTGTGGCTTAATGCCGACTGGGTCAGATTCAGGCTGCTGGCTGCCGCTGTTAGTGAGCCCTGGCGGGCGATTTCGCGCAAAATACTTAGGTGAATTTTTTCAATCATGCTGCTACCTTGGTTACGATGTATGATTAATATTCATTTATAAGTAGAAATATACCATTTTTAATCATGTGTCTAATGCCTCACGTTTTATTAGTTTTTAAACTAAAGTTTTTGATTAATAAATGCTCAACATCAGCGCACTTTAACAGCTCAGCAGTGTTAGCTCGGGTGTCATTGATTGTGATTACAAACCCTGACCCAATTTCACTCAACACGGAGCCTCTGCTATGGCCACAAATTCACAGCATCCTTATCATCCGATCATCTATGTCCGCGGCTTTGCTGCTACTCAGGGCGAGATTGAGGAAACGGTCGCCGACCCTTATATGGGCTTTAATGTTGGTTCCACTAAGTCGCGCGTAGCCTGGACCGGTGATGTCAAACGCTTTTACTTCGAGTCACCATTGGTGCGCCTGATGAGTGATCACAAGTACGAGGATGTTTTTGTTGACGGTGATGATCTGGTGGCGGCCGAGCGCAATAATCACCCGGTGCCGTATCGCAGTATCATTATTTACCGCTACTACGACGAAGCCTCTAAAGATTTTGGCACCGGTGAAACGCCACCGATTGAGCACTTTGCCAAAGGGCTGGATCAACTTATCCTGCGCTTGCGGGATAAAGTGTGTGCCAATAAGGCAAACAATATGACAGCGGCAGACTTCCGCGTGCATTTGGTGGCGCATTCTATGGGCGGTTTGGTTTGCCGCGCCTTTTTGCAAAATACCAAACTAGGCTCGGCAACCGCGCGCTCGGCGGTAGATAAGGTTTTTACCTATGCCACGCCCCATAATGGTATTGATATGCGTATTGTACGCAACATACCTGGCTGGCTTTCATTCGGTGATGTTAACAACTTTAACCGCGAGAAGATGGCGGCATACCTTGATGTACCCAGAGACGATGACGTAAGCCTGGTAAAAAACTTCCCCCCTGAGCGCATCTTTAACCTTGTTGGCACCAACCCGCGTGACTACAACGTTGCTGGTGGTATTTCGGCTTGGGCGGCAGGTGACGCCAGTGACGGGCTGGTGCGTATTGAAAACGCCACCACCCACGGGCCGGGCTTTGATGGCAAGGATGTCGCCTCACCACGCGCTTTTGTGCACCGCAGCCATTCCGGGCACTATGGCATTGTAAACTCTGAAGAAGGGTATCAGAACCTCACCCGTTTCTTGTTTGGTACACTGCGTGTCGATGGCATCCTGGATGTTGACGATATCACTTTACCGATGGAGGTGCAGAAAGCCCTGAAAGATGGCAAAACGATACGCGCGTCATACCAGTTTGAAATTGCCGCCAGTGTGCGCGGTTGTCAGTGGCAAATAACCCGGCGCGAGGTGCGTGAAAACTCTGCCATTTTTCGCAGCTATGGTCAGCTTTTTCCCGGCAGGGACGGTACTGAACGCAAGCCGGACCGTGCGATGAGCCCACACCTGTTTTCCGTATTTCTCGATCCAAAAAAGAGTGTGAAAACGTCGAAATCTGTCAGTTTTGCCTTCGATTTAAAAGTGCTGGTGCCTGATTACGAAGTGGACGGTGTGCTGTTTATGAAACGGCATTATGAGGGCGGTTTTATCTTCCGTCAGTTAATTCTGGTTGAAGCTTTCCCTGATGAAAAGGCGCTGGGGGGCTGGCGGGTTAAATATGGTTATCAGGATATCAACCCCGGTAAACCCGGCGTAGACGCAGACGTGCGTTTGTTGAGCAAAGGCGATGCGAGCCAGGGTTTTGTGTTTAATATTCCGATAGAGCAGAAAACCCGCCCTGGCCTGCGGGGCGCATTACGCATAGAAGCCAGACCCTGGTCCTGAGTAGTGTTAATAAAACCAATACATGTTGCAATAGGGCTATCTGCCGACATATAAAATGCAATGGCGGTAAACTTTGCGTACAGCCCGCAGCACAGGTTTTTTTAGTATGAAATACGTTTTTCTTTTTAGCATAATGTTATCTGGCACCGCCTGGGCGGCTGACAGTATTTGCTATGGCACCACAGCAGATGGGCGCCTGGAGCATGGCGCAGCACTGCCTGGCAGCGGCGCTAATTTTGTTGCTTACAGTGAAATTGCCATGTTGGCGGGGCGTACCTATGTGCATTCAGAGGTAAAAGAAATAGTAACGGCTGCTTACCACTCTTTGGCGAAAGAGCGGCCGGACGCTGTGTATAAATATGCGGAAACCGGCTTTAAAGACGGCGGCCAGTTTAAGCCGCATAAAACCCATCGTAATGGCCTGTCGGTCGATTTTATGACACCGGTAAAAAATAAGCAGGGCGAATCAGTTCATTTACCAACCTACCCATGGAACAGATTTGGTTACGATATAGAATTTGATAACAATGGCCAGTATGGCGACTTTAGCATTGACTACGACGCGCTGGCGGCGCATATCGTGGCACTTGATAAAGCCGCTAAAGCCCGCGACCATACAATATGGCGGGTAATATTTGACCCGCAATTACAACCTGGCCTGTTTGAAACGCAGTATGGTGCTTATATAAAAGCTAACCTTGAGTTGTCGAAAAAGCGCTCCTGGGTAAGGCATGATGAACACTATCATGTTGATTTTATTGTGCCATGCGCTAAATAGTGGGCATGTATTTATCTTACTATCACGCTTTTAACGTTAAGCGGAGCCCATAGCCGATGAGCACAGAACTGCTTTGCGTGCTGGCTATGCTGCTGTCATATTATTTGGGCATACTTTGCCGGTCAGATTGACAACCCTATTCACCAGAGCAGGATAACTTAATTATGCCACAGCCCTTATCTTCTGCGGCCACAACCGTTAGCCTGCGAGAAGCATTTAGCTACTGGCTGAAACTGGGTTTTATCAGCTTTGGCGGCCCGGCGGGCCAGCTGGGTATGATGCATCAGGAGCTGGTAGAAAAACGCCGCTGGATCTCCGAAGCGCGGTTTTTACATGCGCTAAACTACTGCATGCTGCTGCCAGGGCCAGAGGCGCAGCAGTTGGCCACCTATATTGGCTGGTTATTACACGGTGCTAAAGGCGCTTTAATCGCTGGTTTGTTGTTTATTTTGCCGTCGTTTTTTATCTTAAGCCTGCTGGCCTGGTTGTATCTGGCGCATGGCGAGATGTCGCTGGTGCAGGGCTTGTTGTATGGCGTAAAACCGGCGGTTACCGCCATAGTGCTGTTTGCCGCCTGGCGTATCGGTAAAAAAACCTTACATACTACTGCGCTTAAACTGCTGGCGCTGGCGGCATTGATTGCTATAGCGCTATTTAAGCTGCCGTTTCCGTATATCGTGGTTGCTGCTGCGCTTATTGGTCTGCTGCTGATGCGCTGGTGGCCGGCGCAGCTTACAGTACCACCGGCAACGCATGGCAGCGTTAAAGCCGGTGCTGCGGTAATCAACGACAATACCGTATTACCAAAGTGGCAGTTATTTAGCTGGCGCAAATTTGTGTTGGGTATTGCTCTGGGGCTGGGGATCTGGGCTGTATCACTTGGCGTGCTGGTTGCGCTGTATGGCTGGCATAGCCCGCAAGTGCAACTGGGCTGGTTTTTTACCAAGGCAGCGCTGCTAACCTTTGGTGGTGCTTATGCGGTATTACCCTATGTGTATCAGGGCGCGGTAGAGCACTACAGCTGGCTGACTGCACTGCAAATGATAGACGCGCTGGCGCTGGGCGAAAGCACCCCAGGGCCGCTGATTATGGTGGTGGCCTTTGTCGGCTTTATTGCCGGCTGGGCAGAGCAGCTGTTCGGGCCAAACATGCTGCCACTGGCCGGTATACTGGCAGCTGCCATTGTCACCTTCTTTACCTTTTTGCCGTCATTCCTGTTTATTTTAGTCGGCGCACCGCTGGTAGAAAGCAGCCGTAAGCAAGCCGCCTTTACTGCGCCACTTACCGCCATTACGGCGGCTGTAGTGGGGGTTATTGTTAATCTGGCGTTGTTTTTTGGCTACCATGTGCTGCTGCCGCAGGGGTTGGGTGGCAGTATCGACTGGCTGGCTTTACTGCTGGGTATCGCCGCCGGCATCGCTTTATTTCGCTATAACCAGGGCATAATGCGGGTGCTGGCATGTTCGGCCGTGGCGGGTATCATCATTCAGCTACTGCTGTAGTTTTTTGCATCATAACATCGGCAATTTACTGTTGGCTAAATCGGTTACCAGCATATGGTCCGGCCTGTGAGTTGTGCAAAAATCTACTTTAACGTAGGTACCCTTACTGATGACGGGCCATAAAATCGCGTATGGCTTGCACAAAGGTTTTTGATGCTGGCTCGCGCCCGAGCAATAAATGGCCATTGCTTTCCAGGCCAACAAATTCGGCATTAGGAATAGCTGCAGCAATATCGCGGCCTACGCTTATTGGTATGCGCTGGTCGCCCATGGCATGAATCACTAAAGTGGGTACTTTTACCTGCGCCAGGCGGTGGCGTACGTCGATGTCGGCAAACACCGATAAAAATCTTACTGCGTTTTCGGCTGAGGTGGTTAAGCGCTGAAAATCATTAAACCAGTTGAACTCCGCTTCGTTGGCATCCGGCATAAAGGTAGAGGAAAATATCTGCCGGTATGCCGGATTATCTGTACCCCAGCCTACGGCTGTTAATGTCATCACCGCTTCGCGCTCTTTGGTTAAGGCCTCCGTGGCACCAATACGCCAGCCGGCGGCGTAACCACCAAACAGAATAAGATGTGACACTTTTTCCGGATAACGAATAGCATACTCGATAGATACCGCCGCGCCTTGTGATATACCCAGCAGCGCAAATTTATCCAGCTTGTTAGCGTCTACCACGGTCTCCAGATCGGTTACAAAGGCGCTGAAGGAAATATCCGCCACGTCCCAGTCTGATAAACCATTGCCGCGCTCATCGTAGCGGACAAAATGATGATCTGCTGCTAAATCGCGGAACAGTGGGCTCCAGATTGGCGCATTCCAATCATGTTCTAAATGACTAAGCCAATTAGCAGCTTTGACAATGGTAGGGCCTTTGCCTACAGACGCATAAGCAATACGGACACCATCATGCGCGGTACAAAATTGTACTTTTTGTCGCGCGAGCAACTCGCGGCTGGCGGGTGGCTCTATGGTATGCCAGTTATCCGGGCTGCTCAGCGTGGTGTGCGAGGCTAAACGGGCTTGCAACTTGCCGGTGAGTTGCTGTAGCTCATTACGCTCTGCCGTTAACCAATCTTGAAACAGGCTCTGATCGGGTAAATCCAGCCCCTGTAAAAAAGGCTGCTGGCTTTGTTGTAGCAGGCTTTCCAGTTCGGCAATGGATAAATCGTTGCGCTGGCTGTCGGCTTTTAGCTGGTGCAGGTCGATACTGATATCGCTACTCACCAGCGATACCCGCTCGCGGTCTGCCTGCAGCCGTTCTGTGTCAGCGTCATTCACCAGTGGCCGGATCTTACTTAGTGACCAGCGTAATGCGCCTTTAGGGTCATCCGGTACTTCCCAGAATACTTCACATAATCTGTCGCGGCGGTGTGGCCGGGCAGTAAATGCCAGATACGCCAGCAGGGCGCGGCTACGTTTCGACGCCGGCAGCCGAACAAGCAGGTTATTGTGGAAAACCTGTAGTTCACCCAGCATTCTTATCGAAATTTGCACAACACGTTACCTGACAGTTATTAATTTAATATTGCGTAATCTTATGCGGTCTATTCTTTTAGAACATAGCCATTGCAAGACTATATTGCTAAGTAAACCAGCCCATGTGCCGCAGGGTGTTGTGACATGCTGCTATTTTAGGCAATTTGTTACATTAGGTTCTTTTAAAATACTTATGCATTTATACGGCATAAGTATTTATTTCAGTTTTAATGTGCAAATTGTGCAACGGGAATGCTTTAAAATCAACAACTCAAGTTGAAACTGCATTAACAACTCTGAAATACCACGCCTTAACGCCGGAAATACCACGCTTATGACCACGCTGGCTACCACGGTAGCTGGTTAGGCTGTCTGCTGGTTTAATTTTTGTTAGGGAAGAACTTTGTTATGTTAACCATAAAAACACCACTGTTGGCGTTGGTATTGCTGACAACCTTAACCGCTTGCGGTGGCAGTGACTCAGCAGTCGAAGAGCCGGTTGTTGTTGAATTTGATATCGAAATGTCTGATTTTTCAATGGATTTTGATACCAACCAAGCTTTTGCACTTAATCACCGGATCCCGGTTTCATTTACCATTCGCGGCACTGACGCCAGCATAACGGAAGTGACAAATATTCCGGTTAGTTTTAGTTTTGTCGAGAAAAACCCGGCCAACCCGGCGGCACCGATCGTATGTAGCTCTAATGCTATTGATGTAGAGTTACCGGCTGGCGGTGAGCCGGTTGTGGTAGCAAACGAGTTTATCTGGCCTGTCAGCGAATGCCAAATCCTGGCCGAAGCCGGACGCGAAGTAGAACTGCAAGTTGGTTTTTTTCGCGATGAAGAAGAGCTTAAAGGTAACGTAACAGCCACCTTACCAACTCTGACATTGCGCGAAGGTGGCACAGATGTAGAGTATGAATTAACCACTGAATCATCCGTAGCCTTGCTGGCTATCACCGAAGCAGGCGAATCTGCCACGCCGGTATTGTCGGTACAATCCGGTTTTGTGTTCAATGGTGCCGATCCTTATTTTTCTAAAATTGATGCGTCTGAAATTCCGGAAGATTTACAAGTGGTAGACGCTGAAACCGGCCTGAGCATCCAGCAGGAGTTAACCTATGGCATGACCGAAGCGCAATTAGACCAATTAGGCAAATTGCCGGCGTCTGTTACGCTGACTTATGTATTAATTCCTGAAAGTGCACCGGGTATCATCTTGCCGTTAATGATTGGTCAGGAAGATGACAGCACAGTAGCATCTTACAGTTTTAATGAAATTCAACCGGGCATTGCTGATGAGGTTACCCATGACCTGTATCTGGAAGGCGCGGATCTCGCTGCAGTACAAGACGGAGATCTGGCAAACGAAACGCACTTTATTTTGCGGGGCTGTGTGGTAACCAGCTTCTCTCAGAATGGTAACGATGGCGATCTTACTAACGACTGTAAAGATGTGGACATTAACTTAGAGCGTGAAAGTGCGACCGCCGTTACTGCGGCGAGTAATACGGCCTTTAAAAAGAACCAAAAGCGCAACGCCGGTAACTCCCGCATTGCCATTGAATCTGAAATGGATGTCGACAACACCCTAAGCCGCAACGGTATTTTAAGCCGTGCCACCGGCGAAGTGGCACTACGCGGCAATATTGGCAAAAGCTTTGATTTTACAATTGCTGAAGCCATAGCTGAAGCCATAGTAACGAAAGATAAATCGTCCTATTTTCATCAAATTAAAGCCTTCAACAAAGTGGTAGCCGGCGATACCAAAGAAGGCAAAGAACACCTGAAACTGAAGAATGAATTCAAGCAGGACAAAGCGCAGGAAGTTGCCGGTTTAGGTTTTGGTTTTGGCCCGGTGCGGCTGGGTTTTAAAATCAGCGCTGGCGGCCGTGTGGGTATTGATGTTGACGATGACATGGACCTGCTTACTGACCTGCCAGAGTGCCAACTATTGCTGGTATCTGCAGAAGCGGTTAACACTTGCGGTTACTTAACCCGTACCGTGGCGCCAAACTTCAGTTTTACCGGCCGTATCTTCGGTGGTCTGGATTTACGCATCGTTAAAGCCGGTGTTGATGCCAACTTACGCTTCCTGGAAAATAAGTTCCCATTAACGGGGGTATTAAGTTTTGGCTTGACGGATGACGACCGTATTTTAGTACGCGGTGATGTTACGCTGGATCATACTCTGCAGACCATCAGCGGCAAAGTTAAGCTGGTTGGTACCATTAAAGTGTTCCGTTTCCGCCGCAGTAAATCCGTTACGCTGGTCAGTTTCTCGTCTAAACCTGTTACGCAGAACCTGTTAACACGCAGTACCGGAGGCACGCTGGAATTACTGTAGTACCGGCGTGGGCGTTATACAGGAGAGACTTGAATATGACAGGTTTGAAGATTAAAACAGTATCGTTGTTAGCCGCCGCTGCTGCTGTTGTTGCGGCGGTAATAGCGTTCAACCCCTGGCGGGGCTCCGGCTCCGCGCAGGCAGAGCTTGCAGCAGAAGCATCGCAGGCGGCAAGTTGCCGCCTGAGTGCAGGCCAAACTGCGGCGTTCCGCTTTAGCTCAACGGTTACCGCAGAGGGGCAAAGCGATACCTTTGAGGGTGTGATGAGCTGGCAGGTTGAAGCGCTTAATGCCGGTGTTGCGCGGGTGCGGGCAAGCTTCAGCAAGGTTAACCTTAGCCAGGATATGACCTTAGCGGCAGAGCGCGCAGAATCACCGCAAGGCTTGCCGTTTTTTCTGCAAGTGGACAGCAACTGCGCCATTAGCGGTACTGCCTTTGCACCGCAATGGCAGCCGAAAAGCCGCTTGTTGGTGGCCACCCAACTGGATAATTTCACCTTTTTGCTGCCGCAAGCAGGTGCAACGCAATGGCAGAGTGCTGCGTTAGACGGGCTGGGCGATTACACCGCGAACTTTAGTGTGCTTAACCAGGCACCACTGCAAATTCAGCGGCAAAAAACAGATCATCTGATACGTGGTGCCGCCGACAGTTTTGGTATTAAGATCTCGGTGCAGAAATCGCAAGCCACTGCCATGTTTAACCCGGCACAACCACTGTGGTGGCAAGCTATCAGCGGTGAAGAAATAATGAGCTTGCAGGTTGCTGGTCAGCCGGAAGTGATTATGCAGCAACGCTTTTCATTGCAACGCGATGATCAACTGTTTGCTGCCATTCCACAAACCGATTGGGCGTTGGCTGAAAAATCTGTCCCTTATGATTTAGCACCGGAATTTGACGAGTTTATAACGCAGCAGCAAAGTTACACGGAAACTTATACTGCCTTTGTCAGTGCGATCACAGACTCGCCGCCACGTTATTTTGATGCCGCACTGGAAATGGCCGCCTGGTTGAAGAAACACCCGGAAGATGTCGACTTGTTAGTGGCAGAGCTGCGCGGACAGATGACTGATGATGCCCGGCCGACGGCTTTTTTAGCCTTGCAGTTATCCGGCCTGAATAACGCCCGCGAAGCGCTGTCAGATATGGTGTTTGACACTACGATGAGCCAGGGCGATCAATCCCGAGCCGCTTCCGCACTGGCCGACGTTGGCACGCCAAGCCAGGACGTCGCCGAGCTGTTGCTGTCACGCTCTATGATCAAAGATCTTGCCGGCAATGCCAGCTTGTTGGGCGCAGGCAGTATGGTTGCCCGATCAGAAGACCCGGTTTTACGCCAGTACATTATGCAATCGCTGCAACAACAGCTTGTCGGCGCCGCCGACCAAAGTGAACGGCTAATCTTAATTGACAGCATGGGTAATACCGGTGATGCTGCCTTTGTCGATGTATTAAGCACGGAGCTTAGCGCGCAGTCGACTGCAACCCGTCGCCGGGCTGCTGATGCCATATCACGCTTACCGGCGGAGCAGGCCCGACCTGCGTTGTTGGATGCGCTGGTGCTGGAAAGCGATCCGCAGGTGAGCACTGCATTGATCGATGCATTAAAACATGCCGGTGCTACCTCGCCGGAGCTGGTGGATGTGCTGGAAAAACGCATCAACTCGTCAGATGCCAACCAACGTGCCGCTACCATCGATTTACTGGGCAGCCAACAAACTGAAAGGGCACAGCAACTGCTAATCGCGCAATATAAACGCGAAACCGATGCTCAGCTTAAAATGCAGATTGGCCGCTATGTGCCGGCCAGGGCGCTAAGATGAAACCATCATCAGCGTTTTTGTGCGCAGTTATTGCAGCCGCTATTGCCGGCTGCAATAGCGAACACGCCAGTGAGCCAGTGCTGTGGACACCGCTGGCGTCGGTCTCGGTAGATAGCGGGCCGGGTAGCACTTCTGCCGTAGCAGTACCGTTGGATAACTTGCGCCGCGCCCTTCGGGTCAGCGCTCAACCGCAAGGCTGCTTGCAGGTATCTTCTGCTATTAGTGTTACCGGTGAGGAGCTGATTGCCGACCCGGCAGCATCTGATGCCGATATCTGGCGCACCACTAAATTGCATCAAGCCGGTTTATTGGTGTTAGAAGGCGTAGCCGCAGAGCTGAGCCATATTAGCTTTGCAGCTGTGCCGTGCGATACAGCTGCTACCGGTATGCTGCCAACCAGCGTTAGGGTTGAATCACGTTTATCCGAACTGCCCACTAATCCGGGGCTTAAACTACGGCTGGTGTTGAGCCAGGCGATAAGCGCTGAGTTAGATGCGGAATTATTGGCACAACTGATCGGTTTTGAATTGCAGCTGGACATGGCCATCACAGGTGTAGAGGTTATTGCCGATACCGATCTGATTATGCAAAGTCAGGCTGATTTCTCACCGTTAGCCGCTATATTGGCTTTGTTGCCAACGAAAGCGCAAGACACTATTGATCTGGTTATCGGGCCCTGTCTGTTGCAACAAACATCGTTTGGCTTGCAACAGTTGGCCGGCTTTACACCGCGAATTCCGGGTGGCGCAGGGCCCGCCGATGGTGTTTTTGTTGCCCGGACCAGTTGTGGTTTTGCCGGGGCACCACCCGGCACTGTTAACGAAATAGCGCGCTTAGCGGCCCACGAAATCGGCCATTATCTCGGGTTGGCGCATCCGGAAGAACTTGATGGCAGCAAAGATGACTTAGCCAGCACAAGTACTCACAATTTAATGCACCGCGTTCCGTTAGCCGCCACGGCCACCGGGCTCACCTCAGAGCAGCGCTCACGGATACTGGCACACCCTTTTGTGACAGAGTTGTAGTTTGCTTTAGTTAAAACACCGACAATTTACTGTTAGTTAAGTCGGTGACCAGCATATGGCCCGGGCTGTGGGTAATACAAAAATCCACTTTGGCATTGGCTATCGCCACCTGGGGGGTAACACCGCAGGCCCAGAATACCGGCACTTCGCCGGGCTTTATTGTTACCGCATCGCCAAAGTCCGGCTTATTGATATCAGTAATGCCAATGGCGGCCGGGTCGCCAAAATGCACCGGCGCGCCGTGTACCTGCGGAAAGCGCGAACAAATTTGTATTGCCCGTATCGCATCGGCCGGTTTCATTGGCCGCATACTCACCACCATACCGCCGTGGAATACTCCGGCTGGCGTGCAGGCGATAGTAGTGCGGTACATCGGCACGTTTACTTTCTCTGTGATATTACGGATTTCCAGGCCATCAGCCAATAACGACTCTTCAAACGAGAACGAGCAGCCAATTAAAAAGGTGACTAAATCATCACGCCACACATCACGCACATCGGTTACTTCATCTGTGAGCTGGCCGTTGCGGAAAATGCGGTACTTTGGCAGATCAGTGCGGATATCCAGATCCTGTGCCAAAGAGGGCATATCAATAGCGGCAGGTGTTGCCGCCATGCCCAGCAACGGGCAGGGCTTGGGGTTAAAGTGGCAAAACTGCAGAAAATCGGCGGCGTACTGTTTGGGTAATATCGCCATATTGGCCTGAACAAAACCCGGCGCAAAACCAGAGGTATTGCCGCTAAAGGCACCACTGCGACACTGCAGGCGTAACTGGTAAGGGGTTAGAGCTGTCATACGAATGTCCTTTGGCGAAATACCGCTGTTATATTGCGCAGCACAGCATCTGTCGTCCAGCGCAATACGGCAGGGTGCAGTAATTTATAGCCAGTTTTGTTATCTCAGGCATTCCCATAAATTTCTTTATTAGCCAGCCAGCGTTTGATTAGCGCCAGGCTGGCGGGGCGGTTGTGTTGCCATAACTGCACGGCCAGTTGTTGTGCCTGTGGCAGTAAGTCGGCGTCGCGGGCTAGAGCGGCAATTTTAAACTGTAAAATACCCGTTTGGCGGGTGCCGAGCAGTTCGCCTGGACCGCGAATTTCCAGGTCACGCTGGGCAATAACAAAGCCGTCGTTAGAATCGCGCAGTACGCCAAGCCGCGATTGCGCGGTGCGTGACAGTGGCGCATGGTACAGCAATACGCAGTGCGAAGCGGTGCTGCCACGGCCCACGCGGCCACGTAGCTGGTGCAGTTGGGCTAAACCCAGCCGCTCGGGGTTTTCAATAATCATTAAACTGGCATTGGGTACATCTACGCCGACTTCAATTACCGTGGTGGCCACCAGCAGGTCTAATTCGCCACTGCTGAACTGCTGCATTACCGCTTGTTTTTCGGCAGCTTTTAACCGGCCGTGGATCAGGCCAATGCGTAAGTCGGGTAGTGCCTGTTGTAGCAATACCAGCGTATCTTCGGCGGCCTGACTCTGCAGCGTTTCAGACTCTTCAATTAAGGTGCATACCCAGTACGCCTGGCGCTGTTCGCTTTGCACGGCGCTGCGCACCCGCTCAATAATATCATCGCGCCGCGTATCCGGTATCGCCACTGTGGTTACCGGTGTGCGGCCGGGCGGCAGCTCGTCAATTATAGAAGTGTCTAAATCGGCATAAGCAGTCATCGCCAGCGTGCGCGGTATAGGGGTGGCTGTCATGACCAGCTGATGTGGATACTTACCTTCGATACCGCCTTTTTCACGCAGCGCTAAGCGCTGGTGCACACCAAAGCGGTGTTGCTCATCGATAATAATCAGCGTTAAGGCATGAAATTCTACCTGTTGCTGAAACAGCGCATGTGTACCCACCACCATTTGCGCGCTGCCGTCAGCTATTGCCGCCAGTGTGGTTTGCCGCGCCTTACCCTTGGTTTTACCGCCCAGCCAGGCCACGCTAATACTCAAAGGTTCAAACCAGCGGGCAAAGTTAACCGCGTGTTGTTCGGCTAGCAATTCAGTGGGCGCCATTAACGCCACCTGATAACCATTACCTATCGCTGTCAGGGCAGCTAATGCTGCCACCAGGGTTTTGCCTGAGCCTACATCGCCTTGTACTAAGCGTAACATTGGCAGGGTTTGGCTTAAGTCGTGGCGTATTTCATCGGTTACCCGCTGCTGGGCTTTAGTGGGCGAAAACGGCAGTGCGGCTAAAAAACGCTGCTGCAGGCTGTTGTCAATATGCAGCGCTATAGCCTGTTGTTGCTGGCTTTGGCTACGCAGCTTGTGCATGCTCAGTTGCTGCGCCACTAACTCTTCAATAATCAGCCGTTGCTGCGCCGGGTGTTTACCCAGTTCAAGTAATTGCAGGCTGGCGTCCGGCGGTGGCCGGTGAATATAGGTTAAGGCTTCAGTAAGTGACCAAGGCTGACGCAGCATGGTTGCTGGCAGATATTCATCTGGCTGGCTGCGTTGTAAATACTGCAGCGCAGCATCGGTAAGGCTGCGCCAGGTGGCCTGGCGTAAACCTTCCGTAGTGGGATAAATGGGGGTTAAGGTTTCACTTACTTCGGTCAGCAGTTCGTCGCTGTGTACACGGTATTCCGGGTGCAGCATTTCCAGCCCGCGCGGGCCGCGTTTGGCTTCACCAAAGCAGCGTAGCAGCACGCCTGGGGTAACAGCGTTCTTCTGTGCGGCACTAAAATGAAAAAAACGCAGGGTAAGAAAGCCGCTACCGTCTTTGATTTTTACCAACCAGCTGCGCCTTTTACCCATTTGTATTTCACTGCTGGTAACCTCGCCCAGCACAGTGCCATGCATCAGTGGCATTAAATCGGCGATAGCATAAATGCGGGTGCGGTCTTCATAACGTAGCGGCAGGTGAAACAGAATATCCTGTACGCTTTGTATGCCCAGTTTTTCCAGCCGCTCGGCCACTTTGGCGCCGACGCCTTTAATGGCAGAAACAGGTTGTCTGGCAACAGAATCGGCTAACGTCATCAGGGCTGTGTATTCAACTGGGGGGCAGGTCTGGTGGGCTCTGCATATAAACGCTCTACCGTGCCGTCGTTTAACATTGTGGCCAGATGTTGGCGCAGTATAGGCTCCATTGCTGCATAAGGGCTTAGCCGTGACAAACCAATATGAATAAAGCCAGACTGGCCGCGGCTGAAATCGATACCTGCATTACGGAATTTGTTATGGTAACTGCTGACACTATTAATAGCTTCAGATGTACTGACGGTAGGTGCGACTAAACCATCTACCCGGCCCCGTATTACCATTTCCAGCCCGGCTTCAATCGAGTCTACTTCAACAATCTGACGTTGTTTTTGCTTTAGTAATGCCATTAGCGCCGGTGAATAAACATAGCTGCGGATACTTACCAGTGTTAGTTGCTGCAATTGTGCTTCGGTTTCCACTTGACGCCTGTCATCCTGGCGGACAAACAGGCTTTCCGGCACCGTTTTATTGTAGGGCAAAAGGTGCATGATGGCGTCACGCTCGGCACTGAATTTCAGGTTAGACATTAAATCTACTTCGCCTTCTGCCATGAGCCGCAGGCAACGGGCTACCGGCGTTTGTGGTGTAAAAATCAGCTTAAAGCCAGCGCGGCGGGCTAACTCCTGCATTAAATCAACCGACGGGCCGTAAGGTGTGGTGACATCTTCATAATGATGAAAGCGGGAAAAATGATCCAGACACCAAAGCAGCTGCGGCTCGCTTTCGCCCGGCAGTGGTTCTTCTGCCTGCACTGTTGCAGTTGCCAGCCAACTGGCCAGCACAACGGTAACAGTAAGGCAGAGCAGACGGGCTTTGGTCATTGTCGGCCTAATGCGTAGAGGGCACTTCCATCACGCCATCTATTTCAATTTGGCTGGCGCGCGGCAGGGCCGATACCTGGACAGCGGCGCGGGCCGGGTAAGGTTCGGCAAAGTACTGGCTCATAATTTCATTTACCGTGGCAAACTGGCCAAGATCGGTAAGAAAAATATTCACCTTTACCATGTCGTTCAGGCTGCCACCTGCTGCGTCGCACACCGCTGCCAGGTTTTTAAATACCTGATGGGTTTGCTCGCCAAAGTTCTCTGATACCAACTGCATAGTAGCCGGTACTAAAGGGATCTGGCCGGATAAATATACTGTAGTACCAATTTTTACCGCCTGGCTGTAAGTGCCAATAGCGGCCGGGGCATCGCTGGTACGGATAATAACTTTAGACATGCTGTTTATTTCCTTCTGTAAACTTTTTGTACGTCTGGCATTACGCGGATTTTGCGCATTACATTAGCCAGATGCACCCTGTCACGCACCGACAGCGTAATTTTAATTACGTATTCACCGGTGTCGCGATCGTCGGTGGCTAAGTCCTGAATATTGGAGCCTTGCGAGGCAATCAGGGTGGTAAGTTTAGCCAACACGCCCTGACGGTTAACAATAAACACGCGGATATCACACAGGAACTGTTTGTCGCCGGTTTTGTCCCAGCGTACCGGGAAAAACTTACCTGGCTCTTTGTCCCAGCCTTTAATATTACGGCAATCGGCCCGGTGTACGTTCAGGCCTTTGCCTGGCGTGGCGTTAGCGACAATGTCGTCGCCCGGTATCGGCCGGCAGCATTTGCCGAATGTCAGCAACATGCCTTCAGAGCCAATAATAAAGGCTTTGCTTTTCGGCATCGGGCCATTGTTGTCTTTACTGCTGGATTCATCAGAATCAAACTCGCCCAGCAGGCGCCGTGCTACGGCGATGGCCAGCTGATTACCCAGGCCAATTTCACTGCAAAGCTCGTCTAACGATTTTTGTTTGGTGTTTTGCAGTACCTGTTCTATCCGCTCCGGGGCGATATCTTCCAGTTTAACTTCACCTAACGCCGAGCTTAACAAGCGCCGGCCCAGGCTAATAGATTCATTTTGCTGCTGTTTTTTCAGGTAGTTACGAATGCCCAAAATAGCCCGGCTGGTAACTACGTAGTTTAGCCAGTTGGCATTGGGTTTACCGCCCGGGCTGGTGACAATTTCTACCGTCTGGCCGGTTTCCAGTGGTTTGTTCAGCGGGTAGGGACGCCTGTCTACTTTAGCACCTACACAGCGGTTACCAATGTCGGTATGTACGGCGTAGGCAAAATCTACTGCTGTGGCGCCAATAGGCAGCTCAACAATTTTACCTTTGGGGGAGAACACATACAGCTCGTCCGGGTACAGCTCTGATTTTACATTTTCGACAAACTCAGCGCTGTTGCCGGCATTTTGCTGTAATTCCAGCAGGCTTTGAATCCACCTTCTGGCACGAATTTGCGCTGTAGTGTCCTGATGCTGGCCGTTGGCTTTATACATCCAGTGCGCGGCAATACCTTTGTCGGCCATTTCGTCCATTTCGCGGGTACGCATTTGTATTTCTACCGGGATACCGTGCGGGCCAATTAGCGAGGTATGCAGCGACTGATAACCGTTTTGCTTTGGAATAGCGATATAGTCTTTAAAACGAATTTCAATCGGCTTGTACAGGTTATGCACGACACCCAAAGTGCGGTAGCAGTGATCAACGCTGTCTACCACTACGCGAAAGGCATAAATGTCCATTACGTCGTTGAACATCAGCTCTTTGTTTTTCATTTTGCGGTAGATGCTGTACAGGTGTTTTTCCCGGCCGCTAACATCGGCATTAATGCCGGCTTGCTCTAAACGGCCTAAAATTTCATGCTGAATTTTTTCCAGCAGCTCGCGCCGGTTGCCGCGTGCCTGCTTTACCGCTGTAGATAACGCACGGTAACGCATAGGGTACAGTGCCTGAAAACCCCAGTCTTCCAGCTCGTTTTTAATATTGTGAATACCCAGGCGGTTAGCGATGGGGGCGTACAGTTCGAGGGTTTCTTTGGCAATGCGGCGGCGTTTTTCTGGTCGCAGGGCACCTAAAGTGCGCATATTGTGGGTACGATCGGCCAGTTTAATTAAAATAACGCGGATATCCTGCGTCATCGCCATAAACATTTTTTGCAGGTTGGTAACTTCAAATTCCTGATAGTCTTTGAACTTTACCTTATCCAGCTTACTTACCCCCTGCACCAGCTCTGCTACGGTGTTACCAAACAGCCGGGTTAAGTCTTCTTTGCTTACCGGGGTATCTTCAATGACATCATGCAGCAGGGCAGCCATTAAGGTTTCGTGGTCCATGTGCATATCGGCCAGAATACTGCTTACGGCAACAGGGTGGGTTATGTAGGGCTCGCCGCTGGATCGGGTTTGTGGCGCGTGCGCATCCCTTGCCACTACATAGGCTTGTTGCACTAAGGCAACCTGCTCTGGCGGCAAATAGGCACTAATCTGGTTTTTCAGACCTTCAAATAAATACACCTGTGCTCCCAAACTGCGACAGCAAATAAAACACGCCGTTAAGCGCGGGATTTATTATGAATATACGTCTATTTATCACAGTTGCCAACGGCTAAACGCCGCTGGCCTGCAGATGGAGGGGTTTTTAGTGGTCTGAACCAATAATGGCAGCTACAGCAGCCATTTCTGACGCTTCCTGCTGGATCTGGTCGCGACGTTCCTGCTCATCCAGTACGGAATTCGTAATGAAACCTTTTTCAATTTCGCGCAGGGCAACTACGGTAGGCTTGTCGTTTTCAACATCTACCATCGGCTCTTTGCCTTCTACCGCTAACTGACGGGCACGGCGTGCGGCCACCAGAATTAAGTCAAAACGGTTACCAATTTTATCTACTGCATCTTGAACAGTTACGCGTGCCATTTACCACTCCAGTGTTCGGGCCATCACAAGACCGACTAGTTTACGCTAATTTGCTGTTTTCGCCAACAGTTGGTTAAGCAACCGGTTATGCTTACTGGCCTGGCTGCCATAGCCGTTGCGCTGTGCCAGTACAATGCGTTCAAACTCGGCTAAGGCGGTGTCAAAGTTATCGTTAATAATTAAGTATTCGTATTCGTCTGCATGGCTCATTTCGTTGTGTGCCTGCGCCATACGTTTAGCAATAACCTCGTTTGAGTCCTGGCCGCGCTGGTTTAACCGTTGTTCCAGCTCAGCCAGGCTGGGCGGCAGAATAAAAATGCCTTTAGCCGACGGTGCCTGTTGGCGGATTTGCCGCGCGCCCTGCCAGTCAATGTCCAGAAAAACGTCTATGCCCTGGCTTAAGCTAGCGCGAATAGTGCTTTTTGACGTGCCATAGTAATTACCAAACACTTCGGCCCATTCTAAAAATTCACCCTGGGCAATCAGCGCTTTAAACTGCTCAACGCTGATAAAGTGATAGTGCACGCCATCTTGCTCGCCCGGACGTGGCGCGCGGGTGGTGTGCGATACGCTGACCTGCATATCGTGGTGGTTTTTTAACAGTGCCTGGATCAGGCTGGATTTGCCGGCGCCGCTTGGCGCCGAAATAATAAACAGATTACCGGCAAGTTCCTGCATGGGGTTGACGCCTGAAAATGAAAGAATGCGGATTTTAGACGCTGTTGGCTGTTGCTGCAAATTAAGATAATTGCTCAACATCAGGCTGCAGGCGAAAATCGGTTTGCTCACATCAACACGCCGTGAATACGTCCTTGTAGGCTCGACTCAGGCATCCATGCCTTCAACGGTTGATTTAGAGCAAGCCGATTCCCGCTTAATAGTCTGTTGGTAACTTTCTTTATTTCTTCGCTTTTGCTTTAACGGATAAGGTCAGCGTAAAAGTTGCCATCGGCTCGTCGCCATGCAGTGTCGGGCAGGTTATGACTACCGACACCGGCTTATTAATGCGCTCGCCTGTGGCTAACGATTCGTCAATCATCGCATCAATAACATCGCCATCATGGCTGGTAAAGTGCACTGTGGCTTCTGGCCGCTTTAAAAACTGGCCTTGTACATCTTTAAAGGCAAAATTGGCATTTACACCACGCGCTTTGGCTTTGCTGAACACTAAAAAAGCGCCAGCTAAATCAGCACCTATAGCAAGGGCACCAAAGTAGATACTGCCTAAATGGTTTTTGGTGCGCCAGCTGTGTGGCATGGTGACTTCCAGCGTTGTGCTGTTCATTCGCACAATTTTTGGTGAACAAAAGCCAATCAACGGAATATAGCGCCAGGCGAATAATTTTAAGCCCCAGTTGGCTTTGCGCAGGGAAATAGCCATAGCATGGCTCCTGTATTGAAATTTGGCTTGAGCTTACACTGGTATGACCATTGCTGCAACCTGACCGTTGATGCTGCAAAAAATACCATTCGTCAGGTTTCTGTTGTCTGCGTTAAAGCAAGCTATAGTAAAGTCGGATTGAAATTAACTTTTGCAGGTAGCGGATATTAATAACGTGCGTTGTTGTCATCTGGTGTTACTTTTTTCCCTCTTACTAAGCTGTCTGAGTGTGCCACAGGCAACAGCTTTGGTGCTGACACAGGATGATTACTTATACCGTATCTGGTCGGTAGAGGCCGGGCTGCCACAAATTTCAGTTACGGCAATAGCACAGGATGCCCAGGGCTTTATCTGGCTGGGTACACAAAATGGCCTGGCCCGTTTTGATGGCCTGAACTTTAAGATATACAACACCGCCAATACTCCGGCGTTACCCTCTAACCTGATCTCAGCACTACACATAGATACGCAGCAACGGCTATGGGTTGGCACTGTTAATGGCCTGGTACGGTTGCAGCAACATGAATTCAGCCGTTTGGATCAACAACAGGATGCTCTGGGGGCAGTAAGCAGTTTTGCTGAGCTGGCAGACGGCACTATGCTGATTGGCGCTACCCGGTTATTCCGTTGGCATGAGCAATTAGAACAATTACAGCCGGTAGCGGAACACCATGGCCAGGTATTTCAACTGTATCAGCAGCATGACACGGTATGGATTGGCGCACTAAACGGCTTTGCCACACTTAATGCCGATGGTTATCAGTGGTATCCGGCACCCGAGCAGGTGTCGGCCCTGCAAATTTCTGAGATAGCCGTACAGGGTACTGATGTATATCTGGGATCAAACCTGGGGTTATTTAGCTGGCAAAACAAACAGTGGCAAAAGTTAGCTTTACCGGGGCAGCCAACGGATACCCGCATAGAGTTACTCTACCGGGACCCACAGCAACAACTGTGGGTAACCACCTATGACAAGCTTTACAACATGCACAAAGGTGTCTTAGTTGAAACTGATTTTGTCAGCGACAAGCAGGGCAACTTTGTCTGGGTTGAAAGTATGTTGCAGGACAAGCACGGCAATTTGTGGCTGGGCAGTCATTCTCATGGTCTGAAGCGGTTACGCCGCGCATCCACGCAGCGGTTTAGCCGGGCGCAGGGTATACCCGACCCTTATGTCTGGGCTCTGATACCCTGGCAGCAGCATTTGCTGGTAGGTACCAGTAATGGTTTGGCTTTGCTGCAATACGGCCAGTTTCAGCCATTAACCGCCAATCAGTACCTGCCAAACAACTTTGTGTATAGCCTGATGCTGGACACGCAGCTGCGGCTATGGGTAGGCACCCGCGCCGGTTTAAGCCAGCTTGATGGCACAACACTGGCCTGGCAGCGTAACTATGCGGCTATAGCCCATTTGCTGGTAACCACGCTGGCGCAGGAAGATGAGCGCATTTGGGTTGGTACCAACGGTGGTTTGTTTTATTTGCAGCAGGATGAACTGCAGCAGCACGAAGTGCCAGAAGCACTGCGCCAGGCCAAAGTGCGGATAGTGTTTCCGGACAGCCAGCAACGGCTATGGGTAGGCACCGAAAATGGCTTGTACTTACGTGATGACAAAGGTTTTAACCGGGTTGACGATATGCCGTTGTCGGGCAGTTTTGTTAGTACCATTAAAGAATTTGCCGATGGCACTATATTGGTTGGCGGCCTTGATCAGGGGTTTGTGCTGGGGCAGCCGGGGCAGTGGCAATGGTTTAATCAGCAAAATGGTTTACCCGGCAGCGGAGCCCTGCATGCTGAGCTGGTCGAAAATCAATTGTTGATCAGCAATTTTCAGGGATTTTACCGCGTAAATTACCGTAGTTTGCAAGAAGGCCGCGTAGAGCAGTTATATATGTTGGTGGATGACCGCAGGCCGGAAGCTGCCACCGATTCACACCGTTGCTGCAATGGCGCAGGCAGCAGCAAAGGTGCGGTGCATCAGGGGCGGGTATGGTATCCGACACTGGACGGCGTGGTATCTCTGCCGCTGCAGCAGTTAATCCAACATGGCCCTTTGCCTCTGCCCGTACTGGAAAGTCTATCTGCTGACGATCAACACTACCGCAACAGTGAAGCCAGATTACCGCCAGAGCAGCGCGACTGGCATTTTCGTTTTACCGCACCTTACTATGTGCAGGCGTCATCAGTGCAGTTTCGTTACCAGTTGCAAGGTTACGACGCCCAGTGGATTGATGCGGGCAACCGGCGCGAGGCCTTTTATACCAACCTGCCGCCCGGCCATTACAGCTTTAACGTACAGGTACGGGTGGCGGCCGATTACCGCTGGAGTGACACAGTAACCATGGACATACGCTTAACGCCCTACTGGCATGAAACCACCTGGGCACGCGGTGTATTAACCGTATTGTTTATATTGCTATTGTGGGGCCTGTACCGCTGGCGCCTGCTGGCGTTGGCCCGTTCGCAGCGCCAGCTAGCCAAATTGGTGGCCGCTCGTACCCAGGAGTTACACCAGGCCAATGAAAAACTAAAACTCATGAGTATGCAGGATGCCCTGACAGGCTTGCACAACAGGCATTACCTGGACAGTAATATCCAGCAGATATTAGCGCGTGCAAACCGCCACGCCGAACCGCTGATCTGGGTTTTGCTCGATCTGGATTACTTTAAACGCATCAATGACAGCCTCGGCCATCAAACCGGTGACAATATATTAATGGTGGTGGCCGATATTCTGCGCCAGAACAGCCGGGGTTCTGATCACGCAATTCGCTGGGGCGGGGAGGAGTTTTTATTGATCCTCGAACACAGTGAAGACGCCGAGTTAGTGTTGCAGCGTATTCAGGATGCTATACGCCAATACCCCTGGCAAAAAAATATGGCCCTGCAACAACCGTTAACCTGCTCAATTGGTGCGGTGGCGCAGCTAACAGACTGGAACTGGCAGCATAGCCTGCGTCTGGCTGATCAGGCGCTGTACTGGGTAAAAGAGCATGGCCGCGATGGCTATATGCTGTTGCTGGCTGTTGCTCCGCTGCCAGCCGATATGCTGACAGACACCGCTTCCATAACCAGTTTACTGGCCGAAGGTAAACTGCACGCCATCAGTAACAAAGACTTTACTACGCAGCCAGGCTGATATCTTCGCGTTAGCGCCGACACTGTGAAGCCGGCTGCCCGCTGTGCTAAAATAGCTGCCTTTTCGCCGGTAAGCTTTTTGCCGCGCCAGTAATACAGGAGCCTGTAGTGTCAGCATTATCAAATTTATATCCGCAGCCATTATGGCAATGGTTCGCACAAATTTGCGCCATCCCGCACCCGTCCAAGCACGAGCAAGCCTTAAGCCAACATATTCAGGCCTGGGCGCGCGATAAAGGCTTAAGCGTGCTGGAAGACAAAGTCGGTAACCTGATTATTAAAAAGCCAGCAACCGCCGGCTTTGAAAACCGCAAAACTGTGGTGATTCAGGCGCACCTGGATATGGTGCCGCAGAAAAACGCCGACAAAGTGCATGATTTTACCAAAGACCCGATTGAAGCTTATCTTGACGGCGATTGGGTAAAAGCCAACGGCACTACCTTAGGCGCCGACAATGGTATTGGTATGGCATCAGCGCTGGCTATTTTAGGCAGCAGTGATATTAAACACGGCCCGCTGGAAGTGCTGCTGACAATAGATGAAGAGGCCGGTATGACCGGTGCCTTTGGTGTAGAACCAGGCATGCTGCAAGCCGAAATTCTGATCAATACCGATTCGGAGCAGGAAGGCGAAATTTATATGGGCTGCGCCGGTGGCGTAGACGCTGAATTTACCGTACCAGCGCAGTGGCAAACGCCCGCGAACGACGTAACGGCGTTTACCTTGAGCCTGACCGGCTTAAAAGGCGGCCATTCGGGGGTAAATATTCATTTGGGCCGCGGTAATGCCAATAAACTGTTAGCGCGCTTTTTAGCCGATCACACTGCAGCACTGCAATTGGCCGTAGCGGCCTTTAACGGCGGCTCATTGCGCAATGCCATTCCGCGCGAAGCCAGTGTTACCTTAACGGTACCAGCGGCAAAGCTGGCGCAGTTACAACAGGCCGTAGCAGAGTTTGAAGCTCTGTTACAGTTTGAACTGGCCGCCGTAGAGCCGGCATTAAAACTAAGCCTGGTTGAAGTGACCACACCGGCGCAGGTATTAACGCCAGCAGCGCAAAGCACGCTTATCAACCTGTTAAATGTCTGCCCCAACGGCGTAATGCGCATGAGCGATGAAGTGGCCGGTGTTACCGAAACCTCGCTGAATATGGGCGTGATCACCACTAAAGATAACAGCGTGCAGGTTTTGTGTTTAATCCGCTCGTTAATTGATTCCGGCCGTGAACAGGTGCAAAGCATGCTTGGCTCACTGGCACAATTAGCCGGCGCAGAAGTGAAATTCAGCGGTGCCTACCCTGGCTGGAAACCCAACCCGGATTCACCGGTAATGGCGATAGTAAACCAAACCTACAAAGACATTTACCACAAAGACCCGGTCATTATGGTGATTCATGCCGGTTTAGAATGCGGCCTGTTTAAAAAGCCGTACCCGGATATGGATATGGTGTCGATAGGCCCCACCATCCGCTTCCCGCACGGCCCGGATGAAATGGTTAATATCACTACTGTAGGCCAGTACTGGGAACTGCTGCTGGCAGTGCTGGAGCGCATTCCTGAGCGCAGCTAAACTATCAGCTTTTAGTTAAGCTGTGCTACTGTAAAGGGCGAAGCGGAATGCCTGCTTTGCCCTTTTTACATTCATTCATTTGCCAGCTTTATTGGTGTCAGGTTAGCTCTGACAAGGCTGCTCTGCCGTGCGTGGCCGCAGCAGTTTCATCAACTGTGGCAACATTAAGCCACATAGCACTATGGCCATACCGCTGATTTGTACCGGAGTGACGGTTTGGCCCATTATGATTGCTGTCAGAGCGGCACACACCGGAATTAAGTTAAAAAACAATGCCGCCGGTGCTGAGCCCAACCGTTGTACTGCGTTGAGAAAAAACACATAACCCACCACAGTGCCAAAGACTCCAATATAGATAACCGCCATGATCCCCTGCAGTGGCAACTGTAGTAATTCTGTAACCGGGTGAATACCGCCCTGTATGCTATTGAACGCAAGAATAAAGGCATCACCCGCCAGCATGCTCACCAGCGTAAATGGCAGCAGGGGTAACCATCCGGTCACCTTTTGCGATGCAGTGGTGTAGGCTGACCATAACAACATCGCGATGATAATGGTCAGGTCGCCCTGATTAAACTGGAATTGCGCCAGTGTCTGCCAGCTGCCTTTGGTAATAACCAGCAGTACGCCGGCCAGACCAATGCTTAAACTAAGCGCTTGCGTTCTGCTTAACCATTTCCGTGACAGTGCGGCAACCATCAACGCGGTGACTAACGGGCTTAAAGCCATAACTAAAGCGCCGTTAGTGGCTGCAGTGTGTTTAACGCCGGTAAACAGCAATAAATTAAAACCACCTACGCCTATCAGGCTGATAAACAACAGCCAGGCATATTGCTTAAAACTCAGCATCGGCCAGCGCTCACGCTTAACCAGCAGGCAGGCTACTAAACACAGCGCGGCAATGCTGAAACGCCATACCACCAAAGAGTTTTGCGACATCTGGTCCAGCACCAGTTTTGATACAGGAAACACGCTGCCCCAGCAAAAGATACTGATTAACAATAATAAAATGGTAACGAATGGCGATTGGCGGCTCATGCTATTGCTCTGGCAGTTTAACTTGCCGTATAGTTTATTTGTTTCATAAATAAAATAAATATCAACTAATAGCAGGTTAAATACCAAAAATGAAACCTAACTACTCTTTGGATGATATGCGGCTGTTTTGGCTGGTGGCACAAGCCGGAAGTTTTCGCCAGGCGGCAGAGCAGGTAGGTATTCCGCCGTCTACACTAAGCCGGCGCATTAATGCGCTGGAACAAGCGCTGGGATTACGTTTGCTGCACCGCGATGCGCATCGTATTAACCTGACCGGCACCGGCCAGCAATATTTACAGCGCTGCGGCCCTTTGTTTAACGAGCTGAATGATATTTCCGGTGACTTGCAGGCGGAGAAACATGAGCCTGCCGGTTTGCTGCGTATTGCAGTACCGGTAAATACCACTTACCGCTGGCTGGCGGGCGCATTGAATCAGTTTCAGTTACGCTATCCCAAGATTGATTTAGACATTCGCATGTCAAACTGGGTTATTGATGTTAGCGAACATGCGATTGATTTGGCGATCCGCGTAGGCGAGCCGGCACTGCAAGGCTGGATCGCCAGGCCACTAACCAATGTGCAATCGTTACTGTGTGCCGGCAGCCAGGCCACGCAGTGGCATCACATTCAGCACCCGTCTGAGCTGATAAACTATCCGCTGGTTGTCAGCAGCCCGATTAATGTCTGGCGTTTTGAGCATCAGCAACGCCGCGAGTCCTTTGACTTTCGCCCGCAGGGCAATGTCCGGCTGTTTGTTGATGATATGAATATTGCCATGCAAGCAGTTGAAGCCGGCGTAGGTATTGGTTATTTGCCGCGCCGGGTGGTGCAGGAGCATATGCAGCAGGGCAGGCTGGTTGCGCTGGCCACAGACTGGCTGGGGCCGCTGCGTAAAACCTATCTGTTATACCGCGACCGCGATAACCAACCCCTGCGCCTGCGTTTGCTTATTGAATATCTACTGCAAGCCGCACCGGCAGAGTATTAGTAACATTTAATTGTAAATTTCAGCGTATTAGTTTTACATGGTGAGTATGTGTCCCTTATTCAGGATAATTAAATTTGAAACTCAGATATTTGTTGATTGCTCTTGTTAGCTTTAACGCATTTTCGCAGGCTTTTGTAGAGAAAGAAGAGGGGGCTGCCATAGGTAACGGCGGCATTCCGTGGGAGTTGTTTGTCGACCGCGGGAAATTGCTGGGCTGTATTTACGACAGCCGTTTTTATTCGCTGGGGTCTATTCTGGTATTAGAATCCATACCGAGAAAGTGTGAACTGGCTTCTGACCGCACCGGCATGTGGGCGCAATTATCTGAAGCTGAAATGTTGTTATTTAAGGAAAATATTGAAACGCAGCAAAAGCTTGAGCGTGAGTCGACTTATATTGGCAAGGATCCGATTAACGAAGAAGAAGCCCGGGTAATAAAGTATCTACGCCGGGCAAAAGCATTTGCTGATAAACAACAGAACTAGCGCTGCTTCAATCTTAAACCGGTGTTCATCGTTGAGGCGACTGCAGCAAATAATCCAGCGCGCCAATAATAGCGGCTACCTGGGCCTGAATACATTGCTCTGGCGTGGCGCTTGGGCTATCCGGGTATACTTCTGTAGTGCTTACCAGGGGCGCATCGGTTACGCTGCCGCATAAACCCAGGCTGGCTTTGGCATAGTTAATCACACCAAACTGCGCAATTTTCTCGCCGATTAACTCGCCGTTTTCATCAGCTTCGGCGATATGAGTCACCTTGGCTACGCTGTCGATAATGGCTTTTTGCAGCGCCGGGCAGGGGTGTTCGGCATCATCTACCGTGTAATAACCATCCGGGATATTCCAGTTGTTGTTCACCGTGCCATCGCGGGCCGCTTTGGCCGGGCGAAACTCGCTGTTATCCGAGTCTGTGGTTTCATGTAAATCGATATGCAGCGCAAAGCGGGTGTTCAGGCTGGCCAGATACTGCCTTACCTGTTGTGCTTCTATTGCCTTGCCATCAGGACTGAAACTGCGGTTTGGATCTATCGCCTGTGGGTTCCAGCGGTTGATAGTTTCATAACCCCAGGGGCTGATACAGGGCAACACCAATACGTTTACTTTGTCGCTGTAAGCTTTGGCCTTGGTTTGTAAAAACCGCAGCGCACCATGCACACCACTGGTTTCATAACCATGCACACCACCGCTCACTAAAATAGTGGGTTTATCGCTTTGCCAATTGCGGCTTTTTACCGCATACATCGGGTAGGTTTTGCCGCAAACCTGCTGATAATTCAGCTCGCCGTATTGCTCAACATCAAACTCGTTTTGCAGTGCTGTAATCGCCGGTAATACATCGTCGAAGAAACTGCGTTTTATCTGTTGTTCGCTAAGCCATTGCGCCGTTTCTGCTGCGCCCCAAGCCTGGCCGACAGTGCCAATATGGTAAATAGTGTTCATGCGTATTCCTGTAATAAAGGCTGCCGGCGGCAGCGTAAAACATGGCACAACTATACCATTGATGCTGCCACAACGGCCATTACCGCTGCATTTAACTTGTTCAAAACGCCGTTTACCGCAGTATTAATATAGTTAGCTTGCTAAGTATATTATCAGCCATACAATGCTTAGCATGCTAACTAATTTATAGGCATGTAATGACTGATATCACCAACCTGACTGAAATGAAAGCCATGCTGAAAGTGCCGCTGGGTAACCAGATAGGGCGGGTGCATCGCTTATGGCGCAGTGCTATTACTGCATCGGTGCAATCGCTGGATATGACCGAAGCGCGCTGGACAGCGATGTTGCACCTGAAAATGTTGGGCGAAGGCGCTACCCAACAAGCACTGGCGCAGGAGCTGGGTATAGAAATGCCGTCGCTAAGCCGCACTCTTAGCCAGCTGGTAGAGCAGGATATGCTGCAGCGCCAGCCACACCCTAGCGATAAAAGAGCGCAGTGTTTGTATTTCACCGCAACCGGACAGCAGATGCTGGCGAAGCTGATTGAGCGCACTATGCAAATCCGCCAGGCGCTGTACCAGGATTTAACCCCGGCTGCGGTACAGCAGTTGATGCAGTCGTTAGACATTATGGAGCGTAACGCCCGTACTTTGCTGCTTGCTACTGCTACAGAGAATAAAGCATGACACCGGATCAGATTTTTAAACGCTGGGTACAGGGTGCGTTAGCCGTATTTGTTATGGCCTTTGCCTATTTTATTTGTGCAGATATCTGGATGCCGCTAAGCACCCAGGCGCGGGTAATGCACCCTGTGGTGGGCATAGCGCCCGACGTGAGCGGCCAGGTAACGCAAGTGCTGGTGCAAAACAACCAGCCGGTAAAAGCCGGTGATACGTTGTTTACGTTGGATCAGCGCGCTTACGTGCTGGCGGTAGACAAAGCCGAACTGGCGCTGGAAGCGGCAAAGCAGGAAAACGCCCAACTGGAGGCCGCTATTGCCGCAGCCCGCGCCAGTGTAGCGGCGTATCAGGCCAGTGCCGATGAGCTGGCGTTGGAAGTAAAGCGGCTGGGGCAGCTTATTGGCAGCAAAAGCGTATCGCAGCAGTTGGTTGATCAAACCCGCGCCAATTACACCGGTGCTTTGGCACAGGTAGAGGCCGCTAAAGCCCAGGTAAACGAGCTGGTGGTGCGCCGCGGGGCCAGTGGTGATGACAACCTGTTGCTGCGCCAGGCCAGCAATAATTTAGCCAATGCCAGGCTAAACCTGCAGTACACCGCTGTACAGGCCAAAGTAGATGGCGTTATAAGCAACCTGCAACTGGTACCCGGCAACTATGCTACTGCCGGTAAAACGCTGGCTGCGTTGGTGGCAGCGAAAGCCGATATTATTGCCGATTTTCGTGAAAAATCGCTGATGAAGGTTAGCGTCGGTACTACAGCCAGCATCATGTTTGACAGCCTGCCAGGCCAGGTGTTTGCGGCAACGGTAGTGTCGGTTGATGCAGGGGTAAAAGACGGCCAGTTGCCGGCCGATGGCAGCCTGGCTAACCCGGAAAATTCTGATCGCTGGGTGCGCGATGCGCAGTACCTGCGTTTGCACCTTGGGTTAAATGATAATGATCAGGTGCTGGCAGCTTTACCCAGCGGCGCGCGTGCCACGGTGCAGTTGTATCCGGCTGATGGCCCGGCCAGTTGGTTGGGGCAGATGCAGGCGCGGTTTATCAGCCTGCTGCATTATATCTATTAAGGTAGCGGCTATGTCTTCGCCCCTGAGCATTACGCCACAAAAATTGCAGCTAAGCAGTAACGATCTGCGCCAGTGTTTGCGTATTGCTTTTGCCGGTACTTTGGGGTTTGTGCTGTGCAAGCTAATGGGCTGGAGTTACGGTACTTTTTTTGTCGTTAACCCCATGTTATTGCTGGGGCTGGTGCCGGTGCTTAATACCCATATACTGCGCCAGTTTATTGCCAGTACGTTGTTTGTCAGTGTCAGCATTTTGCTATTGCAGGGCCTGTTTGGTGACAAGCCACTGGCGATGACACTGCTGGTTATTTTGCAGTTTGGCTTTTTATTTCGCTGCATGACACGTGGTGTCAATTTTCTGTTTGGCGCCATGACCATGGTGGGCTTATCCATGCAGCTGCACTTTGCCAGTTATCCGGCGCCTGTTACCCAGGTCAGCGATATTGTGATGTCTAACCTGGTGGCCGGTGTGGTAACCCTGCTTATTACCTTTTTAATGTATACCCTGTTTCCGGACACCACAGCACGGCAAGGGCGGCAATTGCCGGTTAAACCGCTAAGTAACCAGCGCCATGAGGTGATCCTGGCTACCACTGTGGCGACCTTATCGTTTTTGGTATTTCAAAGCTTTGATCTGGTAGATTCGCTGTCAGCGCAGGTGGCATCGGTGCTGGTATTGTTTCCGCTAAACTGGCACGGTGCCGGTAAAGCCGGCTGGAACCGGGCAATCGGCACGTTAGTGGGCTGTAATGTTGGGTTGTTGATCCAACTGCTGCTGTATAACCATGCCGGTGTGCTGCTGTTTGTCGCGCTGGCAATGTGGCTTAGCATCATGCTGTTTGCCCGGCATCATATGTTTGAAGGCGGCCAGGCCGGTGCCGGTTTTGGCGCTATGACCACCATGGGCATTTTATTTGGCCAGTATCTTACGCCAGAAAAAGATTTGGTATACAGCGCGCTGTATCGCTTTAGCTCGGTGGCTATTTCGGTGATCTGTACCTTAATTGCCGTGTATCTTATGCACCATTTACTCAACCGCTTTAGCGCTACGCGGCTGCAAACCTAGCGGTTTATGGGCTGACGCTATAAAACAAAAAGACCCCGGGCGGGGTCTTTTCTGCGGGCTGTTTACTTATTTAAGATGGTCTTTTAACTCGCGGCCGGCCTGGTCTAAAGCATCCTGTACTGCCGGTACATCGCTTAACACATTCAGCAAACCAAAGTCGTGGATCATGCCGTTGTAGCGCACTGTGGTTACGGTTACACCGGCGGCATTCAGATGGCGGCCATAAGCTTCGCCTTCATCACGCAGCACGTCCATTTCTGCTGTTTGGATTAATGCCGGTGGTAAGCCCTTTAACTGCTCAGGGGTAGCACGCAGTGGTGAAGCATAAATGTCGTTACGCTCTTCCTGACTGGTGGTGTAGTTATCCCAAAACCACTGCATCATATTGCGGGTTAAGAAATGGCCCTCAGCATAAGTTTGATACGAGGTATTGTTAAAGCTGGCATCGGTTACCGGCCACAGCAGCAGTTGGAACTTCAGCGCTGGCGTACCTTCTGCTTTGGCCTTTAACGCCACTACTGCCGCCATATTACCGCCCACGCTATTCCCCGCTACCGCTAAACGGCTGCCATCGACGCCAATCTCTTTACCATTCTTTGCCACCCATTGGGTTGCCGCATAAGCCTGGTTAATCGCGGTTGGGTATTTCGCTTCCGGTGACGGGGTGTAATCGACATACACCGCTACGGCACCCGAGCGCTGTACTAAGTCACGGATTAAACGCTCGTGCGTGGGAAAATCGCCCAATACCCAGCCACCACCGTGGAAGAACATAAAGGCCGGTAACGTACCTTTAGTGCCTTTTGGTTTTACAATCACCAGTTTAATGCTCTGGCCATCGACTTTAATGGTTTTTTCGCTGACATCTGCCGCTGGCAAAGTAGCACCTTGTTGCGCCCCCACCAGCACAGCACGGGCATCGGCTACTGATAACTGCTCCAGTGGCTTACCGCCGCCCTGGGCTAAGGCATTTAAAAAGCCCTGGGTCTGAGTTTCAACACCCGGTGAGCCGGCGGCAAACGCATTGCCGATACTTAAGGCTAACAGGCTGGCTGTGATAACTGTGTTTAATGTTTTCATGGTAGAGCCCTCAATCTATTCAGTTCGTTTATGTTCGTTTAGTATCAATATCGGTTCAGTGTGCCGTATTAGCGGCAGTTATTTCGTGGTGGCCGTGGCTGCTTCAACAATCAGCGCGGCGACTTTATCCGGGTGAGATGTCATCACCACATGAGACGCATCCGGCACTTCAACGATTTTTTTCGCCTTAGCCCGCTGTGCCATAAATTTCATTGCTACCGCCGGAATATTCTTATCGGCAGTGCCATAAATGGCCCATGACGGTACTGTGTGCCAGGCCGGCTTGCCGGCAGCTTCGGTTAATGCCAATTCAGTAATAGGGCGCTGGGTAGCGGCCATCAGCACGGCGTCGGCCGCCGGTACATCGGCAGCAAACTGCTCACCGAATTTGTCTTGTTGGATGTATAAGTCTTTATTGCCGTCTTTTAGTATCACCGGCGCTGCCAGGGTCGGGCCTAACGTGCTGCCTGGGTAACGGCCAGACAATTCCAGTACTGTTTCGCCTTGCTCCGGGGCAAAGGCGGCAACATATACCAGGGCGGTAACATTAGTGTTGTCCTGTACAGCGTTGCTGATCACCGCACCACCGTACGAGTGACCAACCAGTACAACCGGGCCGCTGGTTTGTTTTACCAGGCTGGCAACATAGTCGGCATCGCCACTTAAACTGCGCAGCGGGTTAGCAACGGCAACCACCGGGTAGCCTTGTTGCAGCAGGTTAGCGGCTACGCCATTCCAACTGGATGATTCAGCAAAGGCGCCATGTACCAGTACTACAGTGGGTTTTTCTGCGGCAAAGGCGGCACTGCTTAATGTTAAAGCTGTAGTAGCAACAGCAGCGGCGATGTGGCGAAATTTGAACTTAGTCATAATGTATTCCTGTTCAGTTAATAATGTTTTCGTTGGTTAACGTCATGCCTAAAGTGGCGTACTGCTTAGCTGCATTCAGTTGCAAGCGTTGGGAGTATATTAGGCGGTTAATCTTGTCTTTTGGCGTCATATTGTCTAAATTATGCTGCAGATAGTCTAAATGGAGCTGGGTATGGACAGGCTTTCAACCTTATTGGCGCAATTTGGTATGCACGCAACAACATTTTATGCCGGCACTTTTAGTGGTGAGCTGGCCTTTGACGCACAGGAACGCAGTGGCAAGTTGTATTTGTTTAATACCGGCAAGGCACGCTTGCATATAGCCAAGCAGGAGATTGTTATCAGCCAGCCGAGCCTGCTGTTTATTCCCCGGCCCTGTAAACACCAGTTGAGTGCGTCGGCGACAGACAATACCCAGCTTGTTAGTGCGGCGGTAAGTTTTGATGGTGGCCTGGATAACCCGTTAACCACGGCTTTACCCGATTATATGTTGCTGCCTGTCAGTGAATTACCCATTCTGACCGACAGCGTATTGTGGTTATTTAGCGAAGCTGCAGAGCAAAACTGCGGTAAAAATGCGGTATTAAACCGGCTGTTTGAGCTGGTGATGATCCAGTTGCTACGCCATGTTATGGCCAATAGCAGCATGTCATCCGGTATGATGGCTGGCCTGGCCGATTTACGCTTAGCCCGCGCGGTTACGCTAATGCACGACCAGCCGGCCAAGCCGTGGTCGGTGGGCGAACTGGCCAGCGCGGCCAGTATGTCGCGCGCCAGCTTTGCGGCGCAGTTTCATAAAGTGGTAGGCAAAACCCCGGCCGACTACCTGCTAAGCTGGCGCGTGAGCCTGACACAAAAGCGCCTGCGCGAAGGGCGGCCTATTGCGCTGATTGCCGATGAAGTGGGCTACGAAAGCCCATCCGCGCTGGCGCGGGCATTCAGGCGTAAAACCGGCGCCAGCCCCAGAGAGTGGCTGCAACAGCAATAGTGCTGCCTGGCAGTTAGTTAAAGTCTTGCTCCGGTATTTCCGGCTCAGTTAAAAGCGCCAGCAATTGCAATGACTCCTGCCAGCCAGCATAGCAAAACTCCAGCGGTATTGCCTCGGGTATGCCGCTTTGTTCAATATTCAGTTCAGTGCCACACAGTACCGGCTTTAACCGGATGGTAACCAGCATCTGGCCGGGTAGGCTTGGGTCATCAAACTGATCGTTATAGCGGATCAGCTCGTTTGGTTTCAGCTCAAGATAAGTGCCACCAAAGCTGTGGCTCTGGCCGGTATTAAAATTGGTAAAACTCATTTTATAACCGCCGCCCACCCGCGCATCCATGCTATGCACCTTGCCGGTAAAACCATGCGGCGGTATCCATTTCGCCAGCGCATCGGCATCTAAAAAGGCGCGGTACAACCGCTCTGGTGTGGTTTTTATAACCCGGTGCAGTATTACGGTATTGCCTGACATAATTAACCCCCTGTGTTTAACGCATTAGTTTGACGTATCACAGCTTAGTCGAAGTAGCAGGGATGATTTCGACAGGTGGGGAGAAATTTGTTTACCGGTAAATTAAATGCAGAGGATCTGGGCGTTATACAAAAGCCGGAAAAATCCGGCTTTTGTATGGAAGCTGAAACTAGTTACACAATATCATCGAGCGCTATGCCAACATCGGCTTCAATGCGTTTGTACTGCGCTTTAACTTCAGCATAAAGCTGACTTACTTCCATTAAATACTCTTCGTAATCAGCACGGTCACGTAAGGTTTCATTGGTCAGTAGTTGTTCGTTATACCTTACCGCATCACGCAGCGCTTGCACCAACAAAGGTGCTGCGGCATTTGAAATTTCAATCATTTTGCTATCCTTTTCAAGCCCTCCAGACTAAAAAGACGAGCCACCCATAAACTCTTCCAAGATATGATGGTTTTCTTTTTTTATTTTAGATTTTTCAATGTGTTTTAGAATGTTATATTTCTTGACCAAGGGTGCCATTTTTTCTTCACCGAATTGGCTAACGGAATTGTAAAAAATCAGGCAAAGCTCGAATCTAGATAGCTGCGCGCGCAGAAGGTTGGCGTAAAAGACTTTATTTTCAATTTGCGCAGTTTCATCGACAAGTTTAATAACGTGGTACAGTACGCGGAAATATTGCCCCAAGTCATCACCATTTTGACTCTCATAGAATTTTTTATACTCCTGTTTAATTCCACCAATCTCATGGCAACTTGGTTTGAAAGAAAAATCGGGTAGTTGGCTACTTCGCCCAGATCCTTGCATAAGATAAAAACTTACGAAATGGTCGTACTTTTTCTCCATCGCATGTCTGCCGAGGACAAGCCTGTCTTTACTACCATGTGACACTTCCTTTCTACATGCCTCTAAATGTTTGAGTAAGTTAAAAAAAGTATTCTCAAACCGTTGTAGTGCGAGGTTTTTATCCTGAGAGGTGAGGGCATCAGCTGACCGGCTAACCTCATTTCGAGTTAGTGCCAATTCTTGGCGCGAAAGTGCAAGTTCCTCTGAAGACATCTCCAACTGCCTTGTTTGCAATACGATGGTTAGAAGCAGAGCTATGAGTGCTAGAAAGCTGAACAGCGGATTTAAAGTGCCGCCGACAAAATCACCAAACGAGCCCCAAACATCTTGTTTATCTGATAATTCACCCTGAAACCAGAGAAAATAGAATGAGAGTACCGTAAGTGCTAGCAATGAACCGATAGCAGCAATTAACAAAACCGATTTCGTAACACGTTTTGAGTCAAACTTGCTCAACTATCTTTTCCTTCATATAGCTTTCTTTAAACCCAATTTTTCGAGTGTAAACCAACGTTAAATGCTCTTAGCTATCAACTCGGCCTTTAGCAGTCCACCTTTGGTTAGCAGCTTGGCTGAGAAGTTGGGGCGGCGTTTGGCTTTGTAAGCATCGTAAATTTGCTTTAAGCCTTCAGCTGTTAACAGTGAAATATTCACTTCGGTATCCATCTCTGCAGATTCGATAAAGTCCTGCGAGAAGCTGGGCGCGATGATAAGAACCTGTGCCACACGCTTTCCCTGATTTTCGCAGCGATTTACATAAGCTTTTATTTGTCTGGATGTCGTGGAGTATTTGGCAAAGTCACCATTTTTACAGGTCTTGGCTTCGCCGATAATAATGTCATCGTCGCTAATAGAAATAATAATGTCGGCTTTGTCTTTCGCTGTGTTAATTGATTTTCGCAGCTCTTCATCAACGACCAGATCAAGCTGTTCCAGAATCGTTTTCGTTGCTTCTTCAAATTTCACACCAACGTCAGTTTCATTAATTTCAATGCCGACAGCTTTAAGAGTGAGCAGGTCACGCTTAGCCAGCGCGGCATAATTTTCGATCAGTTTATCGTTGGCGTTGGCAAAGGCTTCCAGAATATTGGACCTCGGATTGCCTTTTTTAGGCAATTTCAGATTGTCTCGTAACTCCTTTACTTCGTCATTAGTCAGCAGGTACAGCACATCGTGTGGTGTGATACTAAGAGCCCTTAGCCGCTCGACATTGAGCTCCTCGTTTTCCTCCAGCTCATACTCTTGCCTGATGCGCTGGGTCAGTGTTTCCGGGTTGCCTGCTGCATCCAGCCCCTGGAAGTTCTGCACCAGAGAGTCGAACATCTCTTTATAACCGGTTGCGCTAATGGCATCAAACTCACGGTCGGCTGCAGTGTTCAGGCTTTCCAGAATCACGTCAATACGCTCATCCACCGTGAAGCCGATTCTTTCTGCGTCGATATCTAAATCCGCTATTAACTGCTTCAAACGCTCTTTACGTTTATTCTGGTTGTCGGCGTCGTCATATAGATCACGCGATAGCATATCCCTCACAGCGATGCCGGAATGCAGAATAGTGCTGATTTTTTCGCCCCGGCTAACGCCACGGATCCGCTTACCGTAGCTTTTTAAAATGTTAGATAGTTCCGCATCAGACAGCACCCGTAAGATCCGCAACAAGTGCTTATCGGCCAGCTCTTTGCCCTGGATTTGATTTAACACGGCTACCACTTCGTCTGGGATAAAGACTTCCGAGCTTTTGCGATTTATGAATATGACACCCATATCACGTAGCTCCTGTAAGCAGTTGTCCACGGTCTGCTTGACAGCTTTAATTGGCTCTGACAGGTGTTCAATTGCAACCAGTTCATCGTGGGAAATTTTCAGGTGGTGCGCCAAGGTATTCAGAATACTGCGCTCATCATCAGTGATATTGGCTTGGCGATTAATTTTCTCATCGTTTTTATAGGCGATGTGCAGGCAGTCGCGGAAAATCTTTAATCGATGGGCATGACCATAGTCCTCAGCCAGATTACTCTCGATATCCACCTGAATTTGCCGTGCCAGCGTATCTAATGTTTCCCACTCGCGCGCATAAAGTTGTTCAATCCATGAAATACGCGCTATGCCATTGCCATCACGGGTGAGGATATTTACCAGTAGCGCCATTGATGCGTCACACAGAGCCAGCTTTTCTCGCACGGAGTTTTTATATTGTGTAGCAACAGCATTGAAAAGGTGAGTAATCTCGCTGCCTGAAGCATCTTTAATCTGGCGGTTTACTTTGCCCAACGCTTGTGAGAGCACTTCATCTCCGGGGCCGCAGATGAACAAAGCTTATCCAGGCAGGTGATGAACTTAGATTTTTCTATTTGGTTTAGTACAGACAGGACATGACTCAACTTCATAAGACTTCCTTTTCTTGTTGTTTTGCCAAATGAAGAGCTTCTTTCAAAAGTAATTGAAGTTCTTATTGTTTATTTGGATGCATCGAGTACCCAATCTAGAACATAACCTGTAGATGCGCAACTTTACGTAGCATGAGCAACTGGTAAACAGCATTTATATGCGGGGCCGCAATTTTTGTGTTCAACGATATTGCGCAAGCTCTTCCTGAATTTGCATAAACTCCTGGCGGGTGTTGGGTTGCAGCTCGCTCAATGCTCTGGCGATATTGACCTGCATGGTTACTTGCGCGACTTCTGCAATTTCTGTTGGTACTGTTTTATTTTGCTGCTTGGCAAACCAGTTAAGCACCTTGGCCAAATGCCAGATACTGCTGCTGCCGCTGTGCAGTGGAGCAGGAAAGCTTTGAGTATGATTTAGCATAAGTTTACGCATATTTTGCCGGCTAAAGCCGAGTAGATCGGCGATGTCGCTTAAGCCAACTAAATCAGGTGTGGCTTCAATTATGGCTGCGTTTGGAATGGCAGTTTTAACGTCTTTAATCGCAGAGGTTATCGCCGCAAAAGCACTGTTGGCTTCGCGGCTAAATTGCAGCGCGATACGGCCTTGCTGGCCGATACCAATGAGGGCGTCGTCACAGCCTGCCTGTGCCAATTGCTCGATGTAATTTGCTGGATCCTGATTAGCATCGGGCAAGGCAAACTTTAAGGTAAACTCATATAATGTCATCTGCTTAATCTTCAAAGTTTTGGGTTCGTTGTGCGGTGCAGTTATCTACCACCCGTTTAACTTGCCTGGCATGGTTAGCTGGATTTTTTGGTGTACTCCAGATGCTGGCAATACAAAATTCACCACAGCGGCAGTTGGTGTCGTTATAAGGGCAATACATTCTCCCCCAGGCATGGCTGCCCCCTACATCAATAACCCAGCCGTGCTGTTCTGCATATTGCAAAGCGTCTTCAATGTCTTTTTTAGGATGCTTTTTCCGTGGCACGTGTAATCCTCGTTGATTCTAGTTGCGCCTCATTTGGTTGTCAAGTGACAACCAAATGAGGCGCTGTTGTCATGTGTTTTTGTTAATTTAAATTTATTAAATTGTATTAGTGTTTGCTTTGTGTAGATTAGCAGCGCTGTGAACATGTGCAATGAACTACCTGATCAACTGCGCTAAGTTGACTAAAAACCCTGCCTAACCCTATTGCTGGCGCTGATACAACCAGCCAGAATAGCGCTACTTTGCTGTTGAGGTGGTTATGGTTAATCTGGCCCTGCTGGGTGCTTTTATTCCGACATTTTTATTTGTCTCGGTAACACCGGGTATGTGTATGACACTGGCGATGACATTGGGCATGAGCCAGGGCGTGCGGCGTACCTTTTGGATGATGTGGGGCGAAATGCTTGGCGTGGCATTGGTAGCCGTGCTGGCCGTGTGCGGCGTAGCGGCGGTAATGCTGCAGTTTCCGGCTGTGTTTCAGTGGTTTAAAGTTATTGGTGCTTGCTACCTTGGCTATATTGGCCTGCAAATGTGGCGCGCTAAGGGCAAGCTGGCGTTGCCTAAACCGGGCGAGTTGCCGCCACTGATGGCGCGGCGTACCTTATTTAGCCAGGGTTTTATTACTGCGGTGTCGAACCCCAAAGGCTGGGCTTTTCATATGGCGCTGTTGCCGCCGTTTATTGATACTCAACTGGCGTTTTGGCCGCAGTTATTAGTGCTGGTGGCTATTATTGTGCTGCTGGAATTTTTATCTATGCTGCTATACGCCAGCGGCGGTAAAGCGCTGGCACTGTTTTTTGGCAAAGCAAACCGGGTGCAGTATTTAAACCGTATTGGCGCCAGCCTGATGTTTGGCGTGGCGCTGTGGATGTTGTTGGGCTAACCCTGACAGGAAGCGTTTTTAACGTGTTGATGAGCCTGGCGCTTTAGCGCTGCCCAAACCGCCACTGAGCACAAGCTGCAAGGCTTCAGCGGGTTTCATGTCAATGTTCCGCGTGCAGCTACGGGGTATGATAATGGTATAGCCACCAACGTTGTATGCCATTGGAATAAATACCGCCAGTTGCTCTTCCTGCATCAGCGAAGACATTCGATCATGCGGCTGGCCGCCTTGCTTGGTAACAATGCCAATTAACTCAATTTCAGACGAAGGTAACTTCACCATTACCACCGAGCCGTCGGTAAAGTTTTTGCCTGACATCACATCAATAATGTCCTGCAGCATGCCATACACCTGCTTGGTGCCGGGCAGCTTCATTAAAATTTTGCCGGGCACCTGCCACAGCCAGTTAAAGCTTGGCCAGCGTGAACTGTAGCCAATGGCAGTGCATACTAGTAAAAAACCCAGTATTGCCATGCCCGGCAGATACCATTCACCCGGCAATACCACTTGCAACACCGGGTTCAATACCGTTTCAACCGTTAACAGCAACCAGCGTAGTAGCTCGATAGTGATAACCAGTGGCAGAACAATTGCCAGGCCTTTAAATAAACTTTTAACAATGATTTTCATCAGGTTCTTATCAGGTTTTAGTAGTGCAGCTAAACAACGTGGTTGCAGCATAACAGTTATGCAAAGCGCTGCGCCAGCACGGGTATTATCTTGGCGTATAACCTGCTGCCAGTTTATCCAGTGTTACCTCGCCAAAGCGTTGCAGCACCAGGGCTTCTGCTTCTTGTAATACATCATCAATTGCCAGGTTTACCGCTTTTTCTATCGGGCAGTTATTGTGCTCGTCAGTTAAGCCTATGGTAAATAACGAGCTTTCACTTAGCGAGCGGTGAATATCCAGCAGCGTGATCTCGTGTAGCGGTTTGGCTAACGTCCAGCCACCGCCATGGCCTTTTACGGCGCTGACATAACCTTGCTCGCGCAGCAAAGACATAGTGCGGCGCACCACTACCGGGTTGGTGTGCAGCATTAGCGCCAGTTGGTCTGATGTAACGGCCTGTTGCAGCTGATGCAAATGCACCAGCACATGCAGCATGCGCGATAAACGGCTGTCTTTTCTCATTAGTTACTCTTTAAGCGCTGTAATGGCGGCTATTCTACCGCAGTTTTAAGATACTTTTAGTGTTACAAAAGTTGTTTTTATATCTTATGTAACTTATGATGTTTCTTAAGGTTGCGGCTTAAGGCATTGCCGCTTAATACACTCGTCGTTTAATAAAGGCGCTGCTTAATACAAAAGTGAGGTACACAGATGATATGGGATGCAATAGTGATAGGTGGCAGTTTTGCAGGGCTTTCGGCGGCTATGCAACTGGCGCGCGGCCAGCGCCAGGTGTTGCTGATTGACGCCGGTGAGCCGCGTAACCGCTTTGCGGCGCAGGCGCATGGTTTTTTTGCTGCCGATGGCGCTGAACCCGGTGAGTTACGCGGCCGGGCCTGGCAACAGCTGCTGGCGTACCCCACGGTGCAATTCCGGCAAAGCCGGGTTAGCAGTGCGCAAAAGCTGGCCGACGACAACTTTTGTATCAAGGATGAAACTAAGCAGCAATATCAGGGCAAGGCGTTGATCCTGGCAACCGGGCTTACTGACACCTTGCCGGATATACCGGGTTTGGCGCCGCGCTGGGGTAAGTCGGTTATTCATTGTCCGTACTGTCATGGTTATGAGTTTCGCCAGCAACCTATAGCTGTTATTGCCGCCGGCGAGGGATCGATACATCAGGCGGCTATTTTGCCGGACTGGGGCCCGGTAACTTATTTTAGCCAGGGTAAGTTTATGCCAGACGCTGAGCAACTGGCGTTGCTGAAGCGCCGTGGCGTAACGCTGGAGCATACTGCCGTCACGGCGGTAGAAGGTGAAGGCTTTGATATCAGCTATATGCTGTTGGCAGATGGCCGCCGTGTGCCGGCAAAGGTAGTGTATGTGGCACCGAAAACGGCCTTTGGCCATACGTTGGCGCAGCAACTGGGCTGTGAGCTGGAGCAAGGGCCGGCTGGCGCTTACATTAAAACCGATGCCATGCAGCTAAGTTCGGTAGCCGGTTTATTTGCTGCCGGTGATATGGCCAGCCCGATGCATAACGGTATGCTGGCCGCAGCCGCCGGGGTTAAAGCCGGTGCGGCGGCGCATCGTTATCTGATGTTAGGTTAACCGGGCTCTGTTTGCTCAACCGGCTACCTGTTTTCCAGCCGGTTGTAGTCCAGCCAGCCGCTGTCTACCGGATGCCGGCGCATAAACAGTTGGTTAAGTTTATCGCTAAAGGCCCAAAAATCGGCTGCGCTGCGCCTTACACCAAAGTTATCCAGCAGTTTGGTGTAATCCTGCTCGCTGCTTATTTGTTCTGCCTGCGCTACCAGTTGGGCTAAATCAGCTTCTTGTACCCGCCAGAATGCATTGGGGTAACTGCCCAACAGGCCGTGCACTAAGGTCATATTATCCTGTGCCGGGTTGCGGTTGTTTTCTTCGGCAAACAGGCTGTTTACATTAAAATGGGCACTATTGCGTACAAGGGTAAACAGTTCGGCGTCTTTGCCATTTTCCGGCTGCAGCATGATCATGGTCAGTTCCGGCAGTATGGCGGCGCTTTGGCCCTTAATCTGGCCAAGGCGTTGTAATAGTGCTTTGCTTTTATTACTAAGCGTGCTGTTTTGCAACTGGTAGCGCTGTGGCTGTACGTCAGCTAAATGCTGTTGCAGCAACTGGTACAGTTCGGCTTTAGGTGTATCCGTTTTAAAGCGGATACCGCTTGGTTGGTTAAAGGGGTTTATATCGCCTTCAATAAATTTAGTCAGCTCAGGGCCGGATTTCTGGTACCAGTCTTTAAATTCGCTGCGGCGTATGTCTGGCGGTAAAAAGGCCAGAAAGTTCGACTCGCCCTCCATGCGTAAAAAGTCCATATACAGCCGTGTCATCAGTTGGTGGCCATAATTGCCGTATACGTCAAAACCGGCCACCAGTAAGTAGTGAATACGCTCCAGCAGCACATAGTCGATAACCCAGGCGGTTTTCGGTGGCTCGCCTATCAGGCCTTTTACCACGGTAGCGTTATCAAAATGGCGGAATACCGTCAGGCTGGCATTGTGGTTATTACCGTCGCCATTCCAGATACCGTCGGTGGTAAGGTGCTGGCCATCTTTTAGGGCGTTATTCATAAAATTGCTGCGGGCTCTTAAGTAATTGCCCTGGCGCTTGGCGTAGGCCAGCCAGTTTGCTGCCATGGCGCTGCTGTTATCTTCTGCCGGCAGGCGCAAATTATTCTGCTGCGACAGGTAAAATGCTTCTACGTCGCTTGCGGTGGCCAGTTCCGGATCAACAAAGTACACCCAAAAGTGATCGTTTATCACGTTCAACGCTACCTGGCCACGGCACACCGGGCCTTTGATATAACCCATAATGGTGTTTTCGGCCCGTTCCAGCATAAAACGGTAGCGCGCATTAACCGGCAGTTGCACAAAAGCCGTAAGCGGGTTGGCGGCAACTTCAGGCTCATAGCCCGGTAATGCACTAACCTGATAGTCGGCCTCAACAAACCATTGCTGCCACTTGGCCAGCAAATCGGCGTTAATGTCGTAAGGCTGATGGGTTTTATTAACAAGGGTAGAAACAACCGGCTGCAAACGGTAATACACCCGTTTTACGCCAGGGGCATCAAACGGGCGACGAGCGGCAATAACCTCTACCGGCTTACCGGGCGGTGTTTTTGAGCGCACCAAATTATAAAACTGTGGCCTTTGTTGCTCAGTGTGCAGTGCACTGAAATACAGATGCGAGGTAAATAAATGCTCGTAGATATACCGTGCGCTAAGTTGCATGTTCAGGTTATCGGCATTTAACCACTGTTCAAGCTTATTGACTTCAGCCAGTTGGTCGTCGGGTAGTGCTGCGGTGTCAGGCATAGCGGCGCCTTGTGCCAGCCAGTTAAGCAGCAGTTGGTGTTCTTCTGTGCTTAGCCCCGGCAGGCCGTAGGGCATACCGGCAAGTGGCTGGCTGGCAGCGTAATGCTCGAACTCTTCGGTGGTTGGGCAATGCTGCTCGCGGTTAAGGCTAAAATCAAACTGTTGCGGCAAAATTTTGCTGTCGGGTAGTGGGTGTTGTTGTTTAAGTAGCAGTAACTGCGCCAATACCGATGCCTGCGTATTGGCTTCGGAGCTTTGTTGGCGCTCATTTAATACCGGATAAAAACCACGTTCGCGCCATTGTTGTGGCGTAACCGCATCGATAAACAAGCGGTTAGGTTGTGCTGCCAGTAAACGCGAGCCTTCGTATACTTTTTCTTTGCTGGCTCCGCGCTCAATGCCAGCAACTGACGTCATATTTAGCTGGCAGGGCGAGTCGTAACAGGCATGGCATACCACACAACGGGCCTCGATAACCGGTTTAATATGCTTGTTGTAATGATCGCTCAGCAGATTGTCGCTGGCAGGTGCTGCACGGTTAGTTACTGCGGCCTTGCCGTATTGTGCATCTAATTGCCGGCTGGCCAAGGCAGCACAGCCAACACAAACGAGTACTAAAATAATAACCAGGGTTTTGCGTGATGTGGCTGTCAAATGCATGTTTTCTCCGCAGGGCCACGCTGTTTGGCGGGCATAATCGGCCAATACTAATGCCAGATGCCGGCGGATGCAAAAATTGCAGGCACCGGACGTGTTGCCGTTACAACCCCGCATTCTCAAAAGCGGGCCGCTGTGCTAACCTGCCAGCATATTGTTTTACCAGAGAATTCGCATGCCAGAGCCCGGTTTTGTTGTGATCCATGCCAATCAGCTGGAAACGCTGCGCGAGCTACTGGTGCAATGGTTAAGTGCACACCCGGTGCCGGTGCTGGGCACAGAAGAAATTCTGGTACAAAGCAATGGTATAGCGCAGTGGCTGAAAATGGCGCTGGCCGAAACTGCCAACGGCCACCCCGGTATTGCCGCCGGTTTGCAGGTTGAGCTGCCCAATCAGTTTGTCTGGCAGCTGTACCGTGCGGTGCTGGGCGATACTATTCCGAAAAGCCTGCCGTATGACAAAATTAACCTAAGCTGGCGTTTACTTGGCCTGTTACCACAGTTAACCGATGAAGAATATGCGCCACTAAAACGCTATTTACACGATGACAGCGATGGCCGTAAAAGCTACCAGCTGGCGCTGCGGCTGGCCGATTTATTCGATCAATATCAGGTATACCGTGCCGACTGGCTGCAAAGCTGGCGCAGTGGCAGCAATGCGTTACCCAACAGCAAAAAACAGCAGGTGCCGCCCGATCAGTTATGGCAACCAGCATTGTGGCGCTTATTGCAAAGCCAGTTAGCCGGTGTGGTAGGGGATTCGGCTTTTTCCAGCCGGGCCGATGTGCACAGTATGGCACTGGCCGCGCTACAGCAGGGCCAACTGGCGCGCCCCGATTTGCTGCCCGATCGCATAGTAGTGTTTGGCGTGTCGTCACTGCCACAGCAAACGGTAGAGCTGCTGGCCGCACTGGGCGCGCAGCGCCAGGTGCTGCTAACGGTGCTTAACCCGTGCCGCCATTTTTGGGGCGATATTACCCACGCTAAAGATGAAATGCGCGCCGCGCAAAAACGCCACGGCCGCAAACCGGGCTTACCGCCGGTGCTGGATACAGACGCACTGTATTTACATGCACCGGTGCTGCTGGCCAGCCTGGGTAAACAAGGGCGCGATTATATCAGCCTGCTGGATGCATTTGATCAGAGTGAGCGTTATCAGCACTGGTTTAATGGCCGTATTGATTTATTTTCAGAACCGCTAGCCGACGTCAGCGCACTGCCGGTACTGGCGCAATTGCAGCAAGGCATGCTGGAGCTGGAGCCTACTCCGGTGCCTAAGCGTGTGCTGGTGGCGAATGACAGCAGTATCAGCTTTCATATTGCCCACAGCCGCCAGCGCGAAGTCGAAATTTTGCAGGACAACCTGATAGCAGCCTTTGCTGCCGACCCGACACTCAAGCCGCGCGATGTGATCATTATGACGCCGGATATCAGCCTGTACCAAAGCCATGTGCATGCCGTGTTTGGCCGCCTGACACACGACGATGCACGTTTTTTACCTTACACCTTAGCAGACCAGAGCCTGCGTGGCAGCCAGCCATTAATGGTGGCGCTGGAGTATCTGCTGGACTTACCCAGCCAGCGTTTTACCCTGACCGAAGTCTGCGATCTGCTGGACGTACCCGCCATTCAGCGGCGCTTTGCTATTAACAGCGAGGCGTTGCCGCAGTTACGGCTGTGGCTCAGTGAAGCCGGTGTGCGCTGGGGGCTGGATATGGAACAGCGTGCCAGCCTCGATTTAGCTACGCCGGGTAACAGTTACAGCTGGATGTTTGCCATAGAGCGTATGCTGCTGGGCTTTGCCATCGGCGATGTGCCTTTGTGGCAGGGCCGCGCACCCTATGCCGAAGTAGCCGGGTTAGCGGCCGCCGAACTTGGCCCGCTGCTGCAGTTTATCCAGCAGTTAAAGCGCTGGCACTTGCTGCTTAGCGGTAAAGCTACACATGGCCTGGCCGGTTGGCAGCAACTGCTGCTTAGTGAAGAAGGCCTGCTAAACAGCTTATTTGATTTTACCGACGAGCAGGACCAGCTTATTTACGCCCGCTTAAGCCAGGGCCTGGCGCAGTTAGTCAGTGCGGCGCAAAGTGGTGATTTTAACGGCGAGGTGCAACTGGCTGTGCTACGCGAAGCCTGGCTGGAACAAGCCAGCAGCAGCGGCTTAAGCCAGCGCTTTTTAGCAGGCAGCCTGACATTTTCTACCTTAATGCCCATGCGGGCTATTCCGTTTAAGCGCATATACCTGCTTGGCCTGAACGACGGCGATTACCCGCGCTCGCGTATGCGTGATGACTTTGACTTAATGGCCGCCGATTACCGCCCCGGCGATCGTTCGCGCCGTGACGATGACCGCTACCTGTTTTTAGAAGCGCTGCTAAGTGCCCGTGAAGCGCTGTATTTAAGCTGGGTTGGCCGCGATATCCGCAATAACAGCGAATTACCGCCCAGTGTGTTGCTAAGCCAGCTGATGGACTTACTCGATAGCGGCTGGCAGCATCCGACGGGGCAGCAAGTGTCACAGGCATTGTTGCATAGCTACCCGTTGCAGCCCTTTTCGCGGCAATATTTTAACGGCAACTATGCCACCTATGCTTATGAGTGGCAAACGGCGCATCAGGCAGCGCCTGCTATTACGGCGACCAGCAACCAGAGGAGTAACCAGAGCGACGAGCTGCCACTGCTGAGTATCCGCCTGCTGGACGACTTTTTAGCCAACCCCTGCCGACATTATCTGGCGCAGCGCTTTAAAACCCGCTTTTATTCCAGCGAGCTGGCCAGCGATGATGCCGAACCTTTTGTGCTCAATGCGCTTGAGTTATATCAGCTAAAACAGCAGTTGCTGCAGCAGTTACTGGCCGATCCGCAGCTGGATGTCGACGCGGCTATTGCCCAGCTGGCACGCGAGGCAAAGCTGCCGCTGGCGCTATTCGGCACCCTTAGCGGTGCTGATATTGGTCGCGAAGCCAAAGTGGTATTTGCCCGCTATCGTGCCGCCGGTATTGACTTGCAACGCAAAAGCACGCCGCTGAAACTGGCACTTAAGCTGGATCTGCATAGCGGCAGCATAGCGCTGAATGACAACCTGACCAATGTCTACCAAAGCCCGGCCGGCCAGCAGGCGCTGTTGCTGCTGCGGCCAACGGCTATCCGCAATAAGGGCGAGCTGCGCTGGCATACACTGCGCAGCGCCTGGTTGCAGCAACTGGCCGCCAATGCCCAGGGTGAGGCGGTAAGTACCTGGCAGTTCGGGCTGGACGATGCCGTGCAGCTTTTACCCCATAATCAGCAGCAGGCGGCTGCGCAGTTAACTGCACTGGTGCAATACTGGCAGCAGGGCCTTACGCAACCCTTGCCGGTAATGCCGAAAACCGCGCTGTGCTTTGTGCAAACGCAGGACGAAGCCAAATGCCGTGAGCTGTTTGAAGGCGGCTATAACTTTAGTGGCGAGGTAGAAACAGCCCCCGAGCTGCAACGCTATTACCCCGATTTTGCCAGTTTACTGCAGGCCGGTTTTGCCGACTGGGCGCAAAAACTGTATGGCCCGCTGCTGCAAACCCAGATAGCCGGTGACGATAGCAACCAAAGCCAGCGGAGCAACGCATGAGTACGGTAATCAAGCTGGATGCGTTAACCTTTCCACTGCATGGCAGCCGCTTAATTGAAGCCAGCGCCGGTACCGGCAAAACCTATACGCTGGCTGCGCTGTATTTACGCTTAGTGCTGGGCCATGGCGCTAGCGTAGCAGACGGCAGCGCCAATACACAGCAAGCAGCCAGCGGTTTTAACCGGCCGCTGTTACCGCCGGAAATTCTGGTGGTTACCTTTACCCGCGCCGCCACAGCCGAGCTGCGCGATAGGATCCGCAGCCGTCTGGTGGAGGCCGCTGCAGCGTTTCGTCAGGGCAGTGCTGAAGAGCAGTTTCTCGCCGGCTTACTGGCAGAATATCAGCCACAGCAGTTTGCCGCCTGTGCGTCGCGTTTAAGCAGCGCGGCTGAATGGATGGATGAAGCGGCTATTTTTACTATTCACGGCTGGTGTCAGCGCATGCTGGCCGAGCATGCCTTTGATTCTGGCATGAGTTTTGGCGAAGCGCTTAGCGATGACAATCAGCAACTGCTGCATACGCTGGCCTGTGATTATTGGCGCCGTTTTTTGTATCCGTTAACCGACGCCGCCATATTGCACGAGCTGGGTAATGTGGCCAAAACACCACAAGCTTTACTGGATGACGTAAGGCCCTGGCTACAGGCCGATGCCATAAACCTGCGCTTTAATGCGGCCGGTATGCCCCTGCCACAACCATTAAGCCCGCAGCAGGCGGCAATGCCGTTGCTGCATTGGCAGGAAGCACTCGATAGCCACTGTAAACAATTGCAGCAGGCGCTAAGCCCTAACGCTTTGCAGTTACTGGATGACGCCTACGCCAACGGCTGGTTAAACGGCAACAAATACCGCGCAGCCAGTTGGCCAGCCGAGCGGCAGTGGTGGCAGGCCATGCTGGCAGAGCCAGCGCTGCTAAATAACCGCGAAGCCGACTTTGCCAAAATGGTGCAAAAATTCAGCGCTGCCAGGCTGGCCGATGCGCAGAAAAAAGGCCAGCCGCCAGTTAGCCACCCGCTATTTGACTTATTTGAGCACACCACCGCCTTGCTGGATAACAAACCGGCACTGGCGTTAAGTGTGCGCCATCATGCTGCGTTGTGGTTGGCTGCTGAGTTTGCCCGGCATAAAAAGCAGCAGGCCGAGCTGGATTTTAACGACTTACTGCTGCAACTTTACCAGGCGCTAAAGGGCGAAGGTGCAGAAGTATTGGCTGCCCGTATCCGCGAGCAGTACCCATTTGCTATGGTAGATGAGTTTCAGGACACCGATCCGCTACAGTTTGCCATTTTTCGTGCCATTTACCCCGACGTTAACAGCAGTGACAACGCTCTGATTATGGTGGGCGATCCTAAGCAAGCCATTTACAGCTTTCGCGGCGCTGATTTACACACTTATTTAAATGCCCGTAGTTTAACTGCCGGGCGCCATTACAGCCTGGGCACTAACTTTCGCTCTACCGGCGCGCTGGTAGACAGTGTTAATCAGCTGTTTGCCCGTGCCGAGCAGCAGCGCGGTGCTTTTGGTTTTGGTAGTGCCGATACTACAGCGCTGCCGTTTTTACCGGTTAAAGCCAAAGGTAAAGCTGAGCAGTTACAACGCAACGGCAACGCCGTAGCGGCACTGAATTACTGGCTAAGTGATCTGGAGCCTGCCGGGCTGAAAAAAGGCGGCTACCAAAGCTTAATGGCAAAAGCCTGCGCCGATGAAGTGGCCGGGCTATTGCTGCAAGCGCAGCTTGGCAACGCCGGTTTTGCTGCCAGCGGTGAAACGCTTAAGCCGGTACAACCGGCAGATATTGCTATTTTAGTGCGCGACAGAAACGAAGCGGCTCTGGTGCGGCGCGAGCTGAGCACACGCAATGTGCGCTCGGTGTATTTATCTGATAACGAATCTATTTTCCAAAGCCGGGAAGCCATAGCCGTGCTTGGCTGGCTGCGGGCTTGCCAGCAACCGGAAGATGAAAGCCTGCTGCGCGCGGCGCTGGCATTGCCACTGGCCAATAACAGCGATGCACAGCTTCACCACTGGCTGAATGACGAGCTGGCCTGGGAGCAACTTACCGAGCAGGTGCGCGAGTTTCGCCAAATCTGGCGCTTTAAAGGCGTACTGGCGATGTTAAGTGCCTGGCTGCATTATTTTGCGTTACCGGCGAAATGGCTGGCGCAAGAGCAGGGCGAGCGGCGCTTAACCAATGTGCTGCATTTGGCCGAGCTGTTACAAAGTGAAAGCCAGCAGCGGGATGGCGAAAGCGGTTTGCTGCGCTGGCTGGCTGAACAGCTGGATAACCCGAAAAGCGCCGACGAGCAGCAACTTCGGCTGGAGAGCGATCAGCAACTGGTGCAGGTGGTCACTATTCATAAAAGTAAGGGCCTGCAATATAACCTGGTATTTTTGCCTTTTATCTGTGGCTTTAAAAATGTAAAAAAAGGCCAGCCGCAGCGCTATTTTGATGGCAGCCAAATGGTGTTGGATTTAACCCCGGACGATACCGCGCTGGCACAGGCCGAACACGAACGCTTACTCGAAGATATCCGCCTGCTCTATGTGGCACTAACGCGGCCGGTATATGCTTGCTGGCTGGGGTTAGCGCTATTTAGTGAAGGCGCAGCGAAAAAAAGCAAGCTGGCGCAAAGTGCCATAGGGTATTTGCTTGGCGTGCCGGAGGAACCGGCCCTTAGCGATCTGCAAACCGCTTTGGCAACACTGCCGTGGCAGCAACAGCCGTTGCCGCAGTTGTGTAAGTTCACGCCGGATGCGCAACTAATGCAGCTGACAGAGGCAGTTAAACTTAGCGCACCGTTAAAGCGCGAACATTGGTGGATAGCCAGCTACTCTGCGCTGCGCACCGGCAATAAGCCGGTAACTGAAACAAATAGCGCCGCACTGGCCGTTGATACCGCGCTGGATGCACTGCTGCAGGAAGAAGCAACCGAGCCGGTAGCGCACAGCGAGCAGCAGTTATCGATACACGATTTTCCGCGCGGTGCCGTACCCGGCACCTTTTTACATCAATTACTCGAAGATGCGCAGCAGCAGGGCTTTGCTCAGTGCGATAGTGCTTTTATCAGCCAGCTGCTTGAACAAAATTTAACGCAACATCATTGGTTGCAGTGGCAAAACGTGTTGCAAAGCTGGCTTACGCAAATGTTACACGCGCCGCTGCAGCAGGTTGGGCTTAACCTGACACAGCTACACAAGGTGCGGGCCGAGCTGGAATTCTGGCTGCAAAGCTGTGCGGTTAATGTGCTTAAACTGGACAGGCTAATTACAACTGCCGTGTTACCGGGTATGCCGCGCCCGCCACTATTGCCCGACACCCTGAACGGCATGCTTAAAGGCTTTATCGACCTAACCTTACAAGGCGCAGATGGCCGCTACTGGGTGCTGGATTATAAATCAAACTGGTTAGGCTCGGCAGACGCCGACTACAGCCCGGAAGCCATGCAGCATACCGTGCTGGATAAACGCTACGATGTGCAGGCGGCGCTGTATATGTTGGCACTGCACCGGCTGCTAAAACTGCGCCAGCCCGGTTATCTGCAGGCACCGCAAAACTATATCGGCGGTGCGCTGTACTGGTTTATCCGCGCGCCAGAGCAGGGCCAGTTGCTGCTTAATGCCGATATCACGCTGCTGCAGCAATTAGATACCTTATTTGCCGGTGAGCCTGTAATCTTGGAGGCTGACAATGCAGTTTGATTTATTCACCGCACCAGGCATCACGAACAGCGCCCTGACAGATTTAAGCCAGATGCAGGCGCTGCTGCAGCGCTGGACTGAGCGGCGCTGGCTGCGCGCTTTAGATGCACAGTTACCGCAGACTCTGCATCAGCTTGCCGCTGAGCCCAACCCACTGGTCTGGCTGCTTACTGCTTTGTTGTGTCATCAGTATGGCCGTGGCCACAGCTGTATTTTGCTGCAGGATTTACTGAATGATCCGGACGGTCTGCTTAGCCTGCCGCCGCAAAACCAGTTTTTACAACGCTTTAGCGATAGGCCCTCGGCCATTTTGCAGGGTTTAACATTACAGGATTATCGCACTGCGCTGGCACAAAGCAGTTGGCTGCAAGGTGAGGGCGGCGCGCCCCTGGTATTGGCCGACGAACGCCTGTATTTGCACCGGTTGTATCAGGCTGAGCAGCAGGTAAAGCAGCAGATCAACCGCCGGGTCAGCACAGTGCTACCGCTGCCCGTTAATATTGCTGAGCAGCTTGAGGCGTTATTCCCGCCAACCGAAAAAACTGATCCTGACTGGCAAAAACTGGCCTGCGCTATGGCGCTGCAGCGGCGCTTTGCCATTATTACCGGCGGCCCGGGCACCGGTAAAACCACCACAGTGGTAAAACTGCTGGCGCTGCTGCAACAAAGCACGGCGGCCAGCCTGACGATCAAATTAGCGGCGCCAACCGGCAAGGCCGCAGTGCGCTTAACTGAGTCTATCAGCGGCGCGCGGGTTAAACTTTCTGAACAACTCTCGCCGGAGCAGTTGGAACGCATTCCTACCGACGTCACCACTTTGCACCGCTTGCTGGGTGCGGTGCCAAACCGGCGCAGCTTTAAGCACAACAGCGATAACCCGCTGCAACTGGATGTGCTGGTGGTCGATGAAGCCTCGATGGTCGATTTGGAAATGATGGCGGCGCTGCTGGCTGCCCTGCCGGAGCGGGCACAACTGGTGCTGCTGGGTGATAAAGATCAGCTGTCGTCGGTGGAGGCAGGTTCAGTATTGGGTGATTTATGCCGTGGCGCTGATCTTGGTGGTTACAGCAGTGATACGCTGGCACTGCTTACGCCTTTTAGTGCGTTACCGCTAGGAAAATGGCAGGGCGACGGCACTGTGCTTAATCAGGCCACGGTAATGCTGCGCCATAGTCATCGTTTCGATGCCAGCTCTGGCATTGGCCAGTTGGCTGCTGCGGTCAATCGGGGGGGCACCAGTGCGCCGGCATTATTTGCCCGGTTTGACGATATTACGCTGTTAGAAGGTAATTCGTCGCAGGCATTAAAAGCCACAGTAGTAGCCGGATACCGCCAGTATCTGCAACTGATGCAACAGCCGGCAACGGACCGTGAACACTGGGCAACTGCGGTACTGGGCGGCTACAGCCGTTTTCAGTTGCTGTGCGCGCTGCGCAGCGGTGATTGGGGTGTGGAGGGTTTAAACCAGCAAATCAGCCAGTGGCTGAGCAGCGCTGGCTTAATTGATGCGCGCCAGCACTGGTACGCCGGCCGGCCGGTAATGATGCAGCGCAATAATTACAGCTTAGGTTTAATGAACGGCGATATCGGTATTACGCTGTTCGACCCGCAAAGCGGCCAGTTACGGGTGGTATTTCAGCTTGCTGACGGCAGCTTAAAGTGGGTGCTGCCCAGCCGTTTAACTGAGGTAGAAACCGCCTTTGCCATCACAGTGCATAAATCGCAGGGCTCTGAGTTTACTCATTGCTGTTTAGTGCTGCCAGCGGATAACAGCCCGCTGCTAAGTCGCGAGTTGCTGTACACCGGCATTACGCGGGCTAAGCAGCAGTTTACATTGTTATGCACCAACCCGGCGTTATTACAGCAATCCATAGCAAGGCGCGTAGCACGTAGCAGTGGCCTTTAACTCTATGGTTGCGAAGTGGCGTCTAACTGCACTGACGCTGCTTTTTCGCGCCCGTACCCGGAGTTGGTTTAATTTGCGGTTCACTTCAGTATGCTAACATGCAGTTACAGTCTCAGCTTAGCGGAGGAACGTATGCAGCAGATAAATAAAACCCTGATTAAACAGGGCTCCTACATCAACGGCAACTGGTTACAGCACACTGAAACCTTTGATGTGGTTAACCCGGCCAACCAGCAATTACTTACTACAGTTGCCATCGCCGGAGCCAACGAAGCGCAGCAAGCGGTGTTGGCGGCAGACAAAGCCTTTGCCGGCTGGGCTGCTAAACCGGCGGCAGAGCGCGCACAGCTGCTGCAAAGTTGGTATCAGTTGGTAATGCAGCATCAGGATGATTTAGCCCGCTTACTCACATTGGAACAAGGTAAACCACTTAGCGAAGCCAAAGGTGAAATTGCTTATGGCGCCTCATATTTGCAATGGTTTGCCGAAGAAGCCAAACGCTTATACGGCGATACCATACCGGCGCCCTCGAACGATAAACGCATTATTGTGCAGCGCCAGCCGGTCGGCGTGGTGGCAGCCATAACACCGTGGAACTTCCCTAATGCCATGCTGGCGCGTAAAGCCGCTGCAGCGCTGGCTGCCGGCTGTACCTTTGTAGTGAAACCGGCACAGCAAACGCCTTTATCGGCGCTGGCGCTGGCTGAATTAGCCCACCAGGCCGGTATTCCGGCCGGGGTATTTAATGTGGTAGTGGGCACCGATGCCAAAGCCATTGGCGAGGTATTTACCGGGCACGCTAAAGTCGCCAAATTCAGCTTTACCGGCTCCACAGCCGTGGGTAAACAGTTGGCAAAACAATGCGCCGACAGCGTAAAACGCGTAACAATGGAGCTGGGCGGCAATGCACCCTTTATTGTATTTGACGACGCCGACCTTGACGCGGCAGTGCAGGGCCTGATGGCGGCTAAGTTTCGTAATGCTGGCCAAACCTGTGTTTGTGCCAACCGCATTTTAGTGCAGCGCAGTGTATATCAGGCTTTTGCTGACAAGCTGGCTATTGCTGTTACTCAACTGAAGGTAGGCGATGGCTTAAACGGCGATAGCCAAATTGGGCCGTTAATTGATGGCAAAGCGTTAGAGAAAGTAGAAAAACTGCTGCAAAGTGCGTTGGATGATGGTGCCAAAGTACTGCTGGGTGGCAAAAGCCACAGCGCAGGTAAGCAATTTTTTCAGCCCACTTTGCTGAGTGATGTCAGCGCGGATATGGCCATCAGCCGCGAGGAAATTTTCGGCCCGGTGGCGCCGTTAATGGCGTTTGATACCGAGCAACAAGCAATAGAGTTGGCCAACAGCACCGAATATGGCTTAGCGGCGTACTTTTACAGCCGCGATATCGGCCGGGTGTTTCGTGTGGCGCAAGCGTTGCAGTTTGGCATGGTGGGTATTAACGAGGGCATAGTCTCTAACGCCGCTGCACCTTTTGGTGGCATCAAGCAATCCGGCTACGGCCGCGAAGGTTCTAAATACGGTTTGGATGATTACACAGATATAAAATACCTGTGTTTGGGTGGGCTGTAGCGGGCGCTGTTACAATCGGGATTGGGTTAAGATATTGCGATTGATGAAGCCATTGCTTTGTATCAGCGCCAGCGCTATAACAGACGCTGGTATGCTAAAGAGTAAGTACCGTGACGAGCCAGGCAATAATTCAAAACGAGATCCAACTGGTTTATATCAGTGATCGTTGCGCCAGCACGGATGATGTAGCTATTAATAAAATAAAGCTGCGGGCCGAGCCGAATAACCTGCGGCGTAATATTACCGGCGCTTTATTATTTACCGAGCATTATTTTTTGCAATATCTGGAAGGCGAAGCCGCGGTAGTTGATGCACTCTATGCCAGTATCTGCCGCGACAAAAGGCACAACAATGTGCGGCTATTACTGCGTAAACCGATACAACAGCGGGACTTTTCCCGCTGGAGTCTGGGGGTGAAAAAATTACTCGATAACGAAGAAAACCAGGACTTGATCGCAGTACTGAATATGCTGGGCCAGGCCAGTAATATCAACGAAAGCCAACTCGACTGGTTTAAACTGGCATTGAAGTAATGTTTCTAACTATTGCAACTTGAGTAGGTAAATCTGCTGATACTTTTGACGTTGTAATGATTTCACACACAGTGTTGGTTCCGTCGATTTCGTTAACCTGTTACTTCTGCAGGCAATGGTGCTTCAGTGCGGTATGAGAGGTCATCGTAATAAAACCGTTTAAATCTCCTGATTAACGCCAGCGATATTTCATCTTCTTTAACTAAACGTTGCGTAACGTCCATGTTGGCTGCGCGCAGTATTTCTGCGTGTTTTGTCAGTGCAGTTTCTGCTTTGGCTAAGTCGCCGTCAAAATCGGCGGGTATGGTGCCCAACAGATTGACGTGATATTGCTCTGTATCTTTAAGTTCTGCAAATGGCAGAATCTCAACATACATACCCGACAACACGTTATTGGCCTTTTTTACCTTTTCTCGAAGCGCACCCCTTGGGTCTGCAGCATCAATTCTGTTATTAAATGCAGTGGGTAGTGCAGGGCGGGAATAACGCGCGGCCAGCCAATCAGCAAAGTTGCGCACGTCGTACTCTTCCATCTGTTTATCTGTATCAGGAACGAACCTTTGCAGAAGCGCTTTGGGCACGAAGTGCTTTTCGAATGCCTTTATTTCAATGTATTTTTCAGAGGACATACCCGCGCCGGGCTGACGCTGAATAAATTTGGTGTGAAGAAGGCGAGCGTTTTTATTGTGCTGATAGTTACCTTCAGGTTTTTCAATTAACCTTGCCGCATACACTTCAACATGCGGGTCCAGTTCCAGGTTATTGTTGGCAATATCACAAGACTGCGAGGCGACAATCAACACAAAGGGCTGTTTGATTGTCGCACCAATTTCTGTACAAATCCTGATTGCGTCAGCGTCGCTAAATAGTGTGCCTTGCTGCCATCCATTTTGCTCCAGCGCGCTGCCAATCATGCCATGTGTCTCCTTTACGCAAAGGGATCAGCCAGCGACCTGGCAGGCTTGTGTTGCAGGTTCAGTCGTGTGCCGGCAAACAACAATGTATTTTGGTTTGCACCGTTTCGCAGTAGCTCAAACAGCGATTGTCCCTCTAATACCTGGGTATTCAGCTGTTCTGTTGGTTTTGGTAAACCACTTTTGGCCCACTCATTTGCCGTAAGCTGTAACTCATGGATGCGATTGAGTGTGGTAACACGCGGGGCCGCGCTGCCATCTATCCAGTTGTAAATGCTCTTACGCGTGCTACCAATGACCTCAGCCAATTGCTCTTTGGTTAAACCGAAGGTAGCACTTATGGTTTCAATAGCTACAGCAAGCGAATTACCTTTGCTGATCACAAAAGACACATTTGAACCACTGGGCGACTGGCTGTAACTAACGGTGGCAGTACCACCAGAGCCTTTTAGTACACCGGGTATAGCGTAACCAACCTCATCCTTAATCAAATTAATTGACGTCGGCATGCGTCGGTAGCTGGTGTTTAATTGTTGCCAGTCTGGACAATCATTATTCCATTCTGCGGTTACGACCATTTCGTTTCCCTCGCATAGTCCGTGGTTACCTGCCAAAACGCGGCCCTTGATGCTTCATGCAGGGCATCTAATCTTGTCAGTGCTTGTTCAAGCTCAAATGTTACCGACTCCTCGCCTGCTTCCCAGATGTGATCAAAATCTAGAATCAACCGTTCGGTAGCAGCCTGATCACGAACAATTTGCACCGGAACATTGTCAATATCGGGTGGGCAAGTCAGCGGCATTACACCAAACCAAGAGCGAATACACAGGGTTCCGGTATGGGTTTTAATATAATTTTCCGTTTTTAAATGACGGGTGCTGCCAAGGCTTTGCGTTGTTGTAGTTGGAATAAATTTTTCATCAACCAACTGAGAAAACTGCTCGTTGTTTTCTGTGGTGACTAAATCGCAGTAGCGCAGGCCGATACGTAAAAGTAATGAGGGCTCCACTATTTCAATCACTGTTTGCAGCGCATTTCTGCACGCATCGGCAAAACCATCAAAGCGCGGATAGTCATTGGTAAAATACACCAGCTTATCCTGGCTAATATCTATCGCATGTTTTTTATCGCCGGAGATAAATGACCAGCGATGGCTCGACGAAATCTCAAACTGATCCGCTTGCACGTGGATAGATTGCTCAGTACTTTTTCGAAACGTAGGGTACTGCCTGCGCAACGCTTCCTGCAGTTGCGGAATATACTGCTCAATTTGCAGGATCTGAGAAAAACGAAACTCGACAAGCACCAGTTTAAGCGGTTGATTCTCAAGCTTTCTGTATTCAGTCACACCCGTTATCCTTTTGGTTTAGCTAATAGCGGCATAAAATTATACACGAAATTATACACTGCAACTATCAATCTATGTGACAACCTGGTTTTAAGCAAGTTTCACCGCCATAGTGTTGGAAACTGTGCATTTAAAGCATTGGCTATAGGTGCATATCGCTATACCATAAGCGGCAAATCGAATCGGCCAGACTATCAGGGTTCAGCAAGCCTGAGCCGATGCAGTAATACCTAATGTGAAGATAAAAGAGAAGCTGGAGCGGGTTAAACAAGGTCTTTTACAGCAGATGTTTGTATAACAGGAGCCCTTTATGACTGACGATATTCGCTGGAAGCAACGGCTGCAAAACTGGAACCGGGCGTTGGCGCAGCTGACTAAGTTTATGCAACGTGATGCGCTAAACGAGCTTGAGGAGCTGGGGCTTATTCACAGCTTTGAATATAACCATGAGCTGGCCTGGAATACCCAGAAAGACTTTTTGCAGGATCAGGGTTTTACCGGGCTGTTTTGCGTTAAAGACGTTGCAAAAAAAGCTTTTGAAGTGGGTCTTATTAAAAACGGTGAGCTGTGGCTGGATATGATTAAAAACCGCAATTTAACCTCGCAGACATACAACGATGCGATTACCCGGCAAGTAGTTGATGCCATAGTGCATCAGTATTTTGCCGAGCTAAGCGAGCTAAATACTAAGTTAAATGAAGTAGCGGAAAAAGATTCATGTTAAATGAGAAATCCGGTCTGCAGCGAAGCACTAATGGCCATCGAAACCGCCCAAAACATAGGTACTCGAATTGTTTTGATTAGTGGTACTGAATTGGCCAAACTCATGCTACGTTACAACATTGGCTGCAGAGATGAGCAGGTGCTGCATCTGAAAAAATTGACGAAGAATTTTTCGAAAATTAGCTTGAGATGAATTATGGATATTGATGGATTAAAACCAGAAACGCAGGCTCGTTTATCAATTGATGAGCAGCTTAAGCTGGCAGGTTGGAAAGTACAAACTTGGCCAGCAGTGAATCTAGGTGAAGGCTTAGGAATTGCAATTCGTGAATATCCCACAGATTCAGGCCCTGCCGACTATATCCTGTTTGTGAATCGTAAAGCAGTTGGCGTTATTGAAGCCAAAAAAGATGAAACCATCTTATCTAGTGTTGAAGACCAAACCTTGCGCTATGCCACAAGTAAAATTAAATTTCGCAAAGATGAAGCGCCCTTATCGTTTCTGTTTGAAGCTACTGGCAAAGTTATTCAGTTTACAGACTTAAGAGACCCAGCCCCAAGAGCGCGGGAGATTTTTCATTTTTTTAAGCCTGAAACCCTACAAGAGTGGATGAAGCAAGAAAGCTCACTGCGCAAACGCTTAAAATACCAGATACCGGAATTGCCTAAAGCAAACCTACGTGACTGCCAAATTAGCGCCATCATTGGGCTTGAAAAATCGCTGGCAGCAAACCGACCACGCTCACTTATTCATATGGCAACAGGCGCAGGTAAAACCTTTACTGCTATTAATGCCGTCTATCGCTTGCTTAATCATGGCGGTGCAAAACGCATTCTTTTTTTGGTTGATACCCGCAACCTGGGTAAACAAGCACAGCAAGAATTTCATGCCTTTAAACCGCAAGGCAAGCAAAGCTTTTTTCATGAGAATCACATCGTTCAGCGCTTAACCAGCAGCACTATCGACAGCGCTGCAGAGGTATGCATTTGTACCATTCAGCGCATGTATTCTATTTTAAGCGGCAAGCCCATTGATGAAAGCGCCGAAGACATCTCGCTGCACGAAATTAAGCAAAACCAGCAGCAAGCCAAATTGGTTAAATACAACCCAGCCGTGCCGGTTGAAACCTTTGATTTTATTATTGTCGATGAATGCCACCGCTCTATTTATAACCTGTGGAAGCAAGTGCTCGACTACTTTGATGCCTTTATCATAGGTTTAACCGCTACGCCTGATAAGCGCACTTTTGGTTTTTTTAATGAAAATATCGTTGCTGAATACAGCTATGAAGACTCAGTGCTGGATGGCGTTAACGTAGGTTATGACGTCTATGAAATAGAAACTGAAATTGGCAATAAAGGCGCTGAGTTAAAAGCCAAAGAATGGCTTGATCACCGTGACAAACTCACCCGCAAAAAACGTTGGGCGCAGGCCGAAGAAGACAACAGCTACACCAATAAAGAGCTCGACCGCTCTGTGGTTAACGTTAGCCAAATTCGCCAGGTGATTAAGGCGATGAAAAAAGCGGTTGAAACTCAGATTTATCCAGAGCGTAAAGAAGTGCCCAAAACGCTGATTTTCGCTAAAACCGACAGCCACGCCGACGATATTATTCAAATTGTGCGTGAAGAATACGGTCAAGGTAATGAGTTTTGCAAAAAGATCACCTATAGCGCCAAAGATCCTGATGGCATTTTGAATGATTTTCGTATCGACTTTAATCCGCGCATTGCCGTAACTGTGGATATGATTGCCACAGGCACAGACGTAAAACCACTGGAAATACTGCTATTTATGCGTGATGTACGCAGCAAAGGTTATTACGAACAAATGAAAGGCCGTGGCGTGCGCAGTTTAAGCTATGAGGACCTGCACAATGTCAGCAAAAGCGCCACCAGCGACAAAGACCGCTTTGTGCTGATTGACGCTGTCGGCGTGGAAAAGTCGCTAAAAACCGAAAGCCGGCCGTTAGAGCGTAGCCCAAACTTATCACTGAAAGACTTATTGCAAGGCGTGGCCATGGGCCATCGCGATGATGACACCATTCAAAGCCTGGCCAACCGTTTAACTCGCTTAAGTAAGCAGTTAGATAAGCGCGGGCTAGCCGAGGTTGAAAAGCTAACCGGTAAATCACTGCCGGAAGTAGCGAGAGAGCTGCTAACTGCACTCAACCCCGATACGATAAATAAACAAGCTCTTGCTAATGCCAAAGCCGCAGGTATTACCCGCAGCGAAGAGTCTTTAACCGATAGCGAGCGTCAAACTGCTAAAGAGCAGTTGATTGATCAGGCTTGCCAAACTCTTGATAACCCCGCCACACGGGAAGGCATAGAATCTGCCCGCAGGCTGCGTGAGCAGCTTATCGACCATATCAACTTAGATACGGTGATCTATTCGGGTTACAGTAGCCAAGCCGCCGACAATGCAGCAAAAGTTATTCAAAGCTTTAAAGACTTTATCGAGCAGCATAAAGACGATATTCAAGCTTTAAGCTTTTTTTACCAGCAGCCTTACCAGCGCAGGGGTTTAACCTTTGCCATGTTAGAAGATTTGTACCAAGCGCTAAGCAAGCCACCATTATTACTGACCACCGAAAAATTGTGGAACGCCTATGAACGTATTAATCACAGTAGTAGCCACAGCAACAATCAAGGTAATCAGCAAGCAGCAGGTAATAGTAAAAACAAGAAAGTGAACAGCCAAAGGCAGTTGACCGATATCATCTCGCTTATCCGGTTTGCCATTGGTTTAGATACCGAGCTCAAACCCTTTGCCGAACACGTTGATGCCAAGTTTAAAAAGTGGATTTTCCGTCATAATGCCCAGCGCTCAACTGCATTTACCGAGCAGCAAACCCAGTGGCTACGGTTGATCAAAGATCATATTGCCGCCAGCTGCGCCATCGAGCGGGATGACTTTGACTACAGCCCCTTTTCAGACCACGGCGGGCTGCAAAAAGCCTGGAGCTTATTTGCTGTTAACAACCCAAACAACACCAGCCAAAATAACGAATTAGATAGCCTATTGGCTGAAATGAATCAGGAATTAATTGCGTGAGTGAAGTAGAAAAATTACCTAATGGGTGGGTGTTGACAACAATCCCTTCGCTAATCTCGGGGGGATTGTTCACTGATGGTGATTGGGTTGAAAGTAAAGATCAAGATCCAAAAGGCTCCGTCCGTTTGTTGCAATTGGCAGATATAGGCGATGGCTTTTTTATTAATAAATCCAATAGATTTCTTAATGAAGAGACTGCTAATTACTTAAACTGTACATATCTAAAACCAAACGATGTCCTTGTTGCCCGAATGCCAGACCCTCTAGGTAGAGCATGTTTAATGCCGAAGACGAATCAGGCTTCAGTCACCGTTGTTGATGTTTGCGTTATTCGTCCTGGCAAAGTTGAGCATTTTAGTACTTCATGGTTAATGCATTTTATTAACTCTCCTGAATTTAGGGGAAAAATAGCAGCATTACAAAGCGGCTCGACTCGCAAGCGGATATCCAAAGGAAACTTATCTAAAATTGAACTCCCATTACCGCCAAGAGGTGAACAAGATCGCATCGTTGACAAACTCGAAGAACTTTTCTCCGAACTCGACGCAGGTGTTAAAGAACTTAAAGCCGCACAAACCAAACTTAGCCAATACCGCCAATCGCTATTAAAAAGTGCCGTTGAAGGTTCATTAACTCAGCAATGGCGTGCAGAAAATAGCGGCAAAGTGCAAGAAACCGGCGCGCAACTATTAGCGCGTATTCTAAAACAGCGCCGCGAGCAGTGGCAGCAACAAAAACTCGCCGAGTTTGCCGAAAAAGGCAAAACTCCGCCTAAAAACTGGCAAGACGCATACCCCGAACCGGTTCAGCCAGATACTACCGATTTACCAAAGCTGCCAGAAGGTTGGGTGTGGGCGAGTGTTGCGCAAGTAGCTTCGGACCTGCCGTACAGCCTTGCTATAGGTCCCTTTGGTAGCAACCTAAAAGTTAGTGACTATAGGAATGAAGGCGTACCACTAATATTTGTTCGGAATATACGTAGTGGCAATTATGGTGGTGAGTTCACTAAATTTATAAGTGAAGAAAAAGCAATTGAGTTGGCTGCACATAAGGCCGTGGGAGGTGATGTCATAATAACAAAAATGGGAGAGCCGCCGGGTGATGCAGATATCTACCCTTTAAATCAGCCTGATTCAATAGTTACAGCTGATTGCATTAAAGTAAGCTGTAATGAGAAATTAATCCTGCCTGCGTTTCTTAAGGCTACAATAAATTCTTTAATTGGTAGGCAACAAATACGGCCAATGACGAAAGGAGTTGCCCAAAAAAAAGTGAGTCTTGGTCGATTTTCATTTTTCGCTGTTCCAATCCCAAGTCTATCTGAGCAGAAATTAATAATCACTAAGTTGAGTGAAGACCTAGAACTTATTACAAGGCAACTCGACAGCATCTATCTTGGTTTAAAACAATCTGAAGCCCAACGTAAAAATATCTTAAAGTCAGCGTTTTCAGGCCAATTGGTATCGCAAGACCCTAATGACGAACCGGCTTCGGTATTGCTTGAAAAAATCAAACGTGAGCGCGAAGCCTTGGCAAAGATGCCTAAACCTCGTAAGCCGAGTAAACCTAAAAAAAGATGAGCTGATGAATACCTTGCTCGAAGTGTTAACCACCCACAACCCGATTGCTATCGCCGAATTAACCCGCGATCAGGTGCAAATTTTAAGCCGTGATAATGAGACTTGCAGCATTGAGTCACATAAGCCGAGCTTTGACCCCAGAGGCATGGGCTACGCGGGTATTATTACCAGCGACATGTTTGGTTTGGCGACATCAGTTGATAGTTATACCGAAGATTTATTGGAGTGCGCCTAATGCCAACACTTACTGCCGCACCTGAGCTGTATTCAGATATCCAAACCCTAATAATCCAAACCAAACAACAAACGGCGGTGGCAGTTAATTCCGCGCTAACCATGATGTATTGGCAAATTGGTCAGCGCATTAATCAAGAGTTGTTAAAGGGTGAGCGAGCCGAATATGGCAAACAAATAGTGGCCAATTTAGCCCGGCAGCTTACCCAAAGCTTTGGCAAAGGCTGGAGTGCACGCAACATCGCTTACATGATGCAGCTTAATGAGCAATTCCCAGAGCAACAGATTTTGCACTCACTGTGTGCAAAATTGAGCTGGAGCCATTTTAGGCTGCTGATCAGTTTAAAAGAGCCGCTGGCCCGCGAGTTTTATGCCCAGATGTGCGTAACCCAGACTTGGAGTGTGCGCACACTGAATGAGCGTATCGATAGTATGTTGTTTGAGCGCACAGCGCTGTCAAAAAAGCCCGCTGAAACCATTAAGCTTGAATTGCAGCAATTAGCTGAGCACAAGCAAGTATCAGCTAACCTGATACTGAAAGACCCCTATGTGCTGGATTTCTTGGGGCTGAATGATCACTACCTGGAAAAAGATTTAGAAGATGCCATTTTACGTGAGCTTGAACAATTTCTGCTTGAGCTTGGCGCCGGCTTTTCGTTTATTGCGCGGCAAAAGCGCATTCAGCTTGATGGCGATGATTTTTACATCGATTTATTGTTTTATAATCGCCAGCTCAAACGCTTAGTGGCCATTGATTTAAAGCTGGGGAAATTCAAACCCCACTACAAAGGCCAAATGGAGCTGTACTTGCGCTGGCTGGATAAACACGAGCGACAAGCGGGTGAGCAAGCACCGCTTGGTATTATTTTGTGTGCGCAAAAAAACCAAGAGCAAATCGAATTGCTGGAAATGGATGATGCCGGTATTCACGTGGCAGAGTACCTGGCTGTGTTGCCGAAACGGGAAATACTGCATCAACGCTTACAAGAGGCGATTAATTCTGCCAAAAATCGCTATAATCCCACGCTTTTAGACAGCAGCACACCTGAGTGCAGTCAATCAGGTTTGGACAGTAAAAAATGAACGCCCCCGCATTAGTACAAAAAGTTTGGAATTATTGTCATACCTTACGTGATGACGGTGTTGGCTATGGAGATTATTTAGAGCAGTTAACTTACTTGCTGTTTTTAAAAATGGCCCACGAATACTCGCAGCCGCCGTACTTACGCGATACCAAAGTACCTGGCGACTACAACTGGGATTCGTTAACTGGCCTAACGGGGGAAGCGTTAGAAAACCAATACCGTAGAGTTTTAAAAAAGCTTGCCGATGCTCCTGGCATGCTGGGCGCTATTTTTTACAAGTCAGAAAACAAAATCCCCGATCCTGCTAAGTTGTCACGCATTGTTAAAATGATTGATGAAGAGAGCTGGATCAGCCTTGATGCCGATGCCAAAGGCGATTTATACGAAGGCTTGCTGCAAAAAAATGCTGAAGATACCAAAAGTGGGGCTGGCCAGTACTTTACCCCACGGCCATTAATTGATGCCATGCTGGCTTGTGTACGCCCGGAAGCTAAAAAAACCATTATGGACCCAGCCTGTGGTACCGGCGGTTTCTTTTTAAGTGCCAGTGACTGGATCACCTATGGTGATGCGCAATGGATTGAAAAAGGTATGAGCCACTGGAACCCAGCTAAAGATAATGCCAGCACAATTGCCAAATCCAAGCTTAATAAAGACCAGGTAAAATTTTTACGTGATGAGACCTTCTTTGGTAATGAAATAGTGCCGTCAACCCGTCGTATGTGTTTAATGAATTTGTTTTTACACAATATTGGCAGTATTGATGGCGAGCCCAAAGTTGCCCGCGCCGATGCGTTGCTAACGGCAATAAAAGGCGAAGATAAGGTTGATTACGTATTGGCCAACCCGCCATTTGGTAAGAAAAGCAGCATGACCATTACCAATGCCGAAGGTGGCGAAGACAAAGAAGCCTTAACCTATGAGCGGCAAGACTTTTGGGCCACCACCACCAACAAGCAACTTAACTTTTTGCAGCATATTGTCGCGAGCTTAAAAGACAACGGCAAAGCGGCAGTAGTATTACCTGATAACGTTTTATTTGAAGGCGGTGCAGGTGAGCGCATTCGCCGTAAATGGCTGAACAACTGCGACGTGCACACTATTTTGCGCCTACCAACCGGTATTTTTTATGCCAATGGCGTAAAAGCGAACGTAGTATTTTTTGATAACGCGGCTCGTGATGAAAAAGTACATACCAAAGGTATTTGGTTTTACGATTTAAGAACCAATAAGCACTTTACGCTTAAGCAGCGCCCAATGATGTTGAGCGATCTTAAAGAATTTATTCAGTGCTATAACCCTGAGAATCGCCATGAGCGCAAAGAGACTGAGCGATTCAAATACTACAGTTATGACGAGTTAATAAACCGCGATAAAGCCAGCCTTGACGTGTTCTGGCTTAAAGATGACAGCCTGGATAATTTAGATAACTTGCCACCTCCTGATATTTTACAGCAAGAAATTATCGATCATTTAGAAGCGGCATTATTGGCCTTTAAAGATGTAGCAGCAGGCTTGCCTGTCAGTAGCAAAAGTTAGTTAGTTCTGGTTGCCTTTTGCCCATCTTTGCGATGGGCAAAATCGGGTAATAGCATCGGACTTGCGCGGTGTTGTGGTTTAGGCAGCGCTCAACCAGGGAATTTGACGTTATTCCACGTTTTGGACCTAACTTGATAATGGTTGCAAAAAATCCATATGTTTCAGTGCCCCAACCATGTGTCTATACCCTGATAAAGGGAATATCAGCTGCCTGCGCTTTTAAGTAGGCTGTTTTCGCGACTATGTTGTCACTCAATGCCTGAAAATAGGCAATATCGTCAGCGGTAATATAGGATTGTTGTTTCAGGTTGTTGATAAGTAATCCACCGGAAAGCTGGTTGAGGACTTTATCCGCTAACCCAACTAACAGTCTCGACAATAGCTTTTTATCGATATTGCAGGTTTCTGCAAAGTCAGCCAGTTGATAGGCGTGTATGGAGTCAGGTTCAAATTCATCCCCCATCGCCATTGCCAACACATGCTTGAATTGTGGGAACATCGAGACGTTAACTAAATCATAAGCAGGGGTAAAACGGGCAGTGCTCTCATCGAAATACAGCGACACGTTTTTGCCGTGACTGTCGTAATTGCTGATCATTAAATTGAACAACTGCCAGTGGATCAACCATTGTGTGCTTTCTACCGGCGAAGACATTTTCCGACAAAACCCAAATAGCTTTGCTAAACTCGCGCCATCACGGATGTGCTTAACGTCCCGGCCATCGCCAAGGTTGCGCTCATATTTGTGATCTCTGGACAAGTTAAGCGCCTGGCAGCCATCTATCACATGACGTCTCATCACTTTGTGATTGTCCCTTACGTATTTGCGATCAAAACGCTTAACGATAAGTGCCGGATGAGGACCGAACCGCCTAAACGCCACCTCGGCTGTCGGTAAGCCAATCGCAGTTGCAAGCCTCATGCAGAAGAACTCGTTTAATACCAGGTTTGGACAGTTTTTCTTTTCAAATTTCAGGATATGCGTAGAGCAAAGTGAGCCGTCACCAAAGCCAAGGTTGCCGGCTTCATCAATAAAGACATTTAATTTATCCTGCACGCCAGCCACACTGAGCCGGAGTTTGTCATCCCATGTCAGTAAACCAAACTCTTCTTTGATATTAAGCCTTTCAATTAACTCTGCTTCTTCAAGTAGCCTAAAGCTGGGTTGCGTCTCATCTATCTGCTCCTCTTGATCTGGTCTAAAGACAACTGCACCCGCTAAATCTTTACCAATAGCAAGCACTTGCGAATAGACGTTTTTTTCCGAAACACCTAAGTTTTCAGCTAGCAGTCTTCGCGCTTCACCCTCCGGCAGGGCGTTATCAAGATAGTTGTAGGCAACTTCCGCTGTATGCTGATTATTAAGTGGCAAATGCGGTGAAATGGCAAAACCCTGTTGCTGCCAATGCGGTGCATAGCTAAGTCTTAATAGGTTAGTGCTGTTATCCAGTACCAATGTTCCTATGACATCATCACCATAAGTTACCTTTAGTTGGTAGGCGTCGATTTTCGCCATCATCAAATCCACTTCCTTCCACCTGAGGTGGGAATCGCTGCCGACGTCAGCTCTTTCGAAGTCAGTTTAATGCCCAAGCCGTTTAACACAGAGAACACCGCTGCTAAGGTGCAATTTGCGTTGCCGTTTTCAATACGTGACAGGGTGTTAATGCCGATCCCGCATAGCGCCGCACAGTCGGCTAATTTAATACCGAGTTCTGTCCGCTTCGCTTTAATCAGTTGTCCCAGTATTCCGGCGTTATCGATAAATACTGAATCAGGCATATCTGAAACCGTTACTTTTTTTGCCATGATGTTGGCTCTGCTTTAGCTATTAATCACCATATTTGGTGATTATAGAGGGGTGCTGAGAAATTTCAAATATAATCACTGATAATGGTGATTATATGTAGTTAATCAATGAATTCCTCAATAATTAACCGATAGTGGTGAATATTTGCTGCATCGTATTAGAAAGAAGCCCTGTATTTGCAGGCAAATAACAGGGCTTTTTAGTTAATCTTTAAAAGGTGGAAAAGCTATTCCACGTTCTGGATCTGCTCTCTCATCTGCTCAATTAACACCTTAAGCTCTACCGCTGAATTGGTGATCTCGGTGCTGATGGCTTTCGACGACAGCGTGTTCGCTTCGCGGTTAAATTCCTGCATCATAAAATCTAAGCGCCGGCCGCAGGCGCCGCCTTTTTTCAGCGTATGGCGGGTTTCTTTAATGTGGGCATCTAAGCGGTCGAGCTCTTCGGCGACGTCAGACTTAGAGGCTAAAAACGCCATTTCCTGCTCTAAACGGCCTTGCTCTATATCGGCTTTAATCTCGTTTAAGCGGTTTACAATGCGATCACGCTGCCACTGCATCGCTTGCGGCAAGTGTGTGCGCACAAAGGCCACTTGCTCGCCAATCGCGGTTAGGCGCTGCTGGATCATCTGCTCGATGGCATCACCTTCGCGGCCACGGCCGGCTAAGAAGTCTTGTAAGGCAGCGTCGAAACCGGCCAGCAGTTCGCCTTGCAGCGCGTCTAAGTCTTCAGTCGGGGTTTCCATTACACCCGGCCAGCGCAGAATGTCGGCAATGTTTAATTGCGCTTGCGGTGCTTTTTGCAGTAACTGCTGCGCCTTTTGCAGCAATTGCTCGGCGAACACTTCATTTAACGTTAGTTCGCCGGCGGCTTGGTTAGCATGGTAGCGCAGGTTCACTTCTATTTTGCCGCGCTGCAGGCTGTTGCGTAGTTTGTCGCGCAGCAGGCTTTCTAAACCGCGAAACTGCTCCGGCAGGCGAAAGTAGGATTCCAGGTAACGCTGGTTTACCGAGCGGATCTCCCACTGGGCTGTGCCCCAGCTGGCTTTGGTTTCGTGACGGGCGAAGGCGGTCATGCTGTGGATCATAAAAGGCTCTCTGGCGACAAATAAAACCAGAGTATACCGCAGGGCAATCGAATTTGGCGAATTGATGGCTCTGAGTAACGTTAGCCCCTATAATAACCGCCATTGTTAATTTCAGGAGTGCAGCTATGCGTCCAAGTGGCAGAACCGCCAGTCAGATCCGTCCCCTTACTTTTACCCGTCAATTTACCGCTCATGCTGAAGGCTCAGTATTGGTTGAATTTGGTAATACCAAGGTAATTTGTACCGCCAGCGTAATTGAAGGTGTGCCACGCTTTATGAAAGGCCAGGGCAAAGGCTGGATTACCGCCGAATACGGCATGCTGCCACGCGCTACCCATACCCGTAATGACCGCGAAGCGGCACGCGGTAAGCAAGGTGGCCGCACTATGGAAATTCAGCGTCTGATTGGCCGTGCGCTGCGTACCGCAGTAGATTTAAAACTGTTGGGCGAAAATACCATTACTATCGACTGTGATGTGATTCAGGCCGATGGCGGCACCCGCACTGCCTCCATTACCGGTGCTTGTGTGGCGCTGGTAGATGCGCTGAACTTTATGCGCGCTAAAGGCATTATTAAAACTAACCCGCTGAATTTTATGGTGGCTGCTGTCTCGGTAGGTATTTATAAAGGCACTGCCGTGGCCGATTTAGATTACGCCGAAGATTCTAACGCGGAAACTGATATGAATATCGTGATGACCGAAACCGGCAAAGTGATTGAAATTCAGGGCACCGCCGAAGAAGCGCCGTTTAGCTTTGAAGAAATGCAACAGATGATGGATTTAGGCAAGCACGCCATCCGTGAAATTATCGACGAGCAAAAGCGCGTTCTGGCATAACAAGCAAAGGATACAACAGCATGATCAAGCCGTTTCAACGTGAATTTATTGAGTTTGCGCTGTCGCGTCAGGTATTAAAGTTTGGCAGCTTTACGCTGAAATCCGGCCGTACCAGCCCGTATTTTTTTAATGCCGGGTTGTTTAATACCGGCGGTGATCTGGCCAAATTAGGCCGCTTTTATGCCGCTGCGTTGCAGGATAGCGGCCTGCAGTTCGACGTACTGTTTGGCCCGGCTTATAAAGGTATTCCTATTGCCACTACTACAGCTGTAGCACTGGCGGATCATTATAACCGTGATGTGCCGTACTGCTTTAACCGCAAAGAAGCGAAAACCCATGGTGAAGGCGGTAACTTAGTGGGGTCGCCGCTAAAAGGCCGCATTATGCTGGTGGATGATGTGATTACCGCTGGCACTGCGATCCGTGAATCGATGCAGTTAATTCAGGCACAGGGCGCTGAGCTGACCGGGGTGTTAATAGCACTGGACCGGCAAGAGCGCGGCAAGGGTGAGTTGTCGGCGATCCAGGAAGTGGAGCGCGACTTTAATACCAAAGTGATTTCTATTATCAGTCTGCCGGATTTAATCAGCTATTTGGCCAATAAACCGGAGATGGCACAGCATCTTGATGCGGTAAAAGCTTATCGCGCACAATATGGTGTTAACACTTAAGGAAAATCGGGCTTTAGAGTAGGGTACAGTGTCAGGAAATGCTTTCTGCACCGGCTTCAAGGATCACATCCTTGTGCCCTCTCAGCCTGCGCGGCATCCTTGCCGCTGTTCCGAAAGCACACCTGACCCTGTACCTGACGCTTCGACCTTAGCCCGATACACAACAGCAATGAAGGACAGCAAAGATGTTAAAGCCAAACGGCGTTGGTTTAGGCCGAATTATCAGGGCTGCAAAATGTTCGATGCAGGGCTTTGCTGCCAGTTGGAAGTTTGAGTCTGCCTTTCGTCAGGAAACCATCTTAGCTGTTATTTCTATTCCGCTGGCCGCCTGGTTGGCCACGTCAGTCAGCCAGTTTGCCTTGTTGGTGAGTGTTTGGTGTTTGGTACTGGTGGTAGAACTATTAAACTCAGCGATTGAATCACTGACTGACCGGGTAAGTCTGGAGCGGCATGAACTGTCGGGCCGTGCCAAAGATATGGGCTCGGCTGCAGTGTTTGTCAGCTTAGTAATAGTGGCGTTGATATGGGGCGCGGCGATTTATGAGCGCTTCGCTTAGCTGTTGTTGACCAGCCGAATCTTCTGATTCTGGTTAAGGAAGGGATTAGGTGTGCTTTCGTAGCAGCGGCATGGATGCCGCGCAGGCTGAGAGGGCACAGGGATGTGATCCTTGAAGCCGGCGAAGAAAGCATTTCCTAATCCCTGACGTTACTACCTTAGTTGCCGCTGCTACGAAAGCACACCAGCCACGCTGCTCTCACGTTATGATTTAGCTAAACAGAGCAGTTTGTAGTTGTGCCCACTGGTTAGCCCAGTACTGGGTTGGCAGCCGGGTAAAACCGGAGCGGACAAACTGGCTCAGTTTACCTTCTACCGTAGCCAGCAACAGGTTTGCCAGCTCGCCTTCGTCGATACTAAAGCCTTTACCTTCACGCAGCTTACGCTCGCGCAGGCATTGCTTTAACTGGGTTTCCAGTTTTTCAAATAACTGAGCAACGCGTTCTTGCAGGCGTTCCTGCTCACCCTGCAGTGCATCTCCGGTGAGAATACGGCAAATGCCCGGGTTACGTTCGGCGAATACCAATATCAGCTGTAAAATAAGCTCGGTGCGGCTGGCGGTGTCTTTGTGCTCGTCCAGAATGCCATTGATGCGTGATAGCAGTGTATCTTCAATAAACTCAATTAAGCCTTCAAACATCCGCGCTTTACTGGGAAAATGCCGGTATAGCGCTGCTTCAGACACACCAACTTTCTCTGCAAGTGCAGCGGTGGTTATGCGCTGGCCGTTATTACTTTGCAGCATGGCCGCAAGGGCCTGCAAAATGTCTTCTTTACGATTACTGCGACGGGGTGCCGGCATTGCGTGTCCTGTAAAAAAAGTAACTTAGAGTCTGGTGCAGGCGCCTACAGCCGGAAATACTTATTTCGCCGCCTTCAAGGATCACGTCCCTGTGCCCTCTCAGGCTCCGCGGCATCCATGCCGCTGCTGCATAAGTACGCCGGCCTTCGGCGCAACCTAAAGCATTGTGCTTTAAGCTAATTATGCTTTACCAGAATGGCCAAAACCGCCTTCGCCGCGCGCTGTTTGTTCAAAGCTGTCGACAATATTAAATTCAGCCTGCACTACTGGCATAAATACCAGTTGGGCAATGCGATCACCCGGCTCAATGTTGAAGCTGTCTTTACCGCGGTTCCACATAGACACCATTAACGGGCCCTGATAATCCGAGTCAATTAAGCCCACCAGATTACCCAATACAATGCCGTGCTTATGGCCCAGGCCAGAGCGGGGCAGGATAGTGGCGCATAAATTAGCATCACCAATGAAAATAGATAGACCGGTAGGAATTAACGTAGTTTCACCCGGTGCCAGTGTCAGTGTGCTATCCAGACAGGCGCGTAAATCTAACCCGGCAGAGCCCGGTGTGGCGTAGGCCGGCAACGGAAATTCTGTACCAATTCGGGGGTCAAGGATTTTTAAATCAATGGCTTTTTTCATTTACGGCTTAACTCTTATTTTATTGATAATTAGTATTTTAATGGTAACTAGCTGGCGGAAAATTGAGCATAGATATGCTGCAGTATGGCTTTGGCTAACTCAGCTTTGGGCTGGGCCGGTAATGCCTGCTCGCCATGCTGCCACACCAGAGTGACAGCATTATGATCGCTGTTAAAACCCAGTTCAGTGCCCGATACATCATTAGCGCAAATTAAATCCAGCTTCTTGCGTGCCAGTTTATCTTTGGCGTATTGCACTACGTTTTGTGTTTCCGCGGCAAAACCTACGGTAAAGGGGCGCTGTGTGGTTAGTGCTGCAACGGCGGCAATAATATCCGGGTTTTTTACCAGCTTGAGCTCAATGCTGTCGCTGGCGGTTTTCTTCATCTTTTCACTGGCAACCTGTGCTACACGATAATCTGCCACCGCTGCGCAGCCGATAAAAATATCGTTTTGTTTCGCCTGAGCCAATGCAGCTTCGTGCATTTGCTCTGCGGTAGTAACGTCAATGCGTGTTACCCCTGCAGGTGTAGCTAACTGCACCGGGCCGCTAATCAGGGTGACCTGTGCGCCCATAGCCGCGGCGGCTTGCGCTAAGGCAAAGCCCATTTTGCCTGAGCTGTGGTTAGAGATATAACGCACCGGATCAATAGCTTCGCGCGTTGGGCCTGCGGTAATTGTGATTTTAATGTTATTAAGTTGCTGTTCAGCTGAAAAATGTTTTTCTAATGCGCTAACCAGCTCTAAAGGCTCCAGCATGCGGCCTGAGCCGACGTCGCCGCAGGCTTGTTCACCCACTCCCGGGCCATAAATGTAAAAATTATGTGCTTTTAAAGTGGCTAAATTATGCTGGGTAGCTATGTTTTTATACATCTGCTGGTTCATTGCAGGCGCTACAGCAACAGGTGCCGCGGTGGCTAATACACAGGTAGTCAGCAAATCGTTGGCTAAGCCGTGCGCCATGCGGGCGATAATATCGGCGCTGGCGGGGGCAATTAACACTATGTCAGCCCATTTTGCCAGCTCGATATGGCCCATGGCGGCTTCTGCTGCCGGGTCTAGCAAGCTTGTGCTTACCGGGTTACCTGATACGGCCTGCAGTGTCAGCGGAGTAATAAAGTGCTGGGCGGCGTCGGTTAAAATAACCCGCACATCTGCGCCACGCTCTTTTAAACGGCGTACTAAGTCTGCACTTTTATAGGCGGCAATACCGCCGCTGATACCTAGCAAAATGTGTTTTTGGGCAAGGGTTTGCAACATGACAGAGACACCAGAACCGGAAAAAACTGGCGATAAGATAGCATGGAAACACAAATTCAGCATCAATTCAGGGAGGGATAGCATGAGTATTCGTCACTGGCCCGCCACCGAGCGGCCACGGGAAAAACTGCTCGACAGAGGCGCGACAGCACTGTCAGACGCCGAGTTACTGGCTATATTTCTACGCACCGGTATTGCCGGTACTGACGCTGTAACGCTGGCGCGGCAGTTGTTAAGTCAGTTTGGTTCGCTAAGGCGTTTACTTGGCGCCAGCCAGGCTGATTTTTGCTCGGCCAAAGGGTTGGGCGAGGCCAAGTTTGTGCAGCTTCAGGCAGTACTGGAGCTGAGCAAACGCTATTTACAGCAGCAAATGCAGCGCGATACCGTGTTTACTGAACCGGCCACCGTAAAGCGTTATCTGCAACACGCTATCAGTGGCGAGCAGCGCGAAGTCTTTCTTTTACTGTATTTAGATAGCCAGCACCGGCTAATTAAAGCCGAGCCGTTATTTGCCGGTACTATAGATGCCTCCCCGGTGTATCCGCGTATTGTAGTTCAGCAGGCTTTAGCGCATAATGCCGCCGCTGTTATTCTGGCGCACAATCATCCCTCTGGCGTGGCTGAACCAAGCCGGGCGGACAGAGCGATTACTGAACGATTAATTCAGGCGTTAATGTTGGTAGATATCAAGGTATTGGATCACTTTATTGTGGGCGATGCCGATGTAATCTCCTTTGCAGAGCGTGGCTGGCTGTGAAGATCTGCAGAGATCCTTGCCGGATCTCTGCGCGCGGGCGAAAGATTTCGCTTGAATAAGGCGGCTTATTCGTGTATAAATTGCGCCCTCTTGTTTTGGGGCAACCTTCTTGGCCAGAAGGGTGATGACAGCTCGAGCTGATGTAATTTTGGAGAACTATTGACATGTCTAGAGTGTGCCAAGTAACTGGTAAAGGTCCGATGGTGGGTAACCGTCGTTCACACGCCAACAATGCTACTAAGCGCCGTTTCCTGCCTAACCTGCAAACTCACCGTTTCTGGGTTGAAAGTGAAAACCGTTTTGTTACATTACGTACTTCTACCCGTGGTATGCGCATCATCGATAAGAAAGGTATCGATGCGGTATTAGCCGAAGTGCGTGCTAACGGTCACAAGGTGTAAGGAAATAAAAAATGCGCGATAAAATCCGTTTAGTCTCTTCTGCAGGCACTGGTTTCTTCTATACAACTACGAAGAACAAGCGCACCATGCCAGAAAAGATGGAAATCAAAAAGTTTGATCCTAAAGTGCGCAAGCATGTGATTTTCAAAGAAGCGAAAATCAAGTAATCGAACACAGAAACCCGGCCAACGCCGGGTTTTTGCTTTTTAAAGCCCGCCTAAGTTACTATGCCGCAATGCTTTTGCCGACAGGTATGGTTATGTTAAAACTGTCCCGCCGTAACTGGAATAATGTACTGATTTTTGCCGTGCTGGTGCTGATGTTTGCGCTGTATGGCATTCCGCAGCGTTTATCGCAGTTTAATGCGCCTGAACATCGCTTGATCCCCGCTGATAGTGAATTACTGATGGTAGCTTTTGCTAATACGCGGCTTATTAAAGCCGGCCCACAGTGGCAGTTGCAACCCCAGCGCCAGAAACCGGTAGATGCAGCACAACTGGCAGTGGCCTGGCAGCATAGTTTACTTACGCCGGTTGAGGTGATTGCAGATAAAAGCCGCGTGCCGGTAGCACAGGCCAGTGTGCAGCTGGTTGGGCAAACTGCGCCGCTAATTTGGTTGCTGTATCCGGCTGCTGATACTGATGGCGAGCAGTTCTTATTACAGCAAGCCGGGCAGAGTCAGTTTTACCAGTTAACTGCTGCACAGGCGGCGCAGTTGTTTTTAATCGATATGGCGGAGTAACAGTGCCGGAATTACCTGAAGTAGAAGTATCGCGCCAGGGCATCAGCCCTTATCTGGAAAACCAACAGTTAGTCAAAGTAGTGGCTCGCCAACGTCAGCTACGCTGGTGGGTACCTGATGAGGTGCTGGCGCAGCTGAACCAGCCTGTTTTATCGGTAACGCGCCGTGCCAAGTATTTGCTTATTCAGCTGCCGCAGGGCGATATTATTTTGCACCTGGGCATGTCGGGCCATTTAAAGGTTATACCCTCTGATACGCCAGCGACTAAACATGATCATATTGATCTGGTATTAGCCAGCGGTATGGCGCTCAGGTTAAACGATACCCGCCGTTTTGGTGCTGTGCTGTGGCAGCATAAGGGGGAAACCCACCCATTACTGGCCAGCCTGGGGCCGGAGCCACTGAGTGATAATTTTAATCTGGCGCATTTAACGGCGGCTTTTGCCAAGCGCGGCAGTGCGGTAAAACTGGTGCTGATGGACAACCACGTGGTGGTAGGCGTGGGTAACATTTACGCCAACGAAGCCTTGTTTAAAGCGGGTATTTTGCCGTCCAAACCGGCCAAAGCGGTAACAGCACAACAACTGAAAAAACTGTTGCCGGTGATCAAAGATACGCTGGCCGCAGCCATTAAGCAGGGCGGTACTACGTTAAAAGATTTTAGCCAGGCCGATGGTAAACCGGGCTACTTTGCCCAGCAATTGCTGGTGTATGGCCGCGGCGGCCAGCCTTGTTTAACCTGTGATACGGTGTTAAGTGAAATTCGTCTTGGCCAGCGCAGTACGGTGTTTTGTCCGAAGTGTCAGAACTAAAACCGTTTTTTCGCAGTAACCCGCCACTGCCAGGCATCCAGCTCAGGGTTGTCGCTAAAAGGATGGGTTAGATCAATATGGATCATGGTACCGCGGCTGGAATGCGACGACAGTAAGCGTATACCACCACCCACGCCAAACAACACACCATCATCGATATTGCTGTCAAAATCCTGCTCGGCGCCCCAGCTACGGCCGGCATCAACAAAGCTGGCAAAGCCTACATCCAGCAATTGCAATATTGACCAGTCGGTAAAGTAGCGGTACTCAGCAGTGGCGACTACACGGCTGTCACCACGTTGATAATACAGTGGAAAAGCGCGCAGGCCGGTGTCGCCGCCTAAATACAGGGCGTTATCCTGAAACAGCTGGCGGCCAAATTCAGCGTTAATAATACCAACAGCACTACTACTATTGTTTAACTGATGCACCAGTTGCAGCTGATTGCTAAACAAATGCTGGTTAATCTCTTTTAACCACAGCGCCTGATAACGGCTGTTACCGAGTAAAAAAGTGTCACTGCTTAGCTGCCATACCTTAGCCAGCTCAGAATCCAGTTGCCAGCCAGGGTTGTCTGCGCTAAGCCATGACTGCAAACGGCCAATGCGTAACCGCGCCTGCCAGCCAAGGTTAATATCTTCTACCCGGTTAAACTGGTTAATGTTAAACAGCTTTTTGTAGTTGGTTTGCAGCATCTGGTATTCTAGCCAGACAGAAGACAAATTGCGATCTTCCGGCGCGGAGAACTGGGTTTCATCAATATGCTGAAACTTGGTGTCGTCCAGCGTTATACCCACATTAAGCCGGTGAATGCGGTTTCCCCGTTCGGCAATTTTAAAACCGGCGTAGGTTTCAAACCATTTTTGCTTACGGTCATACAGGTTAATTTCATCGCCCAGCAGGTAGTCTTTAATTTCTTCTTTTTTCTGCTCTATATCTAAACTGAATGCCCAGTTTGATGACAGCCGGTAAAAAGGCCGGGTTAGCGCAAAGTGATAGCTTTCGCCGTCTGAGTTATCGGCATAGCGGGTGAGGGTATTCCAATGTGTGCCGAAGATATTCGGCGAAGCGAAACTGACCAGATAGCCGCTACGTTCACTGTCTTTGGCGTAGTCCAGCTGCAGTTGATTACCTGTACCCAGCAGGTTGTCGTCGGCAATGCCGACAGAGTAGTCGGTTTCACCGCCTTCGCTGCTAAAATCTATTTTGGGTAGTAAAGACCAGTTATCCCAGGTTTCTACCAGCACGTCGGCGCTTTGTGTGTCTTCGCAATAGCGAATCACCCTGACAGCAGCTTCACGGATATAGGCGCGGCTGCGCAATAAGCGCTCAGTTTCTTCCAGATCATTTAAGTTAAGTGGCTCCCCGGGAAGAAACAGCAGGTCGTCCTGTACTGTGGGTTCTTTGGTGATAATGTGGCTGTAGTTAGCAAAACGGTGCAGCCAGAATGTGCCTTTCTCACTCAGGTCGAATACATTATTACGTTGATACTGGATATTACCCACTTTAACGCCTTTGGGTAGCACGGTATTGCTTTGCGGGCTGACTTCAGTGCAGTCAGCCCAGCTTGCACAGCAAAAAACAGCGGTAAATAAGCAGCTTAGACTGCGAAACATAAGCCTGCCCTCCTGGCTGACGGTAAAGGGGTGTCTGTAGCAATAGTGTTACCAGTTAACGTTATTTCGGCGTACTTAGCAAGTAAAGCCTATACGCTGTGGTTTTGTGTTGTTGCATCTGCCGCTTCGGTTGGTGTGGGTGTAGCTTGTTGCGCCAGATAAACCGTGCGCTGCGGAAACGGTATTTCGATACCTGCTTGGTCAAACGCCTGTTTAATTTCTTCCTGCAGGCTGTTGCGTAAGTCGCGGAAGTTTTCCCGTTTACTCCATACTGAAAATTGAATATTCAGTGATGAATCACCAAAGCCGAGGAATAAAAACATCGGGTCTGGTTCATCCAGGCACAACGGGTTATTGTCAGCGACTTTCAGCATCACCTGGCGAACTTGCGAGATATTTTCTTTGTAAGCCACCCCGATTAATAAATCAAAGCGCCGGATCGGAAAGCGTGTCAGGTTAGTCATTTCGCTTTTAATCAGGCTTTCATTTGGAATGCGCACATAAAGGTTATCAAAGGTACGCAGCTTTACTGACAATAAATCTATAGATAACACCTCACCGGTGGTATTACCTACTTTAATGGTGTCACCCAACTGAAAGGGTTGCTCACCAATTAAAAATAAGCCGCTGATCAGGTTAGATGCCGAGGTTTGTGAAGCAAACCCCAGTGCAACCGATAACACACCGGCAGCACCCAGCAATACACTGAGTGAAAACCCGAGTTGTTTTAGCGCAGAGGCAATAAACAACGCCAGCAGTAGCCAGTACACCAAACGTTTAAACAGTACTACATGATGCTGCGAGAAGTTGTTTATCAGAATACGGCCGATAGCCCGCGATGCAAGGCCTGCGACAACAAAACCGGCCAGCAGTAAAATGCTGGCTTTTAATATATGGCTGGCTTGTTCTGATTGCAGCCAGTGCAGGAGTTGTTCAGTCATATTGCCTCTGGGTTATTCAGTAAAAATATGCGTAAAGGCGCGGATCAGGCTGTGTTTTTCCGGCACGGCCCGCGCCGGGCTGATCAGCATTGCGCCGTTAGTATCAGCAGCCGACAAGGTGCCGGTTTTAAAGCGGGCCAGGCTGTTTGCGCCTTCATGTTGCAAGGTTATCGGGTCGGTCCATAAATTGCCATCGGCCGAACTGTAAACGGCCAGATAGGGTACAGGAATACTGATTTTACTCAATGACAGCATTTGCTTTGAAGTGTTTTGAATCACCACCGGCGTAATGGCGCGATGTGGCCGCAGTGGCAGCTCGTTTTTATTGTAGCGGGCATGGGTTTTGTCGGCGTAGCATAATTCGCCTACCTGAGTAGAGGGGCCAAACCAGGTGTCGGATAAACGCGCAATGGCAATTTCCTGCAACAGGTATTCCGGCTGTTGCAAAGACACCTGCACACTTACCGGTGAGCTGATATACAAGGTGGTTTGTTCAGCTGGCGGAATATGCACAGGTTGCAGTGTTTTCACTACGACCGGTCTGTCCATCAGCACAGGTTTCAGGCACAATGCCGCCGGGCTTTGACGAAACATATAACGTTCGGCTTTTAGTTGTGGCGGCATACATATTGCCGCTGAGCTGCTGAGTAATTCGCGCCCGTCAACGGCGCTGGTGCGTTCATACGCCAGCAGCCACTGTTGCGCCTGGCGTTTAACATAAATACTTAACGGGCCTATGTTGAAGCTCCAGCAACTGTCTGCTTCCAGTTCAACCGGTCGCCACCAGGCGTTATCTGCTGAGTGTTTTTGTGTCATATAGTCTGCTCAATCACGATGCTGCAGCAATCTTAACAAGAAGGCCGTATAAGTCCTATTGGCGTTTTGGCAATATTCAGTTGAGATTCACTGCTATGCTTTATAAAATAGCGCCATATTTTGCTTATCCAGCAACAGGTTAATTAACTTAGCCGGAGATTTATCACCCTTATGGACGTGCCCAGTAGCAGGCCCAGCCTGCCAACACCCATTTTCTGCAATTGTTTCGCCAATTGTGCCGCTTAGTAAGGTAGTTTTCAGCCCTTACTAAGCTTGTTTAGTAAGAGGTTGCTATGGAATTACCTGCGCTGATCAGCACACTGCGCACCGCGCTGGAATCAGATACTGTACATTTGCTGCGTGAGCGGCTGGACGACGTGCACCCCGCCGACCTGGCCAGCGCGCTGGTTGAGTTTGCCGCCCAGGATCTATGGACCCTGCTAACCGTGCTGCCGCGCTCAGAGCAAGCGGAAGTATTTGGCTATTTACCGGCAGAAGAGCAGGTAAATTTATCCATAAATATCAGCCGTCGTAAGCTGGCACCTATTATCCGCCAGATGTCTTCTGATGAACGCGCCGATTTATTTAACCGCTTAAGTGACGAGCAACGCGAAACTCTGCTGCCAGCACTGGCGCAAGCCGAGCGTGAAGACTTACTGCGTTTGACATCGCATGAAGAAGGCACAGCCGGTGCCATTATGACGTCTGACTACGCCATTCTTGCCGCCGAGCTGACTGTGGCACAAGCGCTGGATTCACTGCGCCGTGAAGCGCCGGACAAAGAAACCATTTATTCAGCCTACGTGGTAGATGCTGCCCGTAAATTAATTGGCGTAGTGTCGTTGCGCGATCTTATTCTGGCGCCGCTGCATATGCCGATAGAAGAGCTGATTAACCACGATCCTATCTATGCCAGTGTCGATATGCCGCAGGAAGAAGTGGCGTCACTGATTGCCAAGTACGACTTACTGGCCCTGCCTATTGTTAACAGCGAACACCAGATGGTCGGTATTGTAACCTACGATGACGCCATGGACGTTGCCGCAGCCGAAGCGACAGAAGACTTTCACAAAACTGCCACCATCGGCAAGCTGGAAACCAGCGTTAAACAGGCAGGTATTGGTTTACTGTATCGCAAGCGGGTGTTCTGGTTGGTTATTTTAGTGTTTGGCAATATCTTCTCCGGCGCCGGCATTGCCCATTTTGAAGGTATTATTGCCAGCCATATTGCGCTGCTATTCTTTTTACCGTTATTAATTGGTAGCAGCGGTAATGCCGGGGCGCAATCGGGTACATTAATGGTGCGTGCGCTGGCTACCGGTGAAATTAAACTGCGTGACTGGGGCTATTTGCTTGGCAAAGAATGTCTGGTAGCCGGTTTATTAGGCCTGACGATGGCGACCGCTGTAGTAGGGCTGGGCTGGTGGCGCGGAGGCTATGATATTGCTGTGGTGGTGTCGCTAACAATGATGCTGGTGGTACTGGCGGGCAGTTTAATTGGTTTGTCACTGCCATTTTTACTCAGCCGTTTTAACCTGGACCCTGCTACCGCCAGCGGCCCGTTAATTACCTCTATTGCCGACGTCGCCGGTGTGGTGCTGTATTTTTCTATTGCTACCTGGTATCTGGGGCTTTAACAAAACAGCACGGCGTATCTGGCGCAGTGCTGCTCACTAGGGGGTTATTAAACAGTTGTTACGAAAATGCCAGATAACCGCTGTGGCAGTAACCGTCGGCAAAACCATCACCCTGAATATCTATCTGGCTCCAGTCACCACTGGTTTGTATTACTGTAATAAGTTGGCCGCTGCGCAGGGTGGTTTTAACATCAAAGCTTGTGCCGGGGCCAGCCCGCAGGCGTAAACCATCGCGGGCTATTACTGTGGCACGTCTGGCGTCGTGGGCTGGCAAGTTGTTCGTTTCCAGCACCGGCGCATTAGCCGGTAATGGTGGCCGGCCAAATTGCGCAGTCGGCAACGGTGGTGCCGCCGGTGTGCCATGCCAGCTAGCAATAGCTTGTTGCAGGTTTTCTGCCCAATCTGTATCGCCATTTGGCGGGTAACTGCCACTGCGCAGCTGCGCCAGTTGCATGCCCTGCATTTGTAAGTGCGGTAACTCCCAGCTTAACGGTTCCAGTTGCTGCAACTGTGCCAGCTTATGCAGCTGTTTCCACCAGCCTTTGCGCTCGCCGCTGTCATCCCAGCTCCATTTACCGTCAATATAGAGTACAAAATCGGCAGCAACACCGTACTGGTGTAAAGAGCTCCACGCATCGGCATTAGTCACTTTTGCGCCGGGTTTTGTGCGGCCCTGGTTGTATAGCTCGCGCTGGCGCTGTGGCGAGCGAAAGCCCTCAAATAATCTGAAAGGTAAGTTTGCGCGGGCAAGTTCCTGCAACAGCAACTCGACTTTTTGCCGGAAAGTCGGATGCAGGTGTTCCATCACCATATCTCTGGCCATAGTAAAAGCTCCTCCGTTACCCCGGTGTTGCCGGGTTAGCCGCAGCCTGCGGCTGGTATGAAGTATAGCCGGGCAATAAACGGGCGGCAGAGAGAGGTTGCTGTTTTACTTATCTGCCGGGGCGGAAAAATCACTGCCCCCGGTTTATGTCACTAATTAAACATAACACTCACCCGGATTACGCTTAGTACTATGAGAACAATATAGGTGATGGCTACAGTTGGCTTTAACGCCTGGCGCAGGTAAGACATGGCCAGAGTGGTGACACCGCCGCGTTGTTGCTGCCAGGTGCTGTGCCATTGCATACCAATGTCCTGGTTTTGTATCAGTGCTTGCTCTAGCTGTAGCAGTCGTTCGGCGGTGCGCTGTTGTACTGTGCGCAGCAAAGCTTCATGCAGCCAGAACAAGGCTATTGCTGTGAACTGAATACGTAAACTGTCGCCGTTATGCAGCAACCAAAACCAGACGACAAGGCAAAGCAGTTTTAACCACAGCGCCTGCATATCCATTTTGTCGTAACTTTGTTGCAGGCAGAGCCATTCAGATTGGGTACGTGCGGTCATGCTAAGTTCCTTTATATTCCGTTACAGGATTGGTTGGTGCGCCATGCGCGTGCTGCGGCTCTATATGTACACTAAGTTCAACACCCAGCTGCTGCATGGCCAGTTCGGCGTCGTCAGCTAATTGGTGCGCCTGCTCTACTGTCCAGTGGCCGGGCACCTGCATATCTACCTGAGCAAACTGCAGGGTGGCGGCAGAGCGGGTGCGCAGGTTAATAAACTGCACTTTACCGCTGGCAAAATGATCCAGCGCCTGCGCTATTTCACTGATGCGACTGTCAGGCAGGGCTTTGTCCATCAGGCCGTTTACTGCACGATAAAGGATGCCACCACCTTCATGCAGAATATGCAGCGCAACGGCAATGGCAACAGCAGCGTCTAACCAGTTGTGGCCGGTGAGTACAGCAAGGCCAACGCCGATAACCACGCCGGCGGTGGTCCAGACATCGGTTAGCAGGTGCTTGCCATCGCCTTCGAGGGCGGGAGAATTATACTGCTTACCACCTTTTAACAATAACATGGCAATAGCCAGGTTAATCAGGCTGGCCAGTACTGTAAGCAAAGTGCCTATACCCAGCGTAGAAATAGGTTGCGGGTTAAACAGCCGTTCAATAGCTGTGGCAAGAATTACCAGTGCGGCGAGAAAAATCATGCCGCCTTCAAAGGCAGCTGATAAATATTCTGCTTTGCTGTGGCCATAAGGGTGGCTGTTATCAGCCGGGCGGCGGGCAATACTGACCATAGCCAGGGCAAAACCTGCCCCGGCAACGTTAACCAGAGATTCTACCGCGTCAGATAAAAAGCCGACCGAGCCGGTAAGTTGCCAAGCCAGTGACTTAAGCGCCATAGTGGCGAAGGCACCCACTAAAGACAGTAGCAGTAACTGGCGCGGGCGTAGTTTTAACATGGTGTATTTCATAATTTATCAGCGGCTTACTGCAGTGTAGAGTAGCCGCAGCCCGATGTCATGTAGTGTCATGCACTGTCATATGGAGCCATGTGCTGTCACGCGCTGCGTTTGGGTAAAAACAACGATACCAGCACGGTAGCCACCAGCATGCCTGATGAGATCCACAAACATGCCGTTAAGCCTGCCAGCTGATATACCCAACCGGATAACACCGTGCCAATCAGGCGGCCCATGGCGTTGGCCATATAGTAAAAGCCGACATCCAGTGACACGCCATCACTTTTCGCCATGCTGACAATCATATAACTGTGTAAGGATGAATTAATAGCAAACACGGCACCAAACAGCAGCAGACCGCCGAGCAGGGCAGTTTCTGCCTGCCACTGTTGCTCAAGTGCTACCGCAATTGCGGCTGGGATGGCACACAATAGCAGTGCCCACAATGTTAAGGTGCCACCGTCAGGCAGACGGGCTTTACCGGTAAGCAGGGGGGCCATACTTTGCACCGCGCCATAGCCAATAACCCATAAGGCCAGAAAGCTGCCCACGGCCCAGTGGCTCCAGCCAAACTGGCTGGCCAGCGTTAGTGGTAGGGCAATAACAAACCAGACATCGCGGGCGCCAAACAACAGCATACGCGCGGCTGACAATAAATTAATTGCCCGGCTTTTTGACAACAGCTCAGTAAATTTGGGCTTGGTTTTGCTTTTACCCAAATCGGCTTTCAGGCGCCATAAGCTTAGCAACCAGACTACGCTTAGCATCAGCAACATAAGCAGTATCGCTGTGCTAAAACCATACAGGCTCAGCAGTAAACCACCGATAAAAAAGCCCACACCTTTAAGCGCATTTTTTGAACCGGTAAGAATAGCTACCCATTTAAACAAAGTGTTTTGGGCGTTGTCTGCCACCAGCAGTTTGATGCTGCTTTTGGCGCTCATTTTATTTAAGTCTTTGGCAATGCCTGACAGCGCCTGCGCTGCCATAACCCAGGACACAATTAAATACTGGGCCGGTAGCAACAACATACCCAGTGCCAGTATTTGCAGCAACAGGCCGATATTCATGGTTTTATTCAGGCCGATGCGGGCACCCAGCCAGCCGCCAACCAGGTTGGTAATAACGCCAAAAATTTCATAAAACAAAAACAGCATGGCAATGGCCAGGCCGCTGTAACCCAGGCTATAAAAATGCAGCACCACCAACATGCGCAGTGCGCCGTCGGTTAAGGTAAAGGCCCAGTAATTCGCTGTTACCAGCATATATTGGCGTAGCTGTGGGCTTAGCGTACTTAGCATAGACTTGTTCCGGTTAGCATCGTTTAGGCTTTATCCTGCAGGCCAACCAGTTTGGCCAGTTCAACCGTACGGTTGGCGTAGCCCCACTCATTGTCGTACCAGGCATAAATTTTTACCTGAGTGCCGTTAACCACCATAGTGGATAGCGCATCAATAATGCTGGAGCGCGGGTCGGTTTTATAATCTACCGACACCAAAGGCCGGGTTTCATAACCGAGAATATCTTTTAACTCGCCCTCTGCGGCGGCTTTTAGCAGAGCGTTAACTTCATCGCTTGTGGTGGTGCGCTCTACTTCAAATACGCAGTCAGTTAATGAGGCATTGGCCAGCGGCACGCGCACGGCATGGCCATTTAAGCGGCCTTTAAGTTCTGGGAATATTTCGGTAATGGCGGTAGCCGAGCCGGTGGTAGTGGGGATTAAACTGCTGCCACAGGCGCGGGCACGGCGTAAATCTTTGTGCGGTGTGTCTAAAATGCTCTGGGTGTTGGTTAAATCGTGAATAGTGGTAATGCTGCCATGCTTAATGCCCAGTTGTTCGTGTATTACTTTTACCACCGGTGCCAGGCAGTTAGTTGTGCAACTGGCGGCGGTAACAATGCGGTGCATGTCTTTATTATATAGCTGCTGGTTTACGCCCATTACCACGTTTAATACACCCGGCTCTTTTACCGGCGCGCTTACTACTACCCGTTTTACGCCTTGCGCCAAGTAAGCCTCTAATAAAGCTTTGCTTTTCATCTTGCCAGACGCCTCAATGACGACATCACACTGTGACCAGTCGGTATCATTAATGGCTTTATTGCTGCTAACAGCAAGGGTTTTACCATTGATCACGATGTTATCGCCCTCGGCCACAGCATTGTGGCGCCAGATACCGTGTACTGAGTCAAAGTTCAGTAAGTGGGCAAAGGTAGCCGCATCGGCAGCCGGGTCGTTAATTTGTACAAATTCCAGCTCGGGCCAGTCAAACGCCGCGCGCAGTGCTAAACGGCCAATACGGCCAAAGCCATTAATACCTACTTTAATTCTCATCTTGTTAATCCTGTATGTTAACGATATTACTTAGTTACATTGTTCGGTGGCGTAACCAGTTGCATCGCGAGCTCAGTTACATAGCGCGGCACGTTGCGGCCTGTCGCCCATCTGATTAAGTTTGCTAAGGTTATCCGCAATAAGGGCGCTATTATTTGCCGCGGTAAGCCGCAACACCTCTAGAGCCCAATCGGGTAGGTTATCGGCTAAGCGGTAAAACACCCACTGGCCGTGGCGGCGGTCCTGCAAAATGGCGGCTTTACGCAGCTGAGCCAAATGGCGTGAAATTTTCGGCTGGGTTTCAGTAAGTGCGGCAGTTAGCTCACAGACGCACAGCTCTTGTTGCTGCTGAATAAGTAACAGAGTTTTTAACCGGGTATCGTCGGCCAGGGCTTTATAAAAACTTAAGGCATCGCTTAGCTGCTCGGGTTTAGCACGGTATTTCTGGCTAAACAGTAAGAAGTATTTAATCCGCTCGCTTAACTCGTTTAACACTACATCAAAGGCTTTAGTTCCGGCTTTGGGTTTAGGGTCGGCAAAATCCCAGGCCAGAATTTGCGCCGCTTTTACCTGAGTAATGCAGCTTTGATGGGCTTTGTCACACAAGGTAATGGCGTAGTCGAAATAGCGCTCATTCAGGCTGGTTAAGTCCTTACTACGCAGGTTTTCACCCGAAATATGCCGTGCATCCAAAACTGTAAATACCCGCGGGTCTATTGGTTCTGGCGCAGTACCGGCACTGAACACGTCAAACTGATCGATAGCCATATGCCGGAACAAGGCTTCAGCAAGTTGCGAGCGGGCCGAGTTGCCGGTGCAGATAAAAATCACGGATTTTTTATTCATGCTAATTACCTTTTTTGTAATATGCGAATTATCATATATCTATATTTATGCATGTCAACGGCAGCGGTTAAAATTCACATAGTTGTCATCTGGCCGTTTTACACTGCCGCCAGTTTTAAGCCGGACGTTGGGAGCGGTTATGTTGTCGAAGCTGAAAATTTCCAGCAGGGTACTGATACTGGGTGTACTGCCTCTATTAATGTTGTTATTGGTGCTGGCCGGGGCTTTTTGGTCGGCACAGCAAAAAGATAAGCTGTTTAATCAGCTATACGATGATCATCTGGCGATTTTGTCTGACGTTATGGCGGTGCAGCAGATTTTGCAGCAAACCGCACTGCAGGATATCCGCAAATACCGCACCGGCTGGGCTTCAGCCGAAGCCACCGAGCAAGTGGTTAAACAACATATGGCGCAGGCACAGCAGCACTGGCAGGGTTTTGTACAAAGCAGGCCACTGCAGGACGACAGCGAATTCTATACCGAACTGGATCAGGCTTTTGCCAAAGCGATTAAGCATTATGGCGAGTGGATTAGCTATGCCGGCAGTGACGCACTGCTGGTGCGCATTTTGAATGAGTCTACCGTTAATAGCGAAATTGAGCTTAGGATCACCGGCTTTACCCAGCTGACTGAGGCTTTTATTCAGCAGCAACTCAGTGCCGCGGTAACAGTACGTGACAGAGCGCAGCATTTTACCGGACAACTGGTGCAGGCCTATTTATTGGGTGGTCTGGCATTGGTATTGCTGGTTAGTGGGCTTATTTGGGCAATACAGCGCTCAGTGTGCCGGCCATTACTGGCGCTGCGTGATTTGCTGATACAGGTGGTTACCCGCTCCGATCTTAGCCTGCGGGCAAACGACAATGGCAAAGACGAACTGGCACAAGCTGCCAGCGCACTAAATCAGATGATGCAGCATTTTGAGCAACTGGTTGCCAAGCTGGGCCACAGCGCTGTGGCGTTAAACCAGCAGGCAGGGCAAGTGTACGATATCAGTACCGAGGTAAACCAAAGCGCTGCCGTACAGGCGCGCCAGGCACAGCAACTTGCCGCAGCTGCTGAGCAAATGAGCAGCAGTGTGCAGCAAGTCGCGCAAAACGCCGGAGTGGCTGCGCAAGCAGCAGTGCACGCAGAGCAGTTGTGCCAAAATGGCCATACGGCAGCAGATAAAAGTGCAGCAGGTATTACGGCACTGGCGGTACAGTTGCAACACAGTGTAGAGGTGGTCAGTGGTTTACAGCAGGGCTCCGGCCAGATTTCCAGTGTGCTGGAGGTGATCCGTAAAATTTCTGAGCAAACCAATTTACTGGCGTTAAATGCCGCTATTGAAGCAGCCAGGGCAGGTGAGGCCGGGCGCGGTTTTTCTGTAGTCGCCGACGAAGTGCGTACCTTGTCTGCTAATACCAAGCAGGCTACAGAGTCAATAAATGGCATGATTTCACAGTTGCAGCAGCAAGCTGCTAATGCCGTACAGGTAATGCAGCAGGCGCATACGCAGGCCAATACCAATGTGCAGTTAGCGCAGGATACCGGCAGCCGCTTTAATCAACTGGCCAGCGCAGTTGAGCATATCAGCAGCGCAAATGCACAAATACACACGGCCACAGCGCAGCAACAAGTGGTTTCAGAAAATATCGCCGCAACTATACATCAGTTAAACGACGAGGTAAGCCAGTTAAGCAACGAAGCTAGCCGCTCAGCCAGCGCCAGTGAGCAACTAACCCAACTGGCCGCCCAGCTAAATAACGACTGGCAGGTATTCAATGCTGTTGCTAAGCAAGTTTAACTAGTCGGACAAGAACGGTACAGCGCCATCATTTGGCTGCCGGTTTGCATCAGGCTTAGCAGTATGCTGGCTACATAAATCAATCCGAGGCTCAGCAGCGCAGATAATACAATTTTGCCGCTGCTCAGCTGTTGCTGTTTGCCGTAGGCAAACCAGGCAATAAACAGCCAGCAAAGCAGAATCAACTGCATTAGGGCTTGTAAGCCAGCTCCCAGCAAAAACAATGTCCGCTCTGTCGCCTGTTGATATACCACTTGTGCCTGCTGCAGTTGCTGTTGCAGCGCGTTGCTGGTTGCAGTGTCGGCCACTAACTCACCGGTAGCATCGGTATTGCACAGTAAACGCGCTGTCATTGGCTGTAAGGCCTGAGCGCTTTGTTCCAGTTGGATCCAGCTTTTGGCAACGACCGGATCTATCATGGCGATATTGGTCAGCGCATTGGCAAATACCAACAACACCATAGTAATGCCGCAAAAAAAGGCGAACAGGCGGAAAAAGGCAGAGAAGCTGCTGGCAACGCCCACCATTCTCAGACAGCCAAAGGCGATAGCTGCGGCGAAAAACAACAGAAATAAATCAAACAGCGCGCTACTGGCCAGGCGCGTAAAAGCTGCATCGTCGGCGGGTAACGCGACAGGGTTCACCGCTTCGGGCAGCAACTGACTGATAAACAGCGCAATAAGAAACGACAGAATTAAAAACTCGACGCCTTTGCTGATCTCATCGGGCTGTTCAGGAAGCGCCGATTGCTGCTGGATAAAACGTTTGGGGCGGAATAAACACTGACTGAAGTGGTTAAAAAATAATGGAATTTCAGCAATAACGCGCTCGATATAGCTTTTCATCATGTGTCCTTGTCAGCGTATGAGCCGGCGGATACAACATAATTCCGTTTCAACTATAGGCGTCCGGGCGGCTTTTGCACATTGCATGTACAAATAAAACGCTTTACACTTGCCGCGCAACCAAGGGGTGCAATAGCTGAGATGCCGCAAGGCGAACCCTTAGAACCTGATCCGGATTATACCGGCGGAGGGATGGTGCTAACTCCTCAAGCTGGTGTGATCTCTGTGTTTTTATGGAGATTCATACAAAAATGCGTTTTTTCCCATCGTTAATCGCTGTTGCGGTATGCAGCAGTTTTTCTATTCAAATTAATGCAGCTGAAACTGCCCCAGAGCCGGTCGATACGGCTATAGAGCGGATTCGTGTACAAGGCGATTTTCGCCAGCAGGCAGTACAGCAGGTTGCCGGTAGTATTGCGCTGGTCAGTGAGCAGGATGTTAAGCGCACCTCAGCGCAACATCTGGATGACTTACTTAACCAGTTTGCCAATGTTAACTTTACCTCCGGCGCATCACGCGGCCGCTATATTCAGATGCGCGGCATCGGCGAGCGTAGCGAGTTTGTTGATACGATAAACCCATCAGTGGGCATACTGATTGACGGTATTGATTATTCCGGTATGGGGATCAGCGGCATCAGTGACTTAGCCCAACTGGAAGTATTTCGTGGCCCCGAGGCTACCCGCTTTGGCGCCAATGCGCTGGCCGGTATGCTAAACCTGACTACCAAAGGCCCAACGGCGACGCCGGAAGCTAAGTTCAGTGCTACGCTGGCTAACTACAACAGCCGCCAACTGGCAGGCCAGTTTAGCAATAGCATTAATGAGCAACTGGGTTACAGTTTTTCGCTAGAACAGCAAAACTCGGATGGCTTTATCAATAACGCCTATTTAAACCGCGACGATACCAACAACATCGACGAATTTACCGGCCGTTTTAAACTGCGTTATCAGCCATCAGATGCCCTGACGCTGCAACTGGTTACGCACTTTACCGATCAGGATAACGGCTATGATGCCTTTTCGCTGGATCGCAACCGCACCACGCTGTCAGACGAGCCCGGGCAGGATAAGATCCGTAGCAAAGCGGTAGCACTGCAGGCTGATTACCGTGGTTTGCCCTTTGCTACAGTGCTGGCGCAACTGAGTTATTTAACCGCCGACAGCGACTACGGTTTTGACGAAGACTGGAGCTATGTCGGTATTCACCCGGATGAATATGCCACTACCGACCGGTACTTACGCAGCCGCGATCAATTTACGCTGGATTACCGGTTTGTCTCTACACCCGAGGGTAAACTGGGCAACAGCGACTGGGTATTTGGCCTCTATGCCGCCAGCAAGAATTTTGATTTAACGCGGCAGTTCTGGAGCTGGGATTTGTCACAGGACGATGAGTTTGTCAGCGAGCTCAGCCGTAGCAATGCCGCAGTGTATGGTGAGCTAAGCACGCCATTAGGTAGCGGTTGGAGCCTGGTGTCGGGCCTGCGCCTGGAGCGGTATGACGATGACTACAGCGATATCAGCGGTAACAATATTAAAAACCACGACACTATGTGGGGCGCCAATTTAAGCCTGAATTATCAGGTAAATAGCCAGGCGTTAATATACCTGCTGGCGTCGCGTGGCTATAAAGCCGGTGGTGTAAACGGCGATGCGCTGGCCAAAGCCGCCGATGACAGCTTAAGCGAGCTCAACAGCAAAGCCAGTTTCCAGCCTGAAACGCTGTACAACGCCGAGTTTGGCGTAAAAGGCAGTGCGTTGGATCAAAGCATTACCGCAAGGGTGGCGGCATTTTATATGTGGCGTGACGATATGCAGGTAAAAGGCTGGCTTAACCCCGACAGCGGCCCGCAATTTGCCGGTTTTATTGATAATGCCGGTAGCGGCCGTAACTACGGTATTGAAATGGAAAACCGCCTGCAACTGCATCCGCAGTTTGCAGTATTTTTATCTGCCAGCTGGCTCAAAACCAAGCTGGGTAATTATGTCACGCTGGACGAAGAAAATTTCAGCGGTCGCGAGCAGGCCCAGGCGCCACGCTTTCAGTACAGTGTAGCCACTGACTGGTATATCACCGAAGCCCTTACCTTTAATGTCAGCCTGCAGGGTAAAGATGCCTTCTTTTACTCTGACGGCCACAATGCCCGATCGTCACGCTACGAGCTGTTGGGCGCGCGTTTAAGCTACCAGCTAACAAACTGGGAACTGGCAGTATGGACCCGCAACGCGCTGGATCAGGATATCGGTGTGCGCGGCTTCTATTTTGGTAACGACCCCAGAGATGGCTACGAGCCACATGTGTATGAGCAATTTGCTGAGCCACGCCGTTTTGGCGTAACTGCAAGCTACCAGTTTTAAGGCCAGTGATGTTTGAGGAGAACGTTATGCAATTATCTGTTGAAATCAGTAAGTACCCGTTAGCCGACGATTATATCGGCCCGATAAAAGGCTTTATTGAGCAGCTGAATAAATACCCGGACGTAACCGTGTTAACCAACACCATGAGCACCCAGTTATTTGGTGATTACGATGCAGTAATGCAGGCCTTGCAGGCCTGTATTAAATGGTCATTTGAGCAGTACGGCAAAGTAGTATTTGTCTGTAAGTTTATTCACGGTGATTTACGGCCATGAATGAGCTGATCACACAGGCTATGGCGCAGTGGCAGCTGATGCACAGCCTTGAGCTGGCGGCAACGCTGCTGGCGCTGGCTTATGTGATTCTGGCATTAAAACAAAGCCTGTGGTGCTGGCCGGCTGCGCTGTTAAGTACGGTGTTGTTTACCCACGTTATGTGGCAGTCGGCATTGTTGTCTGATGCATTGCTACAGCTATATTACGCTGCTATGGCGCTGTATGGCTGGTGGCGCTGGCAGCAACTGCGCCAAAGCGCCCCGGATCAGCGTGGCCCGGTATACGAGTGGGCCTGGCAGCGGCATGCGGTATTAATTGGCGTTACTGCTATAGCCGGTGTGGTACTTGGGGCTTTTATGGCAAATTATACTCAGGCCGATTTTGCCTATCTTGATGCCCAAACCACAGTGTTCAGCGTAATGGCAACCTGGCTGGTAGCACGTAAACTGGTGTCAAACTGGTTGTACTGGGTGGTGATAGACGCTGTATCAATTTTCGTTTATGCACAAAAACATCTGTATTTCCTTACCGGCTTGTTTATGCTGTATACGGTTATCGCTATTGCAGGGTACTTTATTTGGCGCAGTCATTATCAGCAACAACCGGCAGTGAGATTGAGCATGTAACCCGCTTATGCCAGCGGCTGGAGTTTTTTGTCGATCAGCCGCCTGTACAAGTGCGGGCGCTGTCTCATGGCGCCAGTAACCAAAGTTACTATGTAAAAACAGCACAGGGCGAATATGTACTGCGCTGTTATCCGGCGGAATCTACCGTATGCCGCCAGCAGGAATTGCGCTGCCAGCATGCCGCCGCCGCTAAGGGGCTGGCCGCTACGCCTCTGTGTTTAAATAACCACTATCAGGTGATGTTAAGCGAATATATCCGCGGCGCCGAACCTTTCGATTATGCACGCCATGGCGGTAGTACCTTGCTATCTGTACTGGCGCAGTTTCATCAGTTGCAGGTGCAAACTGCCACGCTGGATTATGCCACCTATTTACCGCAATTACAGGCAGCGCTACCGGCCGATAGCCGTGCCGATAAAACCCTGCAGGCAGCATTGCGACAGGCTGCGCAGCAACTTAGCAGCCTGGAGCCTGATTTAGTGTTATGTCATATGGACTTACATCAGGGTAATTTGCTTTGGGCCGCAGATACACTGTGGTTACTTGATTTTGAGTACAGTCAGCAGGCCGACAGCAGCCTGGATTTAGCCGCCATAAGTTTACATTTTAGCTTAGATAAAACAGCAGAAGCACAAATGCTGGCAGATTATGCCCGCTTACGGCAGTGTAATGAACTTGATGCACTGTCAGCTGAAAAACTACTGGCCGAAAAACTGCCTGCAGCAAAGTTGTTATACAGTGGTTTTTGCTGGCGGTGGTATCTGGCGCTGCCAGATTGCCAGACAGAGGCAAACTATTGGCAGCAGCAGGTACAAGGTTTAGCGGCTGTGTCGTTACAAACCCCCTAAACGTTCAGCCAGCGTTTTGTAACGCTTTACATCCTCTTCATTAAACAGCGGTTTTCCTTCACTGTCTGTTTCAGCCGCAATCAGCAAATTTTCCCGCGCTAACCGCTCTACTCTTATTGTTTGTACGCCAAGCAAGGTTGCAACCTGCTCAACTGTCATTAGTGCCATAACCTGATCCTGTTGATTAAAAAACTTACAAGTAATAGCCTAAAATCAGGCGTTTGTGAATAGCCAACTGATAAAGCCTGCTTGGCGCAAAGCAATGTCACACCCGGTTACACTTTTTTAAACTGCCGCTAATAGTGTTGCCCGGTACAGCGTGCTAATTTCATTTGTTACCGTTATAAAGAGCCTAACCATGAAAACAACATTCTATTCATTATTATTTACTGCCCTGATTAGTAGCGGCCTGGCCCATGCTGCCCAGCCGGCGGCACCGGTGGCCGTGCAACAGCCGTATACCGTTAAGTCACCCAATGGTGACCGGCAAGACCCTTTTTACTGGCTGCGCGACGACAGCCGCACCTCGCCAACCGTGCTGGACTATTTGCAGCAGGAAAATGAATACTTTGCCGGATACGCCAGCAAATATCAGCCGCTAACGACCAAACTGACAGATGAAATTATCGGCCGTATAAAGCAGGACGACAGCTCAGTACCTTATAACAAAGGCGATTACAGCTACTACCGTCGTTTTGAAACGGGCCAGGAATATCCGATTTATGCGCGTAAATCGTTAAAAGACGGCACCGAGCAAATTATGCTGGATGTTAACCAGCTGGCGCAGGGGAAAGATTTTTATCAGGTGGCTAACTGGCAGGTAAGCCCGGACCAAAACCTGCTGGCCTACATGGAAGACAGTAATGGCCGGCGTCAGTTTACCCTTAAAGTGCGCGATTTACGCACCGGGCAGGATTTACCCGATCAACTTACCGGTTTATCCGGCAGCCTGGCCTGGGCACAGGACAATAAAACGCTGTACGTGATTAAAAACGACCCGGTAACCCTGCTTAGTACTAAGGTATTGCAGCATACGCTGGGCAATGATCCGTCCAGTGCCCGTCAGGTATATGAAGAAAAAGACAACAGCTTCTACATGGGCGTGGGCAACACGCTGGACGACAAATATGTAATGATTTATTCCAGCAGCACAGTGTCTGGCGAAATACGGGTGCAGGATGCCAGCAAGCCACAAAGTGAGTTTAAAGTTATAGCACCACGCCAGCGTGATTTTCAGTATACGGCCGAGCATCTTAATGGCCGCTGGATTATCAACACTGACTGGGATGCACCTAATTTTCGCTTGATGACAGTAGAAACCGCTAAGCTGGGCGATCGCAATAACTGGCAGCCGCTGGTAGCGCACGATGAAAAAGTGTTTATTGATGGCTTTGAAGCGTTCGACAATTACCTGGCCATCAGCGAGCGTAGCGACGGTTTGCGCCGTATTAAAGTGATGCCATGGAACGCACCTGATAAAGCCTTTTATGTCGCATCAGACGAAGCAGCCTATGTCACCACCTTTGAAACCAACCCGGAGCAAAATACCGACTGGTTGCGCTACACCTATACATCACTGACCACACCGCAAAGTGTCTATCAGCTGAATATGAAAACCGGTGAAAAACAGCTGCTTAAAGAAACCGAAGTATTGGGCGGTTTCGATAAAAATAATTACGCGACTGATCGCGTATGGGCCACCGCCGCCGATGGCGTAAAAATACCGGTGTCTTTATTGTATAAAAAAGGCTTTAAAGCCGATGGTACTGCACCTTTGTACCAGTATGCTTACGGCTCTTATGGCAGCTCGTCTGATCCATCATTCCGCTCTACCGTGTTCTCGTTGGTTGACCGGGGTTTTGTTTATGCTATTGCCCATATTCGCGGTGGCCAGGAAATGGGCCGCCACTGGTATGAAGATGGCAAACTGCTGAAAAAAATTAATACTTTTACCGATTACATCGCCGTAACCGATTATCTGGTAGCCAATAAATACGCAGCCAAAAATAAGGTGTTTGGCATGGGGGGCAGCGCCGGCGGCTTGCTGATGGGCGCTGTGGCAAACATGGCGCCAGAAAAATACCGCGCGCTGGTAGCACATGTACCTTTTGTTGATGTGGTTACCACCATGCTGGATGAAAGTATTCCGCTTACCACCAACGAGTTTGACGAGTGGGGCAACCCAAAGCAAAAAGCTTATTACGATTATATGCTGTCATACTCGCCGTATGATCAACTAAGCAAGCAGGCTTACCCGGCATTGCTGGTCACCACCGGCTTACATGATTCCCAGGTGCAGTATTTTGAACCGGCCAAATGGGTAGCTAAATTACGTACGCTTAAAACCGACAACCAGCCATTATTGTTTAAAACCAATATGGAGGCTGGCCACGGTGGTAAATCAGGCCGCTTTTCACGCTTAACTGAGTACGCACAGGAGTATGCGTTTATTCTTAACCTGCTGGGGCAAACTGAATAAACCGCTGTAACACCATACTAAGCCGGGCTAAATAGCCCGGCTTTTTTCTGCCCGTTTGTTAAGGTTTATTGTTTTGCTGATGTCGTTAAGCTATGTAAATAAGATCAATTATCATTTGCAAATGATTCTCAGTTAGATTAAAGTTCGGCTCGCAAGTTAAATAAGAATTATTATCATTAAAGGAGCCGTTATGTTGTTGCCACTTAACCGGGCTATTTTTGCTGCTGCGCTATTGTCGGGCAGCTTTGCCGCCCCTTTTGCTGTACAAGCCCATGTGCCGTATTTACAGCCCGCCAGTTTTGAGCCGATCCGCGGCGGCTGGGTAAGCCTGGATGCCGCCTTTGCCGACCGCTTTTTTATTCCCGAAGTGGCCTTTGATAACAGTCAGTTTAGTGTGCTGACACCGGCTGGTACTGCAGTTAAACCGGCACTGGTGCAATACAGCCATACCCGCACTACGGCAGAGCACCAGTTAACCGACGACGGCACTTACCGCTTTAGCACCGGCCTGCGCTACGGCGCGGTATTTCATACCTATGAGCAAGACGGCGAGCGGAAAAACAGCCGCGATGAAAACTTCAAATTACCGGCCGGGGCCAAATCTATTGCGCATTTTCAGGCGGTAACCCGGGCTGAAACCTATGTCAGCAAAGGTGCACCAGACCATAACGCCTTAAAACCCGGTGGCGAAGCACTGGAGCTGGAGTTTCTCAGCCACCCGAATGATCTCTACACCGACAGCACCTTAAGAGCCCGTGTGCTGTTTAACGGCAAGCCGCTGGCGCAGCAGGCGGTAAATGCGTATTTCGTTGAAACCGGTGCCAATGACGAAAAAGTGACGCAGCAACTGACAACTGATGCCGCCGGTATTATCAGCTTTAAACCCGAAAAAGCCGGTACTTATTTGCTGCTAAGCCGCTATCGCGCTGATGCTCCGGCCAGCGCCAAAGTGCCGCAATACAGTTATAGCTACAGCGTTGTGCTGGAAGTTACCCAATAGCGCCCACCCGTTAGCGCAGGAGTTTTACCCATGAACAAACAACATTTATACACCACCTTATTTTTGGCGCTAAGCAGTGCTTACCTGAGTGCCTGCAGCACTTCGGCCTCCGACATGCCACGTTTAAGCGAGGCGCAGCAAAAGCAGCTGGCAAGCGAACGTGCCGGCCACTTGCGCCAGACGCATGTGCGCTTTAATGCGCTTGATAAAGACGAAGATGGCTATATCAGCCGTGCTGAATTTAACCGCTCTGGTGATTTAGCCTTTGAGCGGATGGATACCAATAAAGACGGCGTGTTATCTGCTGCCGATCCTAAACCAGAACCGCGTGGCCAAGACACGCGCTCAGAGCAAACCCGTCAGCAGCAAGCGCAGGGCACTGAACAGCCAAGACGAGAACGCCTGTTAAAAATGCCAACCACCCATTCTGTTGACGGTATGTTGGCTATGTACGACAGCAATAAAGATGGCGTAATCAGCCGCGAAGAATATGCCAAAGGCCGTGCAGCACAGTTTGCGGCTACCGATGCCAATGGCGATGGCCAGCTGAGCTACGACGAATACGTTACAGAATTTGCCGGCCGGCTCGACCAGCAAATAAGCCAGACCGGCAAAAAAGCCGACTAAGCCGCACTCAGGAGAACAGTAACATGGCTATGCAGTACACTTTATTGGCACTGGCGGTAACGGGGGGCTTTGCCACCCAAGCACTGGCGGATAACGCAGCACCAGAGCTGGATACCGTATCGGTAACCGCGCAGGCGGTGCAAACCCAGGCTAACAGCAAACAAACTGAGCAACTCAGCGCACAGCAGCTACAACAACAGCAGGCACAAAATATTGCTGATGCAGTGCGCTTTGTGCCTGGGGTTACCACTACCGATATGGGCCGCTTTGGCAGCAATGGCTTTAATATACGTGGTTTAGATGGTGATAGGGTAGCCATTACCGTAGATGGTTTGTCACTGGGTGAAACGCTGGACCCACCCACTTTTGTTGCTTATGAGTTTTTCCGCTCCGCCAGAGGCGGAGTTGATATCGATGCACTCAAGCAAATTGAAATTGTAAAAGGTGCTGATGCTATCGCCGCCGGCAGCGGTGCTTTAGGCGGGGCAGTGCTGTTTGTTACCAAAGATCCGGCCGACTATTTAACTGCAGAAGGTGATGACAGCCATATTGGTTTGTCTGCCGGTTTTAGCGGCTCAAATGACGAAACCTCGTTCAGTGGCACTGTGGCTAACCGCAGCGGCAAGCTGGAATCTTTACTGGTGTATACCCGCCGTGATGGCAGTGAAACTGAAACGGCCCGTTCTGGCGACAATATTAGCGGTGCCGGGCGCACTATTGCCGATCCACTGGATTACAGCAGCAATAATATTCTGGCCAAGCTGCAATATCAGCTAACGGATAGTCAGCGTCTGGGCTGGACCGGCGAATACTTTAAACAACAAAGCGAGCTGGACAACCAATCCAGGCTGGACAGCACTTATTTATCCCGGCTGGGTGATGATGAAATTGAGCGCAAACGCTTTGGTCTGCAATACGAGTGGCTGGCTGCCCAGGCCTTTGCTGATAGCGTAAATGCAACGGTAGATTACCAGTCAAATTACACTAATGGTTTAACCACCATGCTAACTACCGGCTGCAGTGGTGCAGTAAATGGTGAAGTATCACCTTGCCTGCGCAGTGAAGATCGTGATTTTAAGCAGCAACAACTTAAGCTGGCCGTGGCGCTGGATAAAGAACTGTTCGGCAATACCTTACACCAGCAGTGGTTGTATGGTGGTTCGGCTGAACGGCGCAGTGTGGAATATTCAGCTATCGACAGCCGTTATATTGGCCAGACAGATGAGCTGGCAAGCCCAGCGGTAATTGACCCGGATCAGGTGCCAAAAACCGATGTAACCGCACTTAGCCTGTATGCCCGCGACGTGATCAAGTTTGACCCACGCTGGACATTACGCCTTGGCGGCCGCTTTGACTCACTAAAATACAGCCCTGAGTTAAACGAGCAATTTAGCGATGACAGCCAAACCGTAACCGACGTCGATTTCACCGCCTTTACCTGGCAAACCAACCTGACCTACCAGATAACCAAGGCGCATCAGGTATGGGCTCAGGCCGGACGCGGTTTTCGGGCGCCGACAGTAGCAGAAATGTATTCACCCACCTCGCTAATCAGCCGCACCGAACAGGCCACTGGCACTGTAGTAGATGATCTATGGAGCAGCATCGCTAACCCGGATTTAAAAGCTGAGCGCAGCCTTAATCTGGAAGTGGGGTACCGCTATCAAACCGATAATCTGTTATTGGGTGTATCACTGTTTAAAGATCAGTACAGCGATATGATTGATACTGTTACCCGGATACAAAACCCCGATGTGGTGTATGAAACCTGTACCCGTGGCGTTTGCACCGAGGCGCAGGGTAACCAGTACAACACCATTGATAATATTGGTGAAGCTGACGTAAAAGGCGTGGAACTGGAAGCCGCCTGGCGCATTAGCCGCGCCTTTAGCTCGCGTTTGGCTTATTCATATAACGAGGGTGAGAAAGAAAACGGCGACCCGCTGCGCAGCATTAACCCGGCTTCGGCAGTGCTGGGCTTTCGCTACGACGGTGCTAACTGGAATATTACCGCGAATGTAACCCACAGTGCGGCTAAAAAAGCCAAAGACGCCTATGACTCAACAGAAAGTGATTTTGAAGCAAAGCCTTATCTGACCGACAGCTACACCGTGGTTGATCTGATGGGCACACTGGACCTTACGCCAAACTGGCAGCTAAGAGCCGGTATTTATAACCTGTTCGACGAAGAATATTACCAATGGCAGCGGGTACGTTTTGTTACCAACTGGGTAGGTAGTGGTGTGCGCGGTGGTGTGCTGCCTGACGGTACCGGCCTGCAGCGTTACAGCGAGCCTGGCCGTTACGCCAAACTGGCCATTAGTTATAGCTTCTGATGTTTTCTCCCGCCGCTATGCAACCGCTGGCGCAAAGCCTTCCCCCTACTGTTAAAGCAGGGGGCTTTTTGTTTACGCTGGGCGCGGTACTCAGTGCGCACCTGCTGCCACTGGTTTGGCATCTGGCTGCAGATCCAAGCACAGTAGCAATACAGCCACCAGTATTAACCGGGGTATTAGTGGCGCAGCCGGCTTCGCAACAAGCTGCTGCGCCACCACCTGAACAAAAACCTGTAGCTACAGCAGAAGCGCAACCGGTAGTGAAACAAGAAATTAAGCCTGTAGTTAAACCGGCAGCTAAGCGTGCGCTTAAGCAAACCCAGGCAGAAAACCAGCCGGCCCGGCCTTTAACAAAAGCAACCGCTCAGCCCAACACAGCTGCTCAGCCGACACCTGTTGCTACAGCAACTGCGCAGCAGCTAACTGAGCAAAGTAACCCGGGCGTAAAACACAACCACGCCGCCACAGCCGTGCCGGTATCAGCGCCGGTGTTAAATGCTACAGCGCACTATAACGCGCCGCCGGTATACCCACAGTTATCGCGCAAACTGCGCGAGCAGGGCACAGTAGTGCTGGAACTTACCGTGCTGGTTAATGGCACCGTAGCCAATATTATCGTGCTGCAAAGTAGTGGCTATCCAAGATTAGATCAGGCTGCGCTCAGTGCAGTGCAGCACTGGCGTTATCAGGCGGCACGCCGTGGCGACACAGCAATAGATTACCGTTACCGCCAGCGGGTAGCCTTTTCCTTAACCGAAGGAGTTAACTAATGACGCAACTAACAGACAACCCTTATGGCTTGGCCGCGCTTTGGGCGCAGGGCGACTGGGTAATAAAAGGCGTGGCGCTGTTGCTACTGTTAATGTCGGTTGCCAGTTGGAGTGTGATCATCTGGCGTAGCCTGATGCTGTGGCGCCTGCGCCCGGCCAATAAAGCCTCGCGGGATTTCTGGCATGCGCAAAGCTTTGCCCAGGGTTTGCAGCTGCTGCAACCGCACAACAGCGCCAGCCCATACCGTATGCTGGCCGAAGAAGGCCAGGCGGCGGTTGATCATCACAGCCTGCATAAAGCCGACTTACACGGCCAGCTAAGTTTAAATGACTGGCTAAGAGCCTGTTTGCGTAATGCCATTGACGATAACGTACAACAACTGCAGCGTGGCCTGCCGGTGCTGGCGTCAGTGGGGTCTACCGCACCTTTTATCGGCCTGTTTGGCACGGTGTGGGGTATTTATCATGCGCTGGTTAGCATAGGGGTATCCGGCCAGGCAGGTATTGATAAAGTAGCCGGCCCGGTAGGTGAGGCATTAATTATGACTGCCGTTGGTTTGGCGGTGGCCATACCGGCAGTGCTGGGCTACAACGCACTGCAACGGGCCAATAAAGGTGTTATTACCCGTCTTAACCGCTTTGCCCATCAACTACATGCGTATTTTCTCACTGGTGCTGCGCCTAAAGCCAGTGTCAGTGTGTTAAACACTAAGCAGGCCAGTAACGAGGAGAGTGCCTAAATGGCCTTCGCCACAGACTCGCAGGATGATGAAATTATCAGCGAAATCAATATGACACCGCTAGTTGATGTAATGTTGGTACTGCTGATTATTTTTATGATCACCATGCCGGTATTAACTCAGACAGTGCTGGTAGAGTTGCCAAAAGCCAGTGCAAAGCCTGCAGCTGCAACACCCGACAGCATTGCCATCAGTGTACTGCGCGACGGCAGCGTGCAATGGAATAGCGAAGTGGTTACAGCAGAGCAACTGCAACACAAGCTGGCACACATAGCGCAGTTACCTCAGCAACCGCTGTTGCAGCTAATGGCCGATAAAGCGGTGGAATACCAGCATGTGCTTAACGTAATGGCACTGGCGCAGCAACTGGGCATTACGCAATTAGGTTTTGTTACCGAGCCGATACATTAACTCTGGCGTTATATTCTTTAACTACAACTTTTGTCTCGATATTATCGGGTCGGTTTTAATGCTAGCCTGCTGCAAACTATATTGTTTTCTGAGGCCTTACCATGCCTTATACCCGTGTTGTGCTGTTAACCCTGCTGGCGCTTGTCGCCTTTGCCGGTAATTCGCTGCTATGCCGTGCGGCACTGGCGCATACCCAGATAGATGCTGCCAGTTTTACCAGTATCCGGCTGATATCCGGCGCTGTGGCATTATGGGCGTTAGTAGTATTGCGCCGGAGTGAATATAGCGGCCGTGGTAACTGGCTATCAGCGCTGGCGCTGTTTGTTTATGCTGCCGGGTTTTCCTTTGCTTATATTCAGCTGAACACCGGTATTGGCGCACTGATACTGTTCGGGGCAGTGCAAACCAGCATGATAGCTTACGGCCTGTGGTGTGGTGAACGCTTTAGTCTGGTGCAGTGGCTGGGTTTGTTGCTGGCCTGCTCGGGGCTTATTGGTTTGTTGCTGCCGGGGTTGTCGGCACCGCCGCTGTCAGGGGCTTTGCTGATGTTAGCTGCCGGTGTGGCCTGGGGCGTGTACTCGCTGCGCGGCAAAGGTGCAGGCGATCCGCTTGCGGTAACCAGCGGTAACTTTATCCGGGCAGTGCCGATGGCGCTGTTGCTAAGTGTATTGTTAATAAAACAGGCGTCGTTAGACAGTGCAGGGGTAGGGTATGCGCTGCTATCCGGTGTTTTAACCTCTGGTATCGGTTATGCCATCTGGTACACCGCTTTACCGTTACTAAAAGCAACAACAGCTGCCACGGTGCAGCTAAGTGTTCCGGTGCTGGCAGCGCTGGGTGGTGTATTGTTATTGCAGGAGCCGCTAACCCTGCGCTTGTTGCTGGCGTCATTGGCTATTCTGGGCGGTATCGCACTGGTAGTGTTAGCTGCAAACCGTACACAGCCATCACGTTAGCTTTAAAGCAAAATCCCCGCCGAAGCAGGGATTTGTCTGATAGCGTTTTGCAGCAGTATTAATACTTCGCTGCTACACCGTCAGCCGGTAAAGCATCTAAGATAAACTCGCGCAGGTCGTCGTTCGATTTCTTCAAATCTTCATAACGCAGGTACATCATATGGCCGCTGCGGTAGCCTTTAAAACTCATGCGATCTTTCATTTTGCCACTTGGATCCAGCTGCCACATATTGTATTTGGCATCGAAATAATTGGTGGCGCCGTCAAAGTAGCCTGATTGCGTCATCACTTTCAGATACGGGTTTTGTGCCATGGCCTGGCGCAGGTTTTCGCCGGTGCTGTCATCAGATCTGTCCCACGGGTGTACCGGGCCAAACATATTGTATTTAATGTCGGTTTTGTAGTTCAGATCATTACGCAGATAATGGTTAATGGCCGGGGTAAACGAGTGCAGCCAGGAGGTTAGCTCGGCATTGTAGTCTGGCCGGTCGCCGGCATCGCGCTTATCAATACCTAAATAACGTGAATCCAGCCGGCCGATGGTTTGGCCACGGTCACGCAGCAGTTCTTTCCAGAAATAGCTGGTAGGAATATCCAGGTTGTTTTGCAGCACCGCTTGCAGCGATAAGCCGGAGTAACTGGCGACCTGCTGGGCTATGCGTTGTTTTTCTTCGTTGCTTATAGCATTACCTTTAGCCAGGGCCGGCAGATATTGGTTAAGGGTAAAGTCTTCTACTTCCGGCAGTATGTCGTATAAGTCTTTTTGCTGCAGGTCACTGTTAAGTGCTTTATGGTACCAGGCTGCGGCGGCAAAATACGGCAGGCGGTTGGCGGCTTTTACCGGGCCGTTGCGTTCTATACCAATGTCTGTAGGTGACACCAGTACCACGCCGTTTAAGTACATCCACTGCTGGTTTTGCAGCGCCAGCGCCAGGCCGGATACCCGGGTAGTGCCGTAGCTTTCGCCAATTAAAAACTTCGGTGACTGCCAGCGCTCATTGCGGGTAACAAAAGTATTTAACCACTCGGCCAGGTATTTAACGTCGGCATTAACACCGAAGAACATTTTTTGCTGCTGATCTTTGGACGGCATTTTACCGTCTTTACCCGGCAATACGCGTGAGTAACCGGTATTTACCGGGTTAACAAACACAATATCGGCAACATCGAGCACAGAATACGGGTTGGTTTTAACGCCATACGGTTGTACCGGATAGCCTTCTTCATCAATAACCAGCGCTTTAGGGCCAGTGTAGGCAACGTGCATCCATACTGAGGCAGAGCCCGGACCGCCATTAAAGGAAATTAACAACGGGCGTTTGCTACGGTCTTTAATATCGCTGCGCTGATAATAGGTATAAAACAAGGTGGCGGTAGGTACACCGTCTTCATCCCACACCGGCTGGGTGCCGGTAGTGGCGGTATAGCTAAAGCGCTTGCCGTTAACTTCGGTTTTATGCTCTGTGCTCACATTGCTGTCAATTTCAATCTGGCGTTCAGTTGCCAGTACCACAGTGCTGCACAGCAGTAGCAGCAAGGCTATAGGTTGGAACAGTTTCATCGGACCCCCGGATTATTATTATAGGTAAGTAATACCACTCTCTGTTTACCGTAAAATGCCAGACAATTCAAAAGGCTTGAGACAAGCGCCCTGAAATCCGGCTTAAGCTTTAATGCGCTAATTAAACGTTAAGCTAAACGAGTTAATAATACGAATGGTTATCAGTAATATGTTATTGATTATAAACATAATTTTGCGTGAAGGGTGATTTTGGTCTACACTGTGCAGCAATTCTTGTCGCGACAGAAAAGGTACATTACATGAAAGGCAATCCGCAGGTGCTGTCTAAGCTAAATGAAATACTGACAGCTGAATTAACCTCTATTAATCAGTACTTTCTGCATGCCCGCATTTATAAAAACTGGGGCTTAAAAGCACTCAACGATGTGTGCTACAAAAAGTCGATTAAAGATATGAAGCAGGCCGATGAGCTGATCGAACGTATTTTAATGCTGGAAGGCCTGCCTAATTTACAGGCGCTGGGTAAATTGCGCATTGGTGAAGACACGCCAGAAATGCTGCAGTGCGATATGGAGTTTCAGGTAGAACAACTGCCGCTGCTGCGCGACACCATAGCATTGTGCGAAACCGAGCAAGACTACGTTAGCCGCGATATTCTGACTGAAATTCTGGAATATGAAGAAGAACATCTGGACTGGCTGGAAACGCAGCAGCACCAAATCAGCACTATGGGGCTGGCAAATTACCTGCAGGCACAGCTGGGAGGCGAGTAAATGAAAGGCAACAGCAAAATTATCGATGCACTAAACGTACTGCTGGCTAATGAACTGGCCGCGATGGATCAGTACTTTATTCACTCGCGCATGTATCACGACTGGGGCCTGCACAAGCTGTTTGAACGCATTGATCACGAGTTTGACGATGAAAAAGGCCATGCCTCCAAGCTGATTGAACGCATTATCTTCTTAGAAGGTGTGCCGGATATGAGCAAGCGAGACGCCATTCACGTGGGTAAAGATGTACCTGCCATGCTGCAAAACGATTTAAACGTAGAATACACCGTGCAAAAGCTGTTAAAGCAAACGATGGCGCTGTGCGAGCAAGAGCAAGACTACGTTACCCGTGCTATGTTGCAACAGTTGCTGGACGACACCGAGGTAGACCACGCCCACTGGCTGGAGCAGCAGCTAAACTTGATTAAACTGCTGGGCCTGCCCAACTATTTGCAGTCGCAGATGTAACTGCTTGCTGCATCCCCAGATGTAATAGCGGCGCCTAATGGCATGCAAAACAATATTTTAGTTTTGCATGCAGTGCCGCCAGCTCGGCCTGACCTTGTGGCTGGCGCTGGTATAGCCGGGTTAGTGCAATTAACGGCATATACAACATATCCATACACGCCTGGCGCTGCGCCGCAGTTTGTTGCGGATTAACGGCGCCTTCTGCCAGTGTAAATAGCGCATAGCGCAAGCACCATTCCTGCAATAAACTGCTGTTTTGCCGCTCCAACATAGTGGCCAACTGACAGCAGCGACAGCTGTAATCAGATACCAGCCGGTGATGATCATCTGGCATGATCGTTCCTGCTTTTAGTTGCCGGCTCAGGCGGCTGAAATCCTGCCACAATGAACTTTGTATCAGCATAATGGGCTCCTTAATGCAGTGTGGCAGAGGCGGGCTGCGTTGCCGTTTGTGTAATGGGTGCTAACTGCGAAAAGCGGCACAGTTCACGGCGCAGGCTGCAGCTTTCACGCAGCAGTGCCACATTGGCCGGGTGGGTATCAGGTAACTGCGCCTGCAGTTGCAGCACTTGCTGTAAGGCGCGGTTTAACGTGGCAAGACAGCGGCGCCAGCGTTGTTGTCTGGCATAGGTTTCGGCCAAATTCTGCACGCTGATCGACAAGCAAATAATCAGCAATGCGGCGCCATCGGGCGCACCGGGTATAAAATTGTCGGCCGATCTGGCTTCATACTCTGGCCAGGCCTGTGTTAGCAACACCGCGGCCTGCTGGTATAAGTCGGCCGCCAGCACATAGTGGTCGTGCGCAAAAGCACTGTTGGCCTGGCGGATAATGTGTTTCCAGTGTTCTATCGTATCCATATCACTCACCTTGTCGGGAACCTGACTGAAAATATGGCTTGTTTTTCGACTAAATGCAAATGATAATGGTTATCATTAATTGGAGGTTGATATGAACTTTACGTTACCCGAACTACCTTATAACTACAACGCGCTGGAACCGCACCTGGATGCACTGACTATGGAAATACACCATAGCCGGCACCATCAAACTTATGTTAACGGTTTAAATGCAGCACTTGAAGGCAGCGCCTATACTGACTGGCCACTGCAGCGTTTACTTAAGGAAATAGCAGCACTGCCACAACCGTTACAACAGGCGGTACGTAACCATGGTGGTGGCCATGCTAACCACAGTTTGTTCTGGCAGGTTATGTCACCGCAAGGTGGTAGCGAACCTACCGGCGAACTGGCCGAAGCCATAACGCAGCACTTTGGTAGCTTTGTCCAATTTAAGCAGCAATTTATTCAGGCGGCACTCAGTCGGTTTGGCAGTGGCTGGGCCTGGCTGGTAAAAGATCAGCACGGTAACTTGCAGGTAAGCAGCAGTGCGAACCAGGACAGCCCGTTAATGGAAGGGCTAACACCAATACTGGGGCTGGACGTGTGGGAACATGCATACTACCTGCAGTATCAGAATAAGCGGCCAGATTATGTGGCAGCATTTTTTAATGTGATTAACTGGCCCTATGTGGCGGGGTTGTATCAGGAGAAACAATGAAGCAGATGTTGTTGCAATGGCCCGCGCTGGGGCTGCGTAAACTGGCGGGCTTGCTGATAGTGCTGGCCGGTGCAGGCTATGGGGTGCAGCAACTGGTGGTATTAATGCAACAGCAAGCAAATGTGCGCTATGCCTTTTATGCCGGTATGGTGGCGGCTACCGCAACGGCAGCTGGCGCAATACCGGCGTTGTTTATGCGCCGGTTACAGCAAAAGTTGCTTGATGTAATGCTGGGCTTTGGTGCCGGGGTGATGCTGGCTGCCTGTATGTTTTCTCTAATCGTACCGGCACTGGCTTTGCTAACCGACAGTGGCGCTTCGCCATGGCGCAGCTCTGGCAGTGTGGCGCTGGCCATTTTGCTTGGCGGTGCTTTTATGCTAATGCTGGAGCGGCTGGTGCCACATGAGCATTTTATTAAAGACGAAGACCGGCTGCGCGGCCAAACCCTGCGCCGCAGCTGGTTATTTGTGTTTGCTATAGCGCTGCATAATATCCCTGAAGGGTTGGCTATCGGTGCGTCTTTTGCCGGTGGCGACACGGCAGCTGCCACCGCATTGGCTACCGGCATATCGGTGCAGGATATTCCTGAAGGGCTGGTAGTGGCAATGGCACTGCTGGCAGTGGGTTACAGCCGAGCACTGGCAGTGGGTATTGCGATATTGTCTGGCTTAACCGAGCCGGTTATGGCTATTGTCGGCGCGGCGGTGCTGGGTGAGTCCAGCCTGTTGCTGCCCTGGGGCCTGGCAGTGGCGGCAGGTGCTATGTTGTTTGTGATCAGCCATGAAATGATCCCTGAATCGCACCGGCAGGGCCACGAACTGGCCGCTACCAACGGCCTAATGCTGGGCTTTGTATTGATGATGTTATTGGATACCGCTCTGGGCTGATAACCTGACCCAATAAGCATGCCGACACAATTTATTACAATCCAATTGTGGTTGGCGCTGGCAGTGGCTAGTTGTTTTCATTACATTGACCTTCACAAAAAGTAACAAGTTGTCTAATCGTGGTGGTTCAATGAAAAAAATATTCGTTATCAGTGCAATAGCGCTGGCTGTATTAACCGGTTGTGCCGGTGAGCGTAGTTTATCTGCCGATACGCGTGCTGCACAGCAACAGGTGCAGGGCCAGGTAGTGGTAAGCCCGAACGACAGCCGTGCTTACAAAACCCTGGTACTGCCGAATAAACTGGAAGTGCTGCTGGTATCAGATCCTACAGCGGAAAAATCGGCTGCGGCGTTAAGTGTCGGCGTAGGTTTACTGCAAGATCCAAAGAGCCAGCAGGGTATGGCACATTATTTAGAGCATATGCTGTTTTTAGGCACCGAGCGTTACCCTGATACCAAAGGCTACAGCGAATTTATGACTGCCAACGGCGGCGCACAAAACGCTTACACCTGGCTTGATATTACCAACTATATGTTTAAGGTAAATAACAACGCTTACGACGAAGCGCTGGACCGTTTTTCCGATTTTTTTAAAGCCCCCAAGCTATACCCTGAATACACCGATAAAGAGAAAAATGCCGTTAATGCAGAGTGGTCAATGCGCCGCGAAATGGACTACTTTGGCCAGTACAATTTGTCACGCGGTATGATGGGCAGCCACCCGGCGAACCGGTTTTTAATTGGCAACCTGGAAACGCTCGGCGATAAAGACGACAGTAAACTGCATCCTGAAACCGTAGCGTTTTATAACCAGTATTACTCGGCCAATATTATGAAAGTGGCCCTGCTAAGTAATTTACCGCTAAGCGAAATGGAGCAACTGGCCAGCAAACACTTTAGCAGTATTGTTAATAAGAACATTGAAAAACCTGCTGTAACTGCAGAGCTGGATTTTAGCCAGCTGGGGGGCAAACGCATTCACTATGTGCCGAATAACGATGTAAAACAGTTACGGCTGGATTTTACCATCAGCAACAACAGCGAACAGTTTGCCGTTAAACCAAATGAATTTATCAGCTACCTGCTGGGCTCCGAAATGCCCGGCACACCGGCGGCGCAGCTAAAAGCAATGGGGCTTATTTCTAAGCTAAACGTTAGCGCCTCGCCCGACTTATATGGCAATTACGGCTCGCTAAGCATAGACGTAGAGCTCACCGACGCCGGTATGCAAAACCGTGAAGGCATAGTGGCTACTATCATGCAGTACATTGAGCTGGTAAAACAGCAGGGTGTAGACAGCAAATACTTCAGTGAAATTCAAACCAGCCTGAACAACCAATTCCGTTTTCTGGAAAAAGGTGACGAATTTGGCTATGTATCTAACCTGGCCGATGCTATGCAAAAAGTACCGGCCCGCAATGCAGTAAATGCGCCGTTTTACTACCAGCGTTTTGACGCCAAAGCCATTAAAGATGTGCTGGCGCAGTTAACGCCGCAGCGCCTGCGCGTATGGTATGTCAGCAAGCAAGAGCCGCATGATAGCAGCCTGCATTTTTACGACGGCAAATATAAAATTACCGATATCAGTAGCGAAGAGCAGCAAAGCTGGCAACAAAGCCCGCAGCTGGCCCTGAACTTACCGGCAGTAAACCGGCTGTTACCGGAAAACTTTGAGCTGGTAGCACCGGTACAGCAAGCTAAACCAGAAATTGTGCTGCAGCAAAACGGCATTACCGCCTGGTTGTACCCCAGCCAGCAGTTTGCCAGCCAGCCGCGTGGCGTGCTGGAAATTTTTATCAATACGCCGGCACCACAACAGGATATTAAAGCCAGAGTAGCCCTGGCACTGTGGCGCGACATTTTCAGTCTGCAACAAAGCGTGCTGGCCACCGAAGCTGATATTGCCGGTATGCAGCTGCGGTTAACCGCAGGCAGCGGTATGGCGCTGACGGTAGCCGGTTTTACTGACAAACAGCCGGAGTTGTTGCAACAGGCCCTGGCAGGTGTGGTGGTGACTACTGACGAGCAAAGCTTTGCCCAGGCTAAAGATCGCTATATCCGCGGCTTACAAAACCAGGGTAAGCAATTCCCGTTTTATCAGGCATTTAATGGCTACAACACCCTGGTGCGCAATGGTAACTATGAGCCAGAGCAGTTAATTGCTGCTGCCAACAGTTTAACCATTGCCCAGCTGCAAAGCTTTATTGCCGATACGCTGGCGAATAATCAACTGCGGGTATTCGCCTTTGGTAACTATGATAAAGCCGCCATAGCGCAGGTGGTTGCTACTGTGCAGCAGGCACTGCCAGCGCAGCGTAACGAGCAGCCATACAGCCGCACAGCTTACTGGCAACCAGCTGCCGGTGAAAAACTGGTACTGCAAAAAGATATCGATGTAGCCGACGTTGGCCTGGTAGATGTGCATATACACCCGGATCCTTCCTATACCCAGCTGGCACGGGCAACAGTGCTGAACAGTCATTTTAGCAATGTGGCCTTTGACAAACTGCGTACCGAAGAGCAACTGGCCTATGCCGTGGGTGGCACAGCTATGCAAATAGAAAACTACACTGGTTTTGCCATGTATATTCAAACGCCGGTAAAAGGTGTCGCTGATATGCAGGCACGCTTTGACAGCTTTAAGCAGCAATATGCCGCCGAGCTGGATAAGTTAACCGAAGATGCTTTTGCCCAGCTTAAAGCCAGCACACTGATAACGCTAAAAGAGCCGGCGAAAAACCTGCAGGACGAAGTAGGGCCATTAATTACCGACTGGTACCGCGAGAAATTCAGTTTCGACAGCAAACAGCAGTTAATTGCCGCTGTAGAGCAGGTCACTCTGGAGCAGGTAAAAGCCTTTTATCGCGAAACAATGCTAAATGACAACGCAGCACGAATTTCGGTGCAAATGCGCGGTACTAAATTCCGCGACCAGCCGTTTGCCGATCTACCCGGCCAGACTAAGGTAACCGACGTGGCCGCTTTTCATCAGCAGATGAAAAAGCAGTAAGCTTTACCGTAAAAAAACGCAGCTTCGGCTGCGTTTTTCGTTTGTTCTCTGTGGGCTATAGCGCCTGAACCAAGGTTGCTTACTTGCCAGCGCTATGGGGTTTTTTCAGTGTGCTAATAAGGTTAACCGCCAATGCTCGGCCTTCGTCGGTCAGGCTATGGTAATGCTTAAGTAACAAAGCCAATTGCGCGTCTACCGCAGTAGCAGAAGGGTTGTAATTGTTGCTTTGCTCCATTACCTGAGTATGGTTTTGTGCCTCGGCACTTTGGTACAGCGCCGACACCTGCGTATCTAGGGCGTGGGCGATAGCTTCCAGTAAATCCAGCGACGGGCGCTGCTCGTCGCGCTCTATGCGTGACAAATTTCCTGCATCAGTTTCTGCGGCATAAGCAACATCCTCCAGGGTTTTCCCTAGCAGTTTTCTTCTATGTCTCAATATGTTGCCAATTTTCATCTGTGCGATTCTCGGTGCATTGGCACAGATGCACAAAGCGGTTGCTGCAAAATTAACTTGATAAATTTGCGTAATGCGCAATAATGTGAAAAAAACGTAAAAGCGAAGAGTGTTGTTGGCGGCATATTTGCTCTTGGCACCCAATAACATACAGGGAGATCTCTGTTATGAACCGCAATGTTAACGCAAAGTCGGTGGCGCATATCGTGTTTAGTGAGAAAACCGTACACGGTGACAATATTCCTTGTGCTTACATTGACTTACGAAACCCAACTGAATGTATTCTGGAGCAGGATAAAACCGGGATCTGGCTGACTTTGGCCATTAAAGCCGAGCTGATGGACGAACTGGCTTTGGCGTGGTGTAAGCAGCGTAAGTTTACCTGTAGTGATGCCGCACAAACTAACAACATAACAGCGTAAATTGCACAGTGCTGGCGCTGGTATGATAAAGAACTTTTTAAAACGCATTACAGGCCGTAGCTTTCATGGTGGGCCAGATGCCTATGCACGCTTTAACTACAAAGTGCTGCTAGATAATGATCTGTTAGCGTTTTGCGTGCCTTGCGCCAGCCCAATGGCATTTCCGCTGTTGTTTCCGTATAAAACTCCGGGCTGGTTTGAGTTGCATACCGATCACCGGCAGCAGCATCGTTTTGTCTGTATAAACCAGCAGCAATATTGGTATAGCGGGCATTTTTTAAGAACGCACGGCGAGCCGCTGGGGCAGTTAATGCTATCGATCTGGCTAAAGCAGGTTACAGAGGGTAAATATATTGCACGGCATAATATTGAGCGGTTAGGCCACTATCTGAGCGGGCAGAGCAAAGATTCAAGCGGCAGCACTATTTCTGGTAGTGCTGCGCAGCTAAAACACGCTTTACAACACTACGAGGCCTGTAGGCACAGCAATAAATTACTTGCCGGGCAAACACAGCAATACGCTGCGTTACGGCATAAAGAGCAACTACCGCAGTGTTATAGCATTAAACATTTTGGCAGCCAGCAATGGCTGCATTACACGCACGCCAGCCGGGCTTTTACCCGGCAGTATTACTACTATTGTTACCCGCTGTCAGAGCAGTTTTACCTAAAAATCCGTTTTGCGTACAAAGCAAATTTACCGGCCTATTTTCACTACTGGCATGCCAACGCACGTGCGGCAGAGCACAGCATTATGCAAAGCATCAGGCTGCACACTGCAGATTAACCTGGTAATTTGTGGCCTGACTGTATTTAAAAGCCATTAAGTTGTCTGGGCATGGCACAAAAACAAAAATAGTTTGAGCAATCACTTTAAACAGTGTTTTAGCTGCTTTTTATCTACCTAAAAAGCATACCGCCGGTGTAAGGCTGCTGTGGCGCTATTCACATTTTTCTCTGTTTAAGAAAATTCAAACACCGGTACCGGTTTAGCTGGTCTGGCAGCTTGCTGGCAGCAAAATCAGTGTATTGCATTCAAAGTGAACTGGTCTATCTTGTTGGTGGAGTTGTAATGAGCCTGACGGAAAGGGCGGCAGAATAATAACGATAATCTTAGCAAGAACCCTGTTTCAGCAGAGAAAAGACGAGGACAACCCAAATGAAAAAATCTACCCTGCTTTTACTGGCGGGCCTGTTTAGCGGCGCGGCGCAGGCTGCTGTGGGCGGTTATCCGGTGGTATTGGTACACGGTTTTCAGCCAGATAATTTAGCCAGCCGGCCTACCGGCAGCCAGGTAAGCACTAATGGTGCAGAGTATTGGGCCGAGTACTGGCGCGACCGCGCCGATGTGCGTATTGACTGGCCATCGCAAGAACGGGTGGCCGGTAAAATTGCCAGTGACTATGTCTGGCCTAAGTTGCAACAGCTGTCACAAAATGGCATCTGCGCCAGCGGCTGTATTTTTGTGTCGCACTCTACCGGTGATTTAGTTACCCGTTACATTATTGATAACCAGGCGCTGTGGCTGCAAAACGCGGGCTTACAACCGCTGAATATTGTCGCGACGTTTGATTTCGCCGGTGCTGGCGGCGGGGTAGAACTGGCCGATTTAGCAGTCAATGTCGCCGGTGGCTCCGGCCTGATTGATGGCGCGCTGCGGCTGGCCATATCTTTGTGGCTGGGGCAAATACCGTCACCGTCTAACATTGGTGTGTTAAACGATTTACGGGTAAACACTGCACGCCAGTTAGCCGCTTTCCCCGACAGCCGGGTGCCGCGCTTACGTTTTGTTGGCGCCGGATCTGACTTTTTAGGTGCCACCGGTGCATTTTTGCCAGGTGAGGATGACGGCGTAGTGGCCAGCCATTCCAGCTGCGGTGCGGCCAGCGCTGGCAGCTTTAACAGTTGTTCACGCAGCGTGGCCTTTGACGGCAAGTTGGCATCGGTTAGCGGGCCAGCCAGCTTTATGCCGTACCATTACCCGATGTTAATGAGCGAAGGCTACAGTCACAGCGATGTTATTGCCAATAGCGCCACTGATGAAGTGACAGCCGCCAGCAATAGCGTAAATTATTTAAATGGCGAGCGGCTGCAATTTAATACTTTTGACGAAAACCGTGGCTGGTGGGTGTTTAGCTCGCGTTATCGCATAGTGCGTAACTCGAATAACACCAGTATGTCGGCCCTGGTGTATCAGGCAGCGAACTAGCATTAATGAAAAAGTGGTTATTATTAAGCCTGTCAGCGGTGCTGGCAGGCTTATGGTTTTTCTGGCCACAACCGGCAACGGTGGTGCCAAAAACAGCGCCGAAAATTATAACGCCGCCCGAGGTCGTTGAGCCGGCTAATACGCCGGCAGCTAAGCCGCAGCAAATTAACGTAACTGAAAAAATCCCCCAGCCGGTAAGCGAAAGCTTTAAATTACTGGCCAGCGCTTATGCCACAGAGCTTGAGCTACCGCCGTATTCCCGGCCGCTAAGCGCGGATGATGAACACTTGCTGGCGCCAAACCGCTATATTCCACAAACCGTGCCCCTTGAGGGCGGTGCCAGCGCAACGATAGTGCTGCCAAAATTCCGCTTTAGCTACCCCGAGGACATACCGGTAACGCTGCAGGTAAGTGGTATTCAGGTTTTAGATGTTAGTGTGGCGCTTAGTGCAGAAAGCTCAAACACAGTAGTGGCCACTGACGAACTGCGCGGTACAGCGGCTAACTGGTCTGCTACCTTAGATGCACAAGATGACTGGAACGGCGCTTTTGAAATCATCGTGAACTTTAGCGCCAACGGCCAGCAGCAAGTGCTAAAAACCGGTATTGAATACAGCCACCCGGTAGCCACTATTACCGGCGTGGGTGATAGCCATGCCGTAGGTAGTGATATGCTAATTCCGGTAAAAGTAACCGTACACCAAGCCGGTTATTACCGCTTACGGGCCAATTTATTTACCGAACAACGCCAGCCGTTAGCCCTGCTAACCGGCAACGCCAAGCTAAGCGAAGGCCAGGGTGAAATAACCTTACGGGCCTTTAAAGCGGTGCTGCAACAGCAAAGCGGGCCTTATATTTTAGGCACCTTTGTGCTGGAAAAGCGCCCGGCCGTGCCTGGCGAATTAACCCAATATGGCGACAGTGAAAAAGCAGAATATAAGCTGGATTACTTTGCGTTAAGCCAGCTAACCGACGAACCCTGGCAACCTGATGCTGAAGAGTTGCAGCGCCTGCAGTTTTTACAGCAGATGGCCGGGCAGTAATAACGCATTTAAGGCCGGTGTTTACTTAGCTTACGCTGCAGAGTGCGCCGGTGCATCCCCAGCAATTCTGCGGTGCGGCTGATATTACCGCCGTGCTCGGCCAGTACACGGTGAATATGCTCCCACTCCAGTTGCTCGGGCGATAACAGTACGGCAGTGTCAGCGGCTGTGCCGTTTTGCGCCTTGCCGGTTATAGCCTGTTCCAGTTGTAAAAAATCGACCGGTTTGGTCAGGTAGTCGTCGGCCCCCAGCTTTACGGCCTGAATCGCATTGGCAATGCTGGCATAACCGGTAAGCAAAATAATACGGCATTGTGGTAATGCGGCCCTAAGCGGGGCAATAAAGCTTAAGCCCGACTGGCTGGCAAAGCGTAAATCCAGCAAATAGGCCTGCGCTTGTTGGGCGATTAACTGCTCTGCGGTGATGGCATCGGCGTAAGTAGTAACACTAAAACCGCGCTGGCCAAAGCGCCGGGCCAGGGCACCAAGCAATACGCTGTCATCATCGACAATAACCAGGTGCATCAGTTGTGCTCAACTTTTGGCCGCGGAATATCAATCCGCGTTAGCGTGCCGTTATCCAGGTTACGCCGGCGCACCGTGCCGCCCAGCCGTTCAATAGACACATTCGCCAAAAACTGACCAATACCCAGCCCCTGCTCACTTTGTTGTGGCAATTTACCCAGCTCGGCCAGGCGGTTGTCGGATAAGCCTTCACCAAAATCATAAATACTAATACTAAAGCCACTGTCCTGCAGGGCAATCGCCACCTTTAGCTCAGCACAACCATTGGCCACACTGGCATCGGCGGCGTTATCGAGAATATTAATCAGCGCCGCACCAAAACCCTGGCTGTCGGGCAGGGTAAAGTCAGCAGCGGCAATGGTTTTATCAATAGCTAAACCAATGTCGGGCCGGCTGTTCAGCCAGCGGTCTATATGCTGCTCTGTTAGCACAAGCAGTGGTTGTGGCGCGTCGTCGCGGCGTAAACTGCCGGCGTCCTGGCGTAGTTGCTGCACAATTTGCTGGCAGCGGTTTAATTGCAGGCGTAAATCGGTTAACGCCGGGCTACTGTTATCAACAGCAATTTCGTCGCAGAGCAAATTCATCGTTTGAATTGGGCTGGCTAAATCGTGGGCGGCATTGGCGGCAAAGGTGGCCAGCGCCAGCATTTGCTCATGGCGCACTTGTTGTTGTTGCAGCTCACTGATTTTACGTGACTTTAGCCGGATTAAATTGGCCTGGGCATTAATAAACCAGCTAATCAGAATGGCCGACAAAGCAAAAGCCCACCACATTTGCAGCATATGCTGGTTAAAAGCACTGCCATCATCGCTGCTATGCATGTGGTTGTGCTGGGCGTGCTCTGCCTGTTGCAGCAGTTGATCTACATCGGGAATGGTTAAATCGCCAATCAGCAACAGCAGGCTATAAGCCATGATGGCCAGCATGGCGATAATATAACAAACCCGGCCCGGCAGCATGACTGCTGCAACCGCTACCGGCAGCAATAACAACGCCACCAGACCGTTACTTACGCCGCCGCTTAATAACAGCAGGCAGCCCAGCAGCAATACGTCCAGGCAGCAGCTAATGGCATAAATACGCGCCAGGTGGCTTTGTGCACCGGCAAATAGCCTTGGAATAACATTGGTAGAAATGTGCGTAAGTAGTAACAGCCAAATAAGCGGCCAGGAGCTGACAGGGTAGTCAAATAACCAACCGGCCACAGCGGCGGTTGCTTCAAAGCCAATAAGCCCCCAGCGAAAATTAGCAAATTGCTGCAGCTGGTGGCGCGGTGATAATTCGGTGGAGATAATCAGTTTTTGGGCCATAGCTTTACATCGGCTTCAGATAAAAAGACGGCTGCCAGGCAGCCGTTTGCAAAATGTCAGAAAAGACTAAACCATTGCAGCGGTAATGTCATGTCTGAGCTTTTAGTGTAACCCCGCCAGCAGTTTACGTCGCTGTGGCAAATTGTCGCAGTAGCGGAGGTATTAAGCATGGCTTTACCAAACGACATGCCAGACCTATATTGTGGGTGCGTAGCCTAAAGCTGCATTTCAATTTTTCAAATGTTGAAAATGTACCCTATTGGAGTATACTATGATTTATAAAACCAAGGTGTTTGCGACTTTAACTAAGAAAGAGCCGTTATCTGACGCTGATCTTATCAAGGCGTGTAAGGAATTGAGCGAAGGGCTGTTTGATGCAGATTTAGGCGGCAATGTTTATAAAAAGCGCATTGCATCCGGTAACAAAGGTAAAAGTGGCGGCTATCGCACTATCGTTGGCACTGTTATCGGCAGCAAGTATTTTTTCCTGTACGCTTTTGCTAAAAGCGACAGGGCTAATATCAACTCAAAAGAGAAATTAGCACTAAAAGAATTAGCAAAAGAGTTTCTGGCATTGAGCGCGGATGAGCTTAACCAACTCGTCAAAGAGGGTGAGCTTGTAGAGGTAGGTAATGTATGAGTGATATTTTAAAAGCGGTGCATAAAACTGCGAAAGGCTTACATAAATCAGGGGTTATTGACAAGACCACCATGAGAAAATTTGATGCACTGTGTTTAACCAGCGTGCATGAATTTACACCAGATCAAGTGCGTACTTTGCGGCTTAAATATAACCTTTCACAACCTGTATTTGCTCGCTACTTTAATGTGAGTGACAAACTCGTAAAAAAATGGGAACAAGGCGAAAGTAAACCTAAAGGCGCTGCTTTAAAAATGCTATCTCTGGCAGAAAAAAAAGGCCTTGAAGTAATAGCATGAGTTACTACTGAAGTAAGCCTGCATCCCTACAGCAGAAACTGCAGACGTTTATCAGTGCAGTGGAAAATTGTCGCAGCGGTGTAGTGGATTAAAAGCAGTAGTTTGTTGCAGCAAAATTCCTACATCATAAAAATCCTTGATTTACATTCAATTAGCAGCCTAGACTGGATAAAATTCTGGAACTTGCGGGATCTTTAATACGCATCTCGCGGATTCTGATCCTTGAAATTAGCTGTGATACCAATAAGGAGTGTCTATGAGCGTTAGTGTGTTTTTAAGCCATAATCACAAAGACAAGGATTTTGTTAGGCGGCTTGCCACAGATATTGAAAGTCATGGAATTAGAGTTTGGTTAGATGAAGCGGAAATGAAAGTTGGCGATTCCCTAATTCAAAAAATTAGAGAGGGTATTGATAACGTTAATTATTTTGCGGTAATCCTATCAAATAACTCAGTCAAAGCGCCTTGGGTCGAAAATGAACTTGATGTTGCCATGAATTATCAGATTGCGGGAAAAATAAAAATACTACCCATAATTCTTGAAGAGGTTGAGCTACCTAGTTTCTTGCCCGGTAAGTTTTATAGTGATTTTTCTAAAATAGAATCGTACAACATTGAACTGAAAAAACTAATAACCAGCATGGGGATAGCCTTTAATAAAAATGTTGTATCTCCCAGGGATAGTGCAAGCTTAGCGCAGTCTTTAGACTCGGCAATTATGATTGGCTTACCTATTATGTCGTCGCCATTTCATAGGCCTTATCAGTATCTTGGTATGGCTATACCTGACGTAGAAAAAATTGTTGGTGTAAAAGCAAATGAAGCTCGGAATATAATTGTTGAAAGTGAACATTGTAAAATGGTGCTCTGGGGGGAAGGGAATTTTGTAAGTTTTGTTGAGGTAGATTTATTAAAAACAGCACCTCACTCTCAAAATGCAGAATTCAACAGTGAGGCTTTATTAGGTGCTTTAAGTATAGGGGTTCATGAATTAGAGCTTGTCAGGAAAAAAACTAATTTCCATACTTATTTTGATCACAAAAAGCGAATGAAAGTGACTGCTAGTTGCTTATATGAAGGAGCTCCACTTTCTGTGAGTTTTGGAACCAAGTATTACAACATGTAAGATCGTTTTATCAAACAAAGGTAGCTAACTCGAGTGGAATAGCTGCTTTGAGTGCTAACAGTTAGTCTGTTTTTCATCAGTAAGGTAGGATATTTATGTGTTATAAAACAATGGGCCACCTAACGCCTTAGCCGCATGGCAAAGCCCATTACTGCCATTGTTAGCAGCAATACCATAAAGCCTACTACCAGCATATCGCGGCCTTCGCGGCCGAGTAATGGCTGCAACATGCCCCATTTATGCACAAAAGAAAAACTGTACCGTTCCCACTGGCTGGCGCGGCTTTGCTGCTCAATTAACTGGCCGCTTACGGCGTCGATAAATACCCGGCCGTTGGCGTAGTCAAATTGCCATACCGGCAGGCGTTTATTGCGAAAGTCGTAGTCGGGGCCAAAGCGGGTAACCAGGCTTTGTTTGGTTAGCTCTGTCGCACTTAAGCCGGTAAATTGCTGTGCCAGCAGTTGGGCATAATGCTTGTCATCCAGTGGCGGGGCATCGGTGCTAAGGCCGATAAACTGCGCGCCTTTTTCACTTTGCTGGCCGCTAAAGCGGCTGGTGCGATCGGCCTGCTGCTGCGGGTTAAACTCTGACAAACGCCAGTACCAGTTGGCGCCGTTAGCCAGCACCAAACTGGCGCTGTTATACATAGCGGTGGCATCAATGCTTTGAACCGTGTCAACCGCAACCGGCAGTTGCTGCATGGCAGGCAGGGTTAAACCGGCTGTTTCAGCGGCCACCTGTTTATAGCTAAAGTGGTAAATACCGCTAAGCAGATACAGCGTAACCGGCATAAACAACAGCCAGGATAACGCATAATGCCAGCGGCGCAGGCCGCGGCGTTTGGCATTAAAGGGCAGTTTAAGCAGCAACCAGGCACCGCTGAGGGTAAGTAACAGCGCGCTGCCAAGTAGTATGGCCATAATCACCATTTTCAACCTGGGTGTAGTGTCCAGCCATTGCCAGCTGTGAAACTGACGAAATACTGCCTGTATGCTGGTTTTGTAGGGGTTAGTTATACCGGCCATGCTCAGGCTTTCGGTGTGAATATACAGGCTGAGGCCGTTGTGGTAATCCACCTGATATACCGGCAGCAGGCGGTTAACCGCCTGGTAGGCGTTATTAAAAGCGCTAACCAGGGTTACGCTGCTTACATCCTGCTCAGCTTGGCCGCTGTAATGGCCGGCTAGCCAAATAGCCATAGCTTCATCGGTTGGTGGCGCTGTGTTATCCAGCGCCAGATACTGGCGCGGCGAGGTTAAATCGCGGCTAAGTTGCAGCACGGTGTGTTCGCGGTAGGGCACCAGCTTTGCCAGTGCCTGCGCCGGTAGTGGCCGGGCGGCCAGCTGTTGCATGGCCTGTTGCAATGTGTTGCTGGAAAGCTGCAGGCTGGGTGGGCGCATGGTAACGGCTTGCGGCCCGGTCCAGCTCATAATGGGGTGCGAAATGCCGGTTAAGGCAAAAATCATTAACGTAATGCCGCCTAGCCACAGCAAAATACGGTGCCACCTGATCAGTGTAGAAATTCTCATGCATTTGACCTTTAAAACAGAGTTAAGCGTTAAAAGTTCACCGTGGCACTGACAAACACACTGCGCGGCATGCCGGGGCGGTATTCAATAGCACTGGAACCTACCTGGTTGCTGGTGTAGGTAGAGTAGGTTTTGTCGGTGATATTCATCAATCGGGCTGCCAGGGTAATATTGTCTGTTAGCGGGTAGCGGGCACGCAGGTGCCACAGGTCGTGGCCGTTGTAGGTATTGGTATTGGTTTCGTCGGTAAAGTAACGGCCTACTTTTTGCCACTCCAGTTCCAGCCACAGGCCAGATAGTGCCCGGGGCTGATAGCTCAGGCTGCTTTGCCACAGTTGTTTTGGCGCTTTACCTACATCAAAGCCGGCAAAATTGCGGGTTTCGTTCACCGGCGGCACACAAACCGGCGGGAAGCAGCTAAACAGGTACTGAAAATCTTCATACTTTTGCCGGGTAAGGGTGCCACTGCTTTGTAGCTTCAGCTCGTCGGTCAGTGCCCATTGCAGCATCAGTTCAACACCTCGGTGAGTGGTTTCACCAGCGTTAGTGACTTTACGGTTGTTGGCGTCTATGTAAGTGACCACATCATCTTTAATGGTTAAATCATACAAGCTGGCATCCAGCTGAATGGCGCCAAACTGTCCGCGCCAGCCCAGTTCGTGGTTAACCGCGGTTACCGGCTCAAGTGCGGTGGTGTCGTTGCTGCTGCCAGGGCGGAATACCTGGCCTACAGAGGGTACCCTGAAAGCATGGCGGCGGTTGGCGTACAGCTGCTGATTGGTGGCAAATTTCCAGACAATACCGGCTTTGGGGCTAAGTTGGTTGTAGCTTAATTTTTGCGACGCTGGCCTAAGCCAGCTGCTGCGGCCGACTTGCTGCGGCACATCCTCTGGCAAAAGATCAGTGTAATCGACACTAAAGTAGTCATAACGCGCGCCCAGGCTGATAATCAGCTGCTCGGTAGCAAACCACTGCAACTGGGCGTAGGGCGACAGTACCGTCTGATCCGCATCGTAGTGATAGTTAGTGCGGCCGGTAAGCGCGTAATCGGTGTAAATGCCGTTTTGCTGCGTTACGCTTATTTGCTGCTCGGCGAAGCTGGCCGGGGTGTAATCGACATCAATACCGGCGCTCCAGTTAACGCTGTTATGGGTATGCTGGCTGTACTGTGCCAGCAGGCCATATGATTTAAAGCGGGTTTGCTGCATTACCGGATCGTAACTGAGCATCCAGCTGGGCATTAAGTCTGAGCGGTTGTCACGGAAGAACGGTGTCAGCATCAGCTCGCTGTTATCAGACAGCTGATGGCGCAGCTCGGCCGAGAAACGCAGTGCCTGTACATCACGAGCACCTATATCGCCATGATAGTAGTTACGCGCCGGGTTTTGCTGAAAATCGGTTAACGATAAACCCGAGGTGCCGCTTTGGTCTACTTTGCCAAAGCTGAGTAACGATTTTATCCGGGTATTGCTACCCAATTCGCTGTCCAGCCGCAGGTTGCTGGACAAGCGCTGGTAGTCAGACTGCTCCCTGAAACCGTCGCTTTGGGTGCTGTTTAGTTGCCAGTAAAAGCTGTGGGTATCGTTTAACGGGCTGCTCAGGCTTAGTAAGCCACGTTGCCAGCCATCGCTACCCAGTTCAGCCTGGGCTTTGCCACTGAACTGGGCTGTTGGCTCAGGGGTTAAAATATTAAAAATTCCGCCAATGGCATCGCTGCCGTAAAGCGCTGAGCCGGGGCCTTTGGTTACCTCTACCCGGCCAGAGTTGGGAATATCTATTTCATACAGGCCGTTGTGATTAAAAAAGCCGGTGGGCCGTGTGGGCAGGCCGTCCTTTAAAAACAGGTAAACGCCGCCGGTAGAAATAGGCTGGCGGATAGCTGTCATATGGCCTTCGCCGCCCAAATCATTAACATGCACGCCTGATACCCGGTTTAATAACTCAGATGGGTGGCCGGGGCTGATATTTTTAATAGTATCTTCATCTATTACCGCTACGGCTTCGGCCAGGTTAACCAGGGCCTGCGCCTGGCGGCTGCTGGTAACCACCATCACTTCAATATCCTGCTCTGCAACAGCGGCCTGCTGGGCCAATGTTTGTAACGGTAATACCAGTAACGGCAGGCAGATAAATGCCCGTGCGGTTTTGTGTTGTGTCATGCCCTATGCTCATTTTATATATATGATTTTAATGAGATAAGGTAACAAAAAGGCGTTGCGCAGGGGATGCGGCAAATTGTCGCAGCAAAGCCATTACTGCAGTAAGACCTTGCGCCAACTGGCGCAAGGGTGTTCTGGCAGGTGTTATGGGTTTTGTGGCTGCTCTGGTGGCAGGCTGGTGCTGGCTTCGGCGTCTTGCTGCGGGCTGGCCAGTGTGGCCTGATCTGAGGTTACCGGCATGGCGCGTGATTGCTGGTTAATCTGGTAAATTTGCTCAGTATTGGATAAATCCTGCTGGTTCTTAATGCTGGCAATGGTTTCGCGATCAGACAGGAAGCCCTGAATATCGTCCAGTATCGCCTGCAGTTCCTGTGGGTTGTCCTGCATTTCCAGAATATGCCGCGGGTGTTCGACATTTTTGGCACCGCTGTCGGCAAAGGTGCTACTCATAATGCGTGAGGTAATAATCCACGGTGTTAACGATGAGCGCATAACGTAGTTTTCTGACGCGGTAGAATCGTAAATGCCCTTACCTGTGGTCAACTTGCTTTGGGTGTAGGTGCCTTCGCATTTTAAATACACCAGTAAGGAGTCAAAATTCAGCTCGGCCCAGAAGGTGTGGCTGTAGGTTTCGAGCAGGCGGCCAAAGCTGTGGCAAATAAGCCAGCTGAAAATCAGGCTTAAAATAAACTGGCTTTCATTAAACAGGTTAACAGCAAAGCCCTGTGTTACCGCATCAGACGGGCGGGCTAACGCGCTGTATTCCCGTATCAGCTGCAGCACGGTTTCGGCTTCAAACAGTAAGTAAAACAGAATAAAAGGCCCGATTAACAGCAATATCTGGCCGCTAATGGTAGCCAATAGCCGCAATTGCTTAAACAGCGCGCTGTGTTCCATAGGGGCATAGGCGGGCTGGGTTTCTATAATCACTTCGCCGCTAAAATCGCCTTTGCTTTCCGATTGCTCATTTAACTGCGGGTTTAGCTCGCGGTAGATCCGGTTAGGTATTTCTTTGTAGCGCCGGTTAGCCATAACAATATTGTCGATATTAACAAACAGCTCGCGCGGGTGAATGTTTTCCTGCCAGTTGGCGCGGTATTCCGATACTTTGGTTTGTGCCTTTACCTGCGCAGTACGTTGTTTTAACAGTAAAAAGATAAAAGTGCCGCTGATGGCGGCAAATAACAGCACCAGCAACAGTTGTGGCGCTACGGCGAAGCTTTCCAGCTCAGACTGCTGTAAATCAGCCACAAACTGCTGAATGTCACGCTGTTGCAGCAGATAGCTGATTAATAAACCCAGCAGCACTGGCGCCAGTATGGCAAAGGCCATAATTTTGGCCAGCTGCAGGTTGCCCTGGGTTTCAATGGTTTTTTCGGCTTTACGGTATACCGTACTGGCACTGCGCCAGCTGATAATTAAATACACCACCAGCACAAACGAGAAAAACGGCAGCAGAATATCGCCGGTGTTGCCGGCCAGGCCGGTTAAGCAAACAAAGGCAGTTAACGCATAAGCCACCAGTGCAATAACGGTGGCAATTAAGGCGCCGGAAAAACGTTGTGCCAGATTACGCAGCGGGTAGGGCAGAAAAATAAGTTTGGGCACCAGCGTGTGCACCAGGCGGGAGATAAAACCGACCGGCTCAACGAAGGTTTTGTTTTTGCGACCCATCAGCATTTCTTCTAAGTCGACGCTTTTATAATGCGGCTGTTCTAGCTTGGCAGTTTCACGCTCGGATTTACTGTAATTCGGTGCCAGTGAGGTAGGTACGCTGCGGCCAACAAAGAAGCGCAGCATCTGAAAAATACCGCCACCCAGCGCGCGTAAGCCACCTGCCAGTAACATAAAACCAATAGCAGCATAAAACCAGGCCAGAGCTTTGTCCTGCTGTACCAGGCTTACCACTTGCAGCAGCGGGTAAATACCAAGCAAACTGACCACTAAACCCCGTACTGCCCGCAGCAAGCCTTCGGCTTTGAACGGGTTTCGGATCCCTAACGACTCACTACCATAATCATAAGCCATGGTTACTTCCTTTTATAAATCAGTTTGTTGAAAAAGAGACTATCTTGCCTGACGGCGACTTTTTTGCAATGCTTCGCCGGTTAGTTTTAGCCCAAAATGCGTTTGAGTGCGAGTTAATTATGTCAGGTGCCGGTTAAGTAATGCGGCGTGGAAGTAAGGCATGAGTGAAAAATGAAAAGGATGCCCGATACCCGCAGCACCCGCCAGGAAAAACTAGTTTAAAAATTCAGCAATTTGCTCTGCTACTGCGCTAATGCCCACCACGCCATCAAGATGGCCCCAAATGCCGGGAATTTCGGCATAGTGCGGCGTATTACCGCCAGCTGTCATGGCGGCAGCGCTGTGCTGGCTTAAGGCCGGTGGCAGCAGTAAATCGCCGCTGGCCGGTAAAAACAGCGTTTTGGCTTTTACCCGGCTAAGGGCCTGTTGCCAGTTATCGCCCATGCCTGCACGCCATAATTGCGATGCGCGCACTAAATACAATATATGGTTGGCGTCCTGATACGCTGCCCGCGCTTTAGCCTGTTGCAGCAGTTGATCCCAAGCCGAAAATGTTGCACGGATGTCTTGCCGTGGGGCTTTATCCAGTTGTGGTGCCGGGTAACGCTGGTTAAAACCGGTAGGGTACAGTGCATCCTGGGTAATATAGGCCAGCGCGGTGCTTAGCCCTTGTATTGGCTGGCCTTTGTCATAGTAGTTGCCGTTATGCCAGTTTGGATCGGTTTTGATCGGGTAAGCCCAGCGTTCCAGTTTTACCGCGGCGTAAGCATCGATATAAGCGCTGCCGATAACCGGAATTAAGCGCTCAACTCTGTCGGGGTAGCGTACTGCCCATTCAATGGCCTGAAACGAGCCCATCGATGGGCCGATAACCGCATGCAATTTGCCAATGCCCAGGCTGTCGAGCAGGGCTTTTTGCACTTCAACAAAATCACCGATAGTGACCACCGGAAAGCTTAACGCATAGGGTTTACCGGTAGCGGGGTTGATGGTGGCCGGGCCTGTGGTAATCACGTTTGGGTCAAACACATTGGCGTTTACCAGTGTATCGCTGCTGATCACGTAAAACTTAGTGGTGTCTATCGCTTTACCGGGGCCGATAATAGCGTCCCAGTAACCGGCGGCGCTGTCGTCTTTGTGGTATTTACCGGCAGCATGGCTGGTGCCGGAGAAAAAATGGGTAATTAAGATCACGTTAGATTTATCGGCATTAAGCTGGCCATAAGCTTCCCAGCCGATATTTACCTGCGTAATAGTGTGGCCATTTTCTGTGCTGAAGTTGTCCAGTGTAAAGCGCTGCTTTTGCACCAGCATGGCATGAGCGCTGGCCGATAGCATAACGCAGCAGAGTAAAATAAGCCTGATAAACATGGTGTTACCTCCGGTTAAAACCACTGAAACAGCGCTATGGCCAGCATAGTGCCCAGCACCGGCATCAGTACGCTGACAACCGCAACCGGCCAGTAGGCATTTTGATGGCTTTCACCACAGATAGCACGGATGGTGGTAACCACATAGCCGTTATGCGGCAGAGAATCGAGCGCGCCGGATGAAATAGCCACCACCCGGTGCAGTTGCTCGGGGTCTACGCCGCGCTCCAGATAATGCGGCGCAATTTCCGGCAGGGCAATAACCTGGCCGCCGGAAGCTGAACCGGTTAATCCGGCGATAGCGCTTACTGCTACGGCAGCACCCAGCAGCTCGGGCCCGGGCAGGTGAGTCATGTAATCTACTACGCTGCTAAATGCCGGTGTTAATTTTGCTACGGCACCAAAGCCCACTACTGCAGCTGTATTACCAATGGCCAACAGAGCACCCAGTACGCCTTCGTTAGTGGCGGCTGCCGGGTTGGACAAAAAGCGGAAATTTAATAAATACAACGTAATTACACCACCGGCCAAAGCAATAATTAACGCAGCTTGTTGCAGGTTGTCGTGCAGTAAAAAGGAGGTTACCAGCACCACCAGCAAGGGTAGCAAACCGGTTAGCCAGTGCGGTAAGGGTTTATCACTTAATAGCGGATCGCTGCTGCGGGCAGTAAACTGCTCGCCCTTGCGCACAGCTGATTTAATCATCCACATTAGCGTAAAGTAACCGCCAACCGCCATAAACAGCGCCACAATAATACTTACCTGCCAGCCGGCGTAAGGCGTGGTGCCAAGGTAGGGAATGGGGATCCAGTTTTGTATTTCCGGTGAGCCGGCCGACGTCATGGTAAAGGTAACTGAACCCAGCGCCAGTGCGGCAGGAATAAAGCGCCGTGGCAGGTTAGCGCCTTTAAACAGGCTTACCGCCATAGGATAGGCAGAAAATGCCACCACAAATAAGCTGACGCCACCGTAGGTTAATACCGCACATGCCAGTACTATAGCCAGCACTGCCCGGGTATGGCCCAGCCGTTTAACAATTGCCAGTGCTACAGCGTCTGCAGCGCCGGTGTGCTCCATTAATTTGCCGAAGATAGAGCCTAATAAAAACATCAGAAACCAGGCGGCAACAAAACCGGCAAAACCAGACATATAACCGTGGACAAAATCGGCTTTATCGGCCAGTTGCCAGAACGGAATGCCATTGGTTATTGCCACCAGTAATGCGCACAAAGGTGCGGTAATAAACAGGTTAAAGCCGCGCATCGTCAGTACTATCAGCAGGCCAAGCCCGGCCAGCAATCCGATAAGACTCAACATCTTGTTATCCTTATTATCAGTTTCAGTTAGTCTGATACAGGACAGCGGGCATCACCATAGTACTAAGGTACAGGTTAAAAATTCTGCGTTTAGGCCTACAGTAAAGCTGCATAAATAATTACAAGATGATGTGAAATCAAACAGCAGGAGAGCCAAGATGGCCAATAACTATAATAGCGATGCACAGCACAAGTTTAGCCGTACCCTACTTAAACCCAGCTTAGTTGCACTGGCGATCAGCAGCTGTTTTGCCACTGGCGCCCTGGCGCAGGAAACGGCCACTGAGGCCGATGCTGAAATTAAACTGGAACGCATTGAGGTTACCGCCCGGCGCACTATCGAGAATTTGCAGACAGTGCCGGTTGCGGTAACCTCTTTGGGGGAGGAAGAGCTGGCACAACGCGGTATGGATAACATTACTGCCGTGGCGCAATTTTCACCTAACACCACACTGCAGGTATCGCGCGGCACCAACAGCACCCTTACCGCTTATATCCGTGGTATTGGCCAGCAGGATCCGCTGTGGGGCTTTGAACCCGGCGTAGGTATTTATATTGATGACGTATACATGGCGCGGCCACAAGGCGCAGCGCTGGATGTATACGACGTTGAACGGATAGAAGTACTGCGTGGCCCGCAGGGCACGCTGTATGGCCGCAATACCATTGGCGGTGCAGTAAAGTATGTTACCAAACAACTGACCGGTGATAACGAATTTGCAGTGCGCGGCACCGTAGGCACAAAAAACCAGCGCGATTTAAAAATTTCCGGCCAGACTGGCCTGAGCGACAATGTGTTTATCAGCGGTGCTTTTGCCACCTTTAACCGCGATGGCTTTGGTAAGTTTTTAAATACCGGTGATGACAACTACAACAAAGAGCTGATGACAGGCCGGGTAAGCCTGCAGTGGAATGTTACGGATAGTTTTAGCATGCTGCTAAACGCGGATAAAACGGTAGATGATTCCAACCCGCGCGGAGGTTTTAGGCTGTTCCCCAGTGCACTGGCACCAACAGATGCCGTGCCGGGCAGTGTGTATGATGCCAATATCAGCATGCCGGTAACCAATAAGGTAGAAACGGAAGGCCAGTCAATTACCATGACGCTGGATTTGTCTGATAACTGGACGCTTAAGTCGGTTACTGCGCGGCGCGAAGGGGTAACCGATACCAATATCGATTTTGACTCTACCAGTTTTCCAACGCTGGATATTCCGGCGTTTTATGAAGACACTCAGGTATCGCAAGAGCTGCAGTTGTTGTACAGCGACGATAAACTCAAAGTGGCGTCAGGCCTTTACTACTACGACGGCGAAGCCTGCGGTGCTTTTGGCCAGGTAGTTTACGGTGCCAGCACCACCGAGAACGGCGGTTGTGTGCAAACAGACAGTATCGCCGCTTATGCCCAGGGTACTTATCAGTTGGATGACAAATGGTCTTTAACCTTTGGTGGCCGTTATACCAAAGATGATAAAGACGCCAGCGTGTACCGCTACGTTTATGCCGGTTATAAGTTCCCGCGTGACACTGACGGTGTTTACCTGTCTACCCAGACCGAATTTAGCGGCAGTGAAAGCTTCAGCCATTTCTCGCCACGTGTGGGCGCAGAATATCAGTACAGCCGCGATCTGATGTTATACGGCAGCTATACCAACGGTTTTAAATCTGGTGGTTTTGATATGCGGGCTAACCAGGCTATTAACCCCGATGCCGACGAGCCGTATCAGGAAGAAACCGTTGATACCTATGAACTGGGTATGAAAAGCGAGTGGTTTAATCAGCGTTTACGCTTAAATGCTGCGGTGTTTATGTCGTCTTACGATGATATGCAGGTTACCGTACAGCGCTCGGTTGAAACGGCGCCCGGCGTAGTTACGGTAGCCTCACAGGTACTAAACGCGGCCAGCGCTGATCTAAATGGTGTAGAACTGGAAGCGCAGTTTGCGGTAAGCCGTGATTTTGATGTAAGCATGATAGTTGGTTACGTTGATGCCAGCTTTAATAAAGTGGAATTTTTTGACCCGAACCAGCAGCAGGTGGTGGATGTGTCCGACGTTTGGGCTTTTGCCAATACTCCGGAGCTGACAGCGACACTGGCCGGTAAATACAGTATTGCGACCGAAATGGGCGAATTTGTGCTGACAGCCAATATGGCGCACCGCAGCGAAACCCAAATCTTTGAAGTACCGTCAGTGCTGGACTACGGCGGTTACACCGTGTTTAATGCCGGCGTGAACTGGTATTCAAACGATGGCCACTGGGATGTGTCGCTGCAGGGTAAAAACCTGGGTGACAAACAAGCGCGTATCGCCGGTTATAACTTTGCCGGTGCGGTGCTGGATAACTCAGTACTGGGTTTTTATATTGACCCGCGTACCGTTAGCCTGAGTGTGGGTTACCGTTTCTAATTAACAAAGTGCTTGCCGGGGCGAAGGCCCCGGTACATTATGGGCCAAAAGGCTCTGAACCGGATTTATGATTGCTTTAATTGCTGACGACCACCCGCTGTTTCGCGTAGCGTTATCGCAGGCTTGCGCCAATATTCTTGGCAGTGACGCCCTGCTGCTGCAAGCGCAAAACATGCAACAACTCTGGCCTTTGCTACGGGCGCACCCTGATACCAACTTTATTTTTCTCGACTTAAAAATGCCCGGCTCAGACGGTTTTACCGGTTTAAGCGCACTGCGCACTGAATACCCCGACGTACCGGTTATTATGGTGTCGGCAGAAGAAAACCCGGTAATTATCCGCCAGGCACTAACATTGGGGGCTGCGGCCTATATTCCCAAATCAGCACCGCTGGAGCTGTTATCTGAAGCCATAGCTGCAGTATTAAACGGCGACAGCTGGCTGCCAGCCGAACTGGAGCAGGATGTACGTAATGCCAAACCGCTTATTGATGAAGATTTTGCCCACCGCCTGGAGCAACTTACCCCGCAGCAGTTTCGTGTACTTAAGATGATTGCCGACGGCCTGCTGAATAAGCAAATCGCTTATGAGATGAACGTGCAGGAAACCACCATTAAGCAGCATGTATCAGCCATTTTGCGCAAACTGAACGTTAATAACCGCACCCTGGCCGGTATTATGTTTGAAAAACTGAAACTGCCGGAGAGTGTTTAACGCAATAAACGCTGAAATAGTTTTTTCAGTGCTACCGGTTTAAGTGGCTTAAGTAAAAAGTAATAACCGGCGTTTAACGCTGTTTCGCGAATCTGTTCATTATGATCCGCCGAATGAATAATCACCGGTACATTAACGGCAAAATGTGCCGCCAGTTGTTCTGCTACTTCAACGCCGGTGGCGTTATTGTCCAGATGATAATCAAACAGCAGTAAGTCGGGTTTCAGGCCTTGTTGCAATGCCTGCAGCGCTTCGGCCGGCTGGCCGATTGCACTAACAGCAATATCCCAGCTACGCAGCAGCTCTGCTACTGCTGAGCGTAACTGAGGTTCGTTATCCAGCAGTAATACGGTTTTACCGGCAAAGCTGGCGCTGATCTCATGCTGGTTTTTAGCGGCAATAACGGTAACCGGCGCCCGGGTAACCGGTACTGTCAGGCTAAAACAACTGCCTTTGCCCGGCACCGATTGCAGTGTTAACGGGTGGCCTAAAATAGTGCTGATACGCCGTGCTATCGCCAGGCCCAACCCGAGGCCTTTTTGATCCTGCTGTTCACCTTGCTGAAACTCTTCAAAAATACGTTGCTGATCTTGTATCGCAATGCCGACACCGGTATCGATAACACAAATTTGCACATCGCTGCCGCGCCGCTTCACGCCCAATAGTACTTTGCCGCTTTGGGTATAACGAATGGCATTAGATAACATGTTTTGCACCACCCGTTTTAGTAGTTTACGGTCGGTACTTACCGCCAGTTTTGATGGCAGGTAGTGCAGTAACAGGCCTTTTTCCTGTGCCAGAACGCTGGCGTCTTTGGCGATGTCATCCAGCAGCGCCTGTATACTCACCGGCTGGTGATGTGCGCTGATCACGCCCGAATCAAGTTTAGTCAGCTCCAAAATGGCACCGAGCAACTCTTCGGCAGAATTTAAAGAACTGATCAGATTCTGGCTCAGCTGTTTAAGCTCCGGCTCGGTTTGTTTATCGCGCAGCAGGCTGGCAAACAGAGCTGAGGCATTAAACGGCTGCATTAAGTCGTGGCTGGCGGCGGCAAAAAAGCGGGTTTTCGCCTGCGTAGCGGCTTCAATTTTTTGCTGAGCCTGCTGTAACTGCTGATTAAGTTGTTGCAGGGCCTGGGTGCGTTCTGTTACGCGCTGCTCTAATTGCTGCTGGGTGTCGATAAAAGCACTGACATCGCTGTAAGTAGTAACAAAGCCACCGCCGGGCAGCGGATTACCCTGCATTTCCAGTACGCGGCCATCCTGCTGGCGGCGCTGAAATTTATAGGCGCTGCCTTGCTTTAGGTAGCTAAGCCGTTTGTTAATTTCGGCTTCTATGTCGTGGCTGTCGATCAGGCCGCGCTGCAGGTTAAAGCGAATAACATCGGCTACCGGCCGACCCACTTCAACCAGTGCCGGAGGGTAGCTGAACATATCAATGTAGCGTTGGTTCCAGGCTATCAGGCGCAAATCGGCATCTACTACGCTGATGCCCTGGCTGATATTGTCGATGGTGGATCGTAGCAGCGCCTGATTAAACTGAAATACCTGGCTGGCTTCGTCAACAAAACGGGCGACCGACTCCAGCGGCAGCGCGGCATGGCGGCCGCTGGCTTCCATAATCAGCCGCATAGAGGCGCCACCTACTACGGCGGCTAAACTGCGTTCGGCGGCTTGCAGCAGATTAGCCGGGGCCAGTTGTTGCAGCTCGTGTGGGTCTTTTAAATTACGTTGCAGCAGGCGGCGGGCTTCTTTTTCTCCGGCAAAGCGTTTTACCAACAGGTAGCAATCCTGCACGCTGAGGTTCAGTGGCCTGGCGTTATGCTGGGTAAGCTGGGTACGTAAAAAGCGGCCACTTTCCAGCCATTCGCCCACCCGGGTGGTGCTAAAACGGCTGACTAACAGCACCAATAAACAATTTACTGTCAGGCTTACCAGCACGCCAAGGCTAATCATATCTATGTTTAAGCCAAGTAGTTTTTGCGGCGCCAGCAGGCCGATACCAAAAGGCCCCTGCGTTAACCACTGATTGCCCAGTAAACCAGCCCGGCTAAGTTCAGGCAGTAAAATAATATAAGCCCACACCAGCGCGCCGCCACATAAACCGGCAATAGCGCCCTGACGGTTAATATTGCGGCTGAGCAGGCCAAGAATTAGCGCCGGCGCCAGTTGTGCCACCAGGGCAAAGGCGGTTAAACCCAGCTGAGCCAGGCCGGTTTCGGTGCCAATCCAGCGGTAGTAAACATAACCCAGCGCCATTACCGTCAGCATGGCAATACGGCGCAGTGTTGAAATCTTGATATGGCCTGACGCCGCAGCCTGGCGTGCCGGTGTGCGGTAAAGCAGCGGTGCCAGCAGTTCGTTGGTGATCATAATGCCCAGCACCACCGTGGCCACTACCACCATACTGGTTGCGGCAGAAAAGCCACCCAGATAAGCCAGCAGGGCGATATCAGTACGCTGTGCTGCAAGTGGCAGTTGCAGTACCACCAGATCGATATTGGCATTGCTGCCCAGCAACATTACGCCTGCCAGCGCCAGCGGCAGGGTAAACATACCCATTAACAGCAGATAAAGCGGAAAAATCCAGCGTGCGCTGCGTAAATGCCCCAGATGCTGGTTTTCGACAAAGGTGACGTGAAACTGTCGTGGCAAACATAAGGTAGCGGCAAACCCCAGCAATACATGCAGCCAATAGGTATGGGCCGGCAGGGCTTGTTGCTGCACCTGTTGTACTGCCGGGCTGAGCGCGGCCAACTGGAATATCTGGCCGATACCGTCGTACATGCCCCAAAACACAAAGGCGCCAATGGCTAGCAGCGCCAGCAATTTAACCAGCGATTCAAAGGCGATGGCGGTCATCAGGCCGGGGTTAGGTTGGTGGGCTTTGGCGCTTTTGCTGACAAACAACAAGGCAAATACCGCCATCCATAAGCTGACATACAGCCCGGTATCGCTGTACCAGGCCAGGCCGGGCGCGCTGCCAACCAGCGTATTAATACTGGTGGATACCGCATGCAGCTGCAGCGCAATATAGGGCACGGTGGACATTAACAGAATAAGTGTGGTGATCACCGCCAGGCTGCGCGAATGGCCAAAACGGGTGGCAATAAAGTCGGCAACCGAGGTGATACGGTAACGGCGGCAGGCAATAGCTATGCGGGCAATAAGCTTAAAACCAAACCAGAACAGAATAAAAGAGCCGATATAGGTAGGGGGCATCCACCAGCCGTTTACGGCGGCCTGCGCGGTAACACCATAAAACGCCCAGGACGTACAGTAAATAGATAACGCAAAGCTGAACACCCAGGGGGCCAACGGGTGTTTACTGTTAATGCGCCTACCAAAGCGGCCCACGCTGAATAAAATTAACAGGTAAACCAACGAAAGCGCAGCAATGGTACCAAGCCCAATACTGCTGCCGTTTAGCATCATAAGTTCAGGCGCTGTCATCAGATAACATAATGTACGGATTGTGCCCGAGTTTTCAGCATTGAGCTAGCGTGCTGTCCAGCCGCCATCAAGCACCAGGGTTTGCGCTGTCATATGCCGGGCGGCATCACTACATAAAAAAGCTGCAGTAGCGGCAATTTCATCAACACCAATAAAGGCTTTTTGTGGCATAGGCGCCAGCATAATCTGCTCTATTACCTGCTGTTCGGTCAGATTATGCTCTTTTGCCTGGGCCGCAATTTGCTGCTCTACCAGCGGGGTTTTTACATAAGCCGGGCAGACAGTATTAATAGTAAAGTTGATGTCGGCGTTCTCCAGCGCGACTACTTTACTAAAGCCGAGTAAACCATGCTTGGCAGCAACATAAGCCGATTTAAATGGCGATGCCACGAGCGCATGAATAGAACCAATATTAATAATGCGGCCAAAATTACGCTCACGCATGCCGGGCAGCATGGCGCGGCTTAGCATAGCCGGGCCGGTAAGCATGACATTAAGCAATAGCTGCCATTTTTCCGGCGGAAAATCTTCCAGCCTAGCCACGTGCTGAATGCCGGCATTGTTAATCAGGACATCTGCCGGGTATTGTGCCGCACAGTTGGCTATTGAGGTAGCATCGGTCACATCAAGCACAATGCCCTCTGCAGCAAAACCCTGTTGTTGAAGCTCTGCCACTTTGTTGTCGATACTGCTTTGCTGCAGATCGGCAAGAATAACCTTGTGGCCCTGAGCGGCGAAATGGCTGGCAATGGCAAAACCTATACCGCCGGTACCCCCTGTTACAAGAACCTGCATGCTGTTTACTCCGTAGTGAGATTGCACTTAGCTGATATCTGCCATGCTAGAAGCTGCACAAACGTAGGACAACGCTACTTTAGTGCTATAAGCACGTCGCAGTTTATGTTGCGCTAAAACAGCGCAGTACAACGTCATCTGGATGGCTAATTGGCGGAATAAGGTATTGAGGTTTTGTGATGCCCGCCAGTTGTGCTAAATTTGCCGGCTTATAACAAAACTACATCCGCTTCCAGGGTGGTTTTGGCCGTCATAAATGTTATTTTTCAGCGTTTTAATAGCTTATTACGCTCTGTATGGCATAAAGCGGCATAATCAGAGTGCTAACCCAGGTGGTTGTAGCACCGGATAAAGTCTTACGTTGAGGATACTTTATGTCAGCTTCTGACAATAACACTGCCGATAACGGCAAACGTGGTTGGTTTACCCGTTTTCTTGATACGGTAGAGTGGTTTGGTAACCTGTTGCCGCACCCTGTCACCTTGTTTGCGATGTTCGCGGTAGCCGTGGTGCTGGGCAGCGGTATAGCAGCATACTTTGATGTTAGCGCGATAGACCCGCGGCCGGAAGGTACTGCAGGGCGCGCGGCAGATGGCGTGATCCGCGTGGTTAACCTGGTTAGTGTCGATGGCCTGCAACGCATAGTGTCTAACCTGGTTACTAACTTTACCAGCTTTCCGCCCTTGGGAGTGGTGCTGGTAGCTTTGCTGGGCGTGAGTATTGCCGAGCACTCCGGGCTGATTTCTGCCGCAATGCGTGGCCTGGTAATGGGCGCGTCTAAGCGCATGGTTACTGTGACTATCGTGTTTGCCGGTATTATTTCTAATACGGCATCTGAGCTGGGTTATGTGGTGTTAATACCCATGGCTGCAGTGATCTTTCACTCGCTGGGGCGGCACCCGCTGGCGGGTTTGGCAGCAGCTTTTGCCGGTGTATCTGGTGGTTATAGTGCTAATTTGTTTATAGGCACTGTTGACCCACTGTTGGCGGGTTTTACCCAATCAGCCGCCAATTTAATTGACCCCAACTACACCGTAGGGCCAGAAGCTAACTGGTTTTTTATGATTGCCAGCACTTTCTTTATTGCAGCGTTGGGCGCTTTTGTTACTGAAAAAATAGTCGAGCCGAAACTGGGCAAATACGACGCCAGTGAAGCGGCAGTTGAATTAGGCAAGCCGCAACTGGACAAGCTGACCGCAGAGGAAAAACGTGGCTTAAAAGCTGCCGGGCTGGCTTTTTTTGCGTTAGGTGTTTTGCTCGCATTAAGTGTAGTGCCGCAGTGGGGGCCATTACGCCACCCGGAAACTGGGTTGGTAGCGGGCTCGCCGTTTTTACAAGGCATAGTGGTATTTATCTTTATCAGCTTTGCGATACCGGGTTATATCTACGGCCGTATTGTTGGCACCATGAAAACCGACCGTGATGTAATTAATGCTATGGCAAAAAGCATCAGCTCGATGGGGCTTTATATTGTACTGGTGTTTTTCGCGGCCCAGTTTGTTGCCTTTTTTGGCTGGTCAAATCTGGGGTCGATTCTGGCAGTAAAAGGTGCAACCTTGCTGCAGGATATTGGCTTAACCGGCCCGGGGTTATTCTTCTTTTTTATTGGCATGTGCGCGCTGGTGAATTTATCGCTGGGGTCTGCATCGGCGCAGTGGGCTATTTTCGCGCCTATTTTCGTGCCTATGCTGATGATTGTTGGCTATTCACCTGAGGTAATACAGGCGGCTTACCGGATAGGTGATTCTGTTACCAACCTTATCACGCCGATGATGAGCTACTTTGGTTTAATACTGGCGGTAGCGGCGCGCTACAAAAAAGATTTGGGCATAGGTACGCTGATTGCCACTATGTTGCCATACACCATGGTGTTTTTTGTCGGCTGGACCTTGCTGTTTTATATCTGGGTATTTGTGCTGGGCTTGCCGGTAGGGCCGGGCTCACCAACCTACTATCAGTTTGGTGGTTAACCGCCTTTATTCCGACGAAAAGCCAGCACTTAAATGCTGGCTTTTTTATTCACTAACAGCAGTAGATTCACGTACCAGCAGCTCAGGAATAAATACCGGCTGTTTGTCTGACAGCATCTTACTGGCATTAGGCTTGGCATGGCGGAATAACAACTCTGCCGCTTGCTGCGCTATGGTAACGTTGGGCTGATGTGCTGTGGTTAACGGCGGCCAGGTTTGGCGCGAAAACGGGCTGTTTTCAAAGCCGGCAATCGCCAGCTGCTGTGGAATAGCAATATTCATCAAGCGTGCACTAAATAAGGCACCAGCGGCAATTTCATCATTACAGGCAAAAATAGCACTGGGTTTTTTGCTCAGGTTCATCAGCTGTTTTGCGCCTTTTACACCCGATTCAAATGAGTAACTGCCCGGCACAATAAACTTAGGGTTGGGGGTAATGCCGCGTTTAGTCAGCGCGGCCTGATAACCTGCCAGGCGCTCGCCGCTTGAGCTGTGTTCTTCGTCACCGCATAAAAAAGCGATATCAGTGTGGCCAAGCTCCAACAGGTGATTAGTAATTTTAAAAGCGGCGGTAAAGTCATCTACCAGCACACAGTTACTTAACTTAGGTGACGGGGTAGAGCCAGAGATGATTCTGACAAAATGCACGCCGATTTTTTCCAGCGCTTCGGCAATATGTGGCATTTCAGAGAATGGCGGCGTTAGCACCAGGCCTGCTAAGCGTGATTGCTGCACTAAATCTATTACTTCCTGCACAATATCCGGTGATTTGGCATTGGTGGGGTGAATAAGCAGCTCATAGCCGTGCTTGCGGCACGCATCAAGTAAACCACGTTGCATATCAATTACATAATAGGCATTAGGGTTGTCGTAGATATAGCCAATGCTAAATGAGCGGTTACTGGCCAGATTACGAGCCGCGGCATTAGGCTGATATTGTAGCGCAGTAATAGCTGCCATCACTTTGTCATAGGTGTCTTTTCGCACCGACGGTTCATTGTTCATTACCCGGGATACGGTTTTAATGGATACCCCAGCATGGCTGGCAACATCATTAATGGTTACTTTCATGGTTTATCCCACGGTTTTACTACGTTAAGGCTGCCTATTATATCGCCATTTGCAGTAATGTTTAGTATAGAAATGACAGCGCTGGTCATTTATTAGATCAAATTAAACTAATGGATACCTCTTTTTTTGCGAAACGGCAAATGTTAATTGCTATTGCGTTAAGAACGATACTGCCTTAGCTAATGCTGGATAGGTTTAACATTATGAATTAGTTTTGAAAATTACACATGCCGCGATATTTTTTGTGATGCTGGATTTTTACGAATAGGGAAGAGACTGGTAAATAAGCAAATAGACTAAGTTTGATAATGCGGTTAAATTTTCGTCGTATTTGGTTTGCAAAGGCAAAATTTTTTGTGTATGTTCACTTTCAATGACAGCGTTGTCATTGAGTGTCCGGGATGCAGTAAAACAGTAAAATTAAAACAGGAACGGGAGAAGCATATGCAGCACAATAAAATTAATAAATGTGCCTTAGCAGTGAAGCTCAGCTTGTTGGTAGGAAGTGCCGCATTAACAATGCCAGCATTTGCCGCCGATCAGGTTGAAGCAACAGAACAGGTTGAAGTTATAGAAATCCGCGGTATACGCGCCTCACAAGAGGCTAACTTAAACGCCAAGCGTTATTCAGGTGCAGTGGTTGATGTCGTTACGGCAGAAGACATTGGTAAGTTTCCTGATAAAAACGTCGCCGAGTCGTTGTCACGTATTACCGGGGTGTCCGTTACCCGTGGTTTTGGTGAAGGCGAAAAAATCGCAGTACGTGGTACAGACCCTTCTCAAAACCGTACCTTACTTAATGGTGCATCGGTAGCGTCTGCTGATTGGTTTGTGCTGGATAATCCATCCCGCGCTTTTAACTTCACTTTGTTACCATCAAATGTAGTATCCGATTTAGAAGTGTATAAAACACCGCAGGCAGATATTCAGGAGGGTTCTTTAGGCGGCACGGTGTACCTGAAAACGCGTAAACCACTGGATCTTGATGCTAACACGGTATCCCTACAGGCACAGGCGCAGTATAGCGATGTGTCCGAAGAGTGGGATCCGCAGTTGTCAGGCTTGTATTCATGGAAAAATGACAATGAAACCTTCGGTGTGTTGGTATCACTAACCCGCCAGGAACGCTCTCTGGCACGAAAAGGTAAAGAGGTTCTGGGTTTTTACCGTCAGGAAGTTAATGGCACCGACTACTGGGCTCCGCGTTTGATTGGTGATGCTTATTTCCAACAACAACGCGAAAGAACTACCGCACTGGTTACCGCACAGTGGCAGCCAGCAGACAGTACAGATGTCGTCTTGAATATTCTTGACACTAAGCTTGATGCCAACAATATCAACCATAACCTGTACACCTACTTCAACAATAACTTTGATCAAAGTGCTGCTGTTATTTCAGGCTCAGGGGTTATCTCCGGTGAGACCGGCGCGACCAGCTCGGAATTTGCTGTTATTGACCGGGTCTCTTTCAGCGATTCTAAGGCTTATGATCTGGAAATTAACCATACGCTGGACAACGGCATGGTGATTACCGGTAAGCTTGGTACGACAGAAGCTGAAGGTGGCACATCACGTGACCGCTACCATCAGTTTAACGGTAGCTATACCCGCTCTACCTACGATTCGAATCTGAACATACAAAATTATGTCGATGGCGAATTGGAAACCATGGAAGATATTGCTGCCCGTACGCTTGATTATGCGCAAGAGGGCTCCCGTCTGATGACCGATGAGGAAGTTTATGCCGGTCTGGATCTGAAGTTTGATGTAAACAAAGGTATTTTTACTACGGTGAAAACCGGTGTCTTGTATCAGGATCATGATAAAGGACAACGCCAGGATGGTACCCGTTTCCACTGGCTGGCAGATTCTCAGCACATCGATCCGGTGAACGGACCTTATGGTACTGTGCGCCCTGGTGAAACAAGCTGGTCTTCCAGCTGGGGAACCACGCCATTTTCATCTTTTTCCAGTGGTGAAAACTATGCGTATTACCCGCTAATGAGCAGCGGAAAATCTGCTGAATTGGCTTTCCCGGAAGCCGCCTATGCTGCGCCAACCGCCAGGTTTTTATTTTTACCTAACACCTGGGAAGTCAATGAGAAAATATCTGCCTTTTATGTAAAAGGGGATTTTTCCGGTGAATCTGTTCGTGGTGATATTGGTGTGCGGGTAGTTAAAACAGATGTATCCTCATCAGGCTACAGCTGGGACGGCGATTGGGTTGCTGCATCGATTTCGATGCTGGATGGCTATGACCTGCTGGCTGACGCAGTGGAAGCGGGCCGCAATGGTGATTGGAACATTCAGTACAATACTTTGAAACACAGTTACACCGATGTATTGCCAAATATCAATCTGGTATTTGACTTATCTGAAGACAGCTTATTGCGTTTCTCGGCAGCGCGGGTGATGGCGCGTCCTGATTACATCAACATTGCCAACCAGCAATCAGTCAATATTCCTACCCGTAGTGGCAGCCGCGGCAACCCATATCTGGAGCCTGTGCGCGCAAACCAGTTTGATATTTCGTATGAGTGGTATTTCAACCCAAGCTCTCTGATAGCAGTTACATTGTTCCATAAAGATATTGAAGGTTCAGTGCTGAACTCTGTAAGCACAGAAATCGCCTTTGATGAAATCAACAATGAGAATGTTGAAGTGACAATTACTGAGCCAAAGAATGGTTTAGGTGGTCGCGTGCAGGGGCTGGAATTGTCCTATCAGCAGGCATTTGGTGATTTTGGCGTGATTACTAATTACACCTACACTGATGCAGAAAGTGATCAGGAGCGTGATGCCGTGAATAACCCCGGTTCAGGGTTGATTTCGGGTAATTCAAAACATATGGCCAACGTTACAGGTTACTATGAAAACGACCTTATCAGTGCCCGTTTAAGTTACAACTACCGCACGGAGTTTTTCAACGGGGTCGGTGAGTTCGGTAATGAAGTATACACCGATGACTTCGGCCAATTAGATGCGAGCCTGACATACAACTTCAGCGAAACAGTTTCATTCGTAGTTGAAGCAGTAAATTTGTTGGATGAGGATTTATATCAATACCATATTGATAAAGCCCGTCCAACGTCGCTGTATGAAAATGGTCGTCGCTTTACAGCTGGTGTAAACGTAAGGTTTTAAGCTATATCACTGCTAAAACGCCCCGAGTACCGGGGCGTTTTTTTATCCTGCTTTAACCTGCGGAGTTTCCGCTGTAGTGTTTTGCTGCAATGCACAGCGTTTTGCTACCAGTTTATTACCCAGGCGGCGCAGTTGCTCAAAACCCAGCAAACATATAACTACTGCTAACGCAGATAACAGCATGCCCGTTAAACCCAAACTGGCGCGTTCAGAATGCATAGTCCAGAAAAACTGCAGCACACATAAAAACGCCACGACTAACAATGTTGGTTTACGGCCAATCAGTGCAACGATAAATACCCCCAACGGCGCGCCCAGGGCGACAACGGGGGCGGCGGCCAGCCAGTTTTCAAATACGCCGGGTTGCATGCCGGTGGTCAGGTTTTTTACCACTACACCCAGTACAGAAGTGAATGCCATAATAATGACAGAAGTTGGAATGGCAATTTTCAGATCGGTACGGCACAACAGCACCAAAGCGGTATACAGCACCAAAGCGGTATACAGCACCAAAGCGGTATACAGCACCATGTCGATGCCGACACCCGTAACGGAGGCAACGGCTGCGCCGGATAATAAACCAATCCAGCAGCCAACTTTAAAATCCCATTTTTCGTTAAATTCAGTCATACCGCTGTGGCCGGCAATTTCGTTAACACGATACAGGTGTAAAATGCCAAAGCTGGCCCAGACTACTGCAAACACCAATTTTATCCACAGACCAGGAATATAAGGGGCTATTAACCAAATGCCCAACGGCGTGCCAATTAAGCTACCCAGCATGGCGCCTTTGAGCATGGCCCAGGCAATTGGCTGACGGCGGGCCAGAATAAAAATACTGGCGCTGGTCATGCCGATTGCTTGTACCGCGAAACTGAAATCTCGCCCCAGTGTGGCAGGCAGTTCAAACAACAGTACTAATACCGGAAAACCAACAGTGCCGCCGCCCATAGGCGTGGAGCCCGCAGCATAACTGCCAATAGCCATTGCAACAGCGATTGGCCAGTGTGCTTTTGCTTCAGGCCAGTAGCCAAGGCCGATAACCAAATACAGCCATACGGCATAAAAACCTGCCAGCCAGAGTAACCATATCCACAAATGTTGTTTCAGTTTTTGCTGCATTTATCAAAGCTGTGTCAGTAGAAATTGATGTGGTGTTATATCGGTTTCTCTGCTGTTTTGCCACAGATAACACAGCTTACACACCGCTTTAAGAAAAAATTGTGCGTAATAACAGTGACACTGACTTGGAGTAACAATAAAAAAACTGATGGCAGAGAGTCTATTAGTGCTTCAGCTATAGTTTGCTGCTGCAAAGGCTGTTGATCCTATCGGCGACTTAGCGCATGATAACACCGCACTGCTGGTGGCGTTCGGGGTAGGCGATTTATAACAACATCTTTGCCATCAGTACTTCTCAAATCCATGAACAGAATAAAGAGCAGTTTATGACTTCAACACCTAAGATTGTGCCGTTAAATAAAGAACAGCACGCCGCAACTAAAATCAATAATAACAACGCTTTTTCTCATATCAGCAGCGAGCATTTATTACCGGTAGTGGTACACGAATTTGTTGTGGCCGGTGCTGAGTTCCCCATTGTATTTGTAAAAGCCAACGACACTTTTCAGCCGGTAGCTATGCTGGGCCTGGCTGCGCAGCAAAACCTGTTTATGCAAAATGATCAATGGCAGGCGCTGTATGTGCCACGAGCGGCGCGTAATTACCCACTGGTGCTGGTTAAAGATAAGCCGGATGGCGATCGTCTGATGGTGGGCCTGGATGAAAGCTCGGCCCGTGTTGGCCAGGTTGAAGGTAATGCCCTGTTTAATGACGATGGCAGCGAGAGCGAGTTTTTAACCCAGCGTAAACAGCAAATGGCTGAATATGTCGATATGGGCATGATTACCCGTAATTTTGTGGAAAAATTACAAAGCCTGGAACTGATTAAAGAACAGGTATTAACACTGACAATTAAAGGTGAAGAGCGCCGTATTAACGGTATTTACCTGATTGACGAGCCAAAACTGAACGAGCTGAGCGATGAAGTGTTCCTTGAGCTGCGTAAAAACGGTTACTTAACCGCTATTTATGCTCTTTTAATGTCGCTGCAGCATACGCAGAAACTGGTAAAGAAAATCGCTGACGCCGGTTAATTAATAAAGCTAATAGATTGATGCGATTAGCTTTATTTGTAGTGTTGCCTGAAAGCCAGCTAACTTAAGTTAGCTGGCTTTTTTTATCTTCAAAGTTCGGGTATTACTGTACGGCTTACGGTATTGCCCAGACGGCTGCGCAGCCAAAGCGTAGCCGGTTGTGCTGGCGTGGTAGCTGGGCAGGGGTGCCAGTTCTGGCCCTGATCGGTACTACACTCGGTAGTTAACAACGGCAGCGCCGTATTGACCTGCAGTTGCTCAGCACTGAGTTTTACGCCCGGTGGTGGCAGGTAAAAACTGCTGTTATTCGCAGCCAACCGGCCCAGCTCAACCTGGCTTAACCGCAAAGCAAACCGCTGCCAGTCCTGGCTACGCTGAATGCTGTTGTTATTGGCCTCCCAGCCGGCTTTATGCCAGGCACGCTCGGCCAATGCCAGCAGGCGGGGGTAGATCATTTGTTCCAGCTGCTCTGCTGTACGTATGGTTTCGCTCCACACCTGGCCCTGAATGCCAAGAATGTTTTCAGCTTGTTTAAGTGCCGGCATTTCGCGGCCCACCAGCGCTTCTAAATCGGTAATAAGTGCGCCGCTGCGCGTAGTGTCGGCATTGGCGTACAAATTGTCTGGCATAAAGCCAAACACTTTGTCGATACCGCTAAAGCGGGTGGCCCAGTAATAACCGCGCTCGGCCGGGTTGGCTTCGTGCGGGTGATCAAAATACAAATGGGTGCCGGGTGACAGGATCACCTGATAACCGTTATTGGCCAGTCGATAAGCGCGATCGCCCACACCCCATTCCCAGATATTGTCCCAGGCGTTGGCTATTACCCGTTCGTTAGCAAACTGACTGCGGTTAAAGGTATTTTGCCGATCGTACATTAAACCGTCTTCCCAGCCTGCCAGTGCAAGGCCGCGCTGTTGGGTGATATCTGCCAGCTGGCTGACAAAATAGGGTTTTAAATCGGCTACTCCTGTTACACCATTACCCGCGTCGTTAAACAACTGCTGACAGGCGGCAGAACCGGTCCAGGAGCCGTTGGCTACCTCATCACCGCCCATATGAAAAATATTCAGTTTAATACCGGCCTGGCGGTACATTTGTTGTAGCTCATACACCACTTTATCGACAAAGGCATAGGTAGATGCCATGCAGACATTAGCTGAATTGTCGTTGTAGTTTTGCACGCTAAGGTAACTGGAGCTGTCATTCGGATCAGACAGCAAATACTGTCTGGCTGCCTCTGGTTGGCCTGCGGCCATTAAACGGCTATAGCGGGCTTTCATGGCCACAATAGCGGCACGGGCGTGGCCAGGCAGGTCAATTTCCGGTATGACTTCAATATGACGCTCTGCGGCGTATTGCAAAATTTCAATGAAATCGGTTGTGCTGTAATAACCATTACCAGAGCCATCCGGGTGCGGCCCGGTGCCAAGTTGAGTAAGCAGGCAGTGCTGCTCGGTTAAATCAAAGCAACGTTTGGCACCGATATCGGTTAGCTCCGGCAGACCGGGAATTTCCAGCCGCCAGCCTTCGTCTTCTGTCAGGTGCAGGTGCAGCTTGTTCAGTTTGTAGCGCGCCATATTATCAATTAGCCGCAGAGTCACATCTTTACCGTGAAAGTTACGCGCCATATCGTAGTGCATGCCGCGCCAGGTAGCGCGTGGCTGATCGGTTATTTTGCCTGCAGGTAGCAGCAGTTTATTGTCTTGCTGTTGTAGCAGCGCCAGTAATGTCTGCACAGCATAAAAGGCGCCGGCGTTGTCTTTACCGGTAATGCTGATAGCTTGATCGCTGATATCAAGCTGGTAGCCCTCAGCAGTAACAGCTAAGTCGCTATCTACCTGTAGTGTAATCACGCTGGTTTTTTTATCTGCCGCGCCGCTGCTGCCGGGCACCGATAAGCCCATTTGCTGTAACTGCTGTTGCAGGTATTTTACCTCTTGTGTCAGGCGGCCACTAAAATGAATGTGCCAGCTGTTATCTAGCGTAACACGGCGCTTACTAAATTCGGCCTGAAGTGGCGTAGGTATAATGCGGGTGCTGACATCATCGCTTATACGGGCACTGTTTAGCTGTGTGTTGTGGTTAAAGCGTAATGCTGTGTCGACCACCGGCACCTGATCCGGCTCGCCCATATTGCGCAGCTGTTGCTTTGGTGCACTAATAGGCCGCACAAACTGGCTGAAGTCTTCAGTATCAGTATTGGTAAAAACTTCGGCTTGCAGCTTAGCAAAGGCAATAAAAGCGCGTGGCATAAAATCACTGTAGCTTACCATCCAGGGTGCAGATTCAAACGGCAGCGTCAATTGTTGCGAGGGCTTAAGGCCGGCAAAGCCCGCTATCGGGCGGATACGGTGCAGGTCGCCTTGTACGTGTTCAACTTGTAAACCCTGTTGCCGGGTAGGCTCTATGCGGCGGATCAAATGAAAGTAAATTTGCCAGTCTGCTTCGCCTGCAGGCAGGGCATGTGCAGAGTTATTCTGCAGTGTTATAGCAGCGCTAAAACGGGAAGGTGTATCCAGCTTGTTTGACTGCACACTAAATTGCAAGCTGCTGTTTTGGGCAAATTCTGCCAGTTGTTGCTGGGTCCATGCCGCCGATGCCGGAGCTGCACTTAGCATCAGTAAAAACATAATAACGCGCATAAAAAATTCCCCTGTTATAGCGGGTGCTATGCAATTTGCACCAGCTTGTTATTTTAGTATGTTAGCAAACAACTTAAATTTCTTAGGTAAATTTATGATTATATTGTTAATTTTAAATTTAATGCGGTCAGCACCGTAAAATGCCCGTTTGTTTTTCAAACAAGACACTTGTTATTTGCCAGATTTATTATATGCTGATTTTTAAAAATGACAACGCTGTCAATTTGCTTTGCCAACAGGCAAACCGCAAGTAATAACAGACAGCAACAGTGATGACAGCCAGCGGTATTAATACAACTTGCAATGAGGTTAACAGGATGAGTTCAGCGCTGAAGGCCGATACGCCTTTATATTTAGGGATAGACGGTGGTGGCAGCAAATGCCGCGCTGTTATTGTATCGTCAGAACAGCACATTTTAGGCGAAGGTTTATCCGGCCCGGCTAACCCGTTGCGTGGTATGAAAGTGGCAACAGACTCTATTTTAACGGCGACCCAGCAAGCGCTTACCAGTGCGGGCCTGGCATTTAATGATATGTCGCGTTTAATTGCCGGTGCCGGTTTGGCAGGTGTCAATATGCCGCAGTATTTCCGGCTTTTTTCTGACTGGCAGCATCCGTTTAAAACACTGCATCTTACCAGTGACTTGCATATTGCCTGTATGGGTGCGCATCAGGGGCTTGATGGTGCAGTAATTATTGTTGGTACCGGTTCTTGTGGCCTGGCAGAAGTAAACGGCCAATTGATAGAGGTGGGCGGCCATGGCTTTCCTTATGGCGATAATGGCAGTGGTGCCTGGTTTGGTATGCAACTGCTGCATAAGGTGTTACTAAGCCTGGATCAGCTGGCACCGCCTACGCAAATGACAACCTTGCTGCTACAAGAGCTGGCCGCCAGCAACAGTATTGAAGTGGTGTCGCATTTTATGCAGGCAACGCCAACCACTTATGCCAAATATGCGCCTCTAGTGTTTATTGCGGCAGAAGCAGGCGATGCAACGGCAATGCAGCTGGTGCGCCAGGGCGCAGAATTTATCAGTGCTATTGCCGACAGGTTGCTGAGCATAGCGCCACCCAGGTTATCTTTTATCGGCGGTTTGGCGCATAAACTGCTGCCGTATCTGCCAGAACATATTCAGCAACAGGTTACACCGGCATTACAACCGCCGGAACTCGGTGCAGTGTGGTTTGCCCGTCAGCGCGGCCAGCTGCCATCTTCCGTTATGTCGTTATAGGTAAGAAGTAAAAATGAGCAACAGTATTATGGCTCTGGAAGCCACAGAAGCGCCACAACGTATTGCAGAACAACTGGCAGCTAATGCTGCTACCGTGCAACAGGTGGTAGAACACATCCGCCAGCGTTCACCCAAATTTGTTTATATGGTGGGCCGCGGATCTTCTGATCATGCCGGGGTGTTTGCTAAATATTTAATTGAAATAGAAGTCGGCCTGCCAGTGGCTGCAGCTGCCCCGTCTATCGCCAGTGTATACAACAAATCATTGCAACTGGCCGACGCGCTGGTGCTGGTTATTTCACAATCGGGCCGCAGCCCGGATATTCTGGCGCAGGTGGAGATGGCCAAACGCAGCGGCGCTATGGTAGTGGCATTGGTAAACGACACTACCTCACCTTTGGCTGAGCAGGCGCATTACACGCTGCCGCTGCATGTCGGTGCCGAAAAGGCCGTGGCCGCCACTAAAAGCTATCTGGCTACCTTAAGTGCTATTTTACAGCTGGTGTCGGTATGGTCGGGTAATCAGGCATTGCAACAAGCCGTGCAGCAATTGCCGCAAAGTTTGCAGGCAGCTATCGACTTGCCGCAGCAGTTAACAGCACAGGCGTTAGAGAATGTGGCGCATCTGGTGGTATTAGGCCGTGGTCTGGGTTATGCCATTTCGCGCGAAATTGCGCTAAAGCTAAAGGAAGTATGTGGTATTCATGCCGAAGCTTTCTCCAGTGCTGAATTTTTACATGGCCCGGTTACGCTGGTAAAAAATCAGTTTGCTATTGTCGATGTCACTATAGAAGATGAAAGCTTAAGTGCACACCGCAGCCAGATAGAAGATGTGCGCAGTCGTGGCGCTGCCATAGTGCAGCTGCATCACCGTGGTGTAAACGCCGATGCGCGGGTGTTACCCTTACTGGTATTGCAGCGCTTTTATCTGGATGTTGAAGTGGTGGCGCGTAGCAGAGGCATTAACCCCGATGCACCGCCTGGCCTGAATAAAGTGACCAAAACGGTATAACCCAACCTAACGGTAATAAGTACATGCAGCAGTTAAGTGTCAGCCGCCTGTTTGACGGCGAAAAATGGTTTGATAATGTCAGTGTCGTTATTAAAGACGGCGTTATTCAGGCAGTAACTCCGGCAACCGGTGCAGTGCAGCAGGGGTTGCTGGTGCCTGGCTTTATTGATGTACAGGTTAATGGCGGCGGCGGGGCTTTATTTAATACCGCCCCCAGCCGGCAGACACTGCGCACTATGTTGCAGGCGCATGCCCGTTTTGGTACCACAGCTATGCTGCCCACGGTAATTACCGACAGCGTGAGTGTTATGCAGCAGGCAGCCGACACTGTTGCCGGCGCTATTGCCGATGCCGAGCCCGGTATTATCGGTGTACATTTTGAAGGGCCGCATTTATCGGTGCCGAAAAAAGGCGTGCATCCGCAGCAGCATATCCGGCAGTTAAGTGAGGCTGAATTGGCAATATATGGTCGTACTGATCTTGGCATTAAGCTGGTTACGGTAGCGCCGGAAAATATCAGCCCGCAGCAAATACAGCAGTTGGTAGCGCTGAATGTGATTGTTTGCCTTGGCCACTCCAATGCCGACGCCACCACCGTACAAGCGGCACTTGCAGCCGGTGCCACCGGTTTTACCCATCTTTATAATGCTATGTCGCCGCTGACCTCGCGTGAGCCGGGTATGGTGGGGGTAGCGCTGGCAGATACCAACAGCTGGTGCGGCGTGATTTTTGACGGCCATCATATGCACCCGGTGGCTGCCAAAGTGGCGTTGGCGGCGAAGCCTAAAGGCAAACTGATAATCGTAACCGATGCCATGTCACCGGTTGGCACTTCAGATAGCGAATTTGCCTTTTTCGACGGCAAAGTAATACGCGATGGCAACAAACTGACCAATGAAGCTGGTGCGTTGGCAGGCTCGGTGCTGGATATGGCCGCCGCCGTGCAGTATGCGGTGGAACAGCTTGATGTTAGTGCCGCAGAAGCCTTACGCATGGCGTCGTTGTATCCTGCGCAGTTTTTAGCACAACATAATAAAGGCCGGATAGTGGCCGGGGCGCAGGCAGATTTAGTGTTACTGAATAATAACTGGCAGGTGCAGGCTAACTGGATTAACGGTCAGCCGGTATTTACTGCCCAATAACATACTAACAAACATATTAATAACACAATAATAGCACAATAATAATAGCGGGGAATAAATATGGAAATGACAGCTGAGCAGGCAAAAAAGCGCAGCAGCATACTGCCAATGATCATAGTGGCGATGCTGTTTTTTGTGCTGGGGTTTGCTACCTGGCTTAATGGCTCGTTAATGCCTTATCTGAAGCAGATGTTGCTACTTACACCGTTTCAGGCATCACTGGTATTGTTTTCATTTTATATTGCCGTAACCTTTACCGCGCTGCCCTCTGCCTGGCTTATCCGCAAAGTAGGTTATAAAAACGGTATGGCACTGGGTATGGCCACCATGATGCTGGCTGGCCTGCTGTATATTCCGGCAGCCCAAACCCAGACGTTTGCGTTATTTTTGTTAGCGCAGCTGGTTATTGGTACCGGCCAAACCTTGTTGCAAACTGCAGTAAACCCTTATGTAGTTAAAATTGGCCCGGAAGAAACCGCTGCAGTGCGTATCAGCATTATGGGTATTTTAAATAAAACTGCCGGTGTTGTGGCGCCTATTGTTTTTACAGCGCTGATCGCCAGCAGCTTTGTTGCGCCTGCCGGCACTGAATTAACTGCAGGACAAATTGATGCTATGGCGGCAAGTTTAGTGTTGCCTTATCTCGGGCTTGCCGCCTTTTTGGGCTTACTGGCCCTGGCGGTGAAGTTTTCACCGTTACCTGAACTGGAAAAAGAAACCGGAGAAGGTAACAAAGCCGGCCAGATAAAAGCCGCGCTGGCAAGGCCCAGCCTGGCACTGGGTGTGCTGGCACTGTTTGTTTATGTTGCGGTAGAAGTGATCGCCGGTGACACCATAGGCTTGTTTGCATTATCGCTGGGGGTTGAGCGTTATACCGTAATGACATCCTATACCATGGGTTGTATGGTGCTGGGTTATATTTTGGGCATAGTGCTGATCCCAAGAGTGCTGTCGCAGCAGGCGGCGCTGGCGGTATCAGCTGTATTGGGCGTAGTGCTTACGCTGGCAATAGTGTTGGGTGATACATCATCCTATGTTATTGCCAATACGCTGTTGGTACCTTTTGGTGGTACAGCGTTACCGGACACCTTGCTGCTTATTGCTGTATTAGGATTGGCAAATGCTATCGTCTGGCCGGCAGTGTGGCCTTTGGCACTGTCTGGTTTGGGTTCACTTACCAGCATCGGCTCGGCGTTGCTGATTATGGGCATTGCCGGTGGTGCTTTTGGCCCGTTGTTTTGGGGGCTGGCAAGCGGCAGCGGGCTAGGTCAACAGGGCGCTTATATCGTGATGCTGCCCTGTTACCTGTTTATTCTGTTTTATGCGCTTAAAGGCCACAAATTAACCAGCTGGCGCTAGACTAAGGCCAGCTAGATAGCGCGGTAGCTTAAAAGCGGTATTCCCAGGTTACTGCCAGGCTGCCGCGTTTAACGCGCAGTTCTGGCTCTGGCGATTTATCAAATGCCCGGCCTTCAATGCTTAGCAAGCCGTTGAATAACGGCTGGCGGTACTCCAGCCTTAACTGCCAGTTTTTCAGCTCTGAACTGGCAGCAAGGAACTCACCACGCAGCACACTAACCGCCCAGCTGTAACCGTCAAATGTCTGATAGCGGTAACCCGCCGACAATACCCTTGCATCGGCTCCATAACCGCTGCCTATCACCCGGCCATAGCGGCGATAGCCTTGCGGATAAATGTCGCCTTCGTAGGCACAATCACCGGCCATCATTTGCTCTTCACAGCGAATATAGGTGTCAGACCATTCCAGATTCAGTGTATGCACCGCAGTTTCACTGCCGAAAAAAGTACGCACGCCATACAGCTGCATGGGTTTGCCTAACTTGCGGCCACCGTTATCGTCTGCCAGCTCGGTATAAAAGCTGAAGGGGCGGTTAAACAGATTGGTATGAAAAGTCATATCCACTGCAGCCAGGTTATCGGCGTTGTTGTCATCGTTTAGTAACAACATATCGCCGAAAGCATCCAGACCGTTATCCAACGTATCGCCGCCCCACTGGCTTACCCGCGATAAGCCAAGTTCCAGTTGCGGCAATGGCCGGGCGCTGAAACGGGCGCCAAAATGTTTAATCTGCCGGGGCATGCTGCTGTGCTCGCCCTGACCAATAAAGGTAGTGAAGCTCCACGGGCCTAACCAACTAAACAATAAAGCGTCACTTTTTTGCCAGCTGTGGCGGCTTAAGCGCAATGACGGGATCGGGCGGGCATTATTGGTTACCAGCAGCGAGGTTTGCTGGCCCGGCCCCCACCATAACGGCTGTTGCTCCAGTGCCAGCACCCAGTTTCCGGCAATAACGGCCATATAGCTGCCGTCATACGTCAGCTCTTGCTCGTTGCTGCCATCTTCCAGTTTGCGGTAATTCACTTGGGTTTTTGCTGCCCAGTTATCGCCCAGATACTCTTTAAATACACTGGCACTGGCTTTATCAAAATAAGTTTCACCAAAGCTTTGGTACAAAGAGGGATCTGAGCTGGCTTTAAGTTTAATACCGGCTATATAGCTGTGCTGGTTCGCATTTAAGGCTGAACGCACATGGGCCAGCGCAAAGCGCAGCTCTTCTGTGGGTTGCTCCTGCGCAGCCGCTAAATCGGCAACAATGTTTTTCCACATTAGCGGGTAGGTATTTACCGGGCCGGTAATAACACCGGCATGAGACAGCGTTTGCAGTGACTGGCGCAAATAGTTGTCGGTAGTATCTACCCAGGGCGCAGCCGCAGCTGGCACGGCAAACAGCAGTAAACTTAATAAAGAGGGTTTAAAGGTCATAATTTAAATTTAGCTTTTAACGCCTGTTCAACATGGCAGGGCACGAAACTGGAGACATCACCGCCATGGCGGCACACTTCTTTTACCAGCGTAGAGGATATAAAGGTGTTTTTTTCTGACGGCGTCATAAAAATGCTGTCCAGCGCCGGGTTTAACTGGCGGTTCATACTGGCCAGCTGAAACTCATACTCAAAATCGGCGACAGCACGCACACCGCGGATCAGCACCTGTGCTGATTGATCTTCAGCAAATTTAGCCAGTAAACCCGAAAAGCCGATAACACTGACATTGCTGATACCGGTAAAGGCCTGTTGTGCCAGCGACACCCGATCATCCAGACTAAACAGTGGTTGTTTGCTGGGGTTGGCTGCTACTGCCACTATTACCTGGTCGAATATACGGGCTGCCCGCAGCACCAAATCGGCATGCCCATTGGTAAGTGGGTCAAAGGTGCCTGGATAAATAGCTTTTATTTTCATTGGGTTGTAAGCTTTCCTTGGCAAGGGCACAGCAGTGGCTGTCCTGCGACTAGAGTTTTTAGTCAATTTGGCGTTACTATAGCAAATTAATTTAGCTAACAATAAGCCTGTTTCGCAGATGGAAAAGAAGTTAAGAACTAAAGATAAAATTCTGCAAGCCAGCATAGAGCTGTTTAATCAGGTGGGTGAGCGTCAGGTCACTACCAATCATATTGCTGCCCACCTTGGAATTAGCCCGGGTAATCTGTATTACCACTTCCGTAATAAAGAAGATATCGTCCGGCAGATTTTTAAAGAATATGCCAAGTTGCTGGAAACCCGCATTAAGCCACCATCGGATAAAGCCGAGGCTCTGGATGCACTGGCGTGTTATCTGGACGCGGTGTTTGAGCTGATGTGGCGCTTTCATTTCTTTTATGCCAATTTGCCGGATATTTTATCGCGTGATCCCGCCTTGCAACAAGATTACCTGCAGGTACAGCAAGGTGTGTTGACACGGGTTATTGCCGTGCTTAAAGCGCTGAAGCAATCTGCGGTAATTCAGATTGACGATGACGACATTACCGATCTGGCGCACAGCATAAAACTACTGGTGACATTCTGGATCAGCTATCTGAAAACCCAGGCGCCGGATCAGGCTATTGATCAAGCCAGCGTATATCAGGGAGTGCTTAAGGTATTGCTACTATTTAAACCTTATGCCACCGAGCAGGCCCGGCCCCGTATCGCCCGTTTGCAGCAGCATTATGAAGCGTTGGCACAATAATACCTTTGTAGCTTAAGCTTTACATCTGCAGGTCTGAGCAGCACTGCAGATGAGTGAAAAGCGCTGCAGGACAGCGCTATAAGCTTTACAATGGCGCCGTTTTTTCTGTTTTCTTACCCCCCGCAACAGGAGGCTTTATGCGCAATGGCGCTTTTCTGCAACATCTACAACAACAAATAGACGATGTGAAAGCAGAAGGTTTGTACAAAGCAGAACGTATTATTACGTCTCAACAAAGTGCCGACGTTACCGTTGGTGGCCAACAGGTACTGAATTTTTGTGCTAACAACTATTTAGGCCTGGCCAATCACCCGGATTTAATTGCTGCTGCACAGCAGGGCTTACAAAGCCATGGTTTTGGTGTGGCGTCGGTGCGCTTTATCTGTGGCACTCAGGATATTCATAAAACGCTGGAGCAAAATATCAGTGCGTTTTTAGGCACCGAAGACACCATTTTGTACTCTTCCTGCTTTGATGCTAACGGCGGCTTGTTTGAAACCATCTTAGGCGCTGAAGATGCAGTAATATCTGATGCGTTAAACCATGCTTCTATTATTGACGGTGTGCGCCTGTGTAAAGCCAAACGTTACCGTTATGCCAATAACGATATGCAGGAACTCGAAGTGCAGTTAAAACAAGCGGATGCCGATGGCGCCCGTTTTAAACTGATTGCCACCGATGGTGTGTTCTCAATGGATGGCGTAATCGCCGACTTAAAATCCGTGTGCGACCTGGCCGACAAATACGGCGCCATGGTAATGGTAGACGACAGCCATGCGGTAGGTTTTGTCGGCAAGAACGGCCGCGGTACCCATGAATACTGCGATGTGATGAACCGCGTTGACATTATTACCGGTACCCTGGGCAAGGCCCTTGGCGGTGCGTCCGGCGGTTATACCTCGGGCAAAAAAGAAGTAATTGAATGGCTGCGGCAGCGTTCACGGCCATATTTGTTCTCTAACTCGCTGGCGCCGTCTATTGTTACCGCCTCTATAAAGGTGCTGGATATGCTGGCACAGGGTGATGCACTGCGGGCTAAGCTTTGGGATAACGCCAATTACTTTCGTGAAAAAATGTCTGCTGCCGGCTTTACGCTGGCCGGTAAAGACCACGCCATTATTCCGGTAATGCTGGGCGATGCCAAAGTAGCGGCAGAAATGGCTAAACGCATGCTGGCCGAAGGCATTTACGTAGTGGGTTTCTCTTTCCCGGTAGTACCAAAAGGCCAGGCGCGCATTCGCACACAAATTTCAGCAGCACATACAACAGAGCAACTGGATAAGGCAATTGATGCCTTTATCCGTATTGGTAAAGACATGGGCGTGATCGCATAAGGGCGGGGCGTGAAAATGAAAGCATTAGCAAAGTTAAAAGCAGAACCGGGCATCTGGCAAACCGAGGTCGACAAACCAGAAGTGGGCCCGAATGATGTGTTAATCCGTATTAAAAAAACCGCTATTTGTGGTACCGATGTACATATCTATAAGTGGGATGAGTGGGCGCAAAACACTATTCCGCACGGTATGGTGGTAGGCCACGAATATGTGGGCGTAATAGAAGGTATGGGTTCGGAGGTGCGCGGCTTCAACATTGGCGATCGCGTTTCCGGCGAAGGCCATATTACCTGCGGCTACTGCCGTAACTGCCGTGCCGGTAGGGTGCATTTGTGCCGCAACACTATTGGTGTTGGTGTAAACCGTGCCGGCTCTTTTGCTGAGTATCTGGTTATTCCGGCGTATAACGCCTTTAAACTGGCAGATAATATTCCGGATAATATCGCTGCTATTTTCGACCCGTTCGGTAATGCTGTACATACCGCCTTGTCGTTTGATTTAGTTGGTGAAGATGTGCTGATCACCGGTGCCGGTCCCATCGGCATTATGGCTGCGGCTGTGGCGCGCCACGTGGGTGCCCGCCATGTGGTGATCACCGATGTTAACCCTTACCGGCTGGAACTGGCATTGAAAATGGGTGCCACCCGTGCGGTAGATGTCAGCAAGCAAAATTTAAAAGACGTGATGAAAGAGCTAGGCATGACAGAGGGCTTTGACGTTGGCCTGGAAATGTCTGGTGTGCCGGCAGCGTTTCGCGCCATGCTGGATACGATGAACCACGGCGGCAAAATTGCCATGCTGGGTATTCCGCCTTCTGATATGGCGGTAGATTGGAACAAGGTGATTTTTAAAGGCTTGGTAATTAAAGGCATTTATGGCCGTGAGATGTTTGAAACCTGGTACAAGATGGCCAGCTTAATTCAGTCTGGGCTGGATTTAACGCCAATGGTCACCCATGAGCTGCCAATGGAGCGCTTTCAGGAAGGCTTCGACATTATGTGCTCCGGCCAATCCGGTAAAGTGGTATTGAACTGGTCTTAATGTAGTGCCGTGATCACAACGAAGAAAGCGAACTGAAGTTCGCTTTTTTTATGTCCGCTTTTTTGTCAGTAACATAAAGTTACAGGTGTATCTTTGAGTGTGATTTTATTATCTTGTTGATTTTTATCAAAATAATTAGTTGGATTGGTTTATGCATTGTCCTGATGCAAGCTATTGCATTTACTACAACCAATAACAAAATTCAGAGGTATATCCATGTTGAAGTCTATATTGTTTGCTCTATCAGCTTTGGTACTGAGCAGTCTGGCGTTACCGCAGACCGTGCAGGCCGCGCCTATCATGACACAAGAATTCCTGTTTGAAGATGGCACCAGTTTTGGTGTGCTGTCTGTTGATCTGGATAACATTGACGAGTTCGGTAATGTACTTGAGTGGGAAGCGTTTGAACTGTTCGGTTTTACCATCGGTGAGAGCTTTCTGTTTCTGGCTGAATATGACCCGTTCAACCTGGCTGCAGGTTTTAGCTTCTTAAACTTTGACGTAAATGATATCTCCAACTCATTTGCTTTTCAGGGCTTCTGGGACGGCGCTTTTGGTGAAGGTTTCATGGATATTTTCAGCACAGATGGCGAGTTCCTTGATGCTGGTACCTTTTCTTTAAGCAACGCCACTTTAGTGTCTGAACCAGCAACAGTATTTCTGATGTTGGGTGCGATTGGTGGTTTATTACTGCGTCGCCGTCAAGGTTAAGTGTCAGCTTTTTTATCAGTGAAATTATTTGTAATTAACAACTATGGCGGCTTGTTCACACATGTTGTCCCTGCTGTCAGGGGCAACATGGTTGCCATGATTGGGGTAGTAACCCATATTTAAGTGTCTGCTTTTTATACATGTCTGTCAGGCGGCTTTTACATTTGGCCATGTTGTCGGTAGAGATAAAAAGCAAGTCAGGTTGAAGAAATCCAGGTTAAAAAAATAGTGCTCGAATAAATATCGTCAGATGCCGTGACAAGTTCACAGCCTTGGTTTAACAAAACCTGATTGTGTGTTTGCACAGCTCTGATGGGTAATAAAAATAAACGGAGATATTACATGCGATTTAACAGAATTATGTCCAGAACTGCGCTAGCAGTTGCAGTAGCTGTCGGCGCGGTCCACGCCAATGCACTGGCAAACCAATATGAAGTGACCATCGACCCAAGCCAACTGCGTCAGGTAGCCGACGATAGCACAGACGCAGTGCCTTATATCGTTCAGGTGAAAGGCAAAAGTGGCGTAGAAAGAGCAGAAGAGCTTGGTGAGCTGCTGCCCGCCAGACAATCAGTTGCCCGGGCGCTGAACCGCTATAATGCCGGCTCAGCTAAAATGCAAAGTTATACTAACAGCTTAAAAGCGTTCCACCAGGAACTGGCGGCACAAACCGGTGCAGTACAGGTTATTTATTCCTACACACACACGTTCAATGGTTTCTCTGCGAAAATGACGGCAGCACAAGCCGAAGCAATGCGCAGTTTGCCAAATGTTATTGGCGTATGGCGTGATGAAGCTCAGCAACTGACCACATCAAATACCCCGGCGTTTCTTGAACTGACAGGCTCGCCTGAAGGTTTACACACTCTGGGTGTGAAAGGCGAAGATGTTGTTATTGGTATTGTTGACAGCGGTATTTGGCCAGAACATCCAAGTTTCGCTGACGATGGTTCATACGGCCCACTGGCTGGCTGGACCGGAGTGTGTGATACCGGTGAAGATGCTGATTTTAGCTGTAGCAATAAGCTGATTGGCGCACGCTACTATAAAAGCTCTTTTGAAAGCGTGTATCAGTTACAACCGGGTGAGTTTGTGTCGCCACGTGATGCTGATAACCATGGTACTCACGTTGCGTCAACCGCTGGTGGTAACGAAGGTGTAACGGCTGTATTTAATGGTACTCCTGTTGCGACCGTATCTGGTATCGCGCCGCGCGCACGTATCGCTATGTATAAAGCCTGTTGGAACAGTAGCTATGTTAGCCCTGAAGGTGTAAACGAGCGTGGCTGTTTCTATGGCGATACCATGGCCGCTATTGATCAGGCCGTAGCTGATGGTGTTGATGTTATTAACTATTCTATCGGTGGTAGTTTAACCGATTTAACCACCTTAGCTGTAGCGGCCAAGCTGCGTGCTACTCAGGCCGGTGTATTTGTTGCTGTGTCGGCAGGTAATGATGGCCCGGGTGCAGGTACTATTGGTACGCCGGCGCCATGGGTAACCACGGTTGCGGCATCGACGTATGATGGTACCAGTATTGCCAATGGTATTGAGGTAACAGCAGGTCCGCTGCAGGGTACTTATATTGCCGTTGAAGGCGGTACTTCTAAGCCTTTGAGCGAAACTGGCAATATTACTGCCGACATTGCGGTTGCTTCTCCGATTGAAGCTTGTACACCGCTAAGTAATGCGGTTGAGCTGGCTGGTAAGTTTGCGCTGATTCAGCGCGGCACCTGTAACTTTGACGTTAAACTGGCCGCTGCAGAAGCTGCCGGTGCTGTAGGGGTTATTGTATATAACAATACTACTGCTTCTCCATCTGTTATGGGTGGCTCAAGTAGTTTTGCTATTCCAGCGGTAATGACTACGCTGGCTGCAGGTAATGCGTTTAATGCTGAAGTTACCGCTGGTGGTACTGTTAGTGTAACAATGAGCCCGTCTGTGTTTGTTACTGATGTAGTTGAAGTTGGCAACCTGATGGCGGGTTTCTCGTCACGCGGCCCTAACTTGGCAACGTCTGATGTTATCAAGCCTGATATTACTGCACCGGGCGTTAAAATTCTGGCTGGTGCATCATCTGAGCCTATGTTAGCTGCGCACGGTAACAGCTTTACCTATCTGCAGGGGACTTCTATGTCCAGCCCGCATATTGCAGGTATGGCTGCTCTGGTAAAAGAAGCTAACCCAAGCTGGACACCTGCGATGATTAAATCTGCGCTGATGACTACAGCACGTCAGGATTTAACCAAAGAAAACGGTGTTACACCAGCAGATCCGTTTGATTTTGGTGCAGGCCATGCGGTACCAAACAAAGCGACTAACCCAGGTTTAACTTACGACATCAGCAATCTGGACTACTTTGCCTTCCTGTGTGGTATTGGCAACCGTTCTTTTGTACTGAGCGCAAGTGGTTTCTCCTGTGATGCGTTTGAAGCGGCTAATTACGACACTGATCCAAGCCAGCTAAACCTGCCATCACTGGCTATTGGCGAGTTGTCTGGTACAGAAACTTTATACCGTGAAGTAACGGATGTTAGCGGTTCAGCCTCGGTTTATACGGCAACAATTGAAGCACCGGCCGGTGTGAATGTTACCGTAGTAGGTGGCAATAGCATGGCAGTGCCTGCCAATGGTACTGCTGCGTATGGTTTAACCTTTACGCCGAACCAAAGCGCTGTTATCGGGCAATGGGTGTTTGGTGCTATTACCTGGTCTGACGGTGTGCACAGTGTGCGCAGCCCGATCGCGGTCAGAGTAGTACCACCAGAACTGATTGATGCGCCGGCAACTATTGCCGCTTCAGTAGTGGCTAAAGCAGGCCGTATTAGCTTCCCGGTGGCAATGAATTACACCGGTTCGACCAGCGCCAGCATTGTCGGCCTGAATGCACCAGCAGGTTCCAGCCGTACCATTCCGCAGGATCCTGATAGTAATTTCAGTTTCAATGAACCAGGCTTAGGTTTACATACGTTCGAAGTACCGGCTGGTACCAGAGTATTACGTTTCAGCTTGTATGAGGCTTTGGCCAGTGTGCCAGGTGCTGATTTAGATATGTACGTATACCGTTGTATTGCGTCTTCTTGTACCGCGGTAGGTTCTTCAGCCGCCAGTGGTGGTAATGAGCAGGTGATGTTATTGGATCCAGCACCTGCTGCTAATGGCGCTGCCGGTGACTTCTATCTGGTATTCGTGCATGCATACGACCTGTTAGGTCAGGCGACGGTTGACTACACTATGCCATTATGGATAGTGGGCACCAATGCAGGTAATACCAGAGTTGCCGCCAGTACCAGGGCAATTGAAGGTCGTTCTAACAATGTTACTGTGCAAACGTCTAACCTGACTGCCAGCCCGTTCCCATATCTGGGTGTGGTATCGTTTAAAGGTGCTGATGGCCTTGAGCAGGCAACAACCTTGCTGGAAGTAACAGCAAACTGATCGTATGGTAATTGAAAGGGCCCGGTTGAAAAACCGGGCTTTTTTTTAACTAAAACTGCCGCTGTAAGGCTTAATAAGCTGGCCTATACTGAATAAGCGACTTATAACGCCCGGGAACGGCTGGGAGCTTGTTGTGCTGACAGCTAGATGTAGTCAACCGCGGCAACTATTGTGGCTTAACTTACTGCTACTAATGGCTGCCTTATTAAGTGCTTGTGTACGTGCTGATACCTTGCCCCGTAATACGATGACAGGGCCTGCTGATTACAAGCTGATTTTTATGTCGCTACTGCTGTTGCTGGTTATCGCGTTATTAGGCTTTATTACCCTCAGGTCTCGCCGCATGGCTGCTGCCTTACGAGCCGAAATAGCCCGCCATGCACAAACCGAACAGCAACTGATTGAACGTAATAAAGAGTTGCTGCAATTGGCCAGCACCGATCTTCTTACCGGCTTATTAAATCGGCGCGCGGTTATGCAGCAAGCACTAAGTGAACTGCGCCGTGCTAAGCGGTACCAGAAAGATTTAGCTGTGCTGATGCTGGATATCGATCACTTTAAACAGATTAATGACCAGTATGGTCATGCTGCCGGTGACAAAGTGCTGCGTGATTTTGCCTTGCTATGCCAGCAGAGTATCCGCGACACAGATTTACTCGGCCGTTACGGTGGTGAGGAGTTTATTCTGGTACTGCCCGAAATTGATTTGCAAACCGCTATTTTGTCAGCCGAGCGGATCCGCATGACAGTGGCACAATATAATTTTACCCTTACAAGCGGTACAGTGCTGCATCTTAGTTGCAGTATTGGCATTGCCATGTACCTGCCAGAGCGTGACGATTTGGACAAGCTGCTATTAAGGGCTGATCAGGCGTTGTATCAGGCCAAGCATCAGGGGCGTAATCGCTGTGCCGTGCAAACAGGTGTTTAGAAACCAGATAAAAAAATGCTCGCTGTCATATTACTGAAATAAAAATGCAGCAAACTAGTACCAGTTCAACATCGGACAACCGAGGAATTACCATGAAACTGAATACTCTTACTGCCGTGCTGTTAGCTGTTGGCGTCGTTACCTGTTCTGCACAGGCTCAAAGCAGCCGTGACACTATTCAAATTGCTGGCTCATCAACGGTGTTACCATTTTCTTCTGTGGTTGCTGAAGAGTTTGGTAATAACTTTGCACAGTTTCGTACGCCTGTTGTAGGTTCTGGCGGTTCGTCAGGCGGTTTGCGCCAGTTTTGTCAGGGTGTGGGTGCCAATACTATAGATATTGCCAACGCCTCACGCAAAATGCGACCCAATGAAGTTGAAGCCTGTAAAGCTAATGGCGTAAAAGAAATTATTGAAGTAAAAATTGGCTATGACGGTATTGTATTTGCTTCACGCACTGACGCTGCAACCTTCACTACGTTAGAGCCAAAGCACGTATTTTTAGCTCAGGCTGCTCAGGTGCCGCAAAACGGTAAAATGGTTGCTAACCCATACAGCCGTTGGTCACAGATAGACGCCAGCCTGCCAGATCAGGAAATTTTGCTGGCTATACCGGGCTCTAACCACGGTACCCGTGAAGTATATGAAGAAAAAGCCGTTATTCCGGGCTGCCAGACGCTTGCTGAAATTAAAGCCATGGATAAAGATGCGGCGCATAAAGTGTGTACCGCTATGCGTACCGACGGCCGGGTAGTTGAAATTGCCGGTGATTACACTGAAACGCTAGCACGTCTGCAGGCGCAAAAAGATGCTATGGGTGTATTTGGTCTGAGCTTTTATGAAGCTAACCGTGACCGCATTAAAGTAGCAACCATGTCTGGCGTAGAGCCAAATCAGGATACGATTATTTCGGGTGAATACCCTGTATCTCGCCCGCTATATATTTATGTTAAAGGCGCACATATTGGTGTGATCCCAGGGCTGCAGGAATATGCCCAATTTCATATTAGTGACGGCATGTCAGGTTTTGGCAGTGTGCTGGAAAGTGCTGGTCTAATTCCGCTGGCAGATGATGAGCGTGCTGAGATCATGCAGGCTATTACCCAGAAAAAATCGCTGTAATACAGTGTTTGCCAGATAAGAGAGCCTATGAGGTTCTCTTATCTGCTTTTGGCTGTCATAAAATTGAAATATAAACCGCTTACACTGCCATCTGAACTGGCGCCAAGCTGTTTACGGAGTAATCATGAGTAACCTGTCGTTAATTGTAGTGCTGCTTGTTCTGCTGGCACTGGGCTATCAGTTTGGTACCCGTCGCAGCCGAAGTATTGCTACAGTTAACCCCAATTTGCGCATGCACTCAAGGCCACATCATTACGGTATGATGGTAGGTTTGTGGGCTGTGCTACCTGCTTTTTTTATTCTTCTGCTATGGTTGTGGCTATCTCCTGCTGTAATTAATGCCATGATGATTAGTGCTTTACCGACAGATATTAGTGCACAAAGCACAGAACAACTGCGGGTAGTGACACAGCGTATTAATAATCTGGCGAATAATTTTGGGGTGGTTGCGGATGCGGCTCCGTGGGAGTTACAGGCAGCTGAGCATTTTCGTCAGCTTAAAGCCAATAGTGCTTTGGTGCTGACCGCTTTAATCGCTGTTATTGCAGCTGTTGGTATGCTGTTTGGCTTGTTGAAAATTACCCCGGCCTTAAAAGCACGCCATCAGGTAGAACGTGTGGTAAAAAGCTTGTTGGTACTGTGTTCTACGGTTGCCATTTTAACCACTATTGGCATAGTGCTGTCGATGGTTGGAGAAACACTGAAGTTTTTCAGTTATATCCCGCCAACAGAGTTTTTCTTTGGTACCACCTGGAACCCTCGGTTCTCTACTGTTGGTGTGGGTGAGCAAGGTAGCTTTGGTTTAGTACCGTTGCTGGCTGGTACTATGATGATTTCTGCTATTGCGATGTTGGTTGCCATTCCACTTGGCCTGATGGTGGCGGTTTATCTGGCGGAATATGCACCTTATAGGCTACGTAATATCGCTAAGCCGGCTATTGAAGTACTGGCAGGTATTCCAACTATAGTGTACGGCTTTTTTGCTCTGGTTACCGTTGGGCCGTTTTTACGCGATCTGGGTAATACGTTTGGCCTGACTATTAGTGCGACCTCTGCTCTTACCGCGGGTGTGGTAATGGGCATTATGATTATCCCGTTTATCTCGTCTTTATCTGACGACATTATTACTCAGGTGCCAAAAACCATGCGCGATGGCTCGCTTGGACTTGGTGCTACCAAATCTGAAACTATTATCAAAGTGGTTTTGCCTGCGGCATTACCCGGTATTGTTGGTGCTGTTTTGCTGGCAGCCAGCCGTGCGATAGGTGAAACCATGATAGTGGTACTGGCAGCCGGCAACAGCCCGGCGCTTACCGCCAATCCGTTTGAGGCAGTCTCTACGGTAACGGTAACCATTGTTAACCAGTTAACCGGCGATAATGACTTCTCCAGCCCACAGTCGCTGGTAGCCTTTGCTCTGGGATTGACGCTGTTTGTCATTACCCTGTTATTAAACGTGATGGCACTGGTAATAGTGCGTAAGTACCGCGAGCAATACGAGTAAGTTATGACCATAATTGCAGAAAACCCGATTAAATCAGTAGCTGCACCGTCGCAGGTACAGCAAAAAGTTATTGCTTCTTTGCGCAAGCGTCATCGCAAAGAAAAGCTGTTCCGCTCGCTCGGTTTAAGCGCAGTGTTAATCAGTCTGGCGCTGGTGGCATTGCTGTTTATTAATATTTTCGCTAAAGGCATACCTGCTTTCTGGCAGTCTGCTATTACGCTGGATATTTATTTTGACCCGAAAATAATCAATGTTCCGCAAAAGCCGGTGCAGCAGGCTGATGAGTCAGACAATGATTTTCGCCAGCGCGACCTGGCATGGCAAAATCAGGTTGGTTTTGTTAACTTTAATCGCCTGATCGCCGACAGCCTGCAAAAAGTGTTGCCTGATGCTGCCAAGCACCGGCGTGATCTTGGCCGTGTTGTTACCTCAGGTGAGCGTTTCGCATTGCGTGATATGGTGGTGGCTGATCCTTCGGTGATCGGCCAAACCCATACTTTACATTTACTGACCGACGCCAACATTGATGTGTGGTTAAAAGGTAATATCGATCGCAGCCTGCCTGATAACCAGCAGCAATTAAGTCCTAAAATGCGCGAATGGGTACAGTCGTTATCAGAGCAGGGAATTATTCAAAACCGTTTTAGTTTAGCCCTGTTTATGAATGCGGATTCCCGCAGCTCTCTGGCTTCAGCCGGCTTAGCCGGTGCCTTTATGGGCTCATTTTATATGATGCTGGTGGTGATAGTGCTGGCGGTACCGATGGGCGTTGCGGCGGCTATCTATCTGGAAGAGTTTGCACCACGCAATAGACTGACAGATCTGGTTGAAGTGAATATCAACAACCTGGCCGCGGTGCCTTCTATCGTGTTCGGTTTACTGGGGGCATCGGTACTGATTGGCTGGTTTAATCTGCCGATGTCGGCGCCCATTGTCGGCGGCCTGGTATTATCATTAATGACGTTGCCTACAGTAATTATTGCCACCCGCTCTACCTTAAAAGCGATACCACCGTCTATCCGCCAGGCAGCACTGGGGCTTGGCGCGTCCAAAATGCAGGCTATTTTTCACCATGTGCTGCCACTGGCCATTCCGGGTATTTTAACCGGTGCTATTCTTGGGGTAGCACAGGCGCTGGGGGAAACAGCACCACTGCTGCTGATTGGTATGAAGTCTTTTGTTGCATCTGTGCCTGCCTCACCTTTTGATCAGGCTACGGCCTTGCCGGTACAAATTTATCTGTGGCAGGGCAACGAGTTGCGTAACTTCTTCGAGGCCCGTACATCTGCCGCGATTATCGTGTTGCTTATGATGATGATCAGTCTCAATGGCATGGCTATCTGGTTGAGAAAGAAATACGAAAAACGCTGGTAAGACTATATTAACCAGCATGTTGTAACAGTTTCAGTTTTAGCTAACGGATAAACGCATGACAAACATAGCCCCGCTAAAAATCAGAGCCAAAGATGTGAAGGTATTTTACGGCGATAACGAAGCGCTGCATGGTATCAGCATGGACGTATATCAGAACGAAGTGATTTCGTTTATCGGCCCGTCAGGCTGCGGCAAATCGACGTTTTTGCGCTGTATGAACCGTATGAACGACACCATTGAAAATTGCCGTGTAACTGGCAGTATTGCACTGGATGGTCGCGACGTTTATGAGCCATCACTGGATGTGGTGCAACTGCGTGCACAGGTGGGGATGGTATTTCAAAAGCCAAACCCGTTTCCCAAGTCAATTTATGAAAATATTGCCTATGGCCCAAGATTACATGGCTTGGCAGAGCGTAAAGCCGATCTGGATGACATTGTTGAGTCCAGCTTGCGCCGTGCCGGTTTATGGAATGAAGTGAAAGACCGGCTGGATCAACCCGGTACAGGGTTGTCAGGTGGCCAGCAGCAGCGTTTGTGTATCGCCCGTAGCATAGCTGTCAGCCCTGAGGTTATCCTGATGGATGAACCCTGTTCGGCACTTGATCCCATTGCAACGTCTATAATTGAAGAGCTGATAGACGAGCTGAAGCAAAACTTCACCATCGTTATCGTTACACACAATATGCAGCAGGCGGCCCGGGTATCTGATCGCACCGCATTTTTTCACTTGGGTAATCTTATTGAAATTGGTAATACCAATGATGTATTTACCAACCCACAGCAAAAACGTACCGAAGACTATATTACCGGTCGTTATGGCTAAGTCAGGGCAATATTCAGGAGCACGCTGTTATGCCAAATAGTAAAATGGGCGGCCATTACTCGCAGGCCTATGATGCAGAGTTACAACAAGCGGTAGACCGTCTGATGCAGATGGCATCGCTGGTTCAGCAGCAGCTAAGTGATGCGTTATCGGCTTTTGCCAGTGGTGACATAGCACTGGCGCAGCAGGTAAAAGACTTTGATCGCAAAGTAAACGACTTTGAAGTTGATATCGATGAGCACTGCCTGGATATTCTGGCCCGCCGTCAGCCTGCCGCTACAGATCTGCGCCTAGTACTGGCTGTGCTCAAAAGCATTAATGATGTAGAACGTATTGGCGATATGGCAAAGCGTATTGCTAAAGCACTGCTGAAAAATATCACGGAAGGGCGGCCAGACGATACACAACTGCACGAATTAACCAGCATGGCAGCAAAAGCCCAGCTAATGCTGCAGCGCGCTTTAGATGCTTTCAAAAATATGGATGCTGAAGCCGCTTTGCATGTGTTGCATGAAGATAAAGCGATAGATGAAGATTACGACCGCATCATTCAGCACAGTCTTAACAGCATGATGAACGATGCCCAGCAGATCGGGGTGAGTTTGCAGGTGTCTAATGTAGCTAAGGCATTGGAAAGAGTCGGCGATCACAGCCGGAATATTTGTCAGCATGCTATTTTTCTGGCCAGAGGGCGCAATGTTGCATATCTGAGTGATGATGAACTAACGCAGGTTGTCACGAAAAAGCCCTGAAAAATCATTTTTAAACCACTTTAAAAAGGGCCTGTTGGCCCTTTTTTGTTGTCGCAAGCTAAGTTGGCTGGCTTTTGCCAGATTTTGATAAATACTTGGTGTCAAATAGAGCAGAAGTTCTTAGTCATAAAAGAATCATTTTAAAGTAGTAAAAATGTCATACTGTCATTTTTTTGTCATAAAAGATTCATATGATAGTCGCCGTCAGAATCTGGTACCGCGTGCCAGCAGCTAAACTAACCCGGATGTGAAGATGAATAAAACAGCGATAGCAGTGGCAATGATGATTACAGCAACAGCAGCAGTAAATGCTGAACCGATTACCATTTATGGCCTGATTAATGTATCTGCACAGTCTGGTGATGAAGGTGAAGGGCGTTTTTCTGAGCTTAAAAGTAATAACTCACGCTTTGGTTTAAAAGGCGACTATGCGTTGGATGACGGCCTTACGCTGGTATATCAGCTGGAGTGGGGTGTCAATGTATCTGACAGCAGCAGTAGCAATGTTACCGCCCGTAACCAATATATTGGCCTGGCAGGTGGCTTTGGTGAAGTACGGTTGGGGCGGCACGATACCGCACTGAAAATGTCGCAGGCTAAAATTGATCAATTTAACGATTTTGAAGGTGATTTGGGCGCTTTGTGGGAAGCCGAAGTGCGCGCCAATAATTCTATCAGTTACTTTACACCGGTTATCAACGGCTTTGGCGCCCAACTGACCTACATTCTGGAAGATTCAGCCGACGCTGAAGATGCTTACTCTGCTGCGCTGTTTTACGGCGACGAGGAGCTTAAAAGTATCAACTTTTATGCCTCTGTGGCGCTGGATGCTGAAGTTGATGGCTATGACGCCATGCGGTTAAGCACGCAAACTAAAATCGGCGGCGTTAAACTGGGCGCTATAGTGCAACGTCAGGAAGAAATTGAAACCGGGCTAGAGCAAGACGGCTGGCTGGTAAGTGCGGCTTATCCTATGGGTAAAACTGAGCTGAAAGCACAATATCAAACACTGGAGGACGATAACTCCGTCAGTGTAGGGGTGGATTACAAAGCCGGCAAAAACACCACATTATTTGCCTGGTACAGCAGCTTCAATTTAGATACTCCAGAACCCGATCGCGATTATCTGGCTGTGGGTATTAAACATAGATTTTAAAACTCATAACAGTTCTGTTTATTGCTTCAAACGCCAGCCATATTGCTGGCGTTTTCTTTAGTAGGGTTAAACACATATAACCTGTTGTTTTTAAATAAGCCTATTTTCCTCTTACACCTTACTTCGCTTTTTTGTGCAAAAAATGCGCTGTGTCGCATTGACGTTTTCAGTATTGTGTCTTAACTTATGAAAGCGCTTACATTGATGGTAAAAAAATACTTACTTAAAGCCATCACTAAAAACTGATAACACGGGGAAGGATAGCATGAAAAAATCAGCAAATTTGGCTGCGCTTGTTGGCGCAGGCTTGCTTGTATCAACTTTATCGGGGTGTGGCGGAGGTGCCGAAACTCAGTCAGACTTTGATAATGTGGATGTAACTCAGCCGGTAACTGACTGGCAGTTGGTCTGGAGTGACGAGTTTGATGGTACAACCATCAGTAGTACAAAATGGAACTATGAAATTAATTGTTCGGGCGGCGGCAATAACGAAAAGCAATGCTATACCGACAGCAGTGATAATGCCTTTATTAAAGATGGCATGCTTAATATTGTTGCTCTGCCTGCCGCTGAAGGTGCTGAAAAACCCTATACTTCTACCCGGTTAACTACACAGCACAAAGCTGACTTTAAATATGGTCGCTTTGAAATGCGCGCCAAACTGCCGTATGGGCAGGGCAGCTGGCCGGCATTTTGGATGATGCCTACAGACAGTGTGTACGGTGGCTGGCCGAGATCAGGCGAAATTGACATTCTGGAGGCGGTTAACCTCAAAGTAGTGGGTGAGGACGGAGTTGCCGAATCAAACGTACACGGTACGCTGCACTATGGCCGCGAATGGCCGAACAACGCCAGTTCAGGTAAATCCTACCAATTACCCGATGGTGTAAACCCGGCAGACGATTTCCATACCTATGCCATTGAATGGCAGGAAGGTGAAATTCGCTGGTATGTAGATGGCTATCTTTATGCCACACAGCGCCAGTCTGTAGTGCGTTACAATAGCAGAGACGAAGCTATCGGCTTGTCACATCGTGGCTGGTTTGCTGAGTACTTTGATCAGTCCAGCGGTGAGCTGCAAACTCATTGGGACAGCGCGCCATTCGATCAGGAATTTTTTATGATCCTGAATCTGGCTGTTGGTGGTAACTGGCCCGAAAACGTCAATAACCTGGGTATAGATGCCTCAGCTTTTGCTGAAGGGCAAAGCTTTGTTGTAGATTACGTGCGCGTTTATCAGTGTGCGGCTAACCCGGATACCGGTAAAGGTTGCGAGACAATAAGGCCAGGTTATGAAGATGAAGCCGATGCCCTGGTTATCGGTGCTGCACCTATTCCTTCACCGCCATCTAGCGGTATCCCGCAAAATCTGACTATTTTCGGCGGTACGCCAAACCCGAACTGGGCAGCATGGGATTGCTGTGGTGGTACAACACCTACTCTGGTTGCCGATGCAGACAGAGGTGATGTATATGAGTTCAGTGTCGCTGCTACACCTACGGTGAATGGTTTCACCAGCCGCGAGGAATTTATTACCGATGAGCAAGGCCAGCCTTCACCATTTGACGCTTCACCAATTATTGAAACCGGTACTATCAGTTTTGATATGCAAGTGGTATCGGCCCCGAATGATGCTGCGTCTGTGTGGAAATTTAAAGTAGAAAGTGTTGGCGCAAGCACAGCAGTAGAGTTGGATATCACTGCAAGCAGTGAAGGCGTAGCGCCGGTTACCGGTCAATGGCAAACCTATACTTTCCCATTACAGATGCTGGCCGATGCTGGTTTGGATCTGTCTGCGATTGACGTATTGATGATTTTCCCTGTCTGGGGTTCTGGTGAGGGCGCTGTATATCGGGTAGACAATGTGAAGATCAGTGCTGATATCAGTTTTCCTGAGTTGGTATTGTTTGCCGATCAGCAAAATCCGGATTGGCCAATGTGGGACTGTTGCGCTGGTTCAAGCCCAACCGAGGAAATGGATGATGCCGAGCATGGTACTGTAGCGCAGTTCAGTATTGGTGCTACGCCAACAGTAATGGGCTTTATTACCCGCAGCGCGAATGGCGGCAGTGATACACCTTTTGATGCTACTGCTTTGCTTGACGGTGGTCTGATACAGTTTGAAATGAAAGTGGTTAATGCTCCCGGCAGCCCTGATGCCAGCTGGAAATTTAAAGCAGAAGCCGATAACGCTTCCAGTGCAGTGGAACTGGATTTAACCGCCAGTATTGAGGGCCAGGCGCCGGTGACCGGGCAATGGCAAACATATAGCTTTAGTCTGGCAGCTTTGGCTGCGGCTGGTCTGGATGTTAGTGCTATCGATGTCATTATGATTTATCCGGCATGGGGTACAGGAGAAGGTGCGGTATACCGGGTAGACAATGCCAAAATTCATTTGCCGGGAGCAAATCAGGGGCCGGGTTTAACCTTGTTCGCAAATGAAGCTGCTGAACAATGGTCAATTTGGGATTGTTGCGGTGGTACAACGCCTACTGTTGAACAGGACGATGATCAACACGGTGCCACCGCTCAGTTTATCATTGGTGCTACACCAACAGTAATGGGCATACTGGCTGATGATGATGTGTATTTCGATGCATCGGCTCTGCTGGCTGATGGGGTTGTGCGTTTTGAGATGAAAGTCATATCTGCACCGAGCGACGCATCTGCAACCTGGCTGTTTAAAATTGAGGCTGATGGTGCGTCCAGTTTTGCAGAGTTGCCGTTAAGCAGCAGTCTTGAAGGGCTGGCGCCGGTGGTTGGACAATGGCAAACCTATACATTTAGCTTACAAGATCTGTTCGACGCTGGTCTGGATATCAGTGCTATTGATGTACTGATGGTGTTCCCTGCCTGGGGCACCGGAAATGGGGCAGTGTACCGCTTAGATAATGTGGTCATTACGCAACCTTAACCCGGATATCCGTATTCAGATAAGCATATGCCGGGCGTTGGAGCCCGGCCGGAAATAACGAATAGAGCTCAGTAGGTCATTATGAAAAATATAACATTTACTAAAAGTCGCCTTGCTACCGCTATTGCCATGTTAATGACAACAACTCTGGTACAGGCACAGGACAATACTGCCGCTGACAACGCCGCAGCGAGCGAAGAGATAGAAGTGATTCAAGTCAGTGGTATTCGTGGCAGTTTGATCCGTTCAATGGACGTAAAACGTGATGCCAGCGGTGTAGTTGATGCCATATCCGCGGAGGAAATGGGTAAGTTTCCAGACACCAACCTGGCTGAGTCATTACAGCGTATTACCGGCGTATCGGTTAGCCGTGCTAATGGTGAAGGCAGCCAGATCACGGTACGCGGTTTTGGCCCGGAATTTAACCTGATCACCCTGAATGGCCGGCAAATGCCGGGCACCGGTAATACCCGCTCCTATAATTTGGAAAATCTGGCCTCAGATGGTGTAAGTGCGCTTGAAGTGTATAAAACCGCCCGGGCAGAAAACCCCAGTGGCGGCTTAGGTGCAACTGTTAATATTATTACTGCCAAGCCGCTGCAAAGCCCGGGACAGCGTTATTCGGTATCAGCAAAAGGCATTTATGACTCATCCAACGAAGAGGGAGATGATATCACTCCTGAACTGTCGGCGATGTACAGTAATACCTTTGCCGATGAAAAATTTGGTGTGGCGGTATCGGTGTCGCACCAACAGCGCGATTTCCAGCGTCAGTACGCTAATATTCAGGGCTGGCAGGCACAAACCAGTTTGCCAACGCTTGATGCCGCTAATGTGGTAGATGCCCGGCCGGAAGATGCCGAAGGCAATAAAATCGGGCCTGCGTTTTTTGCTAAAGATATGAACTACGGCATTGATGATGTAGAACGTGAGCGCAGCAATGGCCAGGTTACGCTGCAGTTTGCTCCGGTGGATAATTTTGTCGCAACCTTGGATTATACCGCGTCGCAGGCCATTACCGGTGTCAATACTATTGGCTGGGGTATCTGGAACGAATTTGGCGGTAATATTAATGCGTACGAGCTCGATGCTAACGGTACAGCGTTATATGCTGATATCAGCGGCAATGATGGTTCTTTTACGGCAAGCCGCAGCACTACAGAAGTACTGGCGCGTTCGGTAGGTTTAAATCTGGACTGGCAAATCACGGCCGATTTTCATATGAGCCTGGATTACCATGACTCAGATAACAAAATCGATAATGGCGCGGATAAAGGCTTAGGTAGTGACGGCCAGGTCATTATTGGTTCTGACCAGCTAACCACTAAAATTTACGATTATCGTACTGGTGATATCCCGCAGGCTTCTATTTTATGGCGCAATGGTACAAATGAGTTAATGCCCGGAGAAATGGATTCTAACTTTAGCCAGTTTACTCACTCGCCTGGCGAGTCGGCAATCAAACAGCTGCAAATTGACTCTACCTGGTATAACTCGGTGTTTGATATCCCGCTTGCCAGCATTAAAGCGGGTGTGGCGTATACCGACCAGACTATGGGTGGCTACAGTGCCTGGAGTGGTCTGCGCGGTGGCGCGGGGTTTAACCCCAGTTTTACGGAGATCTTTCCTGACAGCATGTTTATCCGACATAGTACTGCGAACTTTTTAGATGAGTTTAGCGGTGGTGGTTTAAATATGGCATCGCCCTATTACTATACCTATAGCTTTGATGAAGCAGTGGCACGCCAGCAAGCTTACCTGACTGAAGCGGTAATGGGAGCGGATGCTTATGTACCGGATGCCTATTACGACGGTATCGACAGTGAAAGCTATGTGCAGGAAGAAACGCTCAGCGTGTATTTGCAGTCAGACTGGCAGTTTGATATTGGCCGTTTTCCGGCCCGGTTTAATGCCAGTGTCCGCTATGAAGAGACTGATGTTACCAGCACTGTACGCCAGACAGTACCGCAGCAAGTTGTCTGGGCATCAGCGTCAGAGTGGATTATGCAGTACCTGCAAGGTGAGGATACATTTTTAACGATGACAGGTAAGCATGATGTACTGCTGCCAATGTTTGACTTCCGTATCGATTTGACCGACGAACTTGTTGCGCGTTTTTCCTGGGGTAAAACTATCGCCAGAGCACCGCTGGGGAACCTGGCTGGCGGGCGCAGCTTAAGTGGCAGCCCGAAAATTGGCTCGCGTACCGGCGGTGAAGGCAATACTAATCTACAGCCGTTTGAATCAAAAAATTTAGATCTTAGCCTGGAATATTACTATGCCGAGGGCAGTTATGCGTCGGTGGGGTATTTTAGAAAGGATGTGAAAAACTTTATTGCCAACGAAACTATCGAAACTCAATTCGAAGGATTGCATGATATTTATCTGGGCCCCCGTTTTTTGGAGGCCCAGCAACAGCTAATTGATGCCGGTGATGATAATCCTGATATTGGCCTGGTTTACCAGCAAATGCTGGACAATGGCCATGGTAATGCCAACGGCGTAATTGAACCGACGGCCAATGACCCTTTAATCACCTGGCTGGTGACCCGGCCGTATAACAGTGACGATAAATCAGTCGATGGCTTTGAAGTGGCTGTACAGCATTTGTTCGGTAGCAGTGGTTTTGGTGTTGGCGCCAACGCCACCTTTGTTGACGGTGATGTAAAGTTTGATGTGAACAGCCTCGAAGTGCAATCACCGCTGAATGGTCTGGGTGATTCAGCAAACTTCCAGGCGTTTTATGAAAACAATGGTTTATCAGTGAAGGTGACTTACGCCTGGCGTGATGCTTATTTAATCGGCGTTGGCCAGTCGCAGGGGTCGTCAGATGCACCGCCGCAGTTTGCTAAAACGTTTGGCCAGTGGGATATGAGCATTAACTACGATATTAACGACAACCTGACGGTATTTATCGAAGGTATTAACCTGAACAATGAAACCGAGCAAGGCTATGGCCGTTATGAAGAGCAGTTCCTGTTTGCCCGCCAATATGGTACGCGCTATGCGTTGGGTGTGCGGTACAGCTTCCAGTAAGGTTACGTAATTTAGCCCAATAAAAAGGCCTGCCGCTTGGCAGGCCTTTTGTTATTCAGGTACTTTTAGTACTTGTACGAGAAGCTTAAGCTGTAGCTTTGGCCTTCAACACGCTTTTGCAGTATTTCACCTTGCTGCAGAATTTCTACATCTTCGTCCAGCAGGTTTTTCAGCCCCAGTTTTACTGTCATACTTTCCAGTGGATTGTAGCTGTAGGTAAAGTCCAGAGAGTTAAACGGTTGCTCAAAGGCGTCGTCTTTGTCATTCACCCCGGCAAAAGCGATACGCTTACCAAACACGTTATAGGTTAGCGTAGCATTGTGCTGGTTGTTGTCTGAGTCGTACCCCAGTTGCAGGTTAGCAACATATTTGGAATGGCCACTTAAGCCTCGTTCAGAATTAGTTAAATCCGCGCCAGGAAAGGACTGGATCTTAATTTCTGATTCGCTGACCGTAAGGTTACCGGCCACAAAGAAGTTGTCAGCAATCTTGCCAAAAGTACCACCAAACATATTCAGCTGTTGCAGAAACTCTGCTTCAATACCGTACAGGTTGCCACTTTCTGCGTTACGGAACGACATCAACAGGTTACCGTCAGAGCCGGATAACTCTATCGCTTCAATCGGGTTATCCAAATCTTTGTAGAATACGCCAACGCTGTAGTTACTGTTATCGTAATACCACTCTAAGCGGGCATCTACACTGGTAATATCGGTGCTTTGCAACCCGGCAAAACCGGTTATTTTAAAGTCGGTAAGCGGGTCAACGTACAGTACCGGTGTAACTTCACGCAGATCTGGCCGCACAACGGTTTGGCTGTAACCAAAACGGGCTTGTAAATCGTCATTAACAAACCAGGTTAATGACAGCGCCGGGTAGAAGCCGTCTTCCAGCAGTACCGAATCGGTGATCTCGCCACTGATGTCGCCATTGGCGTTTAACGGTAGTGAAACTTGCTTAAAGTCTTCATAACGTACACCCAGATTTAAGCGGAACTTGTAATCATAGTTAAGCTCAAGAGCCGCATAGCCGGCATCAATCATCTGCGCTGCCAAATAATCATCTGCCTGAGTGGTCACGTTGGAAATTTTAAAGCCGTTGGCGGCATCTAAAATATTTTCGTCAGAGAAAATTTCCGAGAAACTGCCAGACAATTGCTGCAGGCTGTAGCCTACAGTATCAAAGTTAAAGCGATCAGTTTGTGCATTACGGTTACGCTCGAAGTAGCTGTAGCCGCCGCTCAGCGTCATTTCGGCTTTGCCCAGCGTTAGCGGCAGTTTGGCATTCCAGCTTAAGTTTTCGGTGTTATCGTTCATATCGCCGAAACTGTAATTTACTGCATTCTGGTTGCGACGCAGGAAAGAGAACACTGAACCGTCAGCTTGAGTTTCGTTCAGGTAACGGTATTCAACTTCGCCCGGTGCATAGCGGCGTGCTTTAGCATCGGTGTATTGCCAGTCAACCGCCAGGTCCATCAGGAACGGGAAGTTATGCTTGCCCCGCAGCTGATTACTCAGCATACTGCGTTCTTCATATAAAATGGAGGTGTCGGTATTTGAGCGGTTACTTTCGTTTATCGTCTCAATACTGTCGCCATTTTTAATTTTTATTTCATCTTTGGTGTCCCGCAGGTAAATGGTTGAGGTTTCAATACGGTGATCTACACCCAGTTCTAAACCAAAATTCAGCATACCCGACAGTTTAACCTGATGTTCGGTACCCTTGATGTCGTCATAGCGGTTTAACGGCACCAGGTTTTCACCTGATACCGAGTAGTAACGTTCCTGCTCTTCGATATTCTGTGTTGAACGGTCATAACTTACGCCGCTCATCACACCAAACACTACATTTTGTGCCAGCTCAAAGCGGCTGCCAAACGAGGCGCTGCCATCAAAATCGGGCTTTACACTTTTGCGGCTGATATCAATATCGCGGTTGAAGGCTGTGCCCAATTCACGCAAAATTTCATTCGCTTGTTCCAGATTGCCTGCAGTAATACCGCCCAGATCTTCTGCAATGCTAACAGGGGTTAACAGACCATACTGCGCCTGAGCTGCAGCCAACTCGGGTGAAATACCACGCAGGCCATCATCTTTACCGCGCCAGTCATCGCCACCACCGGCATAGTCAAAACCATCGTCGCTGTTCAGGCTGTTGTAACCTGTTCCCACTGATACGTTAAACGTGGTTTGCAGCGGAATAGCAGCGGTACGGATATTAACGTTACCACCACCAAAGGCGGCAGGTAGCTCTGGTGAGTAGGCTTTTTGTACCACTAAACTTTCAATAATGCCGGCCGGAAACATATCCAGCGGAATAACATTGCGCGTTGGATCCGGGCTTGGCACCAGGGCGCCGTTAAGCAAGGTGCTGGAGTAGCGCTCGCCTAAACCACGCACATAAATAAACTTGTCTTTTACCAGCGTTAAGCCAGTTACCCGACGCAGTGCGGTGGCGGCATTGCTGTCACCGGCGCGGGAAATTTGCTCCATGCCGAGCAGTTCAGCAACGTAAGGTTGCTCGCGACGCTCCGCAGCGGCAGAAGCGGCAGAGCTCATCAGACGGCCGGATACAGAAATACGTTCAACATCTTCTTCATTCTGTGCCGGTTGCTGGGTTTCTTGCGCTACTGCGCTCAGTGAAACCAGCGCGGTTGCCGTGCTAAGGGCCAGCAACACACTGCGGCCAACACGACTGAAATTAAACTTTTGCATGCTGCTCATCTGAACTTTGTCCTATCAGCTTGTACTGTTACGTCTGCGTTGCACTGAACATTAATGTGCCGGTTCAATGCAGTGGAATAAAAAAACACTGCCAGGCAAAACCCGGCAGTGTTTGTTGCTGTTAGTCGTCTAAGCCGACGGCCCAGCCTGCAGTCCAGTCATTAGCGGCATCTACTGCGCCGATAAAGTCTACCGCTTCAAAGAAATCATCAACTGCAGTCATATCTTTTGGCGCAGTAGCATCGATGGTAAAGATACCGTCTAACACCGCTGCCTGGTTAGCAGCCAGGCTGTTGCCTGCCTGACCCAGGAACCATTGCTCAGTAGTAGTGCCGTTACCCAGGTCACCTACTGTCGGCTCGTTACAAGCCAACACTGAGTTGGTGAATTCCAGCTCGCCACTGATAGCAAAAGCTTTAGTTTCGTCTGTATCCAGTTCCAGACATTCACCCATACCGGCAGGGCCCGTGATAACAAAGTTGTACAGCTTGGCATTAGTACCGGCGCGCAGTATTACGCCCTCTGAGTCATCATCACCGTTAAAGTTATTACCGATAATGGTCATATTGGCGATAGTCGGGTTAGATACCGGCGTGGCAGTGAAGTTATCTGATTGGTTGTCTGCTTCAATACCGCGGTTGGCTTTGGAATCATCCGCACCGTGTTTTACCAGCACAAATTGCAGTTTGCCGCGCCAGCCATCAGCCCAGTCTACTGAGTCATCGCCGTTAGAAGTCAGTACTACGTTTTTACAGTTTACTGCGCCACCAAACATTTCAATGCCGTCATCCACGTTCTGGTGAACCTGAATGTTTGAACATTGAGTGCCTGAGCCAACACCGGCAAAAGTAATACCGTTTAACTCGTTGTCCGGGATAACTTCAAAGCCAGCATGTTTTACTACTACGTAGTTTAATGTGCCGCTGCTATCTTCCCAGTCGCCACCGCCATATGGTCCGGCATTACCTTCAGCCTGCACTAAGCAGCTGTCTAAATCGGCCTGATCAGCACACTTGGTGCTTGGCGCCTTACCCAATAATACCAGACCGCCCCATTGGCCGGCAGCGGTAGGTGAACCAATCACATCTTGCACCGACGTCATGACGATAGGGTTAGTCGCGGTACCATTGGCTTCAATTTTTGAACCGCGGGTGATAGCAAGGAAATCTGCACCCGATTTACCGTAGATAGTTACACCAGGCTGCACAGTTAAGGTTGCGGCTGTAGTGTTATCAGCGCCAATACGCACGCGGCCATTCAGCACATAGTCTGCACCGGCTGCCAGGGTTACGTTAGTGGTAATGTCACCTGTTAGTTCGCAGTTTAACCGGCCGGTTAAGCTGTTTACTTCGTTGGTGCCGGCAGGGCAGGCAGCAAGGTCGTCTTCTGCGTGAATAGCGGTAGTCCAGCCTACTGTCCAGTCGGTGGTGCCGTCAAAAGCGCCTACGTAGTCAACATCATCAAACCAGGCGTCAACGTTATTGGCTACGTTATAGCCATTGCCCATTGCCGGAGAGTTTGGTGCCGGTACGTAGCCACCTAATAACGCATCACCAACAAAGTTGCCTGGCTGAGCACGGAACCAGGCTTCAGCATCCAGGGTTTCTACATCATTGTCGTCGACAGAGTTTTTAAATGGTTCTGCACAATCGATAATCGAGTTACGGAAGATAATTTCACCGTTGCCGGCATTGGCAACTGACTCGTCATTGTTGATCTCAAAGCACTCGCCCATACCCGCCGGGCCGGTGATAATAATGTTGTACAGTTCACCAGCAGTGCCGGCACGCAGTAAGATACCCTCAGAGTCATCTTCGCCGTCAAAGTTATTACCAATAATGGTCATATTGGCGATACGTGGCTTGGATACCGGCTCGGCAGTAAAGTTACCTGACTGGTTATCGGCTTCAATACCACGGTTAGCTTTAGTATCGTTCGGGTTATGACGCACTAATACATGCTGCATACGGCCAGTCCAGCCATCAGCCCAGTCTAAAGAATCGTCGCGATTACCGGTTAGTACCACATATTTGGCATCTACTGTACCGCCGAAAAATTCCACACCGTCATCCAGGTTGTTGTGTACCTGGATATATTCCACTTCGGTACCACGACCAACACCAGCAAAGGTAATACCGTTTAATTCGTTATCCGGGATAACTTCGAAACCGGCATAACGTACTTGCACATAGCGTAAGGCTCCGCTGTCATCATCTTCATCTGCGCCGCCGTATGGACCGGCTTCGCCTTCAGCCTGAATTTCACAGCTTTCCAGTGCAGCCTGGTCACATTTATTGCTTGGTGCATTACCCAGTAATACCAGGCCGCCCCATTCTGCGGCAGATTCTTCGTCCGACAGACCCAGCATGTCGTTAACCGATGTCATCACGATAGGCGCATTTACTGTGCCCACTGCCTGAATTTGTGAACCACGGGCGATAACCAGATAATCTGCACCGCTTTTGCCAAACACTGTGGTGCCCGGCTCAATAGTTAAGGTGGCGCTATCGGCGTTGTCGTTACCTACAGTAACCTTGCCGCTTAATGACCAGGCGATATCGGCAGTTAAGCGGGTATCACTGGTAATGGTACCGCTGATTTCACATACGGTTTTGTCTACACCAGCCAGACTGCTGCCTTCAGTGGCAAAAGCAGGGCAGTCTGCAGTTGGTGGTGGAGTGCCGCCGCCATTACCGTTGTCATCGCCATTGCCGGCGTTAACGACTAAGTCGCCACCACAGCCTGCCAGTATCAGCGCTGACGCTATTGCGCTTAGTTTTAATAGTTTGCGTAAAGCCATTACCATCTCTCCATTGAGTTGTTATAGGTCTTGCCAATAAGTTGCAAGCACCCTACAGCAGAGAAATTACGCTTTTATTACAGTTTTGCGGCTGTCATATTACGGTCACGGTGATGGCTGTTAACATTGGGCTGGTAGTATGGTTGTCAAAAAAAATTCATCTTAATGTCATGAATGTCGCTAGTCATCAGGGTTTTAATTTTGTGAATATTGTTTTTTATTTGTGTGTTTTTGGCCGTGGGGACCAATGAACAAAGATTAACCTCGTGTTTTCATAAAAATGTCATAAACTGCGGCAATACTATGCAGCATAAACAGTTAGAATAATCCGGCCCTGTGCCGTTTAACAGAACGTGGTGGATGCTATGGCAAGAAAAATCCTGGTGGTGGAAGATGAAGCACCAATTCGCGATATGCTGTGTTTTGTGCTGGAGCAAAACGGTTATCAGGCTGCAACAGCAGAAGATTACGACTCAGCCATTAATGCGCTGGTAGAACCCTACCCGGATTTAGTCCTGCTAGATTGGATGTTGCCCGGTGGCAGTGGTATCCAGATCGCAAAGAAAATGAAGCAGCATGACCTTACCCGCAATATCCCGATTATTATGATCACCGCCCGCGGTGAAGAAGAAGATAAAGTACGCGGGCTGGAAGTGGGCGCCGATGATTATGTTACCAAGCCGTTCTCCCCCAAAGAACTGATGGCACGTATTAAAGCGGTGATCCGCCGTGTAGCGCCGACCAGCCTGGATGAAGTAATAGAAGTGCAGGGGTTAAAACTGGACCCGGTATCACACCGTGTAATGGCCTCGGATCAGGCGCTCGATATGGGGCCAACTGAGTTTCGCTTACTGCATTTTTTTATGACCCACCCCGAGCGCGTGTACAGCCGTGAACAACTGTTGGACCATGTATGGGGCACCAATGTGTATGTGGAAGACCGCACAGTAGATGTGCATATCCGCCGCTTACGCAAGGCGATTTCTATCGCCGGGCATGATAGATTAGTACAAACCGTGCGTGGCTCTGGCTACCGTTTCTCCGCTAAATAAAGGCTTACCGCTACCGCTATGCGCCAACTGTTATCACAAAGGAAGGTCTACACTAAACTCTTCCTTTTTTACTGTTTTATTGCTCTGGTTGGCCTTATTTCTAACAGCCTGCTGCTGGCGCTGCTTATTTTTACCGTGGCGCTGTTGCTGTGGCATTACCACCATTTATTTATAATGGACAAATGGTTATGGCGTGATCGCAAGTTGTCGCCGCCGATCAGCGAAGGGATCTGGGGCCATTTATTCGAAGGTATTTACTACCTGCAGCGGCGTGACAGACGCAAAAAGCGTGAGCTGCGCAATGTAGTGCGGCGGTTTCGTGATGGTGCCGAAGCTTTACCTGAGGCGGTAGTGGTGTTAACTGACGACTGGAGCATTATCTGGAGCAACAAGCTGGCGCAAATTCTGGTGGGCCTGCACTGGCCGGCTGATGAAGGCCAGCGGCTGGATAACCTGATCCGTCACCCGGATTTTCTGCACTATTTAAAACAAGCCAAATTCGAGCAGCCACTTGAGCTGGCTTCACCGGTTAATGATGAGCTAACGCTTGAATTTAATATTATGTCTTATGGGGCAGAGCAATACTTACTGATAGTGCGTGATATCACCCAACTTAAGCAGCTGGAGCAAATCCGCAAAGACTTTGTTGCCAACGTATCGCATGAACTGCGCACTCCGCTTACTGTACTGCAGGGCTATCTGGAAGTGATGGACGATGAACATCTGCCCGATAAAGTGATCTGGAAAAAAGCCCACAACGTTATGCTGGACCAAACCAAACGTATGGATGCGCTGGTACAACAATTGTTAACGCTATCGCGTATTGAAGCGTCAGCCCGGGTGCAGTTTGAACCTGTAGTAGATGTACCTGCCATGCTGCACCAACTGGAGCAGGAAGCCCAAACACTGAACCGCGATAAACAGCACAGTATCCGTTTTGATATTGACGACAACCTGAAGGTTACCGGCGTTACCGAAGAGTTACGCAGTGCTTTTTCTAATCTGGTAACTAACGCTATTAAATACACCCCGGCCGGGGGCGAAATTAACGTTAGCTGGCAACGCCAGCATTTAAAAGCACTGTTTGCTGTTAATGATAATGGCGAAGGTATAGCGGCACACCATGTAAAGCGCCTTACCGAGCGTTTTTACCGGGTAGACCAGGCCCGCGCCCGCAATACCGGCGGCACTGGCCTCGGGCTGGCTATTGTAAAGCACGTATTGTCGCGCCATAACAGCCGGCTAATGATCTTCAGTGAGCCGGGCAAAGGTAGTAGTTTTTCTTTCTCTATACCGGCAGAACTGGTGCTGGGACAGAAAACAAAAAAACGCGAAGAAAAACCGCTGCAATAACAACCAAAGGTTATTGCGCTGGTTTTTTGCTGCGCTGCCAACAGCGATCAATGGCCTGTTCTGCCACCATTCCCAGCACATCCTGCTCCAGTGCATCAGCATGGCCTAAAAAGGTCTGCCCCAGTTCACGATCCGCTAGCGCTGTTGCTATCAGGTTTATCGCATCGTCCAGCGTGGTGCCATGCTCGTAATATCTGATGTGATGGCTGGTATCCACCACCAAATCATCAGACTCCTGACACCACTTTTCAAACACTAGTTTCGCCAGTTGCCGGTAACGGGCTTGGGGTCCGCCAAATACGACAAAAAATGTCTCTGCGATAGTCTTACCGAATTGCTCAGTTATTTTATGTAAATGCAGCAGTAACTGTGTTGTTTCATCTACGGCACTTTGCAGCATCAGCTGCGCAAAAACGGGCTCCAGTTTATGGCTGTATTGCAGTATCAGGCGTTGGTCCAGCGTGCCATCGTAAGCTACTGCTCCGAGCAACTGCTGTGTGGCTGTAAACAGCTGCTGGCCAACGACGTTATCGGCCTCACGTTTAAGTTGTGCCAGAAGGTTGTGTAGTAATGCTGCTGCATCCGGCTGTGGCGTTTGCAACAGCGTGTAGTAAACCGCCATAGTGCTATGGCTCAGTCCTTTCAGCCGATGGTAGCCTGGGCCATTAACGGTATACTCCCGAATACAGTCACCACAACAGGCAATCAGACGGCTATCCATGCGCACAACCAGCAGCACATGCCCCTGGCTGATGGTATTGGCGAAATGCTGTTTTCTTTTGGCATACTGCAGATGAAATAGCTGATTAATTTTACCCATGGCTGAGTCTGCCGGTTCAGCTTTAGTATCCTGCAACGTAATATTCACCGACGTACCTGATGCAGTTTTCATCTTAAGGCAAATGCTCACCGCCGGTGACGCCAAGCACCTCTGCGGTAACATAACTGGATTCCTGCGACGCCAGATAGACGTAAGCCGGTGCTAATTCAGCAGGCTGGCCGGGGCGACCCATAGGCGTATGCTGACCAAACTGTTCCAGTTTATCTGCCGGCTGGCCGCCACTTTGTTGCAGCGGTGTCCAGATTGGGCCTGGCGCGACGGCATTTACGCGGATACCTTTTTTAATCAGCATCTTAGCCAAACTTTTGGTAAAACCGGTAATAGCGCTTTTGCTCGACGCATAATCCAGCAGGCCGGGCGAAGGCTGATAAGATTGGATAGAGGTGGTATTAATAATACTGGCACCGGCAGGCATATGCGGCAGCGCGGCTTTGGTGATCCAAAACATGGCAAATACATTGGTAGCATAGGTTTGCTGAAACTGCTCAGTGCTTAGATCGGCTAATTCCTCAACAAACTGCTGCTTACCGGCGTTATTCACCAGTATATCGATACCGCCCAGCTTCTCAGCTGCTTGCTGCACCAGACTTTGGCAGAATTTCTCATCTGAAATATCGCCGGCTACAGCAAAGGCTTTTACATCAGCTGCCTGCAATTCTTTTAGCACGGTATTAGCATCTTGTTCTTCAGAAGGTAGATAATTAATCATTACATCAGCGCCTTCGCGGGCAAAGGCAATTGCCACGGCGCGGCCAATGCCGGAATCACCGCCGGTAATCAGTGCTTTTCGGCCTTTTAATCTGCCACTACCCTGGTAGCTGTTTTCACCGTGATCCGCTTTGGGCGATAATATTGCGTCAAGCCCCGGGTCTGGCTGGGCTTCGTCGTAGTGGGTGTTGCCTATCGGATACTGCTTGCGGGGATCTTGCATGCTGCACTGGTTTTGCGTCTTCATTAGGTACCTCCGGTTGAGTTACACAGAACGATACTAGGGGTATGAGCAAGGTAAGCAGGTTTTGTGCCTATACGGCCAGACTAACGAATAGCGTAGTTGAATCAGGCAGAAAGGTTGTTAGTGGCTGGTGAGTGATCGGGAAAACGGGAGTAGGAATTGAGCCGCGGCTGAACATCTTACCGGCGTAAAACGTAAAACTTTCATAAGCCCCGCTGGCAGCCGAGGCCGATTTACACTAACTTCTATCGTAAAGCGCCAGACTAAGCTGGCGCGCTGTTTGGAGCCTCTGAGTATTCGCCGCAGGTATTTTTATCTCAGCCGGTTGTATCTTAGTTTGCTACTACCTGTGCTTTACGAAAGCAATTATTGTGATGGTCATTCACCATACCGCAAGCCTGCATATGGGCGTAAATGATGGTTGAGCCGACAAACTTAAAGCCGCGCTTTTTTAAGTCTTTACTAAAGGCATCCGACTCTGGGCTGGTAGCGCGGTAATCGGCCGGGCCAGCGATGCTGTTTTGCTGCGGTGCGCCATTTGCAAAGCGCCACTGATAGTTGCTAAAACTACCAAATTCGGCTTGTACCTCTAAAAACCGCGCGGCGTTGTTAATGGCGGCCGCTACCTTTAACCGGTTGCGAATAATGCCGGGGTTTTGCAGCAGCTCTGCGGCTTTAACCTCATCAAAAGCAGCTACTTTAACCGGGTCAAAATTGGCAAAAGCCGCGCGGTAGCTGTCGCGCTTTTTCAGCACCGTATACCAGCTAAGCCCGGCCTGGGCAGCTTCTAAGGTTAAAAATTCAAACAGCTTGTTGTCGTCATACACCGGCACGCCCCATTCGGTATCGTGGTAGGCAACATAATCCGGCTTGGTTAAATCTACCCAGTGGCAGCGGCACGGTGTGTTCATCTTTAGTTCCTTATTTTTCCAGCTTGGGTGGCTGGGCCAGATAATCCAGCGCCAGGCCGGTTAGTGCCCGCACACCGTTTACCAGCGCGTCTTCGTTAACATCAAACATCGGTGAGTGGTTTGGTGGCACCTCGCTAAGCGGTTTATCTTCAGGTGAGATGCCTAAAAAGAAAAACACGCCCGGAATTTGCTGTTGGTAAAACGAGAAGTCTTCGGCGCCGGTAATTGGTTTAATTGAGGCTACGCCTTTGTCACCTGCCGCCCATTTAAGGCTTGGCATGGCCCAGTTAGTTAGTGCCGGGTCATTCCAGGTTACAGCAGCAAAGTTATGTACGTGAAAATCAGCCTCAGCGCCGCTGGCTTTGGCAATATGCTCGCTGGTGTGCGCCATGCGGGCGATTAAATCTTCGCGCATTTCACTGTCAAAGGTGCGAATGGTACCTTCCAGCTTTACGTCATCGGGAATAATATTCCAGCGAATACCGCCATGTACCTGGCCAAATGACACTACAGCCGGCGCTTTGGTCACATCAATTTGCCGTGCCGGAATAAGGTTTATCGCGTTAATCAGCTGGCCGGTAACGTTTATCGGGTCGATGCCACGCCACGGCGATGAGCCATGTACTTGTTTGCCTTTAACGGTAATCTGAAAGCTGTCAGCGGCAGCCATAATACCTTCGGTTTTTACCTGTAGCTGGCCGGGCTCTCCGGGCCAGACATGCAGGCCAAAAATGGCGCTAGGGCTGGGGTTAGCAAATAAGCCTTCGGCCAGCATCATCTTGGCGCCGCCTTCTTCCCCGGCTGGCGGGCCTTCTTCTGCGGGCTGAAACACAAACATAATGGTACCGGCTATATCGGCTTTTTGTTTGCTTAATACTTCGGCGGCGCCCATCAGCATCGCCACATGGGCATCGTGGCCACAGGCATGCATTACGCCGGTTTGCTGGCCGTTAAACTCACTGACAACTTTTGACGCAAACGACAAACCGGTTTGTTCGGTTACCGGCAGTGCGTCCATATCCGCGCGCAGTGCTACTACCGGGCCGGGTTTGGCACCTGTTAAAATACCCACTACGCCGGTATGGGCTATGCCGGTGCGTACTTCTAAACCAAGCTTTTTCAGATGCGCTGCTACTTTGGCGGCCGTGCGTACTTCACGGTTAGATAACTCCGGGTGTTGGTGAATATCACGGCGCCACTCTATAACCTTGGGCATGACCTGTTCAATTTGCTTAGCTAACTGCGGCCGCTGCTCGGCAGCAGCTATCGGGGTATGTAACAACGGCAGTAAAGCCAGACTTAACAGTGACCAGCGCATAGTAACTCCATCATTTTTATATAGTGCTACTACCTTAAGCGCCACTGATGAAAATGGCAATTGTTGCTGGAAAATTGCTGCTAGCTTAGGTAATGTCGGACCAGTTGCTTCAAAAACAGACGCAGGCCAATGCAGTTACATATTATTCCGGGATATATTCAGAACATTTATCTGGTGCAGGACACGGCCGGCTTACTATTGCTCGATGGTTGCAGCCGTGCCGATGTATCCACAGTGTGCGACTTTATCAGACAAAAGTTAGCTTTGCCGCTAACTGCGCTTAAGCTGGTGGTGGTAACACATATGCACCCGGATCATGCCGGTGGGGCTCATCTGCTGCGCCGTAAAACAGGTGCCCGCATTGCTTGTCACCCCAAGGCGTGCCTTTGGTACTCAGGGGTTTTGGGGCGCACGGCGCATATCATTGATGTTAGCTTAACCTGGTGGGTAGCCAACCGGCTGGGTAAACCCAAACGCCATATCTGGTATAACCCGATATTAAAAGCAGATATGGTATTGGCCGACGAGCAGCACCTGCCTGATTTTCCAAACTGGCAGGTGATTTATACCCCCGGCCATACCGATCATGATTTATCGCTTATGCACCAACCCAGCAAGCAGCTGTATATTGCCGATTTAATTGTGTCGGTTAAAAAACGCCTGGTGCCACCTTACCCGGTTTGCCATCCTAACCAATATAAACAATCACTTAAGCGCGTTAGTGCGTTGCAACCGAGTCGGCTGTATTTTGCCCATCTGCCACCGCGTGAGGGCTGCAGCATTAATTTTGACGATATTCTGTCGCAAGCGCCAACCCTGCCAAAAAACCACTGGCATTCGATGCGCAACCGCATTTTGCATACGCTGGGCTGGCAAACCAACTCGCACTAACTACGCGGCTTTCTGAACTTCAGCACCATCTGGTTAACCTCGCCAATGGCCAGGTGCTTTGCCTTTTCTGTTTCATTTCCCGCCAATGTAGGCGGCAAAGACCAAACGCCTGCCGGATGCTGAGCGGTATCTTTCGGGTTAAGCAGCATATCGTTGCGCGCTTCAAAGCTAAAGCCTGCTTCTTTAGCCAGGTCTAACCATAACTGCTCGGGCACATAACCCGATTCTTTCCAGTCGGTATCCAGTAAGTGATCCGGCAAGCGCGGCGCCACTACGCCTAATACGCCACCGGGTTTAAGGGCGTGATAAAAGTTGGCCAAGGCGTGCTTTAACGAAGTTTCGCCGTCAAAGATATAAAACTGATTGCGGATAGACAGCACCACATCCGCACTGGCGGGTGGTGCAATAGCGATATCGGCCAGCGGGGCAAACTCAGTAACCGTTACGTTTCTATACACCGGGTGCGATGCCAGTTTTTTAGTGTATTCAGCACGGCCTTTTTGCATATAGTCGGCGGGTAGCAGGCTGAACTTGTGAGAGAAATGCGCGGCATACAGCTTGCCCTTTTCGGCCAGTAACGGCGCCAGCACTTCGGTATACCAGCCCGAGCCCGGCCATATTTCAACCACGGTACTTTGCGGTGTCACTTCAAAAAACGTCAGAGTTTGTTCGGGTTTTCGCGCAGCATCGCGTAGTTTATTGGCTTCAGTACGGGCTTCATGTTGCAAGGCCTGGTTGATATCGGCACTGGCGGTAAAGCTGGCATGGCTTGCCAGCAAAAACAAACTTACACGCAATAGCTTAGTTAGCATGGGCAGATCCTGTAGTGGGGGGTATTTATGCAAAGATGTGGCTAAAGGTAGCTCTATAAGTCTGTTTTTAAAAGTGATTTAAACGCTTTAGCCCGTGGCTATTTGTATTGCTTAGCCATATTGGTACAGCGGCTCTGCTACCACATTGAGCGTGGCCGCTTTATGCAGATCATATTTTTGCTGGCGGTTTAGCCAAAACTGCGCACTGATGCCGGTGCCAAGCTCCAGCTTTTTTGCCAGCAATACTGATACTGAGCTATGGCCGTTAACAAACAACGATAACTGCTTACGGCTGATATGCAGTTTGGCCGCAGCCTCTGCAATGCTCAGCTTATGCGGTTGCAGGCAACGCTGCAGCAATACCTGTCCGGGATGTTGTACAGTTAACTTGGTACTACGTGTTAAAACTGTCATATCAGCCTCACTGAAACTCATTTAAGTCAACATCATACACATTGCTTTTGCTAAACAGGCAGGTCACTGAACCAATAGGCTCAACATTATTTACTGTTACGGTAACTGCCCAAAAGCCTGGTGTGCTCTGGCTAATTTCAAAACCGCCGAGTAGTTCTAAGTCTTTAACCGACGCGGCATCATCTAAATCATCCAGTATTTCAATTACCTGATAAACATAGGTATTCGGCAGCAGGGTTACATCGCCGCTTTGCCATAATTGTTGCAGTACCTTTGATTTAAAACTGTTTATCAAGAGCTGTCCTTAGCTTTAAAGTGTTACCTGTAACGTAACGATTGAAGTGTAGTATGAAAAATGCTCAAATTCAACTCACATTGGCTTTGTGGCTGGGCGCTGTCATTAATATTTATGCTGCTAATGTTCCCTTTAATATGGGGAGCAGCTATTCCGCTTCCAGCTCAGGCAACAAATGCTGGGCGGGTTTTACCCCGGCACCACATCTACTAACCCTGGGCAATCGAGCACAAAAGCAATTTTTTTCAACGATTTTTGCTCCAGCATTAAATCGGCTGCCAGCAAGCTTTGTTGTGCCAGCCAGTCTGCGCCGAGTTTAAGTTGTAGATACTGGCTGCCGCCTTCGGCTTGTAACTCTGGCAGCAGGTCGTCGCGGCGTTTTTGGTTTAGCAGCACTGCCAGGCGCAACAGCACCAGCAGGCATACAACTTGCGGCAGTTGATACAGACTAAAGGCCGGTATTTCATCGGCGCGGATTTTACGGCGGTGAAACCGCACCAAAGTGGCGATAAGCTGCTGTTGTTCCTGGTTAAAACCGGGCAGGTTGGCATTTTGCAATATATAGGCAGAGTGTTTTTGCACACCGGACGAGTTAATGTGCAGGCCCACTTCGTATAAGGTGGCGGCCCAGCCCAGCAACATAGCGTCTTCATCGGTCAGTTGCCACTGGCTGCGAACCTGGCTAAACAACAGCAGTGCGGTTTGGCTAACACGCTCTGCCTGCGCCATATCAACATCGTAACGGCGTTGCAGGCTGGCCACGCTGTGTTCGCGTATATCCAGGTGCTGCAGGCGGTCACTCATTTCGTACAGCACACCTTCGCGTAAGGCGGCGTCAATATAAACCAGCTGTTCTATTTGCAGTAAATTAAAGGCGGCGATCAGAATAGCCAGGCCAGAGCAAATCAGCAGTTTGCGATCATCTGTCAGGCCGGGTAAATCCAGCTGATAACTGTTTTCCTGCTGTACCAGATGCTCTTTTAACGCCAGCAGGTGTGGCAGCTCCAGTGCGTTGCTGCTCAACCCCATGCCGACAATAATATCGCGGATGGTTTTTACCGTGCCGGAGGTACCTACCGCCTGCTGCCAGCCTGCTGCTTTAAAGCTGCTGACAATCGGCTCCAGCTCTTGCTCGGCCTGTAAAATAGCGCGGCTAAAGCGCTTATCGCTGATACGGCCCTGAGCAAAATGCTGCAGCGCGTAGCTGACACAGCCCATGTTACGGCTGCTTAGCCGAAGTGGTTGTACACCCTCGCCAATGGCAAACTCGGTGCTGCCACCGCCAATATCTATTACCAGCCGCCGGCCGGAAAAGTGCTCAAAATGCGCCACACCCTGATAAATAAAACGCGCTTCTTCCTGGCCGGAAATCACTTCTATCGGAAACGGAAACACCGCTTTGGCACGGCGTAAAAAAGTGGCTGAATTCCTCGCCCGGCGCAGTGTGTAGGTTGCAATAACCCTTACGGATTGCGGCGCAAAAGGAATTAAGGTATCGGCAAATTGTGCCAGCACACTCAGGCCGCGCTCTATAGCCTCTTCACTGAGTACCAGTTGCTCGTTTAAGCCTTCGGCAAGTTGTACTTTTTGTTTTTCGCGGTGTAACAGCTGGATATCGCCATCTATTACCCGTGCTATTACCATATGAAAAGAGTTTGAGCCCAGATCGACCGCTGCCATGTAGGCGTGGTCGTCCGGGCGGTCTTTACTTGGCTGGTTGTCGTTCATTCCGTCTCGGTATTGATCAGTTGCCCTTGCTGGCGGGCCAGATATTCGTAGATCTGCTGCTGTGAGCGGATACTGCGTTTATTGCCGCGTTTAACGTAGGCATTACTTTGTTTGGCATCAATAATACGTGCCTTTACGTTGTCCCGCCACTGAATATCTAAAGTGTCTAATACTTGTTGCTTTAAACGCACATCGTATATCGGTACACCCACTTCTACCCGCTGGTCGATATTGCGGGTCATCCAGTCGGCTGACGAGAGGTAAACATCGGTTTCACCGCCGTTGTGAAACACATAAATACGCGAATGCTCTAAGAAGCGGTCCAGCACCGAAATAACCCGGATATTCTGGCTTTTACCTGGCAAACCGGGAACAAGCGAGCACATACCGCGGATAATCATGCGAATTTTTACCCCGGCCTGGCTGGCACGGTATAACAGGTCGACAATTTGCTGATCAACCAGGTTGTTCACCTTAAGGAAAATTTCCGCTTTGCGGCCACTAACAGCAAAATCGATTTCACGCTGAATCAGCTGTATCAGCCGTGGCCTGCTCCAGGTGGGCGAGACAATCAGGTGATTGAATTTATAAGGCCGGTAGCTGTATTCAATAAACTCGAATACCTGGGCAACTTCTGCAGTAATTTCCTGATGGCAGGTAAATAAGCTCATATCGGTGTAAATACGCGCGGTTTTCTCGTTAAAGTTACCGGTGCCGATATGGCCATAATGCATCAGTTTGCCTTTTTCCATCCGGCTGATCAGGCACAACTTAGAATGAATTTTCAGGGTGGTTAAGCCAAATACTACCTGGATGCCGGCTTCGGTCATTTTGCGCGCCCAGTTAATATTATTTTCTTCATCAAACCGCGCTTTAAGCTCAACCACTACGGTAACTTTTTTGCCGTTGCGCACGGCATCCAGCAAGGAATGAATAACGCGGGAATGCTTAGCCACCCGGTACATGGTCATTTTAATATGCGTTACTTTGGGGTCGAACGAGGCCTGACGTACCCATTCGGTAAAATAGCCAAAGTTATGGTAGGGGTAGTGCAGCAGAATATCACCGGCCCGGATGGCGTCAAAACTGGTGGCGTACTGCTCAAACTCCGGGCTTTTCAGCGGCGGCAGCGGCGGAAATTCGGTGCTTTGATGGCCGATATTCGGAAAGCTGATAAAGTCTTTAAAATTGCGGTACCTGCTGCCGGGAATTAACGAGTCAGTTGAACTGGTGCCCAGCTGTTTGCTCAGTACTTTCAGCATTTGCTCGGGCATGGCGGCATCATACACCAGCCGCACCGGCTCAGATTTTAGGCGCTGGCGAATACCTTTAGACATTTTATCCAGCAGGCTTTGATCCAGTGTGTCACTGATATTGTATTCGGCGTCGCGGGTCAGTTTTAACGAGTAGGCCTGAATATGGTCAAACTCAAAAAAGCCGGCAAATAAGTCGGCAATGCAGTGCACAATAACATCGTCCAGCAGCAATATTTGCCGCCGGTAGTGGCCGTTTTTCTTGCGGGTATTTAAATGCAGTGGCAGCTCAATAAAACGCGATAATTCATTGGTAGGCACCTGCACTATGGCATATTCCGGTTTGCCATTGCCGGTCATTTCTACCATCAGATAAGTAGTGTTATCTTCCAGCGCCTTGGGCAAACTAACTTCGTCACCTGACAGGATCATCGGCGAAATATGTTTGATTACTTCGTCGCGAAAATAACTGCGCACCCAGCCGGACTGCAGTTCAGTGAGTTTGAAATTATCTATTAATTCAATATTATGCTTGCGAAGCTCCAGCTGAATATCCAGATAAATAGCGTTAAAACGCTGGCCCAGCTGTAATACCCGTTGCTGAATTTCCTGCATTAGCTCTTCAGCATCTTCCTGTTCGCTTTGGTGATACTTTTTCAGCAGAATGCGGCGTTTAACGTCGGCTACCCGCACGCGGAAAAATTCGTCCATATTATTGGAATAAATGCCGAGAAAACGTAAACGCTCTATCGGTGGGTTGCGCTCGTCGGCGGCTTCCTGCAGCACCCGGCCGTTAAAAGATAACCAGCTAAGCTCGCGGGGGTAAAGCGGAAAATCGCTGTTGGCAGCGTCGGTGTGTTCCATGATCCAGCTCCTGACTACAACTGGCTATTACTCTATGGCAGTTTTATGACAGTAAGATGAACGCAGCCGCGGTGCAGCTGCGGTACAAATGTCAGATCTGAGTTTCAATATCTACAACAATATCAGTGGCGATAGCTTCAAGTGCCCGCACCACTTCATCACGGCTAACGCTGGAGGGCAGCTCTACTGTTGCTACGGCATTAAACAACGGCACTCCCCAGTTTGGCGCACTTTGTTTACTGCTTTCAAAGTGTACTATGTTGGTACCTTTATGCTTAATAACCGATGACAGCTCGCGCACTATACCAGGGCGATCGTTGCCGGTAATAACAAATTTCAGATGTTGCTGCTCGTTCAGGCTGCTGGCAATACCGTGCTGAATTTTAATATCCAGATCAGTGATTTTTTCCAGTGCGGCGGTAAGCTCGGCTAAATCCTGCTCGGCAACTTCTACTTGCAAGATACCGGCAAAATAACCTGCCAGATGGCTGAGGTTGCTGGCCATCCAATTGCCATTATGAGTGCTGACTACTGTTGCCAGAGTCTCGACCAAACCTGCTTTATCTTTACCAATTAATGTCAGTACTAACTGCTTCATGCGCTATTTTCCTGTCAGACTTAAATTAGCGTGTCGGCCATAAACACCGTAGTTTGCCGCTTACACGACCTGAGTGTAGCGCTTGCCACTGATTTTTTAAATGTAACCCATAACATTATTTGTAAATTTAGTAAGTTAAGCCTGCTGGTTTGCAGCTTTGCTGGCACTACAGTTGCCTTTCTGACTATACTTAAGCAGTTTTCGCGATTGTTAAACCAGTTGCCTTTCACCTTATCAGACACATGCACGGAGTTCGCAGTGGATAAACTCAATTTAACCAAACATATTTCCAGTTCTTTTAATGAAGAAATTGATGAAGTGCGCAACCATGTGATGGCAATGGGCGGCTTAATCGAACAACAGCTGAATAACGCACTGATGGCCATTGCCAATGCCGACGCCGAGCTGGCGCAAAAGGTGATAGACACCGATTTAAAGGTAAATGACTGGGAACTGCAGATTGATAAAGAGTGCACCCGTATTATTGTGCGCCGCCAGCCAGCAGCCAGCGATTTACGCCTTATTATGGCCATTATGAAAACTATCGCCGATTTAGAGCGCATTGGCGATGAGACCCGGCGTATTGCCCGGGTAGCGTTGGAGTCGTTTAATTCCGAGCAACAAGGCCTGCTGGTAAACCTGGATAATTTAGGCCGCCATGTTGGCCAGATGCTGCATGACGTGCTGGATGCTTTTGCCCGCATGGACGTAGAAACGGCTCTGCTGGTACACAAAGAAGATAAAAAAGTTGACCGCGAGTACGAGGCTATTACCCGTCAGCTAATGACTTACATGATTGAAGATCCACGCTCTATTCCAAAAATTATGAATGTACTCTGGTCGGCCCGCTCACTGGAGCGCATTGGCGATCGTTGTAAAAACCTGGCTGAGTACATTATCTTTTTCGTTAAAGGTAAGGTAGTGCGCCACAGCAGCGCCGAACAGCTGGAGCAAGATGCACGCAGCTGATTTTCCTCTGTTTTTACTGTACATCGCCAACGCCCTGACTAGACTTCTGCTCAGGGCGTTTTCATTGTGTATTCATTTTTCGTTTTTCATGCGCTTTGAATGTCGTTACAATGCGCGCCGACTATCGTCAAACCAACATACGAGGCCAGGCTATGCCAGCTAGTACTTTTTTATCCGTGTTTGCCAAATCACCGATTAAGCCAATAGAAGAACATATTCGCAAGGTGCATCAGGCCAGCGAATTGTTGTTGCCGTTTTTTGATGCAGTGTATTTGCAGGACTGGCAAACAGCTGCGGATGTACGCAAAAACATCGTGGCGTTGGAAAAGGAAGCCGACAAATTAAAACGCGAAATCCGCGTTAATCTGCCGCGTGGGCTGTTTTTGCCGGTAGACCGCACCGACATTTTAGAGCTGGTGTCGCAACAGGACAAAATTGCTAACAAAACCAAAGATATTACCGGCCGGGTGCTGGGCCGTGAGTTGCTTATTCCGGTTAGCCTGCAGGATGGTTTTAAAGCCTATGTACAGCGCTGCATTGACGCTACCGCACTGGCCAGTGAAGTGATTAACGAGCTGGATGAGCTGCTTGAAACCGGCTTCCGTGGCCGTGAAGTTGATCTGGTTATTAAGATGGTAGAGCAACTGGATACCATTGAAGGTGACACCGACGATATGCAGATCAAGTTGCGCAAGGCTTTGCGCCTGGCAGAAACAGAGTTAAACCCAATCGATGTGATGTTCCTTTATCGCACGCTGGAGTGGGTAGGTGATTTAGCCGATGTCGCGCTGAAAGTTGGTTCGCGTCTTGAAATTATGCTCGCCCGTTAATTTTAAAAGGTTTCCCTGATGGATATTATTCAATCATACGGTTTGATCCTGATCATTATCGCCGCCGTGTTCGGTTTTTTAATGGCTTATGGTGTTGGTGCTAACGACGTTGCTAACGCCATGGGTACCTCGGTTGGCTCTAAAGCGCTGACAATTAAACAAGCTATTTTTATTGCCGCTATTTTTGAGTTTGCCGGTGCCTATCTGGCCGGTGGCTCTGTTACTTCTACTATTCGCGGTGGTATCACCGATGCGTCGTTCTTTGTCGATACCCCGGAGTTAATGGTGTACGGCATGATAGCAGCGTTATTAGCTGCCGCCACCTGGCTTATTGTCGCGTCATACTTCGGCTGGCCGGTATCTACCACGCATTCTATTGTTGGCGCCATTATCGGTTTTGCGGCAGTAGGCGTAGGCATGGATGCTGTGCACTGGGATAAGGTGGGCGGTATTGTCGGTAGCTGGGTGGTGACACCCATGCTAGCCGGGGTGTTGGCTTACTTATTCTTTATGAGTGCGCAAAAATTAATTTTTGATACTGATGCGCCATTAGCTAATGCAAAAAAATATGTACCGTTTTACATGATGTTTGCTGCCTTCATGATGACGCTGGTAACCGTGCAAAAAGGTTTAACGCATGTAGGTTTGAACATTAGTACGGCTGAGGGCTATTACATTTCATTCGCTATAGCCGTCGTGGTGGGTTTAATTGGTAAAGTCGTGATCGGTAGATTGAAGTTTGACGCTGCTGCCGACAAAAAAATGCAGTTTAATAACGTTGAGCGCATTTTTGGTGTGTTAATGATCACCACCGCCTGCTGTATGGCGTTTGCCCATGGTTCTAACGATGTAGCTAACGCTATAGGCCCTTTAGCTGCGGTAGTGAGTGTTGTAACGTCTGGTGGTGAAATTGCCAGCAAGGCAACATTGGCGTGGTGGATATTGCCTCTGGGTGGTATAGGTATAGTTGTCGGTTTGGCAACCTTAGGTGCGCGGGTTATTAAAACCGTAGGTACGGCCATTACGCATTTAACACCCAGCCGTGGTTTTGCCGCTGAGTTATCGGCAGCTTCTACTGTCGTTATTGCCTCCGGTGCAGGGTTGCCTATTTCAACTACGCAAACGCTGGTAGGTGCAGTGTTAGGTGTAGGTTTAGCCCGCGGTATTGCAGCGCTTAACTTAGGCGTGGTGCGTAATATCTTTATTTCCTGGGTTATTACGTTACCGGTAGGTGCGGGCCTGGCAATTATATTTTTCTATATTCTTAAAGCTATTTTCAGCGTGTAATGCGCAGCTGATAAGCAAAAAAAGCCCTCATCGCGAGGGCTTTTTTATTGGCTAAGCTATCACGCTTACGGTTGGTATTCACTTACCAGTGTTAAGCCGCTTACCGCACGGAAGGCATATACAGAGAAGTGCCAGACGCCGGCTTGCGGGTTGTTAATAACACAGGTTTCGCTGTTGCCGTTTTTATTTGGCCGGCAATCATAGCTGCCGCTGGTAGGCTGGCTGCCATGCTTCACGTACAGATCGGCATCACCACGGCCACCACTAATTTCAACAGTTAGCTGCGCCATGCCCTCCGGTACTTCCAGCGTGTAATGCTGCCAGGCACGGCGGGCGATGTTGATATCGGTAATAGTTTCGCCACCGGCATCCGGTAAATCCGGTGCGGTAAAGCTGCCGGTCAGGTTTACGCCGGTAAAGGCGCTGTAAGCCACCAGTTTAACGAAGTAAGTGCCGGTTTGTGCCGGATCAATAGCGCAACTTTCGTTGTTGCCAAACAGGTAAGGCCGGCAGTCCCAGTCAGATGCTGTTGGCTCACCGCCAAACTTAACGTACATATCGGCATCACCGGTGCCGCCGTTCATCACAAACGACAGATTGCTGGCGCCAGCAGGTACGGCCAGGGTATACAGCAGCTCTTCACCGGCAGCAGCACTTAGCTCTGTTACGGTTACACCGTTGCTCAGTTCAGTACCGGTAGGTGGTGGTGGCTCGTTATCATCACCATCGCCGTCACAGCCAAACTCTGCCAGATAATCTACTGCCGCTTTGGTTTGTACCAAACCATGGCCGTAAGACGTATCACGGCCCGGCGCACCTAAATCTTCTGCTGTTGCCGCTAAAGCACTGCGGATTTGCGCATTGCTACAATCCGGGTAATGGCTCCATACCAGTGCCGCTACCCCGGCCACATGCGGCGAGGCCATAGAAGTACCGTCCATAAGGCCATAGTTAGACGGGCCTGCGAATAAACTTGCTTCGTTACCCAGTTCAGCAAGCAGCAGCTGGCCGTCTTCCTGAGATACGCTTAATGCCACAATATTGGTGGTGGGGGCGTCACCTAAAGTGCCGCTGAAATTGCCGGGCTCATTGTTATAGATGATGGCACCAATGCCGCCACCGGCCTGACAAGACTCTACTTTTTGTGAAAAAGCGACTTCGCCACGTGCAATCAGACAGATTTTATCAGTCACATCAGTACAGGTTGTCGTTGCCAGGCCGCAACCGGCAAGCTCGGCATTAAAACTTGCCATAGCTGAACCTTCAAACGGATTAGTGCTGTAACTGGTGCCGTCTACTGTCAGGCTGGTTTCCAGTGCAGTACCAGTTGGGTAAGTACTCATTACGGCGACACCCGGGCCTGCCAGTTCTACCTGCGTATTGCGCTGGGAGAAATCAGCATGGGCTTTTGTGTCATCTACTGCCGCAACAGAAACCACCGAATCATAAGATGCCGGGTAAGACAGTGCGGTGTTGCCGTCATTACCGGCAGCTGCTATCAGCAGTACGCCGGCGTTGTAGGCAGCTTGCATAGCATTGCTTTCAGTGATGTTGGAGCCTGGTCCACCCAAACTCATATTAATTACGGTAGAACCGTTTTGCACACAGGTATCTACCGCCTGTGCCAGCGTAGAGGAATAACCCCAACCATCGTCATTAAACACTTTAACAATATGCAGTTTTACGTTGCCATCGGGCAGCACACCCACAATACCGACGTCGTTATTCAGCGCCGCTATAGTGCCGGCTACGTGAGTACCGTGCGGGCCGCCGGCGTCAAACCAGTTACCGGTGCCGATATCATTGGTACCGGTAATATTGGCATCGTTAAAGTCTTCATGCGGTAAACCCAGGCCAGAGTCGATAACACATACCGTCTGATTAGAGGAAAGCTGGTCACTAACCTGATCGGCCTGCACCATGGTGTAACCATAAGGCACTTGCTGTGACATAGGGAAACGCGGTAAATCGCGCTCGACATATTCCACGTTAGGATCTGCTTTTAATGCTTTTACCGTGGCCGGGCTTAGTTCGGCTGCAATGGCATTACGTTTGGCCAGTACATGGTGAATACGTGCACCCTGACGGCTTAAGCGTTCACTGCTGCTGTTTAAGGTCGACAATGCGTTGTCTTTAGCAGCTTTGCTGCGGTTAAGCAGCGGGTCTTTACTTAAGTTACTGTCTTTATATTTAACGATATAACGCTCGCTGCTGGCTTGCTCTGCCGCCTGGCGCAACGAGTCTGTTGATGCGGCCATAGCATTGGATACTGCGCTGGCTAATAAGCTAACGCCGATCAGTAATACGGTTTGATGTGATCTGGACATGTTCACCCTCCAGGTGATTTTTATAGTTTTTAAACTGTCAGAACCCGATACAACGCGGACGGCAAAACTCGCAAACGGGGAACTATTGCATTTAACTCAGTAGTCGCTACAGGGCTGTTACCTGCCAGTTTGACTGATCTAATACAATTCGCTGTTTACGCTATAACAAATAATACGGTTATTCAAACTCATGTTTACATGAAAGTGGGAAATATCACTTAAGGTGTTGAATTTATGTTTACTAATTTTTATCAGTTGTAATTTTGTGTGCGCGGCTAAATTGCCGGGCGCCGCTTGCATAGCGCTGCTATCAGGCGTAAAGTTTAAGCACTTTTGCAGAATGATATGTATGTTTTTCATCGGAATAAATAATGAAACGTTTGCCCAGTATTAAACAATTGCAATACCTGCTGGCGTTACATGAGCATCAGCACTTTGGCCGTGCCGCCGAGGCTTGCTTTATTGGCCAGTCAACGCTTAGTGCTGCTATTGCCAATTTAGAAGAAACGATGAATGCGCAATTGCTGGAGCGCGATCATAAAACCTTTATTTTTACCCCGCTGGGCGAAGATGTGGTGCGCCAGGCGCGGCATATTATTGAGCAGTGCGGTGAGTTAACTGAGTTTGCCAAATGTCAGGGCAAGCCGATGACAGGGCCGTTCCGCTTAGGTTGCATTCCCACCATAGCGCCTTTTGTCCTTAGTGAAGTGATGGCGTTGTGTCGCGAACGTTACCCTGATTTACAGTTGTTGCTACGCGAAGACACCTCTGAAAATTCGTTGCATGCTTTAGCTGAAGGGCGGCTGGATATGGTGCTGCTGGCGCTGCCATATGAAACCGGCGCTTTTCACACTGAAGTGTTATCGCAGGACGCCTTTAAACTGGTGCTGCATAAAGACTGGTTAAACCGCGGCTTTAACCAGGATATCAGCCAATGGCCGGATGAAAGTATTTTTCTGCTGGAGCGTGAGCATTGCCTGACTAACCACGCGGTAAAAGCCTGCGAGCTGGAAGACAGCCGTAAGGTAAATCCGTTTTTTGCCACCAGCCTGCACACCTTAACCCAGATGGTAAACAATAAGCTGGGGGTGACGTTTATGCCGCAGATGGCGATTAACAGCGGATTGCTGGACGGCACCGAGTTGGTTACGCAGGCACCCACAACCGGCAATGCTTATCGTGATATCGGCGTAGCCTGGCGGCCAACGTCAACCAAGGCCCGCAGCTACCGGCTAATGGCTGATTTGATTACTGAAGTGCTGCAACAAAAGTGCCGTTAAGGCGGTTGTTCTGCTAAAATGCCGGCTGTTTTTTTACAGCCGTGCCCTCTGGTCGGTAAAGCCAAGGAACCTTCTATGTCAGTTACTTCTATGCCAGTTACTTCTGTCCCAGCTGAAAGTATGCAAGTCAGTGATTTTTCATTCGAGCTGCCCGAGCAGCTTATTGCCCGCTTTCCTAAAGCCGAACGCTCATCCAGCCGCTTACTGGCCATGGACAAACATAGCGGAGCGCTGCAACACCACATTTTTAAAGATCTGGCCGATTTTTTACAGCCCGGTGACCTGCTGGTATTTAACAATACCAAGGTGATACCGGCGCGGTTGTTCGGCCAGAAAGCCTCGGGTGGCAAAGTAGAAGTGCTGGTAGAGCGCATGCTGGACGATAAGCGCTTTTTAGCCCACGTGCGCGCCAGTAAAGCGCCCAAGCCCGGCACCGAGCTGATACTGGAAAACAGTGCGACAGTGCTGATGAACCAACGCCACGATGAACTGTTTGAGCTGGAAGTAACAGGCGATGAGCCGGTGCTTGAAATGCTGGAGCGCTTAGGCCATATGCCGCTGCCGCCTTATATCGACCGGCCCGATAATGCTGAAGATAAAGCGCGCTATCAAACGGTATATAACGAAAAACCGGGCGCCGTCGCCGCGCCCACGGCTGGCCTGCATTTTGACCAGCCACTGCTGGATAAGCTTAAAGCTAAAGGTGTTGAATTTGCTTATGTGACTCTGCACGTTGGCGCCGGTACTTTTCAGCCGGTGCGGGTGGCCAATGTACTGGAGCACAAGATGCACGCCGAATATATTGAGGTGTCGCAGCAAGTGGTAGACGCCGTGGCCGCCTGCAAAGCGCGAGGTAACCGGGTGGTAGCCGTGGGTACAACGTCGGTGCGCTCGTTAGAGTCGGCAGCGGCGCAAGGCGATGGTAATTTGGTGGCTTATAACGGCGATACGCAGATTTTTATCTATCCGGGTTATGAATTTAAGGTGATTGACGCGCTGATCACTAATTTCCACTTGCCGGAATCTACGCTGATTATGCTGGTATCGGCGTTTAGCAGCCGCGATTATGTGATGAACGCCTATAACACTGCTATTGCCGAGCAATACCGGTTTTACTCTTATGGCGATGCGATGTTTATCCGCTAACGTTGTAAACGCTGGTTGAATGCAGAGGCCTACATACGTTTAGCACATTGCTGCCAGGGCAGGGGCCGGGTGTTCTTATGTAGCAGCGGCAGGGATGCCGCGGAGGCTGAGACAGCACAGGGATGTGCTGTTGACGGCGGCGAAATAAGAATTTCCCGGCACCTGCCTTTGCACAACAACACCCTGCCAAAGCCTTGACAGTCAGTTGAGTCATCAGCAGGCGGGTTCAGCTTAGCTTCTGTCACTTAAGCTGCTATAATCGGCGGCGCAAAAAAGCCGGACTGTTTTTCCGGCGTATGAGGATAGTAATGAAATTTGAATTAGATACCACAGATGGCAAGGCCCGCCGTGGCCGGCTTATTTTTGAGCGTGGTGTAGTAGAAACGCCGGCCTTTATGCCGGTGGGTACTTACGGCACGGTAAAAGGCATGACGCCGGAAGAGCTCGACGCTACCGGTGCGCAAATCTGCCTTGGCAACACCTTTCACTTAATGCTGCGCCCTGGCACGGAGATCATCAAAAAACACGGTGATCTGCACGACTTTATGCACTGGCATAAGCCTATTTTGACCGATTCCGGCGGCTTTCAGGTATTCAGCCTGGGCGAGTTGCGGAAAATTACTGAAGAAGGCGTTAAATTCCGTTCACCGTTAAATGGCGAGCGCATTATGTTAACACCGGAACGTTCAATGGAAGTGCAGCGCGATTTAGGTTCAGATATCGTGATGATTTTCGATGAATGTACGCCGTATCCGGCCACCGAGCAGGAAGCGAAAAAGTCGATGGAAATGTCATTGCGCTGGGCCAAACGCAGTAAAGATGCACACGGCGATAACCCTGCAGCATTATTTGGTATTATTCAGGGCGGCATGTATCCGAACTTGCGTGATGTATCACTTAATGGCCTGGAAGATATTGGCTTTGATGGTTATGCCATTGGCGGTTTGTCGGTAGGTGAGCCCAAAGCCGATATGATCCGCATTTTAAACCACACTACCGACAAAATGCCGGCACACAAGCCGCGCTATTTAATGGGTGTGGGCAAGCCGGAAGACATCGTTGAAGCGGTACGCCGTGGAATCGATATGTTTGACTGCGTCATGCCAACCCGCAATGCGCGTAATGGTCATCTGTTTGTCAGCACCGGTGTGGTAAAAATCCGCAATGCTAAATACAAAGATGATATTGGCCCGCTGGATGCCGAATGCGACTGTTACACTTGTAAAAATTATTCCCGTGCCTATTTACACCATCTGGACCGTTGTAACGAAATTCAGGGTGCACGGCTTAATACTATGCACAACCTGCATCATTACCAAAAGCTAATGCAAGGATTGCGCGCAGCTATAGCCGCTGGTAACTTGGAGCAGTTTGTTGAACAGTTTTACACTAAGCGCGGTTTGCCGGTTCCGGCACTGCAAGCAATTGATACCAATACAGAACAACATTAATCACAATTAGGGGACACTTATGAGTTTATTTATCAGCAATGCATACGCCGACGTAGCCAGCCAGCCAGCTCAGGGCGGCGGTTGGGACCTTATTATTATGCTGGTGGCGTTTGGTCTGATTTTTTATTTTCTGATCTACCGCCCACAGGCTAAACGTGTGAAAGAACATCGCAACCTGATGGCCGCCTTAGGTAAAGGCGATGAAGTATTAACCCAGGGTGGCCTGATTGGCCGTATCAGCAAAATTGCTGAAGATAAAGACTTTGTGGTTATTGCGCTGAACGACACCACGGAAGTAACGGTACAAAAAGCAGCGATCAGTGCGGTATTGCCAAAAGGCACACTGAAATCACTGTAAGAGCGAAGAAAGGATAACCAGGTGTTAAATCAAAACCCACTTTGGCGCTATATCGTCGTTATCGGCATGCTGCTGCTGGCGCTGGTATATGCATTGCCAAACTTATATCCGGAAGATCCGGCGCTGAATATCAGCGCCACCCGCGGCGGTACTGTAGCAGAAGAAACCCGCTTGCAACTGGAGCAAAGCTTCCGCTCAGCCAATATTGCGGCAAAATCGGTCGTGCTGGAAGAAGGCCAAATTCTGGCCCGCTTTAACAGCACTGAAGATCAGCTGCAGGCGCGTGAAATTGCCAGCCAGCAACTGGGTGACAACTTTGTTACGGCACTTAATCTGGCTCCAGCGACACCCGACTGGTTAACCGCCATTGGTGCGACACCAATGAACTTAGGTTTGGACCTGCGTGGTGGTGTGCACTTCCTGATGGCAGTGGACATGAAAGCCGCGCTGGATAAAAACCTGAACGACATGGTGCAAACCTTCCGCACTGACTTACGCGAAGACAAGATCCGTTACCGTAATGTCCAGGCTGATATTGGCCGTGGCCAGGTGCAGATAAGTTTTCGCACTGAAGAAGATGTCGCTGCCGCTGAAACTGCGCTGAGAAATCGCGATCGTGAACTGGTGTTCAGCACCGGCAGCGACAACCTGACCTTACTGGTTAGCATCAGCGAAATCCGCCTAAAAGAAATCCGCGAATATGCGCTGGAGCAAAACATCACCATTATCCGTAACCGGGTAAATGAAATTGGTGTGGCTGAGCCGTTAGTGCAGCGTCAGGGTGCTGATCGCATCGTCGTACAGCTGCCAGGGGTGCAAGATACTGCTTCGGCGAAAGAAATTCTGGGTGCTACGGCATCACTGGAGTTTCGTCTGGTAGACGAGCAGGGCGATTTAGCTGCCGCGCTGGAAGGCAGGGTACCGCCTAATGCAGAGCTGTATTACACCCGTGATGGCCGCCCGTTGTTGCTGGAAAAACGCATCATGCTTACCGGTGAGCATATTACCGGCGCCAGCTCTGCGTTTGACGAATACAGCCGGCCGCAGGTTAGCATTAAGCTGGATGCCAAAGGCGGCAATATGTTGTCTGCTGCCACGCGCGATGCCATTGGCCGGCGTATGGCTTCAGTGTTTATTGAGTACAAGCCTGGCACCGAAATTGGTGAAGATGGCAACCCGGTACTGATTAAACAGCAGGAAGTGATTAATGACGCCACCATTCAGGCCCGTTTAGGCCGGGATTTTCGCATTACTGGTATTTCTTCACCGGGTGAAGCGCAAAACCTGTCTACCTTACTGCGTGCTGGTGCTTTGATTGCGCCAATCCAGATCATTGAAGAGCGCACCATAGGCCCAAGCTTAGGTAAAGAAAATATTGATCTGGGTGTCACGGCTATTCAGTGGGGCATGGTATGCGTGCTGATCTTTATGGTGATTTACTATAAAGCCTTTGGTCTGGTCGCTAACCTGGCACTGGTAGCCAATCTGGTACTGATCGTCGGCATTATGTCGATGATCCCGGGCGCGACACTAACCTTACCTGGTATGGCCGGTATCGTGCTTACAGTAGGTATGGCGGTAGATGCCAACGTGCTTATATTTGAGCGCATCCGCGAAGAGCTGTTAGATGGCCGCTCAGTGCAGCAGGCTATTCATCATGGCTATGACCGTGCTTTTGCTACCATTGCCGACTCTAACATTACTACTTTGTTAGTGGCACTGATCCTGTTCGGTATTGGTACCGGGCCGGTAAAAGGCTTTGCGGTAACGCTGGCGATAGGCATTCTGACGTCGATTTTTACGGCGGTAGTAGGTACTCGCTTATTAGTGAATTTATTCTGGGGTGGCCGCCGCGTGCAGTCATTGCCAATATAAGGAGTACGGCATGAGAATATTTTCCTTTAGCCAGCCGCTTAATTTTATGCGGTTAAAATGGCCGGCAATCATACTGTCTACACTGTTAATTCTGGGCTCGTTTTTTTCTATTGCCACTAAAGGCATTAACTGGGGTCTGGATTTTACCGGTGGTACTGTTATCGAGGTAGGTTTTGCTGACCCGGCAGATTTAACCGCAGTAAGGCAAACCCTGACCGACGCCGGTTACGGCGATGCGGTAGTGCAGTTATTCGGCACCAGCCGTGATGTGCTGATCCGTATTCCGCTGCGTACTGACGTTGAGCAGGCTGCAGTGGGCGACAGCGTGATTAAAGCGCTTAATGCCCAGCAAGCCGAACCGGTTACCATGCGCCGGGTTGAGTTTGTCGGCCCAAGCGTAGGCGCCGAGCTAAAAGAAGACGGCGGCCTGGCGATGCTGGTGGCGCTGATTGGTATTTTGCTCTACGTCACCATGCGTTTTGAATGGCGTTTGTCGGTGGGTGCTGTGGCATCACTGGCGCATGACGTGATTTTAACCATGGGCCTGTTTTCTGTACTGCAGCTGGAATTTGATTTAACGGTGCTGGCCGCGATACTGGCGCTGATAGGTTATTCGATTAACGATACCATCGTAGTGTTTGACCGTATCCGTGAGAGTTTCCGTAAATTACGTGATACCAGCGTCGACGACACTATTAATGATGCTATTACCTCTACGTTAAACCGTACGGTAATTACGTCATTAACTACGGTGTTGGTATTAGTGGTGTTGTTTTATATGGGCGGCGCGCTGATACACGGTTTTGCCACGGCATTACTGTTTGGTATTGCCATTGGTACTTATTCTTCTATCTATGTGGCCAGTGCCATTGCAGAAATTCTCGGCATCAGCCGTGAAGATATGCTGCCACCACCACCTATAGAAAAAGAAGGTGAAAATACCGACGCCTTACTGTAGTTGCTTGACTGTAACTGCTTTACTGTACTGCTGTACTGTAATTGCGCCGTTAAACATGCTAAAAATGCCGGTCACTGACCGGCATTTTTGTTTTTAACGCCGCCACATTAAGGATAAAAGCATTATGAGTAAACAACATGCGCCGGCTTTTCTGGCACTGGTAGAGCAGGCCAAAGCCCAGATTAAAGAAATTAGCATTAGCGAGCTGCTTGAGCATAATCAGCCTTATGTACTGCTGGATATCCGCGAAGATCACGAATGGGCGCAAGGTCATTTACCTGAGGCAATGCATCTGGGTAAAGGCATTATTGAACGTGATATTGAGCAAACCGTGCCGGACAAAAAGCAAAAGCTGGTGTTGTACTGCGGCGGCGGCTTTCGCTCAGCGTTATCTGCGCAAACGTTACAGCAAATGGGCTACCAGAATGTGTTTAGTTTAGCGGGTGGTTTTCGTGACTGGTGTGAGCGTAAATTACCGCTTGAAGTACCCGTTGCCAGTAAGGGTTAACAGATGAAAAAACTATTAACGCTATTATCAGCAGCACTGCTGCTAAGTGTTTCGACGGTACAGGCCGATACGTCGGTATGGCAGGTAACCAAGGGCGATCAGCGCTTATATATTGCCGGTACGGTGCATTTATTGCCGCCCGAGCAGTTTCCGCTGCCGCAGGAATTTAGCCAGGCGTACAGCCAGGCTGATACGCTGGTATTTGAAACCGACGTGCGCGAGCTTGAAACCGCTAAGGGTATGCAATTGCTGATGCAGCATGCTATGTACAGCGATGGCCGCAGTTTGTCGCAGGTGTTGTCTGCTACTACTTATCAGCAGTTACAGCAGTACGCTAAAACCCAGGGCGTTGATTTAGCACCGCTAAACAACTTTAAACCCGATTTTGTGCTACTGACGTTAATGCAGGTTGCCCTGCAAAAAGCCGGTATGGCAGGCGAGGGGGTAGATATGCATTTTCTTAAGCAGGCGGTAACCGACAATAAACCCATGCTGTTTCTGGAAACCGTGGAGCAGCAACTGGCGATGTTGCTGAATATCTCGGCAGAAAACGAAGATGCTTTTGTTGCGCAAAACCTGCAGCAATTATCTGAGCTTGAAAGCGAATTAACGAAAATTATCGCAGCCTGGCGCAGTGGCGACACCGACACTATGGCTGCACTGGCAATGGCCTTTACCGATACGCCGGAAGGTAAGCTGTTTTATGATGCATTGTTAGTGCAGCGCAATAAAAACTGGCTGCCGCAGTTGGAGAAAATGCTGGCCACGCCGGAGGTAGAGCTGGTGTTAGTGGGGGCTTTGCATCTGGCAGGTGAGGCCAATGTATTGCAGTTACTGCGTGAGCAGGGCTACAACATTACGCAGTTGTAGCTCTGGCTGGCAAGGAACCTGATTACCCACGCTAACACGCCGTGAACCCATCCATGGGGGCTCGACTCAGGCATCCATGCCTTCAACGGTTAGCTTAGGGTAAGCAGGTTCTCTGCGGCAAATTATGCTGATGTTACCAAGCTTAACGAGACAGCGATTCTGTCAGGTGTGGGCGAATACCTTTTAACATAGCTGCCAGCACTTTCGGGCTGGCCGCTACCACATTGCCACTGCGTAGCTGGTTATTGCCACCGACAAAATCACACACCAAACCACCGGCTTCGCGCACAATTAACTCACCTGCAGCAATATCCCACGGCTTTAAACCAATTTCAAAGAAACCATCAAACCGGCCAGCAGCAACATAGGCTAAATCCAGTGCAGCAGAGCCAGTACGACGGATATCGGCAGCGTCTGTCAACAATGACGCCAGCATGGCGCCATGCGCAGGCATATGCGTTTTGTTTTTAAACGGAAAACCGGTAGCCAGAATAGTGCCCTGCATATCGGCCAGGTTAGCAACACGAATACGGGTACCGTTTAACTGGGCGCCACGGCCACGGGATGCGGTAAATAACTCACCGCGCAGTGGATCAAAGATCACTGCCTGGTCTAATTTACCCTGATGTTTTAGTGCGATAGACACCGCAAAGTGCGGAATGCCTTTAATAAAGTTGGTGGTGCCGTCCAGTGGGTCAATGATCCATTGAAACTCACTGTCGTTATTGCCGTAATCACCATGCTCTTCACCGACAATACCGTGGGTCGGGAACGATTTTTGTAACACCTGAACAATAGCTTGTTCGGCTTCTCTGTCGACATTGGTCACAAAGTCGTTAGTGCCTTTTTGTACTTTCTGAACCATATCAAGCTGGCCACAGGCACGAGCGATCACGTTACCGGCGCTGCGGGCAGCGCGAACCGCGATGTTTAACATCGGATGCATAGCAATTACCTTATTTTGAAAAGAGCTGTGTAAATTTCGGTCAAAAGAGCGGCGCACATTGTAACGGCTAACAGGAAAAAGTAAAGGTAAAACCGCGGCTGTGGTTAACTTGTTCCACTGTGCTCAGTGCTACTCAGAGCTCTTGACTGGGCTTTCTACCGGATTAAGTGTTCTCACCAGCGCCCGCACATCCATGCCACTGGGATGTTGATATACCCGTAAACCAAACTCCGGCATAATCGACAATAAGTGGTCAAAGATATCTGACTGAATACCTTCGTAAGCCAGCCAGTCTGTAGTATTGGTAAAACAGTAAAGCTCCAGTGGCAGGCCGTCTGCCCCCGGCGATAACTGCCGCACCATGGTGGTCATGCGTTGATGAATGCCGGCGTGGTTTTTCAGGTAATGTAAAACATAGGCCCGGAACGAACCCAGGTTGGTAATGCGGCGGGTATTAACCGGCTCTTTACCCTGCTCGGCCAGCTGTTGGTTCCAGTCGTCAATTTCCTGCTGTTTGGCTGGTAAGTAATCCTGTAATAAGCGAAACCGTCCCAGCCGGGTAATTTGTTCTTTATCAAGAAAATGCACGCTTTGCTGATCCAGCATAATGCTGCGTTTAATACGCCTGCCGCCTGATTCCTGCATACCGCGCCAGTTTTTAAACGGATCTGTCATAAAGCGGCGGGTTGGAATAGTGGTGATGGTTTTATCCCAGTTCTGAATTTTTACCGTGTGCAGTGCAATGTCGATAACATCGCCATCGGCATTTAACTGTGGCATTTCAACCCAGTCGCCTACGCGCAAAACGTCGTTAGAGGAAATTTGCACGCTGGCTACCAGTGACAAAATAGTGTCCTGAAATACCAGCATCAGCACCGCAGCCATAGCGCCCAGGCCAGACAGCAACAGTAGCGGTGAGCGGTCAAATAACGCAGCAATAATCAGCACCAAAGCTACAGCATACAGGGCAATAGTCACTACCTGGATATAGCCTTTTATCGGCTTGGTTCTGGCATCTGGCCGTTGTTCGTATACGGTATTAACCAGGTTCAGAATACTGGCGATGGCCAGCGCTATGGTCAGAATAACAAAGGCGTTGCAAACGTTAACTACCACTGTTACCAGCCCTTCGGGCACATTGGGTATTAGCTTGACACCAATAGAAATAATCAGTGCCGGTACTATATTGGCCAGCCTGGAAATAAAGCGGAAATCTTTAACCAGATGGTGTGAGTTAAAGCTGGTGGTTTTAAGCGCGCGGATAATGCCGCCAATCAGGATGCGTTTAACAATAAAATTACCCAGCCAGGACAACAGCAGAATAATGCAAAGCGAAATGCCAAGTTGCCACTGTGGGTATTGTTCAAACCATACCGTGATATTATTCAGGGTTTCTGTCACGCGTTTTCTCCGTCAGGCCGGTGTTGTTTAACCTCGGCAGTTGTTGCTTGTCCGCTGGCTGCGGGTGGTTCGGGTTTGGTATCGGGGCGTTGCCGGCCGTTGCGTAAGTCACGGTATACTGCTGTGCGCATCAGCAACATTGCTGTTACCGGGGCGGTTAACATAATAAAGGCACTAATAAGTAGTTCATGAATAACAAGCCGTTGTTGCAGTACCGTGAAATACAGCATAGACGCCAGTAAAAAACTGCCGGCACCAAAGGTGATGGTAATGGCAGGGCCGTGAATGCGCTGATAAAAATGCGGCAGCCGCAGTAAACCTAAAGTACCGACCAGCGTAATAATGCTGCCGCAAATCAGCAGCAGGGCTACTGGTATAGCTAACCAGGGCGAAATATCGGCAGGAATTTGCATCATTCGATAATCTCGCCACGCATCAGAAATTTCGCCAGTGCTACAGACGACACAAAGCCGGTCAGTGCTATCAGCATGGCCCATTCAAAGTACACCAGGCTGGCAAAGCTGATGCCCAGCAATAGCGCAAACAACATGGCACAGATCCACAAAGTATCCAGTGCCAGCACCCGGTCCTGTGCGGTGGGGCCTTTTAGCAGGCGCAACATACACAGCAGCATGGCCAGCACCACACAGAACTGGGAAAAATACAGCACGATTTCCAGTAGAAGCTTCATGATGTCTCCCGGCTAAAAATAGCCATCAGCGGGTTTTCATAGCGTTGTTTAATGGTGTCTATCCACCAGTTTTCGTCGTGTAAGTCAAATACATGCAACGATAATTCATGGGTGTCTTGTAGAATTTCTACCCACACCGTACCGGGTGTGCAGTTAATCAGGCAGGATAACACTGCCAGGCCGGTTGGGTCGCTTAAATCCAGTGGCACTTTGATAAACTGCGAATTAAGGTTATCGGTTTTGCGAAACAAAATAATCCGGCTGACATTAAAGCAAGAGCGGATAACCTCCAGCAAGGCCCAGCTGAATAAGCGCAATATGGCAGCAGGTTTACCTATTCTGGCTTTAAATGGCCGCAGTGGCGCCGTTAGTAACGGCGCGGCAATAGCCAGTGCGCTGCCAAGTAACAGGTGTGCTGGCTGCAGAGTCTGGTTCAGCATTAGCCATAACAGCAGCAGTGCCAGTGACAATAATGGCGAGGGCAGCCAGCGGGTTATAAGCCTGTGGGTCATAAGCCTGCGGATCATAGTCCCTCCTGGGTTGTAACAACCGGATGTTGCAGCACCCGTTCAATATAAGCCGGTGTTTGTTGTAAATCGGTGCTGGCGCGGCTTAACAGGTTAAACAGTGGGCCCGCAGTAAATACCATGCTGACACCCAGCAGCAGTATTGCCAGTATTGGCAGAGCTTCTGTCGGGTGCAGCCGCAGCGGTGCGCTGTTGTACAAGGTCCAGAATGTGCGTACGCCAAAGCGCATCAGCGCAATAATGGCGCTAAGGCCCGCTACCAGCAGCAAGGTAAGAATAATCCAGCGCACCCAAAGCGGAGCATGGGCGGCGCCGCTGTCCAGTAAGCCATGTAAAATACTGAACTTGGCAACAAAGCCGGATAACGGCGGTAAACCAGCCATAATTAACGCGCAGGCCGCAAACGCCAGGCCAAGAAATGCCATCGCCGCCGGTATCACCACACCGGCGCTTTGCTGGGTATCTTCTTCTACGGCAAAAGCTTCCATACTCAGTGCCAGCACACTGGCCGCCGGGGTGTAAATGCGATCTGTCAGTTCAGTCAGCATAATAAAAGCAGCGACAGCCAGCGTGGAGCTGATGAGATAAAACAGCGCCGAGCTAAGTAAAGTAGCGTCACCATAACCAATCAGTGCCAGCAAGGTACCAGACGAAATTACCGCGCTAAAGCTGGCGATGCGACGGGGTTCCTGGCTGGCCAGTAAACCGACAGCGCCAAATGCCAGTGTTAACAAACCGCCACACAGCAAAACGGAACCGCCAAAACCGGCTGAAGCACCGGCATGTTCTGAAAACAGCAGCCACCACAGCCGTAAAATAACGTACACGCCTATTTTGGTTAGCAACACCAGCATGGCGGCAACCGGCGCACAGGCCGCTGAATAAGTAACAGGCAGCCAGAAGCCCAGCGGCCACATGGCACTTTTGGTTAAAAATGCCACCGCCAGAATGGCAGCACCGGTTTGCAGAATAAAACGGTCGGTGCTGTCCAGCGTGGCAATTTTTAACGCCAGATCAGCAAAGTTCAGTGTGCCGGTGGCAGCATATACCAGTGCAATACCAATCAGGAAAAACAACGACGCAACCAGATTAACAACAATATATTGCATACCGGCCCGAATGCGGCTGATGTTATAACCATGCAGCAGTAAGCCGTAAGAGGCGGCCAGCATCACTTCAAAAAAGACAAACAGGTTAAATAAATCAGCCGTTAAAATGGCGCCGTTAATGCCCATTAACAGTAGCTGGAACAAGGTGTGAAAGTGCACCCCGGTTTTAGACCAGCGGCTATAAGAAAATACCAGCGTAGCAGTACCAAGGGTAGCGGTGAGCAGCAGCATTATCGCTGCCAGACGATCTGCCACCAGCACTATACCAAAAGGTGCAGACCAGTTTGCCGCCAGATATACCGCCATATCGGCAGGCCACAAGCCGCTCTCGGCCTGCATCAGCAACTGTATTGCTGTTAACAGCATCACAGCGGTACTAAACAGGTTAATTAAAAACTTCAGCCGGTGATGGCGTTCATTAATTAACACCATCAGCGCACCGGCAATCAGCGGCAATAGTATCGGCAACATGATTAAATGCGGGTTCAGATACATCATTCTTCTGAATCTCTCTCTTTGCCGTCAACGTGGTCAGTGCCGGTTAAGCCGCGCGAACCGAGCAACACCACCAGATAAAGTGCGGTAGTGGCAAAGCCAATAACAATAGCGGTAAGCACCAAAGCCTGCGGTAACGGGTCGGCGTACAGCGAAGGGTCTACTACTTCGCCTTGTACAATAAGCGGGGGTTTATTTACCGACAAGCGGCCGGTAATAAAAATAAACAGGTTAACCGCATAAGACAGCAGCAATAAGCCGGTAATCACCTGAAAGCTGCGCGGACGCAGAATAAGCCAGATGCCAGAGCCAAACAGCACACCGATAGATAAAGCTATGGTTAATTCCATTAGCGGATCTCCCTGCTGGTTGTGGCGTTGTTGTCCACCGGTGCACCCGGCACCCGGTGGCTGCGCACAGACTGGTGCGCCAGCGCTACCAGAATTAACATGGTGGTGCCGACGACAACGGCAAACACACCCAGGTCGAAAATAAAGGCGCTGGGTAAATGTAACTCACCCAGTACTGGCAAGGTTAAATGGGCCGTGTGGGTGGTAAGAAATGGATAACCAAACGCCAGCGAACCCAAACCGGTAAAACAAGCCAGGCCAATACCCACGGCTATCCAGCGGTGCGGGTTAAGCTTAAGGCGTGATTCAATCCAGACGGTACCGGCCAGCATATACTGAATAATCATACCAACGGCGAAAACTAAACCGGCAATAAAACCGCCGCCGGGTAAGTTATGGCCGCGCATAAAGAAATAAGCCGCGCTGATGCCAATTACCGGCAGTAACAGCCGCAGGTAAATACCGGGGATCAGCAAATAGCCGCTATTGGCTTGCTGAGCCGGTGTTTGCCGGCTGGCCGGGTCTACCTGGTTTGCCTGCTGTGCCGGTATGCCGATGCTCTCCGGCGCCGGGCGAAAGCGTCGCAGCAGTGCATACACGGTAAGCGCCACTATGCTTAGCACGGTAATTTCACCCAGGGTGTCGAAGTTACGAAAATCCACCAGCAGTACATTCACCACATTAGTGCCGCCACCACCGGGTACGGCGTTGTCGAGGAAAAAGTTACTGATGGTAAAGTTAGCCGGGTGCAATAGTACAAAGTAGCTGATCACAAACATGACACTACCGGCAATAATGGCGATAACCAGATCGCGGCTGCGGCGTAATTTGTCGCGGCTACTGGCCACCAGGTTCATTTTGCGGGCTGAAATCCGCGATGGCAGCCAGCGCAGGCCCAGCAACAGCAGTACCGTGGTGACGGTTTCTACCATTAATTGGGTCAGGGCCAGATCGGGGGCAGACAACCATAAAAATGTCAGGCTGGTAACAATGCCGGTGCCGCCTACCAGCATTAAAGCTGCCAGCCGGTGGTACTTAGCCTGCCAGGCGGCACATACCGCACAGGTGCAGCCTATCAGCCATAGCAACGCAAAGGGCAGGTTAAAATGCTCAACCGACCAGACAGGGTTAAAATCAGGCATCGCCTGCAGCATTAATGCCGAGGCAAATAACCCGGCCAGCACCAGCAGCAGCAACTGTGACTGTAACCGCCGGCTACTAAACAGCCGCTCCAGCCTCGCCGCCGACGACGCCAGTATTAACATACTGCTTTCGTAAGCTTGCTTGCCGTTAAAGCGATACAGCATGGGAATATGCGCACTTTGCAGCAAGTTAAACCGGTATTTCAGCACTTTAAACAGCAGTATGCCCAAAGCAAAAGCCAGTATGCTCATCACAAGCGGTGCATTTATGCCATGCCATATGGCCAGGTTGTAATCGGGCAGGCGCTCGCCCAGCACCGAGGCGGCAGCCGTTTGTAACGGCACACCAATGCTCAGCTGAGGGGCTACGCCTACAATCAGGCAGCACAATACTAACAATTCCACCGGAAACCGCATCCAGCGCGGTGGCTCGTGTGGCTGCTTGGGTAATTCCGTTGCTTTGGCGCCAAAAAACACGCTGATAAACCGCATAGAATAAGCCACGCCAAAAACACCCATTAGCACCGCCGCGGCAGACATCCACCAGTTAGAACTGGGGCCCACCTGCAGTGCCTCGGCAAAAAACATTTCTTTTGATAAAAAGCCATTTAATAACGGTACGCCCGCCATTGCTGCACTGGCGACAATCGCCAGCGTGGCGGTGTAAGGCATTAAGCGCGATAACCCGGATAATTTTCGCATGTCGCGGGTGCCGGATTCATGGTCGATAATGCCCACTGCCATAAACAGCGAGGCTTTAAAAATGGCGTGGTTAAGCGTGTGAAAAATAGCGGCAACCATTGCCAGCGGCGTACCTATGCCAAGCAGGCAGGTAATCAGGCCCAGATGGCTGATAGTAGAGTAAGCCAGCAAGCCTTTTAAATCGTGCTGAAAAATAGCCAGATAGGCACCAATCAGCATAGTACAGACACCGGCAGTGCCGATGATCCAGGTCCACTCCGGTGTACCGGCCAATACCGGCCATAACCGCATCAGCAGAAAAATACCGGCTTTTACCATCGTTGCAGAATGCAGATAAGCCGATACCGGTGTCGGTGCTGCCATGGCATGGGGTAACCAGAAATGAAACGGGAATTGCGCGCTCTTGGTCAGGGCACCCAGTGCAATCAGCACCAGCGCCGGTAAATAGGCCTTATGGGCGCGAATAATATCGGCAGATGCCAGCACGGCATCTAAGTCGTAGCTGCCGGCAATATAACCCAGTAACAGTACACCAGCCAGTAAACACAGGCCGCCAATCGAGGTGACGGTAAAGGCCATTCGCGCGCCGCGGCGGGCATCGGCACGGTGGTGCCAGTAACCAATCAGTAAAAACGACGTCAGGCTGGTGAGCTCCCAAAACATCACCAGTTGGATCAGATTGCCGGAAATAACCACGCCTTGCATCGCGCCCATAAAGGCGAGTAAAAAGGCGAAAAAACGCGGTACCGGATCTTTGGGCGACATATAGTAGCGGGCATACAGCACCACCAGCAGACAAATACCCTGAATAAGCACTGAGAACAACCAGGCCAGGCCGTCCATGCGCAATACCAGGTTAAGGTCGAACATGGGCAACCAGGCCAGTTCATGTTTTATAACGATACCGCTACTGACTTCGGGATACAGGCTAAGTGTCAACAGCAGGCCGCAAAGCGCAATAAACGCAGCAAACCAGGCTTCACGATTGCGTGCATACGCAGGCATGCAGGCGGCAATAACACAACCGGCAAAAGGCAACAGTAGCAGAAGTAGTGTCATAGTTCTCCGAAATCAATAATATGCCGGGCGGTGCGGCATATGGGGCTGAGTAATGTGTCCGGTACAACAGCCATAGGATCGGGAGATAGCAGGCGAAAGTGTTGTTATTTAACCGGGTTTTGTCAGGGTAATTTGCATAAAGTTATTGTTTTTATTAGTCATGCCGTCGCGATTATATTAACTGCCATCTGGCGGGTCAACCCGGCGGATGTTAGCATGGCTGATATTTTTTGGTCGGTTTAATGACGGAGTTCACCTGAATGGCACAAATATTCAGCAATGTGGCAGTTAGCCGTACCTTATTAATTTTGATCCTCTGCGCCGGGGTTTTTTTCTTTATCGGTTTTCTGGTACCGGTACTGGCTGCGTTGATTATTTGCTTTGCCAGTTGGCCGTTATATAGCCGTCTGCTGCACTCTTGCAACAACAGATCGGCACTGGCTGCCAGCATCGCCATTTGCGCCATTATTCTTGGTCTGGTGATCCCGCTGGTATTGGTATTTTCTTATGCTATGCAGGAAATCCGAGCCTGGATCGGTTGGTTATTGCATGCAAATCAGTTTGGGGCACCGGTGCCGCTGTGGATTGCCGAACTGCCCTTTGCCGGCAGCTGGCTGGCTGAGCAATGGCAGTTATATTTATCTGAGCCGGGTGAGTTGGGGCATATTATCACTGTTGTAAGCGGCCAGCACCTCAGTGGCATTTCGCGCTGGGTACTAATGTTTGGCTGGAATACCGTTGGCTTTGTGCTGACGTTACTGTTTATGCTGATCACCCTGTTCTTTTTGTATAAAGATGGCGACAGCTTATCGTCGCAGTTGGATCGGGTAGGCGAGCGTATTTTGCCCAGCCGCTGGCAGCGTTTTTCCCGAGTGGTGCCGGCTACCGTTAGTTCTACTGTTATTGGTATGACAATCATTGCCATCGGCGAAGGTGTGGTGTTGGGTGTGGCATACTGGATAGCCGGAGTGCCTTCGCCGGTGGCTTTTGGTGTACTTACAGCCTTTATGGCACTGATCCCTGGCGGTGCGCCGCTGGCGTTTACGCTGTTGTCGCTATATCTGGTAGGTACCGGCGACATGGCTGCGGGTGTGGGGTTGTTTTTATGGGGCAGCATCGAGCTGTTTATAGTGGATAAAACTATCCGGCCTAATTTGGTGGGCGGGCCAATTAAGCTGCCGTTTTTACCCACATTTTTTGGCCTGATTGGCGGCGTAAAAACGATGGGGCTGGTAGGTTTATTTGTTGGCCCGGTGCTAATGGCCTTGTTGGTGGCCATATGGCGCGAGTGGCTGATTGATAACGACAGTAGCGATTATCAGGACTAGCCTTGCTGAAGTGACACAAAAGATAGCGGTTTAGCCTTTATAGAGAATTGAAGTATGTTTGTGATTGACCAGTTTATTTTATTGGCAGCGGTATTGATCCTGCTGGGTATTATCTCCAGTAAGGTGTCAGCTCGGCTGGGGCTGCCGGTGCTGGTATTGTTTTTATTAGTCGGCATGCTGGCAGGTGAAGACGGCCCCGGCGGTATTATCTTTAATAACGCCGAAACCGCTCATGCGTTGGGCACGTTGGCATTGGCGCTTATTTTGTTTGACGGTGGTTTGCAAACACCATTCTCGTCAATAAAGTTAGTCTGGAAACCCGCATCGGCGCTGGCTACGCTGGGGGTGCTTGTTACCGCTATGGTAACGGGGGTTGCAGCGGCCTATATTCTGAATATTCCGTTGCTACAGGGCATGTTACTGGGGGCTATAGTTGGCTCTACCGATGCCGCAGCGGTATTTTCATTACTGCGCAATGCCGGTATTCATATCAATAAACGGCTTAAATCGACACTGGAAATTGAAAGCGCGTCGAATGACCCTATGGCAATTTTCCTTACCGTAGGCTTGCTGGAAATACTGGTTAATGACATGAAACCCGGCACCGGGCTGCTGATGCTGTTTGTGTCACAAATGGGCATTGGTGCAGCTGTCGGCCTGGCCGTGGGCTGGATGTCGGTGAACATTATTAACCGTATTCATCTGGTGGCTACCGGGCTTTATCCGGTAATGGTTGCGGCCTGTGGTTTGTTGTCGTTTGGTATTGCCGCTAACCTGGATGGCAGTGGCTTTTTAGCTATATTCCTTACCGGGGTGGTTATTGGCAACAGCCGTTTTGTGTTTCAGCGCAGTACCTTCTTATTTCACGACGGGCTGGCCTGGTTAAGCCAGATCACCATGTTCGTGGTGCTGGGCTTACTGATTAACCCATCGTCGTTATTGGATGTCTGGTTTGAAGGTTTGCTGATAGCACTGGTGCTGACACTGGTTGCCAGGCCACTGGCGGTGGTGCCGCTGTTAAAACTGTTTGGCTTTAACCTGCGCGAAATTACGCTGGTGTCCTGGGTGGGGTTACGTGGCTCGGTGCCGATTATTCTGGCTATTTTTCCGCTGATTTTCGGCCTGCCCGGCGCTGCGCTTATTTTTAACGTGGTGTTTTTCGTGGTGTTGATATCTGCCACGGTGCAGGGCTCTACGTTGCCGCTGGTCGCACGCAAGCTGGGGTTAACCGAGCCACCACCTGCCACACCGGCAGCAACGCTGGAAATTACTGCGCTGGGTAAAGTTGATGCCGATATTGTCGAATATACGCTGGGCGAAAACTCCCGTGCGGTAGAGCGGCGCCTGTCGCAGGCCGCGCTGCCAGACGGTACTGTGGTTGCCATGATTACCCGTAATAATCAGGTGATACCACCACGCGGTTCAACCTGGCTGTATGCCGGCGATCATCTGTTTATTGTGTTAAAACCAGAAACACGCAGTTTTGTTGACAGCGTATTTTCAGCTACGGCAGAAGCCGGGCGCCATGAACTGCCACAAACTGAACTTAAACTTAAAGGCACAACCCGGGTAGAGGATGTACTGCATTCTTACGGCATTGCGCTGGCAGCAGCGCCTGAAGCAACACTGGATGAAGTACTGCGCCAGGCACTGGCTGAAAAGCCGCAACCGGATGCTACGGCAGAATCCGGCGGCGTGTTGCTAACGGTGCGTGACATGGTAGGGCCACGTATTACCACGGTAGGTGTGCTGCCACCGGCGCTAAACGTGGCGCAGCAGCCTACTTCCAGTATTGCTCAACAGTAATATTACCCGGATCGCGGCGCAGGTTTTTCTTCAGGCCCATGCTTTGTAGCAGAGCTTTAGTGTCGGTAATCATTTGCGGGTTACCACACAACATAACCTGCGAACGCTCGTTAAGCGGTTGCTTGCACGAGCGCTGTAATGCACCCGTTTGTATCAGCTGTGGCAGGCGTAGATCTAAAGCGCCTGACATCGCTTCCCGGGTTACCACAGGTTGATAATGCAACTGATTCGGGTACTGGTGCTGCCAGTGATGAATGTAATCGCGGTAGGCTAAATCGGCGATGGTGCGCACAGTATGTACCAGCACAATATGCTTAAAACGCTGCCATATCGTATGAGTGCCCAGCATCGATAAATAGGGCCCGATGCCGGTGCCGCTGGAGATCAGCCACAGGTTATCGCCGTCCGGCACTTCATCCAGAATAAAAAAGCCTGATGCTGGCTGGCTGACATCCAGTTTGTCGCCCATCTTCAGTTGCTGTAATAGCGGCGACAACAGGCCGTCGGCCACCGTGCTGACTAAAAACTCCAGCTCGAGGTTGCCCGGGCTGTTTACCAGCGAGTAAGCGCGTTGTACCCGGCCATCCGGTGTATCGATAGCCAGGCGGACAAACTGGCCGGCAATAAAGTCAAACGCTGGTGTTTGCACCTTAATGCTGAACAGGTTGGCGTGCCAGTGATGATTCGCCGTTACCGTGCCGCTAAGCCATTGCGCCATAATTAGTTTCCTTAAATTAAGCCCTGCTTTAGCCTAGCTAACAACAGAGGGTTACTCAACTACCTTTTTGTTTGCCGGCACGCTGGTGGTGTATGCAAAACCGCTAAACTAATGCTGCGCTGCATGCTATGTTATTGCCAATGTTTAATAGCACAGCAGTTACTATGAGCAGCACCTTTTTCTTCGGCGAATGGCAGGTTGAGCCTGCAGCCAATACATTACGTCGTGGCAAGCAGCTGCAGCAGCTTGAACCCAAGGCTATGGATGTACTGGTATTGTTATGTCAGCACAGCGGTGAAGTGCTTAGCAGTGATGATATTGTCAGCCAGTGCTGGCCCGATACCGACACCGGCGATAACCCGCTGCATAAAACCATTAACCAGCTACGCCGGGCGCTGGGTGATACGGCTACCAGCTCCAGCTATATCGAAACCATTCGTAAACGCGGTTACCGCACTCTGGCTGAAGTGCGTTTTCCGCTGGGGCAGGAGCAAAGTGCCCAGCCGCAAAGCTGGCAGGGCGGTTCACCATTTCCGGGCTTACAGGCCTATGATGCACGTTACGCCAAAGTATTTTTTGGCCGTGGTGCGCAAATTGACACCTTATTACAGCGTATTTCACAGCAAGTTCAGTATGGCCGTGCCTTTTGCTTATTGCTTGGCCCCAGTGGCAGCGGTAAATCGTCATTAATTAATGCCGGTGTTATGCCCAACCTGATGCAAAGTGGTGGTTACAACGGTATCCAGGTAATGGACTGCACCAGTCTGGATTTAGCCGACGTCGCGCAGCAACAGTTATTTAGCAGCCTGGCCAGTGCATTGTTGGACTGGGAGCTCAACGATACGCCGGTATTTGCCGGCGACAGCGCCGACAGCCTGGCACAGCGGCTGTTACAAAACCCGGAGCAGGTTTTACAGCAGTGCCATGCCGTGTTGGCGCAGCAAAAGCAGACCCGCCAGCGCTTTGCGCTGTTTGTTGACCGGTTGGAAGTGCTGCTGTCATCTCCGCTGTTTAGCACCGATGAGCGTAACACCTTTGTCGATTTACTCGAGCAGTTTGCCAACTCCGGTGTGGTGCTGGTATTAAGTGCCTGTCGCAATGAGTTTTACCCCTCTCTGGTGGCTTACCCCAGCCTGATGGCAGGCAAGGGCCGTGGCGCGCATTTCGACTTAGCCCCACCGGGCCGTGCTGAGCTGCTGCAGATGATCCGGTTACCTGCACTGGCAGCAAATTTAAGCTGGGATACCGATCCTGATACTGCGATACCACTGGATGAAATGCTCTGCAGTGAAGCGGCCAGTAATCCGGATGCCCTGCCGATGCTGCAGTACACGCTGCAGGAACTGTATTTGCAACGCAGCAAAGATAACCGTTTGCTGGTGTCGGTGTACAAAGCGCTGGGCGGTATTGAAGGTGCCATTGGTAAAAATGCCGAACAGGCGATTAAAGGGCTGACAACAGCACAAAAAGCCAGCTTACCGCGGGTATTGTCGTTGCTGGTAACCCTGCGTGAAGACGAGCAAACTATTACCAGCCGTAGCGGGCGCGCTCAGCAACTACAAACCGGCGACGAGCGCATGCTGGTACAAACCATGGTAGAGCACCGCTTATTTGTGTCACACCTGCAAAACGGCGAACCCTGTTTTAGCATCGCGCACGAAGCGCTGCTGCGGCGCTGGCCGAGGGCTACCGCCTGGATCACCGAGCACCACGACAGTTTAAGCGTAAAAAGCCGTTTGCATCACTTAACCAACCGCTGGCAGGCCGAGAGCAAAAACAGCGCCTATCTGCTGGCCGAAGGTAAACCGCTGCAGGAGGCCCTGTTGTTGGCAAACAACAGTTTATTTCAACTCGATGCAGAAGAAAGTGGCTTTATTCAGGCGTCAGCCAAAAAAGCCTGCATGTTACGCTGGGGCCGGCGAATGACGGTCGCGTTGTTGTGTGTACTAACCTTTACCGCTGTAATTATGAGCATTAAAAGCTTTGAAGCCGAGCAACAAGCCCAGCAAAAGCGGCTGGCGGCGGAAAACCTGCTCGGTTTTATGGTGGGCGAGTTCGCCGATAAATTGCGCAGCATAGGCCGGATGGACTTACTCGATGGTATCAGCAATAAAGCACTGGAATATTTTAGTGATTTCTCTTCCGCCAACGATCATCTAACTGCCGAAGCCCGCTTTAAACATGGCCAAACTCTGGAAGCGATGGGCGAAGTGGCTTATTCGCGCGGTAAAACCGACGAAGCCGTGGCGGCACTGCAAGCGGCCAGAGTTAAACTGCTTTCGGTGTTAGCGGAGCAACCCGATAATTTAGAGTTATTAAAAACCTTAGGTGCCAATGCCTTCTGGCTGGCGCAAATTCAATATGATGCCAGTAACTGGCAGGCGGCGAAGCCAGAGTTTGAGTTGTATTACCAATACAGCGAGCGGATGTATCAGTTAGCACCAGACGATTTAGACGCCATTATGGAGCTGTCTTATGCTACCAACTCGCTGGGTTCACTGGCGATGGAACTGCAGCAGTTTGATGTGGCGCGTAAAAATTTCGAAGAATCGCTGCGGCTTAAATTATTGGCGCAAACAAAACAACCGGATAGTGGGCAGTTGATGGCTGATATTGCGGATACACGCTCCTGGCTGGCCAGCGCAGCTCAGGCTGAAGGCAATGTATCTTTGGCGATCAGTATCCATAAACAGTTACAGGGTGATCTTGAAAAGACCGAAATTATTCAAGAGCTTTATTTACTACACAGATTGACCGCTAGTTATCAGATTCTGGCTGATTTGCTCAGTTATCAAGGGAGAATAGCAGAGGCTTTATCATATACAGAGCTGGGTTATGCAGCATTAGCTAAAGCAATAGAGCAAGATCCGAAAAATACTAACTTGCAAAAAAGAAAATACTACTATTATTTTCAGTCATTTAAGTTTTCAACTGACTTAAATGTAACACAAGTTGAGCATAATCTAGCTTCGTTAACTGAAGCTATGCATGCAGAACAATCAGTGCTCTCTGATGCAAATCGCAAGGAGAACATTGCCAGACATTGGCTTACTGCGGCGGAGCACCTGCAAAACATAAAACAGTTTGTGCAGAGCAAAAAATATGCAGACTTAGCACAAGCGGCTTATGATGAGCTGGTAGAACAATACTCTCAGAATATCAGCTATACCGCATTTTTAGCAGACAGTCAGCTGTTGCAGGCAAAAGCTTTAGTTGCAGCTAATCAGCGTGATGTTGCAAAGTCCCTTTGCCAGCAGGTTCAGGGGCGTTTATCTATAATAGCGATAATTAATAAAGATCCTCGTTACAGTATTGCTTACGCCAAAGCGCTGGATTGCCTCGGAGAGCTTCATGCGTATCCAGAGCTTATTGCTATGTTGCAGCGAAATGGCATAGAAAATATTGAATTTTAACCACAACCATAAGGAAATATACGATGTTAGATACAAATGGTACCGCAACATTTTTTAAAGTTACTGTAATGCTGGAAAATGGTGAGCCTGTATTTAGTTATACAGATGCTGATGATACCCCTGTTACTGGCGATATCACTTTTACAGACGCTGGCACAGTTACCTATCAACTGAACGACCGCACAGGTAAGGGTTTAAAGTTTGTTGGTGTGGGTTTTAATACGCCTTTTGATGGTATTGTTGATGCGGTAACGTTAAGTTCTGACGGCCAATTAATACAAATTATTGATTTGGATAGGCTACCAGGTTGTACCGAATTTCAATTCGTATTGAGTAACACTGCGAATACACTGTTGGTCCTAAGTCCAGATCCTCAAGTGATCAATGTTCCTAAATAATAGGATAACTGCAGTTGCTCAAAGGCTCTGTACTTTAGTTTAAGCCCCGCAAGGGGCTTTTTAGTCTTTTAAAATCAATAGATTAAATCAGAAGGTTGTCAGAAGGTTGTTTATATAGCTAAAGGTTAAAGTTTGCTGCAGATAAGCCAACTGTAGCGGGATAACCTGATGACAAATTCACAGCGCAAAAACGAACTTCGGCCTTTGGCACTGAATGATGACAGTTTATGGTCTGATGACGGCTGCAAAGATTTGTCGCCAGGAATGGAAGTAGGCAGTTTTATTCAGTACCTGGCGGAAGCTGTGCTGGTAGTTAGCCCGGACGGTGTTATTGAGTGTGCTAATGCCAAGGCAGCGTTATTACTTAACTGCGTAGATAAACCGCTGATTGGCCAGCAATGGCCAGAGTTTTTAATGGGCCGCTGCCAGCAGCAGTATCAGGGCCTTGTAAAAATGGTAGCTAAACGGGTATTGTCGCTACAGGCTGGCCCTACTGAAATGGCACTGCGCTGTGCCGATGGTGAGGTAAAAGATATTGAGCTGTCGGTATCGTTTTTGCCTGAACCAGAGGCGCACCTTGTGCTGGTAATGCGTGACCTTACGCGCTACAAAGCCGAATACGAAAAACTGCGCCTGCAGGCTTCAACCGATGCCTTAACCGGCCTGGCTAACCGCCGTGCTTTTGATGAGCAGTTACAACAGCAGTGGCAACAGTGCACCGCTGCCAGGCGGCCACTGAGTGTGGTGATTATCGATATCGACTTTTTTAAACAGTTTAACGATCGCTACGGCCATATTCAGGGCGATGCCTGTCTGCGTAAAGTGGCCGGCGCCATAGTGCAGGCGATGCCGGTAGATGCCAAGCTGGCAGCCCGTTACGGTGGTGAAGAGTTTGCGCTGATATTGCCACATCACAACGAAATAATGGCGCTGCAGGTAGCCCGAGAAGTACAACAGGCGGTACGCCAGCTGCAGTTTACTGATGCAGGCTTACCTGCCACGCTAAGTGTGTCAGTAAGCCAGGGTATTGCTACGGAAATTAACGGCCAGTATCGTACCAGCATGGCACTGCTGTGTGCTGCCGATACTGCCTTGTACCGCGCCAAGGCAGATGGCCGTGATTGTATTAATGCCAGTTGTTAAGCAAACACAGTCACAGTCTGGCGGCTGATGGCTGCCAGCTTACCGTCTGGTTGCCATAATTTTGCGGCAATATGATGGTAGCCATCGGCGCCATATTCAATTTCTGCCAGATAACGCCACCAGTCGGTATTGTTAAACGGCAAGTCATGGGCAATAAATTCAATAGTCCAGGTCAGTGAGCTGGCAGGCGCTGGTTGGTTAAGCAGCGTCAGGCTTACCGGTGGCCAGGCATCAACCAGAGCCAGCAACTCCAGAACACCGGCCTGCTTGCTCTCATTGCCGGCCATACGAATATCGCCACCCAGCTGGCGAACCGGGCTGGCACTAAACGGCAATTGGCCCTGCGCTATATGGTAATCAAAGTGCAGGGTAAATTCCGGTGCCGGGCCTTGTTTTGGCAATACCTGTACCGGCTGTGTCGGCCACTGCGGCGCGGTGTCTGCCGCAAGCTGATGTGCCGATGGGCGCGCGGCGCCAAAGCTGGCCAGCAGCATCAGTGCAACCTGGCCATCCTGTTCAATTTCAACCTGAGCCTGAATAACCGACTTACCCTGGCGTAATATACGCCGCTGTACCCTGGCTTTACCGGCATCTAACGGTGCAACAAAAGACACCGACACCGAACGCAGCGGCATTGCCTCTGGTATCACCGGCAGTAAGTGCGCCATGGCCAGTGCTGCGGCCATACCGCCAAATACCGCCCGGCCCTGGCCCCATTGTGTTGGTATCTCAATGATAACGCTATCGGGTTTATCCGCGCCAAACTGCTGCATTACCTGAGAAAAATGCATTTAAATACTCCGCATAAGATATAAAGATTAACCCTGTCAGTGTGCCAGCACAGACCAGAGCATTTTAACGCTAAGCAACATCAGCAATACACCAAATGCCCGTTTTAAGGTTGCTACCGGCAGTTTATGCGCCAGTTTGGCACCAAGCGGGGCACTGATAAAACTGGCTGCCGACATTAACAGCACGCCGGGTAAATACACCAGGCCAACAGCATAGGGCAGATCCAGCCCCGGCTGGCTGTTAAGCATATAGCCTGCGGTACCGGCAATTGAAATAGGTAAGCCTACAGCAGCGGAGGTACCAATGGCTTTTTTAATATCAATACTGCGTGAGGTAAGGTAGGGCACCGTTAGCGAGCCCCCGCCAATAGACACTATGGCAGATACGGCACCAATACCGGCGCCAACACTAACCAGCTCGGCGTTGGAGGCGTGCTTTTCACCACCGCTGGGTTTTTTATTGCGTAGCATATTAATAGCGACATAGCCCATAAACAGCGCGAAAAAAATGGCCAGATACAACGAGCTTACCTGTGCTGCCAGAAATGTGGCTAAGAAGGTGCCAATAATGACACCCGGTGCCATCGTCTTTACCAGCGGCCATAGCACGCCGCCTCTGGCATGGTGCGCGCGCATGCTGGAGACCGATGTCATAACAATAGCCGCCATTGACGTACCCAGCGCCAGGTGCACCACATGCTCTGCCGCTATACCCTGTGCCAGAAAAATGCTGGTAAGCAGCGGTACCATAATGCCACCACCACCAATACCCAACAGCCCTGCCATAAAACCGGCAAAACTACCTAGTAATAAAAATGCCAATAACCACTCTACAGCCATACTAAACCTTCAATTATTTTTATTGCAGTGTCGTCTAATCATTCTTCATTAAACATCGATCAATGAAAGTCTGTCACTCATGCTCCGATACTAAATATCAGCAGGCCGTAGTTTATGGATAAAATTTCTGTTGTGACAGGAAAAAAAAGCGTAGGGCGTGTTTTTTGCGGGTTTACCTATTTGCAAATGTGGTAGGTATGGTTTTATCCGGTCCTAATCTATCATTGTGCTAGCCACCTCAGTCGTGCTGCAACTGGCCATTTTCTGCGATCAGTGGCCTGAGCCGGCACCGTTATTGCGTTGGGAATCAGTCTAAACGGCAAAACTGCCGGGCTGGCCCGGCAGTTAACATCAGAATATTTGCTGCGGCGCGTTAAAGGCTGTTTTTGTAAATCTTGCCGTCTTTGATAATCAGCTTCAGGCTTTGCTCTGGTGTTGCAAGCAAATTGATATTAGCCAGCGGATCGCCGTCTACTAGCAGTAAATCGGCCAGGGCGCCTTGCTCAACTACGCCCAGTTTGCCTTTGTAAGGGCTGCGCTGGCCGGATAGTGCTAGCAGTTGGGCATTAACGCTGGTGGCCATTGTTAATACTTCGGCCGGGGTGTACCAGCGTGTCATTTTTGCCAGCTGAGCACCCTGGCGGGTTGTAAGTTTGGCGTCGAACAGTGAGTCGGTACCCCAGGCTGTTTTCAGTTTGTATTTTTTCGCCAGTGCGATAGCGTTTTCGGTACCCTTGGTCATTTGCAGTTGTTTTATGCGGTTTTCGGAGCCTGCTGGGAAAGGGTTGGCATCTTCATCATCTAAAAATGGCTGAATGCTAAGCCAGGTATCGGTTTTCGCCATCAGTTTTGCTGTGGCTTCATCAATTAACTGGCCATGATCTATTACCTTAACGCCGGCTTTAATGGCAGTTTGTATTGCCCGTGGCGTATAGGCATGCACGGTTACATAAGTGCCCCAGTTTTCTGCTGCGTCAACCGCCGCTTTAAATTCTGCTTCGGTGTATTGGGCCACATCCAGCGGGTCATAATTGGATGACACCCCGCCACCGGCGGCCAGTTTTATTTGCGATGCCCCCAGCATCAACTGCTCACGCACCCGTTTTAGTACTTCATCGGCGCCATCGGCAATGGCTGCACCGCCAATAATTTCTGAGTAGTGCAAGTGATCAGAGGCTGCGCGCGGCAATTCGTGTAACTGGCGGTAGTCGCCATGGCCACTGGTTTGAGAGATCATCGCACCGGAGGGCCAAATGCGCGGCCCAACAATTAAGCCTTCGTCTATGCCGCGTTTAATACTGAACACTGGCCCAGCCAGATCGCGTACACTGGTAAAGCCGCGTAGCAGTGCGTTTTTCGCTTCACGCGCGGCCACCAGGTTAACGTAACCCTCTGGCCCGTTTAATGCTACATGCAGCGGTGTTGCTGTCATCATCATATGAAAATGCGCATCTATCAGCCCCGGCATTAAGGTGCGGCCACCTGCATCAATAACACTAGTGCCAGCTTCCGCAGTAATTGTTTCTGTACTGATTTGCGCAATAAGGTTACCGCTGAGCAGCACGTTAGAAGGCGCAGACAGCTTATTGCTTTTGCCGTCAAAAATGCGCACGTCGCGCAGCAGGATATCCTCTGCTACGGCTTGCTGTGGCGCAACAGTAAATATGCTGCAGAGTAATATAAGCTGTGCGATTTTTTTGCTTAGTGGCTGCATTAAGCCTCCTGGTTTGGCTAAGGTTGATTCGTAACGCTGGTGCTGCGGCAATTAACAGCAGCGTAGCTGGTCGTCACATAATGCAGTGTAGATGCCAAAACAGGCGGTGCTAAGTTGCCGCAGCATTTTTCTTGGTTTTTTTAATCTGTTGAGCTAACAAGCTCAATGTCATAAATTTGCCTTACAGTCGTGTTATAACTGCGCCCGCTATGGATAAATACTTATATTTCTTACGTCATGCTACCGCAGAGGTGATCCGGCCCAATCAGCTGGACATAGACCGCTGCCTGATAGAAAAAGGCCGTTTACAGGCACGCCGCGTGGCTGCTTTTATGCAGCGCCACGGCATTACTGCTGAAACAGTGCTAAGCAGCCCTTACCCACGGGCCGTGCAAACGGCAGCTATTGCCTGCAAAGAAGCAGGGTTTGCCGCCGCCAGCGAGCAAGCCTGGCTGGCGCTGGAAACGCCAACCGATATTGCTTATGCCCGGCTAACAGAGCAACTTGCCACTTTACCGGCACATAGCTTGCTGGTCGGGCATGAGCCAGATTTCTCCGCCCTGATAAGCCGGTTGCTGGGCAGTGACAAGCTATTGCTTAATATCCGTAAATCGTCGTTAACCTGTATTGGTTTTTGCAGTGAAAGCGGCCGCTTTGAATTGCAGTGGTCAGTACCCGCGCGCTTTATGTAGTAACAAAGCTGTAATAGCAAGCTGTATTGCCATTGGCAACGCAGTGCGGCAAAGTAAGTAAAACTTCTTCTACTTGCGGTTATGCAGCATTATTTATTTGTTTACGGCACCCTGCGGCAAAACGCCAACCATCCTATGCACCAGCTACTGGCCGAACATAGCTGTTTTGGCGCTATGGCACGTTATCAGGCCAGGTTGTATCAGGTAGATTATTACCCTGGCGCAGTACCCTCGAATAATTCAGCCGATCAGGTAGTGGGGGAGTTGTATCAACTGATACAGCCAGAACTTCTGCTGCCTGCCTTGGATAACTACGAAGAATGCAGTCCTCAATTTGCACAGCCACACGAGTATCGGCGTGAACAACAAAGCGTAATGCTGGAGAATGGCAATAGTGTTGTTGCATGGGTCTATGTATATAACCGCAGCACTAAAGGGCTGACGTTAATTCAAAGCGGCGATTTTCTGGCTGATAAAATCGCGCAGTAAATTCCATGCTTATTTGAAAAGTGTAAAGTAGTTCTTTACACTCCACGAGTATATTTAAAAGTTTAAGACCAGTGCTATGGAAAAAATGACGCGTTGTCCCACGCATCCGGGGCTGATTTTTCGTATTCAGATCCTGGAAGAACATGGCATTTCAGTGACCAAAGCAGCTAAAGCACTGGGCGTGTCCCGTACTACCATGAGTAATTTTTGCCATGGGCACATACCATGCTCAGCTGATTTAGCGCAGCGCATCGCGCTGGCGACGGACAGCAATGTTGGGTTATGGATTAATCTGCAGGCTAATTATGATGCCTGGCAGGCGGAGCATGGCGAGCAGCCGGTAGTTGAAAAATTGATACTGAACAGCGCTGCCTGAACGTTATGATTAGGCGGATGTCTTGAGCATACTAAAACAGCTGTTTCGTTGGCAAAAAGGCCGCCAGCAAAGTGGTTACGATAAAATGCTGCTGGCAGGCGCATATTGGCCACTTAAATTCGACTGCTACTTGCTGCGCTTTCCGCAAGGCTGCGAAGTACCACCGCATAAAGATAGCGTAAGCAGTGGCAGGCATTACCGGCTGAATATCGTGTTGAAACAGGCAAAGAAAGGCGGCGACTTTATCTGCGCCACACCGATTTATCAGAACTCCCGCATTAAATTCTTCCGGCCGGACTTGTGCGAGCATGCGGTAAGCAAAGTAGAGCAGGGCAGCCGCTATTTGCTGAGTATTGGTTGGGCGAGAGCCAACAAAAATTAGAAGATGCGGACATCAACCTTTGATGATTTTCTTAATTTTACTGATTGAACTTTCAAAATCATGCTGAAAAAAATAAGCGTTCTTCTTATCGTGGTTTTTCTGCCATCTAAGAAATGCATCCCGGTCAGTTTCAAAACCAAAGTACCCTGTCCATGCTTTTGATTGCCCAATGATATTCCATATATGCTCATCGACCTCATGAACTTTAACACCTATGATAATAATTTTACTGGAACTCAAAGCAGCCTGTTTCCACAAAGCATACTGCCTTTCAGTATAATCAGGGCTGATCTTTACTTCTTTACCAACGGCAAACATCGCCAGAGCAGGCGCCAGGCTATCTTCAGTAACGCAACGATGAATAGTATCTTGCTGATTGACCGGCCTGATAGGAGCTTGAACATCTATCTTATTGCCAGCGAAGGTACAGTTCTTAAACGTTCCTGAGGGGAAATCTGGCCAAAAATTACATGAGCCATGAATTTTTAATAATCTGACACCTCCTTTTTGTGGTGTATTATCATACACCGTGAAAAAGCCTTTCTTTGCAGCAGATAATTCAAAAAGTAAATCGTAGTTCAAGCTACTGAAAATAGCCCTGTCTGAGCCAATTGATTCGATGAGTTTCAGGTAAACATTATTTGGACCTGGTGAAAATAACGCTAAGTAATGTGCAAGTTCGCGTTGGAATCTCATAATGTTGCCACCGCTAGAACGATAAAACTCAGCCATACCCTCTTCAAAATTCTGATTGAATAGATCTTTTAACTCTTGTGGCAGTTTAGAGGCAATACCGTCTAATCTTTCCAATCTCTTGAACAGTTGGGTACCTAACGGTGGCTGTTCTGGTATTACATCTACACTACCAAAACTGGCACCGGCGCCGAGTAATATTAAAGTTGCCATAAGTCATCATAAGATTTGCTGATAGAGCTAAAGTAAATCAAACAGTAGCGCTCATCAATCATATTGAGTGTTTAAAAGAAAAAGGCCGCAGAGCGTGTTGGCAAGCGTTAGTTTTGCTACTGTCGGCGTAACACGTTTTCATCTTCAAGTTTGGCCAGTAAATCTGGCCGTTGCGTGCGCGTGCGATGAAACAGAGGGTCATCAATAGGGTTATGCTCATTACGCATATAATTTTCTGATTTAACCAGTTGCAGCATATGTTCAAAGGCTTCGTCATGCTTAAGCAATAAAGAGTTGGCCAGCGCGTAATTAAGGCGAATATAACCGGTTTCAGGATAGCGGGTTAGTAAATTTTGCAGTATTGGTAGCGCTTCAGCCACTTTGTCATCCAACCTGGTAGTGATCAGTGCCAACGCTTTGGTATTAAGTAAATGCCGGTGGTCTGGTACGCGCTTTAGTAAGGCATCGCACAGTTTTACAGCTTGTTCGTAGCGGCCAAAACGCAGCAGTAGATAGGCAATATTAGTTAGCATCTGTTCATTTAATTTACTGCTGTCGATTTCTTCTAAGTACTTAAAAGCAAAGGCGGCTATTTTTTCGATCTGATGTGCGGTGAGAATCGATTTAAGGTGTTCAATTTTGTCGTCACGCGACAACATATCTATTAAAGTTTCGGCCAATATAATATTGCATTTAATAGTGTCATTTTTGTCACTGAACTCAAAGCTAGAGCCAGCTATTTTTAAACTGGCAACCGACTTTAGCAATGCCCTGATTTCATTATGAAAAATAAAGATAATTAACCCAACGATTATCAACCAGAAAATAGAGCTGCTTAGTTGCAGCATAACAACATCGTTCATGTCGGCCTCAGTTGAAATAGTGCTTGTGGTAAAACAGTATAGGCATCAACCGGGTATGCTGGGGGAATGTGATAAGCATGTAGGAAATGCTTGAGGAATTGTGTTGATAAAAAAGGCCGCAGAGCGGCCTTTTTCTTAACTAAAGCAAATGCTTAATGGCGCTTGCTGTTAATGACGGAAGTGTCTTACGCCGGTAAACACCATTGCCATGCCGTGCTCGTCTGCGGCGGCGATCACTTCGGCGTCACGCATTGAGCCACCCGGCTGAATAACGGCGGTAATACCGGCGGCGGCTGCAGCGTCGATACCGTCGCGGAACGGGAAGAAGGCGTCTGAGGCCATTACTGAGCCTTTTACTTCCAGCTTCTCGTCAGCTGCCTTGATGCCAGCGATTTTCGCGCTGTAGACGCGGCTCATCTGGCCTGCGCCGACGCCGATGGTCATGCTGTCTTTTACGTAAACGATAGCGTTGGATTTAACAAACTTAGCTACTTTCCAGCAGAACAGTAAGTCTTTTAACTCTTGTTCAGTTGGCTGGCGCTTGGTGACTACTTTTAAGTCCGCAGCCGTAACTTTGGCCTGGTCGCGGTCTTGCAGCAGCATGCCACCGTTAACTTGTTTAATATCCAGCGCAGTAGCGGCAGCGCTGAATTCACCACATACCAGCAGGCGCACGTTCGGCTTAGTGCCAACTACGGCAACTGCAGCGGCGGTAGCGGAAGGTGCAATAATCACTTCAACAAACTGACGGCTGACAATTTCTTTTGCTGTGGTTTCATCCAACTCGCGGTTAAAGGCAATAATGCCGCCAAAAGCTGAGGTTGGGTCGGTCTGGTAGGCACGGTTATAGGCCGCCAGGATAGACTCACCTATAGCCACACCGCAAGGGTTAGCGTGTTTAACGATAACACAGGCCGGTTCGCTGAATTCTTTTACACATTCCAGTGCTGCATCGGTATCGGCGATATTGTTGTACGATAATGCCTTGCCCTGCAGCTGTGTGGCGGTAGACACCGAAGCTTCGGTGGCGCCGTCCTGCACATAAAAGGCGGCACTTTGGTGGCTGTTTTCGCCGTAGCGTAAGTCTTGTTTTTTGACGAACTGGCTATTAAAAGTGCGCGGGAACTTAGTAGCCGGTTCGCCGGGGGTATCATAGGCCGGTAACATGGCGCCAAAGTAATTGGCTATCATGCCATCGTACTGTGCGGTGTGTTCAAAGGCACTGATGGCCAGGCTAAAGCGGGTGGCGTGGGTAGTCGCGCCGCCGTTGGCCTGCATTTCTGCCAGTACGCTGTCGTAGTCTTTCGCATTAACAACAATGGTCACATCTTTGTGGTTTTTCGCCGCGGCGCGCACCATAGTCGGGCCGCCGATGTCGATATTTTCAACCGCATCTTCCAGCGTACAGCCGGGCTTGGCAACGGTGCTGGCAAACGGATACAGGTTTACTACCACTAAGTCGATGGGGCCAATGTTGTTGGCCGCCATTACGCTTTCATCTACGCCGCGACGGGCTAAAATACCGCCATGAATTTTCGGATGCAGGGTTTTTACCCGGCCGTCCATAATTTCCGGGTGGCCGGTATAGTCAGATACTTCTGTAACCTTAATGCCTTGTTCGGCCAAAAGTTTAGCAGTACCGCCGGTAGAGAGTATGTCTACCTGTTGCGCGGCCAGCGCGCGGGCGAACTCTACAATACCGGTTTTGTCTGACACACTCAGCAGTGCGCGGCGGATGGGTCTTAATGTCGTCATGCTTAGACTCTCTTGTAGCTTGCAGAAATCAGATTTTAACCTAACCAATAAAAAAGCACCCGAAGGTGCTTAGTGGCGGGGCGCTGGCCCCGCAGTGGCATTAACTCATGCCGTACTGTTTCAGCTTCTTACGCAGCGTACCGCGGTTGATGCCCATCAGGTTAGCGGCGCGGGTTTGGTTACCGCGGGTATATTTCATCACTTCTTCCAGTAACGGACGCTCTAATTCAGATAATACCAGTTCATACAAGTCGTTAACGTCCTGACCGTTTAATTGCTGCAGGTAGTTAGCCACGGCTTTTTGCGCGGCGTTACTTAAAGCTTGTGGCTTTTCCTGCGTTTGTACGTGGGCGTTAGTAATAAATGGCGAAGTAACGTTCGAATTAAACATTGCTTTTCTCTTTTACGTTAGGTTGCTGCTAGTTGATGAAAATAGTCATTTAAGGTGTCAAGCTGCTGCTTAGCACACTCAATACCATTGAATTCACTACGAAACTGTCCGAGCGTGTCATGCTCGGCTAAATACCAGCCCACATGTTTGCGGGCAATACGGGAACCGGCCAGCTCACCATAAAGTTGGTGTAAACCCTGCACATGTTCCAGCATGATCTGACGTACCTCGGCGATGCCGGGGGGCGCCAGTTTGTCGCCAGTGGCCAGGTAATGCACCACTTCGCGGAAAATCCATGGCCTTCCTTGTGCCGCGCGGCCAATCATAATGGCGTCGGCGCCGGTGTAGTCCAGCACATGGCGCGCTTTTTCCGCTCCGGTAATATCGCCGTTGGCAATTACCGGGATAGAGACACTTTGTTTAATGGCGCGGATGGTGTCATATTCCGCTTCACCTTTGTACATACAGGCGCGTGTCCTGCCATGTACTGCCAACGCCTGTATGCCATTATCTTGCGCAATACGGGCGATCTGGATACCGTTTCTGTGCTCAGGATCCCAGCCGGTGCGTATTTTTAAGGTAACCGGCACCTTAACTGCATCGACCACAGCACGTACAATTTGTTCCACTAACTCCGGATACTGCAGTAGTGCAGAACCCGCCAGTTTCTTGTTCACTTTTTTCGCCGGACAACCCATGTTGATGTCGATAATATCGGCACCAATATCAACATTGTATTGCGCGGCCTCAGCCATTTGCTGTGGGTCAGCACCGGCAATTTGTACCGAGCGGATACCTGATTCCTGCCGGTGGCCCATGCGATTTTGTGATTTTTCGCTTTGCCATACCAACGGATTGCTCGACAGCATTTCCGACACAGCTAAAGCTGCACCAAAACGCCGGCAGAGCTCACGAAAAGTGTGATCGGTTACTCCGGCCATCGGAGCACAAATTACCTTGTTCGCTAATTGATATGGACCTATGCGCACCACTGAATCCAAGGCTCTACCCGTAAGGGGCGCTAAGTTTACGGATTTTTTCCGGCAAAGCAAAGGCTATTATTTAAACAAAAGTGTAAATTTACCGGCCTTTGCGGTCTTGACATTCGCTAAACGGCTGAAAATTGGTGTTTTGTAAAGCTGAGGCAACAGTAGTATGCGGGGTGGCGAAAAGGAAAATTGTAACGCTGTTGGTTTTATCACCAGCCGGGCAGAGCTGAAACAACAGTGAGACAGGACGAACCGCTTTACCCTAAACCAACCGTTGAAGGCATGGATGCCTGACAAATGTGTCTGGAACACATTTGAACATCGTAGATGGCCCGCAGGGTGAACTGTAGGAAGCAGTTCATAATCGAGCCTACAAGGATGTATTCACGGCGTGTTGGTGTGGGTAAAACGGTTTGGCCAAATTAAGTAACGCAGATCAGGTACCCAGCCAGTCTACCTGGCCGCGTGCCTGGCGCCGTTTTATCATTAGCTCTTCAATCAGCGGCGTTAAAATCAGCTCCATTGCCAGGCCCATTTTGCCACCTGGTACGACCAGCGTATTTACCCGTGACATAAAAGAGCCGTTAATCATTTGCAGATAGTAGGGGAAATCAACGTGCTTAATGCCGCGAAAGCGGATCACGACAAAGCTTTCATCCAGTGACGGTATATCTTTGGCGCTAAACGGGTTGGATGTATCAACAGTTGGCACACGCTGAAAGTTGATATGGGTGCGCGAGAACTGCGGCGTGATATGGTTAATGTAGTCATCCATACTGCGCACTATGCTGGCCTGCACGGCCTCACGGCTATGGCCACGCTCAGAGGTGTCACGGATAATTTTTTGGATCCACTCTAAGTTAACTATCGGCACCATGCCGATCAGTAAATCAACATGCTGGGCAACATTATGTTGCTCGGTCACGGCGCCACCGTGCAGGCCTTCGTAAAATAATAAATCTGTATTGGCGCGTAAATCCTGCCAGGGGGTGAAAGTGCCGGGTAACTGGTTGTATGGCACTGCTTCATCAAAAGTATGCAGATAATGACGTATTTTGCCGCAGCCAGTTTCGCCATAGCTGGCAAAGAAGTTTTCCAGCGCGCCGAAATCGTTGGCTTCAGGACCAAAGTAGCTAATGTACTTGCCTGCTTCTTTGGCTTTACGGATCTCTACTTCCATTTCCGGCCGGCTAAAACGGTGAAAGCTGTCACCCTCAACAAAGGCTGCATCTATATCCAGCGTACGGAAAATATGCTGAAAGGCGGTAGAGGTAGTGCTGGTGCCGGCGCCGGAAGAACCGGTAATAGCAATAATGGGATTTTTATGTGACATAGGCGCGGCCCGCTAAGTTAACTGAACGTCACCTTAAAGCATCCCGTTAAGCTGGTGCAACTGTTTATTGCTGTGTTAAGCATACAACCACCGCTAAGTTATTGAATTAACTCAGCGGTGCTTGTCGGTGGCGATCAGAACTGAAAGGTGGCGATTAGAGGATCATGATCTGACGAGCGGTATGGCGTGGGCGCATAAAGCAACTGCTGCAGGTTGTCGCTTTTAAATTCCATGTTGTAATCCAGCAATACCGGCTCATCGGCGTTAATAGCCCAGTGCTGCATAGCGGCCAGTTTTTTTGCCAGTGCCGGGCTGGCCAGCGCATGATCAAGCGAACCGGTGCGGCCGCGATAGACATAAGAATACTGCGGGCCTGTTGCAGCTTTGAGGTATGTCCAGCCTTGCTGCTCCAGCATCCGTACCGGATCTTCCATCCGGTATGCGTTTAAATCGCCGAGAATAATCTGCTGGTCGGTTTTTACACCGGTAGGTTGCTTAGCCAGCCAGTCGCTAAGTGCACGGGCAGATGTTTTGCGCAGCGCATTCCAGCAAGCCTGGCCATCATGCTGATCGGCATCTTTGGAGGTGGCGTCTTTCGGGCAACTACCTTTGGATTTAAAGTGGTTGATACTGACAGTAACCAGCTCATTTGACAGTAAATGGCGGAAACTTTGTGCCAGTGGCGGCCGGCTGCCCCAGTCGAAAGGTTTATTTAGCAGCATGGCAGCTTTACCTTCAACACTAACGGCAGAGGGACGGTAAAGCAAAGCAACTTTAATGGCATCAGAGCCAGGCTGCTGTTTAGTAATAATAAAGCGGTAAGGTTTACTGGCCACTTTATTAAGTGCAGCTGTCAGGCCGGCTAAAGCGCCTTTTTGGTTGTAGCCGTTGTTTTCTACTTCCAGCAGGCCAATGATGTCAGCGTCCAGCGCTGCCAGTGCGGTTATCAGTTTTGCCTGTTGTCGTTCCAGCTCTGCTGCGGTACTGGCACCGCGCCGGGTCGGAAATGCCTGCTGCTCTGTAGCACCGTTAAAGTAATTAAGCACATTAAAGCTGGCTATGCGCAGCGCTTTGGCTGGTTTAGGCTCGGGTTTTGCCGGGCGTGGGTTTTGTGCTTTAAACTGCGGCATTTTTGTTGGCAGTAACCGGTAGCCCCGCTCGTCTTGCAGTAACACGCCTTCAACAGCACTTAGGCTGTCACCAATACGTAAGGTATTGTCTGCCGTTAAACCGCCAGCCGGGAATAACAGCGGATCCGGGTTTTGCTGATACAGGCCATCGTCCAGTACCAGCATATGCCGCTCTTGCTGAGCAGTAGTCAGGGCAATAGCGTCTTTGCCAGGCAGCATTACTTCAGTTGCTGTCATCAGGCGTTTATCAGCCAGTGTTATTTCACCGTAGCGGCCCAGGCTGTAAGTGTCGTTAACGGTAAGCGGCTGGCTAAATTGCAATAATTCACCTTCCAGTTGCTCCCAGCTTTGCTGCGCGGTTAGTGGCAACCGCAGCGTTACTGGCTGCACTTTGGTTGCCTCGCCACAAAGCCTGATGTCGGTGAGCTGGATCAGGCGGGTTAACTGGTTAACTTCTGCCACAGTGCCGGTTATTTGTAGCGGCTGGCCTGGCCGATAAGTGGCTGCAGCGGCTTTATCGGCAATAAACAGGCTCCCAGAGGCAGCGGTATCTCCGCGCTCAGCGCCCCGCAGCACAATGCCGGCAGCTTTGCTATTGGGGTATACCACAGCGGTAACTACGCCACGGGTAGTTAACTGCTGGCCAGCCAGGGGGCTGCTGTCACCAGTGCCCTGGATATGGTGAATTGGCGTAAACTGCGATGCACAGGCTGTAATAGCTGCAGTGTTTGGCAGTGCGGCACTTAAGGGCAGGGCGGTATTTAGCAGTACCGCGCCTGACAGAAAAAACGAGTTAACTTTCATCACTACTTTTGCTCGCGGGCAATGGCGCGGTAACCTATATCGGTGCGGCAGAACATGCCATCCCAGCTGATTTTATCTGCCAGCTGATATGCCGCCTGTTGCGCCGCCGTAACATTGGCGCCTAAGGCTGTGGCACAGAGTACGCGACCGCCGTTTGTGACTACATTACTGTCTTTCAGCTCAGTGCCGGCATGAAATACTTTGGCTGTGCTGCTGTCAGCGCCATCCAGGCCACTGATAACGTTGCCTTTGGCATAGGCGTCCGGATAACCACCGGCCGCCAACACCACACCTACTGCTGCTTGGGAGGTAAACTGAATAGCTTTACCGGCAAGTTCAGTTTTGGTTGCGGCCAGACACAGCTCAACTAAATCAGACTCCAGCCGCAGCATAATCGGCTGGGTTTCAGGGTCGCCAAAGCGGCAGTTAAATTCCAGCACTTTGGCACTGCCGTCCTCAGCTATCATCAAACCGGCATATAAAAAGCCGGTAAATACCGTACCTTCTGCCGCCATACCGTTTACAGTGGGGTAAATCACGTGTTGCATTACCCAATCGTGCACGGCAGGTGTTACCACAGGTGCTGGCGAATAGGCGCCCATGCCGCCGGTATTCGGGCCTTTGTCGGCGTTATCACGCGCTTTATGGTCTTGCGATGAAGCAAACGGCAGTGCTGTAGTGCCATCAACCATCACAATAAACGAGGCTTCTTCGCCGGTTAAAAACTCTTCTACCACAACACGGCTGCCGGCATCGCCAAATTTGTTGCCGGATAACATATCGTCAATTGCGGCGGCGGCTTCGTCCTGCGTTTGCGCAATAATCACGCCTTTACCGGCCGCTAAACCGTCGGCTTTAATCACTACCGGCGTGCCCAGCTTTTGCGCAAAGGCTTTAGCCGGAGCCGTTTCGGTAAAGTTTTGGTAAGCCGCAGTGGGGATGCTATGCCTGGCTAAAAAGTCTTTAGCAAAAGCTTTAGAGCTTTCCAGTTGTGCGGCGGCTTTGGTTGGGCCAAAAATAGCTAACCCGGCAGCGCGAAAGACGTCAACCACGCCTTTCGCCAGCGGTGCTTCAGGGCCAACAATGGTAAGCTCAATGTTTTCTTGTTGGGCAAAGGCGAGCAGGGCTGGCACATCATCTGCTGCAATGGCGACGTTGATCAGGCTGCTTTCGCGGGCGGTGCCGGCGTTACCCGGCGCAACAAATACCTTGCTTGCCAAAGGTGACTGCGCTGCTTTCCAGGCCAGTGCATGCTCGCGGCCACCGCCGCCAATTACCAATACTTTCATTTAGCTTTCCGTTAGTTGTTCAAAAAAAGTGTGCAATAAAGGTTATTCAATACCCGCTTATTCAGCGACAGGTTTGCGAAACTTCAGAGTCATGCGGTCACTTTCGCCGATGGCCAGATATTTTTCCTTATCCTGCTCTTTTAAGCGCAGTACAGGAGGCAACGTCCAGACGCCGCCCGGATGATCTGCGGTATCTTTCGGGTTGGCGTTTATTTCGCTGCTGCTGTCAAAAACAAAACCGGCTTTTTCTGCCAGCGTAATGGTTAACTGCTGCGGGAAATAGCCTGATTTCATCCACTCGCCGGTCATTTTATCTGCCGGTAAGCGGTGTTCTACCACGCCCAGCACGCCACCGGGTTTTAATGCTTTATAAAAGTCTTTAAAAATGGCAACCATGCCATCATCTCCGCCATTGCTATACCAGTTATGCAGATTACGGAAGGTTAATACCACATCAGCACTGCCTGCCGGGGCAATGGCCGCAGTGTTACCCGGAGCAAAGTCGGTTAACTGCACGCGGTTGTATATGGGGCTGGCAGCCAGTTTTTCGACAAAGGCGGCGCGGTTGCGTTTCGCGTAGTCGGAGGTACTGTCGGCAGGAAAATGCGCAGCATAGTAAGTGCCGTGCGCTGCCAGTAACGGTGCCAGAATTTCAGTGTACCAGCCACCACCTGGGGATATTTCTACCACAGTGCTGTCGGGTTTAACCTCAAAAAACGCTAAGGTAGCAACCGGATTACGGTATTTATCGCGGGCGACATTTGCCGGGCTACGTGTTTGATGATCTACCGCCAGTTGTAAGGCTTCAGTGTGATCACCTTTACTGCTATCAGCATTCGCCAGTGGGCTTAACAGAACAGCGGACAGCGCAAGAGCAAGTTTTATTGTTTTCATCTTCGTGGTTCCCTGTTGTAAAAGTGGCGCTAGTGTAGCAAAACAATAGGCAAAAAGCAGGTTACACTGGCGCATTAATCTGCATTATTCAGATGGCCAGACTGCTATTTTCTCGTCAACAAATGCGCAAGGCTATGCTAGAATGCCAGCCCTTTTACGCGGGAAGCCTTATGTTAAACCAGATCCGTATCATTCTTGTGGGCACAACCCATACCGGCAATATTGGTTCGGTGGCCCGCGCCATGAAAACCATGGGCTTATCAGAGCTGTATTTAGTAGCGCCAAAAGAGCTGCCCGATGGTCAGGCCTATGCACTCTCTGCCGGAGCCAGCGATATTTTAGCCCATGCCAAAGTGTTCGATACGTTGCAACAGGCAATAAGCGACTGCGCCCTGGTGGTGGGTAGCAGTGCCCGCTCGCGCACCTTAAGCTGGCCAATGCTGGAGCCGCGTGAGTGCGGTGTTAAAGCGGTGCAGGAGGCAGAAAAACAGCCGGTAGCGCTGGTGTTTGGCCGCGAAAGCAGTGGTTTAACTAACGAAGAGCTGCAACTGTGTAACTACCACGTTTGTATTCCGGCTAACCCGGAATACAGCTCGCTAAACCTGGCGATGGCAGTGCAAATTGTGACTTATGAAGTGCGTATGGCCTGGTTGCAACAAGCGGCGCAGCAGCAAGCCGCTGCGCCAACGGCTGATGAGGCGGCTTACCCGAGCAGTGAGCAAATGAGCAACTTCTATCAGCATCTGGAAGATACCCTGAATGAAACCGGCTTTATTATCAAACAGCATCCGGGCGTGGTGATGACCAAACTGAAACGCTTATTTACCCGGGCCCGGCCGGAAGAAGCCGAATACAATATATTGCGCGGCATTTTAACCTCAGTGCAGCGTTATGGCCGCAAGGCACAGGGCGAGAAGGAGTAACGCATGTTTGCTGGTATCAAAGAAGATATCAAAAGTGTGTTTGAACGCGACCCGGCTGCACGCAGCAGCTTTGAGATATTAACCACTTACCCTGGTTTGCATGCCATTTGGTGGCATCGTGTTTGTCATAAATTGTGGCGTGGCAACTGGAAATGGCTGGCACGTTTTTTAAGCACTATTGCCCGCTGGCTAACCGGTGTGGAAATTCACCCTGGTGCCAAAATCGGCCGGCGCTTTTTTATCGATCACGGTATGGGTGTGGTGATTGGCGAAACCGCGGAAATTGGCGATGACGTTACCCTGTATCATGGCGTAACACTGGGCGGTACCAGCTGGAATCCGGGTAAACGTCACCCTACTTTAGGCAATGGTGTTGTTATTGGTGCCGGTGCTAAAGTGCTGGGCCCGCTTTATGTCGGTGAAAATGCCCGCATTGGCTCTAATGCCGTGGTGGTAAAAGATGTACCGGCCGGCGCGACAGTTATTGGTATTCCTGGCCGTATTGTGGCAAAAGCCGATGTTGAAGTAAGCGCGCAGCGTAAGCAACTGGCACAAAAGTTTGGTTTTGATGCCTATGCGGTGGCGGCAGATAACCCCGATCCGGTGGCCAATGCCATCGGCCGTATGCTGGACCATATTCAACTGCTGGATACCAAAGTCGGTGAGCTGTGCCACAGTGTCAATCAGCTGGGTGGTAATGTCTGTGAAGAAGTACCGACAGTGAATATTGACGAAGAAGACTTTAAGTTAGCGGAACAGCGCGCGGCGCAAGAGCGCAAACGTGACGTAGAGGCCTTTGATCCAACCATTTAATGGAACCTTAATCCTGAATACCTGACTAATGCAGTAGGTTATTAATACTTGACTAAAACAGTCGGGAATGTACAATGGCGCCATTGTTTTCAGGGAGCAAAGCATGAGATTAACATCGAAAGGCCGCTACGCGGTAACGGCTATGCTGGATGTAGCCTTACACACAGCAACCGGGCCGGTGCCACTGGCTGATATTTCAGAGCGTCAGGGTATTTCGTTGTCATATCTTGAGCAATTATTTGCCCGCTTACGTAAACAGGGTTTGGTTAGCAGTGTGCGCGGGCCGGGCGGCGGTTATCAGCTGGGCCGTGAGGCTGGCAGTATTTCGGTATCAGATGTGATAAGCGCGGTGGATGAGTCGGTAGATGCCACCCGCTGTCAGGGGAAATCTGACTGCCACAGCGGTACCCGTTGTTTAACCCATACTCTGTGGAGTGATTTAAGTCACCGCATTGAAGATTTTCTTACCGGCATTACGCTGGGCGAGTTGGTAAATAAGCAAGATGTACAATACCTGGCAAAACGGCAAAACAGCCGTATTGTAAAGAATCCGGCAACTGATATCGAAGTCAGCTGCCAGCTGTAGGCAACACGGAGCAAATAATGAAGCTACCTATTTATCTGGATTACGCTGCAACTACCCCGGTCGACGCCCGGGTAGCAGAGAAAATGATGCAGTTTTTAACAATGGACGGCGAGTTTGGTAACCCGGCGTCGCGTTCGCATCGTTTTGGCTGGCAGGCAGAAGAAGCGGTAGAAATTGCCCGCAGCCAGATTGCAGAGCTGGTAAATGCTGATCCACGCGAAATTGTATTCACCTCAGGTGCTACCGAATCCAATAACCTGGCCATTAAAGGCGCTGCCGATTTTTACCGTAAAAAAGGTAAGCACCTGATTACGGTAAAAACCGAACATAAAGCCACGCTGGACACCATGCGCCAGTTGGAGCGTGAAGGCTACGAGGTAACTTACCTTGAGCCGCAAACCGATGGCATGGTCACCGTTGCTATGCTCGAAGCGGCTATCCGCCCGGATACATCAGTAATTAGCGTAATGTTTGTTAATAACGAAATTGGTGTGGTGCAGGATATTGCTGCCATTGGCGAGCTGTGTCGCAGCAAAGGTATTATTTTTCATGTTGATGCGGCACAAGCTGCAGGCAAGCTGGATATTGACTTACAAGCGCTGAAAGTTGATTTAATGTCGTTCTCCGGCCACAAAGCTTATGGCCCCAAAGGTATTGGTGCTTTGTTTGTACGGCGTAAACCACGTATTCGCTTAGAAGCGCAGATGCACGGTGGCGGCCATGAACGAGGTATGCGTTCAGGCACTTTACCAACGCACCAGATTGTCGCTATGGGCGAAGCCTTCCGTTTAGCTAAGCTGGAAATGCACGACGAAATTAAGCGTATTACTGCGCTGCGCGATCGGCTGTTAAACGGCGTAAAAGATATTGAGCAGGTGTTTCTAAACGGTAACCGTGAACACCGGGTGCCACATATTACCAATATCAGCTTTAACTATGTTGAAGGTGAGTCGCTGATTATGGCATTAAAAGACATCGCCGTATCGTCAGGCTCTGCCTGTACTTCTGCCAGCCTGGAGCCATCTTATGTGCTGCGCGCCCTGGGCATGAGCGATGAACTGGCACACAGTTCTATCCGTTTCAGTATCGGCCGTTACACCACTGAAGAGCAGATTGATCACACCATTAAAATTGTGCATCAGGCGATTGAAAAACTGCGTGCAATGTCACCACTGTGGGACATGTACAAAGACGGCGTCGATTTAAACACTGTGGCCTGGGTTGCGCACTAAGCGCACTGGCTGCACATTGAGGTAACTATCATGGCATACAGTAATAAAGTAATCGATCACTACGAAAACCCGCGCAATGTTGGCTCATTTGATAAAGATGACGACACCGTTGCCACCGGTATGGTAGGTGCACCAGCATGTGGCGACGTAATGAAGCTGCAAATCAAAGTTAATGCTGCTGGCATCATCGAAGATGCAAAATTTAAAACCTACGGCTGTGGCAGTGCTATTGCTTCCAGCTCGCTGGTAACAGAGTGGGTAAAAGGCAAAAGCCTGGATGAAGCGCAGCAAATTAAAAATACTGACATTGCTCAGGAGCTGGCGCTGCCGCCGGTAAAAATTCACTGCTCTATTCTGGCAGAAGATGCCATTAAAGCAGCGATTGCTGATTATAAGCAAAAACACGGAGGCTAAATACTATGGCTATTTCGATGACAACGGCAGCCGCCGAGCGGGTACGCAGCTTTTTGCAAAACCGTGGTAAAGGCGTGGGTTTACGGGTAGGTGTTAAAACTACCGGTTGCTCGGGCCTGGCTTATGTACTGGAGTTTGTCGATACGCTTAACGACGATGATCAGGTGTTTGAACAAGACGACCTGAAGCTGATTGTTGACGGCAAAAGCCTGGTATATATAGACGGCACCCAGCTGGACTTTGTTAAAGAAGGCCTGAATGAAGGTTTCCAGTTTAACAACCCGAACGTTAACGGCGAATGTGGTTGTGGCGAAAGCTTTACTGTTTAAGTATTTAATTCAAGTAATTAATTTAAACATCTAAGGGCCGGATGAATTACTTTCAGCTGTTTAATCTGCCGGCGAAGTTCGATCTCGACTTAACTGAGCTGGGATCGCGCTATCTTAAGCTGCAAAAGCAGTTCCACCCGGATCAGCACAGTAGCGGTTCGGAGCGGGACAAACTATTGGCAGTGCAACAAACTGCCAATATTAACGATGCTTATCACAGCTTAAAGCAGCCATTAATGCGGGCAGAACATTTGCTGGCACTGCGCGGTTTAAAAATAAGCCATGAGCAGCGCAGCTTTACTGATCCGCTGTTTTTAATGCAGCAAATGGAACTGCGCGAGCAACTGGCTGAAATAGACCAGAGCGCAGATCCCGACGCGGTTATTGACACTATAGAGCGCCAGTTGCAGCAGCAGAAAAAACAGTTGTTACAGCAGTTGGCAACGGCATTAGACAGTGAAACCGCTGAGCAGGATCAACAGGCAGCAGACCTGATCCGTAAACTAAAATTCTTCTTTAAGCTGCAGCAAGAGCTGGAGCTGATAGAACAGCAACTACAAGACTAAACAACACTATGCTATTACAAATCGCAGAGCCCGGACAAAGCGCTGCGCCGCATCAGCACAAGCTGGCGGCCGGTATTGACCTTGGCACCACCAATTCATTGGTGGCAACAGTACGTAGCGGCGAAGCCAAAACGCTGATTAACAGCCAGGGGCGCGATATGCTGCCGTCGGTGGTGCGTTATACGGCTGATAGCGTGGTGGTAGGTGATGCCGCCATGGCATCAGCGGTAAATGACGCTGAAAACACCATAGTGTCAGTAAAGCGCCTGATGGGTAAAGGTTATAACGAAACCCTAGCATTAAAAGATAAAGTGCCGTACCAGCTGATTGATCAACAAGGTTTAGTTGCCATTAATACCGTGCAGGGCGTAAAAAACCCGGTAGAAGTATCGGCCGAAATTCTGGCTACGCTGGCCAACACCGCCAGTGAAACCTTAGGCGGTGAATTAAACGGCGTAGTAATTACCGTACCAGCCTACTTTGATGATGCCCAGCGCCAGGCCACTAAAGATGCCGCCAAACTGGCCGGTTTAAATGTCATGCGTTTGCTAAATGAACCGACAGCAGCAGCACTGGCCTACGGTCTTGATTCCGGCCAGGAAGGTGTGATTGCCGTATATGATTTAGGCGGCGGCACTTTTGATATCTCTATCCTGCGCCTGCGCCGCGGTGTATTTGAAGTGCTGGCTACCGGCGGTGACTCAGCCCTTGGTGGTGATGATTTCGACCATGCTATTGTCGGCTATTTGCAGCAACATACCGGTGAAGCTGAGTTATCGCACCAGGCAATGCGGCAGTATTTAACCACAGCGCGCAGTATTAAAGAGCAGTTAACCGACAGCGATATGGTCAATTTTTCTCTGCCTGTGGCAGGCAGCCAATTCAGTGGTACGCTAAGCAAAACAGAATTTGAACAGCTAGTAGCACCGCTGGTTAAAAAAACCATTCGCGCTTGCCGCCAGGTGCTGCGCGACGCCGGTTTAACCAGCGATGAAATTGTTAAAGTGGTGATGGTTGGTGGTTCTACCCGCGTGCCGTTGGTGCGCACTGAAGTGGCCACATTTTTTGCCACTGAGCCACTTACCTCCATCGACCCGGATAAAGTGGTCGCAATTGGTGCGGCTATTCAGGCCAACGTGCTGGTAGGCAATAAAGCCGACGGTGATACGCTGCTGCTGGATGTAATCCCGTTATCCCTCGGCCTTGAAACCATGGGCGGCTTAACCGAAAAAATTATCCCGCGTAACACCGTAATACCGGTAGCGCGGGCGCAGGAATTTACCACCTTTAAAGATGGCCAAACCGCGATGGCGCTGCATGTGGTGCAGGGCGAGCGTGAGCTGGTAGAAGACTGCCGCTCACTGGCCCGGTTTGAACTGCGTGGCATACCGCCGCTGCCAGCCGGTGGCGCCCATATCCGCGTCACTTTTCAGGTAGATGCCGACGGTTTATTAAGTGTTACCGCACAGGAAAAATCTACCGGTGTGCAGGCTAATATTCAGGTTAAACCGTCTTATGGTTTAAGTGATGATCAGGTTGCCACTATGCTAAAAGGCTCAATGCAGTATGCGCGGCAGGATATGCAGTTGCGGTTATTACGTGAGCAGCAGGTAGAGGCCGAACGGGTACTGGAAGCGGTGTCACAAGCGCTTAAAGCCGATGCGGCCTTATTAAGTGCGCAGGAGCTGACCAATATTAACCAGGCGCTGACAACCCTCGCAGAGGTAAAACAAGGCGACGATACCGCCGCTATCAAAGCGGCGATTGAGCATACCAACACATTAACTGATGACTTTGCCGCCCGGCGCATGGATCAATCAATCCGCAATGCGTTAACAGGCCATAACGTGGACGAGGTATAACAAATGCCACAAATCGTATTTTTACCCCATGCCGAGCTGTGCCCCGATGGCGCCGCAGTTGAAGCCAAAGCTGGTGAAACGGTATTGGATGTGGCGCTGCGCAGCGGCATTTCGATAGAGCATGCCTGTGAGAAATCCTGCGCCTGCACCACCTGCCACGTTATCGTGCGCGAAGGGTTTTATTCACTAAATGAAAGTGAAGAACTCGAAGACGATATGCTGGATAAAGCCTGGGGCCTGGAACCGGAATCACGCCTGGGCTGTCAGGCGCGTATTGCTGATGAAGACCTGGTGGTAGAAATTCCAAAGTACACCGTCAATATGGTCAGCGAAGGCCACTGATTTACCTGCCTTGGTGACGAAACGGCCTGCTGGGCCGTTTTTTTTTGCCAATAATCTGTTGTTACTCAATAAAACCGGTGCTTTGCTGGTGATTAATGAAGGTTAGGCTAGGATCTGGAAGACAAAGATAACAGACGGAGTAACTATGTTAAAAAAATCTCTGATAGCGGCGACGTTATCAAGCTTACTGGCCGCACCGGCGTATGCTGATCTGACTATAAATGGCTTTGCGTCAATTAAAGCCGGTGTAACGTTGGATGGCGACGACACACTATATGGTTATGATGACAGCCTGGACTTTAAAAATGAGAGTTTATTTGCTGTACAGCTAATGTCGGATTTGGGTGAAAAGCTGTCGGTTACGGCACAACTGATGGGGCGTGGCGCAGAAGATTTTGATGTTGAATTTGAATGGGCTTTTATCAGTTATCAGCTGACAGACGAAATACGTATTAATGCTGGCCGTTTACGCACACCGTTTTATAAATACTCTGACTTTCGTGATGTGGGTTACGCCTACGACTGGTTGCGGGTGCCACAAAGCGTTTATGGCTTAGGTTTTGACAATATTGAAGGTATATCTTTTTATCACACCACGCAGCTAGGCAGCTTTGATTCCAACCTGCAGTTAATTGCCGGTGCCTATGATGGCGATGCCACAGTCAGCGGCAATAGTGTTGATGCCGAGATAAAGAACGTACTGGGCGTAGCCTGGGAGTTGGGGCGCGACTGGTATAGCCTGCGCGCTGCCTATTTAAGAGGCAAAGTAACCATTGATGCCCAAAGCGCTCAGTTACAGCCCGGTGTTACTTTTGGTGATTTTTTTACAGGTTTGTCCGGCGCAGGTTTTGCTGCTCTGGTAAACGAAATCGATATTAACGAAGAAGACGGTGCTTTTTTGGCCTGGGTTTTACTGCCGACAAAAATGACTGGCTGTTAGTAGCGGAATACACCACGGTAACAGTAGACAACAGTTTTATCGCCGATCAGAAAAATTTCTACGTATCGGTTGGTCATCGTTTTGATAGCATAACGCCATATATCTCTTATGAAAAAGAAGATAATGAAGCCAAAACGGAAATTTATACCCCTTATCTGGCAACACTGCCACCCCAGTTGTTACTGCCGGTAGCGGGCATAGTGCAAAGCCAGGCCCGTAAGGCAACCACTTACAATCTGGGTTTACGTTACGACTTCCATCCTTCAGCGGCGTTTAAACTGCAATACAGCTCTGAAGATAATGAAATCGCTGATCTGCGTCAGGATGTACTGGCGTTTGGCGTAGATTTGGTATTTTAAGGGGGCCTTATGCGCACAATTAAAACAGTCTTGTTGCTGGCAGCCCTGTTATCCGGTGCCGCCGTTGCAGATATTGCTGTAGTGGTTAACCCGGCTAATGCCAATGCGGTGTCAGCAGATGATTTAAACCGGCTGTTTTTAGGCCGGGCCAGCAGCTTCGCTGATGGCAGTAAAGCCACACCGTTGAATATGGCGGAAGGTACGGCAGCACGTGATGAATTTGACAGCAAAGTGCTGAACCGCTCAGCTGCCCAGCTAAAAGCCTATTGGTCAAAGCTGGTGTTTACCGGTAAGGGCACACCACCGAAAGAACTGGCCGATGATGCAGCGGTTAAAGCCGCTGTCGCTGCCGACAGCGGTGCTATTGGCTATATCAGTAGTGGCAGTGTGGATAGCAGCGTGAAAGTGGTTGCCAGCTTCTAAACACCTGATTGTCATAATCAGCCGCGATACTGAGGGTTCAATACCTAAGTTAGCGGCTTTTTTGTCAGCAAAAATAGGTTTTTTTTTGCAACTAGCGTATAATTTGCCGCCTTAAATTTGAATCATTCAGTTTAATTACCCACTTAATCAGGAGCCTGTTATGGCGTTAGAACGCACTTTTTCAATTATCAAGCCGGATGCTGTTGCCAAGAACGTAATCGGTGCTATTTACAACCGTTTTGAGTCTGCCGGTTTACGTATCGTTGCCGCTAAAATGCTACACTTAAGCAAAGAGCAAGCTGAAGGTTTCTACGCTGAACACAGCGCGCGTCCATTCTTTGGTGCTTTGGTGTCTTTTATGACTTCAGGCCCGGTAATGGTACAAGTGCTGGAAGGTGAAGACGCCGTGCGTAAAAACCGTGAAATCATGGGTGCTACTAACCCGAAAGATGCGTTAGCCGGTACTTTACGTGCTGATTACGCCGCCAGCATCGACGAAAATGCTGTGCACGGTTCAGACGCAGCGGCTTCTGCCGCGCGTGAAATTGCTTACTTCTTCACTGAAGCAGAATTGTGTGCCCGTACCCGTTAAGCGTTAATCGCCTGCGGTAACGGACTAAGGGGGCAACAGCCCCCTTAGTGCATGTTGGTACAGTGTTTTATGGCTATTGTTTATTGTGGTAAGGAGCGCTCTGCAAATGACTGAGCAGCAAAACAAAATTAATTTACTTGATTTAACCCGTGCACAAATGCAGCAGTTTTTCGTCGATATGGGCGAAAAGCCGTTTCGTGCCGATCAGGTAATGAAATGGATTTACCACTTCTGTATCGATGATTTCGATAAGATGAGCAATATCAATAAAGTATTGCGGGAAAAGCTCAAAGCACGCTGTGTTATTGAGGCGCCGGTGGTAGTTACACGGCAAGACAGCAGTGATGGCACCATTAAGTTTGTCATGGGCTTAAGCGGCGGCCAGGAAGTAGAAACTGTGTGGATCCCGGAGAAAGATCGCCGCACTTTGTGTGTGTCATCCCAGGTGGGTTGCGCGCTGGATTGTTCGTTCTGCTCAACGGCGCAGCAAGGCTTTAACCGTAACCTTAGCGTGGCAGAAATTATCGGCCAGGTATGGCGTGTGGCGCAAATTATTGGCAGTTATGGCGATACCGGCGACAAACCGGTCACTAACGTAGTAATGATGGGCATGGGCGAACCTTTGCTTAACCTGAACAACGTGGTACCGGCAATGGAGCTGATGCTGGAAGACTTCGGTTTTGGCTTATCCAAGCGCCGAGTAACCTTAAGTACCTCAGGCGTAGTGCCAGCGCTGGACTTACTGCGCGATAAAATTGACGTAGCGCTGGCTATTTCTCTGCACGCCCCAAACAATGAACTGCGTAATGAGCTGGTACCGGTAAACCGTAAATATCCGATGGAAGAATTTTTAGCTGCGTCAAGACGTTATGTAGCGAACTCTAAGGCCAATGATAAGGTCACAGTAGAGTATGTGATGCTGGACGGCGTGAACGACAGTATGGAGCAGGCGCATGAATTAGCGCATGCACTGAAAGATACACCATCGAAGATTAACCTGATCCCGTTTAACCCTTATCCGGGGTCGCCGTACAAACGTTCGAGTAACTCACGGATTGACAGATTTAACAAAGTCTTACAAGAATACGGCTTTACTGTTATTGTACGTAAAACCCGCGGCGACGATATTGATGCCGCTTGTGGCCAACTGGTTGGCGATGTTATCGACAGAACAAAACGATTGATCAAAAAGCAGCAAAAAGGCCAGCCTATAGCAGTAAAAATGCTGCCATAAAACAAGGAAGGGCGCGTGTTAAAGCAGAAGTTTTTCATTGGTATCGCACTGAGTAGTGTATTAGCCCTGACCGGATGTGTGTCAGAGCAAAGCTATGTCGGTAGCGATAAGCCAGTGTCAGATCGCTCCTTTGATAATATAGAAGCCGCCCGTACCCGCATTTCACTTGGCCTTAACTACCTGCGCCGTGGCGACACCTCGCAAGCTAAATATAATCTGGAGCGCGCCCGTAGCTTTGCGCCTAATTCCGCTGAAGTGCACAGTGCTCTGGCGTATTACTATCAGAGCGTTGGTGAAGAAAAACAAGCGGAAGAGTATTTTCGCCTGGCCATTCAGAAAGACGCGAATTACGCTGATGCTTACAACAACTACGGTGCCTTTTTATGTCAGTTGAATCGCTATGATGAAGCCGAGCAATTATTGTTAAAGGCCATTAGCCGCCCCGGCTACATCCGGGTTGCGGAGAGCTATGAAAACCTGGCGTTGTGTCAGTTGCAGCAAAATAACTTCAGCAAAGCCAAAAGCTACCTGGAAAGCTCGGTAAGTCACAATACAACCCGTATTACCTCGCTGACGATGCAGGCCGGGCTGTCCTACGCTATGGGAGATAACCGTGCTGCCAAGAACCAGCTTGACCGTATCTCGCGCCTTGGACGGGTTTCTGCCCGCACAGTATTGCTTAGTTACCTGATCGCTGAGAAAAACGGTGACCGTGACACCATGCAAAGCGCGGAGCAGTTATTGCTGACGCTTTACACTGACACGCCGGAAACGCGGTTATTGTTGCAGGGCCGCTTGATTGACAGCGAGTTTGAGCAACTGCGTGAGCGCTATAAAGACAGCCTGATGGCCAATATTGTGTTGCCCGATGACAATGCCAGGCAACAAGTACCGGCACAGCCGGTAGATAACCCGAAGCTGAGAATAGTCAAACGCAAAGTGGCTGAAGCTGATACTCAGGTTGTTGCTGTGGCTGCGCAAAAACCAGTAAAAAAAGCCACGCCAGAGCCCTCTGCCGCAGTGCCGGCACCAGCGGTAGCTCCAGCCCATCCAGCCCAGCCACTAAATAACAGTACCAGTGCTATTGCCGGTAGTCTGACGCAAAATAGCGCTGCGCTAACAACAGCAGCACCGTTGCCAGTAAGCTTACCGCAAGAAACAATACCGGCGCCGGCGCAAGCCGTTGCTACTGAAACAGCGGCAGAACCTGTTGTTACGGCAACCACAGCTGTTGCTGAGGCAAGTCAGGCTGCTCAGCCAGAGCAGGCAACTACAGTAGTGCAAGAGACTCAGTCAGAGCAGACAGCTCGGCCAGAGCCGGAAACTGCACCAGCTACTACCGCTGCACCGGCTTCGCGAGAAATATCAGAAAGCAGTGCGCCGTTTCATATTGTAAAAGAAGCTGAGTCGTTATATGCCATCTCTGTGCAGCACAATATCCTGCTGCAGCGCCTGATGCAGTGGAATCAGCTGACACCCGCTTCGGTAATTAAAGCCGGGCAAAAAATATGGCTGGCCGAAGTCAGCAATGAACAACTGCAGGCGGCACAACCCGCCAGCAGACCAGCTGTGGTACAGCAGGATATCAGCTCGCCTTATCATCAGGTCGCAACCGGTGAAACCATGTTTGCTATTTCTTATCGCTATAATATCCGGCTGGACAGATTTCTCAGCTGGAATAATCTGACCGAGCAAAGCAGGCTTAAGGTTGGGCAGCAGGTGTATATTGTCGACCCGGACAGTATTGAACAATGAATAAAGAACCCGAAAATGAAGCTGTAGCCGAACTTAGCGTAGGCCAATTGCTGCGCCAGGCGCGTGAGCAGCGTAAGTTAACTGTGCAGCAGGTAGCGTTACAGCTGAACCTGAAAGCTGAGCAGGTAGAGCGGCTGGAGCAGGATCAGCCAGACGGCCGTACCCTGGAAACTTTCGCCCGTGGTTATGTCCGCGCTTATGGTCGCCTGCTGAAACTGCCAGAAACTGAATTGATGGCTGCGCTTAGCCGCCAGACCGGCTCTGTTGCATCTACAACCAAACCCATGCGCACCTTTTCTAACCGCACTGCTCATCAGGCAACAGAAAACCGTTTTATGTGGCTAACCTACGCCATTATCGTGTTGTTGCTGGTGCTGTTATTTGTTTGGTGGTGGCAAAGCGCGCGTGAAAATACCGCAGATAGCGCTCCAACCACAACCAATCAAGCCACTGAGGTACCGTCACAGCAAGCACCCGTGACACCTGAACCCCAAACTGAATTACCCGCCGCACCGGCCACTGATGAACAAGACGTTAGCATGGGTAGTTCAGCCGACAATGCCATTACTGAGCAGCAGCTAAATGAAATGTTACAGCAACTGGTGCCACAATCAGCAGAGCTGGCACCGGTAGCAGAAGTGCCACAGCTGGATACGCTGGAAATGCGCTTTAGCGAAAATTGCTGGATCGATGTCGTTGACGCTGACGGCAACCGCGTGGCTTATGGTACCAAGCAGGCAGGTTATATTATGCAGCTTACCGGCACGGCACCTTTTGTTATTACCTTGGGTAACCCCAGCGTAGTAACAATTAACTTTAATCAGCAAGCCTTTGATATGTCAGCCTTTCCTGGTGGCAGAGTGGCCAAATTTACTATTCCTGAGTCAGAATAAGCATGTTTGCAGAAAATCCAATTAAACGCCGTCAAAGTACGCAAATCCGGGTGGGCAACGTATTAATTGGCGGTGATGCGCCAATAGCGGTGCAGTCTATGACTAACACCCGCACCACCGATGTTGCGGCTACCGTTGCGCAAATTCAGGCTATTGCCAAAGCCGGTGCCGACTTAGTGCGGGTATCGGTACCGACCATGGAGGCAGCAGAAGCCTTTAAGCTGATTAAACAGCAGTCGCCAATACCGCTGGTGGCAGATATTCATTTTGATTACCGCATTGCCCTAAAAGTCGCTGAATATGGCGTGGATTGCCTGCGCATTAACCCGGGCAATATTGGCCGCGAAGACCGCATTCGTGCCGTAGTAGATTGCGCACGGGACTACAATATCCCGATCCGTATTGGCGTAAATGGTGGTTCGCTTGAAGCCGACATTCAGGAAAAATACGGCGAACCCACGCCTCAGGCTTTAGTAGAATCAGCAATGCGGCATGTCGATATTCTCGACCGGCTGAATTTTGATCAGTTTAAAGTCAGCGTTAAAGCGTCAGACGTATTTTTGGCAGTAGGGGCCTACCGTATATTGGCGCAGCAAATAAAGCAGCCGCTGCATTTGGGTATTACCGAAGCCGGTGGCGCCCGCGCCGGTGCAGTAAAATCGGCGATTGGCCTGGGTATGTTACTGGCCGAGGGTATTGGTGACACGCTGCGGATATCGCTGGCGGCCGATCCGGTAGAAGAGGTAAAAGTTGCCTTTGATATTTTAAAATCGCTGCGCATTCGCTCACGTGGTATTAATTTTATTGCCTGCCCCAGCTGCTCGCGGCAGGAATTTGATGTGATCAAAACCATGAACCAGCTCGAAGAGCGGCTGGAAGACATTACCGAACCGCTAACGGTGTCGGTGATAGGTTGCGTAGTAAACGGCCCGGGCGAAGCACTGGTGTCTGATTTAGGTGTGGCTGGCGCCAGTAAAAAAAGTGGTTTTTACATTAACGGTCAGCGGCAAAAGCTGCGGCTGGACAATGAACAGGTGGCTGATCAGCTTGAACAGCAGGTACGTGAATACCTGCAGCAAAAAATTGCGGTGCGTCAGCTGGATTAAGCCGGGCAACAGGCTTGGTGTTTAGCCCTGTTACGCCTATAATCGCGGCTGTTTTTTAACTCAAACCGATGGAAGTTTAATTTTGTCGAAGCAAATTCAGGCCATTCGCGGTATGAACGATTGCCTGCCGCAGGATACTGTAGCCTGGCAATATGTTGAACAGACACTGCGCCAGACAGTGGCCAGCTATGGTTACAGCGAAATTCGCTTTCCTATTGTTGAGATGACCGAGCTGTTTAAGCGCTCAATTGGCGAAGTAACCGACATAGTAGAAAAAGAGATGTACACCTTTGCCGATCGCAATGGTGACAGCTTAACCCTGCGCCCGGAAGGCACCGCCTGCTGTGTGCGCGCCGGTAATGAACATGGTTTGCTGTACAATCAGGAACAACGGCTGTGGTACACCGGGCCGATGTTTCGCCATGAACGGCCGCAAAAAGGCCGCTACCGGCAATTTCATCAGTTTGGCCTGGAAGCCTTCGGCATTGCCTCGGCTGATATTGATGCTGAAGTGATTATGCTAAGCGCACGGCTGTGGCAGCAACTGGGCTTAACACCTTATGTGAAACTAGAGCTGAACTCGCTGGGTTCAAGTGAAGCCCGCGCCGCTTACCGCGACGCTTTAGTGGCGTATTTAGAACAACATAAAGCGGCGCTGGATGAAGACAGCCTGCGCCGTATGTACAGCAACCCATTGCGGGTGCTGGATAGTAAAAATCCGGCACTGGCAGAGATATTAGCGGCTGCGCCTAAACTGGCAGATTATCTGGATAAGGATTCAGCAGAACATTTTGCCCGTTTAAAGCAGTTACTGACGCAGGCTGGCATTGAATTTACGGTAAACCCGCGTTTAGTGCGCGGATTGGATTACTACAACAAAACCGTGTTTGAGTGGGTAACCACAGAGCTCGGCGCACAAGGTACAGTTTGTGCCGGTGGCCGTTACGATGGTTTAGTTGAGCAATTGGGTGGTAAAGCCACACCTGCGGTAGGCTTTGCGCTGGGGCTGGAGCGGCTGGTGTTATTACTGCAAACGCTGCAGTTACTGCCGGTGCTGCCCGCCGTTGCCGATATTTACCTGATGGCACTTGGCGAACAGGCTGAACTTGCGGTACTTTCTGTTGCCGAAAGGCTGCGTGCCAGCTTGCCGGATAAACGCATTATGGTGCATTGTGGCGGCGGCAACCTGAAAAAACAAATTAAGCGGGCTGATAAATCTGGCGCGGCAATTGGATTAATCATCGGCGAAGATGAACTGGCACGCGGTGAAATCACGGTAAAATGGCTACGTGAAGACAAACCGCAACAAACAATTTTATTAACAGAACTGGCGAATACGCTGGCCTTTGCAGCATAACGGGCCTTAGACGTAAAACGGAGCAATGCAGTGGAAATTTACAGCAGTGAAGAACAACAGGTAGAAGCAATTAAACGTTTTTGGCACGAGTACGGCAAAGCGATCCTCGCCGGTGTGGTACTGGGCCTGGCGGCGTTATATGGTTTTCGTTACTATCAGGCAGAGCAGCGCAACACTGCTGAACAGGCGTCAACGGAATATAACCAGTTACTGCAACAACGTGAAGCTGGCAGCAGTGAAGAATGGTTAACCCAGGCGCAAAGCTTTGTTAGCGCCTCTAAAGGTGATAACTACGCTGTGCTGGCTGCACTGATAACAGCAAAAGAAGCCGTAACAGCTAAAAACTACGAGCTGGCAACAGAGCAACTGAACTGGGTACTGGCTAACGCCAAAGAGCCGGCATTGCTGGCGGTAACTCAACTGCGCCTGGCGAAATTACAACAGGAGCAGGGCAGCTATGATGCTGCGCTGGCAACACTGGAAAAAGCCATGCCAGAGAGCTTTGCTTCTTTGCAAGCTGAACTCAAAGGTGACATTTTAGTACTGGCAGAAAAACTGCCAGAAGCAAAAGCAGCCTATCAACAAGCGCTGGCAACTGCAGGACAAAATCAGCAGTTGCTTCAGATCAAGCTGGACGAGCTGGCGCACGTCACTGCAGTGTAAAGAGGTAAGCGTGAAATTACAGTTAAAACAGGTCTTGCTGCTTAGCGCAGTTATACTGGCCGGATGTTCCAGCAAAGAAAAGCTGGTACTGCCACCGGTACAAAACAGCATCGATCCTGATGTAGTATGGAGCACCAGCATAGGTTCAGGTGTCGCTCACTATGAATCGTCACTAACGCCAATTATTGTCGGTGATACCGTATACGCTGCCAGCCGTGAAGGGCTGGTTGCTGCTTACAATCTGGATAGCGGCAAGCGTAAATGGCAGTTTGATTTGCGTAAACCTGCCGGCAGTTCATTTTGGCAGGGCATCAGCGATGTATGGTCTGGTGACAACGCCCGTATTGCCGGTGGCCTGAGTTACGGCTACGACAAAATCTATTTTGGTACTGAAAACGGTGATGTGGTTGCTTTGTCTGCCGAGGGCGAATTGTTATGGCGCTCTGAAGTAAAAGGCGAAGTATTGGCTAAACCGGCTGTTGGTGATGGTTTGGTGGTAGTGGCTACCGGCGCCGGAACCCTGGTTGCACTGCACCCGGATACCGGTGAAGAGCGTTGGCAGTTTGAGAATGAACAACCTGCTCTAACGTTACGCGGCGTCAGCGATCCGATCATTGAAGGCGGCGGTGTAATATACGGCTCTGGCAATGGCCATATTGGTGTACTGATTGCTGAGCGCGGCTATCAGGCATGGGAAGAAACGGTTGCCGTGCCCAAAGGCAGCACCGATTTATCCCGTCTGGTTGATGTTGACGCGACGCCATTAGTAGTTGGCGGCACTGTGTACAGCATTGCTTTTAACGGTGAGTTGGTCGCGCTGGAACTGCGCACCGGCCGTCAGCTATGGAAACGTGATTACGCCAGTTTCCGCAATATGGCTGTGGCAGGCGACACTTTATATCTGGTGGATTCTGTTGGCCGCATTTATGCACTGGATGCGCGCAGCGGCTCTGAAAAATGGTCTCAGTTTGGCCTTAACAAGCATTATCTGACCGGCCCTGCGGTATATAAAGACTATCTGGTTATTGGCGATAACAAAGGTAATTTGCACTGGGTAAATCGTGAAACCGGTGATTTTGTTGCGCGCCAAAGTATGGACGGTTCTGGTTTTTACACTGAAGCGGTCAGTAACGGCACCTATCTGTTGGTGCAAAGCCGTAATGGTGAGCTAGTCTTATTACAAACGCCTTAAACCGTTAACAGCGGTTGAAGTTTTTAAACAGGCCTGTACCGGGCCTGTTTTGTTATTTTTGAGGTTCACATAATGTTGCCTGTCGTTGCCCTGGTAGGGCGAGCCAATGTCGGTAAGTCGACACTTTTTAACCGCTTAACCCGCACCCGTGATGCGCTGGTAGCAGATTTTCCCGGCCTGACCCGCGACCGTAAATACGGCTCGGTGAAGTATGAAGGGCTGGAATTTATTGTGGTCGATACCGGTGGTATTGATGGCAACGAGCAGGGTATTGAAGTAGAAATGGCTGAGCAGTCGCTTAAAGCCATAGATGAAGCTGACGTAGTATTGTTTATGGTAGACGCCCGTGTTGGCGCCACCGTAGGTGATGAAGCCATTGCTGCGCATATTCGCAAAGTAGAGAAAAAGGTGTTTGTTGTTGCCAACAAAACCGATGGTCTGGATGCCGATACCGCCGTTGCCGATTTTTACAGTTTAGGTTTGGGCGAGGTATATGCCATTGCTGCTGCCCATGGCCGTGGCGTGTCAGTGCTGTTAAATCAAGCCCTGATACCGTTATTAAGCGAAGAGCAGCAAAAGCTGCTGGCCGGCGAAGTTGAGCCGGAAGAAGGCTTAGTATTGGAAACTCTGACCGAAGAAGAAGCCGATGCTGAAGCGGCACGGCTGCGCAGTGAACATATTAAACTGGCCATAGTCGGCCGACCCAATGTCGGTAAGTCAACGCTGACCAACCGTATTTTGGGTGAAGAGCGGGTAGTAGTGTTCGATATGCCCGGCACTACGCGTGATTCTATTTATATTCCTATGCAGCGCAATGAGCGCGAATATACCCTGATAGACACCGCCGGTGTACGCCGCCGCGGCAGAATTGACGATATGGTAGAAAAGTTCTCGGTAGTTAAAACGCTGCAGGCCATTGAAGACGCCAACGTGGTGATTTTAGTGCTGGATGCCCGCTTAGGTATTTCCGATCAGGATTTAAGTATTTTAGGCTTTGTGCTTAACGCCGGCCGCTCACTGGTTATTGCGGTGAATAAATGGGATGGCTTAAATGACAGCATCAAAGAGGAAATAAAACGTGAGCTGGACCGCCGCTTAGGTTTTATCGACTTTGCCCGGCTGCATTTTATTTCTGCTTTGCACGGTTCGGGTGTCGGTAACCTGTTTGAATCGGTTGAAGAAGCCTTTGATTCAGCCACCAAGCGTCACAGCACCGCCTTATTAACCCGTATTATGAAAATGGCGCAGGAAGATCACCAGCCACCTTTGGTGCATGGCCGTCGGGTAAAACTGAAATACGCCCATGCCGGTGGTTATAACCCGCCGCTGATCGTGATTCACGGTAATCAGGTAGACGACCTGCCAGATTCCTATAAACGTTATCTGATGAATTACTATCGTAAGGCATTGCAAATGATGGGCACGCCGATTCGCATTGAGTTCCGCGAAGGCGAAAACCCGTTTGCACCAACGAAAAAGAACACTGAAACGCCGCTGCAAAAGTACAAACGCGAGCGGTTAATGAAAGCGCGTAAAAAACTGGACCAATAAGGACCAACGGCATGAATTTTCGTTTCCCGGTTATTGTTATCGATGAAGACTTTCGCTCAGAGAATATCTCTGGTTCTGGCATTCGTGATTTAGCTCAGGCCATCAGCAGCCACGGCTTTGAGGTAGTAGGTTATACCAGCTATGTTGATTTAAGCGCCTTTGCTCAGCAGGCTAGCCGTGCGTCGTGCTTTATTTTATCGATAGACGATGAAGAATTCGGCACCGGCAGCGCCGAAGAAGTGGCCAAAGCATTAAGCGAGCTGCGTACTTTTATCAAAGAGGTGCGCAAGCGCAACGCCGACATTCCTATTTTCCTCTATGGTGAAACCCGCACCACACGCCATGTACCAAACGACGTACTGCGCGAGCTGCACGGCTTTATCCATATGTTTGAAGATACGCCGGAGTTTGTGGCCAAGCATATTATCCGCGAGGCGAAAAAGTACCTTGATGCCTTAGCACCGCCATTTTTTAATGCCTTAATGGATTACGCCTCTGACGGCTCTTACTCCTGGCACTGCCCTGGCCACTCCGGCGGGGTAGCGTTTTTAAAAAGCCCGGTCGGCCAGATGTTTCATCAGTTCTTTGGTGAAAATATGCTGCGTGCTGATGTCTGCAACGCGGTAGATGAATTAGGCCAGTTGCTGGATCACACCGGCCCGGTAGCTGAAAGTGAGGCCAACGCGGCGCGTATTTTCAGCTGCGACCACTTGTTCTTTGTTACCAACGGTACTTCTACGTCGAATAAAATGGTATGGCACTCAGTGGTAGCACCGGGTGATATCGTCGTGGTAGACCGTAACTGCCATAAATCGATACTGCACTCGATTATTATGACCGGCGCTATACCAGTGTTTTTAATGCCTACACGTAACCATTACGGCATTATCGGCCCTATTCCGAAAAGCGAGTTCTCACCAGAAGCTATCGCCAAGAAGATAGAAGCCAACCCCTTTGCCCGCAATGCCAAAAACAAAAAGCCGCGCATTTTAACCATTACGCAAAGTACCTACGACGGTATCTTGTATAACGTGGAAGAAATTAAGCAGGAGCTGGGCTCGACCATCGACACGCTGCATTTTGACGAAGCCTGGCTGCCGCACGCCAGTTTCCACGATTTTTACAAAAATATGCATGCGATAGGTAAAGACCGGCCGCGCTCAGAAGACACCCTGGTGTTTGCCACCCAGTCGACGCATAAGTTGTTAGCCGGTTTATCGCAGGCGTCGCAAATTCTGGTGCAAAATGCGCAGAACCGTAACCTGGATACGCACCGTTTTAACGAGTCGTACCTGATGCACAGCTCTACCAGCCCGCAATATGCCATTATTGCCAGCTGTGACGTCGCCGCTGCGATGATGGAAGCACCGGGTGGCACGGCGTTGGTAGAAGAAAGCTTAATGGAAGCCATCGATTTTCGCCGTGCTATGCGCAAGGTTGACGCCGAATTTGGTGACGACGACTGGTGGTTCCGTGTCTGGGGCCCGGATGAATTACCGGAAGAAGGCCTGGGCACGCGCGATAACTGGACCTTGCATGCTAAAGACAGCTGGCATGGTTTTGGCGCGATAGAGTCGGGCTTTAATATTCTCGACCCGATTAAAGCCACTATTATTACGCCGGGCTTAAACCTGCACGGTCAGTTTGATGAGCAGGGTATACCTGCGGCTATTGTCAGTAAGTACCTGGCTGAGCACGGTATTATTATTGAAAAAACCGGCCTGTACTCGTTCTTTATTATGTTTACCATCGGTATAACCAAAGGCCGCTGGAACTCTATGGTTACCGAACTGCAGCAGTTTAAAGACGACTACGATCAAAACCAGCCGATGTGGCGCATTATGCCGGAGTTTGCCAAAAAGCATCCGCGCTATGAAAAAGTTGGCCTGCGTGATTTATGCCAGCAAATTCACAATATGTACCGCAAGTTTGACGTGGCCAAAGTCACCACCGAAATGTACTTGTCTCATATTGAAACCGCGATGACGCCGGCCGATGCCTGGGCCAGAATGGCGCACCGCGATATTGAGCGGGTATCGATTGACGAGATTGAAGGCCGGGTTACTGCCATGCTGGTAACGCCGTATCCGCCGGGCATACCGCTGATGGTACCGGGCGAGCGCTTTAATAAAATTATTATCAGCTACCTGCAATTTACCCGCGCCTTTAACGGTGCCTTCCCGGGCTTTGAAACCGACGTACACGGTTTGGTGCGCGAAATGGTAGATGGCGAGTTGAAGTACTTTATTGATGTGGTGAAGGAATAGTTAATTACCGTTATTTGATTGGTATCTTTGTTTAATATTTTAAAGCGCTCGCGATAATCGCGAGCGCTTTTTTTCATCCCGCGTTATCAAGCTTTTATTTTCTCCACCTCAGTACCTTTTTTCTATTTTTAGTTTATAAAAATGTGATAAGTGTTATTTTTAATTGATTGGCGTTGTTCTTTTTGACATAACAGGTCCAAGCACATTATCTGGTTATATTATAAAAATGGAATTTGATAGAAAGTTCTTTTCATCGATTAACTATCAGACTTTACTGAATATTTCTGAGCAAGCGGCAGACCAGCTTAGCATTGAAAATTATGAGTATCGCTCATTTTGTATTGATAAATTTGACAAACGGTTAGCATTTTTAGTTAAGCACTTTGCTGATCAAAAATGTACTGGTATACCCGAAGCAGAGCATTCAGGGTGGGTGCATGTTTGCAGAGAAATTACATCAATCCAGCAACAATATGGTGGAGTTATTCTTGCACTATTCCACTTTGGATTACACCGTAGCATCTTGGTAGATTTAGCTTGTAATGGTATTCCAGTAGTTTCGCCCGTTGCAGGAAAAGCATATTGGGACTTCTATCAGCAAAAACATATTGCCCCCGCCGAGTTTGCAAATTGTTTTAACTTGATTGAAGTAGATAATCCTTCTGTAGGCAAGCAACTTGTTAAGCAAATGAGAAAGGGGCATATAGTCACTATCTATGTTGATGGAAATATGGGGCCCGATGGCGTCCACGTATCCGAAGGTGGTGTTGAGGTTTGTTTTTTTAACAAAAAAATTCATGTAAAAGCAGGAATTGCACGATTAGCATCAACATTCAAAATGCCAGTTTTGCCCCTATTTAGCCTTGCAAAACCAAATTCCGAAAATTGCTATCAGATTAGTGCGGGTGAATTACTGCCAACAAACTCAGATGTGATGCAAGGCTTATACTCTCAGTTAGAGAGACATATCAAGCAACAGCCGCAAGAATGGGAATATATTACATGCTGCCATAGATGGATCCAGCAGCATATAGGCACTTTTGCTAATGATATGTATGAGTCTTATAAAAACACAGGGCTGCAATTAAATCGACAAAATGCCAGATTGGTTAAGCAAGGGGATGATGTCTTGCTATTCAATTTACAGAGGCAGATAGCCGTTAGGCTACCCACATGGTCAGGTGAACTGAACCACCTTCTTTCTAACGGCTGCACTGCAAATGATGTGCAGCAGTGGCTTGAGCAAGATGATGAAAATCAACTTAAAATTAAACTTATCAATGAGTTGATTAGCAAGGAATTGGTTACGGCTTTAATGTGACAAGTTTCGTAACTGATAGCCCCCATTGCGGGAATATAAAACAAGAAAGGAACATGTAATGGAAAATAATAATATTTTACAAGAGTTACAAATTACTGAGTTAGAAGAGCGTGTGGAGTTTGGTTTATGTGGTGGTTCAGGCGGTGGTGGCGGTCTTCCAGGCGATGATTGCTCAGGATTATTTTGTGATGTTGAGTTTCCACCAGAGCTTGAACCTTGAGTTTTAACTTTTGAGGATATCTCAGAACGAAATTTACTTTAGTTTTCTTAAAAAGGAACATGTAATGGAAAATAATAATATTTTACAAGAGTTAAAAATTACTGAGTTAGAAGAGCGCGTGGAGTTCGGTTTATGCGGTGGTTCAGGTGGTGGCGGTGGTGATGGTGGTGGTGAAGGCCCCGGCGGTAACGATGGCTGTGGCGACGGAGCTCAATGCCAAGAGCAATAATATAATATATTGGGTATAAAAATACTCTGTAATAAATGAGAGTATAAAGAGCCCGTAGAGGCTCTTTATACTATTAAAAAGGAACTTAAGTGCAATTTCAGTCAAGTTCTACTATGCAGGTTGTATTGGTTGAAGGTTCAACCGATCGTTATATCTGCAGCGTGGATTATGTAAAAAGCAGGAAGAGTTACTTAATAGAGAGAAACGTTTTTGACGTCATTAAATTCTGTTATGAACCAAGAACTAAAGAGGAGATAAAGTGTTTCTCCCTCCAATCTGGCGCAATTAGCGAAAATCAGTTTGACAATTTTTTCTCTGAATTTTTGTTAAAAAAAGGGATTATCAAGGACTCTTCTGTAAAAGAGACGCTGATTTTAAGCAGCCCTCTCCTGAAAATAAAGCTCAGGTTATTGTCCCCCGTAGTAGTAAATTTCTTAGTTAAACCTTTGGTTGGCCTATTTAGTATCAATGCGGCAGTTATATTAGCGTTGGTTTTTTTGACTAGCCTGATACACATCGGTGTTTATATCTATAATGGTGATTTTTCTCGTCAATCGGCAGTACTAAATTGGAGTGACAGTATTGCCGTAATAGCACTTATTGGTGCAGGGTTGATATTTCACGAACTGGGGCACGCTACAGCGGCTTATAAGTACGGGTGTCGTAAAGTTGAAATTGGGGTAGGGTGGTATATTTACTTCATTGTATTTTATGCAGAGCTGTCTGAAGCTTGGCGACTGAAACCTGAAAAGCGTCTGATTATTGATTGTGCGGGTGGTTATTTTCAGTCAATTTTTGGCGCTATTCTATGGCTTGCATTTATTTATACTGAACAGTTTGTTTTTATGTCTGCAGCGGCACTGCTGGCGCTTTATAGCGTATTCAATCTCAATCCTTTTTTTCGCATGGACGGTTACTGGATTGCCAGTGATCTGATGAAAATCACAAACCTGCGAACAACAGCTTTTGGTGTTATAAAAAAGCTTTTCACCACCCCGTTTCAGCTTATTCAGGATATGAGGATTAACCGCGGAAATCTGCAAAGAACGGTGTTTTTTTACGCAATGGCGATGGTGCTGTTTTACATCTGGTTCAGCTATTATGTTTACTCGTCTCTTTTCCCAACTTCACTAAAGGTTTTTTATGATGTCTCGAATGCTGCATTTGTTCATAAATTTGATTTAACAGAGCTAACTATTTCTCTAGCCCAGCTGCTATGGCATGGATTAATTATTTACTTTGTTATTTACTTCTCTGCGAGTATGGTAAAACAGATTTTTGGGGCTATAAGAAGTAAATATCGAGTATAGAATTAGCAATGCATTGTTATTTATCAACTTAGTGTTGATGTAATAGCTTTAACAGTTCGCGTTCAATAGCAAATACATTCTCATCCTGCTCGCTCAAATACGACAACTGTAACTTTTCTATTCCGGCTGTCGTCTGACGTACAGCACCTTTACTTTTCGATAAAGGCTTGTTCAATCACGTAATGGCCCATAGTGCGTGAATTGGCTTTTAAAAAGCCGCGCTGATCCAGCATACCCATTAGCTGCTGCAACATGGCATCGTTGCCACATAACATAAATCTGTCGTGCTGCGGGTTAAGTGCAGGCATGCCAATATCTGCAAGTAACTTACCACTGTCCAGCAGATCGGTAATTCGGCCTTGGTGTGGCACGCCGTTTCTAACATAGTCTTCCCGTGTCACTGTGGGGTAATAAATCAGCTTGGCGCGAATTTCATCACCAAAATAGGGGTTAGCCGGTAACACATTTTCAATTTCATGCTGGTAAGCCAGCTCTGAGCGCCAGCGCGTGCCATGCACCAGGATAATTTTCTCAAAACTTTCGTAAATAAACGGATCGCGTATGATGCTCATAAAAGGCGCAAGCCCGGTGCCGGTGCTTAATAAATACAAATGTTTACCGGGAATAAGGTAGCCCGGCACCAGGGTTCCGGCAGGCCTTACCGTTAGCATAATCTGGTCGCCGGCTTTGATATTCTGCAGCCTCGATGTCAGCGCGCCGTCTGGCACCTTGATGCTGAAGAACTCAAGCTCTTCATCATAATTAGGGCTGGCAATACTGTATGCGCGCATTAAAGGGCGACCACCAACTTCCAGCCCAATCATAACAAACTGACCGTTTTCAAAGCGAAAAGACGACTCGCGCGTCGTTTTAAAGCTAAACAGCGTGTCATTCCAGTGATGAACATCGGTAACAATGGCATTGATAGTATTACGCATAACAGTCCTTACTTAGTGGCCCTGAGCGCAATTATGCCACAGTGCGGCAAGTGATAATAGTTATCATTAGCATGGGACTTGCTTCTGGCAGTAATTAAAGCCGGGACTGTTAAAATCTGCTGTACCGTGCGCTAAATGCCGGTAACTAAAAAATCTATTGCGGCGATAATATGTGCTCTGTGGGCAGCTAGTGAAGTTTCCTTCTCTTGCAAAAAGCTAACAGAGACAGTCGTCAGTTGGTAAGTTAACAGAGCAAATTTTTTGCCCTCAATTTCAACGACAGGACAAAGATTCTTGGGGTAGCTTTTGTCAGATTGCTGCAAGGGCGTTAATGGTATTACTACCCTGCTATTAAGGCTATCGAGTAGATCGTTTTGAATATCAATAAAGTAGGGATAAACCTTATTGGTGTTTTGATCAGTGTTAACGTACAGGTCGAACTGTGCCATCAGAATACGCGATGATTGTCAGAGAAAAGACCATTTTGTTCAGCAAGTTCATTACAGGTTGCAATGGATTCACGGTTTTCTTGCAGCCACTGAATGCGTTTTTCCTGACGGATTTTTTCTGTCAGCGCCCATTCCAGAGTGGCCGACAGGTTTATGTTCAGACGACGAGCCTCTGCCAATAACTCTCTGTTTATGGTGAGATTTGTCGCTTTTTTTGCGGCTGTGTTACTCACTAAAGGTTGCATCCGATATTCTCCGAACATATATGGTGCGCATTGTTAATGCGTATTATCCTAGTTCCACCAACTTACTAAGTCAAGCAACTAGACGACCTTGCTAGCAATGTCGTTACGCTTGCTAATCACGCGTTTTTACCGCAAGTATCAGACGGCGCTAAGCAACGGGGAGCCAAACTTGTTTGTAGCTTGCTTAGCGAGGCATTGTTAGAATTATGAATTGTTATGTAAGTGTCAGAATTTTTGCCGGGGCATTTTTTTAATGCTGACGCCAATGCTGTTAAGGCGACAGCGCTAACAACTGCCGCTCTATGGCAAACACATGCTCGTCATGCTCATTCATATCACGCAGTGCCTGCGCCAGCTTTAGCAGGTATTCACTATTCGGGCTACTCGCGCCAAGCGTATCGACCATATCGTTTATTTGGCATATAGTATTTTGTGTAAAAATAATGTTTATTTATGGTGTTTTTTTAGGTATTGTTTCGGCTGGTTAGCAAAACGAAAAGGACTGCAACATGCCTAAAATCTATGAATATCTGGGAATAATACTTTTCTTTTACAGTAATGAGCATGAGCCAATTCACATCCACGGCAAGTTTCAGGGGGCTGAGTCTAAAGCTGAAATTCATATGCTAAATGGCCGTATTCACAGAATTGTAATTAAAGACAAAGGCATCGGCCTGGAAAGCAAAAAACGCAAAGAGTTTGAAGAATTTGTGCATGCTTATGCTGACGACATAGTAAATAAATGGGTAGACTATTTCGTGAAGAAAAAGCACATTAGCCCGCAACTTATTACACAAAAGGTGAAAAATGTCCGCACTATCGGTAGTTAATGCACAGCATATAACGGGACATATTCTGGACATCACGTTTAGCGATGGTCACAACTCTGTTGTCGACTTTGCGCCCTTTATCTTCTCAGTCGGTCATCCGGACTACGAGCCGTATAAAAAGCTGGACAACTTTCTGGCCTACAAACTGGAAGATGGAAACCTGAACTGGGATGATTATACAATGATATTTCCGGTTGAAGATTTGTACCACAATCGTCTTATCAAGCGCCCTGCATAAAGGGCGCTGTGTTATCGTCCAATATACAGCACCCTGCAATTTGAAACCGGCTCGCACCTTATTTCCGAACTAACAGCCTTAATAACTCGCGTTCAATAGCAAATACATGCTCATCCTGCTCATTCATATCGCGCAGTGCCTGCGCCAGCTTTAGCAGGTATTCACTATTCGGGCCACTTGGGCCACGGCTTCGGGCAATATGGGCTGCAATTTCAGCGTCACTGGCAGGGCCTAAATAAGCCTCGTTATCGGCACTGGCTAAATACACCACGCCTTCTGTTTCGCCTTGCCCGCTGTTGTCAGAATCGTTTAGCCAATGTAGAGGGGTAAATACGCGCAGGTAACCGTTTTTCTCGCGATGGTCTAAATACTCAAAGGTATCCGGCGTCACCTGATACGCCATGCCCACACAGCGCGCACCGGCTGCTTCAATCAACGTCAACACTCTTCCGGGGGCTTCCGGCGTACCACGATGATCATGCGAGCCCTGCCAAAACCGCCGCTGCCAGCCATAAATGCAGGCTGGTTTAGCGTCAAGATAATCAAAGTCGGTTTTGTAGATCAGTGAGCCATAACCAAACAACCACACTGAATCCAGGTGATCCAGCGGCTGGCGCTGTTTATTCAGGGAAATAGTGTTGTGCGACATAACACTCTGCTTAGCCAAAAATAGCATTGTATTTTTATGCAGCGACCAGCGAAAGTCTTTATTAGACGGAGATTTCCGTATTTGCCAGTATGACTAAGCTAAGCTGTACCTATAAGCTGTTGTAAATACTCTAAAACCGGCGTAATGTCATAAACACAGAGTTTACAAAGACGGAAAAGTCCGTGTTTAAATACGGATTTTTCCGCCGAATAAGCGTTAGCCATCAATAGGAAATGTATGAGAAAAAATCTAGTATGGCATAGTATTGCTAGTTCAATTGTCGCGGGAATTATCACTTATCTCTTGCTTGAGTGTGTAAAAGCAGAATTATTTCCGTACATGAAAGAAACTATGATTTTTGTCGTAGGTGTTGCGTCTTTTGCTGTTGCGTACTTTACTGGACGCGAAAAAAATACACACCCAGCGGAAAAATCAAAGGGCACTAATGTTACAGAAGTTGGAACAAGCATCGAAGCTAAAGAGGAAGTAGAAGTGTCAGATGTTGAGGTCGATTCCTCATCTCTAGAAAGACTAAAAGTAGGTTCAGACATCAAGTCAGAAAAAAGCGTAAAAATCACTGGTGTCAAAGTAAACGGAAAGTAGGATAGTTAATGGCCAGACCTAAAATCCCAACAATCAATTGGCGAAAAGAACTAAAGATATTGAATCGGTATATTAAATCGGAAGGGGGTGTTCTACATATCAAAACCACTCCGGACTCGCCGTCGTCTGCTTTCAGTAAGTCCATACGCAATGTCATGGAGAATAACACTTGGGATAGAAGGTGGGTTACCGTTCAATTTGATGGCGATAACGCTGCAACTCATTATCTATCCGATATGATTTCGCAGCTGGAAGTTTCTCTTGAATTAGATGAATTTCAAACTGTTTTGCCAGCTCATGAAATAAACATTGGCAACAATAATATTGCGGGAGGAAATATAGAAATTAGCAATATAAATGTTTCCATTGTGGGTGCTAATTCATTTCAGGAAAGGATAAAAAGGATAATACAACACATTGAAAACAAGGCCGATGAACAAAGGGTTGCGTTATTTTTGTTCAATACTGGCTCCAATAATACAGATCAGAAAGAGCTGAAACGATTCAAAAACCAGTTGTGGGACAATCGGCTAGAAAAATTGGTAGAAAAAGGAGTTCTGTTAATTGCTTTTTCACACAGTGAAAGCGACACCCTTGATTGGTTACCAGAGCCTGATGATGTACTCAATCTGCCAAGTAGCTACTGCTCCGAGTCGAAAGCAAATGCCAGGGAAGATATTGCAAGGTTTTTACTTGAGCAGGCATATGCAACCAATGAGGGTGAAGCGGAGGGCATCGCAAAAGGGATTGTAGCTTCCAATCCTTTGCCAAAAAATTTGCATGCAAATTTTGCTGGCATATTAGCTGAGGTTCGCAATGCCGATTAAGGACATCCGTGGGTTGCCGAATGAGTTGCAACAATTCTTCGCTGCGGCGGGAAACGTATTTATTAAACCGTTCTCTATATTGGGCGTTGCAGAGTCGTTGACTGATGAAGTTGCTACAAAACTCATTATGTTGACGGGCTTATCTGAGAAAAAAGCTATCCAGTTCGTTAAGGCTTTGCATTTCTGCGATTTTGTTGTGGAAAGAAATAGTGAGTGGCATTTTTCACAGAATATTTTGGAGTTCTTAAATAAGCGAATTGATGTTCATAGTGAAATCGTTCAAAAAGCACATAAAACGCTATTTGAAATCGCTATTAAAGGTGATATCAAAAGTGCCGGAAAAACAATTCCAAGGTATTTGGTTTCCGGTGTCGGCAGGGCTTACCACAAATCGCCAAGTTCACCAGAAGAAGGCTTGGAATATTATTCACAAGTTGCAAGTAAATTAGCTGGCGGCTCTCAATGGCTCTTAGGTAAATTAGCAATAGAGCAGCAAAGTCGAGGAATATTACCCGCCAGTGCAATTGAGCCCTCTTTTATTCGAGGAATGACATTTTATAAAGAGCAAAGATACGAAGATGCCGAGAAACTATTTCGGCGAGTTATTTTAAGTAAGGAAATTAGAATTGAGGTTGCCATCGCCTGCCATATTGTAGGTCGGCAAATAGGAAGGAAGGCCGGAGGTTTTACGGAAGCCGAAGAACTGCTTCGCCGCAGTGTTGAGTTACTCGTGCAAGTCAATGATAAACACGGACAAGCTCAGGCGCTTCACACGCTAGGCCAACTGCTAGGAAAAGATCGCAGTAGAGCCAAAGAAGCCGAAGAACTGCTTCGCCGCAGTATTGAGTTGCTCGTTCAAGTCAATGACAAACACGGACAAGCTCAGGCGCTTCACACCCTAGGCCAACTGCTAGGAAAAGACCGCAGTAGAGCCAAAGAAGCCGAAACGGTGCTTCGAGAAAGCTATTCACTGGATAAAACTAAAAATGGACAGGCAATGATCCTATTTACACTAGGAAAGTTAATATGGGATAAAAATCCAGTTGAGGGGCGAAGATTGATGCTCGAAAGTGTAAAAATTAATAAGACTATTAACAATCAATGGGCCGTAAATATGATTGAAAAAGAGTTAATTAGCAGAGATAAGAAAAGATGATTGCCTTGGCTAACAAAGCATTGCAGCGGACAAGCCATTGAATGCGACGTTAGCCGGGTCACAGCGTTAACCGGGTCAGATAAAAATTAACAGAATGGTTGGAGCACTTTTCCTGCTATTTAACAGTTGTCTTTTCCTGGCTGGAGTTATCAACGGAGAGAAAACATGAAAGTGATAGTACTAACACTGCTTATGGCTACTTCTATATTCGCGCAAGCTAGTAGTTACGAATGCACGCCTGAAAAAGCAACCACGATAATTCAATCCTCAAATAATGAACATAGAGGTGGAGTTATGAAGGTTGACACGAAGTTCGTTCTGTTCAAAACAGAGAATAATTGGATGGTCAAAGAAAAGGGCTCTACTCAAATTGCTTTTGATAGTTGTAACGAGACTGGCTATATATGTGCAAGAATTAGTGGATATATGGGCAATTTTGTTCGTCGAGATAACGATCAGTTCTCAGTGTTTATGATGTGGGATACTGACAACAGTATAAATGATAGCGATATCCAGTACATTTTATATGCTGGAAAGTGTCTGAAGTCTTAGCAACCAAAACCAGAATCAATGAATTTCGTTACGGCTCGGCTTTTGCTATTTAGCAACGTAAGCGACCATTTGGTAGCTCAAAGGCTACAGTATTAATTCAGTGCCGCCAGTACGTTCTCTGGATCACGCTCAATAGCACGCAACAAAGCTTTAGCCGGGCCGGTAGGCTCGCGGCGTCCTTGTTCCCGGTTGCGCAGCGTACCCAGCTGTACATCAATCAGATCGGCAAAAGCGGCTTGTGTCAGGTTCGTTTTCTGGCGAATTTCTTTCACTTTTACAGCCGCAACGAAAGTTTCACGCGATGGCTGGCGTTCACCGCGAACAATCTCACCCATTTCTTCAACGCTTTCCAGTAGTTGGTCGAACAGTTTATCTTTCATCAATTTGTGCGTCATTGGCGTAGTTTTGCCGAAATATGCTGCAAAAGAATACCTCCGTCAATTGCAGCAAAGTGAATCTAAAAGATATAAATAAACCCTATGCCAACTTCGGCTTCATAGTTGCTGCGGACGATGGGGCTATTGCGCACGTCGCTGCTGAAATGCTCATAAAGTGCCTCGCCGAAAATCTGCCAGTTGTCGTTGATATTATGCCGGTAGTTGTAATCAATCCCGATGGAGCGTAAACCGCCACTCAGCCTGGTTTCATCTAAACCGGATGCCAGCGACTGCTGTGCGGTAATGCCGAAACCTGTATTGGCATATTTGCTGTCGTGAAACACCGCCACGACATTAATTTCAGAACCGGAACCGTCGGTTTTATCGCCGAAGCGCCGCCCTACACCAAACAGGCCAAGGTTGCCGTTGTCGCCACTCACCAGACGGCTTACCAACCAATAACGCCAGTCGTTGCTAAATGCCCGCCGTGCCTGCAGTACTACTTCAAAGCCCTCTTCGTTATCACCCAGCCCGTCCAGGCGGCCATCGTCAGAGTCGTTTTCTTCGCGGCCCTCATCAAAGCCTATTAAGGCTTCGAGTAACCAGGTGTCTGCACGCAGACCACGCCAGCCCAGTGCTTCGCCGGCAAAGTAGAAAATATCATCACCGCGGCGCCATTGCACCGCGCCCGCTGGCTGTATTTCAACACCAAATTCGTCTGAGCCTTCGTAGGCGGTTTCATATTCAATGCCCAAGCCCAGCCCGAAAGCCCAGCCATCTTTACCTTTAGTAAAGTCATCAACTGAAGGCAAAGGTACCAGCGCGGTTTTGCCGTCTTGCGCTAATGCGGTTTGAGGGAAAAAACCATGTATTAAAATGGCCAACAGTAAACCGGTAAACTTTTTCATATAAAACCTTACCTGTATCAGCAGGACAGAATGCAGCGAGAGTAAAGTGTTCAGTTGCAGTTTACGTATAACTGTTGTCAGTAGATCTTATTGGCGCACTTTTATTACTTAAGCTCATTCAGCTTTGTCACTTGCGCATCAAAGCCGCCCTCTGCCAGTTTAATTGCTACCTTATCCCCGGCTTTTAGCTGGCTGCTGTTGGTCACCACCTGCTGTTTATCATCAAAGGTAATACTGTAACCGCGCGCTAAGGTAGCCAGTGGGCTAACGGTGTTCAGCTGGCTGCTTAACTGTGCCAGTTGTTGTTTGCTTTGCTTTAACTGCAACTGCTGGGCGTTAACGAGCCGGCGTTCCAGCTGGTTGATATGCTGGGTATGCGCCAATAAGGTTTTAGCCGGCGATAGCTGGCGCAGGCTTTTATCCAGATATTGCTGCTGTTGCTGCGCAGCCTGCACAGCCCGTTTGGCGCTGGCGCTTAAGCGCAGTTGCAGCTCGTCGAGGCGTTGTTGCTGTTGCTGCAAGCGGCGTTTCGGGTGCAAGGCTAACAGGCGCTGGCTCAGGTTTAGCAGCTTTGGCGCGACCTGTTGCATGCGGCTGCGCTGTGCTTGTAGCAGGCGGTTTTTTAGCTGCAATATGCGATCTAGCACATGCGACTGATCCGGCGAGACTAATTCTGCTGCCGCAGAGGGCGTAGCTGCGCGCATATCGGCAACAAAGTCGGTAAGCGCAAAGTCGATTTCATGGCCGACGGCGCTGACAATCGGAATAGCGCAGGCGGCTACTGCACGGCATAAGGCTTCATCGTTAAAACACCATAAGTCTTCTAACGAGCCACCGCCGCGGCCGATAATTAATACATCTACTTCATTGCGCCGTATCGCGCTGCTAAGCATATTTCTAAGCTGTGCCGCTGCGGTTTCGCCCTGCACCTGGGAGGGATACACAATAACTTCAATACCCGGCGCGCGGCGGTTTAGCACGGTAACAATATCGCGCACGGCGGCGCCGGTGGGCGAGGTAATCACGCCAACACGCTGCACCTGTGCCGGCAGAGGTTTTTTCCGCGCCGGGTCAAATAAGCCTTCAGCTTGCAATTGTGCTTTTAGCTGCTCGAACTGCTGCTTTAATAAGCCGGCGCCGGCGGTTTCAATAAATTCAGCCAGCAGCTGATATTCGCCGCGTGGCTCGTACACGCTGATGCGGGCACGAATAAGCACCTGTTGGCCATTTTGTGGCCGGAAGCTGCTATTGCGGTTGGCCTGTTTAAACATGGCGCATTTAACCTGGGCGGCGCTGTCTTTCAATGAAAAGTACCAGTGGCCGCTGGCGGCAGCGACAAAATTAGACACTTCGCCCTGCAGCCACAGCGTTTGAAACTGCAGCTCCAGCGTAAGGCGTACTTCACTGTTTAACCGGGAAACGCTATAGATATCGGGGTTTTGCATAAAAAACGTACCAGCAGCTGGCCTGACAACGAAAACGCTAGAGTAACATAAAACAAAAAAAGCTTTGTGATACGCACGCAAAACCGTTAAAATTGCGCCGCAACATTCCCTATCTTTTCAGCCACAGCGAGATTGTTGCAATGCTCAGGATCAAACAAGAAGCCCTTACCTTTGACGACGTGTTATTGGTACCGGCGCACTCCAGTGTTCTACCTCATACAGCCGATTTACGCACCCGACTGACTAAAAGCATCACGCTGAATATTCCTATGGTTTCTGCGTCTATGGACACAGTAACCGAAGCCCGCTTAGCCATAGCGCTGGCGCAGGAAGGTGGCTTAGGTTTTATTCATAAAAACATGACCATCGAAGAGCAGGCCGCTAACGTTCGTAAGGTTAAAAAATACGAAAGCGGTGTGGTGTCAGACCCGGTAACGGTAACGCCGGATATGAGTATCCGCGAAGTGCAGGCCCTGGCACAGCAGTGTGGCTTCTCCGGTTTCCCGGTGGTAGATGCCAGCAATAATCTGGTGGGCATGCTGACCAGCCGCGATATGAGCTTTGAAGCCAACAACAATGAAATCGTCTCCAGCCTGATGACGCCACGCGAGCGTTTAGTCACGGTGCTGGAAACGGCGCCACGCGAAGAAGCCTTTAAAAAGATGCACCAGCACCGGATTGAAAAAGTGCTGGTAGTCGACAGTGAATTCAAATTAAAAGGCCTGATCACTGTACGTGATTACTACAAAGCTGCCAGTAAGCCTAACGCCTGTAAAGACGAGTTAGGCCGCTTGCGCGTAGGCGCTGCCGTAGGCGTAGGCCCGGGCACTGACGAGCGCATTGCTGCGCTGGTAGAAGCCGGTGTGGATATTCTGCTGATCGATACCTCACACGGCCACTCGCAGGGCGTGATTGACCGCGTAAAACAAACCCGTGCCCAGTACCCGGATTTACAAATTGTTGCCGGTAACGTGGCTACCGCCGCCGGCGCTAAAGCGCTGGCTGAAGCCGGTGCTAACGCGGTGAAAGTGGGCATAGGTCCTGGCTCTATCTGTACTACCCGCATTGTCACCGGCTGTGGTGTACCACAAATTACTGCGATCTCTGAAGCGGCGATGGGCGTGGCCGGCACGGATGTCACCATTATTGCCGATGGCGGTATCCGTTTCTCCGGTGACATCGCCAAAGCCTTAGTGGCCGGTGCTAACCTGGTGATGGTGGGTTCGATGTTTGCCGGTACCGAAGAAGCACCGGGCGAGGTAGAACTGTACCAGGGCCGCTACTATAAATCTTACCGTGGTATGGGTTCATTGGGTGCTATGGCGCAGCGTAACGGCTCGTCAGACCGTTATTTCCAGGGCAGCAACAATGCCGAGAAACTGGTACCGGAAGGCATTGAAGGCCGTGTAGCGTACAAAGGCCCGATGGAAAATATTATTCACCAGCAAATGGGCGGCCTGCGTAGCGCCATGGGCTTAACCGGTTGCCCAACCATTGACGAGCTGCGCACCAAGCCGGAGTTTGTCCGGGTAACTTCTGCCGGTATGGGCGAGTCGCACGTGCATGATGTGCAGATCACCAAAGAAGCACCCAACTACCGCTTAGGCTAAACTGTTTACTGTTTTATCGGCTGGCTAACCCCAGCCGCTTTACTTTTTAAAGGTCGCTATGAACAAAAACATTCATCACCACCGCATCTTAATTCTCGATTTTGGTTCGCAATATACCCAGCTGATTGCCCGCCGCGTGCGCGAAATTGGCGTGTACTGTGAGCTGTGGGCCTGGGACGTTACCGAAGCGCAAATTCGTGACTTTAACCCCACCGGTATTATTTTATCCGGCGGCCCGGAAAGCGTACACGAAGCCAACTCACCACGCGCGCCACAATATGTGTTTGAAGCCGGTGTACCGGTGCTGGGCATTTGTTACGGCATGCAAACCATGGCCGAGCAATTAGGCGGCAAGGTGCAGGGCTCGGATATGCGCGAGTTTGGTTATGCCCAGGTAGAAGTGGTAGCAGCCAACGATTTATTCGCCAAAATTGAAGACCATGTCGGCAGCAGCGGCAATGCGCTGTTAGATGTGTGGATGAGCCACGGCGATAAAGTCGTACAGGTGCCGGAAGGCTTTATTACCTGTGCCAGCACCACCACCTGCCCGCATGCCGGTATGGTAGATGAAGCGCGCCAGTTCTACGGCGTACAGTTCCACCCGGAAGTAACCCACACCCGCCAGGGCCAGCGTATGCTGGAGCATTTTGTTGCCGACATCTGCGGCTGCGACAAACTGTGGACACCGGCGACAATTATTGAAGATGCCATTATCCGCTTAAAGCAGCAGATTGGTAATGACCAGGTTATTTTAGGCTTGTCCGGCGGTGTCGACAGCTCAGTCGTGGCCATGTTGCTGCACCGCGCCATTGGCAAAAACCTGACCTGCGTATTTGTGGATAACGGCCTGCTGCGTTTAAACGAAGGCAAGCAGGTCATGGATATGTTTGGTGACCATTTCGGCCTGAACATTATCAAGGTTGAAGCCGAGCAGCGCTTCCTTGATGCTTTAGCCGGCGAAAACGAGCCGGAAGCCAAACGCAAAATTATCGGTCGCGTGTTTGTTGAAGTGTTCGACGAGCAGGCGCAAAAGCTGGAAAACGCCAAGTGGCTGGCGCAGGGTACTATTTACCCGGACGTGATCGAGTCTGCCGGCTCGGCTACCGGTAAAGCCCATGTAATTAAATCGCACCATAACGTGGGCGGCTTACCGGCGCATATGAAGATGGGCCTGGTAGAGCCACTGCGTGAGCTGTTTAAAGACGAAGTGCGCAAAGTAGGTTTAGAGCTGGGCCTGCCATACGACATGCTGTACCGTCACCCGTTCCCGGGCCCGGGTTTAGGTGTGCGCGTACTGGGCGAGATTAAAAAAGAATACTGCGATATTTTGCGCCGCGCCGATGCGATTTTTATCGAAGAACTGCACAAAGCCGAGCTATACCACAAAGTAAGCCAGGCCTTTGCCGTCTTCCTGCCGGTAAAATCGGTAGGCGTAATGGGCGATGCGCGTAAGTACGATTGGGTAGTATCACTGCGTGCCGTAGAAACTATCGACTTTATGACAGCGCACTGGGCACACCTGCCTTACGAGCTGTTGGGTAAAGTATCTAACCGTATTATCAATGAAATCAACGGTATATCCCGCGTGGTATATGATATCAGCGGTAAACCACCGGCGACGATTGAGTGGGAATGATCACACGTCAGGCGCTGGCTGGCAGTGACTGGCATTAAATGATGCTTAAGCCCATGTTTTAATGGGCTTTTTTGTATGGCATGCGCTGATCTAGCAGAAGGGCGCTAGCGCCTCTCAACGATACTAAATTAGAGGTGTGTTTTGAGAATTACACTTCCCTTCTGGCGTCAGCTATGCATATCCAATCGGCGAATAGGTCGTTCTTATCAACTTGACCTACAACAGCGCTGATCTGGTCAGGGAATGTTAAGCGGACATCAACCGGCAAAGTAGCTGTCCGCTTCTCACTATGTCTTAGTCGGCGCTCAGGTCAGCGTACCGCCATCAACGGTCAAGATGGTTCCGGTGATTTGCCTAGCCGCACCAGAAGCGAGGAATGCCACTGCAGCGGCGATATCCTCCGGCTCACCGTAGCGGCCGAGCGGTATTAAAGCGCGCTGGAAATCGCCGAACTCGCCCTCGGCCGGGTTCATCTCCGTGTTGGTCGATCCTGGCTGAATGAGGTTGACGGTGATGTCGCGGGGCCCAAGCTCTCGCGCCAGACCGCGGGTGAAGGATTGAAGCGCCGATTTGGTCATCGAATAGACCGTCGACGGTCCGACGATCCGCTCAGCGCCTGCTGAACCAATTGTGACAATCCGGCCGCCCTGGCTGAGGTAAGGCATGGCGGCTTGAGATGCCAAGATCGGTGAGCGCGCATTGACAGCGAAAAGTGCGTCGATCTCGGCGACGGTGAAGTCCGCCACGTCCTTGTAAATCGCGATCGCCGCGTTGTTCACCAGGATGTCGAGACCGCCCAAGGCCTGGGCGGCTTCATCGACCGACCGCTTGACCGCCTCGGGGTCCATGCTGTCGGCCTGGATCGCCAACGCCTTGCGCCCTTTGCCCTCGATTGTCGCCACGACTTGCGCTGCCCGATCGGCGGCGCGTTCGTATGTAATCGCGACATCCGCTCCCTTTTCAGCCAGCGCGATCGCGATCGCCGCTCCGATGCCGCGCGACGCGCCGGTCACTAGAGCGCGTTTACCAGTTAGTTCACTCATCAATCATTCCTCTTTGTGTCGACAGGGGACATGTTTCGCCCCGCCGCGACGCGGCGGGCGTCCGTGCGGCCTGCCGCCGCACGATTTTCCGGGTCAGGCGATCAGGACGGGCAGACCGCTCAGGCGGCGGTTGTCCATGTCGTCATGTGCGCGGGCTATCTCGTCGAACGGATAGCGGGCCGTTTCGAGATCGCTGAAAATGCCGGAGCGCATCGCATCCCATAGCTGCGAGGTCGCGATTTCGACCGACGGTCCGCGGACATATTGCGGTGCACCGCCGCTGCGGACATCCACGCCGCGTCGCGCGAGATCGTAGGACGGCGCGGGCTGGCCTGACGCGGCTCCAATCGCAGCAATCACGCCACCGTCGCGGACGCTGGCCGCGCCGAGCGCGAAAGTTGCCTGCCCCACAAAGTCATAGACCACATCGACACCGTCTGGTGCGATCGCACGGATCCTGCTGGCGATGTCCGGCTCTCCAGTATGGAAGGCATGGGTAGCACCTGCCGCGACCTTGTTGAACTTGTCAGGCGATCCGGCCACACCGATAACCGTTGCGCCGAGTGACTTCGCCCAGCGAGACAGGATGGCGCCCACGTTTCCGGATGCGCCCAGTACCAGCACCGTGTCAGTGGATTTGATATCGTGGAGCCCGCGCAGGCCCATCCATGCCGTTCCACCCTTTGCCAGAAACGTCGCCGCTGTCTCGTTCGAGATATCGGCAGGCAGGCGAATGAGCGGTGCGGTCGAGATGATCCTCTCGGTGGCATATGCGCCTTCAGCAAAGAAATAAGCAACGCGGTCACCGACCGACAGCCCCTCCACGCCGGGTCCGACCTCGGTGACCGTTCCAGCCGCTTCGAAACCGGGGGCCGCCGGCAACGCCATCGGATATTGGCCCTTTCGTATCATCGTATCGACGAAGTTGAGGCCTATCGCGTCTTGTGCGAGCCTCACCTCGCCGGCGCGCGGCGCGCTGAGGTCCCTCTCGATGATCTGCAGGACGGAGGGACCGCCGATCGACCGCATCTGAATGATTTTTGTCACGATATTGTCTCCGGGCTCGGACGCCGCGCGGCACTTCCGATGAAATAAGAGGTTGGCGCAGCGATGCTCAGTTGAACTTGGCGAGGTTGAGAGCAGGCAACGGACCGCCGGGGGAACTGAATCAGTTGGCCGCCGATCGAGAGGGAGCTGAGCTCGATCACGGCTTCGTTGCCTGCCTTACCGAGCGCCATGGCAAACGCACCTCCGATATTGTCGGCTCCGATGATTCCAACGGTCATGATCCAGTCCTTCCAGGCCAGTTAGCGGTCCTTCTGCTGCATCCTTGGCCTGATGCCGCTGGCGTCGCAGAAATCCGATGTTGCTGTTGAACCGAGTATTGCTGGAAAATAGGTTCAGCATAAGTCATGATTGGGTTGTTTTAGTTTCAATCAATACTTGAAGGCTGGTGATTATGGAAACCCTTGCAAACCTTGAGGCGTTCGTCCGAAGCGCAGAAGCAAGCAGCTTTTCCGGGGCTGCGCGGCGTCTCTCGGTCACTCCGGCTGCCGTCAGCCGCAATGTTGCGATGCTGGAGCGGAACCTCGGCATTCGGCTGTTTCACCGCTCGACGCGGAAGTTAACATTGACCGAAGCGGGGGAGTCTTTTCTGGCAAGCATCGGAGAAAGCCTGAACCACCTTCAGGGGGCTATTGATGGGGCATCACAAACGAAGGGTGAGGCTGTCGGCGTTCTGAAGGTCAGCATGAGTTTGTCGTTCGCCATGGGATACGTTCTTCCCGCATTGCCCGATTTTCTGGCGCGCTATCCGGGCGTTAGGCCTGACTGGCATTTCGATAGCCGCAGGGTCGACCTGATTGCGGAAGGCTTCGACGCCGCGATCGGTGGTGGCTTCGACCTCAGTCCAGGCATCGTTGCGACGACGCTGGCACCGGTGCACGTTATCGCGGTCGCATCGCCCAGCTATTTTGACGAGCGTCGGCGACCGACAAGTCCTGCCGATCTGGTCGATCATGCGGGGATATTGAGGCGGTCCTCGAACTCGGGTCGGATCAGGCAATGGATGATGCGTGACGCCCAGGGGCGCGAAGAGCAGGCGCTGCTCAACGAGACGATCGTGATGAGCGACGCCGTCCCCATGGCGCAAGCGGCGATCGCGGGACTCGGCATTGCGTTGCTGGCTGTGCCCGATGTGTTGCCGGATCTGGAAAGCGGTGCGCTCGAACGTGTCCTCCCGAAGTGGTATGCCGATGCCGGATCGATCTCGCTCTACTATTCAAGCCGCGTGTTCCAGCCGTTGAAGACACGCGCCTTCATTGATTTTTATACTGAATACTTCCGCCGCGAGCGTCTCAGCACCCGGTTCGCAGGCAACCTCATATAGTGCCAACGCGTCCTTGCAAGCTTCGATCGCTTCCGCCGTCATACGGGTGCAAGCACAATTGCAGACTTCTGGAAAACCGCGGCACCTGAACCTTATCAATTATTCCATATTCAACAGATGCTTGAATATGATCCAACTGATGTGCCGCTAATAGCTTAGGGAAGGAATGCACAAATATCACTCCACAGAAGCACTAGGTACGAAAATGGAGTGAAGAATGACTGACGCAATCTCTTCCCGATCCCTCCCGCTGAGCGGCAAGGCCGCGGTTGTCATCGGTGGCTCGAGGTCTATCGGCGCATCGATCGTCCAGCGTCTGGCAGCGAACCGCGCTGGCGGCGCCATCACCCATGCAACTCATTTGTTCAAGGACTGATCTTCACTCCGCCACGCTGCTCGGACTAACGTCCATATCGAACGCACAGTTTTTCCCTCAGGCCGTTAGTGATAAAGGAGCGCGCATGGCATTTTTCATGGCATCTCCCTTTCTGTGGTCTACAGTTTGTTGAAAAATAAAAGAAAATTACAGTTATTTATAATCGAGTGGGTAACCCCGTCCAGCTAAATAAAAAAGGCCAGCGCAATGCTGGCCTTTTTGCTATAACAGCTGAGGTTATTTTGCTTTTGGCAGAGAGAACATCATGTCTGAATTAAGCGGCCAAATTGGCCAGATTGCGCTGACGGTCAGCGATGTCGATACTGCGCTGAGCTTTTATCGCGATATCTTAGGTTTGCCGTTTTTATTTCAACCCTCACCGCAGCTGGCGTTTTTACAGGCCGGCGCTACCAGGCTGATGCTCAGTACGCCGCAGGGCGCTGGTGTAGTGGGCGCTAATTCGGTAGTGTATTTCAGTGTTGCGGATATCGGTGCAACCTACGAGGCGATAGTTGCTAAAGGTGCTACGCCGGAGCGTGCGCCGCAATTGGCGGCGAAAATGCCGGATCATGAGCTGTGGCTGGGGTTTGTGCGTGACCCGGATGCGAATCTGGTTGGCCTGATGGAAGAAAAACGCTAACAGCGGAGAGCGGATAATGCGTAATGTAAAACAACTTCACTTCAGTATTGTGATTAATGCGCCGGTGCAAACGGTGTGGCAGCGGATGTTGTCTGACGTTGGTTACCGTAACTGGACGTCGGCATTTTGCGAAGGCTCGTATTTTAAAGGCAGCTGGCAGCAGGGGGAGACCATACGGTTTTTATCGCCCTCCGGTGATGGCATGGTGGCGACTATTGCTGAGCATAAACCACTGGAGTTTATCTCGATTAAACACCTGGGTTTTATCGTTAATGGCCAAGATGATTTTGATAGCGAACAGGTAACCAGCTGGGCACCGGCGTTCGAGAACTACCGGTTTCTGGTAGTAGAAAGCGGTACAGAAGTTAGCATAGAGCAGGATATTGCGCCCGAGTATGAGCAATATATGCAGGATACCTGGCCCAAGGCACTGCAAAAACTAAAGCTGTTATGTGAGCAAAGCTAAATGCTGAATTAGCGCTAAAGTAGTGCTTTAGAATCACAATTGCATTGCACTTTTTCACATCAGCGATAACAGGCAAATTTGAACAAATAATTAATAAATCACTATTCAGCTGGGTGCTAAACACTTAGTATTGGCGTGTTATTGCAGTGTATTGCCACCTGATAGTGCATGAAACTGATAATTGTTAATCGACTGATATGAGATTTGAGCTTTGCTATCGATATTACTTGTAGATGATGACCACGAATTCACCGAAGTTGCCTCCCACATTATAGATTTTCTGGGGCATACCGTGTCTGTCGCTGGCAGTTTAGCCGAAGCGAATGAGTGGCTTGAGCACAATAGTTTTGACCATATTCTGCTCGACTTTATGCTGCCAGACGGCAGCGGTATCCATTTGATGGATAGAGTTCAGCACCTGTTTCCTGTTCCCAAAGTCACCTTTATTACCGGACACCCGTCCGTTAAATCCATTATTGCTGAGCTGTGTGGGCCCAAAGTAGATTATTTGCTAAAGCCGATACAGCGTGAGTGTTTAGAACGGGTGCTTAACCCGGCCAGGCAAAAAGCGAAAAAGTCTTCTGCTGCTCAGTCTGAGCTGCATTTTGGTTGTCTGATTGGTGAATCTGCGCCGATGCAAGCGCTGTACACCATGATTGAGCGTGTCGCTGCATCGAATGCTAACGTGATGTTGTTGGGCGAAAGTGGTGTTGGTAAGGAACTGGTTGCCTCAGCCATTCATTATGCCAGCAAGACAGCTGGTGCCTTAGTTGCCACAAACTGTGGTGGTTTATCGAAAGAGCTGATCAGTAGCGAGCTGTTTGGCCATGAAAAAGGCGCCTTTACCGGTGCCGTTGCGCAAAAAACCGGTGTTTTTGAGCGCGCTCAAGGTGGCACATTATTTTTAGATGAAGTGACCGAAATGCCGCTCGATATGCAACCGCACTTATTGCGGGTATTAGAGACGAAAAAAATCGTGCGGGTAGGTGGCAGTAAAGAAATTGCTGTAGATTGCCGGGTAGTATCGGCGACTAACCGAAGCCTGGAAGATATTGCCGGTAAAAATATTCTGCGTGAAGATATTTATTTTCGTCTGGCGGTATTCCCGATTGAAATTCCTCCGCTCAGAGAGCGTGCTGCAGATATCCCGCTGTTAGCGAAAGCGTTTTTAGCCAGCTTAAATGACGAGAATGGCACAAACTACCAATTTAGCAACGCACAGCTGCAGCGGCTGGCCAGCTTTGACTGGCCGGGTAACGTCAGAGAGCTGCGCCACACTGTGCACCGCGCTTACATTATGAGTGATCCTGCCAAGGATGAAATTGAATTACCCGCCTCGTTTGCATCTCCTTTTTCTGCCGTACAGAAAGAAAAAACCGGCCTGACTGCGGGCAAAACCATTGATGAAGTCGAGAGAGAGTTAATTTACCTGACATTGAAAAAAGTTAGCGGAAACAAAGCTATGGCTGCCGATATGTTGGGGGTAAGTGTGAAAACCTTGTACAACCGGTTAAGTGCCTATGGTGGCTTAGGGGAATTTAGCTAGTTATTAACTGGGAGAATATAATGTCTGACGCAAAAGTGGCTGAGTTAGCTAAGCAAGTACATGATATTCGCAAGCCGCTGAATCGGATCTCGATGCAGGCGGAGTTAATTAAGCTGGTACTGGAAAACAATTTGCCGCCGCAAAAAGCGATTGAAGCTGTGGATAAAATACTGCAGTCCTGCCAGGACTGTAGTCAGTTACTGGAAAACTTGTCAGATCCATCAGCGTGACGCAATTAAAAGGGAAGCATAGATGTCAGGCAATCTGTTAAACAGTGCCCGTACCAGCTGGTTTTTACTGGGGGCGGTGATGATGTGCCTGATTGGCTTCAATGCTTATCTGGCAATCAGTTCGATTAAAGAGTTAACCGCTACGCAAACCAGCCTGACCAACACCGGGGATAATATTGTCAAACTTGATGATTTGCATTTGTCGGTATTGTCGGCCGAATCTGGCCAGCGTGGCTACCTACTGACAGATAATATTATCTATCTGGAACCCTATCAGGCGGCATTAAGCCAGGTAAAAGCGCAAATTACTGAAGTTCAGGCTATTGAGTCTGAGATACCGGAGCAGCAACTGCGCATCAATGAGATTATCCGGTTAGCAGACGCCAAAATTGCTGAGCTAACTGAAATAGTCGGGCTGGCACAGCAAAATAAAGATGCGCTGGCGCTCAGATTACTAAAAACTGACCGCGGCAAGAACATTTATCTGGAGTTCCGGGCATTATTTGATATCACCCGCCAGGTAGAGCAATCCTACCGGCAAAGCTTATTTCTGCGCCTGACTAAAGGGCGGGACGACGCCCAGCTTAACTTTATTTTATCTGGCATATTAAGCAGTGTGCTGGTGATACTGATGTTGATCCTGTCATCTATTAATGTAAAGAAAGAGCGAAAGTATCTGGCTGCACTGGAAAGCAAGAACGAGGAACTAGCGCTGAAAGTGGAAGAGCGCACACAGGAGTTACGCTTGTATTCGGAGGAATTAAGCCGAAGCAACCGGGAGCTGGAGGATTTTGCCTTTGTTGCATCCCATGACTTACAGGAGCCGTTGCGGAAAATTCAGGCCTTTGGTGATCGCCTGGAGGCGTCATTTAGTCAGGAGCTGGGCGAGAAAGGCCTGGACTATATGAAACGCATGCGTAACGCTGCGCAAAGAATGTCACTATTAATCAACGATTTGCTGGATTTCTCCCGCATCAATACCCGCGGCCGGGATTTTGTACCCACCAATTTAACTGACGTTGTTAATTACGCACTGGACGATCTTGAAATTGCAGTTCAGGAAAGTAACGCCCAAATCAATATAGAGAATTTACCGGTCATACAGGCCGATAGCAGTCAGCTTAGTCAGTTGTTTCTTAATCTGTTATCAAATTCGCTGAAGTTCCGCCTACCGGACAGAACACCGGTTATTACTATTACTGCTGCAGTGCACCAGCCTAATATTATGCAGCAGGCCATTTGCCCGGATTGGCATGTAATAACGCTAACAGACAACGGCATCGGCTTTGCAATAGAGTATGCCGAGAAAATTTTTACACCGTTTCAACGCCTGCATGGGCGTTCGGAATATAAAGGAACCGGCATTGGTCTGGCGGTATGCCGGCGGATTGTAGAAAGACACAGAGGGTTAATTTACGCATCGGGTGAGCCGGGTGTTGGCGCCACTTTTACATTAATTTTGCCTGCCGACGGCACACCGTTTGGCAGCAGGGGAGAAACTGAATAATGCCACTTACCAAGACACGGCCAATTACTATTTTAATGGCTGATGATGATGAAGATGATCGATTACTAACACAAGATGCACTGCGCGAAAGCCGGGTGCTTAACTCATTGTATTGTGTCGAAGACGGCGTAGAGTTACTGGAATATCTGCGCAAAGAAGGTAAGTATGCCACCGGCGTACCCTGTCCGCGGCCCAGCCTGATATTACTCGATTTAAATATGCCACGGATGGATGGCCGTGAAGCACTGCATAATATTAAAAATGACGATAATTTGCGGGGTATTCCTATCGTTATTCTTACCACGTCAAAACAAGAAGAAGACATGGTGCGGGGTTATAATTTAGGCGCGGCGTCGTATATCACCAAGCCGGTGAACTTTGATGGCTTGGTAGAGCTAATGCGCACCCTTGGTAAGTATTGGGTAGAGTTTGTTGAGCTACCTGCGCAAGACAATGACTAAACAGTTAAAGCCGGTTATACAGGCAAAAATCCTTCTGGTAGAAGACGATGAAGATGACTACATCATTACCCGTAGTCATCTGGAAGACTTAACCTCGTTTGACAGCCAACTGACGTGGGTAACAAACTCACTCGAAGGATTGCAAAAGCTAACCGAAGGCAACTTTGATGTCTGTCTGCTGGATTACCAGCTAGGCGCTGAAACCGGTTTATCATTGTTAAAACAGGCAGTAGACAGTGGCATATCTACGCCCATTATTATGCTTACCGGCCAACCGGATAAGCAGCTTGATTTACAGGCACTGGAATACGGTGCGGCAGACTTTTTAGTAAAAAGCGAACTGAGTGAAGCAAGGTTTGCCAGAGCAATACGCTATGCATTAAGCCGCCGGGAATTTGAACTGGAACGTTTAAACCGGCTTCGCCTTGAAGCGGATAACCGGTCAAAAGATCGGTTTTTAGCCCACCTTAGCCACGAGCTCAGAACGCCGTTGTCTTCAATTTTGGGCTACACCGAGTTACTGCTTGAATCAAACCATACCGAAGACGCATGGCCAGAGCTGAATATCATCCTGAATAATGGCAAGCATTTGCTGAGCTTGTTAAACGATATTCTCGATCTGTCCAGAATTACGGCAAATAAGCTGGAATTACGGCCTGAGCCTACCAGTTTACGCCACCTGATGCTGGATATTTATACCCTGCTTAAAGTTACCGCTATTGATAACGGCCTGGATTTAACCATTAATTCGTTAACTCCGTTACCGGTGCTTATTACTGTCGATGGCACGCGCTTACGCCAGGTATTGATAAATTTGATTTACAACGCTATCAAATTTACTGATGCCGGCAGTATCACCGTTGATCTGTGGACGCAGCAAGACGCAGCAAAAGAGATGTTGTTGTTCCGCATAACCGATACCGGCGTGGGTATTGCGCAGGGGCAACTTAAAGATATTTTTGCGCCCTTTACCCAGATAGAAGATTATCTTACCCGGAAAAAAGGCGGCGCAGGCCTGGGGCTGGCTATTTCCTCCGAGCTTATTCAGCGTATGGGGGGCAGCATTGATGTGACCTCTGAAGAGGGAAAGGGCAGTGTATTTACCTTTTCGCTGGACCCGGGCGATATAACGGATACCCAGCGCAAACCATTGAGCCTGGAACCGTCAATTAGTAATACCGGTGGTGCACACAATAAGCTGGCTTTAACAGGCGAAGTGCTTATCGTCGATGATTTGGCTGACTTACGCAAGCTGTCTGCACATTGGATCCAGGCTACAGGCGCGTCAGTAGACTTTGCTGAAAACGGCGCCGAAGCGCTCGCAAAGGTAAAACACAAAATAGCATCAGGCAGCTATTACGATCTGATCCTGATGGATTTACACATGCCAGGCATGGGTGGCAGAGAAGCGACGGTAGCTATCCGTGAAACGGGCTATCAGTATCCTGTGGTCGCGCTTACAGCAGCAATGGCGAAGGGGATCCGCCAGCAGCTAACGGCGTTGGGTTTTAACGACGTGCTGTCCAAACCGATCACGAAGAATCAGCTGTACCGTGCATTACGCTGTTATTTAACGGGCAATGCTGCATCGGTAGACAACAGCGCAGCAGATAGTCTGCCGCTGCATTTTCTGGTGGTAGAGGATGATACTGAAGCTGCACAATTAATGCAGATATTATTAGAAAGCCTGGGGGTGAAAACCACACTGGCACACAGCGCAGAAGAGTGTATGCGCGAACTGGCCTTACTGCACCGGTTTGACAGAATTTTGCTTGATCTGGGGCTGCCAGATAGTGATGGACTGCAGCTTATCGAGCGGATTGAGCATAACTATCCTGACAATATTGTGATTGTGGTAAGTGGACATGAGCATGATGTTGCTGCATCTGGCAGTGCTATCGCCCAGCACAGCCTGTTAAAACCTATCACTAAACAGGCACTAAATAACCTGGTGTTAATGTGCCGTTAAGGTTTCTTCAGGGAGTGATGTTTATTATTTGTATATAAATCAGTCTATTAATTTCGGTCTCTACCCTGAATTTGCCATTTAAACATTGTAAATTCTGCACATTGCGATGTTAGTATTACAATTTTATAACGGCTTAAAATCGGCCCGGAAAAATCATCATAGCTTAAGTATTTGATTTTTAATGTCTTATTTTTATTTTCAAAAGTGGTACAAAGCTTGTAACCGTTACAGCGAACTAAGGCCAAAGTGCCGATTACTACTAGCTGACTTAACGGAGTCTATTATGAAAAAGTCATTTTTAGCTATATTAACTGCATCTTCTCTTATCGCTACCTCGGCTTATGCTGTTACACCAGAAGACGATATTGATCACATGGGTATCTACGTTGGCGCCGCTTATGGCTTGCTGAAAGTGGACGGTGATGATGAGGATTTTGACGATGAAGATAACGCCAGCCGGTACTTTGTCGGCGCCCAGTTTAATCAGATGCTGTCTTTAGAGGGCGGCTATATCGATTTTGGTAACTATGGCAACAGCGTTTTTAACACAGATTTAGATGGGTACACTCTGGCGTTAAAAGCCGGCTTACCGGTGACAGAGCGTTTTACTGTGTATGCGCAGGGCGGTAATGTCTGGTGGAAAGCTGACATTAATGCCACTGATGACAGCGACGATGTTGACGGTTCAGATATATTTTATGGTGTAGGGGTATCCTTTGCACTGACGCAGAACCTGGATCTGCGTCTGGATTACACCCGCTTTGATGTAGAATTTGACCGTGATGAAATTGGTATCCTGGCCGAGATTGATAACTTTGACACTAAAGTGGATTACGCCAGTATCGGTATTCAGTACACCTTTTAAGCTGGTCGCACTGATTAAAATCAGCACAGCCGGGTATAACAGCCCGGCTGTCTGCATTTGGGACTTAGCCTGATTAGCATGGCTGAACTTTGTTTTCGGCCATAGGTCTGACAGTAGGTTTATACTTATTTAGTAATTTAGCGGAGTCAGGGAATGGGGCGCAGTCAGGCGATGGGTAAAGTATTACAGCTGTGGCGTGATAACCGCGGCATACTGGTGTTTTTAAGTTTAATGTTTGTCTTCAGAAGTGCGGTAGCCGATTGGAATGATGTGCCATCGGGCTCGATGCAGCCAACGATTGAGATTGGCGATCGTATTCTGGTTAATAAAATGGCCTATGATTTACGCCTGCCCTTTACCACAGTGTCGCTGATAAAGCGCGCTGATCCACAGCGCGGTGATATAGTTATTTTTCTGTCTGAAGCTGCCGGCAACCGGCTGGTAAAACGTGTTATCGGTGTTCCGGGCGATGTCGTGGCGATGCAACACAACGTGCTGAGTATTAATGGCGAGCAACTGGTGTATAACCAGCCGGATGTTGCGGTAAAGGCGTATTCAGGCTCTGACGAGGGCAGCCAGCTGCTAAGCGAACAACTGGGCAATATTACCCATACGGTAAAGCTGGCCTCCTTTGCTACTGGCCGCGACAGTTTTAACGCCGTAAAAGTACCTGCCGGCCACTATCTGGTATTGGGCGATAACCGCGATAACAGTGCCGACTCGCGTGTAATCGGCTTTGTGCCACGCAATGAAATTGTCGGTCGTGCTGGCAAGGTGTTGTTTTCGCTGGACTATGATAACTACTACTTGCCGCGCAGCGAGCGTTTTTTTGCGGCGCTTTAGCTGTTAACCGTGCTTGCGTGCGCTCAGGCGCACCCATTCTTCCTGCATGGCGATGGGGTCAAAGCTGAACTCGTCACTGTAAGCGTCAATCACACTTTGTGCCTGGCTTTCTAAGATGCCTGACAGGGCCAGTTTACCACCGGGTTTTACGTAGCTGCTTATCACTTGTTTTAATTCGGCCAACGGCCCGGCGAGGATATTGGCTACTACAACATCAGCCTGAAAATCACTTGGCTGATCTTTAGGTAAATACAGCTCTATCTGGCCTTCGACATTATTACGTCTGGCGTTAGCTGTGCTGGCTTCTATTGCCTGTGGGTCAATGTCGACACCAATCACCCGTTTGGCGCCCAGCTTTAACGCTGCGATGCCCAAAATTCCGGAGCCACAGCCAAAATCAACTACGGTTTGCTGTGGTTCTATGGTGGCGTCCAGCCACTGCATACATAGCGCAGTAGTAGGGTGGGTGCCGGTGCCAAAGGCCAGGCCCGGGTCTAACATTACGTTTACTGCTGTCGGGTCCGGGATATCACGCCAGCTGGGGCATACCCAAAGCCTGGTGCCAAATTTAATCGGGTGAAAGTTATCCATCCACTCGCGTTCCCAGTCTTTATCTTCTAACTGCTCCAGCTTGTAATCGACACCGTCTTTAAAAAATGACACCTGCTCCAGCTGCTTTACTACCTTATCCATCGGGTGCTCAGCGTCAAACAGGCCAACTACCACGGTATTGGTCCAGTAAATCACTTCGCCTGGCATTGGTTCGTAAATCGGGGTGTCCTGTGCGTCGACAAAACTAACGGCCTGAGCGCCCCAGCCCATCAGCATATCGCTGACTTGTTCGGCTTTTTCTTCATTGGTACTCACGCGCAGTTGGATCCAGGGCATAATTAGTCTCGCTTATAAAAATTTGCCGCATTATAGCAAAAAGGCCGCAAAAGCGGCCTTTAATCTGTGTAAGCTCAGGCTTACTTAATACCCAGCTTCTTCTCTAAATAGTGGATATTAGTACCACCTTTACAGAAGCCCGCATCACGCATAATGTCTTTATGCAGTGGGATGTTGGTTTTAATGCCGTCTACCAGCAGTTCGTCCAGTGCGTTACGCATCCGGGCAATAGCGATATCGCGGGTTTCACCGTAGGTGATCAGCTTACCTACCATAGAGTCATAGTTAGGCGGTACGGTGTAATCAGCGTAAATATGGGAATCCCAGCGGATACCATTACCGCCGGCCGGATGGAAGCGGGTAATTTTACCCGGTGACGGGATAAAGCTAACCGGATCTTCAGCGTTGATACGGCACTCTACGGCATGGCCGCGAATAACAATATCTTCCTGCTTAAGTGTCATTGGCATGCCAGAGGCAATGCGCAATTGCTCTTTAATCAGGTCAACGCCGGTGATCATCTCGGTAACAGGGTGCTCTACCTGAATACGGGTGTTCATTTCAATAAAGAAGAACTCGCCGTTTTCAAACAGGAATTCAAAAGTACCGGCACCGCGGTAATTCATTACCTTACATGCATCAACACAACGGCCGCCGATAAAGGCGCGTAGTTCCGGCGTAATGCCCGGTGCCGGTGCTTCTTCTACCACTTTTTGGTGGCGACGCTGCATAGAGCAATCACGTTCACCTAAGTGAATAGCGTTGCCCTGGCCATCAGCTAAAACCTGAATTTCAATATGGCGTGGGTTTTCCAGGAATTTCTCCATGTACACCATATCGTTACCAAAAGCGGCTTTAGCTTCGGCTTTGGTCATCTCGATAGAGCTGACCAGTTCTTCTTCGCTGCGCACCACGCGCATACCGCGGCCACCACCGCCGCCAGCGGCTTTAACAATGATCGGGTAGCCAATACGCTTGGCAATAACCATATTAGTGGCCGGATCGTCGCCGACAGCGCCGTCAGAGCCCGGTACACAAGGTACACCGGCTTTTTTCATTGCTTCAATCGCGGATACTTTATCGCCCATTAAGCGGATAGAGTCCGGGTGCGGGCCAATAAACACCAGGCCGCTTTCTTCTACCTGTTGGGCAAAATCAGCGCGCTCGGCTAAAAAGCCGTAGCCAGGGTGAATAGCCTGGGCATTGGTAACTTCAGCGGCAGCAATCAGCGCCGGTATATTTAAATAGCTTTGCGTGGATGCCGCCGGGCCAATACAAATGGTTTCATCGGCCAGCAGCACATGTTTTAAATTACGGTCTACCGTAGAGTGCACGGCCACCGTTTTAATGCCCAGCTCTTTACACGCGCGCAAGATACGCAGTGCAATTTCGCCGCGGTTGGCAATCAGTACTTTTTCTAGCATCAGTCTGCCTTTTGCGTTATTCAATCACAAAGAGTGGCTGGTCGAATTCAACCGGCTCGCCGTTTTCTACCAGAATTTCTTTGATCACACCGGCCTTGTCAGACTGGATCTGGTTCATCATTTTCATCGCTTCAACAATACATAAAGTATCGCCAACTTTAACGCTTTGGCCTACTTCAACAAAGGCTTTCGCTGTTGGCGATGCTGCGCGGTAGAAAGAACCGACCATTGGCGATTTCATAAGATGGCCACTGGCAGCCTTGGGTGCTTCCACAGCTGCTGGTGCAGCGGCAGCCGGAGCAGGTGCCGGGGCGTATTGTGGCGCCGGAGCATAGTGCTGCATAGGTGCATATTGCGGGGTAGGGCCGTTACGGCTAATGCGTACCGACTCCTCACCTTCGGTGATTTCAAGCTCGTTAATGCCAGATTCTTCTAACAGCTCGATCAATTTTTTAATCTTTCTAATATCCATGTCTTTTTAGCCTGATTAGTTATTACTGTTTGGTTGTTTGTAACGCTGCTAACGCCGCATCAAGTGCGTAGAGGTAACCTTTGGCACCAAGGCCACAGATCACCCCTTTGGCGATATCAGATAAATATGAGTGCCGGCGAAAACTTTCGCGCGCGTGCACATTAGACAAATGCACTTCAATAAAAGGAATGGCCACCGCCAGCAGTGCGTCACGAATAGCAATACTGGTATGGGTAAAAGCACCGGGATTAATCAGAATATAATCTTGCTTGCCCAGGCTTTGTTGAATAGCAGTCACCAGTTCGTGCTCGGCATTCGTTTGTAAATGTGCCAATTCGACACCTTTTGCCGCTGCCTGTTCCGTCAGACCGGTAATAATATCCTGCAAGGTGGCACTGCCATATACTGTCGGCTCGCGCACACCCAGCATATTCAGGTTAGGACCATTCAACACTAAAATTCGATAAGTTGCCGCCATTTGTGCGTTATTCCCGCTAATTGTTTTGATCCGGCCCTATCTTGCCAAAGCTAACGACTAATTGCATCTGTTTGCCAGAATTCTGTTGCAAGCAGCGCCGTTGGCCTAACAATAGCGCCTTATTATAGTGAAATCGTGACAAATGGCAGCAAAATACTGGTCTTATCAGCCAGAAAGCCGGTGGCAGTAGGCGGCGCCGGTTAAAAGCGCCGCTCTGAAGTTACTGTTGCAGTTGTGTCAGATGGGCGGCAAAGTCGGTTGCGTTCATAAAACCGGTCACCCGGGCAGTGCTGAGTTCTTCACCCTGCGGGCTGAAAAATAGCAGGGTAGGTAAGCCCAGCACCTGATAATTATCCAGTAGTGCCTGATCTTTGCGGGTCATCTTGGTTACGTCTACTTTAATCAGCTGCATCTTCTGCATTTGTGCCTGCACTTCGGCTTTGGGAAAGGTTAAATGCTCAAACTCTTTGCAGGCAATACACCACTCAGCATACAAATCTACCAGGGTGTAGCGTCCTTCGCTGGCAGCAATTTTTTGCTGCAGCTCTTCCAGTGAGCTCACCAGTTCAAAACCTGCCTGTTGTTGCTGGGTAACTGCGGCTGTTTGTTCTGTAGCCGGCCACCAATGTTTCAGGTTCAGGTATAGTGCTGCGCTAAGCAGTAATTGAGCCAGTATTAAAATAACCGCTTTGGCGCTGTTGTTTTGCAGGCTGAACATCATGCGGTACAGGTAAATAATAAAGCTAAGTAACAGCAAAGAACCGATAGCCAGGATATAACTGAACGGCAGCATCCGCTCCAGCAAAATAAGCGGTACCGCCAACAGCAGGAAGCCGAACGTGGCTTTTACCGCATTCATCCAGTTTCCGGCTTTAGGCAGCAGTTTACCGCCGGAGCTACCCAGAATAAGCAGCGGCAGGCCCATACCCAAACTTAAGATATACAACGTAACCGCGCCCAGCAGTAAGTCACCGCTTTGGGCTACATACAGCAGCGCCGCCGATAACGGTGCCGTGGTGCAGGGTGAGGCGATAAGGCCAGACAGCGCGCCCATGGTAAAGGCACCTTTGTGCGAGCCACCTTGTTGGTTATTGCTGACTTTGCTGATTTTTTCCTGCCAGCTGGACGGCAATGTCAGATTAAATACACCGAACATCGCCAGTGCCAGCAGCACAAAAATGATACTGGCAACAATTAATACCGCCGGGTGCTGCATATAGCCCTGAAACCGCACACCTAAACTGGCTACTACTAACCCTAATGCCGAATAGGTAATAGCCATACCCTGCACATAAGAAAATGACAGCGTAAAGGCGCGTTTGTTAGATAATTGCTTGCCCTGGCCGACAATAATGCTGGTTAAAATGGGGTACATTGGAAACACGCACGGTGTAAACGCCAGACCCAAACCCAGCAAAAAGAAACCAGCCAGTGTGGCTAAACCTGCGCCATCGCTAAGCTTTGCTGCCAGTGTATTCTGGCTGGATACCGGAACTGTGCTCTGGTTAGTTGCGCTGCCTGGGTTAGCTGCTGTGTCTTGATCGGTGTTAAGAGGAATGAGTGGCAGCTCTTTGGTTACCGGCGGGTAGCATAAACCGGCTTCGGCACAGCCCATATATTGAATTTTAAATACCGCATCTTCGCTGATATCTGTTAACGGAATACGCAGGGTTAACTGATGAAAATACACCTCTGACACGCCGAAAAACTCGTCTTCTATCTGCATGCTGGCCGGGTAGCTGGGGTGAGAAAAACTGACAGCAATACCGCCCAGTTTTATTTTATCTTTATACAGATAATAGCCATCGGCGATCGTCCAGCTGACAATCAGCTCATTTTGCTTTTGCACAAAATCAAACTCGAATGCCTGCTCTACCGGCAAAAAACTATCATTAGTATTGAGCAGGCTGTTGAGCACCGAGTTTTGCTGAGCAGCAGCCGGTGCCAGCAGAACAAACCAGAGTAAAAATGGCAGAAAAAACACGTTATACATCAGCTTATACTTCCTCTTAAACGCCATAGCGTTGTTATCGTATTACACTAACATGAGCTTACTATACGCTGATAGCCGCAGGGTGGCTTTATCAATGCGACCACCATCACCTCAGAATCATCACCTCAGTACAGACCTGCGGCGGGGCGGGTTTATTTCAATAGCGGTAAATTTAATCTGTTTGCCTTAAGCAGTAATTAAGAAATTTTCGCTTTACCCCTTGGATTTTTTTCCGTAGTGCCCCATATACCGGGCAGACAATTTAACACCCATGTTAAAACACAAAATAGCTTTAGGAGATAGAGCATGAATATTCGTCCATTACATGATCGTGTCATCATCAAACGTTTAGAAGCTGAAAGCAAATCAGCTGGTGGCATCGTATTAACGGGCGCTTCAGCGGAAAAATCTACCCGTGGTGAAGTGGTTGCAGTTGGCTTGGGCCGCGTATTGGATAACGGCGATGTTAAGCCACTAGACGTTAAAGTTGGTGACAAGGTGCTGTTTGGTGCTTATGTAGAGCGCACAGAAAAAATTGATGGTCAGGAATACGTGATCACCAAAGAAGACAATATCTTAGGTGTAATTCTGGATTAATTTTCCTGTAAACCTTACAACGATTAACTGAATTTAAGGATTAAGAAAATGGCAGCAAAAGACGTACGTTTTGGCGATGAAGCCCGTAACAAGATGCTTAAAGGCGTCAATATTTTAGCGAACGCCGTGCGCGTAACGCTGGGGCCGAAGGGCCGCCACGTAATTCTGGATAAGTCGTTCGGTGCACCGATGATCACCAAAGACGGTGTATCTGTAGCCAAAGAAATCGAGCTGGAAGACAAGTTCGAAAATATGGGCGCGCAGATGGTGAAAGAAGTTGCTTCTAAAGCCAATGACGAAGCCGGTGACGGTACTACCACTGCAACAGTGCTGGCACAAAATATCATCAATGAAGGTGTTAAAGCCGTTGCTGCTGGTATGAACCCGATGGATTTAAAACGCGGTATCGACAAAGCGGTTATCGCTGCGGTAGCTGAGTTAAAGTTACTGTCGCAGCCTTGTGCCGACAGCAAAGCTATTGCTCAGGTAGGTACTATTTCTGCTAACTCTGATGACGAAATCGGCCAGATCATTGCCAGCGCGATGGACAAAGTAGGCAAAGAAGGCGTGATCACTGTTGAAGAAGGCCAGGGTTTAGCCAACGAGCTGGACGTGGTTGAAGGTATGCAGTTTGACCGCGGCTACCTGTCTCCTTATTTCATCAACAACCAGGAAGCTGGCCAGGTAGAACTGGACAACCCGTACATCCTGACTGTGGATAAGAAAATTTCTAACATCCGCGAATTGCTGCCAGTGCTGGAAGGCGTGGCTAAATCAGGCAAGCCATTGCTGATTGTTGCTGAAGATGTTGAAGGCGAAGCGTTAGCAACGCTGGTCGTAAACAACATGCGTGGTATCGTGAAAATCTCTGCTGTTAAAGCTCCGGGCTTTGGCGATCGTCGTAAAGCCATGCTGCAAGATATTGCTACCTTAACCGGCGGTACCGTAATTTCTGAAGAAATTGGTATGGAGCTGGAAAAAGCCGGCCTGGAAGAATTAGGTACTGCTAAGCGCGTGGTGATCACTAAAGACAACACCACTATTATTGATGGCGCCGGTGAGCAAAGCGTTATTGATGGCCGTGTAAAGCAAATTCGTCAGCAAATCGAAGAAGCAACGTCAGACTACGACAAAGAGAAACTGCAAGAGCGCTTAGCCAAACTGGCTGGCGGTGTGGCGGTGATCAAAGTTGGCGCAGCTACTGAAATTGAAATGAAAGAGAAAAAACACCGCGTTGAAGATGCTCTGCACGCAACCCGTGCAGCAGTAGAAGAAGGCGTTGTGCCTGGCGGTGGTGTAGCACTGGTACGTGTAGCAGCCAAACTGGTTGACCTGCGCGGTGCTAACGAAGATCAGAACCACGGTATTAAAATTGCGCTGCGCGCAATGGAATCGCCACTGCGTCAAATCGTTGATAACGCCGGTGACGAGCCATCAGTAGTGGTTAACCAGGTGAAATCAGGCACGGGTAACTACGGTTATAACGCTGCCAGCGGCGAGTACGGCGATATGCTGGAAATGGGTATTCTGGACCCAACCAAAGTAACACGTTCAGCTCTGCAGTTTGCTGCCTCTGTTGGCTCACTGATGATTACCACCGAAGCGATGGTAACTGAGTTACCAAAGAATGATTCTCCTGCAATGCCTGATATGGGCGGCATGGGTGGAATGGGCGGCATGATGTGATAAAAATGTAAGTGCCCACTTACACTAAAACCCCGGCTTAATGCCGGGGTTTTGCTTTTTTACGGTGTGGCTTTTATAGCAGCTGGCTACATTTTTATACAAAAGGCTACAGCATTCTGGCCCTGATCAAGGCTATAGTGAATAGCGTTAGGTAAACTTATTAGCGGCGGGTAGCTCTAACCAGAGTGGTTAAAGCTGGCCATAGGTACAGGAGACGGACTATGCGTACAACAATATTACTATGCAGTTTAGCTATGGTGCTTGGCACGGGGGCTGTGCAGGCAGGTGAAGTACAGATCAAATGGCAAGATCCGGAAAAATTCACCGATATTCGCCCGGCGAATGACAACCGTAAAGCGTTTCGCGAAAGAGTGATTAAAAAGTTTGATGGCTTTTTCAATGATATGGCCACCCAGTTACCTGAAGGCTATAAATGGGAAGTCACAGTAACTGACGTCGACTTGGCCGGTGATGTGGATTATTTTATTGGTGGTGCCGGCAATGCTTTACGCGTGGTGAAAGATATTTACTCACCAGCTGTCCGTTTTACCCATGTGCTGCGGGATAAACACGGTGAAGAGGTTGTCAGTGGTGAAGAGCGCCTGCGTGATATGGGCTTTATGCAGTCGTTACGTTCAGCCAATGACAACGAAGAGTTTCGCTATGAAAAGCAGATGCTGAGTAACTGGTTTAGCAAAGAATTACAGCCTAAAGTTGAGCAGTACGCGTTAGCGCTACCCAAGGTAAGCACAAACTGAGTTCAGGCTACACCGGCTTTACTGCGATAAATACCGGTACAGCTAAGCTGGCGTTTACCTTGTAAGCGTGGTGATTTTACTTTGCTACCAGAGTGCGAAATTCAGCCAGCGTAGTGTGCAGCTGCTTTAGTTGCTGCACTACGCGCTGTAATGTTGCTGTATTAAACTGCTGGCTTTGTCGCATAGCAGCAACCTGTTCAGCTGTTTCTGCCAGATAAGGCATAAAGCGGTTGCTGGAGGCCTTAAATAGCTTATTGTCGGCAAAAATACGCTGGTGTTTAGCATGACCTTGCTGCTGCAGGTTATCCAGCAGGGCATCGGCGTCCAGCGCTTTGCGGTACAGCTCTTTTAAGTTGTCATCGAGTTGATTAAGTAAAGTATCCATAATACGGCTTAGCTGAAAAAAGTGGCGCCATTATGCCATAAGCCCGGCGCAGCTTCAGCAGCCTTGCAGTGAAAGCCCGTTTTAGCAGGTATTTTTTTCAGTGGGCATTTCTTTAGCAAACGTTTTGTTATATTATCTCGTTTCTTTATTTTCAGCTGTCAGAGTAAGCCACGTGTTAGCAACAGTAAGAAACGTATTTGATAAAGTAGGTATTACAGTGACGTCGCTTTGCGCCATTCACTGCATTATGCTGCCGATCATTCTGCCGGTTTTACCGTTACTGGGCCTCAGCGTTGGCCATAATCATGCTTTTGAGCGCGTGATGTTGCTGGTTACTATAGTGCTTGGCTTTATTGCTTTGTTTATTGGTTTTCATCGTTATCACCGCAAGCTATACCCGTTTTATTCATTGTTTTTAGGTGTGTTTATATATTGGCAACGGGATGTATGGGGCCATGAATATGAACACGCTGTTTTGATCGTGGGTGCATCCTTGGTGGTGTTGGCGCATGTGATGAATATGCGCTTGTGTAATAGCTGCAAAAGCTGTCATGATCACTAGGTATCAAAATGTATAAAAAAATCCCGCTACGGCGGGATTTTTGCTTTGTAGCGTTAGCGTTTTTCTGCCAACTGCTGTCGGCTTCTGGCAGGGAAATTGCTGAAAATGCCGTCTACGCCGTATTGCTGCATGCGGGCAATATCATCAGCTTGATCCACGGTATACACATACACTTTTAAACCGCGCGCTTTAGCATCATCAACAAAAGCCTGATTAATAAAGCTGACATCGCAGTTTACCGAGAGCGCTTGCAATTGCTTTGCAAAAGCGGCGTAATCCAGTGGCAGGCTGGCAGTAAGTGCTCCCAGCTTTAGCTCTGGCCGCGCCAGTTTAAGAGCGGCGAGTAAATGGTGGTTAAAAGATGAGACAAGCAGCCGCTGGCTGTCAAACTGTAGCTCTTGCTTGGCTTTATCCAGCAAGGCCAGCAGCGGTGCTACGGTGTTTTCGCCTTTTAATTCAATGTTTAGCCACAGCCTGGTATTTTGCAGTAACTGTAATACCTGCCATAGCGTAGGAATGCGCTCACCCCGGCCTGCGTCCAGTTGCATCAGTTGCTCTACAGAGTATTGATAGATACTGCCTGTGCCGTTAGTGGTGCGGGTTAAGTGATGATCATGAATAACAATTAACTCGCCTCGTACAGCGAATACGTCTATTTCTATAGCGTCAGCACCTTGGGCTATGGCTTGGCCAATAGCCAACAGGGTGTTTTCCGGGTATTCACCACTGGCACCACGATGGGCGATGATTTGCATGTTCGGTCCTGTTCAGAAGAGTTAGGGATAAAACTGGCAGAAGTGAATGCAGAGTATTTTTTTCGGCGACCGTTGCAGGCCAGGATGCTGACAAATTCGCCTGGAGCGAATTTGAACAGCTGCGCTGGTCCGTAGGATAAACTTCATGGATGAAGTTTATAATCGAGCCCCCATGGATGGGTTCACGGCGTGTTGCAGAAAAAATATACGGCGCATTCACGTTTTCGAAGCGCCGTAGCTGAAGATTAGCTTTAAATTGCTGTATTAGCAAAAGGCGCACCCATGCGGGTAACGGTGCCTGGTTGCTGATCGGCTAAAAACTGTAGTTTATTCGCCGGGAAAGCCAGCACTATTGTTGAGCCCAGTTTAAAGCGGCCCATCTCGGCACCTTTTTCCAGCGTAATGGCATTTTTACCATGTGCCGGATAGCTCCAGCGAAACACATTTTTACCCGCCGGTGGCGTTACCGTGCCAGCCCAAACCGTTTCAATACTGGCTACTATCGTTGCACCCACCAATACCAGTGCCATAGGGCCAAGTTCAGTGTCAAAAATGGTGACTACGCGCTCGTTCAGCGCAAATAAATCCTTTACGCACTCTGCGGTTAATGGGTTAACGGAGAAGAGTTCTCCTGGTACGTAAATCATCTGGCGCAAAGTGCCCCGAACAGGCATATGAATACGGTGATAATCTTTTGGTGCCAGATAAACAGTCGCAAAATGGCCGTTTTGAAACGGCAATGCCGTGGCGCTATCCCCGCCTAACAGAGCCTGTAGCGAATAATTGTGGTTTTTTGCCTGAATAAGTTTGCCATCAACGATAGGCCCAAGCTGACTGATAGTGCCATCTACCGGATGCGCAACAATATTAGCCTCTGTGGCCAGCGGGCGGACGCCATCTTTTAATGGCCGGGTAAAAAACTCATTAAAACTGGCGTAGTCTTTAGCTTGTTCAAACTTAGCTTCCGCCATATTAATGCCGTAGGCTTTAATAAAACGGTTAATTAAAAAGTGGCTAAACCAGCCCAGTTTTGCCGCCGCTAGTTTGCCAACAAGGCGCGAAATTAAGTGTTTAGGCAACAAATATTGCAGGGTAATTTTTAAATTATCCATTATGTTCTCTGTATAAAGTTAAAAGTGATTCGGTTTGTCCTGCGCCATACTGGCAAGGATTTTTAAATAGCTGTCATAGCGTTCCTGACTGATGTCTCCGGTTTCTACTGCATGCTGAATAGCGCAGCCGGGGTCGGAAATATGCTTGCAGTCACGGAATTTACAGCGCCCAAGCCAGGGGGTAAATTCAGTAAAGCCGCGGGTAACTTCTTCTGCTGTTAAATGCCACAGCGCAAATTCACGAATACCGGGCGAGTCGATTAAATCGCCGCCATCAGGCAAATGATACAAGCGTGACACTGTAGTGGTGTGCTGGCCCAGGCCGGAGTTGGTCGATACTTCCTGAGTTAACGCTTCAAGACCTGGCATTAAGTTGTTCATTAACGACGATTTACCCACGCCAGACTGGCCAACAAAGATGCTGGTGCCGCTGTGCAGGTAACTGAGCAATTGCGCCATACCCACACAACTTTTGGCGCTGACCAGTAAAAAGTTATACCCCAGCTGTTGGTACAATGCCAGTTGCTGCTCTGTAGCAATAAACTCATCAGCGCTGAGCAAATCGGCTTTGTTAATCACCAGCAGCGGTTTAATGCCGGTGATCTCTGCTGCCACAAGATAGCGGTCAATAATATTGAGCGATAGCGCAGGTAAAATAGCAGAGACGATAATCATTAAATCAATATTGGCGGCCACCGGTTTTAAGCCGTCGTAAAAATCCGGCCGCAGCAGCACAGAGCTACGCTCTTCTACCGCATCTATTACGCCATCAATGCCACCAGTGGGTTGCAAAGAGCGGCGCCACACTACGCGATCACCGGTAACCAAAGAGGCAACAGAGCGGCGCATATTACAGCGCACCACGGCACCGTTGGTGTCTTCGACATCAGCATGCTGGCCAAAACGGCTTAATATCAGGCCGGTTTCGGTGGCGGCAAAGCTGTCGTCATCAACTGATTCGACACCTTTATTTTTTGGCGCGCGCAACCGTTTGCTGGCATTGTCGGCAATACGTTGCTGCTGGCGCTGGGTAAGATGTTTTTTCTTTGTCACTGCTGCTTTTATCGCTCTGATGTAAAGGATGCTATTACTGCTAAGCTTAGGGCGTGTATGATACCTGCAATCTGTTAATGAACAAAGCAGCAACGAGTGTAAGGGTTTTTGATGAGTGTAAATGACAATAATCTGATTTGGCTTGATTTGGAAATGACTGGCCTGGAGCCAAAAACCGATGTCATTCTGGAAATGGCCACCATAGTGACCGACAGCCAGTTGAATATCCTGGCTGAAGGGCCGGTATTTGCCATTAAACAACCGGATGATGTGCTGGATAATATGAGCGCCTGGTGTGTTGAGCAACACGGTAAAAGCGGTTTAACGGCGCGTTGCCGGGCAAGTACAACCACCCTGGCAGATGCTGAACAACAAACCATCGCGTTTTTACGCCAGTATGTGGCGGCAGGTAAATCGCCAATGTGTGGTAACAGCATAGGGCAGGACCGACGCTTTCTGGCAGAGTATGCGCCAACACTGGAAGCGTTTTTTCATTACCGTAATCTGGATGTCAGTACAGTCAAAGAGCTGGCACGGCGTTGGCACCCGGAGGTGCTGAAGAAAGTACAAAAAGCTGGCAGCCATCTGGCACTGGATGATATTCGTGAGTCAATTGCTGAATTAGTAACCTATCGCGAGCATTTTTTCAAATTACCGCAATAAAGTGCTTGCATAAGCTAACTGATTTTGTAAAATGCGCGCCATCACGACGTAACAACGTCAGTTGATGCGAGTATAGCTCAGCTGGTAGAGCGCGACCTTGCCAAGGTCGAGGTCACGAGTTCGAACCTCGTTACTCGCTCCAAATTCGATGAAAAACCGCACCTTGCGCAAGCACAGTGCGGTTTTTTGTTTTCTGCGATATAGTGAGTGCTTGTTTAGCTTATCATCTGGCTGTTATGTCTGAATCGCCCTGCGTGCGTAACTGTTGCCTGGATCAGCATGATTGCTGTCTGGGGTGCGGCCGGTTATTAAACGAAATTATAGAGTGGCACAGTGCAGACAGTATACGGCGTGATACGATCCTGGAGCTGGCTGCACAGCGTCTGACACAGCGCCAACAGTTATATGCACTCAAGCATCCCGCGGCAGACCCTTCTGAATAATCCTGACTAAACGCTCAGTGCTGCGCGGTAAGAGTGATTCTGCCTGCCAGCTTTTACGCTTTTGTTGTGCTAATGCCCAGTGAATATGTTCTGCTACCAATTCGCTGGCGCTATCAAGCTTAGCGCTTAATGCCTGCACAATGTCAGCCTGATAAGGCGCGTTGCCCAGTGCTACAGCAATGTTGCGTTGCCAGCGTTCATAACCAATACGGCGGATAGCGCTACCTTCGGTATGGCTTAAAAATTCATCTTCCTGCCAGACAAATAAACTGAGCAGGCTTTGGCTTTGCCACTGAGGCCGACGCTGAAAGTCGCCTTCAATACTGAGCGGCGCGGCGCGGTTTTCCGGGCAGACCAACTGACAGTCGTCACAACCGTATATACGGTTGCCCAGCAGTGAGCGGAATTCTTCCGGAATCGCGCCTTTAAGTTCAATAGTCAGATAAGAAATACAGCGGCGGGCATCGACCACGTAGGGTTCAACAATTGCGCCGGTGGGGCAACTGGTGATGCAGGCAACACAGCTAACGCAATCACCTTCATGTGGCGTATCGATGGGTAAAGGCAAGTTAACCAGCAGCTCACCGAGAAAAAACCATGAGCCAGCCTCCTGATTTAGCAACAAGCTATGTTTGCCTATCCAGCCAAGCCCGGCTTGTTGGGCCAGTGGCCGCTCTAGAATGGGGGCTGAATCGGTAAAAGGCCGATAGCCCAACTCAGCCACATGCTGATTAATACGTTCGCCCAGGTGTTTAAGCCGGTTGCGGATCAGCTTATGGTAGTCACGCCCCAGAGCATAGCGGCTGATATAAGCCTGAGTAGGGTCGGCCAGGTTAGTGGCAAAACCTGCGCCTTTGGGTAAATAGTTCATCCGTACACTAAGTACCCGCAACGTGCCGGGCACCAGTTCTGCCGGCCTTGCCCGCAGCATACCGTGGCTGGCCATATAATCCATTTCGCCGTGATAGCCTGCATCCAGCCATTTTTGCAGTTGCCGTTCAGCATCCGGCAAGGAAACCCCGGTTATACCTAGCTGCGCAAAGCCCAGTTCCTGCGCCCAGCGTTTTATCTGCAATGCCAGTGCGGCATAATCTGTTGTCATGCAAAAAGCCGGTAAGAAAACACAGCGCAATTTAGCATAAAATGGGCTGTTGCGCCTAGCCGGGCGGGAACTTGGTAGTAGCAGATTAAGTCATAGTCGCGACAAGCGGTTTTGCTGGCCCAGCAGGCAACTAATTTGTTAACATGGTGCGGTTTTTATGCGACAACAGAGAAAATGCCAGTGCAGCAATTTGAAAGTGTGTTAAAGGATGAACAAGCAACATTAGCGTTAGCATCGCGTATGGCAACTCTGGTTTCAGGCGGGCACACCTTATTTCTGCATGGTGATTTAGGGGCAGGCAAAACGACTTTCAGCCGGGGGCTGCTGCATGCTCTTGGCCATAAAGGGACGGTTAAAAGCCCAACTTATACTCTGGTTGAGCCTTACCAGTTGGAAAACTTAACGGTGTTTCATTTTGATCTGTACCGTTTACGTGATGCTGAAGAGCTGGAGTTTATGGGCATCCGCGATTATTTTCGCAGCGACAGTATATGCCTGATTGAATGGCCTCTGCAGGGCATGGGTTATTTACCTGTGGCGGATCTGGACATACACTTATTATTCGAACAAGAGCAACGGCGGGTAAGGATAAGCGCTAATACCCCAGCCGGAGCCAAAATGCTGAATGCACTAAATAATGAAAACGAATAATTACAATACGTTACACGTTTTATTGCTGTTGCTGCTGGCATTGTTCAGCGTCGCTGGCGTAGCCGCTAATCAGGTGCAGGGTGTAAGAATTTGGCCATCGCCGGACAATACCCGGGTGGTATTCGACTTATCTGGTGCTCCGGATCACAAATATTTCACGCTGGATAAACCGGATAGGCTGGTTATTGACCTGAGTAATATTAAAGGTGGAAGCAATTTACCGGCAGTGTCAGGAGAGTCGCCGTTAATTAAAGCTATCCGTAGCAGTGGTGATGCCAATAGTATGCGCATCGTGCTGGATTTAGCCAAATCGACCAAAGCCAACGTGTTTGCTTTGTCACCCACACCACCATACGGTCACCGTTTAGTGGTAGATTTACCGGACGACCAGCCAGCACAGAATTTACCTCCACCAGCAATACGGGCCGCACGCGACATTGTTATTGCAATAGACGCAGGCCACGGCGGTGAGGACCCGGGTTCAATAGGCCCCAGTGGTTTTTATGAAAAAAACATCACCTTGCCTATTGCGAAGCAATTGGCGCAGCTAATCGACCGTCAGCCGGGTATGAAAGCCATGATGGTGCGCACTAACGATTACTATATTCACGTTAACCGCCGTACCGAAATTGCCCGTGGCCAACAAGCCGATCTGCTGGTTTCTATTCATGCTGATGCATTTACCACGCCGCAGCCACGCGGTGCTTCCGTCTGGGTATTGTCTTTGCGTCGCGCTACAACCGAAGTGGGGCGTATGCTGGAGCAGACAGAACGGCACTCTGAACTGCTGGGCGGTGTGGCCGAGATTATTAAAGATTCTGCCAATGAACGTTATCTGGCGCAAACGGTGCTGGATTTATCAATGAACCACTCGATGGTAACCGCCTATCAGGTTGCCGGTGAAGTGTTGCAAGAGCTGGATAAAGTTGCGCATTTGCATAAAAAAGAGCCGCAGGCTGCCAGCCTTGGTGTGCTTAAGGCTCCGGATATTCCGTCCATTCTGGTGGAAGTTGGTTTTATTTCTAACCCACAGGAAGAGCGGCAATTACGCTCAGCTACGCATCAAACCAAACTGGCGCAATCTTTGTTCAGCGCGCTAAAACGGCACTTTGAGAAATCACCGCCAGCGGATTCTTTGTTTGCTCAGCAGCGCGCCCGTGAACACCGGGTCAGTGCAGGCGAGTCTTTGTCGTTGCTGGCGCAGCGCTACAATGTGTCTATTGATGAGTTACGCAACCTTAATCAACTTACCACTGACAGCATCCGCGTTGGCCAGACACTGCGGATCCCCTAACTATGCCTATTCGTATTTTACCGCCACAGCTGGCTAACCAGATTGCGGCGGGTGAAGTTGTTGAGCGTCCTGCATCTGTAGTGAAAGAACTGGTAGAAAACAGCCTAGACGCCGGAGCTGATCAGATAGAAATAGATATTGAAAAAGGTGGCAGCAAGCTGATCCGGGTGCGTGACAACGGCAGCGGTATTGCAGAGCAAGAGCTGGTATTGGCGTTAAGCCGGCATGCCACCAGTAAAATTACTGATTTGGATGATTTGGAAGCCATTACCAGCCTGGGCTTTCGCGGCGAGGCATTGGCCAGTATCAGTTCGGTATCACGGCTGACATTAACCTCAAAAACCCTTGAGCAAAGCGCAGCCTGGCAGGCCAGTGCCGCCGGGCGTGATATGCAGGTGGAGGTGCGTCCGGCAGCGCACCCGGTGGGTACCAGCATTGAAGTACTGGACTTATTTTTTAATACACCGGCGCGGCGTAAGTTTTTGCGGACTGACAAAACAGAATTCAGCCATATTGATGAACTGATAAAACGGCTGGCGTTAAGCCGTTATGATGTGACCTGGCAATTGAGCCACAACGGCCAGACGGTGCGCCGGTTAAAAGCCGCAACAACGGATGAGCAACGGCAAAAACGGGTGGCAGCCCTGTGTGGCCGCGTGTTTGCAGAGAATGCTGCTTTTATTGAGAATCAGTATGGCGATGTGCGGATCTGGGGCTGGATAGTGCAGCCGCAAGCGTGCAGTAACCAGTTGCAATGCCAGTACAGCTACGTTAATGGTCGGATGATGCGCGATAAGCTGTTAAATCATGCTATCCGTCAGGCCTATGGCGACATGCTAACCACCGAGCAACAACCTGCTTTTGTATTATATCTGCAGCTTGACCCGCGCCAGGTAGATGTAAATGTGCATCCGGCTAAGCATGAGGTGCGTTTTCATCAGGCCAGGCTAATACACGATTTTGTGGTATCAGCCCTGGGTGATGCGTTAGTGCAGTTGGCTACACCACAGCCAGCTGCCGCAGATATAGTGCACCGGGTACAGGAAACATCAGCCTATAACTACCAGCCAGAGCAACCTGTCAGCAACCAGGCAGGCCGTAGCAGCGGTTATGCGCCCCGTCAGCCGGGAGCCGCAGCAGTAAAACGTGAGCTGTCATACTGGCAGCACAGCCATAAAGCGGCAGATGCACAAACAGAAGCACCGGCAGAACTGCAACCTGCAACTGCTGCATTAAGCCCGCCTGCGCAAACTCAAATAATAGATGCTCCGTTGATTGTACGTAACCGGTATTTGCTTAAACAACATGCTGACGATGTACTGTTGATTGATCTTGTGCCCACCTTATCGGCATATTTTACTGCCAACAGCTTACCAGCCGTGCCGTTATTGCTACCGCTGCGTATCAGTGTCAATGCTGCGCAGCTACGCAAACTTACCCAACTGGCTGACAGTTTCAGCCGCGCTGGTTTTGATATGCTGCTTACTGACAACACCGTGATAGTGCGGGCGGTGCCCGATTGGCTGCGACAAACTGTGCTGGGGCAGTGGTTACCATTATGGTTTGAGCAGTTAGCGCAAAATAACAGTGATGATGTGATAGGTGCTTTATTGTCGATGTTACTCAACGCTAATGGGGTTGCTGCGGCCACAGTATTAAACTCTGCGCCTCCGGTATTGTCTCTGCCCGAGTACTGGAGCTATGCACCGTTGCAACTTGATACCACATTGGGTTTGTTAACAAGGCAACAACCATGAGTCAGGTAAAGCACGATGTAATTTTTCTGATGGGGCCAACCGCTTCTGGTAAAACGGCGCTGGCAACAGAGCTATACCAACAGTTACCTACAGAGCTTATCAGTGTTGACAGTGCCCTGGTTTATCGCGGCATGGATATAGGCACTGCCAAACCCACTTCGCAGGAACTGGCAGTAACGCCGCATCACCTGATCGACATTCGTGACCCGGCACAAAGCTATTCTGCGGCAGACTTCCGTACAGATGCGTTGCGTTTGATTGCTGAAATTCAACATCGTGGTAACATCCCCATCCTGGTTGGTGGTACTATGCTGTACTTTAAAGCCCTGCTTGAAGGTATTTCACCGCTACCAGAGGCCAACGAAGCAGTGCGACAGCAGTTGGAGCAGGAAGCAGCAGTAAAAGGCTGGGCCAGATTACACGACGAGTTAGCGCAGATTGATCCTGTATCTGCACAGCGTATTCACCCGAATGACCCGCAGCGTATTAACCGGGCATTGGAAGTTTACCGTCTTACCGGGCGTAGTTTGACAGATTTAACTGCAGAAAAAGGGGAACCTTTTGCCTTTCCTGCACACCAATTTGCGATAGCGCCGGAGGATCGTGCCGTGTTGCACCAGCGTATTGCGCTGAGGTTTGAGCAGATGCTGGCTGCCGGTTTTGAACAGGAAGTTGCGGCACTTAAAGCCCGGCCGGATTTACACCCGGATTTACCCTCTATGCGCTGCGTAGGTTACCGGCAAATGTGGGATTATCTGTCTGGCAATGGTAGCTATCAACAGATGAGTGAGCGCGGTATCGCGGCAACCCGGCAACTGGCAAAGCGGCAGTTAACCTGGTTGCGAGGCTGGCCAGATCTGACATGGCTGAAAAGTGACGCGCCGGTAGCTGAAAACTTGCAAGCCGTTTTATCTTCGCTAAGCTAAAGAAGATATAGAAAAAGACGTTTTAACAACTTGAAATAAAAAAAATAATACCAATATAAGTCGGACTAATTAAAAAAGGAAAGCGGCACATGGCAAAGGGCCAATCTTTACAAGACCCATTTTTAAACACCTTGAGACGGGAGCGTATTCCGGTATCAATTTATCTGGTGAATGGCATTAAACTTCAGGGTCAGATCGAATCTTTCGATCAGTTCGTTATTCTGCTGAAAAATACTGTGAGTCAGATGGTATATAAGCATGCCATTTCAACTGTGGTGCCGGCCCGCGCGGTCAATACCATGGTAACTCACAGCAATGGTCAGGGTGATGATGAAGAGGACGTGGAATAATTTCAGGGGTTACTCGCTTGTCTGACATTAGCGTGGTACCGGAACAAGCGATCCTTGTCCATGTAAACTTTTCGCAGCAGCATGTCAGTGAGGATCTAACCGAACTGAAATTGCTGGTTTCTTCAGCCGGTGTGCAAACTGTGCAGGTTGTTACTGCAAGCAGAAGTGCGCCTGATGCTAAATTTTTTGTTGGCTCCGGTAAGGCAGATGAAATAGCAGCACTGGTAGAAGAAACCGGTGCTGATGTGGTTATTTTTAACCATGCACTGAGCCCGGCACAAACACGTAATCTGGAACGTTTGTGTCTGACCAGGGTTATTGATCGCACCACGTTGATTCTGGATATCTTTGCCCAGCGCGCCCGCACCTTTGAAGGTAAATTGCAGGTAGAACTGGCACAGCTGCAGCATTTGGCCTCAAGGTTGGTACGCGGCTGGGACAGTCTTGACCGGCAAAAAGGTGGTATTGGCTTGCGCGGCCCCGGTGAAACTCAGCTGGAAACCGATCGGCGTTTACTGCGTGAGCGGGTAAAAGCATTACAAACCAGGCTGGCAAAGCTGACTAAGCAGCGTGAGCAGGGCCGCCGCGCCCGGCAACGTTCTGAAGTGCCGGTAGTGTCGGTAGTGGGTTATACCAACGCCGGTAAATCGACGTTATTTAACCGCATTACCAAAGCCGATGTGTACGCAGCTGATCAGCTGTTTGCCACACTGGATCCCACCTTACGTAAACTGAAACTAAAAGGTGTTGGCGAGATTATTCTGGCTGATACCGTTGGTTTTATCAGGCATTTGCCGCACGACTTAGTCGCTGCTTTTAAATCGACATTGCAGGAAACCCGTGATGCCGACTTGCAGTTGCATGTGGTGGATCTGTCAGATCCGCGTAAAGATGACAATATGCAGCAGGTTGACTTGGTATTGCAGGAAATTGATGCCGATCAGTTACCGCAACTGGTGGTGTACAACAAAATTGACCTGTTGCAGCAATTGCCGCGTATTGAGTACAACGAATACAAACAACCGGTAGCGGTATATTTATCTGCCGTTAGCGGCGCAGGGGTAGACTTGCTGGCGCAGGCAGTAAGCCAGTTGTTGTCAGAACGTTATCTGGACATAACTTTGCTATTGCCACCGGAGCAAATGCAATGGCGTGCCAGGTTTCACCAGCAACACAGTATTGAGCAAGAACAGTTTGACGCTGAGGGCAATTGTCATCTGCAACTGCGGTTAAGCGAGTCGGTGTGGAACCGCAGCGTGAAGCAGTCGCACGGACAATTAGAAAACTATGTCGTCAGTCAGCCGGTTATTTGATACATTAACCCTTATTTTGCAACTTAGAATGGAGTAAACCATGGCTTGGAATGAGCCGGGCAATAACGGCAAGAATAACGACCCCTGGAAACAGGGTGGTCGTGATCAGGGCCCGCCCGATTTAGATGAAGTGTTTCGTAACTTTGGCAAAAAGTTAGGAGGTATCTTCGGCGGTGGCAAGTCAACAGGTGGTAGTAGCGGCGGTGGCGCTTCAGCTGCGTTAGTACTAATACTGATTGTCGCAGCATTGGTGTGGGCCTTCAGTGGCTTTTATACCATTAAAGAATCTGAGCGTGGAGTTGTGCTGCGTTTCGGCCAGTACCACGATGAAGTCGGGCCAGGTATTCACTGGAAGCCAACCTTTATTGACAACGTGCTGCCGGTTGATGTAACCAGCGTACGTTCTTTGCGCAGCGATGGTTTTATGCTTACGCAGGACCAGAATCTGGTACGGGTAACGTTTGAAATTCAGTATCGTGTATTCAACGCTAGGCTATATAAATTTTCAGTGGTAGATGCTGACAGCAGTTTACATCAGGCAACCGATGCAGCACTGCGCTATGTTATCGGTCACTCTATTATGGATGACGTATTAACCCGTGGCCGTGAAGTTGTGCGCCAGAACACCCGGCAGGAACTGGAGGGTATTATTGAGCCTTATAAAATGGGTATAGCTCTGGTTGATGTTAACTTCCGTGATGCACGGCCACCGGAAGAAGTACGTGACGCCTTTGATGATGCGATTAAAGCACAGGAAGATCAGGAGCGCTTTGTACAGGAAGCTCAGGCATATGCCCGTGAAATTGAACCACGTGCCCGTGGTCAGGTTAACCGTGTAATGCAGGAAGCTGATGCCTACAAACAACAAATTGTGTTAAAAGCACAGGGTGAAGTAGCCCGGTTTGAAAAGCTATTACCGGAATATCTTGCCGCACCTAAAGTAACCCGTGATCGTATGTACATCGAAACGATGGAACAGGTATACAGCAATACATCTAAAGTGCTTGTTGATGTTAAAAATGGTAATAATATTATGTATTTACCTCTTGATAAGATGATTAATCAGGGCTCAGGCAGTTCAACACCGTCAAATAGCCTGCCGTTAATTCCATCGCGTAGCAGCACCGACAGTAGTAGCAGTTCAAACCGCACTGACAGTTCGCGTAGTACAACAACACGCAGTGGCCGGGGGTAATATATGAAGAACTTTACTATAGCCATTATCGTTATTATTGCGTTTATCTTTGTATCTGCCTTATTTGTAGTGCCAGAAGGTCAGCGCGCCATTGTGATCCAGTTTGGTAAAATTCAGCGTGATGCAGAGCAGAATGTGACTGTGTATGAACCTGGGTTGCATTTTAAGCTGCCATTTATTGAAACTGTGCGTAAGTTAGATGCACGGGTACAGACACTGGACGATGCACAGGATCGTTTTGTAACTGCAGAGAAAAAAGACTTACTGGTAGACAGCTATGTAAAATGGCGTATTAACGATTTTGGTGCCTATTTTCTGGCAACCGGCGGTAATACGGCACAAGCAGAAGTGTTGTTAAAACAGTATATTAATAACGGATTACGCACAGAGTTTGGTACCCGTACCATTCAGGAAATTGTATCCGGCGAGCGTACCGAGCTGATGCAGGGCGCCTTGCAACAGGCTGGCGCTGCGTCAAAGGAGCTGGGTATTGAAGTTGTTGACGTCCGTGTGAAGCAGATTAACCTGCCGCAGGAAGTCAGTAGCTCGATTTTTGCCCGGATGGAAGCCGAGCGTCATGCTGTGGCGCGTGAGCACCGCTCACGTGGTATGGAAGAAGCGGAGATCATTCGTGCCGATGTTGATGCCCGGGTTACCGTTATGGTGGCCGATGCAGAGCGTAACTCGCGTACTGTACGCGGTGAAGGTGATGCATTAGCAGCCAATGTATATGCCGAAGCCTATAACAAAAATGCTGAGTTCTTTTCCTTCGTGCGCAGTATGGAAGCCTATCGCAAAAGCTTTAGCAGTAAAGACGATATTTTGGTGGTACAGCCGGATAATGAATTCTTCAAATACATGAAATCAGATCAAGTACAAAACTGATTGTAATGTTTAAGAAAAAGGCCCGTTCAGGGCCTTTTTTGTCTCTGAGATGGTCATAGGGGGAGTTATGTACCAACAGTTTTATCAGCGTTTTTTGCAGGCGAATCAGGGCAAGCAACACTTTGCCAGCCATTCGCATCACTACTGGCCAGATGTTACCCGTGATGCCATGCTGGAATACTGGGACGACACCGCCAGATTGGTAGATGATAAATGGCGTTATATTTTTGGTGAAAAAGTGCCGCAAACCCAGCAGCTTATCGCTGATATATTACAGTTGCCTCAGGCTGAGCAAATTGTGTTCGCGCCTAATACCCACGAGCTGGTTATGCGTTTGCTCAGTTGCTTTGATTTACGCCAACCACTGAGGATTTTAACAACCGACAGTGAGTTTCATAGCTTTTCGCGCCAGGTAAAGCGTCTGGTTGAATATGATAACGTGCAGCTGGATGTTATCCCAACCGAACCTTTTGCCAGCTTTGCCCAGCGTTTTACTGACGCTGCTGCAGCAAACAACTATCAACTAATTTTTTGCAGCCAGGTATTTTTCAATTCAGGTTTTGCTATTGCCGACTTAACCGGCTTTGTGCAGCAAATGGCCGCCAGCAGCGATGCAATGATCGTGATCGACGGTTACCATGGCTTTATGGCCTTGCCAACGGATTTATCGGCAATTGCAGAACGTATTTTCTACTTGGCCGGCAGTTATAAATACGCCCAGGGCGGTGAGGGCTGCTGTTTTATGACAGTACCGCTGGGTAGCACTGCACGGCCATTATATACCGGCTGGTTTGCCGAATTTGGTACTTTGGCAGGCGAAAAATCTGCCACGGTGCTGTACAGTGAAGACGGTTATCGGTTTGCCGGCTCAACGATGGATTTCTCCGCTTTATATCGCCTTAATGCCGTGTTGCGGTTATTTAAACAGCAGGGCATCAGTGTCGGCCGTATCCATCATTATGTGCAGCAGTTACAGCAAGCGTTTTTAGCCAAAGTAGCAGAGTTAAAGCATACAAAGTTAAATATGCAGTCGCTGCTGCAACAGGATTTAGCACACCACGGCCACTTTTTAACCTTCCGCCTGGGTAGTGCGGCGCAAGTTGCCGAACTGGCAGCAGAGTTAAAACGAGCGGGTATCGAAACAGACTATCGCGCAGATCGGTTGCGGTTTGGTTTCGCCTTATACCATAACAGTGCGCAGTATGATTTAACTTGTCTAACCCGTGAACATTCTTAACTGACTGAATAAAAACCATTAATTAAGCCGCTGAGAAAAAAGCGGCTTTTTTTCCTCCAGACGGCTGAAACTTGGTTGCCAATTTGGTAGAATCCCCGCCTAATTTTTTCCATGATGTAGGAACCATGGCCAAAAACGTCGTAGTGCTCGGCACCCAATGGGGTGACGAAGGTAAAGGTAAAATCGTCGATTTATTAACAGATAAAGCCAGCTATGTGGTGCGCTATCAAGGCGGCCATAATGCCGGACATACTTTGGTTATCGACGGTGAGAAAACCGTATTACATTTAATTCCGTCAGGTATTTTACGTGCCAACGTGAAATGCGTTATTGGTAATGGTGTAGTGCTGTCCCCTGAAGCGTTCTTAAAGGAAATGGCCATGCTGGAGCAGCGTGGCGTGCCAGTGAAAGAGCGTTTACTGTTAAGCGAAGCCTGCCCACTGATTCTGCCGTTCCATGTTGAACTGGATAAAGCGCGTGAACTGGCCCGTGGCGACAAGCCTATCGGTACTACCGGCCGTGGTATTGGCCCGGCATACGAAGACAAAGTTGCCCGCCGTGGCTTACGTGTGGGGGATTTGTTTAACCCAACACTGTTTGCTGAGAAGCTGAAAACGCTGATGGATCTGCATAATTTTACTCTGACACAATACTACAAAGTGCCGGCAGTGGATTATCAGACCACGCTGGACAATGCACTGGCTATTGCCGACATCTTAAAGCCGTTGGTAGTAGATGTTACTGATTTGCTGGACAAAGCGCGTAAAGCCGGCCAGGAAATTATGTTTGAAGGTGCTCAGGGCACACTGCTGGATATTGACCACGGTACTTACCCTTATGTTACCTCGTCTAACACTACTGCCGGTGGTGTAGCAACCGGTGCTGGTTTTGGCCCGCGTTACCTGGATTACGTGCTGGGCATTGTTAAAGCTTATACTACCCGTGTTGGCTCAGGCCCGTTCCCGACAGAACTGGGCTGTGCAGTAGGCGAGCATCTAGGCGTGAAAGGCCATGAGTTTGGTGCAACTACCGGCCGTAAACGTCGTTGTGGTTGGTTCGATGCCGTTGCCGTTAAGCGTGCCGTGCAATTGAATAGTATCTCTGGTTTTTGCTTAACCAAGCTGGATGTATTAGACGGCCTAGAGACAATACACATCTGTACCGGATACAAAGATGCGGCAGGTAATGTGACTGATGTTCCGCCTATGGCTGCAGAAGGCTTCGATTTGGTAACACCGGTATATGAAGAAATGCCGGGCTGGAGCGAAAGCACCTTTGGTGTGCAGCAACTGGAGAACTTACCGCAGGCAGCGCGTAACTATATCAGCCGTTTAGAGCAACTGACCGGTGTGCCTGTTGATATAGTGTCAACCGGCCCTGATCGTGTTCAGACTATTGTACTGCGCCATCCTTTTGCCTGAGGCATCTGTTTGTTAAGTTGTACCGTATAAAAAACGCTGCCACCTGGCAGCGTTTTTGTTTATGCTGATAAAAAGCAAAACATGGAGTTACGGTTATGCGCATTTTTATATTATTAGCAGCGTTAACAACACTTACCGCTTGTGGTGGCGGTGGTAATATAGACACCGACAGCACAGGACAAACCAGTATTTGCCAGCGCACTGATATTAACTCTCAGGTGTTCTGCGTTTTGCAGCAAGATTACTTGTGGTACCGTGACTTACCGGCCTCAGTAAACCCTGATAGCTACAGTTCTCCTGACGAATTAATACAGGCTGTCGCGGCGCCTCAGGATCGTTATAGCTTTATAATTACCCGCCAGGAATATGAAGATCGTTATATTAACGCCACTTTCTTCGGTTACGGTTTCTCCAGTATCAGAGCAGATAATGATACCGCGTTGCAAATTGCCTATGTGTATGATGATGGTTCTGCAGCACAAAACGGACTGCGCCGTGGCGATAAAATAATTGAAATTGAAGGTGTTAGTGTTGCGCAGTTGCTAAGCCAGCTTGATGCAGGCACGGCAACCAATGACGATATTTACGGCCCGAATGAAGATGGCGTAATGCGTAACTTTGTCTGGCGCAAGCCAGATGCCTCTGAGCTGGCCGCTGATTTTATTAAAACAGAAGTCACTACCAATACTGTGCTGCATCGCTCTGTGACGACACAAGGCAGCAAACGTATTGGTTATCTGGTATTTAATACTTTTATCGAATTATCAGAGTCTGAGCTGGAACAAGCCTTTGCCTATTTTGTTGCGCAAGGAGTTAATGAGCTGGTGTTGGATGTACGATACAACGGCGGTGGCCTGATCCGGGTGGCAAACCAGCTTAGTACACAAATTGCCCGAAACTTCGTCCAGAGCGAAGTGTTTGTAAAATATCAGTTTAATGACAAAAATACCGCCAAGAATAATTCTACATTGTTTGCGCTTGGCGCCGGGCGAAGTGTGCTGAACTTGCCGCGGGTATTTGTACTGACAACCGAAGGCAGTTGCTCGTCCAGTGAACTGGTGATTAATTCTCTGGCGCCTTTTGTTGATGTTGTGCAAATTGGCAGCGCAACTTGCGGCAAACCTGTAGGGCAGCAACCAGAGATTATAGGCAATTATGTGTTGTTTGCGATTAACTTCCAGACGGTAAACGCATTGGATCAAGGTGAGTATTTTAATGGCCTGCAACCTAATTGTCCGGTTACTGACAACATTACCGGTGACTGGGGCATTGTTACTGACCCACTTTATGCAGAGGCCGTTAATTACATTGCCAGTGGCAGCTGCAGCGATGTAGCCGTAAGTAGCGCGACAGAGCGTGCTGAGGTAGTAAAACCACGGCTTGCAGCTCCGTGGATATTAAATAACGAGCAATAAAGGCGCAGAAGTTGCTTAAAAAAAGCCACTTCTGGCCGATAAAGCCTAAGATGACAATTTTCAGGCGCATATTATGATTAAAACACTATGGCTGGTGCTGGCCGTTCTGATGCTGCAAACGCCGTTAACCCAGGCGCAGGAACTTGAAGCCGTACAGTTATATTCTCAGGATGAACTGTTGGCATTGATCCGCACCAATAGCCATCTTAAGCGCGTGCGGGCCGATGAATGCCAACTGGTTCGTGATATAGAAGCCCGGGCGGATATTATGCAGTTGCCAGCGTATCAGTTTCTGTATGGCGATATGCTGGCTTATGCGGTTTGCGTGCCACGCAATGTGGAGCGTGGCTGGGATCTGATGTTACAAGCTGCAGGGCAAGGCTTACCTGAGGGTTTAGAACAAGTAGGCCGTTATTATCATATTGGCCGCTTTGTGCAGCCCGATACCGATAAAGCAATCATTTATTTGCGTGAAGCCTCGGCACTGGGTAATTTAAAAGCGCAGTTACGTTTGGCGCAAATACTGACAGAAGGCCATGGCAGCCCGGTAGATTTTGAACAAAGTTACCGTTGGTTGCATAATGCGGTAACGGCAGATGCCGGTACACATAAACAAATACAACAGTTGCTTGGCAAGCTGAGCCAAAAAATGCCCGCACGGGTAGTGGCCAATGCCAAACGGCCGGTAAAATGAAGTTCATACTCATAACCCGGTTTAGCTGTTACACTTAACACAATTTAGGCAACAAAAGATAACTTAATGACGGTAAATGATCCGCATCTTGCGCGTGAGCAGGAAAAATACGACAACCCTATCCCCAGCCGTGAATTTATTCTCGAGCATATCGAAAAACGCCAGAGCCCCGCTTATTTTGAAGAATTAGTTGCAGAGCTGGGCTTAACCGATGACGATGCTATTTTCGCGCTGAAAAAACGCCTGCGCGCCATGGAGCGTGATGGCCAGCTAATTTATACCAAAAATCGCCGCTATGGCCTGGTCGATAATATGGACCTGGTTAAAGGCACGGTATTGGGCCACCGCGAAGGGTTCGGCTTTTTAAAGCTGGAACAAGGCGGGCCAGACTGGTTTATTCCCAATTTTGAAATGCAGCGCTTGCTGCACGGCGACATTGTGCTGGCGACAGCGCAAAGCGTAAACAGTAAAGATAAAATTGAAGCCCGCGTAGTGCGGGTATTAGAGTCGCGCGCCGAGCCGATAGTGGGCCGCTATTATAAAGATTTCGCTTTAGGAGTGGTAGTGCCGGACGACCCGCGCATTACCCAGGATATTGTTATCCCCGACGGTGAGCAGGGCGCAGCCCGGCATGGTCAGGTGGTGTTGGTCGAGATAACCCAACGGCCGTCAAAACGTGTTAATGCGGTGGGTAAAGTAACTGAAGTACTGGGCGAGCATATGGCGCCCGGGATGGAAATTGAAATTGCTATTCGCAACCATCAAATTCCGCATGTGTTTTCTGATGCTGTACTAAAACAAGTGGCTAAATACGGCGAAGAAGTGCCGGAAGCAGCCAAGCAAGGCCGCGTCGATTTAACTAAATTAGGTTTGATCACCATTGATGGTGAAGATGCCCGTGACTTTGACGATGCCGTTTACGCTGAAGCCAAAGAAAACGGTGGTTGGCGTTTGTGGGTCGCCATAGCCGATGTCAGTGCTTACGTACTGCCTTACACGGTGCTGGATAACACGGCAATAGAGCGCGGCAATTCGGTGTATTTCCCCGATCACGTAGTGCCGATGTTGCCGGAGGCATTATCTAACGGCCTGTGTTCACTTAACCCGCATACTGACCGTTTATGTTTAGTCGCCGATATGCATATCAGCGCCAGCGGCAAACTCGATAGCTATCAGTTTTATGAAGCGGTAATGCACTCCAGTGCACGCTTAACCTATAACAAGGTGCATAAAATACTGCAGGGCGACCCTGAGCTGCGTCAGCAATATGCCGCCAACCTGACCAATATCGAAACGCTGAACAGCCTGTATAAAAAGCTGGCCAAAGTGCGCGGCCAACGCGGCGCTATAGAGTTTGAAACGGTTGAAACCCGCTTTGTGTTTAACAGCCACCGTAAAATTGAGCAAATTGTTCCGGTGCACCGGGTTGAATCGCATAAGATCATCGAAGAGTGCATGATCATGGCCAACGTGGCCGCCGCACGCTTTATTGAAAAACACGAAGCCCATACGCTGTTCCGTGTGCACGAACGGCCGGATGCCGACCGCTTTGATAACTTCCGTCGCTTCCTCGCAGAGCTTGGCATAGAAGCGAATTTATCGGCTGAACCGACACCGCTTGAGCTAACGCAAACGCTGGAAAAAATCGGCGACCGGCCAGACCGCGAACTGATCGAAACCACCATGCTGCGTTCAATGAAGCAAGCGGTGTATCAAGGCGATAACCAGGGCCACTTTGGTTTGGCGTTGGAGGCTTATGCCCACTTTACCTCGCCCATCCGGCGTTACCCGGATTTAGTGTTGCACCGCGGCATTAAAGCTTTACTGGCCAAACAAGGCCAGAAAGTCACTGGTGCCCGTGAATACACTGAAGCAGAAATTACGCCACTGGGCGAGCAGTGCTCAATGACTGAACGCCGTGCCGATGATGCCACGCGTGAAGTCGCCGACTGGTTAAAATGCGAATATATGCAGGATCATTTAGGCGCAGAGTTTGACGGCGTAGTATCTACGGTAACCAGCTTTGGCTTGTTCGTGCGTTTAACCGAGTTGTATATCGAAGGCCTGGTGCATGTAACCTCGCTGCAAAACGACTACTACCACTTTGATGCTGAGCGCCATACCCTAAGCGGTGAACATGGCAAAGTAACCTATCGCATGGGCGATTTGCTAAAAGTGAAAGTGGCTGCGGTTAACCTGGAAGCACGCAAGATTGATTTAGTCTTAGTCGGCGAGCCGACGCGTGTTGTCAGCAAAGAACAAATTAAAGCGTCAAAGCAAGGTGCAGCCAAAGGCGGCAAACGTGCTACCGGCAAGCCAACTGCTCCGGCAGCAAAAGGTGCAGAAGCTAAACCCAAAGGCGCGCGTAATATTACCGCACGCAAAAAGCCACGGCGTAAAGCTAAGTAAATAGCTTTGTCTAAATGAGAATCGGCTTGCCCTAAGCCAACCGTTGAAGGCATGGATGCCTGAGTCGAGCCTATAGGGACATATTCACGGCGTGTTGGCGTGGGCAAACCGGTTCGTTAATACAATAAATTCAGGTAAACTGCCGGCCTTTTTTAAGTGTCGGCATTAAGGGTTAACAATGAGCGCAGATCTGGTCTTTGGTATTCATGCGGTAGGAGCATTATTACAACGCGCACCGCAGGATGTGCTGGAGTTGTTTGTGATGAAAGATCGCGACGACAAGCGCATGCAGCCGTTAATCCAGCAGGCACGGCAAAACGGTGTGTCGGTGCAGTTTTGTAACCGCAAAACCATGGACGATATGGTTGGCGGCCAGCATCAGGGTATTATTGCTAAAGCCCGCTTACAAAGCAGTGGCAGCGAAGCCGATTTAGCCGCCATTGTTGAGCAGCAGGAAAAGCCATTTATTCTGATCCTGGATGGTGTAACCGACCCGCACAATTTAGGCGCTATTTTACGCAGCGCCGATGCGGCCGGTGTGCATGCTGTGGTGTCGCCAAAAGACCGTTCAGTAAAGCTCACCTCAGTAGTACGTAAAGTCGCCTGTGGTGCAGCAGAGAGCGTGCCTTTTATTACCGTAACCAACTTAGCCCGTACCTTGCGTGAACTGCAGGAAGCCGGTGTTTGGGTGGTAGGCACGGCCGGTGATACCGATACCAGTATTTATCAGGCTGATTTTAAAGGCCCGTTGGCGCTGGTACTGGGCGCCGAAGGCGAAGGCCTGCGCCGCTTAACCCGCGAAACCTGCGACAGCCTGGTAAAAATTCCGATGTTTGGCACTGTGTCTAGTCTTAACGTTTCGGTTGCTGCCGGTATCTGCTTATTTGAAGCCGTGCGCCAGCGCCAGTAAACTCCTCCCCCGATTGCTTTTGGGCGATAGCAAAGGTTAGGTGTTTCGATTGCGCAGCCACAGAGTGTCTGAGTGAGCGCGCAAGCAGCGAACGAGTTGCTGTGGCGAGCACAGCGAAATAGCTAGCCTTGCTTTGAAGTTGCCGGTAAAAGTGAGTGTTATGCTCGCCACAACGACACTTCGGGCAATCCTGCCCTCAGTGCGGCGGCTCAGCTAAGCTTACCAAATTCGTTCCCGACGAATTTGTCCGCCGCCTTCGCTTACGCGAAATGGGTTTGTGGCTGCGCTATCACTCGCTTTTACCTGCTTAATCTTTCAAATTGATTGCTTTCTGCTTGTTATTTACCCGCTAAGTCTGTAAAATACGCGACCTTCGGCCATACACCTAACGTTCCTTGCCTCCATGAGAACCCCGGCCGAGTTCCCCCGAGGCTTACTAACCGTAAGGAGCTACAATGCGTCATTACGAAATCGTTTTTATGGTTCACCCTGATCAGAGTGAACAAGTACCTGGCATGATTGAGCGTTACACTGGCGCAATCAAAGAAGCGGGTGGTTCTATTCACCGTCTGGAAGATTGGGGCCGTCGTCAACTGGCTTACCCAATCCAGAAGTTGCATAAAGCTCACTATGTTCTGATGAACGTAGAAGCACCACAAACTGTGATTGATGAGCTGGAAACTAACTTCCGCTACAACGACGCGGTATTACGTAACCTGATTATGCGCACTGACAGTGCCGTAGTTGAGCCATCACCAATGGCAAAAGTACGTGATGAACGTCGTGAGCGTGCTCCTCGCGAACATGAAGAGCAAGTAGCAAACGAAGAGTAAGTTGTTGTTAATGGACAATAGCACCGTACTGGTTGGCAGTATCTGCCGTCAACCGGAGTATAGCGAAAGTCCTGCGGGCATACCGCATACGGTTTTGGTGTTAGAACACCGCAGTAACCAGATGGAAGCCGGCTTAAACCGCCAAGCCTATGTCAGGATACAGGTAGTACTTACCGGAGCCGCACTAACACAACATACCCGACAGTTAACGTTGGGCAACATGGTAAAGGTGACAGGTTTTTTAAACCGCCACCAAAGCCGCAGCGGACAAGCTAAGCTGGTGCTGCATGCGCAACAAATTGAACAAATAAGTTAGGAGACAGGCAAATGTCACGTTTTTTCCGTCGCCGTAAATTCTGCCGTTTTTCTGCAGAAGGCACTGTAGAGATTGATTACAAAGATACCGTTGTTCTGAAAAACTACGTTACAGAAAGCGGTAAGATCGTACCTAGCCGTATTACTGGTACCAGCGCTAAGTATCAGCGCCAACTGGCTCGTGCTATCAAGCGCGCACGCTACCTGGCTCTGCTGCCTTACAGCGACTCACACAGTTAATACAGAAGGGGTATAAGCAATGCAAATTATTCTGTTAGACAAAGTCGCTAACCTTGGTGGTTTAGGTGACAATGTAGCTGTTAAGTCAGGTTATGCTCGTAACTTCTTATTCCCACAGGGTAAAGCAGTTCCGGCTACCAAGGCTAACATCGAGAAATTCGAAGCCCGTCGCGCTGAATTAGAAGCTAAATTAGCTGATGATTTAACAGCTGCAAACGACCGTGCTGCTAAAATTGCTGCGCTGGGTGAAGTGACTATCGCTTCTAAAGCCGGTGATGAAGGCAAGCTGTTCGGTTCAGTAGGCACCCGTGATATCGCTGATGCGATCACTGAAGCTGGCGTTAAAGTATCTAAAGCAGAAGTTAAACTGCCTACAGGTACTTTACGTGAAACTGGCGAGTACGAAATCGACGTACAGTTACACGCTGAAGTTACTGCAACTGTAAAAATTGTAGTAATCGCAGAAGCTTAATAAGCTTTAAAGCGCACTGTATCTGCAGTGCGCTTTTTCCTCTGTTTTCCCCGTTGTTGTTTATCCCGTTTGTTTAGTTAAGCCGATAAAAATATCTGACACTTCGCTTTGTGATCTGCCTGCGGCGGGTTAGCATTATGCTGTTTTCGCCAACTGAAACAGGTGTTATGAGTAGTATTAAAGACAAACAGGTTGCTGCGGTAAAAATGCCGCCCCATTCGATAGAAGCTGAGCAGTCGGTACTTGGCGGCTTAATGCTGGATAACGAAGCTTGGGACCGCGTTGCGGAAAAAGTTGTTGAACAGGATTTTTACCTGCGCGCGCACCGCTTTATTTTCGCTGCCATGTCGCGTCTGGCTGAAGCTACCCAGCCGATTGATATTATTACCGTATCGGAAGATTTAGAAGCCAACCTGCAGCTGGACGATGTCGGCGGTTTTGCTTATTTGGGTGAAATAGCCAAGAACACCCCCAGCGCGGCTAACATTCTGGCTTATGCCGAAATCGTGCGTGAGCGCGCCGTAGTGCGCGATATGATTTCGGTGGCACACGATATTGCCGACGCCGGTTACGACACTCAGGGGCGCACCTCAGCCGAGCTGCTGGACTTTGCTGAGACCAAAGTATTTAAAATTGCCGAACAGCGCACCAATGCCAATGAAGGCCCCGAGCCGATTAACAGCATACTGGCCAAAACCATTGAGAAAATTGACGAGCTGTTTCGCTCGCCGTATGACGGTGTTACCGGGGTATCTACCGGCTATGTCGATTTAGATAAAATGACCAATGGTATGCAGCCTTCAGACCTGATCATTGTTGCGGCGCGGCCATCGATGGGTAAAACCACCTTCGCGATGAACCTCTGCGAGCATGCGGCCATTACCTCGGATAAGCCGGTGTTGATTTTCAGCTTAGAGATGCCGTCTGAACAAATTATGATGCGTATGCTGGCGTCCTTAGGCCGCATTGACCAAACCAAGGTCCGTACCGGCCAGTTGGAAGATGAAGACTGGGCGAGGCTGTCTTCTGCCATTGAGCTTCTGAACACCAAAGGTAAAATGTATATCGACGACGGCTCGGGCTTAACGCCGACCGAGGTACGCTCGCGGGCGCGGCGGGTTGCGCGCGAACATGGCGGCTTAAGCATGATTATGGTCGACTACTTACAGCTAATGACCGTGCCTGGCATGAGTGATAACCGTACCTTAGAAATTGCCGAAATTTCGCGTTCACTTAAAGCATTGGCCAAAGAGCTGAAAGTACCGGTAGTGGCGCTGTCGCAGCTTAACCGGTCGTTGGAGCAGCGTGCCGATAAACGCCCGGTAAACTCCGACTTACGGGAGTCCGGCTCTATTGAGCAGGATGCCGATTTAATTATGTTTATCTACCGCGATGAAGTATATAACGACGACAGCCCTGATAAAGGTACAGCAGAAGTGATCATAGGTAAGCAGCGGAACGGCCCGATTGGCCGTGTGCGGCTAACCTTTCATGGCCGTTATTCGCGTTTTGATAACTACGCCGGTAGTGCGCGGTTCGAGGACGATTAATGCTTAGCCGCCGGCCTCAGGCCACCATCGACTTAGCTGCGCTTGAGCATAACTTCGCGTGCGTAAAGCAGCTGGCGCCAAACAGCAAAATACTGGCGGTGCTAAAAGCCAATGCTTATGGCCATGGTATGTTGCCAATAGCCCAGGCGTTAAAGCAGGCCGATGCTCTGGGCGTAGCGCGCCTCGATGAAGCTTTAGCACTGCGTGCCGGTGGTATCGCCAGGCCGATAGTGCTGTTGGAAGGTTTTTTTCACCCGGATGAACTGGCGCAAGTGGTTGCCTCTAACCTGCAACTGGTCATACACCATCGCGAGCAGGCACAAGCCTTATTGACAGCACAGCTGGATGCGCCGGTACGGGTGTGGTTAAAAGTTGATTCCGGGATGCACCGGCTGGGTATTTACCCACACGAATTTAACCAGTTGTATCAGAGCTTAAGCCAAAGCCGCAATGTGCAGGGGCCAATGCGGTTGATGAGTCATTTTGCCAGCTCAGATGAGTTGGATAAGCCTGCTACCGCTAATCAGCTGGCGTTATTTCAACAAATTACTCAGGGCAGTGCCGGTGAGCATTCGCTGGCAAACTCCGGCGCCGTATTAAACTGGCCACAAAGCCATGGTGACTGGGTGCGGCCCGGCTTAATGCTGTACGGTGTATCGCCCATGGCTGACGCTGTGGGCACTGATCACGGTTTAAAGCCAGTCATGACGCTCAGCAGCAGCGTTATCGCGGTACGCGAGGTAAACGCCGGTGATGCCGTAGGTTACGGCGGCAGCTGGATAGCGGCGCATAACACCCGCTTAGCGGTAGTGGCGATGGGCTATGGCGATGGTTACCCGCGCGCAGCCGGTAATAATGCTAATGTGCTGATTAACGGTAAGCGTTTGCCGATTGTTGGCCGGGTATCTATGGACATGATTACCGTTGATATCGGCGACGAAGCAGTGGCCGTTGGCGATAAAGTGATCCTTTGGGGTATCGACTTACCGGTAGAACAGCTCGCGCTTTGTGTTGACACTATTCCTTATGAACTGCTGTGCAATATCACCAGCCGCGTACAGTTTAGTTATACCTGCGGTACTTAAAGCTGCAACTTCAATTACTCTTGGTGCACGCAAACCGAATATCTTAAACAACAACGCCAGCATTAGCTGGCGTTATACAGTAAAGGATGGCAGGTTATTTATCAAAACTAACTTCGATATGCACTTTGCCAAAATCTGAGTCGAATGGCATTAATACCTTTGCACCTTCAGACTTATGCGAAATAGTGTGGTTTTTACCAGACACCACCACAGGGGTTGCCATGGTAAAGTCATAGCCTTTTTCACCTAAAATACGCTTGGCACCGCCGGTAACCATATTGGTTATTTCACCTACCATGTCGGTAACATCTTCTGTAATGCCTTTGGGTCGCTCGCCCAGCATGCGAAACATAATTTCCACCGCTAAGGATTCTTCAAAAGTAATAGAAAATGAGCCTTTGGTTTGCGGACTAACCATACCAATTAAGCCAGACACATCGCCACGGGCAACTTCGTCTTTTTTAATACGTGGTTGTCCGGGTGTAATGGTGGTATTGGCCATAGTGCTTAGCACATTGACTAAAGACGATAAAAACGGATTTATAAATTCAACATTCATGTCAATGCCTATCAGAAAACAGAACTAAAGCGAAAGCTTGTTTAAGATTAGAAACCTTTTTGTAAATGCACAAGCCAGATCCTTGATATAGATAAGTTTTATTGTTTGGCTTTACATATTTTGCACAAACCATGGGCTTCAATGGTCTGGTGTTTGATAACAAACCCCTGAGATACCGCCTGACGGTTAAACTCGTCTTGCAGTAAACTGGAATGCAGCTCAGTGACATTACCACATTGATCGCAAATTAGCAGCTGTGCAGGATGATGCTGGCCGAAATGATGGCACAGCATAAACGCATTACTGGATTCAATTTTATGAATAAAGCCCTGCTCGGTAAGAAACTCTATTGCCCGGTACACTGTAGCGGGCTTTGCGCTGGGCTCAGTTTGTTTTAACTGCTCAAGCAGTTCATAGGCGCCAATGCCGCCGTTAAGGCCGGCTAGCAGGCGAAACACTTTTTCGCGGATAGATGTAAAGCGGGCACCATTTTGTTCGCAAATTGTGCGCGCCCGGTTAACCAGAGTTTCCGTCGACATTTTCAGCTCCTGTCAGCAGTTGCTGGCAGTGTACCATAACAAAGCTTAACTGCCACGCACTGCCATGCAGTGCAACAGAATGAAAATGTAGTTGTTTATAACCGGTTTATTTGCTCTTTTAACTGGTAACTTTTGTCTGTAACAATGCTTTCCAGTGTGGCTATACGTTGCTTCAATTTTTCTTGCTCGGCTCTGAGTTGATCCAATTCTGCGCTACCCGCTTTGCCTTTATTATCGTGATATACCTTAAAGGCTGATAATCCTATACCGCCAATAATGGCCAGTGCCGCTATTTCGAAAGGTCCCATTGTATGCTCCTGTTATTCTCTGTAATAGTTTAATGGCATTGTGTGCAAATCAGATGCCAACTAATAATATGTATATATATCAGTTGGATGTGCTGGTAATCTAATTGATAACAATGGTAAGCACACAAAAGTTTAGCCAATTTCACCATAATATAGTGGTAAACTCCGCCACCAATCTAGCAATTAATTGTAAAGCATTATGACTGATGAAGACTGGATGCGCCGTGCTATTGTGCTGGCAGCTAACGCCGAGCAGCAGGGTGAAGTGCCGGTTGGCGCTGTGCTGGTTAAAGACGGTAACATGATTGCCGAAGGCTGGAACCAGATGATCAGCCTCAATGACCCATCAGCCCATGCTGAGATGCAGGCAATACGCGCAGCATCGGCCGTTATGGCTAACTACCGCCTGCCGGACTGCACCTTGTATGTAACGTTGGAACCATGCAGCATGTGCGCGGGGGTAATGGTGCATAGCCGGATTAAGCGGTTGGTGTTTGGCGCGACAGATTTAAAAACCGGTGCGGCGGGCTCGGTGCTTAATTTAGTGCAACATGGCCGGTTTAATCATCAACTGGAAGTGGTGTCCGGGGTGTTGGCAACAGAATGTGCCACACAGTTATCGGCGTTTTTTCAACGCCGCAGGCAGGAGCACAAAGCAGCTAAACAACTTCGTTTGCCTGATTAAAAAAGCTCAGATAATGGCGTCGGCGCTGATGCAGTTTTGCTACAGCAATATTGCGTTTAATACGGCGCCTGCTGGAGGCTACATCAACCAGGCGCCTGCGCCTGGCTCTGACCTGAGGTTTTTTGCGTTTTAACATAACTAACACTTATTTGGGTTTAATATGCATACTATGGATGCGTATTGGCCCGGTTTCAATAGTCGCTTTAATTGTTGTCCTGAGGTGGCTCTGGCAATATTTCTATACTCAGCTGCTCGGTTAAACGCTGTTTTTGTTGCTCTAGCCGTTGCTCTGCCTGCTGGCGCTCATCTACCCACAACAAGGTGTCGTAATAGCGGCGGATATTTTCGACGTACGTTACTGCTTCATCACCGCGGGCATAACCATATTTAGTGGTTTGATAGACATTTTTTTGCCGCAGCAACGGCAGGCGCTGTTTTACATCCAGCCATTTATCCGGATCGGCGCCCTGGCGCTGGGTAATAATGCGCGCATCTTCAACATGGCCCCAACCGACATTATAAGACGCCAGCGCAAACCAGAGCCGGTCAGGCATGGTAATACGCTCTGGTATCCGGGTAACCATCCGATGCAGATAACGGCTGCCTCCCAGTATGCTTTGTTCAGGATCAAGCCGGCTGGTCACACCCATCTGCTGCGCTGTGGGTAAGGTTAGCATCATTAAGCCGCGCACACCGGTCGGGCTTTTTGCTTTCGGGTCCCAGTGCGATTCCTGATAACTGAGCGCTGCCAGTAAGCGCCAGTCAAGTTCACCGGCATATTGCATAAACCAGGCTTTAAACTTCGGCAATTGTTGCTCTATTGCGTCGATATACACCAGCGTATCGACGTAATCGAACAGCTGTACATGGCCAAAATAGCGGTCTTCCAGTGCAATAAGTTCGCCGCCCTGATACATAGCACCAAAGAACTCAATTAACACGGCATAGAGTGAATCATCGCTGTTATCTGCCAGTAGCCAGCTAACCGGTAAATTGTCGCGCACAGTAAAGGCAATACTGAGATTGGGGTAAAAGCGCCGGTTCAGTGCCAGTTGGTTTGAGTCGGTCAGGGTGTAAGCAATATTGCCGTCAACCACCTGCTGTAAAATCTCGTCGGCATCCAGTGTCGGGTGTTGTAGCCATTGTAAATCCGGTTTATCCAGGCTTAGCTGTTGCAGTGTTTCGGCATGGCTGCTGTCTTTTACTACTACGACAGTGTCGGTCAGGTCGTCCAGCGAGCGGGGCCAGGTATTGCCTTGTTTAAATACTAATACTTCATTTATCCAGCGATAAGCCGGTGATGAGCGATACTTGCCTTTGCGCAGTTCTGTTAGGGTCAGGCCACCGGCAATATAGTCAACCTGGCCGCTTTGTAGCTTTTGCAGCAATTCGTCCAGTTGGTAGCTGGGAAATAACTCCAGTTTCACACCAAGTTTATCAGCCAGTGCCTGGCTTAGTTCCAGCTCGAAACCGGTTGGGCCGTCAATACCAACATAATAGCTGGTAGGGCCGTGCAAAATGCCAACTTTTAAGCTATCACGCTGATATATCTGGTAAAGCTGGCTTTGTGATGGCTCGGGGCTGCACCCTGCTAAACACAGTAACAACAGCAACCAGGCCTGTCTTTTCCACATCTTTGCTAACCTGCAATGTCACGTTCTGCGCTGTTATAACAAACTTCTGTCGCCGCGTCAGTGTTTACTCATACCACTTGAGCAGAAATTTCTTTATAATGGCGCGCCTGTTTTAGGTTCCATCGTCGTTCAATCCACGGGAAAAAAAGCCTATGTTGATCCTGCGTGGTGCGCCAGCACTGTCCGATTTCAGAATTCAGAAGTTACTAGACCAATGCGCCCAGAGTGGCTTAACCATCAGCGGTATTTATGCTGAGTTTATGCACTTTGCTGACGTTAGCAGCGCATTGACTGAAGCCCAGCAGCAAACACTGGATAAATTGTTAACCTATGGCCCGGCTATTGCCAGCCATGAACCACGCGGCCAGTTAGTGCTGGTAACGCCACGGCCGGGCACTATTTCGCCCTGGTCATCTAAAGCGACAGATATTGCCCGTAACTGTGGTTTAACGCCGGTTTCGCGCTTAGAGCGCGGTATTGCCTATTATGTAGAAGCCTCTACAGCCTTAACGGCTGAGCAGCTAAAGCAGGTTGCTGCCTTATTGCATGACCGCATGATGGAAGCGGTGTTTAGCGAGTTTACCCAAGCGCAGGCACTGTTTACCAAAGCTGAGCCTGCAGAGCTTAGCTCGGTGGATATTAAAAACGGTGGGCGTGCTGCGCTGGCCAAAGCCAATACCGATATGGGCCTGGCACTGGCCGATGACGAAATTGATTATCTGTTTGATAACTTCACCGCGCTTGGCCGTAACCCGAACGACATCGAGCTGTATATGTTCGCCCAGGCGAACTCAGAGCATTGCCGGCACAAAATTTTTAACGCTGACTGGACAATAGACGGCGTACAACAGCCTAAATCGCTGTTTAAAATGATTAAAAACACTTTTGAGCAAACACCGGACTATGTGTTGTCTGCCTACAAAGACAATGCTGCTGTAATGGAAGGCTCTACCGCTGGCCGCTTTTTTGCCCAGCCTGGTAATCTAACTTATCAGTATCACCATGAACCTATTCATATACTGATGAAAGTAGAAACTCACAACCATCCAACGGCTATTTCGCCATACCCGGGGGCAGCCACCGGTTCAGGTGGTGAAATTCGTGATGAAGGCGCCACAGGTGTCGGTTCTAAGCCTAAAGCCGGTCTGGTAGGTTTTTCGGTGTCGAACTTACGTATTCCGGGTTTTGAGCAGCCATGGGAAACCGATTTTGGTAAGCCGGAGCGTATTGTATCGGCGCTGGATATTATGCTGGAAGGCCCATTAGGCGGTGCGGCGTTTAATAACGAATTTGGCCGGCCGGCGATTAATGGTTATTTCCGTACCTATGAAGAAAAGGTACCCAGCCATAACGGCGACGAAGTACGCGGTTACCATAAGCCGATTATGATTGCCGGTGGTTTGGGCAATATCCGTGCAGATCATGTACAAAAAGGCGATTTACCGGTTGGCGCAAAACTGGTGGTATTAGGCGGCCCGGCGATGAATATCGGTCTGGGCGGCGGTGCGGCATCTTCGATGGCATCAGGCCAGTCAGCCGAGGATTTAGACTTTGCCTCAGTGCAACGTGAAAACCCGGAAATTGAACGCCGTTGTCAGGAAGTCATTGACCGCTGCTGGCAGCTGGGAAGCGAAAACCCTATCGTATTTATTCATGATGTTGGCGCCGGTGGTTTATCCAACGCCTTTCCAGAGCTGGTGAACGACGGTGGCGTGGGCGGTAAGTTTGAGCTGCGTAATGTACCAAACGACGAGCCTGGCATGTCGCCACTGCAAATCTGGTGTAACGAATCGCAAGAGCGTTATGTGATGGCGATACCGGCCGACAAAATGCCGGTATTCGAGCAAATTTGTAAACGTGAGCGCGCACCTTTTGCCGTAGTAGGCGAAGCTACAGCAGAGCAACACTTAACGCTGACCGATACCCATTTTGGCAGCACGCCAATTGATCTACCGTTAAATGTGTTACTGGGCAAAGCGCCGAAAATGCACCGTGACGTGCAAAGCGCACAAACCGTGGGTAAAGCACTGGACTTAACCGGCGTAACAGTAAAAGACGCGGCAGAGCGTTTATTGCGTTTACCGGCTATTGCAGAAAAAACCTTTCTGGTAACTATTGGTGATCGCACGGTAACCGGTTTAGTTGCGCGTGACCAGATGGTTGGCCCCTGGCAGGTGCCGGTAGCTAACTGCGGTGTTACCGCGGCCAGTTACGACACCTACCACGGCGAAGCGATGGCAATGGGCGAGCGCACGCCTGTGGCACTGCTTGATTTTGCCGCTTCTGCCCGGTTAGCGGTAGCAGAAGCCATTACCAATATAGCTGCCACTGATATTGGTGAGCTAAAACGGATTAAATTATCTGCCAACTGGATGGCAGCCGCCGGCCACCCGGGTGAAGACGCCGGTTTATACGAGGCAGTAAAAGCTATTGGTGAAGAGCTGTGCCCGGCACTGGAAGTGACCATTCCGGTGGGTAAAGACTCTATGTCAATGAAAACCAAATGGCAGCAAAACGGTGAAGATAAAGCCGTTACCGCGCCATTATCTTTAGTGATCACTGCGTTTGCCCGCGTAGAAGATATCCGCAAAACGGTTACGCCGCAGCTGCGCACCGACAAAGGCGATACCAGCCTGCTGGTAATTGATTTAGGCCTGGGCCAAAACCGCTTAGGCGCTTCCTGTTTAGCTCAGGTGTATAAACAGCTGGGCCAGACACCGGTTGACCTGGACAGCCCTGAACTGTTGATTAACTTCTTTAACGCCGTGCAGCAATTAACCCGCGAGCAAAAACTGCTGGCCTACCATGACCGTTCAGACGGTGGTTTATTTGTTACACTGGCCGAAATGGCCTTTGCCGGTAAAGCTGGCGTACGTGCCGATATCAGCGCACTGGGTAACGATGATATGGCGGTGCTGTTCTCTGAAGAGCCAGGCGCCATTATACAGGTTGCCGCAGCGGATCTGGATTACGTTAAGCAGCTACTGGCGCAGCATCAGCTGGGTAACTGCAGCCATGTTATTGGCAGCGTAAACGCGAAGGATGAGCTGGTATTCAGCCGTGGCGATAAAGTGGTATTAAGCGACAGCCGCACCCGTTTACGTTGTATCTGGGCCGAAACCACTTATCAGATGCAGGCACTGCGTGACAACCCGGCTGGCGCCAAGCAAGAGTTTGACGCCAAAGCTGACGTTGCCGATCCGGGCCTTAATGTAAAACTTAGCTTTGATTTAAATGCCGATGTTGCCGCGCCGTTTATTTTAAAAGGTGCTGCACCTAAAGTGGCTATTTTGCGCGAACAAGGCGTTAACTCGCATGTAGAAATGGCTGCCGCCTTTAACCGTGCCGGTTTCACCGCCGTTGATGTGCATATGAGCGATATACTGGCAGGCCGGGCTAAGTTAGCCGACTTCAACGGTTTAGTCGCCTGTGGTGGTTTCTCTTACGGTGACGTACTGGGTGCCGGTGAAGGCTGGGCTAAATCAGTATTGTTTAACGACATTGCGCGTAAGCAGTTTGCTGAGTTCTTTGAGCGCCAAAGCACCTTCTCGCTGGGTGTGTGTAACGGCTGTCAGATGATGTCTAACCTCAAGAGCCTGATCCCGGGTGCTGAGCTGTGGCCACACTTTGTGCGCAATAAATCTGAGCGCTTTGAAGCCCGTTTTAGCCTGGTAGAAATACAGCAAAGCCCGTCGTTGTTTTTTAACGGTATGGCCGGTTCACGTATGCCCATTGCTGTGTCACACGGTGAAGGCCATGCTGAGTTTGCTTCATCAGAAGCATTCGCCAAAGCCAACCACAGCGGCACGGTTGCCATGCGCTTTGTGGATCACTACGGTAAAGCCACTGAGCAATACCCGCAAAACCCGAACGGCTCGCCAGCCGGTATTACGTCGCTTACCACCACTGATGGCCGGGTAACGATAATGATGCCACACCCGGAGCGTGTGTTCCGCGCAGTAGCTAATTCATGGCAGCCAGACGGCTGGCAGGAAGACAGCCCGTGGATGCGTATGTTCCGCAACTCGCGGGTTTGGTTAGGTTAAGCTAACTAAGCTGTAATAACGAAAAAACCTGCTGCGGCAGGTTTTTTTATGGCTAGCTAAAAGATAAAAGCATCAGCGGTTGTTATTGCGGCGGTGTTTACCTACATCAAGCCCTTTAAAAATGCTACTACACTGCGCCCCAGTGCGCTTAGGGCGTAGCCGCCTTCCAGTGCGGCCACCATCCGGCCCTGGCAGTGTTGGTGGGCCAGTTGTTTTAGCTGCTGGGCTATCCACTGGTAATCGGCTTCGGTTAGCAGAAATTGCGCCATATCATCTTCGCGGTGGCCATCAAAACCGGCGGATACTAAAATAAGCTGCGGTTTAAATTCGTTAATGCGTGGCAGCCAGTGCTGCAGAATTTGCTCGCGCCAGATGGCTGGTTTACACAGAGCTGGTAGCGGTAAGTTTTCAATATTACTGGCGCTGGGGTGTTCACCGGTATTGGGGTAAAGCGGATACTGAAAGGATGAACAAAACAACACCCGCTCATCAGCGGCGAAAATATCTTCGGTACCGTTGCCGTGGTGCACGTCAAAATCAACTATTGCCACCCGGCTAAGCTGGTAGTGTTCAAGCGCGTAAGCGGCTGCAACTGCGATATTGTTAAAAATACAAAAGCCCATAGCCTGGCTACGTGTAGCATGGTGGCCCGGCGGGCGCACATTGCAAAATGCCTGCTGGTTGGTGTCACTCATAACCTGGTCTACGGCATTAATGGTAGCGCCTGCGGCATGCAGGGCGGCATTGAGGCTGTGTTTCATTATCTGGGTATCTGGGTCTAGCCAGATATGGCCATCTTCAGGGGTTTTGTTGTAAATTTCATCAACATATAGCTTATCGTGTACATGATATAAATCTTCCGCACTGGCCGGTGTGGCATCGCGCTGTTGCACAATAAACTCCAGGCCAGAGCGGATTAACTGATCATTTATCGCACTTAACCGGGCAGGTTGCTCCGGGTGATCGTCCCCGGCCAGATGTAAATAACAGCTGGGGTGGCTAAACAGGGTAATTGCCATCAGTTATGCTCCGCTGGTTTGCTGCCGGCTGAGCGGGGAAGGCGCAGTTGCAGGTTAACTTCCGTTGGCTCGTCCCCTGGCAGGCGGCTAAAACCGGCTTTTTGGAATACTGCCAGCATGGCTTTGTTTTCTGAGCGTACATAAGCCGACATGCTGGTTAAGCCGCGTAGTTCAGCAATGGTGATCATCTCCTGCAACAGGCGTTTTGCCATGCCTTTGCCCTGATGTTTTTCTCGCGTAACAAAAGCTACTTCGCAGCTTTGGTTGTCGTTTAGCAGGTAATAGCGGCCCACAGCCTGAATTTGTACCGCTGAGCCTTTTTGTTTCACAATACACAGTGCTAAATCGCGGGATTGATCAACGCCAACCAGGGTACAGGATTTCTCCCGGCTCATTTGCGTTGGCACGGCGCTGTAGCGTAGCTGCAGCGTTTCTTTGGTGTGCGAGTAGAAAAACTCCTGCAGGCGGCGCTCGTCAGATGGGTTTAATGGCCGCAGATCAAACTCTTCGCCGTCAATTAATAGCTCTTTAAAACCCACATCACCCAGCTCTGGTACTTCCATAGGTGTGTGCAGCTGGTAATGCGGTACCCAGTAATGCTTGCGTACTTCTTCCAGCAGCTGCTGGCGAAACTTCGGGTGTGCGACCCGGATCAGCTCCAGTGAGCGTTCGCGGATACTTTTACCACGTAGTGATGCCACGCCAAACTCGGTAACCACATAATGCACATGGCCGCGCGAGGTTACCACACCGGCACCTTCAGAAATAAAGGGTACTATGCGTGATATAGTGCCGTTTTGCGCAGTTGAGGGCAGGGCGATAATGGGTTTACCGCCGCTGCTCATGGATGCGCCGCGGCTAAAATCTACCTGGCCGCCAATGCCGCTGTAAAATAAATGGCCGATAGAGTCGGAAACAATCTGGCCGGTTAAATCAACTTCAATTGCGCTGTTAATGGCCACCATATTGTCATTACGGGCGATATTAGTTGGCGAGTTCACATATTCGCTGGGGTAAAAACCCAGATGCGGGTTGGCATGGACAAAATCGTACAGAGCCCGGCTACCGACACAAAAACTGGTTACCGTTTTACCCGGATGAAAGGTTTTTTTGCGGTTATTCACTACACCTTTTTTAATCAGATCCATTACGCCGTCAGTAATCAGCTCGCTGTGCACGCCAAGATCTTTGTGGTTACCCAGATAACGCAGCACGGCGTCACAAATTTTGCCGATACCAATCTGAATGGTAGCGCCATCTTCTATCAGCAAAGACACATACTGGCCAATCCGCTCAGTAATGGCGTCAAGTTCGGGCGCCGGCATTTCTGGCAGTGGCTGGTCGGCATAGAAAAAACTGTCAATCTGATCGCGGTGAATAAAAGCCTGGCCGTAGGTGACAGGCATAGCCGGGTTTACCTGAGCAATCACTTTTTTGGCCGATTTGGCTGCCGCCGATACCACATCTACCGATACGCCAAGCGAGTGATAACCGTGCTGGTCGGCCGGGCTTACCATAATTAATGCGGCATCCAGCGGCAATACGCCGTCGCTGAATAATGATGGAATGTCTGACATAAAGCAGGGGGTGTAATCGGCCCGGCCTTCGGCAACGGCCTGGCGTACTTTGTCGCCACCAATAAACAGTGCATTTACTTTAAACAGTTGCTGATGCTGCGGCTCTACCCACTTGTTGTCTGCCAGCGTATAAACCTGCACTATTTCAATATCGTGCAGCTGTTTGGCGTTGGCTATCAGATCATCAATCAGGGCGGCGGGCGTACCAGCATGCGAGCCAATAAAAATACGGTCGCCGGATTTTAACAGCTGTTGCCAGTTCAGCTTAGCGGGGGCTTTAGCCACTGTTATGCTCCGTGTAGTGTGATAAAGCTATAGGATAACAGTTTAGGTTAAAAGGCAACTGGCGCGCAGTCGCCTTTAGTCTAAGTTATTGCTTTATAACATCCAGCGCAGGCCAACCATGGCAACATAAGGGTCTATGTCAACATCAACGCTTTGCACTGTAGTGCCATTTACCTGGACCCGGCCGGTAGTGTCGATATCCATTTTGCTTAGCATCAGGTGCAGGCCCAAGGTATCACTGAGTTTAATATTGACGCCAGCCTGTAGTGCCAGGCCAAAAGAGCTTTTTAGTTTTAGCCCGACATTGTCGTCAGCGCCAGCGACTTCCAGTGCGTTTAGTGCGCCTACCAATTGGGCATCTGCTTTTTCGTTAAAAAACTCAGTGTAATTTAAGCCGACACCAACGAAGGGATCAAACATCTGATGCTGCGGCATAAAATGATACTGTGCCAGCAAAGTTGGTGGTAAATGCTTGGTTTTACCTACTTTTAAGCCATCAATCGCTGAGCCTTTCACAGTAATATCATGGCTGAACGGGGTAGCGGCAATCAGTTGTACTGCCCAGTTCGGGTTAATACGGTAGTCAAATGTCAGACCTAACTGGGTATTAGTATTAACACCAACAGCAGTGGAACCTGATGGTAAACCGGCTACCTGCTCAATAACGTTTAAGCTGGAGCTGCTGTCGTCCGGCGCTACAGTAATGACACCTACGTTAATCGCAAAGTCGGCAGAGGCAGGTGCAGCGGCTAACAGTGAGGCAAGAGTGATAACGGACAGGGTTGTTTTCATAGTGATCTCCACAGATAAGTTCTGTGGCCAATTGTCCGCTTTGCTCAGCAGAGAATATTGGGCTGGATCAATAAAAAATGGGGCTGATGTGAATTCAGCCCCGTAGTTTGTTTTATATCAAATAAAGCGCTGGTTACTCGATTTGTCTGGCCGGGCGATCTTGCCGTTGCACAGTAGTTTGCCGCGTTGGCTGCTGGCGGTGTTCACGTGCCGGCTGACTTTGCTGGCGCACAACCGGCGCTGCTTGCCGCTGCTGTATATGCGCTTGTTGTGGCTGGCGTTGCTGCACCGTGGGCTGCTGGTACTGCTTAGGCTGCTGTACCTGACGCTGCTCTGTTCTGAGCTGAGGTTGCTCTGCCCGCTGATGCCGTTGTGGCTCGCGCTGGCGCAGCTGCTCAGTACTTAATACCCGCTCAGAACGCTCACGCTGCACCGCAGGCTGGCGCTGTTCTTTTAATTGCTGGTTAAGCTGCTGTTGGCGGCGTTCATTACGGTTAACTTCGGTTGGCCGCAGCCGTTGCTCTGTAGAGACATTACGTTGCTGGCGTTGGTTGTTATCGTTCGCCTGCCATTCACGGTTAGGCATTCTGACCTGCTCAGCTGTTTTACGCTGATAATGCGGTTTGTTCTCGCGCACCGTAACATTGCTGTCAACACGGGTATGACGCACCGGCTGGCCTTTAATTTCGCGTGTTGGCTGGCGATAACCATAACCTGAGTTGTAATCACGGTTCAGGCGCTCATGGCGGTAATGCACGCCGCGACGGTGCTCGGTGTTGTGGTGCCAGCGGCGCGCATCTACGTAGTGTCTGTGGCGCACCGGATAATAGCGCGGTGGTTTGTGGTAATAGTGGTGGTGTACTACCACATGGCGATGATGCCAGTCGAAGATACCAAAATAAAACCACGGCCGCACATTGACACTGATACCCCAGTGAAACGGGCTGTTACGGTAATATACTCCGGCGGTATGCCAGTATACCGGCGGGTGTGATGGCCACCACCAGTCGCCATACACTACACGGGTGTCGTATACCGGCACATAGACGACTTCTTTGCGCGCCGGCTCAATAATAATAATCTCACGCTCGCGCTCTACTACCACGTGTTTAGTGTCGTTTAGCGAGCCATTGGCATAGGCTTTTTGCCGCAGGTTCTGAATGCTGGCCATGACCTGCGCTTCATCGGCTAAAAACGCCTCGCCAAGCTCCTGTGTCCAGTCCAGATCATTGCTTAGCCGTTCCAGTAATTGTGGAAAGGCCACCAGGGCTTTTACGCTTGGATCCCAGCTTTGCTGTTCTACGGCGTCGACCGCTGCTTCGCCGGTAAGTTTAGGGTTATCTTTTACCCAGCGGGCTGCCTGCACCACTTCCAGCGGATAGGTTGAGGCAATCAGCACATGGGTTAATACGGTATCGGGATACAGAGCTACCGGCGCCAGCATTTGATCCAGCTGCGCCTGCGACAAGGTTTCTTCTTCAGCCCGCACATCAAACGACTGGCTAACCAGCAGCACGCACACCGCCAGTATCCGGCTTAGTTGCAGCATCAGGTTTTTCATCTTGCTATCCTCAGTTTCACCGTTAGCAAATTACTGCACTGACGGCTTTTTGTACAGTGTATAGCTTATAGGGGGATTTGGCTGAATTGAAACTGAACTTTACTGAACCTTTACATAGCAAAACTGGCAGCCGAAGCTGCCAGTTTCTGTGGTGTTTTAGCCGGGTTATTCAGCGTCGATATAGCGCGCTTTTTTACTGGCTTTTAGCATGGTCATATCTACCAGTACCAGGCCGTCAACACAGTTGGCAAAATCAGGATCGGTACCAAAAGCGAGGAACTTCACGCCGCCCGGCTCACACAGTTCGCTGTACTGTTTATACAGTGTGGGTACGCTAACACCCATATTGGCCAGCAAGTGTTTTAGCTGGGTAAAATCCTCTAGGTAGTTATCGCCGCTAAAGTGCTGCTGTAATTCAGATAAAATAGCCTGTGGCAGCTGATAAGGTTGTTTTGACACCGCAGCGCAGGCTGCGTCGCTAAAGTACAGGCTGTAAAAATACACCATAAGGTCGCGCGCTGCCTGCGGGTAGCTGTTCGACAGGCTGACACCGCCAAACAGATAGCGAATATCCGGGTTACGTTTTAAGTAAGCGCCAATACCGTACCATAAATATTCCAGGCTGCGTTTACCCCAGTAACGAGGCTGCACAAAGCTGCGGCCCAGTTCAAGCCCGGCATCAAGATACGGCTGCATCTTGGCATCAAATTGAAATAACGATGCGGTGTATAGGCCATTTTCGCCGTATTCAGCCAGCACTTTGCGGGTGTTGGCAAAGCGGTAGGCGCCGACAATTTCCAGATCGTCTTTATCCCACAGGATCAACTGCTCGTAGTGGCTGTCAAAGCGGTCGATATCGCGGCGCAGGCCACTGCCTTCACCGACGGCCCGAAAGGCAAATTCGCGCAGCCGGCCAATTTCGCGTAACACCGGCGAGCTTTGCTGGTGGCAATACAGGTAAATTTGCTTACCATCACCGGTTTGGCCGAGTAATTCACAGCTTTCGACGGCTTTTTTCAGCGTAATACGGTCTTCCGGATGAGCAATGGCGCTTTGGGTAATAAACAGCGGTGCCTTATCTTTGGCCAGCCGGTACAGGTGTTTTTTAAACAACTTTACTTTGGCCTGAGTTTCCAGCGCCATATTGGCAAAGGCTTCGTAAGGGATCTGCTCGCCAATGCGCATTTCCAGCTTTTTACGTTGCTGCTTAAACATTTCTTTTACCAGCAGCATGGTTGCCAGTGGCTTGTACAGCATAGATGCGCCATAAAACAGCGCAGAGTTACGACCATCAATAAAAATAGGCAATATTGGTGCTTTGGCATTGCTGGCAAAACGTAAAAAGCCATTGTGCCATTTGCCATCGCGGATGCCTTCCGGGCGCAGGCGCGATACCTCCCCCGACGGAAACAAGATCAGGGCGCCCTCAGCGGCTAAATGTCGCTGAATATTGTCCAGTGCCCGCCGCTCTGTGCCGCCGCTCATATTATTTACCGGCAGTAATAAGTTATGCAGCGGCTCCAGTGCCATCAGTAGCTGGTTGGCAACTACTTTAACATCGGGGCGAATATCACTGACCAGCTTTAACAGCGCCAGACCATCCAGCGAGCCGATAGGGTGGTTGGCAATAATAACAATGCGGCCGGAGGTGGGGATGCGCTCCATTTCGTTGTCGCGCACCGAATAGCGAAAGTTAAAGTAGTCCAGTACCTGTTCAACAAATTCCAGCCCTTGTAAATGCGGATAACGGCTGGCAAAGGCAATAAAATCCTGCTCATGCAGCAAACGGCGCAAGGCGCCTTTTACCGGCTTATACAGCCACGGCTTGTTTGACAGCTGAGGCAGGTTTTGTGCAAGCACTTGTTCGACACTGATCATGGTTCGCTCCGATAGCACTGCAGTAGGCTGCGCTCAGGCTAAAGCGGTTGTATGACAATTCAGTGTCGGATTTATGGCAGTTTGCTGAAATTTCAGGCAGCTTTTTTATTGCTGGCAGCAAGTGGCAAGGCAGCAATTTTTTCTGCTTGCTCAGTCCAGTGATACAACGCCAGGCTGCCATCGGGCTGTTCAATCAGCGCTGTGCAGCTGTCAATCCAGTCGCCATCGTTACAATAAATAATGCCTTGCTCCAGGCGGATTTCGGCATGATGGATATGGCCGCATACTATGCCGTCAAAACCACCGCGTCTGGCTTTGGCAATTGCAGCTTCGCGATAACGGGCGATGGCTTTTTGTGCGCCCGGTACCTTACTTTTTATGTAGGCAGCCAGGCTAAAGTAGCCGCCACCGGTTAACCGGCGCAGGCGGTTGTACCAGCGATTTAAAAATAGTAACAAGTCATACAAGTTGTCGCCAAGCCAGGCATGCAAGCGGCCAAAGTTAACTTCTTTATCAAACTCGTCACCGTGCAGCAGCAACAATTTTTTGCCCTGTGCTGTGGTATGGCTGGCGCGCAGGGCAATGCGGATATTACCAAAGCTTTTACCGGCATACAGCCGCATAGCTTCGTCGTGGTTGCCGGGGATGTATATTACCTCTACACCTTGTTCGGCTTTATCCAGCAGGCAGCGCAGCACTTTGTTCTGGCTTGGGGTCCAGTGCACCTGTTTGCGCATCGCCCATAAATCAACAATATCACCCAGCAGATAAATGGTTTGAGCCTGAGTATGCTCAAGAAAACTCAGCAGGTAATCTGCCTGGCAGTCTTTGCACCCCAGATGAACGTCAGATAAAAAGATAGTGCGGCAGTTCAGCATCAGTCTGTACCATGTTATCTTTAGGCGCAGCCAGCATCAGCGAGGGCTGTGTCAGTGATATGACCAATTTATGAAGCTTTGGTTATTTGGTATGGTAATAACAGCGCGGATGAAAGCAGTTTGCTTTCATCCGCTGCCGGATTAGTTGCTACGCAGAGAGTGAATTGCAGGTTTACTGGCAACGCCCCAAACTGCCAGAATGGCAGTTGCGATGGCGATAGTACAGATTAGCCCAACAGGAATAATAAACGATGACAGTTCAACTGATACAGTGAACCAGGGTTTGTTCTTCACGTAACTCAATAGCGCTAGTAATAGGGCGGTGCTGCAGGTTAGGCCTATTAAAACGGGTACCATAGTGTCCTTGCAAACCAATGTCATGATCCGTTTTGGTGTGGCGCCAATGGCCAAACGAATACCCAACTCAAATTTACGTAAGGTCATGCTGTAACTTAATACACCGTATACTCCCACTGCTGCTAAAAACAGAGATAATAAACCCAGTATCGCCGTCACCCAGGCAGATATTTTATCCATAGATATTTTCAACTGATGAACATCATTCATCGAATACATATCGTACAGATAAATTTGTGAGCTGACTTCAGCTGCCAACTGATTTAACTGTGCGGCAGACAACTGCTGATTAGGTTTATACGACACCATATAGGTTGCGCCACGTAGCATAGGCACATAGATGCGTGGCATATTAAGCTGGTTTGGGATAGTTAAATCTTTTACGATACCTACCACGTGGTAAGGCACGGACTGATTGTTGAAATAAAACGGTTTGCCAAGGGCAGGGCTGTCTGGCGACAACATTTGTGCCATCGTTTCATTAATCACCGCTACTTTGTCACGTGCAGTAACTTCTTCGGCTGTAACATTACGACCTGCAATAAAAGGTAGTCCCACTAATGGCATATAGTTTTCATCTATAGTTCCGATGCCGGGACCTATAGATATGCCACCACCAAGCTCTGATGTAACTGCGGTGGTCCACTCAATATTTACCGTTCTGGCCATTGGAGCATTACTCGCAAGGCTGACTGTTTCTATCGCATTGTGTTGCTCCAGCTGCCTTGCTATCGCCTCAATGTAGTTTCGCCGTTCTTCTGCCGGTGCCATCACCAGCTCACCGAGGTCAAAATCAAGAAATGTTTTCGATTCAGTAGTAAAACCCAGGGGTGCTTGTATTGCTTTGACAGCAGAGCTGAATACTTGAAGGTTACAGCTGATTAATACACCACACAGAGTAACCTGGCTGATAATCAGGAGATTACGGATGCGAGAGGATATTTGTAAACCTGCACCTTTACCGCTGGCCTGTAATGTTTTATTCAGTTCTCGATAGTTGAGCTGGCTGGTAGTGATCAGAGAGAAAATAGCTGCCAGCACGATACCTATGGTCCAAGAGAACAAGACAGTAGGCAAATTCAGCGATAACTCTGCTACTCTGGGTAGCTGTGTTTGCGCTACGGATATCAGCAGGGTATTACCAAGGTGAGCGATCACAATCGCCAGTGTGCTGGCAGCTAGCATCAGCATCAGAATTTCGGCAAAAATTACGCCGAAGATATGCTGACGTTTTGCTCCCAGGGCAATCTGGATCACGATTTTACGGTGGTTGTTTGCTGCGCGAGCCAGAATAAGATTGATGATATTGACTGCTGCTATTAATACCAGCACCAATACTCCTGCGAACATCAGTAAGGCTCTGGAGCGAGAGTCGCCCATAATAACGTTTTCAAAGCTACGCAAACTAACAGTGATTTTCCGGCTATCAAAATAAGGCACACCGGTTACTTCTTCACGGAATCTTTTATTAATCAGTGTAGAAAGGTTATGTTCTGTTTGGCTGACAGACTGACCTTCGTTCAGTTTAGCAACCAGATAAATCTCAATAAAAAACATACCCCAGGCAGTATCGTCTCCAGGTGGAAGTGGGTTAAAGTCCCATGGCAACCATACCTGGGTATTGCGGCCTGTTTCATGTAGTTGTGGCTCGACAAAGTTTCTTGCTGTAACGCCAACAATATTGAAACTGGTGCCGTTGAACATCATTTTTTCGGACAGGATATCTGGCTTGCCTTTATACAAATCCTGCCATAGCTGATAACTTATTACGGCAACTGGCACCTTGGAGTGCAAACCCTCTTCTGCTGAGAATCCGCGCCCCAGCACATACTGTGTGCCTAACATTGAGAAATAATCAGGCGTGATAAAATTAGCTTTTAATTTCGGTTTGGCGTCATCATTTGTTAGTACTGCTTCACTATATTTGATAAAAGCACGCTGTTCGAACTGATCAGTCTGTTGATATAACTCCATTAGACCAGGGTAGTTCTGGGCATTATTGAATCTGAGGCGGCCATCGTCGTGGTGTGTCCAGTTGGTGACATACAGCTGTTGTTGATCAGGATAGGGGAGCGGTTTATACAGTAGTAAATAGTTTAGGTTAAACATGCAAACCAGAGCGCCGAGCGTCAGACCAAAAGTCAGTACTATCGTCGACACATAACCGGGCACATGTTTTAAACTATTAGCAGCCGTTCTGATAAAGTAGCTGAACATATTAACTAGCCTCCGCTAATATACCGGCCTTGTCGGTTATCTGGCCATCCAGCAGATGTAGTTTACGGTTCGCCATCTCTGCGTAACGAGGGTCATGTGTCACCATACACAAAGTTGTCCCCTCTTTATTGAGTTGCATCAGCATAGCCATAACGGCATCACCATTTTTTGAATCAAGGTTACCGGTAGGTTCGTCAACCAACAAAATGGCAGGGTTGGCGATCAGTGCTCTGGCGATTGCTACTCGCTGTTGCTGCCCACCAGATAACTGGTTAGGTTTATGTTTGGCACGGTGTGCCATATCAACCTTTTCCAGACATTGCATCACCCGTTTCTCAATTTCGTCTTGCTTCGGAGCGTGCTGTGCATAGCGTAATGGCAAGGCAACGTTATCAAATACGCTTAGTTCATCTATCAGATTAAAGGACTGAAAGATAAAACCAATTTTGGCGTTACGGATTTCTGCAGCCTCTGTAAGCGAAAGACGGCTGACGTCTTTATCTTCAATCAGATACTGGCCATTGCTGGGCATATCAAGTAACCCCAGAATAGATAGCAGAGTAGATTTACCACAACCAGACGGGCCACAAATGGAGACAAAGTCGCCACTGTAAATCTCCAGATCTATTCCTCTGAGAGCATGAGTATCCATTTCATCAGTACTGAAAATCTTGGTAATTCCCGCCATTTTAATTCTTAATTCGCGCATAACCGTTTCCTTTTCATTTAGTTTGTAATACTTATGCGTTTGCTGTCAGTAAAGCCTGTCATATCCGACACAATAAAGGTGTCATTGACAGCCGCACCTTCAAGCAACTGGATGTATTTTCCGGCATCTTCGCCGTAGCGAACCTCCGAGTACTCCGCCAGTTGTCGTGTATGATCCAGTTTGTACAGACTGTTGCTGGAGTTAACCCGCACATTTACCGGCCGGTCTATGTACAGGGTGTTTTTAAGCTCAGCAGTGTAAATAACCGCATCAACGCTAAGTTCAGGTCTTGCTGATGCAGGTAAGTGTGCTGCTGTGAACTGGATTTCTATCGTTACCGTGCCTTCTTGTACTTCAGGGGTAATGCGGCTGACTTTGCCAGGGAGCAGATCCCGGCGGGTCGTCACTTCAGCCAATTGACCTACACTGATTCTTTCTGCCTGAGCTTGAGGTACACGGATTAGTGCAAGCAGGTCTTGTTCGCTACCTACCAATGCCAACTCTTGTCCTGCAGCAATACTTTGGCCTAACTCTACCGGGAGCCTTTGTAATATGCCGTTAATACCAGCTTTAACAGCCAAAGCATCAACGCGGTTTTTGACAGTGAAGTATAGTGCTTCGGCTTGGTTAATCTGCTCTTGCTGAATATTCAGTGCTTCCTGATTAACCAACTTTAATTGCGCTATGCGATTTTGCTGGATGCGCATGCTGTCATGCAGTTGCTCTTGCTCCAGTACTGTAGTTTTATAGGTAAGTTGAGATACCACACCTTTATCAACCAGCTCTTGTTCTGCTTCTCGACGCAATTTAACCATGTTGAACTTCGCCACCATCTCTGCCAGATTAGACTCCTCCGCTAACAACTCACGCTGATTGTTCAGCTCCAACTTGCGCAAATTAGCTTTCTCCTGATTTAACTGCATTCTGGCGCGTTCTGTTTCTTCGTACAGCTCAGGGTTATTCAGCTTCATTATGATGCTATCGGGCGTAACCTGCGCCCCAGGACGCAGGATGATTTCTTCTACGGTGGCAGACGTGAGGGAGGTTAACAGCTTCTGCCTGTGCGATCTGAGCACGCCATAGCCCTGCACTTGTACACGCAGATCTCCTTGTTTTACCGTACTTAGCACCAACTGGTTGCGGTTGATCTGCCGGTGAGACTCTTTTCCCATCAGCAAGATGGCTACAACAATCACCAGGACTATGCAAAACAGCAACATCGCTTTTTGTTTATAGTTGGCGTGGGCAGATTTTTGTTTTACCACGTCCATATACGGCTCCTGTAAGTTTGAAATTGAACAGACATAATTAGCTGTTTGTTGCCGCAGCAGTGCCTGTCTGCTCTTGACTATCAGCGTCTTCATGCTCTGGATCTGGCTCATCGCTGATATGGCGGATTTGTTTATTGCTGTAACCCCACAAAGCAAACAGCATTGGCAATATAGATAAACAAATTAACATCAGGGCGATACCCCGGCCCGGTCCAGTGCCAATTATTGGTCCAACAGTGTTGGAAACGATATTGTTACCACGCATTACTGGCTCAAACACAAAGTCTGCCAACGGACCGGCGAGGAAATCGCCAAGTGGAATGGTAAACTGAGCAAACATACGGCGCAGTGCAAACACCCGACCCTGTACACCTGGAGGAATGCGCCCTTGCCAGATTGCCTGACTGCAGCCATTAATCATCGGTAATAAGAATTTGAAGCAGAATAAGCCGAGCATGATTAGCCAGATTGACGGGTAAATACCCAGTAACAGCAAGCAAAAACCCATTAAAAAGCCGCTACCCAAGATACCGTGGATCTTTTTGTCGGGGCCTCCGGTTGACGCCAGATAAAATGAACCCAATAACATACCGATACCACCGACCGACAACACCATACCAATTTCAGACTTATCGGCGAAGAAATGCAGCATCGGCAGTACTGATATTGTACCCATACTGACGACGAAGTTGATCAGGCAGAAAAATACCAGTAAATAAACCAGATCTTTGTGTTGAAACAGATAAGCCCAGCCCAGTTTAAACTCCTGCCACATACTGGAGCCTTTTTTGTCACCCTTGAAGGCTTTAGCTTTGGGGATTTTAACCAGAATTAACGTAACCATGGCGATGGCATAAGTACCAAGGTCAATCAGTAAAATAGTTGTCAGGTCAGTAAAAGCTAGTAAGGCCCCCGCAGCTAATGGTGCGATGATCATGCTGCTGGAGTCAGCAAATTGCATCAAGCCGGAGACCCGGCCATAATCTTTACGCTCTACCAGTGAGGTAATAGCAGCAATGTTGGCTGGAGCCTGAAACGCAGTAGCCACTGAACTAATAAGTACACAGACATAGATATGCCAGAACACTAAATTATCGTTCATGTACTGGATTGCAATGTAAAGTGTTACCAGTGCCGAAATAGTGTCGGTAAGAATCAGGATCAATTTTCGGTCATAGCGATCAACAATGGCCCCTATCCAGGGCGCCAGCAGCACCGCGGGTAAGCCCGCAATCACCGCTATCATGGTAAAAGAGGTAACAGAATCGGTTTGCCCCAGGATCCACAGCCCCAGTGCAAAGCTGGTTAAGCCAGAACCGAGAATAGAAAACAGCTGACCAGTCCACATCAACTGGTATTTTTTCATGCCATCGCTGGCGCCCTTAAATTGCAGTAACATTGAAATTATCCTCTTATAACTTGTTGTAATTATTTAATATTTCTAATATGCATTGCTTGCAGTCTGCAGCCAGCTGCTCAATTCGTTCGACACGATAAATGGTGTTGCTAAACTCCCAACGAATAGCCATAACCCCTTCTTTGATGTACACCCCTACCGCCAAAGGTCTTAGCCGTTTAGTCTGGTGATCCAAACCATAGCCGCCAAAGCCATCGACCTTGCGTAACACGCGTAAGTCGGCTTGGTTATCATGGCCAAAATAATTGAAAAACACCTGTGGCTCAGGGGTTTGGTTAAAATGTTCAATTAATTCCTGATCCTGGTTCAAATAGCGCAGTACACCATAGCCAATGCCGCCGTTAGGAATAGCCCGCAGCTGCTCGTTGATAGCTTTAATAGCGGCCACAGGATTGCTGTTATTGCCATAGTCGAGGAAGGCAGGGTAAATCGTGTTAAACCAGCCAACTGTGCGGGACAAATCAACATCGTCAAACAGCGCTTCTTTACCATGCCCCAACAGATCTATCATCAGACTGTTTGATCTACAGCTTTGTTTGAAGGCATAAACAATGCTAGTCAGTAAGATGGCATCAATTTTGGCGCCGGTTATCTTGGGGACTTCATCGAGCAATATAGTGGTTTGTTGTTGATCTAACTGGACATAGACGCTCTGCGAGCTGGACATCAGGTTTTCGCCAGCAGGAAAATCCTTGCTCAGTTCAGCGGCATATTTCCGCTCCGGCAACAGCCAGTATGGTCGCTGGTTTTTCATTTCATCGCTGTAGCCCCAGGCTGACAGTTTTTCGACCCACTGCTTAAAGGAGGTGGCTTTTTCTGGCAGCTGTAACGGCTCATTACGGCTGTATTGGCGATAGCAGGTCTCAAAATCGTCGATAATGATGTGCCAGGAGCCGATATCAGCCAGCATAAAATGACCAAACAAAAACAGAGTCGGCTTTAGGTCCAGGTTACAACGATATAAACAGGCCTGAAATAATGGCCCTTGCTGTAAGTCCAGCGCGGTAACACTGTAATAGATCCGTCTGCCTAATTGGCGTTCATAGTCAGCTTGATCTTCAGCATCCAGGATAACCTGGTTTAGCTTCACCTTGTCTGGAGGACTGTCACAAATCAGGCTGGGTGGGTTTGAGTCTGCATCAGACAGGCGCATTCGCAGGCTGTCATGCCGGGTTAATACATGCTGCAATGCACGTTCAATGGCGTCCAGGTCAAAGTCGTTGTCACGTGGTTGCAGATAAACCCCAAGTGTATGAAACTGCGGGTTAGTATGCTGCAGGCTGAGAAAATGACGTTGAGCCGGTGTCATAGCTACCGGGCCTTCAACAGGGGTTAGCTGGCGCAGTATTTGTGTTGTTAATGATGCCTGTGCCAATAAACGCGGCGTTTTATGCTGAAACACTTGCCGCGCAGTCAGGCTGATATGGCATAATTTGGCCTTTGATACTAACTGAATTACCAGTAAGGAATCGCCACCCAGGCTGAAAAAATCATCTTCAATGCCAACGCGTTCAGTTCGCAGAATTTGCTGATACAACTGACATAATGCCGTTTCTATATCGTTTGTCGGCGCAACATAAGGCACACCACTTTGGATCAGGTCTGCTGAAGGCTTTGGCAGCGCGCGCCGGTTAATTTTACCGTTTGGCGTCTGAGGCAGTTTATCAAGCTGAATAAAAATGGCGGGAACCATATATTCTGGAATATGTTTTTTCAAATAGAGCCGTAAAGTGTCATGCCCCAGTGCGGCCACGGTGGCAGTAAAGTAACAGACAATGCGTTTATCACCGGGTTTGATTTCATGCACAACCGATACGGCTTGCTGTAGCTGAGGGTGTTTGTTCAGCGTGGTATCAATCTCTCCCAGTTCAATCCGGAAACCCCGTACTTTTACCTGCGAATCAGCCCGACCGAGAAAAATAACATTACCTGCGCTGTTGTAGCGGGCTAAATCTCGGGTGCGGTACAGCACGCCTTGGCCATTTATCGGGTCAGCCACAAACGCATCTGCGGTCAGGTCTGGCCTCGCCATATAGCCGTCGGCTAAACAGTGACCACCAATAAAAATTTCACCGGGTACGCCAACAGGAACCGGCTGCATTTGCTCATCCAGCAGATACATCCGGGAGTTTTCAATCGGTTTGCCAATGGTGACGGCGCCGTTTTCGCCATCCCCGCTTTCAATACGATGCCGGCTGCACCACACTGTTGCCTCGGTTGGGCCATACAGGTTCCAGAATGACGATGATCGCAGCAGTAACGTTTCTGCCAGTTCAGGCGGTAAAGCTTCGCCGCCGCAAAGTATGCGCATATCGCGTTTACCCTGCCAGCCCATGTCCAACAGCATGCGCCACATAGACGGTGTAGCCTGCATAACGCTGATATTATGTTGTTGTATCAACTGCAAAATGCAGTTGGCGTCCTGTAACTGTTCTTTGTCAGCCAGTACGACAGTGCCACCATTAATCAGCGGCAGGAAAATCTCTAATACGGCGATATCAAAGCTGATAGTGGTAACGGCCAGCAGCTTTTCGCCGGCTTTTACGCCCGGCGCACGACTCATCGCCTGTAAAAAGTTCACCACGGTCTGATGGCGGATCATCACGCCCTTGGGTAAACCGGTTGAGCCTGAAGTGAAAATGACATAGGCCTGATCGGTTGGCTGCGTCTTAGCAACGTGTACAGAAACGGGGAGGCCGCTACCATGCTGTAGCTTGCCGTCAGCACTAAGTTGCAATGCTGGCCAGTTACCGGCAGGCACCTTGGCGACCAGACAGGGTTGTGTAATCACTGCCGCGATGTTGGCGGTGTCAAACATATACTGCACCCTGTCCTGCGGGTAGCTAAGGTCAATCGGAATGTAAGCGGCACCAGCTTTCAGCGTACCAAGCATGGCGACAATCATGGCGGCATTGCGTTCTGTCGCAATGGCAACATAGCTGCCACGACCAACACGTTGCACCAGCAGGTGTTGCGCCAGCTCCGTACTAAGTGTATCCAGTTGCTGGTAGCTTAAGGTGGTTTCGCGGCTAATTACCGCGGCGAGATCCGGTGTCGTTTGCGCCTGCCGCTGCACCATTTGGTCCAAGGTGTCCTGACTGGCAGGCAACACCTCACCTATACTCCAATGCTGCAAAATTTGGTGTTTTTCCTGTTCACTGAGCAGACTAACGTTTGCCAGTTTTTGCTGGGGCTGGGCAAGCAACCGTTGCAGCAATAGGGTCAGGTGTTCTGCCATCCTGCTTATCGTATCGTGGTTAAATAAATCGGTGTTGTACTCAATAAAGCCGCTCAGCTCACCGGTATCATTAAAATAAAACGTCAGGTCATATTTGGCTGTCTGATTCTCGGTGGTCAGTGCTTGTAGCTGCAATGCCTGATTTACCGGCGCGGCGGTAGTTTGCTCACTATCGGTAGTGCTCTGCGTATTGTTCAGGATCAGCATTACCTGAAAAATAGCGGCCCGGCTCATGTCGCGTGGCGGGTTCAGCTCTTCTACCAACTTTTCAAACGATACATCCTGATTGGCGAATGCATTAAAAACAGTGGTCTTTTCCTGCTCCAGCTGTTGCATAAAGTTGAGTTGCGGGTCGACGTAGGTTCGAAATGCCAGTGTATTGGTAAAGAATCCGATAACATTTTCCAGTTCGGTACGGTTGCGGTTAGCGATTAACGTGCCAATGGCAAAGTCATCCTGACGGCTATACTTGTGCAGCAGTATGCGCAGTGTGGCAAGCATCAGGGTAAAAGGAGTGGCACCGGTGTTGTAGCTGAGTTGTCTTAGTTGACTGCTTAGCTCTGGTGCAATATTAATAGCGACGGAGTTGCCATTATAGGTGCGCTCTGACGGCCTTGGTTTGTCGGTATACAGCTCCAGCGGAGCAACGTCGGTCAGTTTATCCTTCCAGTAAGCCAGCTTTTTTTGCAACAGTTTTTCCTGAGCATCAGAGCGCTGCCAGCAGGCATAATCGATATAGCTATAGTCGGTAATACCGCTTGTGGGCTGAGTATCAGCCAGTTGATCGTAGCATTGAAAAATTTGCTGGATCAGTAAGGCGTGTGACCAGGCGTCAAAGGCAATATGATGCACATTGATATACCACAGATAGTGCTCGTTGCTGATATGGAACAAACGGCTGCGGAAAACACCGTCACGCTGCAGATCGAACGGCGTATGGCCATCTTCTTTAATTTCGCGCAGCGCGTCACTTTTGGCTTGTTCTTCACCCCGTTCGGTGAAGTCGACTACGGGCAGAATGGTGTGGCCTTTATTGCTGATGAAATCTGCCAGACTAAGAATATTCTGCCGTGCTGTGCCATCCACTTCGCGATATTGACTGCGCAGGATTGGGTGAAATTCCAGCGTCTGGATCACAGCCTTCGTCAGCCGTGCGGTGTCCACCACGCCTTTTACCGCATAAACCATCGGTATATTGTATTCCGGGCTGGCTGGGTCAAACTGTGACATAAACCAGATACGCTGCTGTTCATGGGACAGAGGGTAATGTGCTGCAAGCCCGGCTTTGGGCAGCTGTGAGGCCGCAGCGGGTGAGCTGCCCTGGCGTTGTGCCAGACGCTGCATTAGTAGCGCTTTTTGCTCGGGTGACAGTGCCTTAAGCTTTTCTTCTATGTCCATCGGGATATCCATTATTGTTATATTTATCCGGTTATCTCAGCCATCATGGCTAACAGTTCATCTTCATCTACCGTTTGTAACTGCAGCTCGTCCAGCCGGTTTGCTAGTTGGTCCAGCTGCTGATAGGCAAATAAATCACCGAGCGCCAGCGGCAGATGCTCGCCGAACTGACGACGGATTAACGCCAGCAGTTTCATCGCCAGCACTGAGTTGCCGCCTAAACGGAAAAAGTTACTGTTACGGTTGTTCACATCAATGCCCAGCAGTTTTTGCCATAACGTGGCTAATTGCTGTTCAGTAGCGGTTATCAGGGCTTGCTGCGGCAGTTGTTCAGTGAGTTCGCGCTGGCGCAGTTGTTTCTTGTCAACCTTGCCGCTTGGGGTTGTAGGCAGAATGTCCAACTGCTGCCACAGTGTTGGCACCATATAAGAAGGTAACCAGTTGGAGGCATATGCTGCCAGAACACTGGTATCTATTTGTCGTTGCGCGGTAAAAAAGGCCACCAGTAATGGCTCGCCATTACTGGCCTGACTCAGCACCACAGCGCAGGCGGTAACGTCGGTGTAACGTTCAGCGACAGCTTCTATTTCTGTCAGCTCAATGCGATAACCATGCAGTTTGACCTGCTCATCAAGCCGTTGCAGATATAGCAAGCGGCCATCTGCCAATTGTTTTACTAAATCGCCGGTACGATACAGACGTTCCTGTTTACCGTTGTGCCACTGTTTGGTAATAAATCGTTCGGCAGTCAGTTCGGCTTTGCCCCGATAGCCCAGTGCCAGGTTGTCACCGGCAATATACAACTCGCCTTTGCTGCCAATAGTGGCCAGTTCAGTATCGGCATTCATGACATACAGCCGGTTGTTGCTGATTGCCAGACCGGTACTGATTAAATTCAGGTTATCCGCGGTTATTTGCTGACATGATACCCATACCGTGGCTTCGGTTGGGCCATACATATTCCACAACTGCCGGCCTTTACCCAGCAGCCGTTGTGCCAGTACTTTTGGCAGTGCTTCACCGCCGGTCAGCATGGTTAAGTTAGCTTGTCCGGTCCAGCCAGATTCCAGCAATAAGCGCCAGCCAGCCGGCGTTGCCTGCATAATACTGATCTGATGTTGATGTAACTGGCGGGAAATACTATGCCCGTCGCGGTTTTGCTGATGTGGCAATAACACCAGGCAGGCGCCATGTAGCAAGGGTAGAAACAGTTCTAATACTGAAATATCAAATGAGACTGGCGTCACTGCCAGTAATTTATCGGTGGCAGTGATACCGGGTTCGGTTGCCATGGCCTGCAGGAAGTTCAGCATGCTGTGCTGGCCTATCTCCACCCCTTTAGGCTGACCCGTACTGCCTGATGTATAGATACAGTATGCCAGTTGTTGTGGTTGGCCCGATAACCCGGGTAGTGGCTCTGTCGACATCTGCTGCAGCTGTGATAGCAGCCAGACTGGCGCGTCTTGTAACGCCAGTACGCTTTGCAATTCATCGCTACTGATAATGGCGCGCACTGCAGCGTCAGTGACAATATACTGCAGGCGGTCTTTAGGATACTCGGGATCCAGTGGCAGGTAAGCCGCCTGGCAGCGGAAAATAGCCAGTAACGTGATGATCAACTGACTGTCTCGGGGTAAACAAACGCCGATCAAATCGCCAGGGCGAATACCCGCTTGATAAAGCTGAGCCGCTAAGGTGTCAACTTCAACCTGCAGTTGCCGGTAGCTCAGCTGACGATCAGCACTTATCAGTGCCTGGTTATCGGCGAAGCGTGCCGCGGTATCTGCAAACCAATAGCTCAGGTTGTCAAATGCGGGCACACTATTGCAGCCGGTTTCAGGTAACTGCGCCATAAACGCCGCTTGTTGCTGTTGTTCCAGCGTCGCCAGTGGCCTAGCCGTATTTTCAGCAAACTGGCAAAATAACTGTTGTAGCCGCGTTACCATCAGCTCAACTGAGGCAGGCAGAAATAAATCTTCGCTGTACTCAATAAAGCCACTTAAGTTATCGCCTTGTAAGGTCAGACTGAAACTTAAATCAAAGCGGGCGCTGTGGTTATCACTATCAGGCATAGCCAGCGACAGCTGTTCTGTAATGGCCTGTTCACTATTGCTGGCAGCAGTACTGTGGTTGAAGTTAAACAGTACCTGAAATAACGGATTATGGCTGGTGCTGCGCGCAATATTCAGCCGTTGCAGCAGTTGTGGTAACTGCAACTGTTGATGCTCGAAGCCTGATAAAATTTGCTGCTTTGCCTGTGCAATCAGTTGGCTACAGGTCATGTCCGGTTGCCATTGCAGCCGGATAGGTAAAGTGTTCAGCAGCAGCCCCATCAGTTCACTGTATTGCGTGTTGTCGCGGCCGGATACCGGGATACCAATAACAAAATCGTCCTGGCGGGAAAACTCATGTAATAGCTGAGCGCAAATGGCGAAGCTGAGCATGTACAGCGATGCGCCACGTTGTTCTGCTTGTTGCTTTAAGGCGTTGACGCAATCTGCAGTAAGCTGAAAACGGCAACGGCCACCGCGGAAGCTCGGCTGTGGCGGACGAGAAAAGTCTGTAGCCAGTTCCAGCAGTTGAGGTACATCTTTTAACTGTTGCTGCCAGTAAGCCAGTTGCTGTTGTTGCCATTGTTGATAATCAGCATGCTGTTGCCACAATGCCAGGTCTGCCATTTGCAATTGGGGGAGGACTGCTTGCCAGGGCTGTTGCTGCACCAACTGCCGATAGCCGTGAGCAAGCTGACGCAACAGTAACTGGAAGCTGCTGCCGTCGGCATTAATATGGTGCATCACTACGCCCAGCGCATGACGCTGTGGTGCTAGTTTATACAGCACAAACCGGTATGCTGGCGTGGTTGTCAGATCAAAGGGAACGTTAGCATCCGCGGCAAAACACTGAGCCAGGGTATCGGCTGCGCTGCAGAGATCCCGCTCGCTAAACTGTAGTTCTGTATTGCGATGCAGACGCTGAAGTACCGTGCCGTTATCTTCAACATAAGTGGTGTGAAATGCGCCCTGTTGCTGCGCTATTTGCTGCAACACTAGGCGCAAACTGAGCGTATCTAATTCGCCGTTCAGTAGCAGCAGCATCGGCATGTTGTAGGCCGCTCCACTGCCGTCTAACTGGTGTAGCACCCACATTTGCTGCTGGCCCGCTGTCAGCGGAAACAGGTTTTGCTCTGGCTGACGTAATAACGGGATAGCAGGCTGTACACCGGTTTGCTGACGTACTAACTGCGCCAGCGCCCGGATAGTAGGCTGCTGGAAAAACTGCCGCAGGCTGATAGTACTGTGCAGGCTGTCTTTAATCCGCGCCAACATAGACAGCGCCAGCAGTGAATGACCACCGGCGCTAAAAAAGTTTTGTGTCATCTGCAGCAACTTATCGGGTAAAAGCTGTTGCCAGATTTCCAGCAAAGCAAGCTCTATAACATCGTGGCTATCTTGCTCTGCAGCTGAACTGAAGCTTGTATCCGGACGTGGCAGTTTGGCCTGATCAACTTTGCCTCTGTTGGTAAGAGGTAAGGCATCCAGCAAGACTAAATGCTGTGGCAGCATATATTCGGCTAACTGCGACTGCAAATACTGGCGCAGCCCAGTCAGTTGCAGAGTATTGTCGGCAGCCACCAGATAAGCGACTAGCTGTTGTGGCTCGACGATCATGACATAGCACTGAGCGATAGCAGCGTATTGCAGTATTTGCTGACGAATACCTTCAAGCTCAATGCGGTAACCACGTAGCTTAATTTGTTGATCGTTACGACCGGCAAAGCAGATATTGCCATCGTCTCTGAAGTAGACACGATCGCCAGTGGCATATAGTCGTTCACCGCTTGATGGATGATAAATAAATTTGCTGGCGCTAAGTTCGGGCTGGTTATGATAACCCAGAGCCAGATTATCACCGGCAATATATAGCTGGCCGGTAACATCGGCAGGGACCGGCATCAGATCTGCATCCAGCACATAAAGCCGGTTCGGTAATATCGCTTTGCCTATCGGTACTTCAGGCAGAGACTGATCCTGCGGTGCTACCCGATGTAAGCTACAGCTGATGGTGGCTTCACTGGGGCCATAGGCATTAAACAATACGGCCTGAGGCGCTGGTGTTAAACTGAACCAGCTTTTTACGGCAGCACCGGTTAATTGTTCTGTGCCGATAACAATTTGCCGGATACAGGCTGGCAGCGGCTGCTGTGCCTGTAGCAAGCTGCTAATCCAACTTTGCCAGTAGGCAGTCGATAGACTCAGATGTTCAATCTGGTACTGGGTAATCAATTGTTGCAGCTCGGCGAAGGTTAACGTCTGTTGCTGAGCGGGCAACAGCAGGTGGCCGCCGGCAATTAATGGCGGGAAAATTTCTTCCAGAGCCAAATCAAAAGATAATGCTGAGCTTTGCAAACTGGTGCGACACTGACTGAGCTGATAATGCTGGGCCATGCTGCTGGCGTGGTTGCTCAGTGCCTGCCGGCTAACAACTACGCCCTTAGGCGTGCCGGTGGTGCCGGAGGTATACACCAGATAAGCCGGTTGGGTGGACTGGATTTCTACTGCAGCGGATTGTTGCAGTAGCTCAGGTGTTAATGTTATCTCAATAGCGCCAGCGTCTGGCTGATCAGTCATGGTCAGACATGCCTGACTATCCTGATATAAAAATTGCTTGCGCTCGACGTTGATATCACGGTCGACAATCACAAAACAGCCGCCAGCTGCCAGCACTGACAGCATGGCAACAATGGCGGTTAATCTGTGCTGGCAACTAATAGCTACCACCTGACCGGGTTCCATGCCATGTTGCTGCAATAGGGCATTATAGTGCTTTACCAGCAGCCACAGCTGACTGTAGCTTAATTGCTGAGCGGCATTGGTTTGTGTCAGCGCGCTTTGTTGCGGTATCCGATTAACCGTCTTTAGCAGCGCCGACAAAATATCTTGTTCTGCCGAACCAGCGATTGGCGCATGGCTTAGCAGCTGTTGTTGTTGAGCTAAAGACGTTAGCGCAATTTGTGCCAATGGGCGTTCTGGCTGCTGAATAACCTGTTGCACCAATTCGACATAAAATTCGGCATAACGACTGATATCACGTTCGCTGAATAAGGCTTTGTTATATTCAAAATAGCCATGGAAACCACTGTGCTGATATGTCAGCTCCAGCGTTAGATCCAGCTTGGCATAGTGTCGTTGTATCGCACAGCTCTGCCAGTTGTTGCCGGGTGCCGCTACGGCATCCTGCAGTACATTATACGAAAACATAACCTGAAACAGAGGATTACGATTAATATCGCGCTCTGGTTGTAACAAGTCCAGGATCTGTGAGTAGCCCAGTTGCTGATGTGCCAGGCATTGATAAAACTGCTGTCGCAACTGCTGCACGTACTGCCCTGCGGCCATCTTGCTGTCTATAATGGCTGGTAACAATAATGTATTGGCCACCGCGGCAACAAAATGCTTTAGCTGCGGTTGATCCCGGTTTAACACCGGAGTGGCGACAATGAAATTGCGTTGGTCGCTGAGCTTATGTAACAAAATATTAAACACAGCCAGCAGCAGATTAAAAGGGGTGATGTGTTGTTGCTGGCAAAACTGGCTGATTTGCGCAGAGACATCAGCCGGTAAGCTGAAATAATAATAATCGCCGTCATTGCTCAGTGCAGCAGTTTTACGGCTCAACTGTAATTGCGGTTCGCAATCTTGCAGCGTGTTTTGCCAGAACTGTTGTAACTGTGCAAGCTCTGCCGGTTGTTGTTGCTGCAGGTACTGTTGCATATCTATAGCCGGTAGCGCTAACGCTGGTACCACGTGTCCCAGCAACTGACGGTAAAGCGTGTGTAACTCTGCCAGGATCAAGTTTAACGCGTAACCATCGGCGACAATATGATGAATGCACAGTGTTAACAGAAACTGCTGCTGTGGCATCTGGTACAGCGTACAGCGAAATGGCAGTTCTGATGACAAAGCAAAACCTCGCTGTGCATCGGCGCTGGCCAGCGCTTTGGCTTCGGCTAGGGTTGTCACGTCAGTCAGTACGATCAGTGGTGATGTCGCAGGTACGGTGTGCTGCCTTGGGCCATTACGGGTATTGATAAAGCGGCTGCACATTGTCGGGTGGCGCTGCGTCAACGTGTAAAGCGCCTGCTGCAAAGCCGCCTGGTCCAGCGGCTCAGTAATCAGCAGCGCTTTAAAAATATTGTTCAGGCCGCTGCTGTGCTCTAGTTGCTCAATAAACCAGAATCGTTGCTGAGCCGCTGACAATGGCAGCAATGCTCCCAGCTGTTGTTTGGCTTGGGCCAGCTTTTGCAGTTTCTCTGCGCGGGTCATCGTCGCCGTCATGATTCAGTCCTGCTCTGCCAGCACTGCGAGCATAGCGTCAAGCTCTTCGTCAGATAAGTTCTCTAACTCCTCAGCGTTCGAACTTGTCGCTGACAACGGACTAACCAGTTCAGCAGTGGCGGCGATGGGCTGTTGTTCTATTAACACCGCCAGGGCCGCGATAGTGGGTCTGTGGAAGAAGTCCAGTAAGCTCAGTCGCACCCCAAAATGTTGATGAATGTCAGCGATAACCTTCACTGCGACCAGAGAATGGCCACCTAAACTGAAGAAGTTCTGCTGTACGGTGATATTAGTTTTGCCCAGCACCTGACTCCAGATTTGCTGCAGACGGATCTCGGTTTCTGTCGCCGGAACCTGAGTCTCATCAACGGGCAATTCTGTGGTGCGTTGGTTCAGCAAGGCTGTTTTATCGACTTTCCCTACTGCGGTTAAAGGTAGCTGTGGTAGCAAGCTGATACTGGCGGGTTGCTGGAAAGGCTGTAAGGTCTGCTGACAATAGCGCATTAGTTCTGCACTGCTGATATTGCCGTCAATACTGACAAAAGCAAACAGGGTCTTACTCAGTTGCGGATCATCATCAACAACGACGGCAGCCTGCTGAACTTGCGGATGCTGACGCAGGATCTCTTCGATCTCAAGTATTTCAACCCGAAAGCCGCGGATTTTAATCTGGCTGTCACGTCTGCCGACAAAGCACAGTAAACCATCCTGGCTGTAACGGACTAAGTCACCGGTACGATATAAGCGCTCCGTGCGTTTAAAGCCACCCTCACCCAATGTCAGTTCAATAAAACTGTCTGCCGTTGGCCCGTCAAGCCCCAGATATTCTGTCGCCAGCCCCAGGCCTGCCAGATACAGCTCGCCGGTGGCACCATAGGGTAATAACTGCTGATGTTGATCCAGAATATAACCACGGCTGTTACTGATGGCATAGCCAAGTGGCACCGAGGCTAAGTGCTGCCACTGTGACAGCGTGTCGGCGCGCATCGGGTAGCAATAGGAAAACGTGGTGTTTTCGGTCGGGCCATAGCCATTAATAAGCGTTAAGTGCGGGTAGTGCAGCAGCACAGTACGTACTTTTTCCATCGATAACACATCGCCGCCTGCTAGTAGCGTATGCAGGTTATGCAACGGTCGCCCTGTAAAGTAATCAGCAAATGCATGGAATAAACCGGCTGTCAGCCAGAGGATACTGATGCGATGTTGCTCCAGGGTGTGGTCCAGTGCGTCCAGTGTTAGCTTGGTTTGGTCAGGAACAATCAGGCAGGCACCGTTTAATAAGGCACCCCATATTTCCAATACTGAAGCATCAAAATAGACTGAAGAGTGTTGCAACAGGCGATCTTGTTCGGTAATTGTCAGGAACTGATTACTTTTAACCAACCGAATAACAGCCTGCTGCGGCACGCAGACACCTTTTGGCCGGCCGGTGGTGCCAGAGGTATAAAGTACATACGCCTGTTGCAGTGCGCGGGAATGGTTAAAGCAGGCTAGTGCCTGTGCTGTTGGTGCCGGTAACGGCAGTACGCGGATACTGGCAGGGCAGTGCGCTAATAACGGTTGCTGTGCCAGAATGATCGGCCGGCTTTGCAATTGCAAGTCGCTGTACATTGCACCAAGCCGGTGCTCACCTGCCGTCAAATCCAGCGGCATGTAACTGGCGCCTAGGCGCAAACATGCCAGCATAGCGGCATACAATTCCATGCTGGCCGGCAAGGCCAGACCGACAATCTGGCCTGGCTCAACATTTTGCTGTTGTAAGTAAGTTGCCAGTTGCAGTGAGCGTTGCTGTAACTGCCGATACGTTATATCGCCTGCTGCCGGGCAAACTACGGCAACACGATCTGAATGCTGTAAGACTTGTTGGTCGAACAACGCAGGTATTGAAGCGTCTGGCAGTGGCTGGGCAGTATTATTTAGCGCAAATAACTGCTCCTGCATCGACTCAGGGCTTACGGCACTGAGCTGACTGATTGGCTGCTCCGGCTGCTTGGTCAGATTGTCCAGCAGTTGCAGGTAGGTATCAATCATATCCAGAATGGTTTTACGGTTAAACAGTTCAGTGCTGTACTCCCAGGTGACTACGGCATAGGCAGGGCGGGTGCTTACTTTACCAACCCGCTGTTCTGCCTGTGGTGCAACAATGATGTTTAAATCAAGCTTGGCCGATTTATTGGTTTTTACCTGAGCCGTGACTTCCAGTCCGCCGAAGTTAAGATCAGGCACTTCTGCATCATGGAAGCTGAACATAGTTTGAAATAATGGGTTTGCATGCCCTGTGCGACTGGGGCAGAGCTTTTTCACCAACTGCTCAAATGGCATATCCTGATGTGAGTAGCCCCCAAGGCAGGTGGTTTTGACTCTGTCGAGTAACTGCAAAAAGTTAGGGTTGCCGCTCAGATCTGTGCGTAGCACTATGCTGTTAACCATCATGCCGATAATGGGTTGCAGCTCTGGCAAACTGCGTGATGCCGCGCCTGCGCCAACACAAATATCCGTTTGCTGTGAGTAACGGGACAACATCACGTAATAGGCAGCCAGCATCGTCATATACAAGGTGTAACCTTGTTGCTTACTGAATTGACGTAACTGGCTGTAAAGCGCGTCTGGCAGATGAAACATTTCTGAATCACCGCGGAAGCTTGGTACAGCAGGGCGGGCATAATCATACGGTAGCGCCAATTGGGTTGGGCAATCGGCCAGCTGCGTTAACCAGTACTGCTCCATCTGGCTAAAATAAGGTCCCGCTAAGACTTCCCGTTGCCACAAACAAAAATCGGCATAGCTTATGTGTAGCGCCGGTAAGGCATGGGCAGTGCCGGCCAGTTTGGCCTGATAAATACTTTGCAGCTCTTTTAAAAATAAACCCACTGACCAACCATCGTGCACTAAATGGTGCTCAACCTGGATAAGTTGATAATAGTCGGTGTCCAGTTGCAGCAATTTCCACCTAATCAGTGGCAACTGACTGACGTCAAAAGCAGTTTGGCTAAGTTCATCAAGTAAGCATTGTGCATAGGTTTTTTTATCCTGGGCATTTAAATGCATCAAGGATTCTAGTTGTAACTCAACATCGAAAGGCTTGCCAATCCGTTGAAAAGGGATGCCGTCTTGCTGATGGAAACTGGTGTGCCACAAATGCTGTCTGGCAACGATTTCCGTTAAGCTCTGTGCCAGAATTTCGGGCTGTAAAGGACCTTTTAACCAGAAAGTTAACTGAAAATTATAGGCTGTATTTCCTGGCTGCAGTTGCTGTAAAAACCACACCCGTTCCTGTTGGAATGACAGCGGGATATCACGCTGTGGTGGGTAGGGTTTGATTGCCGGTAGGGTAAACGCCTGCTGCTCCTGAGCTTGCTTTTGTTGTAGTAAAGCTGCAAGCTTAGCCAATTCCGGCTGCTGAAATACTTCTGTAAAACTCAGGTTCAGTTGTAGGTTTTTTCTTACTTCAGCAATCAGCTTTGTTACCAGAATGGAATGTCCGCCAAGGCGGAAGAAGTGGCTTTCTGTTGTCAGTGGCTGGTCACCCAGCAGTTTTAACCAGATTTGTGCCAGTAAATCCTGATAAGGGTCAGAGAAACAGCTAACCTGCGTCAGTTCGAACTGAGGGATGGGTAAGTGTTTGCGATCATACTTTCCTGTCAGAGTTTTCGGCAGTTGATTCAGTTGTACTGACGCTGACGGCAGCATGTAGTCGGGTAATACTGCTGCCAGAAACTGTCTGATCTGCTGATGTGATAATGGCACGGCTGCGACATAGTATGCTGCCAGCTGTCTGGCGTTGTCTTCATTGGTAAAACTTGCCACAACGCATTCACTGATGTCCGGATGAGTCGACAGCAGTTGCTCAATTTCACCCAGCTCTACGCGATAGCCGCGGATCTTCACTTGAAAATCTTTACGTCCCAGATAAAACAGCTGATCGTCCTGGTAGTAACCCAAATCGCCGCTGAGGTAGGCTTTGCCCGCTTGCGGCAATTGGACGAATTTTTCTGCTGTCAACGCTATCTGATTCAGATAGCCAAGCGCCAAGCCCGGGCCACTTATTGCTATTTCGCCAACACAGCCAGGGCTAAGTAATTGCAAATGTTGATTGACGATATACAAGGCGCTGTTATCAATAGCACGGCCGATAGGCAAGGCGGTGTTGTTTACCCGGTACTGACTTAATTCGGTACGGCTGGTAATCACAGTGGTTTCAGTGGGGCCGTAAGTGTTGTACAACGCTGGATTTAACTGATACTGCAGACAATATTGTTGCCACTTTTTGAGTACACCGGGCAATGCTTCTTCACCGCCGATAATAACGCTCCTGATCTGTGGGCTCAATTTCACCTGCTCTTCTTCGAGCATGGTCACCAAATGCATCCAGTAGGCGGTAGGCAGGTTCAGTATGGAGATCTGCTGTTGCTGTAAAAATTGGTTAAAACTGGCCGCCGAGCCAAGCACGTTATCATCTCTTATCACCAGACTGGCCTGACTAAATAACGTCGGATAAATTTCTTCAATAGCCGTATCAAAGCTAACCGAGGCAAACTGCAGCGCATGATCGCTAGGCTGTAGATGGTAATACTGAGCTGCAGATAAGGCGTAGTGACATAAAGCACCGCGTGATACTGCAACACCTTTGGGCGTGCCGGTAGATCCGGATGTATAGATCACATAGGCTTCAAGTTGATTGTCAAAAATATGCTCTGAGCTGGGGGCCGCGCTTAGTGGCCCATCTAGCAGAGAATCTGTTGACCAAACCGGCACTTGATCTGCCTCGGTGCTGCTTTCACTGATAATTAATACCACAGCGGCATCTTGTAAAATAAATTGTTGCCGTTCCAGTGGCATGGCGGGATCAATGGGTACGTAGCTGGCGCCAGCTTGTAAGCAAGCCAGGCTGGCAATAATAAACTCAGCTGAGCGGGTTAACCGTAACGCTACCCGTTGCCCCGGGCCAATATTCTGAGCCTGTAAGTTTTTTCGCAGTGTTTCGACATACCGGGCCAACTGCAAATAGCTAAACTGCCGTTTGCCATCGACAAGCGCCAACCGATCTGAGGCGGTTGTTAATTGGTGTAGCTGTGATGACAAATGTTGCTGGATTAACTCTGGCTTGCATGGGCCTTTGGCAATCCGCTCCAGCTGTTCGCGCCGGGCATCCGTGAGTAAATTCAGTTCCGACAACGGTGTTGTTGCCTGTGTCATGCACAGCAACATTAACTCGTGGTAATAATTCAGTAATAGCTGCACCTCAGTGTGATCATAATGCAGGTTGTCGTAGCTGGCCCAGATGCTGATGGTGTCTTTGACACTGATATACAGCGTTAAAGGATAGTGGCTCTGTTCAACACCTTGCTGTTGTTGCATAACCACAGAGCGGTTGTTATCACCGGTGATTATTTTTTTCGGATAGTTCTGAAATATAAACAAGGTAGAGAACAAAGGTTCAGTAACCGCAATGTTGATACCTGCTTTGATTTGCTCAAGCGAAACAAATGCATGCTCCCGGCCTTCTGCCAATTGCTGTTGCAACTGCTGTAACCAGTTAATAAAACTTAATCCGGGTACCGATTTAATCGCAGTTGGCACTGCATTGCTAAAGAATCCGGCAGTACGCTCGATACTGTCAATTTCTGCCGGCCGGCCTGATACTACTGCGCCAATAATGCTATGTGTCTGGTTACTCGCAAGGTTGTTCAGATAACCAAACACACCTAACATAAAAGCGTTTAACGTCATGCCATTTTGGCGGCAGAACAGCTGTATTTTTTGGCTATTTTCAACGTTAATCTGTTGACGCAATACCGTTTGCTCATGGTTGCTGCTGTTGCTTTGGGTAGCTTGCTGCTTTAAATGTAATGGCGGTGTCGGATCACAGTCTTGCAACTGCTGTTGCCAGTATTGCAAAGAGGCGGCATGATCGCGTGCCAGCAGCCATTTTACGTATTCTTTGTAGTCACCGGCTGGTGGCAGAGCCAGAGGGTCTGCAGTTAATAGCTGATGTAAAATCGCTTCAACCTCATTGCTGATCAGCGCCATCGACCAGCCATCAAGTTGCAGATGAGTAAAACTGAAGACTAGTTCAGCGCTGCCATCGGGCAGTTTAAAATAATCTATTTGCAACGGTGGTTGCTGGTCGAGTTGGAGTTCATATTGCCGCGCACGCAATGACAACTCTTTGATACATTGACGGCAATCGTCGTAATTCAGATGACTAAGATCGTGCTCTTGCCAGTGCAGAGGTGCATGCTTGAGAACGATCTGAAACGGCTGGGATTTGTCCTGCCAGCTGTATATTGACCGTAACACCGGGTGACGATTGACGACATGTTGCCATGCTTGTTTTAGATTGGCTAAACACAAGGTTTTATCGACAGTAAATTTCAGCTGTTCGCGGTAACTCAGGTCACCTTTGTTTGCATTTAGCAAATAAAACAGCAATCCTGACTGGGTCGGTGACAAAGGATAAATAGCCGCGATGTTTTCTGTAGACTTCATGTCATTGGTCCTGGTTATTATTTTTATTCTTATATCAACGGGCTGAAAACTCTTTTAATATGGCTGTCAGGTCGTTGTTGTCGCCATCTCCTGTCAGCAACATGTCGATCCCGTCGACTTGTATCTCAGTGACGTTTCCAGTCAAAGGTGTAAGGAGCTGGGGTAAGTGAGTCGTCAGATCTTCAATAGTCTGATGGCTAAATAACAGTTTGTTATTCATGTCATAGCCTTGCTCACGCAAGAAACGCACAATTTTGACTGCGGAAATAGAATCTCCTCCGAGGGCAAAAAAATTGTCCGTAATACCAATATCGGTTTGGCCGGTAAGTTTGTGCCACAACTCAACCAGCTGACATTGCAGGTCAGTTTTAGGTGCTACATGACTATGACGGTGTTGGTTCAACGCTAATGCTGCCAGGGCTTTTCGATCAATTTTCCCGCTTGGTGTCAATGGAAATTGCGGCAACATGACCAAGCGCTCTGGCAGCATATAAGCTGGTAGTTGCTGCCTGAGCTGCAACAGTAATTGCAGTTCGTTATCCTGAGTATCGGGCTGTTTTGAGCAGTAATAGCTAACCAGTGTGGAACCCGCGCTGTGTTTATGCAGCACTGTTGCAACTTGTTTAATATTCGGCAGCGTCAGCATTACAGCGTCAATTTCTGTCAGCTCTATTCTAAAACCACGTAGTTTGATTTGCTCATCAGTACGGCCGAGGCACTGCAACTGGCCATCAGAAGTAAGACGGCCTAAATCGCCGGTCAGATATACCCGTTTTTCACCCTCAGCCGTTTTAATCCTGATAAAACGGCTTAGTGTTAATTCGGGTTGACCGTAGTAGCCTGAACTGACACCATCTCCTGCAATCGCGATCTCGCCGGTTTGGCCAAATGCACATAGTTGCTGGTTCGGTGTGAGTACGTAGATCTCAGTATTAGCGATCGGCCGGCCAATAGTGATCTTGCTTTGTGCCGTGTTATTTACTGCAGCCATGCTAGACCATACGGTGGTTTCGGTTGGCCCATACATATTCCACAGTGCGGCTGTTTTTTGTGTCAGTTGGGTAGCCAATTGTGCTGGCAATATTTCACCGCCGCTTAGCGCTTTTAAGCCTGGCTGACCTTTCCAGCCTGCATCAAGCACACTTTGCCAGCCAGCAGGTGTGGCTTGCATCAGACTGATATCCCCTTGTTCCAACCGTTGGCACAAACTAAAGCCGTCTCTTTGTTCCTGGGCTGCAATAACCAGGCAAGCGCCGCTAATCAGTGGTAAAAAGAGCTCCAGAACTGAGATATCAAACGAAATCGGAGTTACTGCAAGCAGTTTATCCTGGCTGGTAATGCCGGGCTGTTTTTGCATCGACAGTAGAAAATTCACGACATTGCAGTGTTGTATTGCTATGCCTTTCGGTTGACCTGTAGAGCCTGAGGTAAAAATCAGATAAGCCGTTGCTGCTGCGCCTAAATGGGTGGCTGCTGGTCTTGACGTTTGTGCGTGCTGTAATAAGGTTTCAGGCGAAAAGCTATGTTTGGCGCCTAATTCTGTTGCTGATTCGATAGTGTCACTAATTAACAATGTGCAATTAGCCCGCTGATAAATATATTTTAACCGCTGCAGCGGGTACGCTGGATCAAGGGGTACATAGGCCGCTTCAAGTTTCATTAACGCCAGCATAGTGCAGACCATCAGCGCAGAGCGTTCAAGCATAATGCCGACGTGATCACCTGATTTCACTCCGTGATGAGCTAATGATATTGCTATACGTTCGCTGTACAGTTCCAATTGACGATAAGTCAGGCACTGCTCTGCTTCTATGGCAATATTGTCAGGTGTCGCTTCGGCTTGTTGCGTAATAAGTTGATCTAAACGCAGACTCTTCGGATAGTCGAACATTGTCGCGTTATACTGTTTTAGCCGGGCAGAGTCCCGCTCAGTAACAAGGCTGATTTGAGCCAGGTCAGTTGCTGGTGCCAAAATAAAAGTATGCAGAAACTGGCAGAATGCCTGAGCCAGTTGTTCGATGCTACTGGGCAGAAATAAATCTGTTTTGTAGTCAAAATTAAATGCAATATGCTGATTGCTGACACTGGCGTGAACCGTCAGATCATACTTGGTTGTATTTCTACTAATTGTTAGCGCGGTTGCGCTGTCTTGTTTGCTATCCGTATTCTGTTGCCCCTGCATATGCATGGAAAATAATATTTGAAACAAAGGGCTATACAGTGGGCTGCGTTCAGGTTTTAGTTTCTCTAACAGGGTTTCAAACGGCACAGACTGCCAGTCGAGTAAATTCAGGCTGAGCTGACGAGCTTGTTTCATCACGTCTAGTCCCGTCATACCGGCAGTAAACTGGCTACGCAATACGGACAGGTTAAGGAAACAGCCAACCACCTGTTTAAACTTGTCTTGAGGCCGCAAAATACTTGGTGTGCCGAGAACTATGTCATCACTACGAGTCCAGATGCTGAGAAAAGCAGACAGTGCCCCCTGAAACAGCATAAAAGGTGTCAATTGCTGTTGTTGGCATAATGCAAAAGCGGCTGCTGCTAAATCTGGCTCCAGGTCGATTTTATATTGAGCCGCGGCATTACTGGTAAGTGGGCTGTAGGGAAAATCCAGTGGCAGACTGTGCAGCGCTGGAGCGTCGGTAAGTAATTGCACATAGGCAGCCAGATGTTGCTTAAATGCATAGGAACGTAAATACGCCTGCTGCCAATATACATAATCAGCGTATTGCACCGGCGCTGCGGTTTGCAGTACGTTGTTTTCGGCCAATAACTCTTCAAGTATTTGGGTTACCGAACTTTCATCTACAGCAATGTGGTGAATATTAAGGTAAATAACGGCATGCTGTTGCGGCAAACGGAAAAGGATCGCCCGCAGTGGCAGATCTTCGGCCAGATTGAATGCTTGTTGATTATCCAGCGCTATTCTGGCTTGAGCCTGAGCGATGGCGTTTTGGTAAGGCAGATATGTCAGATCTTCAACACTGAGCTGCAATTTGTCAGGGCTATCTACTCTCTGATAAAGCTGACCTTCTTTCTCTGTAAAGACACAACGCAGCACATAGTGCCGTTCGACCAATTTTTTTAGCCGCTCTGTCAATGTTAACAGATCTACTGAACGCGGCAGCAACAGTGCGACAGGGATATGAAACTCAGTACTGCCATGTTCTAACTGATCAATGGTCCAGATACGTTGTTGACTGGTTGATACTGGCAGGGGCTTGCAGTAATCCGGCATATTTGCAGCTTGTTGCTGCAGATAGTGAAGAATAGCATCCTTGTGCTCCGATAACTGAGCCAAAAGCCCCCTGTTGGGTTGGGATTGGTAAGCCCGGTAGCCCAATTTTCCATTTTCCAGAAACAATTCAATATCATGCTGTTCTGCTTTGCCGATCAGATGCTCAATATTCATAGTAATCACTTACTGCAGTACTTACGTACCGTGTGCTCCCTGTCTGCTGATACTTTTGTGTCAAAATAGAAACAAAAAGTGAGTTGTTACTCTAATTTGTATTTGTTTTTATATTTTAGGTTGGAGACTTTAACTAAAATAATTTCATAGTCAACAAATGTTAATCGGTACATTAAATTTAACTTTTTGTTGCTGTAAGTGGTGCTTTACGGTTTTTGTGTTCTCTTGCATTTAACTTGTGGATTGAAAAAATTGCTGTATTAGCTGATGATGTGAGGATAATAACAACTATAAAATAGTATTATAAAAGGATTTATTTGTGATTAATGAAACAAAATCAGCTATTTACTCTGCATTTTTGGCGTCTTCAGCTACCTTCCCGACGAGTATCGCAATTGTATCTGAAACAGAAATGGTAAGTTACGAAAAATTAACTAAAGAGGTTGATTTTTGTGCCGTTAAACTTGCCAGATTCGGCGTCAAGCCGGGGGATGCCGTTGGCGTGCTATTGGAGAAATCTGCTCGGTACCTAACTGTTTATCTGGCAGTGTGTAAGTTAAACGCGATATTTGTTCCGTTAGATCCCCAAGCACCTACTGAGCGCACCCGCTATATGGTCGAAGATACTGGCCTGGTATTACTGGTGACCGACGAGGTAAAACAGTATGCGGAACTCTTTAGTGTCAGTTGTACTAACCTGTTTGATGATTTTTATCTTTTTGATTTTAATGTAAATTATAAAAATTATGTTGTTGATGGCTATATTATTTACACCTCAGGTAGTACAGGGCAACCAAAAGGTGTGCTGGTAACTAACCAAGCGCTAGCAGCTCACCTGAAACAAGTGTCTACCCATTTTTCGTTATCTGCCACCGATATCCTGTTGCATATTAATGCTTTTACGTTTGATGCTGCGCTGGAACTACTGTGGCTTAGCTTGATGCATGGTTGTTGTTTACATTTAAAACAAATTAAGCAGCTTAGCATTTCTGAGTTTTATCGCTATACCCTCAAGCACCAGATCACGGCAACAGATGTACCGCCTGCTTATCTGATGCTGTTACTTGAGGGGACTACAGCTAAAACGTATTGGCATAACAGTACGCTACATACAGTGGTTGTTGGTGGCGATGTGTTACCGCGGCAGGTCATCGAGCGGTGGCAGGAATACAAGTTATTTGGTCGTTGCCGCTTATTTAACGCCTATGGTCCGACAGAAACGGTGATCTCGGCCTGCTATCATCTCTTGAGTGTCGCAGATTTACAGGGAACGTCTGTGGCAATAGGCAAAGTGCTCGCCCCGCGGTTGTATAAAGTTGAGCCGGTAGAGGGGTTTGCTGCGCATGAAGGTGAATTGCATATTGGTGGTAGTTGTCTGGCCGAAGGGTATATCAACAATCCAGAACAAACTGCTGAAGCTTTTTATCAGAACGAGCAGGGGCGTTGGTATCGCACCGGAGACATTGTAACCCGCGATGCGTCCGGACTGCTGCGATTTGTCTGCCGGCGTGACCAGCAGGTAAAAGTGAGGGGATTCAGGGTTGAACTCAGTGAGGTTGAAAATCAGCTCAATGCACATCCTGCGGTTGCCGAGGCGGTGGTTGTTAAACTGGCTGAACAGGATAGCCTGGTCGCTTTTATGCGGGCGGCCGGTAATTTGCAGCCTGGATGGTCTGAGCTTAGTGATTGGTTAGCGTCGAAGTTACCCCGTTTTATGGTGCCTTCAAACGGCTGCTGGTTAGATAGCTTGCCGTTATTAAGTAGTGGTAAAGTGGATCGTCGGCAGCTGTTGGCTACTAAGCTGTCAGCGTCTGTGCTGGCTGAACAACATTTTGCAGCTACGGCGCTGGAAAGTGAGTTGGCACAGTTATGGCGGGACATACTAAACTCTGGTCCGATCAGTGTTGTGCATAGTTTTACCGAGTTGGGTGGGCATTCTATTCAGTTAACGCGGATGTTGGCGCGCCTGGCGCAACTGTATGGTGTTGAGCTGAGTTTTGCGCAGTTTGCCGAACATAGCACTGTGCGTAAACTTGCCATCTGGCTGGCGCAGCAACAGCAACAGCGGCAAGCTGTATTACAGCCGATGCCGTTGCCGCAGCGGTTTGCACCGTCGGCAGGCCAGCAACGGATGTGGCTGAGCAACAGTTTGTCTTCGCAACAAGAAACGAATACTGTGCAGTCGGTGATCTATTTTAGTGACTCATTGCAAGTCACGGCGTTGCAACAAGCGCTGACCAGCTTAGTTCAGGTACAGCCTCAATTGCGCACCCGTTTTATTATGGACGCTGCAAGCAATAATTTATGGCAGGAAACCCTGCCTGCGCCTGCGGACATACTAAGTCTGCAGGACTGGTCCACAACTGAGAGTGCCAGCGCGCAGCTAAACGATTACATACTGGCAAAAAGTCGCCGGTGTTTTGATCTTGCAGCTGGTACTCTGTTTGATGCTGAGCTGGTTTGTTTGCCAAAGCAGCGGGTATTGATCCTGACCTGCCATCACATTATTACTGATGGTTGGAGTATGGATTTGCTGCTGGAGCAACTGGCGGCGTTTTATAATCAGTATTGTGGTGGCGCTAAAGCAGCGTTAGACACAAGCTGGCATTACGCGAATTATGTACAGTGGCAGCATCAGTGGCTGCATTCAGACGCGGCTGAGCGTCAGCGCAAGTTTTGGCAACAGCAATTACAAGGTGCCCCGTCACTACATAGTTTAACTACCGATTATGCCCGGCCGCAGCGCCAGAGTTTTGCCGGCAGTCAGCTGCAGGTGGTGTTGCCTGGCGAGGTGTCCGAGACCGTCCGGCAACTGTGTCATGAACTGCACGCCAGTTGCTTTAGCCTGCTACAAACCCTGTTTACCGTCTTGATTGCCAGATTCAGTGCCACCGATGATGTGGTACTGGGCACGCCGGTGGCAAACCGTCGTCTACCTGAGTTTGAAGAGATAGCCGGCTTTTTCGTCAACAGCCTGCCTCTGCGGTTACCGTTGTCAATGCAGCAAAGCTTAGCGGATACGTTACAACGTGCCAGACAATATATACTCGCTGTGCAGGATCATCAGGATTTACCCTTTGACGACATTGTAGATCTGATAAAGCCAGAACGCAGCTTAAGCTATCATCCGTTGTTCCAACTGATGTTTAGTTTCCGTGATGCTGGCTTTAGTGGTGAGTTGACCCTGTTCAATGGCGTGAACGCCACGCTGGCCGAAAGTGCCAGTGTAGAAGCAAAATTCGATCTGACATTGGAAGTTGTGTCTACTCCTGCAGGCTTCCAGTGCAATTGGATCTACGCAACAGAGCTTTTTGACACGGCAACCATACAGGCACTGGCTGACAGTTATTGCTATCTACTGGAAACCTTAACCGAACAATTGCACCGGCCCCTGGCAGAGTTAGCATTGACATCAAGTGAAAGCTTGGCGGAGCTGGGCCTATTAGGGCAGGTCGCCAACGGCACTGAACTGGGTCAACAGCTGGCAAGGGTTGCGGAAAAATATGCCGACAAGTTGGCATTACAATTTAACACTGAACAGCTCAGTTACCGCGAGCTGGACCAGCAGTCGTCTCAGCTGGCACATTATTTGTTAGCTCAGGGAGTGTTGCCAGAGCAAATTATCGCTGTGTGTACTGAACGATCTGCGAGCAGTCTGATTGCTATTTTAGCGGTGCTTAAAACTGGCGCTGCATACTTGCCAGTCGACCCGGCCTATCCGGATGAGCGCATCGGGCATATGCTCAGTGACAGCGGTTGTCAGTTAGTGCTGACGCAGCAAAAACTGTTGTCCAGATTACACAACCATAATGCAGTAATCGTGCTGGAGCACATTTGTTTAGCAGATTATCCGCATACCCTGCCGGATATAGTGCTGCAGCCAGAGCAACTGGCCTATGTGATCTACACCTCAGGCTCTACCGGTAAACCCAAGGGGACGTTGTTACAGCGTGGTGCTTTGCTGGAACTGGCGTTGTCGCTGCAGTCTCCGCTGCAACTGAGTCCGCAGTCCCGCGTGCTGCAATATGCCACTGTCAGTTTTGATGCCGCCACTTTCGAGTGGATTATGGCATTTTGCAGCGGCGCATCGCTGCATGTGTGTGACGAAACCCAGCGTTTGGATATGCTGGCGCTGGAACAAAAACTGTTGCAAGAACATATTACCCATGCGGTGTTGCCGCCTGCACTGCTGGCGCATTTAAATTGCCGTGACGACTACGCACTGCAGGCGTTGATGGTGGCGGGTGAGGCCTGCAATGAACAACAGGCGTGGCGCTGGGCTGAGCGGTATGCGTTGTTTAATGCTTATGGCCCTTCTGAATGTACTATCGCCGTAACTTTAGGACCAATTTTGCCGCAGCAGCGTATTACGTTGGGGCAAGTATTACCGACTGCCCGGCTATATGTGCTGGATGACGCCTTGCAACCTTTACCTGTAGGCGCAGTGGGCGAGCTGTATATCGGGGGGCTGGCAGTCGGCCGGGGTTACCTGAACCGGCCAGAGCTAACCGCACAGAGCTTTATAAACAGTCCATTTAATGCCAGTGAACGTTTGTATAAAACCGGCGATTTGGTGCGCCTGACGCCGCAGCTGGAACATCAGTTTATTGGCCGCAGAGATCATCAGATAAAACTACGGGGTTACCGGGTAGAGCTGGGAGAAATTGAAGCCTGTCTTAGCAGGTTGCCACAAATTCGTGAAGCGGCAGTGCTGTTGCAACAGGACAAAGCGGCACAACCGGCACTGGTTGCATATTATGTGCAACAAGACACTGGTACAGCAGACATGGCAGTAACAGCGCAGCAGCTGCGTGAGGCATTGGCAGCACAATTGCCAGCCTTTATGGTGCCAGCACACTTTATTGCAATGTCATCGTTACCCCGTAGCGTCAATGGTAAGCTTGATCGTCAAGCTTTGCCGCTACCAGACTGGCAGCTGACTGATGCGGTGTTTAAGCCAGCGACAACGGCAACTGAGTGCTGTGTGCAGAAAATCTGGGCTGAGTTTTTGCAGCTGAATATTGAGCAAACCTCTGTAGACGCTAACTTTTTCGCGTTAGGGGGGCATTCTCTGCTGGCAGCCCGAGTCGTTAGCGCCATAGTGCAACAAGGCTACGGGCAGTGCAGTATTCGTCAGATATTTGAACACCCCACTATCATGCAGTTGTCTGCCTGGCTGGATCAGCACCGCAGCACTACTGTATTCGCTTCGCCGACGTTACTAACTGCCGCCGGTGTGGCCTCAGCCGCACAACGGCAGATGTGGCTGCTATGCCAATTAGAGCAACAGGCTGCAGCTTACCATATCCCGCTGACTATCGAGTTTAACGGTGAGTTAGATAGCGCCAAGCTTGACAGTGCTTTAATACAACTAATTGAGCGGCATGATATTTTACGTACTGTGTACCGGCAACAACAGGATCAATTGGCTGTGGTCACATTGCCGGTACCGACAACACTGCTGCAGTACAGCGAACCCGGCGCAGAGCAGGATGCGACGACGTGGCTGGCAGCAGAAGTTAACACTATGGCATTGGCGCCTTTTGACCTGGCTGCAGATTATCCGATCAGAGCTAAAGTACTGCGTATCAGCCCTCAGTATTATCAATTGCTTTTATGTCTGCATCATATTGCGGCCGATGGCCATGCCGTCAGTTTGCTGCTTGACGAACTGGCGGCGCTTTATAATGGTGCCAGCCTTGAACCGGCGGCTATCAACTACGGCCAGTATACCGCGTGGCTGCAACAGGATGACGTTGTTACAGCTATGCAACAGCAAAGTATATACTGGCAGCAGCAGTTGGCAGAGTTACCCGTTTTGCATCAGCTACCCACCGATTTTATCCGGCCGGCACAGCAGCAGTATCGTGGCGATCTGCTGCACTCGCAGCTTGGCTCCTCGTTACTGTCAGCGCTGAGCAAGCTGGCGGCAGAGCAACACACTACGCTGTATCAGCTACTGCAAAGCAGTTTTGCTATTTTGCTGGCGCGGTATAGTCAGTACAGCGATATCGTTATCGGCTCGCCGGTGGCAAACCGCACAGAAGAGTGGCAACAATCGTTGGTGGGTTATTTGGTTAATACGGTTGTTGTGCGTAGCCATGTTGATTTATCCCGCAGTTTTATTGAGCAATTGACTGAGGATAAACAGCAACATGCTGCTATGCTGGTGAACCAGCAGTATCCGTTTGAACAACTGGTCGAGGTGCTCAATCCAGAGCGCAGCCTGAGCTACCATCCGCTGTTTCAAATCATGTTTAGTTTCCGTCAGCAGACCGGCTCTGGCCTATGCTTTAACCAGCTGGAGTGTGCTTTGCAAGACAGTCCGCCGGGCATTGCCAAATTTGATCTAACGCTGGATGCGGTACAGCACGACGACTGGCTGCAGTTGAATTGGGAGTTTGACAGTGCGCTATTTCGCCCGGCCACTGTTGCGCAGCTTAGTCAGGCATTTCATGTGTTGTTGCAACAACTGGTAGAAAAGCCGCAGCATAGTCTGGCCTCGCTTCAGCTGGCTGACATTAGCACTCAACCCGATACAAAGCAGATCTCTGGCCGTCCTTATCACAGCCTGACGTCGAGGTTATCGGCGTATGCCGCGCAGCAAGGCGACGCGCTGGCGTTGGTAAGCGGCGGGCAGCGGCTGAGCTATCAGCAACTGGTTGACGCGGTGGCCAGCCGGGCACGTTATCTGGTAGAGCAGGGGGTTAAACCGGGCGATATTGTTGGCGTATGGCAAAAACGGGATGCGGGGCTGGTGGTCAATTTGCTGGCAATCCAGCAGGCTGGCGGGGCGTACCTGCCGTTTGACGAGAGCACACCGGTTGGCCGGGTAGCGCAGATAGTGCGCCAGGCCAAGGTCGGCTTTTTACTGACCGACACCAGGGTGGAGCTTGACGGTGTGACCTTACTGGCCCTGACAGGCGAAGGCAGCGACGCGGTGCAACTGCCGGTATTGCTGGCAGAGCAGGCGGCGTATGTCTTGTTTACCTCAGGCTCGACGGGTGAGCCCAAAGGCGTGGTTATCAGCCAGGGTAACCTGAGTCATCTGTGTGATGGTATGGCAGAGTTACTGTCAGCGTACCCGCTGGCCGGCAGCCGGTTTGCCTGGCGTGCACCGGTAGTGTTTGATGCGTCGGTGCAGGCACTGGCGTTGCTGGGCGAGGGTATCTGCTTACACGTGTTGTCAGATGAGCAACGTAAAGACCCGCAGCAGATGTTGTCTTACTTCGCTGCCGAGCAAATAGACTGGGTGGATACGACTCCCTCGCTGAGTGAGGTGTTGCTGGAGCAATGCGCGGCAGAGCAAGCGCTGCCGAATCAACTGATAGGGGGCGAAGCCATTCGCGCCGAGCTGTGGCGTAATCTGGTGGCACATAATAGCCGGCATAACCGGGTGGCGTATAACCTGTATGGCCCAACCGAATGTACGGTTAACAGCAGCGCCTGCCTGATAGCAGGCGAGCGGCCGCAGTTGGGCGCGCCGCTAAGCGGCGTCAGCTTATATGTGCTGGACAATGCACTGCAACCGGTGCCGGTGGGTGCGCGGGGCGAGTTGTATATAGCTGGAGCGGGTGTGGGCCAGGGATATCTGGGCCAGCCTGAGCTTAGTGGCGCGAGTTTTATTGCCAACCCGTTTGGCGCAGGGATGTTGTACAAAAGTGGCGATATGGTGCGTTACAGCAGCATAGGGGAACTGGAGTATTTACAGCGTCGGGATGACCAGGTCAAGGTGCGTGGCTACCGGATAGAGCCGGCCGAGATTGAAGCCCAGCTGTGTAAAGCGGCGGGCGTGCAGCAGGCACTGGTGCTGGTGCATCAGCAGGTGCTGGTGGGGTATGTTGTCAGCGCAGCGGCAATAGATGTTACGGCGCTGCGCACAGCGCTGCTGCAGGTGTTACCGGAATATATGGTACCGTCGCATGTGTTGGTACTGGACAGTTTACCGGTGAATGTGAACGGTAAAGTTGACCGTAAGGCGTTGCCCTTACCCGAGCAGGCTGACGTAGCAGAGTATAGTGCACCGGAGGGTGAGACAGAGCAGTACCTGGTGCAGCTGTGGTCGCAGTTGCTGCAGCGTGAGGCGGGAAGTATCAGCCGGGATGCGAACTTCTTCCGCTTAGGCGGGCATTCGTTACTGGCTGCCAGAATGGTTGCGGCGGTAAATCAGACGTTACAGACAGCGCTGAAATTAAAACATGTATTTGAGTTTTCTCAGCTGCAGCAACTGGCTCAGCTGATTACGCAACAACAGGCCAACGCCGCACCGCGGCTGCTGGTTAAGGCTGAAGCGGCTGACTATTATCCGCTGTCAGCGGCACAGGCCAGTATCTGGCACCAGTGTCAAATTCAACAAGACAGCAGTATTTACAATATGCCGCTCCAGCTGACTTTAACGGGTGAGCTGGACTACACTGCGTTTGCTGCTGCGGTAACGGCGCTGTTTCAGCGTCAGCATATTCTGCGTACTGTGTACCGTCAGAATGATACCGGTGTATATCAGCAATTGACTGCGGTACCGGCGATTTTATGGCATAGCACAGATCTATCTGCGCTGGCGGGTGCAGAGCAGCAGCAGACACTGGACAGGTTGCAACAACAACATGCTAGCTATCAATTTGATTTAACTAAAGATTTAATGCTGCAGCTGCAGCTGGTACGGTTATCTGTCCAGCAGCACTGCTTGTTGCTGAACCTGCACCATATTGCTGGCGATGGCTGGTCAGTTAAATTGCTGTTGCAACAACTGGCTGCCAGCTACAACGCTGCGTGTCAGGGCTCAACACTGCCAATAGCGGCTGCCGATACTTTGCAGTACAGTGATTATGCTGTGGCGCAGCAAAGTACTGATGTAGAGCAGCATAATGCGTTCTGGTTGCAAGAGTTGCAGGACGCGCCTGCACTGCACAGCCTGCCGCTGGATTACCCCCGGCCGGCGACGCCAAGCTATAACGGCGCGGTGTGCCGTCTGCGTCTTACTGCACAACTGGCTAAGCCATTGCAGCAATTTGCCAGCGATGCTCAGTGCAGTAGTTTTAATTTGTACCACTCTGTATTTGCCGCGCTGATTGCACGCTTAAGCAACGAGCGTCGGGTGGTGACTGCTGTCGCACTTGCCAACCGTGAGCAAGCCGGGCTGGATGAAATGATCGGCTTCTTTGTTAATACACTGGTTGTAGTGCATCACGTTGATTTATCTCATAGTTTTGTTACGCAAATGCAGCAGTGCCAGCGGCAGCTGTCGCAGCTGCTCAGCCACAATATCAGTTTTGAACAGTTAGTTGAGCTGCTCAATCCGCTACGCAGCCTTAGCCACCATCCGTTATTCCAGCTGATGTTTAACTATGTTGGCGCCGATTTGCAGGCAACGGAACACTGGCAGCAACTGGATGTACAGTTGCAGGAAGCTGAGCTTAATAAAGCCAAGTTTGATTTGTCGCTAACCGTGGCAGAACAAACTGACGGCAGCGTGCTGCTGGAGCTTGAATATGCCACCGATCTGTTTAGTGCTGCCACAGCCGAGCGCATACTAAATAGCTACCAGCGGGCGCTAACCACCTTATTGCAACAGCCCCAGGCGGCACAAAGCGGTATTCACCTGGATACAGCAGAGCCTATAAGCCGCATAGTATCAGCTGAACAGCTGGCACTATGCCAGCAAAGTCTGCACCAGAGTTTTGCTTATTGGCTGCAACATACCCCGGACAAGATTGCCCTGCGTTATCAACAGCGGCAGTTAAGTTATGCCGATCTGGCGCAGGCCGCTGAGTCTTTGGCGGCGCAGCTGCAGCAAGCCGGAGTGTCTGCTGCGGACCGGGTGGCGTTATTGTTACCGCGTTCTGTTGATCTGATTATTGCACTGTTGGCAATTAACAAAGCGGGTGCGGTCTATGTGCCGTTAGACCCCGATGCCCCAGCGTCTCGTAACAGCTTTATTCTGCAGGATAGCCAGGCCAGTGTGCTGTTAAGCAACCATACTCTGGCGCAGCAGTTGCCCGACATTAGCCTGCCGGTATTGGTGCTGGAACAGCTGGCACCCGCTAGCCAGGCTTTTGCCAGTGTTAAACGTCAAGCCGACGATCTGGCGTACATCATGTATACCTCTGGTTCTACCGGCCAACCCAAAGGGGTGGCAGTACCGCAGCAAGCAATACTGCGGCTGGTGAAGCTGGCTGATTATATGCCGCTGAATCAGGAAACGGTGTTTCTGCAGGCTGGTTCGGTTGCTTTTGATGCTGCGACGCTGGAAATATGGGGGCCATTACTCAATGGCGGCACTTTGGTGCTGTATCCGGATGCAATGATCTCGGTAAGTGGCATTGAGCAGGCGGTAGCAACATATCAGGTTAACAGCCTGTGGCTTACTGCTGCGGTGTTTGAACACTTCGCCTTGCATAGTGTTCAACCGTTACCCACGCTGCGATATTTGCTTACCGGTGGTGATGTGGTATCGGCACAAGCGGTAGCGGCAATGTATCGGCGTCAACCTGAGCTGAGTATTATCAATGGCTATGGTCCTACCGAAAACACGACCTTTACCCTATGTTATCCAATCCCGCGCCAGTTCAATGCCACCACGGTACCACTGGGCTGGCCAGTGCCGGGCGATGAAGTTATCGTAGTGGATCAATACGGCAACGTGCAGCCGGTAGGTGCTATTGGTGAGTTGTACTGCCGGGGTCTGGGTTTGGCACAAGGCTACTGGCAACAGAGGGCATTAACCACAGAGAAGTTTGTTCAGCTTGATCATGCAGCTCTGGCCGGACGTTGGTACCGCACCGGCGATTTAGTTTACCGCTGTAGCAGCGGTTTACTGCATTTTGTTGGTCGTGATGATCAGCAACTGAAGATCCGTGGCTTTCGCATTGAGACCGGCGAAATTGAACAGCAACTGCTGCACTGTGCCGACGTGGTGCAGGCAGTAGTGCTGAGCCGCGTTAACCGGCTGCAGCAAAAAGAGCTGGTGGCTTATCTGGTGTGTAATAGCGCTACGCCGGATCTGGCAAAAATCCGTACCGGTCTGGCGGCTAGGGTACCGTCGTATATGGTGCCTGCACATTTTATATTGCTCGAGCAGTTGCCGCTCACTGCGAACGGTAAAATCGATCGCCGAGCTTTGCCTACTGTCGCAGAAACGGCTATAGCGGCGCTGATGCCAGCTACTGCGACAGAACAACAGCTGCAACTGCTTTGGGCAGACGCGTTACAGTTAGACTGCGCTGAGCTGTGTGTTGAGGCCAATTTCTTTGCTTTAGGTGGTCACTCTTTGCTTGCGGGTAAATTGCTCGGCCGCATCAGTCAGCAGTGGCAACTGGCACTTACACTGCGCGATCTGTTTGAGCATAGCAGTATCCGACAACTGGCAGCTTTGATCGATGCCAAACCTGTGCGGCATCACGCAGCAATAGTCAGTGCACCGCGCCATCAACGTAATCCGGTGTCGCCAGCTCAAAAGCGGCTGTGGTTTGTCTGTCAGTTTGCGCAGGCAGGGGGCAGTTATCTGATCCCGGCACAATTTGATATTCAGGGTCAGTTAGTGCCGACACTACTGTGTCAGGCGATTGATCTGTTAGTTGAACGACATGAGATTTTGCGCAGCCAGTATCGTCAGGACGATAACAGCGAGCTGTATATGCATATCAGTGCAGCCACTGCAGGTGTTTGTCGGTATACCGATTTGAGTGCTGTGGCCCTGAACGAACGTCAGACGCAGTTGCAGAGCATTAGCCGGGATAACGCCGCCAAAGCCTTTGATCTGAGTACTGATCTGATGCTGCGGGCCGAATTGGTGCAATTGGCGCCAGAGCAATATCAGTTGCTGTTGTGTCTGCATCATATTGCTGCTGATGGCTGGTCAATGGACCTGCTTTTTGCCGAATTGTCTGAACTGTATCAGCAATTGCTGCAAAGCCAGCAACCAGAACAGAAGCCGCAGACATTGCAATATCTGGACTACACCTGCTATTTGCAACAGCCTGAGCAACAACAGAAACTGGGTGCAGAGCAACAGTATTGGAGCCAGCTGCTACAGGACTTACCGCAGGTACACAACCTGCCGCTGGATTATACCCGGCCGGCTGAACAGCAATTTGCCGGCAGTGCCGTGCAAAGTGAACTGACGCCAGAACTAAACGGCACTTTGCAGCAATTTGCCCGCCAGCAGCGCACTACGCCTTTCGTGATACTGCAAACCATATTTGCCTTAACGCTGGCCCGTTTTAGTGCAGAAACCGATATTGTCATCGGTAGTCCGGTTGCTAACCGGCAGCGGCCGGAAACAGAGCAGATGCTGGGGTTGTTTGTTAACTCCTTACTGCTACGAACCCGTATTGATAGTTCTGTCGCGCTGACGACGTTATTACAACAGCAACAGCAGCAGGCAGAGCAGTCTTTTGCCAGACAGAATTTACCGTTTGAACAGCTGGTTGAGGTGTTCAACCCAGAGCGTAGCCTGAGTTACCATCCGCTGTTTCAGATCATGTTTAATTATCTGGATAAAAATTGGGCTGAACCTGCATTAACGCTGCCGCAAAATAAGGTTAGCGTCAGGCACAGTGACGAACTGGTAGCGAAGTTTGATTTATCGCTGACGGTGGCAGAGCAAGCCAATGGCGCCTTGTTACTGGAGTTAGAATACGATACGGCGCTGCTACGTCAGCAAAGTGTTGCCAGGATACTGCAATGTTTCTGCCGTTATACCGAAGGATTATTGCAACAGCCAACGCAAAGTGTGCAACAGCTATGGGCCCGGCAATCAGTAGTAAAAAGCACAGCAGAAGATCAGAACAGTGAGCAGCCTGAGCGTCCTTATCACAGCCTGACGTCGAGGTTATCGGCGTATGCCGCGCAGCAAGGCGACGCGCTGGCGTTGGTAAGCGGCGGGCAGCGGCTGAGCTATCAGCAACTGGTTGACGCGGTGGCCAGCCGGGCACGTTATCTGGTAGAGCAGGGGGTTAAACCGGGCGATATTGTTGGCGTATGGCAAAAACGGGATGCGGGGCTGGTGGTCAATTTGCTGGCAATCCAGCAGGCTGGCGGGGCGTACCTGCCGTTTGACGAGAGCACACCGGTTGGCCGGGTAGCGCAGATAGTGCGCCAGGCCAAGGTCGGCTTTTTACTGACCGACACCAGGGTGGAGCTTGACGGTGTGACCTTACTGGCCCTGACAGGCGAAGGCAGCGACGCGGTGCAACTGCCGGTATTGCTGGCAGAGCAGGCGGCGTATGTCTTGTTTACCTCAGGCTCGACGGGTGAGCCCAAAGGCGTGGTTATCAGCCAGGGTAACCTGAGTCATCTGTGTGATGGTATGGCAGAGTTACTGTCAGCGTACCCGCTGGCCGGCAGCCGGTTTGCCTGGCGTGCACCGGTAGTGTTTGATGCGTCGGTGCAGGCACTGGCGTTGCTGGGCGAGGGTATCTGCTTACACGTGTTGTCAGATGAGCAACGTAAAGACCCGCAGCAGATGTTGTCTTACTTCGCTGCCGAGCAAATAGACTGGGTGGATACGACTCCCTCGCTGAGTGAGGTGTTGCTGGAGCAATGCGCGGCAGAGCAAGCGCTGCCGAATCAACTGATAGGGGGCGAAGCCATTCGCGCCGAGCTGTGGCGTAATCTGGTGGCACATAATAGCCGGCATAACCGGGTGGCGTATAACCTGTATGGCCCAACCGAATGTACGGTTAACAGCAGCGCCTGCCTGATAGCAGGCGAGCGGCCGCAGTTGGGCGCGCCGCTAAGCGGCGTCAGCTTATATGTGCTGGACAATGCACTGCAACCGGTGCCGGTGGGTGCGCGGGGCGAGTTGTATATAGCTGGAGCGGGTGTGGGCCAGGGATATCTGGGCCAGCCTGAGCTTAGTGGCGCGAGTTTTATTGCCAACCCGTTTGGCGCAGGGATGTTGTACAAAAGTGGCGATATGGTGCGTTACAGCAGCATAGGGGAACTGGAGTATTTACAGCGTCGGGATGACCAGGTCAAGGTGCGTGGCTACCGGATAGAGCCGGCCGAGATTGAAGCCCAGCTGTGTAAAGCGGCGGGCGTGCAGCAGGCACTGGTGCTGGTGCATCAGCAGGTGCTGGTGGGGTATGTTGTCAGCGCAGCGGCAATAGATGTTACGGCGCTGCGCACAGCGCTGCTGCAGGTGTTACCGGAATATATGGTACCGTCGCATGTGTTGGTACTGGACAGTTTACCGGTGAATGTGAACGGTAAAGTTGACCGTAAGGCGTTGCCCTTACCCGAGCAGGCTGACGTAGCAGAGTATAGTGCACCGGAGGGTGAGACAGAGCAGTACCTGGTGCAGCTGTGGTCGCAGTTGCTGCAGCGTGAGGCGGGAAGTATCAGCCGGGATGCGAACTTCTTCCGCTTAGGCGGGCATTCGTTACTGGCCGCCAGAATGGTTGCGGCTATCAGCCGGCATGCCGGTTGTCAGCTTAGTGTCGCGCAAGTATTTAAAACCCCGCTGTTATCCGAGCTGGCCGCTATAGTTGAGCGTTTGCCAAAAACGGCAGCGATAACAGCATTACAGCGTCAACCGGCGGAGGCATTAGTGCCCTTGTCTTACGCCCAGCAGCGCTTGTGGCTGGTTGATCAGCTGGAGGGCAGCAGTGCGCACTACAATATGCCTTTTGCGTACCGCCTGCAGGGCAAGCTGAATATTGCCGCGCTACAAGCCGTGTTCATGCAACTGGTGGAACGGCATGCCATTTTGCGCACCAGCATAATAAAGACGGCAGAAGGACCGCTGCAACGCCGTTTTAGTGCAGAGCATTATCAGACTGAAGTTATCGACTTGAGCCGGGATCCTGACGCGGATCGCACTCTGGTGCAGACACTGCAACGTTATGCCAGCTTGCCGTTTGATCTGGGCTCAGATTATCTGCTGCGCAGCGGCATTATCCAACTGGCGGATGAGTCGCATGTGCTGGCGTTTACGCTGCACCATATTGCCGCTGATGGCTGGTCGGTCGGCCTGTTGCAGCAGCAACTGGCATCCTTGTATCTGCAATATTGCCAGGGGGAGGTCACGTTAGCGGATGATACTGCGCTGCAATACGCTGATTTTGCCCATTGGGAGCAGTTGTGGCTGACGCCTGAACGACTGCAGCTGCAGCAGCAATACTGGCTTACTCAGCTCGATGGCATGCCACAACTGCATAGTTTACCGCTCGATTATAACCGGCCAGACAAACCGGCTTTTGCCGGCAGCAGCTGTCAGCGCAGTTTGGCAACTGCAGATCTGCAGCGTTTTAATGCGTTATGTCAGCAGCACGGCGCCAGTTTGTATATGGGCTTGCAGGCGGCACTGGCATTACTGCTGGCCCGCTTAAGTCAGCAGAGTGATATTGTTATTGGCACGCCAGTGGCGAACCGCGAACAACCTGAACTGGAACAGATGCTGGGGTTCTTTGCCAATACGTTGGTGATGCGACTGCAATGTGACAACGAGATGAGTTTTAGCCAGTTGCTGCAGCACAGTCGTCAGGTAGCGCTGGATGCCTATCAGCACCAGCAGTTACCATTTGATCAGCTGGTAGCACAACTGCAAAAAGAACGCAGCGCAGCCTATGCGCCTTTATTCCAGATCATGCTGGTATTACACACCCAGCAGCATGGCGACTGGCAGTTAGCCGGGCTGCAACTAAGCGAGCAGGAACAGCTGTTATCGCACAGCAAGTTTGATTTGCTGCTGTCGGTTGCAGAACACGCCGATGGCTTAGACATTATCTGGGAATACAACAGCGATATTTTTGCCCCAGCCACTATTACTGCCTGGGCTGACAGTTTGCTGCATCTACTGCAACAGGTAACACAGCACAGTATGCAGTTACTGCCACAGATACCACTGCTGGGCGACGAGCAGCAACAGCAGTTGTTGCAACTGGCTCAGGGCATGCCGACTGACGTGAGCACAGACATTGCCGCCCTGGTACGGCAACAGGTACAGCAGCGGCCTGAACAGGCTGCGCTGCGAATGGGCGCGGAGCAGCTGACTTACCGTGAACTGGAACAGTGGGCCAACCGCTATGCTCACTGGCTGACGCAACAAGGCGTGGCTCAGGGTGATATCGTTGCCTTATGTCTGGATCGCAGTATCAGCCAGATACTGACTGTGCTGGCGGTGTTAAAGCTTGGCGCCGCCTATTTGCCATTGGATGCAGAATTACCACCAGAGCGCCTGGTGTACATATTACAGGATGCTAAACCGGTATTACTGCTAACAGAGCAGCAGTTTAGCCACCGCTTCAGAGTGGATAGCGCCATGCAGTTACTGGACGACAGTAGCGTACAGGCGCAGATTGCCGCCCAGCTGTCGACACCACCACAGCTTAACCGCGCCATTGCCACAACTGATCTGGCCTATATTCTGTACACTTCAGGTACCACCGGCCAGCCTAAAGGGGTGTGTCAAACGCAAGGCACCTTATTGCATCTGGTACAGGCGCAAAAACAACTGGGCCAGGCACAGGCGCTGAATACGCTGCAGTTTACCCCACTTACCTTTGATGTATCGGCGCAGGAGCTGGCAACCGCCTGGGCGACCGGCAGCTGTTTGCAATTGATCAACGCAGAGCAGAAAAGTGATTTGGTGCAGCTGGCGCAATTGGTGCAACAGCTTGATATTGAACGGCTGTTTTGCCCGCCAGCGGTATTTGCCCTGCTGGCTGAGCAGGCACTTAGCCAGCAATTACCGTTACCGGCACTGCAACAGGTTATCGTTGCCGGTGAAGCCTTGTTTATCAATGAGGCCATCAGCCTCTTCATGCAACAACATGCCAGCTGTCAGTTATGGAACCATTATGGTCCGACAGAAACCCATGTGGTCACTGTCGAGCGGGTAAGCCAACTGCACGCCGGCCAATATGCTGCTATCGGTTTGCCGCTGGGGCAGAGCCACTGTCTGATCCTGGATGAACGGCAACAATTGCTGCCGCGTGGGGCTATAGGCGAACTGTATGTTGCCGGGCCAGGCGTGGCGCGTGGTTATCTTAATTTACCCCAGTTGAGTGCCGAACGTTTTGTCCGTCTTGCTGGCCATGCCGGCATATTTTATAAAACAGGCGATTTAGTGCGTTGGCGTGGCGACAATAAATTGCAGTATTTCGGGCGTAGTGACGATCAGGTAAAAATCCGTGGTTTCCGTGTTGAGCTGTCTGATGTCACTGTTGCGCTAAACCAACTACCGCAAGTGGAGCAAGCCTGTGTTATTTGCCTGCCGGATGCGGCACAGCATCAGCAGTTAGTGGCCTATCTGGTACTGGCAGCTGATAGTGAGTGGCGTACAGACTCTGCCAGTAATCTGCGGGCGCAGCTGAAAACCTTGCTACCGGCGTATATGATCCCGGCGGCATTTATGTCGCTGCCGGCATTACCATTAACCGCTAACGGCAAGGTCGATAAACGGGCGTTACCGTTGCCGCAGTTTACCCAACACAGCACCGACACTGTCGCCGCAGCAGGTGATATTGAGCTGCAATTGCAGCAACTGTGGGCAGAGTTGCTAAAACTGCCAGCAGAGGAAATTAGCGTAGACAGCAGCTTTTTTGCCCTGGGTGGGCATTCGTTACTGGCTACCCGGTTGCTGATGCTGATCCAGCGTGCCTTTGGCATTGAACTGGCGCTGCGCACAGTGTTTGAGCATGACAGTATCAGGCGTTTGGCACGCGTCATTGGCCAAAGCCAGCCAGAAACGGCGCTACCCGCTCTGAGCGTCTGTACCAAAGAGCAGCAGTTGGTTGAGCTGTCCTTCGCTCAGGAACGTCTGTGGTTTATGCAGCAAATGTCGCCGCAGGCCAGTCAGTACAATATGCCGCTGGCAATGCGCATTCGCGGCCCATTGCAACTGCCTGCTTTGCAGCAGGCGCTGGATACCTTACTGCAACGGCACCAGTCATTGCGCACCCGCTACCTGGAACAAGACGGCCAGGTCTGGCAACAAGTGATGCCGGGCAAAACTATTAGCTTGGTGCGGCGCGACTACACTGAGTTGGCGCCAGATCACGCGCAGGCGATTACGCACGCGATCGATCAACTAGCTGCTAAGCCCTTCGCGTTAGATACCGATATATTACTGCGCGCAGAGCTGTTATCGCTTGGGGCAACCGATCATGTATTGTTGCTGTGCATGCACCATATTGCGACTGACGGTGCGTCACTGGGTATTTTCCTGCAGGAGCTGCAGCAACTTTATCAGGCCGCTTGTCAGCAACAGACGCTAACACTTGAGCCATACCAAGTGCAGTACCGTGACTATGCCAGCTGGCAACGGCTCAATGCAGCCGTGCAACTGCAACAGACGCAGCAGTACTGGCGTCAGCAGCTGCAGGGTATTGCTGCGGTACACAGTTTACCACTGGACCGGCCCCGCTCGGCGCAACATAACTACCGTGGTGGGGTCTGGTCACAGGTGATCCCTGCGGCGGAACTGAGTTTATTAAAGCAGCTGGCCAGACGATATCAGATATCTGATTTTATGCTGTTGCATGCCGTATTCAGTGTGTTGCTGGCACGGCTTGGCAACGACAGCGATGTGGTAATAGGTACGCCGCTGGCGCAACGCAACCAGCCGGAATTAAGCCGGTTAATGGGCGTGTTTCTCAATACGCTGGTGCTGCGGCTTGATTTGTCTGCCAACCCAAGCCTGGTGCAGCTACTGCAGCAGGTTAAAGCGGTGCAACTTGATGCGCATCAGCATGCCGCCATGCCATTTGAAAAGCTGGTAGAAATGCTCAATCCACAGCGCAGCCTGACCCATACGCCGCTGTTTCAGATCATGCTGAACTATAACAATAATGAGCAACAACCGTTCAGTTTGTATCAAACTGAGGTAGAAATGCTCAACCTGGGCGAAGTGCAAAACAAGTACGACCTTACTCTGTACGCCGATGACAGTAGCGGTGAGCTGGTTTTAAACTGGGTATATGATGCGAATTTGTTCGAGTTATCGTCGATCCAGCTGGCAGCCACCCAGTTTGGTCATTTACTGAACCAGGTGCAGCAAGCGCCGGAAACGCCGGTGCTGTCTCACAGTTGGGGTACCTCCTGGCCGCAGCCTGAAGCGGGGCAACCGTTAGCGGCATCGTCAATACCGGCGTTATTCAGTGTTATTGCCGAGCAAAACGCGCAGCGCACCGCCTTGCAACACGGTGGCCAGCAAATGAGCTACGAGGCGCTTGAACAGCTGAGTAACCAGTGGGCCGCCTACCTGCAGCAACAGTATGCGCTAAGCGCAGGTTGCCGGGTGGCAATAGCGATGCCGCGTGATCTGCAGCGCATAGTGGCCATTCTGGCAGTGGTAAAATGTGGCGCTGCCTATGTGCCGTTGTCGACTGAATTACCGGCTGCGCGCGTTAACTATATGACGCAAGCAGCTGATGTCAGTTTAGTGCTGAGCAGCTCAGCACTGGCCGCTGCCTACCAGTGGCCGGCGCAAGTGCCGCAATTAATTACTGATAACGCTGATTTTATTCAGGCTGTGACGCAGTGTGACAGCCAAATGCCGGATTACAGCCAAATCACTGCCGATAGCGTAGCCCATGTTATTTTCACTTCGGGTTCAACCGGCCAGCCGAAGGGGGTTGCCGGTACGCATCTTGCTACTGTTAACCGCGTGTTGTGGATGAGCGGGCACTATCCGTTTAGCCAGGACGAGCAATGTTGTCACATTACTTCTATGGCGTTTACCCGTGCCGTGTGGGAGTTGTGGCTGCCACTGTTATCTGGCCAGACCCTGCACCTGATTGATCGCGCTGACGTTAAAGAGCCGGCAGCACTGTTTGCCCGTTTGCAACAACAGCAGATCTCCCGTCTGGTTACGGCGCCATCATTACTGCGCAGTATGTTGGAGTATCAACAACAAAAAGGCCTGACGCTGAACGCACTGCGTTACTGGTTTGTCAGTGGTGAACCGTTGCCGGCTTCACTGGCCAGTCAGGCCATTGCTGATTTGGCACCGGCAGAGCTGATTAACTTGTACGGCTCTACTGAAGTTATGTCAGATATCAGTTATTACAATGTCAGTCGCCGTGGCACCGCGGACAGCATGTATGTCCCTATAGGACAGGCCATCAGTAATACTCAGCTGCTGTTACTGGATCAGCAACAACAACCGGTAGCTGCTGGGGCTATTGGTGAAATTGTGGTCAGCGGCAGCAACCTGGCGCTGGGCTATCTGGCACTGCCAGAGCAAACGGCAGAAAAGTTTATCCAGACGCCGGTGGGCCGGGTTTACCGTACCGGTGATTTGGGCCGGTTCGACTGGCTGGGGCAATTGCACTGTCTGGGCCGGATGGATGATCAAATAAAAATCCGTGGCTACCGCATAGAGCTGGGCGAAATTGAAGCGCAATTACTGCAGGACGACGACGTACGCAATGCGGTGGTAAAAGTGGTTGGCAGTGCTGAGGATAAACAGCTTATCGCTTATCTGTTAACCGACAGTTCCGAGCAGGAACAGCTGATAGTGCGGTTACGCCAGCAGTTATCACAGCAACTGCCCGACTATATGCAGCCGGTGTATTACCACTGTATGGCGCAGTTTGCCTTGCGACCAAACGGTAAAGTGGACCGGCACCAGTTACCTGAGGTGAATTGGCAGCAAAGCCACTCGTATCAGGCCCCGCAGGGGGACACAGAGCAGCGGCTGGCGACGATATGGGCGCGGTTACTGCGGCTGGAACAAGTCGGCCGGGACGATAACTTCTTCCGCATTGGTGGTCACTCCTTGCTGGCGACCCGTTTGGTTAATGCGGTTTTTGCCGAATTTGCCACCGAACTAACGGTTAAAACCATCTTTGAAGCCAATACAGTGGCCTTGCTCGCTATTGCTATAGAACAGACGCAACCTGCACAGCAGCAAGCGGTACTGCGAGCACTGCAGCACCCGGATAATAAGGCGGTGTTATCCTACGCCCAGCAGCGGATGTGGTTTATGCATCAGCTGGATGGCGACAGTGGTAACTATAATATTCCGATGGTGTATCAGCTACGCGGTGCGCTGGATTACAACTGTCTGCAACAGGTATTCAGCACCATTTTTGCCCGCCATGCCACGTTACGCACCCGCTTTATTGAGCAGGATGGCGTACCGCTGCAATGGCTGCAGCCGGATGCTGATTTTGTCTTGGCCGTAACGGATTTAACCGGTCAGCCTGAGGCAGTGCGGCAACAACAGCAACAACAGCTTGCGCTGGCTGAAGCGAATACGGCCTTTGATTTGCAGCACGACCTGATGCTCAGGGTAAAACTGCTGAAAATAGCTGATGACGAGCATCTATTGCTGATGACAGTACACCATATCGTTGCCGATGGCTGGTCGATGGGCTTACTGGCAGAAGAGTTTGTCCGGTTGTATGACGCCTTTAGTCAGGGCATGGCCAACCCGTTAGCGGCGTTGCCGGTACAATATGCTGATTTTGCTGTCTGGCAGCGTGAATGGCTGGCTGGCGACATGCTGCAGCAACAGGTTAATTTCTGGCGTCAGGCACTGGCAGGGGCGCCGGCGGTGCATAATCTGCCGTTAGACAATGCCCGGCCCGTCAGCCAGACCTACAACGGAGCCTGGCTCGATGCCAGCCTGGATCTGGCGACTACTGAGCAGTTAAAGCAACTGGCACAGCAGCACGATGTGACCTTGTTTATGCTGTTGCAAACCGCGTTTGCCGTGCTGGTTAGCCGGTTAAGTAATGAAACTGATATTGTTATGGCCAGCCCTGTAGCTAACCGGCGGCGGGATGAGTTGAATCATCTGGTCGGCTTCTTTGTTAACACCCTGGTGCTGCGGAATGATTTTGCTGCAGATCCGACGTTCAGCAGCGCTCTGCAACAGGCGCGTCAGACGCATCTGAATGCACAAAGCAATCAGGATGTGCCGTTTGAACTGCTGGTGGAACAGCTGAATCCGCAACGTAGCATGAGCTACAGCCCGTTATTTCAACTGATGTTTGTGTTACACAATAACCAGCAGGTCGAGGCCGACTCGCAACAGCTGGATATTGAAGCCCAGCGTAGCCGGGCAGCACTGGCCAAATTTGACCTTACGCTGATCGCCACAGAAACAGATACCGGCCTGCAGTTTAACTGGGAATACAACACCGACTTATTTGCCGGGCAAAGTATCACCCGTTTTAGCCGCTGTTTCATGCACTTGTTGCACAGCATTATTGAGAACCCGGCCTGCGCAGTATCAAGACTGGCGCTGGCCAGCGACGTGTTGATCGAGCAAGCGCCTTCGGCATTGCCAGCGGGTATCGACAGTGTCAGCCAGTGGATTGAGCTGCAGGCTGTACGTACGCCAACCGCCACTGCACTGATTGCCGGGCAACAGCAATACAGTTATCTGGAATTGGATCACCTGTCGAACCAACTGGCACGCTGGTTGCGACAGCAAGGCGTCAGCTCAGGCGATCCGGTCGGCGTTATGTGGCCACGCAGCGCTGAGGTGGTGCTGGTATTCGTAGCGCTGTTAAAGCTTGGCGCCGTCTACACGCCGCTTGATGCTAAAGCGCCGGCAGAGCGTTTACAGCAGATTATTGGTAATGCCGGCATAAAACGCTTGCTTACCACGGCAGAACTGCAGCGGCCTGAGCTTAGCCAGCCTGACATTAGTAATGTGCAGCAGTTGAGCTTCAGTATCAGCCAGTTGCAGGCATTTGCATCCGCTGCTTTGCAAGATGTTCACCATAGTGCGGAGCACGCCGCCTATTTGATCCACACCTCCGGATCTACCGGCACGCCCAAAGGCGTGCTGGTACCGCACCGAACCTTATTGGCGCTGCTGGTTCACCAGCAGCAGGGCGCGGCCCGGTTGGCTACAGCTGTGCCGACCTTGATGTTCTCGTCATTGCAATTTGATGTGTCGGTACAGGAAATGGTGACAGCATTGACCACTGGCAGCACTCTGGTGCTGGCAGATGAAGAGAGCCGGCTGGATATGCCCAGGTTGATCAACCTGTTGCAGCAATATCATATCGGCCGGATCTTTATGCCGTATGCAGTGCTACAGGTATTGGCGCATGCGGTACTTAGCAGTAACAGCCAACTCAGTGACTTGCAGGTACTGGTTACGGCCGGCGAGCAACTGCGTATAACACCCGAGATCCGGCAATTATTCCAACAGCAACCCCAGGCATGGCTGGTAAATCATTATGGCCCGTCAGAAACGCATGTCACAACTGAATGCGTGCTTAGTTCAGCAGCAGCTGAGTGGCCATTATTACCGCCCATTGGTGCGGCAGTTGCCGGCACCAGTATCTGTGTGCTGGATCAACACCAACAACCGGTGCCGGCGGGTGCCGTAGGCGAGCTGTATCTGGGCGGCGATTGCCTGGCCATCGGTTATGTCGGTGCTGCTGAATTAACAGCTGAGCGCTTTGTGCAGTTGCAACTGAATGGCCGCACAGCACGCTGGTATCGTAGCGGCGATTTAGTGCGGCTAAACCACCAGGGCCAGTATGATTATCGGGGGCGTGCCGATCAGCAGCTGAAAATCCGCGGCTTCCGGGTCGAGCCGGGTGAAATAGAACACTGTATTTTGAATTATCCGCAGATCAGTGATGCGACGGTATTGTTACAGAGCTCTGCCCATGGCGAGCAACTGGTGGCGTATTTTGTCAGTGCAGCAAATGAAGCCGTTGACCCCGCGCTGTTACAGCAGCATCTGGCCGGTAAATTGCCGGACTATATGTGGCCCAAAGGTTGGATGCAGTTAAGCGCTATCCCACTCACCGGCAATGGCAAGGTCAACAAAGCTGCGTTGCCAGCTATAGTGTGGCACACGGAGATTGAGGGTGAACAAGCGCAGAGCGATACCGAAATTGAGTTAGCCCAGTTGTGGCAGTCGTTGTTGCCAGCTGCGGTGGTACTGCGCCACAGTGACTTCTTTGCGCTGGGTGGTCACTCATTGCTGGCTATGCGGTTGGTAACGGCGGTGCGTACGCAGTTTACCGTGGAGTTCAGTATCCGGCAGGTGTTTGAAGCCCCGGTATTAAGTGCGATGGCGCAGCTGATAACCAAGGGCCGTCAGGTGAGTAGTCATGCCCTGAGTGCCAGCACGGCGGTGGGTGATAAGGTCGCGTTGTCGTTCTCGCAGCAGCGGTTGTGGTTTATTGATCAGTTGGAACAAGGCAGCGCTAACTACAACGTGCCGGCCCGCTATCAGTTTGATGGTGAGCTGGATGTTGACGCGCTGGAGCAGGCCCTGCAATTACTGGTAGCGCGCCACCATACGTTACGTACGGTGTTCCGTGATGACGGTGACGGGCCGTATCAGCAGGTGCTGAGCGATGCCGAATTTAGTTTATCGCAACTGGATTTATCGGCGCTGACAGAGGCAGAGCAGCAGAGCGCACTGGAGCAGTGGCTGGCCCGTGATACGGCGACGCCGTTTGCGCTCAGTTCAGCGCTGATGCTACGCGGTTGTGTTATTCGCCTGGCACCCAAGCGGCATATTCTGTCGCTGTGCCTGCACCATATTGCCTGTGACGGTTGGTCGTTTGGCATACTGGAGCGGGAGTTAGCCCAGAGCTATAACGTGCTGGCAAGTGGTCAGGCTGTGCAACTGAGTGCGCTGAGCGTGCAGTACAGCGACTTTGCCCGCTGGCAGAGTGAGCAACTGCAGGGAGAGGCCTTTACGCGGTTAACGCAATACTGGCACAAGCAACTGCAAGGCTTGCCGCAAGTGCATAACCTGCCGCTGGATAAGCCGCGCCCTGCGGTGCAGCGCTTCCGCGGCAGCCGGGTTAACCTGGTGCTGGATGCAGCGACGCTCAATGAAGTAACGCAACTGGCGCAGCAGCAACAGTCGTCGTTGTTTATGCTGTTGCATACCGCCTTTGCTCTGGTGCTCAGCCGCTACAGTAATGAAACCGATATTGTCATTGGCACACCGGTGGCGGGACGAACGGTGAAAGAAGTAGAGCCGCTGATTGGCTTCTTTGTTAATACCCTGGTACTGCGCCATCAGCTGGACTGGCAGCGCAGTTTCACCGAGCAGCTAAGTCACAGTCGCGACATGGTGCTCAATGCGTTTGAGCATCAGGAGTTGCCATTTGAGCTGCTGGTTGAGCAGTTGCAGCCGGAGCGTAGCTTAAGCTACAGCCCGGTGTTCCAGGTGTTGTTTACCTTGCAGAACAACGAGCAGACGGATGTTGAGTTCAGTGGCCTTAGCGTCAGCGGTGTGGCACAAAGCCGTGACAGCGCCAAGTTTGATTTAAAGCTGTCGGCGGTAGAGTTTGACGGTGAGTTGCACCTGAGCTTTGAATACAACACCGACTTGTTCCTGCGCCAGAGCATTGAGCGTTTGGCCGGCAGTTACCAGCAGTTGCTAAGTCAACTGGTGGCGCAGCCACAGTTGGCGCTGGCAGGTTATGATTTACTGACCACACAGGACCGCAGTTTACTTCGTCAGTGGAATGCCACCGCACAGGACTTCGGCCCGGCGTTGGTTAACCAGTTGCTCAGTGAGGCAATGGCCGCGGTACCGACGGCACTGGCGGTGCATAGCCGTGAAGGCCAGTTGAGCTATCAGCAGTTAACGGCCCGGGTTGATCAGGTAGCTGCGCTGTTGCTTAAGCGCGGAGTGGTGGCCAATGATGTGGTGGCGATTTGTCTGGAGAAGTCGATTGATCTGGTGGTATCGATGCTGGCGGTGCTGCGTGCCGGTGCGGCCTATCTGCCGGTCGATGTGACCTACCCGGATGAGCGGTTGCACTATGTGTTGTCGGACTCCGGCGCGGTGCTGGTGCTGGGCCATCAGGCGGTGGCGCAGCGCTTACCTGAGGGCGTCGCCCTGGTCGCGCTGGATACGGCAGAGGTGCAGGCTGAGCTTGCCGGGCTTACAGGGCTGAGCGCTATGAGCTGGCCGCAGGTGAGTGCGACGCAACTGGCGTATGTAATTTATACCTCAGGCTCAACGGGGCAGCCCAAAGGTGTGGCCATTACTCATGGCAACCTGAGCAATTATCTGCAGCATGCCAAAGCGCATTATTATGATGCTTCGCTGGCGGGTGCGATTCTGCTGAGCTCTTTTAGCTTCGATGGCACTATTCCGAATCTGTATTTACCGTTACTGACCGGTGGTTGTTTGTACATTGCCGATGAAGACAACTTGTACCGCAGTGCGGCGCTACACCTGTCTGGCAGTAAGCGGTTATATATTAAAGTCACCCCCACGCAAATGCAGGCGTTGCTGGCAGAGCTGGAAGGCCCGGTCAGCGCCGCGCACAGCCTGATGCTGGGCGGTGAGGAATTTAAGACCAGCCTGTATCAGCAAATGCGCGAGCAGATGCCTGCGGCGAAGATCTTTAACCATTATGGCCCGACCGAAACGACCATCGGCTGTAGTGTTAACCCCTTATCAGAAACCCCTCAGGGGAGCAGCATTGCTATTGGTAAGCCGATAAGCAACACCCGCTTCTACGTGCTGGACAGTACACAACAGCTCAGTCCGGTGGGCGCTATCGGTGAGCTGTATGTGGCCGGTGCGGGTGTGGCCGCCGGTTATCTGAACCGGGCGGAGCAAACGGCAGAGCGCTTCAGCGCGGAGTGGGGTAATGCCCCAACAGGCAGCCGGATGTACCGTACCGGCGACTTGGTGCGTTGGCTCAGTGATGGCAGCTTGCTGTTTCTGGGGCGGGGTGATCACCAGGTTAAACTGCGCGGTTACCGGATAGAGCTGGGTGAGCTCGAAGCGGCCTTGCTGCAACTGGATGGTGTGGCGCAAGCCGTGGCGGCGGTGAAGGAAGATCGCGCGGGCAGCGAGGTGCTGGTGGCCTATATTGTGCCGGCAGCGGGGTGTGCAGGGCGTATTGAAGCGCTACAGCGTCAGTTAGTGAGCGCGCTGCCACAATACTTGCTGCCGCAACATATTATCGAAGTCGGGCAGTTTGCCCTGTCGGTCAGTGGCAAGGTAGACCGTAAGGCCCTGCCACTGCCCCAGTTGGCAGCGACAGAGGACTATGCCGCGCCGCAGACGCCAATGGAGCAAGCCCTGGCCCAGATCTGGTGTCAGGTGCTGAAGCTGGACAAGGTGTCACGCCAGGCGCAGTTCTTTGCGCTGGGTGGTCATTCCTTGCTGGCCATGCGGTTGATAGCGGCAATCCGGCAGCAACTGGCGCTGGAGTTACCGGTACGATTGGTGTTTGAGGCCCCGGTGCTGAGCGAGATGGCGCAGCGCTTATTGCAAGCGCAAGGCAGTACGCTGGGCAGTATTATACCGGCAGAAGACTACCAGCAGTTACAGCCGGTGTCTTATGCCCAGCAGCGCATTCTGTTTGTCAGTCATCTGGAGAATGCGCCTGCGCTGTATAACATGCCGTATTGTTATGCACTGGAAGGCCAGCTTAATCTGACACTGCTGCATGAGGCGGCGCGGCATATTATTGAGCGGCACCACAGTTTGCGCACCTGCTTTGTTGAGACAGCGCAGGGGCAGATGCAGCAGCTGATGAGCAGCGACGGCTTCAACCTGGAACTGACAGACTTGAGTCTGCTAAGTGGAGAGGCCCAGGTTGAGGCGGCAAATGCCTGGCTGAAGCAGGCCAGCCAGTATCACTTTAATTTACAACAGGATGTCTTGTGCCGGCTGTATGTGGCTAAGTTGGCGGATGATAAACATTTACTGCTGGTGTTAATGCACCATATTGCCAGTGATGGCTGGTCGATGGGGCTGTGGCTGCGCGAGCTGATTACTGCTTACCGTCAGCGTTATGAAGGGCATGCACTGGTGCCTGCGGCGCTGGCTATTCAATACAGTGACTATGCGCGCTGGCAGCGACAGCAACTGGCTGAGCAGGAGTTTGACCGCCAGCTGGGTTATTGGCAGCAGCAACTGGCGGGGGCACCACAGCGGCATAACCTGCCCACCGATAAAGTGCGTCCGGCGGTACAAAGCCTGCGCGGCCACTTTATTGGCAGTGAAGTGTCGTTGGATGTTCTGAACCGGTTGCAGCAAATTGGCCAGGCTCACAGCGCCACCTTGTTTATGACATTACAAAGTGCCTTTGCGGCCTTGCTGGGCAGTTGGAGCAATGAGCAGGACATTGTGATGGGCACGGTAGTAGCAAACCGTACCCAGCAGCAGACCGAAGCGCTGATAGGCTTCTTCGTTAATACCCTGGTGCTGCGAACGGATTTAAGCGATGACCCGAGCTTCAGTGAATTATTGCAGCGTAACCGGGGTATGCACCTGGCGGCGCAGAGTAATCAGGATGTGCCGTTTGAGTTGGTGGTTGAGGCGGTAAAACCTGAGCGCAGCTTAGCCCATAGCCCGTTATTCCAGGTACTGTTTGTGTTGCAGAACAACGAGCAGGTTGCCCTGGAGTTGCCGGAGCTGGCGATTACGCCTTACCAGCGGGACCGGCAGAGCAGCGTCAAATTCGACCTGACGCTGACGGCAATAACCGACACTGACGGGCTGTACTTTAGTTGGGGTTATTGCACGGACTTGTTCAGTGAGCGCAGTATCCGCACCGTAGCGGCTGCCTTTATGCAGTTGCTGGAGCAAATCGCGGCCCAGCCAGCTAAGAAGCTGAGTCATTATAGGCTTTGCACGGCTGAGCAAAACGTCGCGTTACTGAGTGCGCCGGCCGAGCGTTTAGAGCAGGGCTTTGCACATTGGGTAGCACGGACGCCGGAGCAAGAAGCGCTGTGTTATGGCGAACAGCGTTTAAGCTATCGTGAACTGGATAAGCGCGCATCACGCCTGGCCGGGTATTTAGCTGCGCAGGGGGTTAAACGGCTGGATAAAGTTGCCGTGGTCGCCGAGCGCTCTGTCGAGCTTATCAGTGCCCTGTTGGCCGTGTTGAAACTGGGCGCGGTGTATGTGCCTGTGGCGGCGAATTATCCGCCCGCCCGGATAAGTTACATCCTGCAGGATGCCGGGGTAAGCCATGTGTTATGTCAGCACAGTGCTCAACTGCAAGACGTAGACTGTGCCGCTGCCAGCACGGAGCTTAGCACGCTGGATGAAAGCGGCTATCACTGGCCTGCGGATATCGCTGAAACGGGGAGGGCCGATGAGCTGGCTTATCTGATTTACACCTCCGGCACGACAGGCAAGCCCAAGGGCGTGGCGGTGAGTCATCAGGCGATAATGCGTCTGTTACGGCATAATCAGTCGCTGTTTGGTTTTATGCCGGGCAGTCGCAGTGTACAGCTGTTATCGATGGCGTTTGACGGTGCGGTGTTCGAAATATGGGGGCCGCTGGTCAACGGCGGTGCGTTAGTGTTGTATCCGGATAGCTTTATTGATGCCAGCGCACTTGGGGAGCTTATCAACCGCGAGCACATCAGCACGGCGCTGATGACGCCGGCGCTGTTCGAGCAGTGGGTGAAGCAGGGTGAGGGTATTGCCAACAATGCGCTGCGTCACGTGCTGGTAGGGGGCGATGTGTTCCCGAACCAGGCAGCGGCCGTGTTGTATCAGCACAATAGTCAGGTACAACTGGTGAATGCGTATGGTCCGACAGAAAACAGCGTGATGACAACCTGTTACGCCGTGCCGCGAGGCTTCGATGTCACGCACCGTCTGCCGATAGGGCAGGCGGTGTGGGGCACGGGGCTAAGTGTACGCAACCGGGCAGGCGCAGTATTGCCGGCCGGATTTATTGGTGAGTTGTGTATCAGTGGCTGTGGCTTGGCGCAGGGGTATCATAATAATGCGCAGGCCGATACGGCCTTTATGCGTGATGTTGACAGCGATGAGCGCTATTACCGCAGTGGCGACCTGGTGCGACAAAGAGAAGACGGCGAGTATGTTTTTTATGGTCGACTGGATGAGCAGGTTAAGCTCAGGGGTTTCAGGATAGAGCTGTCGGAAATAAGCCGGGTTTTGCTGTCGCACGCAGCGGTAAGCGATGCGGTAGTGCTGGTAAGCGGACAGACGCAGGAAGAGCAGCAGTTGGTGGCTTACCTGGTGATGGCAGATGAGGGCGCATTAGGCGAGGTGTTTAGCGCAGCCGCAGGGCAATTACCGGCCTATATGATGCCGGGGCGTTATGTGTTGCTGACAGCACTGCCGTTGACGGCAAATGGCAAGCTGGATAAACGGGCGCTGCTGGCCTTGCCGGATGAGGCGGTGCAAAGCAGTGATTATGTTGCACCGGCGACAGAAACGGAGCAGCAGCTGGCGGCGCTGTGGTGTGAGGTGTTGCAGCTGGAGCAGGTCAGTGCCAGCAGCGACTTCTTTGCGCTGGGTGGTCACTCATTGCTGGCCATGCGGTTGATCACCGAATTGAACAGCCGCATGGGGCTGGAGCTTAGCGTCCGTGTACTGTTCGAACATAGTAATGTGCAGCAACTGGCCGTTTATATTGACGAACATGCCGCACCTGTAGTGGAGAGCGGCTGGCTATAGCCGCTGTGCAGATGGAGTGCAATATGTATAAAAATGAATGGTTTATAGTGCCTAAGTCCAAGCCGGCAGCGAAGTTGCGATTGTTCTGCTTTCCCTATGCCGGCGGCCAGGCCGCGATTTATTTTCCGTTAGCCAGATTGCTGTCAGAGCAAATTGAGCTGGTAGCGGTGCAGTTACCCGGCAGGGGTAACCGAATGTTTGAGCCTGCACTGACCTCGGCGCAAGATATTGCCAAGGCGGTGGCGCCGCAGATCCAGGCCTGCGCTGATAAACCTTTTGCCCTGCTCGGCTACAGTAATGGTTGCCTGCAAGCATATGAGGTTGCTCATCGCCTGCAGCAGGCAGATGTACGGCATGTGTTTATGGCTGCACGTTCTGCGCCGCAGCTGGGTATACAACGTGAGCCTATACATTTACTGGCTGATCAGCAATTCCGGCAAGAGTTGGCTTTGCTTGGTGGTACACCACAGGAGCTGCTGGCTTATGATGAATTGATGGAACTGATGTTACCCACATTACGGGCTGATTTTAAACTGGGCTACGACTATCAATGTCCGCCAGTTAATCCCCCCGCAATAGATCTGACCAGTATGGCAGGGCGTTTTGACAAAGATGTACCAGCAGAAAATGTGCTGGCATGGCAGCAGCTGTTTGCAGGTAGTTGCCAGCACCATATCATTGATGGCGATCATTTCTTTATAAATACACACTTAACTAAAATGGCACATGTTATTGAGCTTGCGCTGTTGCCGCACTGTCAACAGGCGAAAGCCACAATAGCTAACACGAAGGCAGTGCTATCAGGCTGATTACTTGCTGTTCAACAAAACAGTAATGTCCATGAAATAACATGCCCATCGTGAGCTGCGGGGTTAGGTCAGTGGTTAATCGTAGGGTAAATTGTTGTTTGTCTGTCAGTATCTTAATTAATTCAGCGTCTTCAAAACCAAAGAAACGTTGTACCTTAGGGTATAGCGCCTTATACAGACTCTCTTTGGCAGAAAAAGCAATGGTTAACGCTTCGGCATAAGTAACAGCAGCGGTCCCGAGTAATAAGTGTTGCTCTTTTGGTTGAACAATGTGCGATGCAAGCTCAGTGTCGCTGTTGGCGCCAAGTATCGTTTCAATGTCTATTCCTATCGCCTGGTATATTTTATCCGGCATCATGCAGCAAATAGCATTGCCATCAGCATGACTGACTGAACCAATATAACCCGCAGGCCAGCTTGGTGCGCCTGATAAGGTATTGAGTAGCTGGCAAGAAGGCAACTGGTAGTGATGTAATAATTGCTGAAACAGCATTCTGCCGGCCAGATACTCGCAGCGGCGTTTAGGCACAGCCTGCCACAGCTGACTTGGCATACTAATACCATAGTGACCAAATAGCGCATCATCATAGCGGCTGACATCGAACGGACAGCGGACAGCCAGAACTTCCGGTTGCAGATTAAACCGGACAGGTGCCACTGGCCCGAATACATTGGCAGTAATGTGTTGCGCGGATATCATTTTTTTGCGCAGGGCGCGTGCTGGCGTAATGTGGCTGAGGCTGCCTGCCTGAGTTCAGCCTGGGTATCCCGGCTGATCTTAATACCACTGATTTCGCCTAAGTTAGCGGGATCTTGTGTACTGATAGTTCCATACAACACCAGAGCCGTCAAAAATGCACCTTCAAAAGCGGCATGATTACCATCACTGGAATGGAGTTTTAACCTGGGGTTATCTTGTAATGCTTGTTCCCATGCTAAGCCGATAGGAGCAACACAGGCAGGTTCAGCTTTGGCAATACTTTGATGCAGCTGATGTATGCGGTGGCCCTCTTCTTTGTTACCTCGTCTGGGCCACTCCGGAAACATTATAGCGCGGGCATTTTTAGCATTAATACGTCTTATCCACTCTTCTGCAGCATCAGTGGGGTAGAAATAGCGTCCTGTTGTGCTGTATTTTTGTGCCTGCAGGATCACATGGCTCCAGTTACCGTCACTTAGTAGTTTAGTACTGGCCTGATGCTGCAGACGTTCATCCAAAAAATGGTAACCAGATGCTAGCCGGGTTTCGACTTTTGCACCTGATATGCCGGACTGAAGCAGTTGGGCTACTAACTGCGGCAGGTTGTGACTCGAAGTGTGACTATTGCCCATAAAGAGCAAATTAAAATGGGCTGACATACTATCAGGTGTCTCCTGCGGTAATGCCTTAGCAGTTTGCTGTGGTGTAACAGGCACCGCTGCATGTGACATGCCTGCGGCGCTGATAACGTAAAGGAGCATAGTTAGCCACAGTACAGGCAAAAAGATATTTTTTGGCATTTTGGATAACGATGTTTTTATAAGGTGATGCAAATGTTAACTTCATTGCGTGTTAGCCACAAGTATAAAGCAGCAATTAAAACCTAAGGTAAATTATGACCCTAGCTCTGATTATTCCAGATCGTAAACTTGACGATTTACAACAACGCTTAGCACAGGCTTTGCCTGATACCGAGATTGAAGTTTGGCCGCAGATCCGTAACCCGGCAGCCGTTGAATTTGCCGTGGTATGGAAGCAACCGCATGGTAGCCTGGCCAGCCTGCCTGCTTTACAAGCGGTGCAGTGTTTTGGCGCCGGGGTTGACGCCATACTGGCTGACCCCACTTTGCCCGCCTTACCTATCGCCCGTATTGTTGACCCTACGCTGACAGATACCATGGTGCGCTATCTTGATGGTGTGGTCAGTTACTACCGCTTACGCTTAGATGTGTTCAGCGCGCAGCAGCAACAAAAACAGTGGAAGCCGAAAAGCCCAAGACGCATTGCGCATATTGCTGTGCTTGGCCTAGGCGAGCTGGGAGCCGCTGCCGCCACGCATTTTACCAGCCTGGGTTATAGCGTGACTGGCTGGGCCAGAACGCCGAAGCAGCTTGAGCATGTCAGCTATTTTTATGGTGCAGAAGGCTTTACTAAGGCTGTAGCTGATGCTGATATTATCATTTGCTTACTACCGCTAACGCCGGCAACGCAGCAGATGCTTTCAGAGGGGTTTTTCAGCAGTTTAAAGCCTGGCGCCATTTTTATTAATGTGGCGCGTGGCGATATTGTTGATGAAACCGCATTGTTGGCCGCGCTGGACAACGGCCAATTGCAGGCTGCGTGCCTGGACGTATTTTGCCAGGAGCCGTTACCGGCAGAACATCCATTGTGGAGCCATCCGGCTGTGCTTATTACACCGCACGTTTCAGCCGTGACAGATGTTAGTGCTGTCGTTGAACAAATTGCTGATAATTACCGGCGTAGCCAGCGCGGTGAAGCTTTGCTAAATCCGGTAGATATTGGCAGGGGATATTAAAATGCACACCACAGACATTACCACCTGGTTTTTGCAGTTTGATGCGCCAGCGCCACAGCCACCAAAATGGCCGGATGGCGCACAGTTGGCAGAGGCTGAGGTTATCAGCCCCGAGCTCAGCCAGTTTATGTTTAGAACAGTGGGCGGGCCCTGGCGCTGGTTTAGCCGCTTAAGCTGGAATTATCAGCAGTGGCTGGATTATCTGACACAACAGCAGGTACGTACCTGGCTGCTGTGGGTAAAAGGTACACCGGCAGGTTACATTGAGTTATTGAAGCACGCTGATCATAGTGTGGAGATTAAGTTTTTTGGCTTATTGCCGCAATTTATCGGCCAGGGCCTGGGGCTAAAGCTGGCACAAGCCGCTATAGTGCAGGCGGCACAGTGGCAAGCCAGTAAAATATGGCTGCATACCTGCAGTGCCGATCACCCGTCAGCGCTGAAAAATTACCAGCAAGCCGGTTTTGTTATTACCCATATTGAACACAGTACGGAAGCTTTACCGCAGCTGAATGACAGCCGTTTGCTGGCGGCAGATTTTGTCTATTCAGCGTTAGCGCATCACGTTGAAAAGGCTGGTTAAATACACAGTTATTGTAACTTTGTTACAACTTAACTACACTCAGTGACGGCTTAAGGAAACTTAGGCCAAGTTGCTAATTAAAATAATAAAATGCGTTACCGAGGTTAGTTATGAGTAAAGCGTCCAGTCGGGGTTTTGGCTTTACCGCAATCGCCATTGTGGTGTGTTTAATGGCGTTATCGGCATTTTTGACCAAAGCCGAAGCTGTCTGTCTGTTGTGTGGCGGATAGCAGGAATCGAATACAGTCATAAGGATTGACTAAATCTAACCCCCGGCTTGCCGGGGGTTAGTTATTTCTGTGCGCCGCGTTTGCTATGCAACTCTCTGTTTTCACGTTTTTGTTCAGCATTCTTTTGCAGTAAAACATAAGTGGCGGAATAACCACCGTGTTGCTTTTGTGCGGTATTACAGGCCAGCACTGTTGCTATTTGTGGTAACCATTTAAACACGTAGCTGCGCAATATTGCCGGGTGCGGTTTACTATTGCGGCCCATGCCGTGGTGAATAAGCAAAGTGCGGATGCCACGTTTATGGCAATCTTCAATAAAGAAAAACAGCTCGCGGCGGGCATCGCTCAGGCTTTTGCCCAGCAGGTTTAATGTGGCGTCCAGCTGATATTTACCTAAGCGCAAATTGCGGTATACACCATCCTGCACGCCATCTTTTTTGTAAGTGAAGGGCTCGTCCGGCTTTACCAGATCAACATATTCCATGCTGAGATAGTTAGCATCGTACTCCATTTCCTGTTCAGCCGCTTTACGCCTTGCTTGTTGTGCCAACGTAGGGCTGAACTCGCCGTTCTCAAGCAATACGGCGTCCTGAGATAATGGCGTTACACCAGACATCTCCTGCAGAAACAAGTCTGATTCATCGTTTTGCATAGCGGGTACTCCTGTCTGATCGGTCGGCAATTATAGCCCGCACTGCCGCCAGACAAAAGTAGTGTGTTGTTATTCGGCCTGAGTAGCCAGTGGCGCAGTAGCCGGATTTTGCTGGGCGGCCTTCTCGGCTTTGCGGGCTTTGGCAAAGCGCAGCAAGTAGTAAGCATTAATTAATAATACTAATAAATTAGAGATAACACCCTGTGGAATGGCAATATGGCTGTAGTAAACAAACAACAGGCTGCAACCAATTAGTGTGGCTAAACGTAACCAGAACACGTCTTTAATAAAAAACGCGCCAATACAGATTGTTAAGCCAACCCAGCTGATGATATCGAACATAATGTTTTCCATAACGTTTTCCTGCGTATCTGGCTGACTATAATTTGTGCGCATTATGCTGTTCAGTGTAGTGTTACTCAACTGAGGAATTTTGCTGTTTTCAGATTAGTTTAATTAATGGTTGTAATGGCATTGTCATACAGAAACTAAAAGTTGTTCTACACTTAATTTCAGCTGAACAAGGAGGGGGTTCACTGATGCTGCCGGCAAAATTATATGAAACGATACCTTATGCATATATTGCTATTGGTAGTGCAATTTTACTGGGAATAAACTCGTGGCTGGCCGTTGTTTCTGGCTTACTTATCGTGTTTGCCGGTGCTGTGATCTGGGTATTGCGCTCAGATAACCGTCGCTCAGATATTAAAGATGCCAGAAATAAGTACGGCGGGGCACTACCGTTCTGGTTCTACGAGATGCTGCCTTTTAACTACAGCATAGTGGCATTGTTGCTGTTTACCGGCAGTGACAATGTGTACTTTTATCCTTCAGCAATGATCATGCTGGTAGTGGGTATACAGTTATGGCTATTACGCAGTAGTTATCGTAAACATCAGCGGCCTGTGCCGGTTAAAGCCAGACCACTGCGTTTACGCGGTTAGCTTACTGCCTTAAATCAATACGGCTGTTTGCGATAGCTTTAGTGGTAATTAACCAGGCTTCCAGGTTTTGCTGCATCGCGGCTGGATCAATTTTATCCAGCGTATCGTTAGGGGTATGGTGGTAGTCAAAATAATCTGTACCGTCTTGTTGTAAACTGGCAACCGGTACACCTTGCGCTTTTAAAACAGATACATCCGGGCCACCAGAGGCGGTATTATCACCCATTTCTATACCCAGCGGCGCCAGTTTTTGCTGCAGTGTTTTACCAAAGGTCAGTGCTTTTTCACCAAAGCCGGTATCCAGTCGCCAGATCCGGCCTGCACCGAAGTCAGACTCTGAAGCAAATACGTGCTTGTTAAGGTTTGCGGCGTGTTTGGCAGCATAAGCACGGGCACCGACTAAGCCGCCTTCTTCATTGCCAAATAACACTACCCGTACCGTGCGTTCTGATCGGCCTTGTTGTTTTAGCAAAGCGCCGGTGGCCATAACAATACCTACGCCTGCACCATCATCCAGTGCGCCTGTACCTTCATCCCACGAATCAATGTGGGCGCTTATCAATACAATTTCATCCGGGTATTTGCTGCCGGTGATCTCGGCAATAACGTTATAGCTTACCACTTCGCCGGGTAATTTGTTTTGCATTTGTAAGTGCAGTGTCAGTTCTGGCTGACGGCTGAGCATTTTAGCCAGTTGCATGGCGTCGGGTACGGAGACAGCCGCTGCCGGGATCCGTGCTACTTCATCGTTGTAACGCATAATGCCGGTATGGGCAAAACGGTTAATACTGGTGCCTACCGAGCGGATAATAATAGCTTTGGCGCCCAATTTTGCTGCTTCTACCGCACCCTGAGCGCGCGCGCCAACCACTGATCCATAAAAGGTACCCAGTTTGTCTTTACCCATACTTTTATTAATGAACACAATTTTATCTTTTACCAGCGTGGCATCGGCTTGTTTTAGCTGCTCCAGGCTGTCAAACATCACTACCTGGGCATTAATGCCGTCAAACGGAGTGGCGACAGAACCACCCAAAGCGGTAACCACCAGATTTTGATGAAAAGGCGCGCTAACACTCAGGCTGGCATTGCCACGCTCCCAGTATTGCATGGTAAATGGTTCGGTCCAGACTTTGTCATAGCCCAGTTGCTTAAATTTCTGCTCGGCCCAGGCGACTGCCCGGGCATCGGCTTCGCTGCCGGCCAGTCGCTGGCCCACTTCTACCGTGATCGATTCTGTCAACTGGTAAGCCAGGGTGTTATCCAGTGTGAGTTCCTGAGCTGAGATTTGCAGGCTAAGTGCGGTAGCCAGCGTGGTTAACCATAATTTCATCGTTGCTTGTTCCCTTTGTTATTGTAGTGTGCAGACTGTAGCACCTTTTTTTTCGCTGCCGAAGTGATGCACGCTAAAAGCTGGCGTTTGCCGCTGAGGTAAAGCAGAAAGTGTTATTCTTTGTTAAATAAGAATGATTATATTGTCGCTTTATAAGGAAGGCGGTAATATCGGGCCGTCCAGACATACAGGTACACGAAATGAATTTACAGGATATGCTGAAAAATTCTGCTAAAGCAGTAAAGCTGTTAAAAGCAGTATCCAATGAGCGGCGTTTATTGATCCTCTGCCATTTACTGGAAGGGGAGTTGTCAGTCGGAGAGATGAATCAAAAGCTGGAGCTGAGTCAGTCAGCTTTGTCGCAGCATCTGGCGTTATTGCGCCGGCATAAGCTGGTAAAAACCCGTAAAGAAGCGCAAACAGTATTTTATAGCCTCAACAGCAAAGAAGCTGAAGCGCTGATTGCCTTGCTGCACAAGCTATATTGCTCTTAATCGCTGTGCAGCAAAAACAAAAAAGCCGGCATTAGCCGGCTTTTTTGTTGGAACTGTGTCTTAAGCAACGCTTAATGCTTTAACATGTGCATTTAAACGAGCTTTATGACGTGCTGCTTTGTTCTTGTGAATCAGGCCTTTAGCAGCCATACGATCCAGAACAGGCACCATTTTCTTGAATGCTTCAGTTGAAGCAGTTACGTCAGCAGTTAATACCGCTGCGTAGGTTTTCTTTATGAAAGTACGCATCATAGAACGTTGCGAAGCATTTTGCTGACGACGTTTTTCTGATTGAATTGCGCGCTTCTTAGCAGACTTAATGTTAGCCAAGGTAACACTCCTAAAAAACTAAACCGGACCCATCAAAGGCCGCATAATATGCCTATTTAATGGCCCGTTGTCAAATGCTTTAACGGTAAAGACGCAGATTTTAATCCGGCGGCCTACTGGTAATCTGTGTTAATAAAGGGGCAAAATAGCAGCCTGCCAGAAGAAGGAAGTTTAAGTGTCTGCAAAGTTATTAAAATCAGGCCTCATCGTTAGTTTTATGACGTTAATTTCGCGGGTGTTGGGGCTGGTTCGCGATGTAGTAGTGGCTAACTTTATCGGGGCCGGTGCTGCTGCCGACGTATTCTTTTTTGCCAACCGCATTCCTAATTTTTTGCGCCGCTTATTTGCTGAAGGCGCTTTTTCGCAGGCATTTGTGCCGGTATTAGCTGAGGTAAAAGCCAAACATGGCGATGACGCTGTACGGTTATTGCTGGCACGGGTAACCGGTAGCCTGGGTATGGTTGTAACTGTTGTTACACTGCTGGGGGTTATTGCTTCGCCGCTGGTTGCCATGCTGTTTGGCATGGGTTGGTTTGTCGAATGGCTGAACGATGGCCCGGACGCGCATAAGTTTGAACTGGCCAGCACGATGCTGAAAATTACTTTTCCGTATTTATGGTTTATCAGCCTGGTGGCGCTATCAGGTGCTGTACTTAATACCTATAACCGCTTTGCCGTGGCTGCTTTTACACCGGTATTTTTAAATATCGCTATTATTGCCTGTGCGGTGTACATGGCGCCAACATTGGATGAACCGGCAATGGCGCTGGCCTGGGGCGTATTTATTGGCGGTGTTGTGCAGCTATTATTTCAGTTGCCGTTTTTAGCCAAAGCCGGTTTGCTGGTGCGGCCCAGGTGGGGCTGGCGCGATGAAAACGTAGTAAAAATCCGCAAACTTATGCTACCGGCTTTATTTGGCGTGTCGGTAAGTCAGATAAATTTACTGCTTGATACTGTTATCGCCTCGTTTTTACTTACCGGCGCTGTAAGCTGGCTGTATTATTCTGACCGGTTAATTGAATTCCCGTTGGGTTTATTTGGTATTGCCATCGCAACGGTAATTTTGCCGAATTTATCCCGCCATCATGCCAGCGCCAACACAGAACGTTTTAGCCAGACGCTGGACTGGTCACTGCGTTTTGTCGCCTTGTTTGGTATACCGGCCATGGCAGGACTAATGGTATTGGCGCAGCCGATTATTGCGCTGTTGTTTATGCGCGGTGAGTTTACCCAGAACGATGTGTTGATGGTGTCGTACAGCTTAATTGCCTACAGTACCGGTTTGCTTAGCTATATGTTAATAAAAGTGCTGGCGCCCGGTTTTTACGCGCGTCAGGACATTAAAACACCGGTGCGTATTGGCATTATTGCCATGGTAGCCAATATGGTGTTTAACCTGATGCTGGCACCCTTTTTAAGCTATGTCGGTCTGGCACTGGCGACGGCGATGTCGGCCAGTTTAAATGCCTATTTACTGTATCGCGGTTTAAAACTGGCCGGGGTATACCAATTAAGTAAAACCAGCACAATATTTTTGCTGAAACTGGTTATTGCCAGTAGCCTGATGGCGGCGTTGCTCTATTGGCAAACACCAACACTGGCGCAGTGGGTGCAACTTAGTTTTACTGTGCAATTGTGGCGTTTAATTACCTTGTGTGGGTTGGCAGTTGCAGGATATTTTCTGTTGTTATGGTTGCTTGGTGTGCGTTTGCGGCATTTTAAAGCCAATTCTGTTGCTGAAAGCAAATGATTAAGTGGCTATAATGCGCGGTTTATAATCAGTATTCAGAAACGGCAGGCATGGAGTTAATTCGCGGCTTACACAATATTCAGTCCCGGCATCGCGGTTGTGTACTTACCATTGGTAATTTTGATGGTGTGCATTTGGGCCATCAGGCTGTGTTGCATAAAGTAGTGGCTATTGCCAAACAAATGCAGCTGCCCTCCTGCGTGATGCTGTTTGAACCGCAACCGCTGGAATTGTTTGCCGGTACCGCAGCACCTGCGCGCTTAACGCGGTTTCGGGAAAAATACGCTGCGCTGGCGCAGTTGGGTATAGACCGCTTGCTATGTGTTAATTTTACACCCGCTTTTGCCGCCCAGGCGCCAGAGCAGTTTGTTCAGCAGTTGTTGTTAAAGCAGCTGGGCGTAGAGCATTTAATTGTCGGTGATGATTTTCGCTTTGGCATTAACCGCAGCGGTAATTTTGAGTTATTGGCATCAGCGTCTGAGCAATACCTGTTCAGCTTGTGCAGCACCTCCAGTTTAGTATTGGGCCAGCAGCGCATCAGCAGTACTTTGATCCGTCAGGCACTGGCTGATGACAATTTAACGCTGGCGGCAGAGATGCTGGGCCGGCCTTTTGCTTTAACCGGCCGTGTGCGGCATGGTCGCAAATTAGGCCGCGATCTGGGTTTTCCTACTGCCAATGTATTTTTATACCGGCGTAAGCTACCGGTAGCCGGTGTGTATGCTATTACGGCTAACACGGTATTTGGCACCTATTATGGTGTAGCTAATATTGGTAACCGGCCGACTGTACAGGGCCAGAGGCAGCAGCTTGAAGCACATTTGTTTGATTTTAAAGGCGATTTATACGGCAGCCAAATAGAAGTGTTATTGCAGCATAAGTTGCGTAACGAACAACGCTTCGACGGTTTGGCCGCGTTACAACAACAAATTGCTGCTGATGTGATAGCAGCAAAAGCATTTTTTCAGCATGACGCTTTAACTCCAGCGCATGCCACTACTTATAAGACGGAACCCAACGGATGAGCGACTACAAGCATACCCTGAATTTGCCGGAAACGGCTTTTGCGATGCGCGCCAATCTGGCGCAGCGTGAGCCGCAAATGCTGGCCAAATGGACCGAAGCCGATTTGTACGGCAAAATCCGTGCAGCGAAAAAAGGTAAAAAAACCTTTATTCTGCACGACGGCCCACCCTACGCTAACGGCAATATTCATATCGGGCATGCGGTTAACAAAATTCTGAAAGACATTATCGTTAAAGCGAAAACGCTGGACGATTTTGACGCGCCCTATGTACCGGGTTGGGACTGTCACGGCCTGCCGATTGAACTGGTAGTGGAAAAAAAATACGGCAAGCCGGGTGCTAAGCTGACACCGGCAGAATTCAGGCAAAAGTGCCGCGAATATGCCGCCACACAAATTGATGCACAGCGCACCGATTTTATCCGTTTAGGTGTGCTGGGCGATTGGCAAAACCCGTACCGCACCATGGATTATGGCTTTGAAGCCAATATAATCCGCTCACTGGGCAGAATTATTGCTAACGGCCATTTACAGCAGGGCTTTAAGCCGGTGCACTGGTGTACCGACTGTGGCTCAGCGCTGGCTGAAGCGGAAGTGGAATATCAGGATAAAATATCTCCGGCGATTGATGTACGTTTTGCTGTGGTAGATGACGCTGCCGTAGACCGCTTTGATCATCCTGAAGGTAAACGTGGCAGTGGCAAAGTATCGGTCGTGATCTGGACCACCACGCCCTGGACTATTCCGGCTAACCGTGCGGTGGCATTAAACGCCAAGCTCGATTACAGCCTGGTGCAGGTAGAGCAGGGCCCGTTGGGCGCCGAGCGTTTAATTATTGCTACAGATTTGGTAAAAGACGTGATGGCGCGAGCCGGTATTGAGCATTACCACGCTCTGGGTTTTGCTAAGGGGGCAGCGCTGGAATTAGTACAATTACAGCACCCGTTGTACAACTTTACCGTACCGCTGATTATGGGGGAGCACGTTACTACTGAATCCGGTACCGGTTGCGTGCACACCGCGCCTGGCCACGGTCAGGAAGACTTTATTGTCGGTAAACAATATAACCTCGAAGTAGCCAACCCAGTGGGCGCGAACGGCGTTTATCTGCCGGATACGCCGCTGTTTGCCGGCCAGCATGTATTTAAAGCCAACGACAGCGTAGTAGAAGCATTAAAAGAAGCTGGCGCACTGCTGGTGCATAAAGCTTATAAGCACAGCTACCCGCACTGCTGGCGGCATAAAACGCCGATAATTTTCCGGGCTACGCCGCAGTGGTTTATCAGCATGGAACAGCAGGGCCTGCGTGCTACGTCGCTTGAGCAAATTGAGCAAACCCGTTGGATCCCGGATTGGGGCCAACAACGGATTGAAAAAATGGTTGAAGGCCGGCCAGACTGGTGTATCTCACGTCAGCGCACCTGGGGTGTGCCAATAGCACTGTTTGTTGATAAAGACAGCGGCGCATTGCACCCGGATACCCAGGCATTAATGGAACAGGTTGCCAAGCTGGTTGAGCAAAACGGCATTCAGGCCTGGTTTGATTTAACGGCTGAAACTCTGCTCGGTGATGATGCAAAACAATACGTTAAGGTAACTGACACCCTGGATGTTTGGTTCGACTCTGGTGTAACCCATGCCTGCGTAGTGGAAGAGCGGCCGGAATTTGGTGGCGCTGATCAGGCTGATTTATATCTGGAAGGCTCTGATCAGCACCGTGGCTGGTTTATGTCGTCCCTGATGACCGGGGTTAGCATTAAACATAAAGCGCCGTACAAGCAAGTGCTGACACATGGCTTTACCGTAGACGGTGATGGCCGCAAGATGTCGAAGTCTTTAGGCAATGTGGTATCACCGCAGGACGTGATGAACAAATTAGGCGCCGACATTTTGCGCTTATGGGTGGCCACTACCGATTACACGTCAGAGATGACGGTGTCGGATGAAATATTAAACCGTGCTGCCGACAAATACCGCCGTATCCGTAACACCGCGCGTTTTTTACTGGCAAACTTAAACGGCTTTAATCCGGCTACCGATTTAGTGCCGTTTGATAAGATGGTTGAGCTGGATTTATGGGTAGTGAACCGCGCCTCTAAGTTGCAGCAGGAGATTATCGATGCCTACGATAACTATCAGTTCCATCAGGTAAGCCAGAAGCTGATGAACTTCTGCACCGTTGAGCTGGGTAGTTTCTATCTGGATGTGATTAAAGATCGCCAGTATACCGCGCACAGCGAAGGCGTGGCGCGGCGCTCGTGCCAAACCGCGTTGTACCATATTGCCCAGGCGATGGTGCGCTGGATGGCGCCGGTAATGAGCTTTACTGCTCAGGAGATCTGGCAGGAATTACCGGGCCAGCAGCAAGAGTTCGTGTTTACTGATGTTTGGTATACCGGTTTTAGCGGTGTCACCGGCGGTAAGTTTGACGATGCCTTCTGGCAGCAATTGCTGCAGGTGCGTGACGAAGTTAACAAGGTGCTGGAAGCGGCGCGCCGCGAAGATAAAATCGGTGCTTCACTACAAGCTGAAGTAACGTTATATGCATCAGAAGCACTGGCGGCCGATTTAGCCAAACTGGGTGACGAGCTGCGTTTTGTGCTGATCACTTCTACGGCGCAGGTCAGCATCGAAGCCGTACCTGCCGATGCGGTGCAAACCGAATTAGCCGGCTTAAGCGTGTATGTTGCTGCTTCCACCGCAGCCAAATGTGGCCGTTGCTGGCATCACCGCCATGATGTCGGTGCCAATGCAGCGCATGCTGAGTTGTGTCTGCGCTGCGTTAGCAACGTAGAAGGTGAAGGCGAACAGCGGGCATTTGCATAATGACATTATTTAAAGATAGCGGTTGGCGGCTGTGGTGGTTAATGCTGTTGGTGCTGGTGGCGGACCAGATCAGTAAGCAGGTGGTAATTGCCAATATGCAGCTGTTTGATTCGATTGAACTGTTGCCGTTTTTTAACTTTACCTATGTACGTAATTATGGCGCGGCCTTCTCGTTTTTAAGTGATGCTGGTGGCTGGCAGCGCTGGTTTTTTACCTTTATTGCCGTAGCTATCAGCTGCGTGCTGGCGGTATGGCTGGCACGCAACAGTAAAACGCAGTTAAAGCTGAACCTGGCGCTGAGTTTGGTGTTGGCGGGGGCTATTGGTAACCTGATTGATCGCAGTATCTATGGTTACGTAATAGACTTTTTCCACTTGTACTATCAGAACTGGCATTATCCGGCGTTTAATATTGCCGACTCGGCCATTTGTATTGGTGCCGCCTTACTTATTTGGGACAGCTTTAGTAATAACGAGGTGAAAAAGTGACAAACGCAGTAATAGGCGCCAACAGCAGCGTAATTTTTCACTTTGATATTAAGTTATCAGATGGCAGCGCAGCAGAAAGCACTCGGGTGCATAACAAGCCAGCCAAACTGCAGATGGGCGATGGCAGTATTTCTCCTGCGTTTGAAGCGCAGCTAAATGGCCTGACAGCGGGTGATAAAAAAACCTTTACGCTGGCGCCGGAGGATGCCTACGGTATGCCAAACCCGGATAATATTTATTATGTTGACCGCAGTAAGTTCTCTGCCGATGCACCGGCTAAAGCCGGCATGATTATCGGTTTTACCATGCCGGATGGCTCTGAAATGCCAGGCCTGGTGCGTGAAGTGGTAGGCGAGTCGGTGACGATAGATTTTAATCACCCGCTGGCCGGGCAGACGCTGACCTTCAGCGTTGAAATAGTACAGGTAAGCTGAGTTATGGATATTTTATTAGCCAATCCGCGCGGTTTTTGTGCTGGCGTAGACCGCGCCATCAGCATTGTTGAGCGCGCACTGGAGCTGTACGAGCCACCGATTTATGTGCGCCATGAAGTGGTACACAACAAGTTTGTCGTAGACGGCCTGCGCCGCCGTGGCGCGGTGTTTGTTGATGAGCTGAACGAAGTGCCTGATGGCAATATCGTTATTTTCAGTGCGCATGGTGTATCGCAAGCGGTGCGGGAAAATGCCAAACAGCGCGGTTTGAAAGTATTTGACGCCACCTGTCCGCTGGTTACCAAAGTGCATATGGAAGTCACCCGCGCCAGCCGCAAAGGCATCGAGTGCATTCTGATTGGCCATGCTGGCCATCCCGAAGTGGAAGGCACCATGGGCCAGTATGATAACGCCGACGGCGGTATTTATCTGGTCGAGTCGGTTGATGATGTGGCGGCGCTGAAGGTGAAAAACCCGGCCCAGCTGTGTTTCAGCAGTCAGACGACGTTATCGGTGGATGACACTGCGGATGTAATTGATGCGCTGCGTGAGCGTTTCCCGGATATTGAAGGCCCGCGCAAAGATGATATTTGTTACGCCACGCAGAACCGCCAGGACGCTGTACGAGATTTAGCTGCTAAAGCCGATTTACTGCTGGTAGTGGGGGCGAAAAACAGTAGTAACTCTAACCGCTTGCGCGAACTGGCTGACAAAATGGGCTGCACCGCCTATTTAATTGATACCGCCAACGATATTCAGCAAGCCTGGCTTGATGGTATCAAATCGGTAGGCGTAACGGCCGGCGCCTCGGCGCCTGAAGTGCTGGTGCAACAGGTGGTTAAACAGCTGCAGCAATGGGGCGGTAAAACAGTAAGCGAAAACCCCGGCCGCGAAGAGAATGTGGTGTTTGCTATCCCCGCAGAGCTGCGTTAATACCAGGCTGACGCCTAGCGTGCTCAGCCTTATTTGTTTGCCCGTGTTGTTATAGTATGCTGCTTGACAGTTAAACAGGCAGGCAACCTTATGCAAATAAACCGGGCTTTACCCGCGCTGGAATTTCCCTATCTGTGCCATGGCCGTTTTGTATTGCGGTTGCTGGTAATGGCGCAGGCTGTGTCGGTGGTTTTAGCATTTGCTCCCGGTATAGCCGCTGATCCCTGGCATAGGCTTGGGCTTATCAGTGTGTTTGTGCATTGGGTTGCCTTACTTACCACCGTATGTTTTTGCCAGCTAAGACGGCAACTTAACCGCCTGCAGCCGGCAGCCATGCTGATTAGCTGCATTGCGCTGTTTGAAGTTGCCACTATCCTTGTCAGTGTCATTGCCCATTCCTGGCTTGCCAGCCAAAGCCCGCATATGTCGCAGAGTTTACCGGCATTTGTACTGGCAAATATGATGATCAGCCTGATTATTGCGATTATCGCCATACAGTTTTTTATTATTCATACAGAGCGAAACCAACAGGTCCGGGCGCAAAGCCGTGCCGAATTAAACGCCTTACAAGCCCGCATAGAACCGCACTTTTTATTTAACAGCCTGAACACCGTAGCAGAGCTTACACAGGTTGACCCCAACGCAGCAGAGCAGGCGCTGCTCAATTTATCAGCTTTGTTCCGGGCAGCTCTAAATGCCGGCCAAACCGTATCTCTGGCCGATGAATTAAGGTTGTCTGAGCAATACTTGTCGCTTGAGCAATGGCGTTTAGGCCAGCGTATGGTAGTGCAATGGGATGTACCCGAACATATTCCTGAGCTTAGCTTGCCGGCTCTTACTATTCAGCCGTTGCTGGAAAATGCCGTGCGCCACGGGGTGGAAAATTGTGCTGAACAAGCCAGGCTGCATCTTACACTGGTAGAAAGCAGGCAATCTGTCAGTATTGTCATTACTAATCCACTTGGGCAGCCTGACAGCCAAAAGGCCGGGAATGGCATGGCGCTGGACAATATTCGCCAGCGCTTGCAATTACATTATGGCAGCGGTGCGCAGCTACACAGTGCAACCAGCGAGGGGCGATTCAGGGTAAAACTGGTGCTACCTAAGGAGGGCAGCTGATGAAAGTGCTTATTGTTGATGATGAGCCTCTGGCCCGTGCCAGATTACAGCGTTTACTGGCACAACAAGCCGGATATCATTGCGTCGGCGAGGCGGAAAATGCGACACAGGCTATGCGGCTTATCCATGCCTTACAGCCTGACTTGCTATTACTGGATATTGCCATGCCAGGGGCGGATGGTATTTCTCTGGCAACAGATATTCTGGCGCTGGCGACACCGCCGGCGGTTATTTTTGTGACTGCCCATCCGCAACACGCGCTGGACGCATACCAGGCTGGCCCGGCTGACTACATACTAAAGCCGGTATCGCCAGAGCGGTTGGCACAGGCGCTGCAACGTTTAGGCACTCAGACCCGGGCTCATCTGGAGCGCAAAACCGCCGAGCCAAAGTTAAGTTACATACAAGCAGGGATAAAACGTCAGATAGACCTCAAAGACGTGCTTTACTTCAGTGCTGAAGATAAATATGTGCGGATGGTATTTGGCAAGGGTGAGGCAATAATTGAGCAGAGCCTGGTGCAGCTGCAACAATTGTACCCAGACAAGCTGTTACGAATTCACCGTAGTACCATGATCAATAAAGCTCACTTTCAGCGCTTAATTAGTGCCAATGGTAAACATTGGGTGGTGCTGGCAGGGCGCAGTGAAAAGCTGGAGGTCAGCCGGCGAGAAGTGGCTAATATCCGTAGCAATATGTCTTAATTATCAGTTTGCCGTTGGTCTGGCAATGACACCGCCTGTCGTGAAAATCATGCCCGTTGTTTAATTGTTAGCGTAAAGTTTAAATATCAAAGTGCGCCTGGTATTTCGCAGAGACTTTACCCTAATGATAACTGCTGAAAGAAAAAAACATCCCGATACTATTTTATCGCTACAGCTACAGCTACAGCACGGCTTCACGCTCGTCGAGCTGATGGTAACTGTAGCGGTGCTTGCCATCGTTATGGCTGTTGCTGTGCCATCTTTTACCAATCTTATAAACAGTAATCGTTTAACAGCCCAAGCTAATGAGGTGCTGGCCGGGCTTATTTTGGCGCGTACTGAAGCCATCAAGCGAAATGAAAGTATAGTGTTTTGCCATACAACAGACGGAGAAAATTGTTCAGCCCCGCCTGCTGCGGGTTGGCAGGGCTGGCTGGTGAGGGGCACTACAGATGTTACCGTAGTCGCAACAGGTATCATTCAGTCTGATCGGTTGGTTATGTTGTCCAGCAGTAATGTGGCCAATGCTGCCATAGATGGTGTTGGACATTCTGTGCGTTTTAGCCCTCAGGGGTTGCTCCGAAGTGGTAATGGTAATAATCCGCTAAATGGTGCTTTACGCATTTGTTTACCCAATATGCAGATATCTCAAAATACCCGTGATATTGAGATGCGCTCCGGAGGACGAACCAGAGTTGTTAGCATCAGCGAAGGGCAGAATTGTCCTGTACCAGCAAATCCGGCGTAAGGGGAAAATAATATGAACAATGGTGTTCACACTTTTAATAAACAGCAGGGCGTTTCTCTGCTGGAAGTGCTGGTATCTGTGCTGGTACTGGGAATTGGTTTATTAGGTGTTGCGGCATTACAAACTTCAAGTATGCGCAATACTAACAGCTCGCTGGAAAAAACCATGGCTGTAATACTGACAGATACATTAGCTGAGCTGTTAAGAGCAAATCCGCAAGCGGCCAGACTGGGAAACTATGCCTTTAGCGACTGTGTCGGCAGTGTTGAATTAGGAACTGCAGGCTGGGTGCAGGATGTGCAACAGGCAACCCGTGAAGATGCCTGCCCGGTTGTCACTTGGGAAGGTGATAGATATACCGTGACGATTACCTGGGGTGACGAGCGGTTAAATACTGAAAACTCTATTGTAACTCAGGTGATGCCATGAATATTCGCTCGCGGGGATTTTCGCTCGTTGAACTGATGATTGCTATGGTACTTGGCCTGTTAGTGTTAGGCGGTGCTATAGGGGTCTTTATAGCCAATCAGACCACCAGCAGAGCTAATGCCGCACTAAGTGACATGCAGAGCATTGCCAGACTGAGTTTTCAGCTTATGTCGCATGACATTCGCAATGCTGGTTTTTCTGGCTGTAATAACAGTATGCGAGTATCAAATGTTATTGCTATAGCAGGTGTAAGGCCGGCGTGGGCTGACTGGAGCACTGGCGGTGGCATACAGGGGCTTGCCGCTCCGGTTGCTCAGATTAACGGATTGTCACCAGCAAATGGCACTCAGGCTTTAAGGCTGATGTTTGGCTCTGGCGCCAACAATTCTATTAGTAATTATGATGGCTCAGTTATCAGCTTAAACACTAATCCGGTATTGTCTGCCGGAGAAGTCGCCATTGCTTGTGATGAGAGTCTGGCAAGTATTTTTCAGGTTAATGAAGCTGGTGCAATGTCTGTTACCCATGCCGCTGCCGGTTTGAACTGTGAGGCCAATCTTGGCTTTATGGGAGAAGATGATTGGGCATGTGGGCTCAGCCCGGCGCGAGGGTTTAGTAATAACGCTATGTTAATGCGTTTTGAGTCTATTGCCTGGTTTGTTGCCCCCAGCCGTGATAACGCTGGTGTTATGTCTTTGTACAGAGCATCGCTAGTGGGCGACTCTCAGGTTAATGAAGAAGTGTTATATGGTGTTGCTAATTTGCAGTTTGCTTACCTTAATGGTGATACCGGATTGTTTCAACAGGCAGCTGCTGTAGCCGCTGCCGGGCAGTGGGGGCGCATAACTGCAGTAAATGTCAGTGTTACACTTGATGATTCAGTATTGCAGGGGCAAAACGTGCCGGATAATGTCAGAACCATCACGTTTTTGGTGTCATTACGTAATAGGCTGGGGTGATTATGCAAAGTAGCTTATATAAGCAGCAAGGGGTTGCTCTGGTCGTAAGTTTGCTACTTTTGCTGGCTATTACGCTGTTAGCCGTTAGTAATATGAAGCGCACTACGGTACAGGAGCAAATGACTGGTAACCTGCATGACAGGCAGTTAGCGCTGCAGCAGGCAGAAGCCGCCTTGTTGGTGGCCGAGCGTTTACTTACCGCTGCACCTTTACCGGGAGGCCCTGTAGCCCTGATTAATAATGCCGGAGTTTATGACATACCAGATCCATTATTACCGGATCGTTGGGCTCCGGGCCAGGCTATAACCTGGGTACCGGCTCCTGCGATGAATGATGGCCTGGCGAATCCTGCCAATTATATTATTGAGTATATGGGAGACTGGATTTTTCCTCCTGAATGCGACAGGGCAACAACCCCTCCCGCCGGATGTTTGGAGCCTACTTTTCGCATCACTGCCAGAGTCCCTGCAACGCAGGGGCGGGCAGAGGTAACCTTGCAGACAATTTGGCGTCGTTGAGGAAATATCCATGAATATGTTCAGATTTAACCCGTCGTTCAGGTTTGCCTTTGTTGCAGGCTTACTGTTTGGCTCTGCAACAGCTCACGCTGCTATTGAGATTTCTAACACGCCATTGCAAACAGGCAGTGCGGTGCCGCCTAATATTATGTTTATTATTGATGATTCAGGCTCAATGCAATTTGAACTGTTGCCAGATGAAATTATGTTTTCGGATAAACGTTATATTTTTCCGCGGGCAAATGGTGTATACGGCTCAAGTGACTACAATAACTATGTCCCCACGGTGGAAAATGGCGAAGCGTACAATGCATTTACCCGCTCTGCTCAAAACAATAAAAGCTACTATGATCCTGCCGTAACTTATAAACCCTGGGTCAGGGCTGATGGTACCAGCTTCCCTAATGCATCGCCGGCTTGTGCCTGGCATAACCCTATGGCCACTGGCACCTGTCCTTCGGCGGATACCGCGAACTCAGTTGCCCGGGATTTAACCCGGAATAATGGCCGTTACAACAGTAACCGCTGGTATAAATGTAACTCCGCTGGCAGCTGTAGCTATGACACCAATAACCGTAGTTTTTGGCCGGCAACTTATTTTTACCTTAATAGCGGTAGTGCCTGGCAATGGAGCAACTATACAAAGGTTGAAATTAAAAGTACTACAGCCTCGTACAGCGGCCATGGCCGTGCTAAACGCACAGACTGCTCCAACGGGGTGTGTAATTATAACCAGGAGATGCAAAATTTTGCCAACTGGTACACCTATCACCGCTCGCGCATTTTAACCAGCCGGGCAGGTATAGGCCGTGCTTTTGTTGGCCAATCTGAAAAAATGCGTGTGGGTTTTGGTGCATTAAACAAAAGTAGCTCATCTATTGACGGGGTAAACACCGGCGTAATTGTCAGAGGTGTGCGCGAGTTTAAAGACTCTGCCAAGAGCAATTTTTACTCTGATCTTTATGGCAGAGATATCCCGGCTGCGGGTACTCCACTACTTACCGCACTTGATGCTGCCGGGCGTTATTTTTCCCGGGCAGATAGCCGTGGCCCCTGGGGGATTAACCCTGGTGCCGGTAATGAGCAATCGATAGACCATATATCGTGCCGGCAAAGCTTTACGATATTAATGACAGATGGATATTGGTCTGACGGTGACACCGCTTCAGGTGTTGGTAATCAGGATGGTTCGGCAGGCAATACGATCTTACGGCCGACAGGCGATACCGGAGCCAGTTACCGATATACGGCCACAGCGCCCTTTACTGATGGACACAGTACCACCCTGGCTGACGTTGCCATGAAATACTGGAAGAATGACTTACGTACGGACTTAGATAACCGTGTACCGACCAGCACTATTAATCCTGCTTTTTGGCAGCATATGGTTACTTTTGGTATTGGTTTAGGCGTGATTGGTAATGTTGATCCGGTAACGGCTTTTGCGGCCATTAATAGTAACGCAAGTGTAAGTTGGGCAAGCCCTTTTGCCGGGACTGAAGCTGCGAAAAACAGTGCGAAGATTGATGATCTGTTACACGCTTCGGTAAATAGCCGTGGTGGATTTTTTACCGCAGATAAACCAGATGATTTTGCTACTCAACTGGAGCGCACACTTAATGCAATCATCGAGCGGGTCGCGTCTGCATCTAATTTGGCTGGCACTACAACATCATTGCAAGCAGATAACTTTGTTTATCAGGGTAGCTTTAACTCTGGGGAATGGAGTGGCTCACTTAAGTCTTTTAATATCGATGATGTAAATACACCAGTGTGGGAGTCAAATTTCCCGGCATGGGGTGCCCGCAATATTTTATTTGGTAAAACAAACGGAACCACGGCTGCGTTTACCCCAGAAAATGTAACGGCTGATGGTAATGCGTTAAGTGGTAAAGGTAATTTAGTTGATTATTTACGCGGGAATCAGAGCCTGGAAGTTGGCGAAAATGCACAGTTCCGTCGCAGAGTGTCTTTGCTAGGCGATATCGCTAATTCTTCACCTGCGTATGTCGGCGTGCCGGTAAATCGAAATTATCAGCGTTATAACTGGGATGGAGCAAGTAGTTACAGAGCTTTCCTTATTGCAAATAACAGCAGGACGCCGGTTGTTTATGTTGGCGCTAACGACGGTATGCTGCATGCGTTTAATGGTAATAACGGCACTGAAATTATGGCGTATGTGCCAAGACAAATGTTAACTGAGAGTGCAGATTTAGCCGATTTTGCCAGCACGGACTATCAGCATAAGTATTATGTTGATGGCTCATCAGTGGTATTTGATGCTTACATTAACGGCAGTTGGCGTTCAATTTTGCTTGGCTCTCTTGGCCGTGGTGGAGACAGCTTATTTGCCATTGATGTATCTAGCCCGCAAGGGTTAGTCAGTGATGGCGCCACAAAAGTTCTGTGGGATAAACGTTATCCTGAGTTAGGCATTACCACCAATAAACCTGTTATTGCCCGGCTGAATAACGGCAAATGGGTTGCAATAGCCGGTTATGGTTATAATAACAGCAGTAACAAAGCAGGTTTGCTGGTTATTGATCTGGAAAATGGCAATGTTATTAAGCGGCTGGAAGCAAACAGTGGGGGGCCTAATGGTCTTGGGCAGGTAGAAGGCTGGGATCGCAATGGCGATGGCAATATGGATTGGTTCTTTGCCGGAGATATTCTCGGCAATATATGGAAATTCGATTTGTCCTCAGATAACCCGGCCATGTGGAATGTGGCATACAACGGTGCCCCTTTGTTTACGGCCGTAGATGATAATGGTAACCCACAGTCTGTTACCGGCGGCGTGTCGTTGTCTTCCGAGCCTGAAACAGGTTATTTATGGATATTTTTTGGTACCGGCAAAATGCTTTCTGCTGAGGATCCGTTACGCAGTGATGCAAACACCTGGTACGGTATCCGTGATGGTCAGGTTATTAACAACCGAGCTGATCTAAAACAGCGCGAGATTATTGCTCAGCAGGACAATGCACGGGTGGTTGAACCCGGCGCGCCACATGATATGGCCGGAGCACGAGGCTGGTATATTGACCTTAGTGACGCACGGGAACGTATTGTAAATAGACCTCAGGTTGTAGGTAATAGCTTGATTGTAAACACAATATCGCCAGGCGACAACGATTGTAACCCACAAGGAAGCGGCTGGGTGATGGCTGTAAGCCCTTATACCGGCAGCAGACTTAACTATATGTTTTTCGACCGCAATGGTGATGGAGATATTGACGGCGATGATGGGTTGAGTGTTAACGGAGCTAATACACCTGTTTCTGGCATGCGCTTTGATGGCATGCCCAGCGAACCGGTTGTGTTTGATAATAATGATGGCACCGCCAGTCTGATAATTGGTTTGGCTGATACCCGAATCGCGGATGTTAATGTAGCCCCCGGCTTTTTACAGGGTAGGGTATCCTGGCGTGAGCTTACAAACCAATGAGCAAATATATGAAGATAACACTCGGACAAAAAGGCGTAACTCTGATTGAGCTAATGGTGGTAGTTGCTATTGTTGGTATTCTCGCTGCAATTGCCTACCCCTCCTATCAGGGCTACGTGCAGCGTTCAAACAGAGCAGCGGCTGTAGCCTGCCTGACCGAGCTTTCTCAGTTTATGGAGCGCAGTTATACCGCGTCTTTCAGCTATGGCGGGATTGAGATACCGGCTTTGCAGTGCATAAACGACATTGACACGCGCTACACTTTTGCTGTGTCAGATCAGGCCGCCAGAACATACACTCTGAATGCTACGCCAATTGGCAGTCAGGCTACAGATGATTGTGGTGTACTTATACTCAATCAAGCCGGACGTAAGGGCGCTAATGGTGGTTTTGTGGTAGCAGATGTAAGGCAATGCTGGTAATTTAGAATTAAATTTGATCTTTTGAAATAATGTTGTAACTTTAAGGTTAAGTTTATTGGCCTTGGGCATATGGATATGCGGTTACAACATGGATTCAGTCTGGTTGAAGTATTAGTTACGCTGTTGGTTTTAAAGGTTGGCCTGTTAGGTATACTGGCCGCGCAGACGGTGGCATTACGTCAGGTGCAGGATGCTACACAGCGAACCCAGGCTGTAGCGCTGAGTTATGGTTTACTCAATGAGTTAAGAGCTAATCAGAGTTTGAGTACTACAGTTGGCCAGCGCGTTACCCGATATACCGAGCTACCTGTGATTCCCGTATGCACCCCTCCAACACCTTGCTCTGCAGAACAACTGGCAGATGCGCAGTTACATCATTTGTTTTCCCAATTGCAACCACAACATGGTGCTGGCCTTTATGAGGCTGAATTTTGTCTGCAGTCACAAGGGGCTGCCGTAAGGCTGGACGTTAGCTGGCAGCAACGGGCATATTCTGCCGAGCCAACCGGCCAGTCTTGTGCTGCGGGTGCTGGCAGAAGTGGCTTTACAGTACAAAGCCGCTGGAGGTAACTGTGCGCCGGACTTCGGGTTTTACGTTAACTATTGCTATGCTGCTGGCACTGTTTTTACTCAGCATGGTGCTAACCGCCTTTAGCAGTTTAAGTCGCTCTGTCAGACAGGCCCAGCAATTATCTGAATTGCAACAGAATGCGCAACTGGTAATGAGCTTGTTTCAGAATGAATTGACCAATACCGGTTTCTGGGGCGGCAGAGCCGACCCTATGCTGGCTGTTGCGTCACCAATGCCGGCCTCTCCGGCACCCGATTGTGTTGAAGATACACTTGATAGTGGTAGTTTTCCTCAGGCCGGGCGCAACTTTGTTACTTTGTATGCCAGCCGCACTGCTGCCGGGCGCCAGCTGAATTGTATTACCCAAACCATACCTGATAGTGAACTATTACAGGTAAAGCGGCTTGTTGGCCAACTGGCCATGCCAACAGAAATGCGACAAAACCGATTTTATCTGGAGACAGACTGGCAACACAGCCGCTTTGTTGACAGCAGCAGCCACGGGCTTAACGCCGCCTATGATTATTTTCCTTATCAGCATCTGGTGTTTTATCTGCAGTTGCAGCGTGTAGACGGTAATACCGTGCCTGTGCTGATGCGCAAGCGTTTGGCCAGAAACCAGGCTGGTAGCGCCACTATCAGTACTGACTCTGTACTCGATGGTGTTGAACGTATGCATTTTGAGTTCGGTGTTGACACTAACCTGAATGGCCAGTTGAATTATTTTTTGCCAACTCAGCAGATGGCTGCAGATTTCTGGTGGCAAAAAAACAGCCGTATTATCAGCATCCGCTATTATGTGCTGCTTCGCGCCCGCCAGCCTGATCCCGGTTATATCAATAATCAGCACTACGATATGGGGGGCTCAGAGTTTATTGCGCCAGGTGATCATTACCGCAGGTTGTTGGTTAGCAGTAGTATCTTTTTCCAGAACGCTGCACTGCAGGAGGGCTCATGACAACACACAAGGGCATGGTGCTTATTATGGCGCTGGTGTTTCTGTTGGTGATGAGCTTGCTGATCTCAGCCATGCTATTGGTTAGCCAGTTAAGCCACAAAACAGCTTATGCCGGGCAACAACAGTTGCAAACTGCACAAGAAGCATTAGCACAACATATAGCTGTGCTTAATACGCTGACCGACGAGGCTGCTGCCGTCAGCCGAACAATGACAGCTTGTCCGGCAAGCTATGCTGCCTGGTCTGGTGGTGCTGTGCAGTGTGAAATGATACAGGTTGACACTGCAGCTTACTCAGACAGCAGGCTTTTTTATGCCGGTTACAGTAGCCTGGTATTGAAAACGACACTGATACAGGAGCCAGATTAAAATGCTAAAGCACAGGTTTATTTGCATTATATTTTCTGTTGTCAGCGCCGTTAGCCACAGCTGTGACTTAAACGATACTACTGCCGTTGCTGCAACTTTACCATCATTGTTAGATGATGGCCCGCCAAGAAAAATCAGCCTGAGTAATAATGTTCAGCTGGATATACCGGACGCTGAAGGCGTGCTGAGGATGCACAGTGCTGACAGCTTAGTACTGCTGGATCAACTGACAAACTGGCCAACTGAAACAGGCCAGACTAGTAGTATTAAAGCGCAACCGGTAGTGCTGGACCAGAACTATGATGGTATAGCTGATGCTGTTTATACTATTGATTCCAGTGGTCGTCTGTGGTTTATCCCGCTCACCCGCAGTGGTTTTGCCGAGCCTGAACTGATAGCTGATTTTAGCGACATTGCGGCTGAGTTTCGCCAACCGTTACAACTTTTGCAAACATTAGCGCCCGTTGGCGTTGGCACGTTACAACGCCAGACCATGCTGTTGATTATTGCCAGTATGGCGGCAGGAGGTGACACCTTGTTGGTAGTAAAGCATCTATCGCCGCAGCGCGTCGTTATACAGCTTAGTGATCTGACAGACAGAACCTATCTGAGCGATGCTGAAGCGGTGTCAGGTATTGCCGAACAGCTTTGGCAGCAGGTACAACTGGGCGCTGGCTGGTATGTCAGCATGGATAAACGTATTACTGCCGTGCCGCAGGTTTATGCCGGGGTAGTGTACCTTAGCTCTGCCGAGGTAGCTGCGGTGCAGCCAGACTGCAGTCTGGCAGAAAATACTGAACTGGAGATCCATGCATTACACTTGCATCATGCCGGGGCAGTGTATGCCAGAAGGCACTGGCAAATAGCGGCGCTGGAGCGGGGCAAGCTGGTGTTGCAGAAAAACCCGCAAGGCGAGCTTGAATTAAGTTTGCATAACGAACAGCAACAGCAAAGCGTACAGGCAGATTTGTTGGCAATTACCCCGGATTGCGCCAATTGTGTTGTAGCATTGACGGCTGATCAGTTTCCCCGGATCAGCCGGCTGGCAACCTTCCAGGCAGAGCAGGATGGCCACTAAATGCAAACTGTTAAGCCTGGTTTTAGTTTAATCGAGTTATTAATAGTACTGGCCATAGTGGGTATTCTGGCGGCGATATGCTACCCGTCTTATCAGCAGTATGTGTTGCGAAGCTATCGCGCAGAAGCAATATCACAGTTATTGCAACTGGCAAATGCTCAAGAGCAGCATTTAGCCGACTACGGTGCATACTCGGCAGATTTAGCTGTACTCGGTGTTAAGGCGTCAGAGCGCTATACATTTAATATTAACCTGTTTGCAGCGCAGCAGGAATTTGAGCTGACAGCTCAGGCTCAGGGGCAGCAACAGGCCGATAGCGAATGCCAACTGTTTACATTGAACCACCTTGGACAACGTAACGGTGAGGATCTGCAAGCACAGGCTTGCTGGAATTAGTCAGGCCGGGCAAGGTGTGGCGACCTCAGTTAACCTGCTACGGCCAGCTTGATTTACGGTAAGCCGGTAATGCCACTTATAGCTTTGTTGCGGGCAATAGTAAAAAGTACCGTTTTCAAAACCATTTAAACTACCATCCCGCCGGAATGTTATGGCTTCGCGGTTATAGATTAGTTTATGACGCGGATCAATTGCGGGTATTTCGCGCAATAGGGTGCGCTCGTTAGTATCTGGATAAAGCATTGATAATTGTACTGGTACAGTTTGCCACTGTGCTTCACATTTCCCCTCAACGGCGGGGCATAGTTGTACTGGTAAGTTACTGCTGGTGGCTGCAACACGGGCAAAAGCCAGATGCTGGCTAAACTGGCGGACATAAGCGGTAGCCCGCTGGCGATCGATAAATTCAGCCATTGCCGGTACTGCAACAGTGACAAAAATGATCAGAATGGCCAGCGTAATCATCAGCTCTGGTAAGCTAAATCCCCGGCTTGTCTTTAATGACATACAACGCTCCTTGCAACTATTGCCCTGCAAAAAGCGTAGCATTTATTATTTTAATGTAAAATAATTGCTTCTAATCGTATATTGTCGGGATCGGCTGGCGTTTATGCTGGGTTTTCAGATAAATGCCAATCAGTTTTTCACTAACCTCAGCAGATACGGTTTTACCTTCAAGGAAATCATCAATTTGCTCGTAAGTTAAGCCAAGTGCTGCCTCATCTGCTTTTTGTGGTGCTAAACATTCTAAATCGGCAGTTGGCGTTTTGCTTACCAGCACATCTGGTGCCCCCAGTGTTTTACCCACTAAACGCACCTGGCGTTTACTTAAGCCAAACAGCGGTGCTAAATCGCAGGCGCCATCGCCCCATTTGGTATAAAAACCGGTAATGTTTTCAGCGGAATGATCGGTACCCAGCACTAAGCCTCCAAGCAGGGCTGCGATATGATACTGAATCACCATACGGGTGCGGGCCTTTACATTACCTCTGGCAAAGTCGGCCTGAGCCTCACTGGCGGTAGCCAGGCCATCAGCAGCCATAGCACTAAAGGTTGCCTGATGAATGGCATCTGCACCCGGTTGTACATTTACCGATAACGCTTTACTTGGCTGAATAAAATCAACTGCCATCTGGGCTTCGGCTTCATCTTTTTGCGTAGCGTATGGCAGGCGCACAGCAATAAACTGATAACCACTACCGGTTTCGTTCAGCTCATCTATAGCCAACTGGGCTAAACGGCCACAAGTAGTAGAGTCGATACCACCGCTGATGCCCAGTACCAGTGTTTTCATGCCTGAGGCGCTAAGACGTTGCTTAATAAAATCGACCCGGCGGCGGATCTCAAATTGCGGATCTATCTGCGGTAGCACCCGCATTTCGGCAATAATCTGTGCTGCATTCATACTATTTTGGCCTCTGCTGAAAATACCAGTCTATCTTATCGTGTTTTACCCTCAGCAGATCAAGTGATTCTTAGTGATTAACTGCTGAACAGCTTCCGGCCTTGTATTATACTGCCAATACCACCGACGCTTAACTGACGGAAATTGTGATGAAAAAAATTGAAGCCATTATTAAACCTTTTAAGCTGGATGACGTGCGTGAAGCGCTGGCAGATATCAGTATTACCGGTATGACAGTTACTGAAGTTAAAGGTTTTGGCCGGCAAAAAGGCCATACAGAGCTGTATCGTGGCGCAGAGTATATGGTCGATTTTTTGCCTAAAGTAAAACTGGATATTGTGGTTACCGACGATCAGGTAGAACGCTGTGTTGAAGCTATTATGAAAACCGCACAAACCGGTCGTATCGGCGATGGCAAGATTTTTGTGTTTGATGTTGAACGTGTAGTACGTATTCGCACTGGCGAAGAAGACGAGGATGCGATATAACAAGGTTAATAATTATTTAACCTGAGAATGTTATGCTCGTATACAAGCAGTTTTATCTTGTGGTTGTTGGGCTCAGCTGCCTGAGCCTTATTGCTTGTAGTTCTGCTCCGGCGCAAGTAAGTAATACAGCTGTTTTACCTTATTCAGCGTTGTTAGAAAGCGCTAATGCTAATACGCCGACGGTCGATGATATTTTTCAGTTGTCAGCGTCACAGCAAGCCGAGTTTCTGGCGTATTTTAATGCCCCCGAGCGTCAGGATGTTGCAGCCCATCGGCGGGTATATCAGTTTCTGGCGCAACATTTATCTGGTTTTGACTACCAGGGCAAAAACTACACTGCAACAAAGGCTTACGCACTTAAAAGTGGAAACTGTATTTCTCTGGCCGTACTGACCAAAGCTCTGGCAGATTTGGCAGGCGTGCAAATAGAGTTCCAAAGTATTATCTCTGCACCTGTGCTGAGTTTTGAGAGTGATCTGATGGTGTCCTCAGACCATGTTAGAACTTTTCTTTATGATCCGGCGTTTATTCCCGAAAAAGATACATTTTATTTTATAAAGCCCTCATTGGTAGTGGATTATCTGCCATCATCAGCGGATATAACTGGCCCCCGAATTACTCAGCAAACCTTTATTGCTATGTTTTATCGTAACCTGGCCGCAGATGCACTGCTGGCTGAGCAATATGACCAGGCTCTGGCACTGCTGAAAACTGCATTGCAATACGCTCCCGATTACAGTGCAGTTATTAATCTGACAGCAGTAGTTCACCGGCGTATGGATGAGATGCAATTGGCTGAGCAGTTTTATCAATATGGTCTTGATGTTTCAGCAAGTAAGGTCACATTGCTTACGAACTATGCAGTGCTAAAGCAAAGTCAGGGAGACCCGGATACTGCTCAGGAGATGCTACAATCCTTGTCGTCATTTAACGAGTATGACCCATACCTGTGGTATGTGCTGGGGAAAAACGCACAACAGAAAAACCAGTATCAGGAGGCCGTAACTTATTTGTACAAAGCAGCAGAGCAAGCGCCTTATATGCATCAGTTACAACTGGAGTTGGCGTTGGCATATTACCGTAACAATCAGACTGGCAGAGCACTGCAGGTGCTTAGCAAAGCGGCTGAGCTGGTCGTCGATAACAATACACAACAACGCTATCATGCAAAACTTGAAGCGTTAAAACTGCGTCAGTCTACGCACTGATTATGCTCAGGCTGCCTGTTGCTGCATTACTGCTGATCCAAGTATTTTGTGCACAGGCAAATCTGCTGACAGATATTCAGCAGTTAAGCGCTGCAGATATGCAGGGGCGTAAAACCGGCACTGCAGGTGCCGGTCTTGCCCGCGAACTGATTTCTGAGCGTTTTGTCCATTTGCGATTAGACAGGTTTAACAACAGCTATCAGCAACCTTTTGTCTATTCATCCTGGCCTGAAAAAACCGGTATTAATGTGCTGGCCTGGCGCCGTGGGTGCACTTACCCGAATCACTATATTGTTGTTACAGCACATTATGATCATCTTGGCATACAGGGCAGAAAAATTTTCCATGGGGCTGATGATAATGCTTCCGGTGTTGCCGCTATGCTGGAACTGGCCGCCAGGCTAAACCACTTTTGCCCGGCGTATTCTTATATTTTTCTTGCCACCGATGCTGAAGAAAGCGGCTTACATGGCAGCAAAGCTTTTATCGCCAAACCACCGGTGTCGCTTGGCAGCATAGTAATGAACCTGAATCTGGATATGATTAGCCAGCCTGATCGGCGTGGCAAGCTTTACCTGACCGGCGCCAGACGTTATCCGGCACTGGCAGCGCAATTAGATGCCACTTTTAGCACGCTGCAGTTTCTACATCATCGCGGCCCGGGCCGTATGGCACGCGATAACCCGCGTTATAACTGGCCTAATGCCAGCGATCACGGCCCCTTTCATCGTGTCGGCATTCCTTATTTATTTTTCGGCGGTCAGGAGCATGCGTATTACCATACGGTGCAAGATACCTGGCAGCGTATTGAGCCGGTATTTCTGGATATGGCAATGCAGGCTATCTGGCAGACAGTGCAGTGGCTGGAGCAACAACCCCCACAGGCACTGCGGCCGGATTCGCACTAACCAGCCGTTCAAACTCACTCCCAGTCAAAGCTAAGCTGATCCCGGCAAGCTATCTTTTGTTGCGTTGCGGGCCTTTTGCGGCTGGCATGGCGTACAAACACGGCTTGTTTTTGCTGTTGCCAGTCTGGTTTATTATGTTGCTGCAACCATTGGCTTAGCCGTGCTCTGGCTTGTTGTTGTGCCTGCTGTAAATCGACTATTGGTGCCGGATAATCCCGCGCTATAACACAACTATAACGTTGTTGTAGTGCGGCTGGCATTAGCCAGGGCGTATGCAGCCAACTATCCGGCACCTGACGCAGTTCGGGCAACCACTGGCGGATAAAGCGGCCATCGGCATCTTTTTGCTGGCTTTGTTTTACCGGGTTATACATCCGGTTTGGGTTTATCCCGGTGGTACCGGCCTGCATTTGTATTTGGGGGTAATGAATGCCCGGCTCGTAATCGATAAAGCACTGAGCCAGATGCAATGCCACTGGCCGCCAATGTAACCATAAGTGATAGCTGGCAAAGGCCACTAACATTGCGCGCGCGCGAAAATGCAGCCAGCCGGTTGCCAGCAAACTGCGCATAGCAGCATCGATCAGCGGGTAGCCGGTTTGGCCGCTTTGCCAGGCCTGAAACAGCGCAGGGTTAAAGTCGTGCTCCCGCAAGCCGTCAAAACCACGGTGCATATTAAAAAACTCAATGGCGGGCTCATCTTCCAGTTTCTGGATGAAGTGGCAATGCCAGCGTAACCGGCTGAAAAATGCCTGCAAGCCCTGCTGTTTGCGTTGTTCTGTGCTGCGCTTTAGCGCCATAAAGCTGTGTTGTTGCAACTGGCGCAGGCTAAGCTGGCCGTAGCTGATATAAGGGCTGAGCCTGGAGCAGCTGCTTAGCGCTTTTACCGGCAGTGAAATGTGCTGGCGGTAGTGCATACAGCGTGTGCTGATAAAGCTGTCAAAAGTGTGGTTTGCTGCAGTCGCGTCTTGCAGGGTAGAGCAAAGCGGTAAATCGATTTTACGGGACGGTGCCAGTTCCGCCAGGTTCCACTGTACGGCAGTTAAAAATGGCAGTGCTGTTACTGTTGGTGCCAGAGATGACTTTAGCCAGCTATCGGCCAGGTTAAACCAGTTATCCCGGTCTTTCAGTTTTCGAAATACAGCGAACTGGCGGTACTGCTGCCAGGGTATATTCAGCTCGTGTAATAGCCGTGCTACTGCCAGATCACGCTGATAAGTCCAGAGGTTGCCGGTTTCTTCATGGCTGCATACGCGGCTAATGGCAAATTGCTGGCAGAGTTGGCGCAGCACTAAAGTTGCCGGGCCTTTCACTATCAGCAAAGGTTGGCCAAGTGCAGTTAATTGTTGGTTAAGTTGCTGCAGTGCCGGGGCGATAAATTGCCAATGGCGCAGCGATACATCGCTTTGTTGCCAGTAATCCGGTTCAATAATGTAAACCGGTAATACTGCACCTGCTTTGGCCGCCTGATACAACGGCTGATGATCATCAATGCGTAAATCGCGTTTAAACCACACCAAAGTGTTCATGACAGCGTTGATGGCAGCATAGCTTTGACGAATGCGCCTTGCGGATCGTACATTTGCGCTTGTTTGCTGATATTAAACTGCCGCTGGGCGCTATTGCCGGTGCCGGCAATATAGGCCCAGTTTCCCCAGTTGCTGGCGCAGTCATAATCGAGCAGGCGCTGCTCAAAATAAGCGGCACCCAAACGCCAGTCGATATCAAGATTATGCAGCAAATAGCTGGCAACATTCTGCCTGCCACGGTTGCTCATTAAACCGGTTTGGTTTAGCAGGCGCATATTGGCATCAATAAAGGGCTCACCGGTATTGCCCTGGCACCAGAGGTTAAATTGCTTAAGCTGAGCTTTGCTAAGCTGTGGCTGGCTAAAATCGGCGCGGCCTTTTATGGCATCTTTACTAAACCAAAGACTGCCATATTTGCGAAATTGCCAGCGGAAAAACTCACGCCACAACAGCTCAAATTTAAGCCAGTAAGTAGAGTCGTTAGCCTGCACTTGCTGCTCAAAGCTGACAATCTGCTGCCATAAAAAACGTACAGACAAACTGCCAAGTGACAGCGGCACTGAGAAAAAACTGGCGTAATTCCCGCCCATCAGCTGATTGCGGGTTTGTTTGTAGTGCAAAATATGTTGCTGTTGCCAGATATAATGCTGCAGCCTTGCCAAAGCAGAAGCCTCGCTGCCAGTGCCTGCTGTTAAATGAGTATGGTATTGCTGGCTTAGCTGTATAAAAGCACTGTTATAAGCCCCGGTTTGTGCCGGTAACAGCCAGTTTTGGTCGGGTGCCTGCATTGCTGGCTCACTTACCTGCAGCAGCGGCTCGCGCTGTTTACGAAACGGCGTAAAGCTGTCGGGCATCTTGGCAAGGTTGGGCCTTAAACCATCACTCAGTAAAGAGTTAGAGTCGAGTTGAGTAACGTTAAGAGTCTGCTTCAGGCGGTTAATGGCGGCATATTCGTAAGAAGCAACCGGCTCTGCACAGTACAGCTGTTCTGCTTTTAATTCATCGGCCAGAGTGCGGATACAGCTGACAGTATCGCCAACCAGGGTGATAAGGCCAATATGCTTTGCCGCCAGAGTATTTTTTAGCGCAGCAATAACAGCTATCTGTTGTTGTAAACGCTGCAAATTGGCTCTGGGTAAACCATACTGGCGGCCAAAAAATGCGGCTTTATTCAGCACAATTACGGCTGCTTTGCGGCCTTCACAGGCGTTTAACAGCGGGTTATCGTGCCAGCGCAATGTATTGTTTAGCAGTATCAGGCTGATACTCATAGCTGCTCCAGACGGTTTAACGTGTCGGCAGCTTTGGCCAGAATGGCGGTTTTGTCGCTGTCACTGCGTTTTTGCCAGTTAGCAAAGGCCAGTGCCAGGCGCGGGTTAGCGCCAAATTGCTGCTGATGGCGGTGAAGAAAGTCCCAGTACAGTGCATTAAACGGACAGGCATCGGTTTGCGTGGTATGTTTAACCTCGTATGCGCAGTTTTTGCAATAATTGCTCATCCGGTTGATGTAAGCACCACTGGCGGCATAGGGCTTGGATGCCATTACACCACCATCGGCAAATAATGCCATACCAAGGGTGTTGGGCAATTCCACCCATTCGTAGGCGTCGGCATAAACGGCCAGATACCAGTCGGTAACCTGCTCAACCGACAGGCCGGCCAGCAGCGCGAAATTACCGGTGATCATTAAGCGGTGAATATGGTGCGAGTAAGCATGATCAATAGTGCTTTTTACGGCCTGCTGCATACAGCGCATTTGCGTGTTGCCATGCCAGTAAAAGCCCGGTAAAGCGCGTTCAGCGTTTAAACTGTTGTGTTGCTTGTAGTCCGGCATCAGCAGCCAGTACAGGCCGCGCACATATTCTCGCCAGCCAATCAGCTGGCGGATAAAACCCTCTGCGGCATTAAGCGGCACTAAGCCCTGCTGATAGGCCAATTGCACTTTATTACACATCCAGCGCACATCCAGCAGGCCACAATTTAGATATACCGAGCAAATGCTATGAAACAAAAACGGTTGGTCAAGCAGCATGGCATCCTGGTAATCGCCAAACCGGGGCAGTTGCTGTTGCACAAAATGTAAAAAGGCATGCCTTGCATCTTTGCCGGTAACGGCATAGCTAAAGTTATCAGCATCGCCCATATTTGCGGCAAAATGCTGGTTAACCAGCGCCATTACCTCTGCCGTGATATCGTCGGGTATAAAGTGCAGTGGCACAATTTGCTGTAAATCTTGCGGGCAGGCTTTACGGTTATCGGCGTCATAGTTCCATTTGCCTCCTTCGGGTGTATCGCCTTGCATTAGCAAGCCGGTATAGCGGCGCATTTCGCGGTAAAAGTATTCCATCCGTAGTTGCTTTTTACCCTGGGCCCAGCGCGCAAAACGCGGTAAGTCACAGATAAAACGGTCATCAGACAGTATTTCTGTTGGCACAGGAAAATGCTGTTGCCAGCTGTTAATTTCCTGCTGCAGGCGGTATTCACCACACTGTGTTATCAGGATGCTTTGCAAGTGAGGGTGTTGCGCCAAAGCATGCTGCACGGCATCGCCGATGCATTTTATCTGGCTTTGGCTATCATAATGGATATAACAAACAGTATGGCCTTGCTGTCGCAGCACCGCGGCAAAGTGGCGCATAGCGCTGAAAATCAGAATAATTTTGTGTTTGTGGTGTTGCACATAACTGGCCTCTGCTGCTACTTCTGCCAGCAGCAGCACGTCATCTGCTGTTATGTTTTGCAAGCTCGACAGCGCCGGGCTTAGCTGATCGCCTAAAATTACAATAAGTCTGGCCATAACCGGGCTATATTACGACAACAATAGTGCCTTTACGCTGTGCCTGGCGGGGAAGATCATCGTCTGGTGTACAGAAAGTTCTTTATGTTATATTGTCACATAACTTAAATTAATACAGGAACCATGCTATGAAGCTCTCTTTAGTCGCCAGCCTGCTTGTTTGTAGCTTAATGGCGTTAAATACACCTGCAGTAGCGCAAGAGCAGAGTGCTGCCGAACATAAACACGATCATGCTGAACACAAACATGAACACGACGAACATGACGACGACGTGGTCGCGCTGGGGGCTCATGTGCATGGCCATGCGGTGTTAACTCTGGTGCTGGAAGGCAACGAAATGCAACTAGCATTTCAATCAGCAGCGCAAAGCATAGTGGGCTTTGAGCATAAACCCAGCACGGCTGAGCAAAAGCAGGAAGTCGCCGCTGCTATTGAGGTGTTTAATCAGGGTGAATGGTTCAGCTTTAACAATGATGCCAACTGCGAGCTGGCCATGGCAGAGGCCAGTACTGATTTGACTGAACTACAGGCCAATGAAGGCCATGCTGATTTTTACGCTAACTATCAGCTGTTATGCCAGCGTCCGGCACGGTTGACTGAATTGCAATTGCGTATTTTCGAGCTGTTGCCAGCACTGGAGCATATGGATATTCAGTGGATTATCAATGGCCAGCAAGGTGCATCACAGGCTGCACTTAGTAGCAGTACAGTACGTTTTCAGTAACGATAAAATGATAACGGCAGCTTAAGCTGCCGTTTTTTAGTAGGTGTATTCTTCTACTTTATCCACTTTTAGGCTGTAAGCCGCCTGGCCCAAATCGTGGGTCATGGTTTCGGTGGTTAAGGTGCCGCTGATCCAAAAGGGTGAATAAATCATATCGGCTTTTAAATCTTTCGCCCCGGTCACATAGATAATCTGGTTCGGTGGTGGTGGCGGTACGTGAATACAGGCACCAAAATAAGGCACTAAAAAGAAGCTGGTCACGTTTTGGGCACTGTCAAACTCCAGTGGCACAATAAAGCCGGGTACCCGCACTTTGGTATTGTTAAACTCAGAGCGTACTTTGGCTGATTTAAGAATTTGCTGCCATTGCTGCGCGGCTGGATCATCACCCTGGTAGTCATCGTCAAACGGTGATGGCTGGTTATAATCGTGCTGCACTTCAGGCATTTGCTCTAGCAGCTTTAAATCTTCTTCCGGCATTAAGTCAGTCCATTCAATGGTTTTGACTTCACTTGCACTGAGCCCGCCAGCAAAACATGCGACCAGTGTCAGATATAACGCAACAGATAACGTCCGTAGCATTGGAGCTCGCCCCCCTAAGTTGGCATAATGACAAAAAACGCCGATATCATAACATGACACTGAGGGCTCCTGTGACCGACAAGCCGAAAATTCCCGCTATTGATCTCAAACAGCTGCAGTTTTATTACCAAAGTGGTGGCTGGCAATTGCACCTGCCTGAGCTGACTTTACACTGTGGCCAGCATTTATTTGTTCGTGGTGCTTCGGGCAGCGGCAAAACAACCTTATTAAATTTACTCTGTGGTATCACCCGCCCGGTCAGTGGTGAGCTGTATGTCAATGGCCAGCCGCTGCATCAACTCTCCAGCAGTGCGCGTGACAGCCTGCGGGCAAAGCATATTGGTGTAGTATTTCAGCAGCTTAATCTTATTCCTTATTTGTCGGTGCTGGATAACGCGCTGCTTAGCAGCCACTTTGCCAGCCAGAATAAAACCGACTCGGTAAGCCGGGCAAAAACGCTGTTGCAGCGCCTGGGGTTACAACAGGATTTATGGCATAAACCGGCCACTAACCTCAGTGTCGGCCAGCAACAACGGGTGGCGATTGCCCGGGCTTTGCTGCCCAAACCTACCTTACTGATTGCCGATGAGCCCACGTCAGCACTGGATAGCGATAACCGCGATGCGTTTATGCGGGTAATGCTGGCCGAAGCCGATGCCAACGGCTGCACAGTGATTTTTGTCAGCCATGATCAAAGCCTGACGCAGTATTTTCATTATCAGCTGGATATGCAGCAGTTAGTTAAAGGAGTACAGCCATGCTGATGAAATTAGCCCGGTTAAGTTTATGGAACCGGCGCGGTACAGTGCTGATGACCTGGTTATCACTAACCATAAGTATTGCGTTGCTGCTGGGCATTGATCACTTGCGCACCGAGGCAAAAAACAGTTTTACCAGCACAGTGTCAGGCACTGATCTGATCGTAGGGGCCCGCTCTGGCCAGCTTAACCTGCTGTTGTATTCGGTATTTCGTATTGGCAATGCTACCGCCAATATCAGCTGGCCCAGTTATCAGCGTATTATTAAACACCCGCAAATAGACTGGGCCATTCCCATATCACTGGGCGATTCGCACCGTGGTTACCGGGTAATGGGCACTAATACCGATTACTTCAGCCATTACCGCTATGCCAACAGCCAGCCACTGGTGCTGGCGCAGGGTAAAGCATTTGAGCGGGTATTTGACACTGTACTTGGTGCTGAGGTAGCGCAAAAGCTGGGCTATAAACTAAACGAACAAATTGAACTGTCGCATGGTGTCGGCGCGGTAAGTTTCAGCCAGCATAAAGACAAACCTTTCACTGTAGTGGGCATTCTGGCACGCACCGGTACGCCGGTAGATCAAACTGTGCATGTCAGCCTGGAAGCAATAGAAGCTATTCATCTGGACTGGCAGCAGGGCGCACCCATACCCGGCAGACAGCTAACCAGTGAGCAGACGCTGGCGCAGGATTTAACACCCAAATCTATCACTGCCTTTATGGTGGGGCTAAAGTCACGCATGGCAACGTTTACGCTGCAGCGGCAGATTAACGAATTTAAAAATGAGCCACTAACTGCCATATTGCCGGGTGTCGCATTGGCAGAGCTGTGGCAGATGCTGGGTATGGTAGAAAACCTGTTGTTGCTGATAAGTTTACTGGTGCTGCTGGCGGCGCTGGTGGGGATGATCACTACCTTGCTGGCATCAATGAAAGAGCGGCAACGCGAAATGGCCATTTTACGCGCAGCCGGGGCGCACCCCTGGTATTTGTTTGTGCTTATTCAGCTTGAGGTATTACTGGTAACGCTGCTATCAATGTTATCTGCTGCAGCCTTGCTGTTTATCAGCCTTTATCTGTTGCAGGATAAACTGGCCGCTGATTTTGGTTTATTTATCAGCCTGCAAATTGTCAAACTGACCAGCTTATACTGGGCTGGGGCTATTTTGCTGTTGTCTGCCGTGCTGGCAACAATACCGGGCGTGTTGGCTTACCGCAAAGCGCTGGCTGATGGCCTGACAATCAGGTTGTAGTACTGAGGTTAAGCGGGCAGATAAGGGTTACTACACAGCCTGTATCAGTATTGTGCAGGCTAACATCACCCTGTAGCAGATGAGTAACCAGATTAAACACCAGCGTCATGCCCAGGCCTTTGGCGCCCTTACTGCGGCGTGTAGTAAAAAATAGCTCAAAGGCGCGGGCCAATTCGTCTGTATTCATTCCGCGGCCATTATCGGCTATTTCCAGCTGCCAGCTGTAAGGGGTTTGGCTGGCACGGATCACAATCTGGCGTGACGGTTGTTTATCAAAGGCGTGCTGGCAGGCATTCTCTATAAGCCGGGTCAGAATGGTGGTTAGCGGGCTGGCAAAGCTCTGAATTTTTAACGTTGCAGGCACCTCTAACTGCACACTCACCTGATGCTGCTTTAACAGCGACTCCACACTACACAGCACTTTGGGAATAAACTCGCTTAATACCAACCATTCTGCCTGCTGATCCGGGTTTGCCGCGGCGGTTTGTTTAAAGCTGTTTACCAGATCAACAGTGCGATGCAGGTTTGCCTGCACCATGGCAATACTGTGCTTAATTGCAGCGCCACTCTGGCCAAATTTTTGCCGGGTAAGCTGGCCTGCCAAAAATAGCTTTTCCAGTTCCAGTAGCGTTACTTCGGCATGGCTGATAGCAGTAACAGCAACGCCCAGCGGGGTATTTATCTCATGGGCGATACCGGCCACTAAACGGCCGAGGCTGGCCATTTTTTCTACTTCAATTAATCTGTGCTGGGTTTGCTGCAGTTGCTCCAGTGACTGGGTCAGTTCTTGTGTACGCTGGCTGATAATTTGCTCTAAGCCGCTGTTTAGCTGTTCTAACTCGCACTGATAACGCATGCGTTCCGATGCACTTAATGCCCGGCCATAAATATCGGCCAGAAAACCGGCAAACACAATTTCGTCTGTTTGCCATTGTTTAATCTGGCGGTGCTCAATACAGATAATACCCACCATAACGCCATGATGGCGGATCGGCGTATCCAGCATAGAGCAAATACCAGAAGGTGACAGGTAGATATCTGAAAATTCAGCAGTTTGCGGGTGATGATGTGCATCGGCAGCAACAATGTTACGCTCATCGTCCAAGGCATTAAAATAGCTGGGAAAGTCTTGCCGGCTTAGCGTCAGATCAGGGGTGCTGTGCTGCTTACCATCGAGCTGATAGGCACAGTACATTAATTGATTATTGTCAGAAAATAGCCAGACGCTGGCGCGATCAACAGCCAGCCCTTGAGTAATGGCCTCTAAAATCAAGCTGTTAGCTGCGGATAAATCGCCTTTGTCGATATTTGGATTACGGCTGATTTGGGCCAGAATATGCTGCAGTTCAATTTGCATTACTACGCAGAGCTCTCCGTATCGGCTTCGGACGGTACGTCAACCTGTTATGCCTTAGCACCAATGTATAGCATCTTTAACGGTTATGCGCTAAATTTACAGCAGATTTTTCATTAACTTGATGTTGTAGCAGCCTGGGCAGTGCCGGGCGCAGGATCGTATCGACGCCAGCATTAAACTTATGAGCAGCGCAGTGATCAGGGTAGCATGACAGAGTCAAAAATAGATTTAGAGCAGCAGCTTGCACAGTTGCGCCATACCTATGTGATGCGGCTGGTGCAAGAGTTGCCGCAGTTACAGCAAGGCGCGATGTTGCTGTATCAGTTGTCTGACGTGGCCTGGCATGCCCAGGTAGAGGATTTGTCTGTCAAACTGCATACTCTGGCAGGCTCTGCCGGTACTTTTGGTTTACCAGAACTGGGCGAACAGGCCCGGCAGTTTGAGCAGCAACTAAAACCCTGGCTGGTGCCTGGCGCTGTCGTTACCGCGGCAGAACAACAGCAGCTGATTGATGATATACAACAGCTTAAGCTGCCAACGGCAGTGGCAGATTATCCTGCAGCACCTGCAACGGCAGAGGTAACAGCAGCAGAGCGGGCCGGTGTTTATCTGTTATGCAATGAGCCTGCTTTAACAGAGCAAATCAGCACCATGCTGGATATTTTTGGCTACAGTTACCGTCATTTCAGCAGTGTGGATGACTTAGTGCAGGCGATTGCCAATACCCCCCCCGAAGTACTCATTGTTGATCTGGATATGCACCAAACCCCCGGGCAATGTATGCAGGGCATCGCCGATTTACAGGCGAAGCAAAGCTCAGCCATTCCGGTGTTGCTGCTAAGCCACCAGAGCGACTTTGGCAGCTATTTGAACGCTATACGCGTAGGCGCTATCGGCTATTTTGTAAAACCACTGAACTCTACTGAACTGGAGGCCCGCTTAAGGCAGCAACTATCGCGTAACGAACGTGAACCGTTTCGGGTAATGCTGGTAGATGACGACCAACTGCTGGCAGAGCACTATGCCTTGGTATTGCGTCAGGGCGGCTTACTGGTAGAGGTGTTGTCAGAGCCCGCACTGATTTTTGAATCTCTTAAGCAGTTCCACCCGGATGTCATTTTACTGGATGTGAATATGCCGTTTTGCTCTGGCCCGGAGCTGGCGCAACTGGTGCGGTTACAGCAAGCCTGGCTGGGAGTGCCGATTATTTATTTATCGTCTGAAACCGATGGCGAACAGCAACTGGCAGCACTGATTAAAGCCGGTGACGATTTTATTACCAAGCCTATTACCGATACCGCCTTGCTGGTTGCGGTATTTGCCCGGGCGCAACGGGCCAGGCAGTTGGCTGATATTATGACGCGCGATAGCCTTACCGGCTTGCTGCAGCACGCCCATATTAAAGAGCGGCTGGGGTTGGAGATGTTGCGCGCTGTACGCAGCAGCCAGTCAGTCAGTGTGGTAATGCTGGACATTGATCACTTTAAAAAGGTTAACGATAACTACGGCCATTTAATTGGTGATCAGGTCATAGCCAATTTAGCTAACCTATTAAAGCAACAATTACGTAAAACTGATCTGGTAGGGCGTTATGGTGGTGAAGAGTTTTTACTGGTGCTGCCCGATTGCAGTGTTCAGCGGGCTTTTACCGTGGTAGAGCAGGTTCGCGAGTTGTTTGCTGCTTTACCTTTTACCGCAGCTGAGCAGCGGTTTTTCTGTAGTTTCAGTGCCGGCATCTGTGCTGCCACGTTGGAGCATGCCGATTTAGTTATCGACAAAGCTGATCAGGCGTTATACCGCGCCAAAAGTTCGGGCCGTAACCGGACTATGCTGTCTGGCTGACATGGCGTTTTTAAGCATTATTCATCTGACACACCCGCTGCACTGGTAGCCATATCCGCGTGCCGTTATACTGCGTTTTTTATGATAACCGGAGAAAACAATGCAGCTGTTTTTGGTGTATATAGGCGGTACAGCGCCTGGGGCCAATATTGAATTACATGATGTGCGTTTTGTCGCAGCGCAACGTATCGAAGACACTTACAGCCTGTTATGCCAGCAATGGTTTGGCACCGTTAAAGGCCTGCATATAGATAGCTATATGCAAATTAACCATATTGATGGCTACAGCGTCAGCTTACACAACGAGCCACAGCCCGGCAGCAACAAACTGTATTTTGTTAACTTTGGTGGTTATTACCCTGATAAAATTGCCGAGCAGCATGACTTTATGCTTTGCGTTGCAACTTCCGCAGCAGAAGCTAAGGCTAAAGCAAAACAACAACTGTTAACCGATGCCGACAGCCAGCACAAAGATGATTTACTGCAACTGGACGACTGCTTTGCGCTGGAACAGCTGCAGGGCTTATATATTCACCTGCACAGCAGTGGGCAAAGCCAACCAATGCGGCCCGACTGGTCTGGTTATCAGATTATTGGTTAAGTGGTAAGTAAGGTGAGGGCAACTGCTGCCCCCACATGCGCTGCCACAGCCACGGCAATGCCACTGCCATATCACGGCGCATCGGTAACTGCTGCACGGGGGCGCTGTTTTTCGGGTCTACCACAAACTCAAAGGCATAACTGCCTTCCTGCCCCATCCGCAGATCGGTAAGCAGCAAGGTGTCACCTTGTTGCTGCATAGTGTAAAAGCCCCGGCTGAACCAGTGTAATTGCTGCACCGGTTTAAGCCAGGCATATTGTTGTTTAAGCGAGTGATCCCGCACTACATGCGTAAAACTAATCTCTGTAGTGCTGTCGAATAATGAATAAAACCCTTCTGCGTAGCCCTGCTCGGTTATGACAACAATGCGCCACAATACTGTAGTCAGCGGCGCTGGCGTAACCAGCATTTGCTGATAATCCAGCTGCTGCTGACGCAGGCTGTTTTGCGCAACGTTGCTGACATGCTGCTGTGCTGCCACAGACCACAACATATAAGCACTGGAAACCGCCACTGCCGCGGCATTTACTGCCAGGCCGCGTGTTTTACCCAGCAGGTAATACCCCAGCCCCAGTAGCAGTGGCAGGGTATACAGGGGATCAATAATAAAGATGCTGCCAACGGCAAAAGGAGTATTGGTAAAGGGTAAACCGAACTGGGTACCATACACCGTCATCGCATCTATTGCAGTGTGGGTTAGCAGAATAAGCCAGGTTGCCAGCAGCCAGCGCCAGTAATACTGCCGCTGCTGGCATAACATTGCTGCCAGCCAGGCCAGTACAGGGGATATCAGTGTCTGATACAAAAACGCATGGCTTTCCGTACGGTGCAACACCATGTTGCTTACGACATCGCCATAATCTATTACCACATCTAAATCAGGCAAAGTGCCCAGCACCGCTCCGGTAAGTACGGTTTTCAGCCGGGAGCCCGGCGTTTTGCCCATTACCGTGGCGGCAACGGCCGCACCCAATGCAAGTTGTGTTAATGAATCCATACTGCTGTCAGGTACCCGTGCGTAGAATCAGGCCGGCATTTTAACAGATGTCAGCGATAAGCCAACTGTGGCCGGGCGGCATGAAAATACTCGTCGCTTTGTTCAAATAACTGTTCATCAAGGGCATTACGCAACTTCAGGTAATCGGATTTCAGCGTGGCTCTGGTGGTGCGCATATCCAGGTAATAGGGCGCGCGTTTGCCGTTAAAGTCTATAGCTTCGGCAATCTGCACAAAATGAATGCCTACTCTTTTTAATATTCTGGCCAGTGAAGGTTCAATCATCACATAGGCGTGGTAACGCTCGTCACGCACGCACATCAGGGTGGCCAGCAAATACAGCGCAACAGATACCAGCTTGCGGCATTGGCCCTGTACACTGGTTAAACCGGAATATTCATCTGTTGCTTCAATAACCTGGCTGTGGCGAATATCTTTTGGCACCGCAAGGCGTGATATTTCACAGATATTACGCCGGGAGAAATTAGCCGGCGCCAGTGCTGCATTGGTAAAGCTATTGGCAAAATAACACTCCACCGGCAGCAATTGCTCTGGTGCTGCTGACGTGATCAGGCGCACGGTGCCAGCCAGAGTATCAGAATCAGTGTGTTTAATGGCGCAGTGGATCGCCCGGTGATCAAACTGATCATACTCCAATTTATTTGGCCGTGGCGGTTCGTAGCGCAGTTCTTCACAATACACCTTATGGCGTAAGCGAAAAGTTTCATTGCGGTGCTCTTGCATACTTGCCACCCGCGCCTGATAAAAGTCAGGAAAATGCGACAAAGGGCTGTACAAAGAGGTACAGTTAAAAGGTGCTGCTAATGTGTTTGCTGATGGTGAAAAAGCAGTATCTGCAACTGCTGCCAGAGAACTCATAATGATGCCCCAAAAAGTCATTGTCTGCGCATTATCTGATTTTATAGTTGTATTAATTGCGCGTGAAATTAGCTTTCCGTGCGGTGTAAATGCTGACAATTCCATTGCAGGGCACTAAGGCCGGAATTACTATGCAGTTGATTCGGGTTTGCGTCAAATGCCAGATCGGTACTTTTATAAAGTAAATCAGCCAATTGAAACTAAGATTATGATTTAACGAAAGTAAAAAAATATTGTTATTTAACTAATGTTATTAAATGTAATTCAGCTTAAGTTCATCTTAAACATGTACTAACAGCATGAAGTATATGGCTATTAGTCAACAGAACAACGTTCAAGTTGTTGAATATCCGACTGAACTTGCCGCGCCAATGCTCTTAACTGGATTAACCGGTCATCGGTCAGTGATATTTGACAGCGCAATGCAGGCATCACACCCGCTACAGCCGTTTGTAGTGCTGTGCCGCTGCTGGTCAGTACAACATGTTTTACCCGCTCATCCACAGAAGATGGCATGCGTTTTAGCCAGCCTTTTTGTTCAAGCTTTTTTACCAGTGGCGTTAGGGTGCCTGAATCAAACAGCGTTTTGCTACCCAGTTCACCCAGGCTGATATTGTCTTGCTGCCATAAAGCCAGCATTACCACATACTGCGGGTAGGTGAGATCAAAGGGCTGCAATAATGGCCGGTACAGCCGCACCACAGCATTAGAGGCGCTATAAAGCGCAAAGCACAGCTGCTGTTCCAGTGGTAAAGTTTTATTCATCTGTTTTAATCCGGCAATTTTATTCAAGTGTACCAAACTTAGCTGGCGGCCTTATAGCTTTAGTAATTATATTTGAGGCAAAAAAGTTATATACAAATATCTTGCATACAAGATTAATTGGTTCTATTATGCAGGTGTTCGCTAATGGCAACTAACCTAACTGAGGAAATAACGATGGATATTCTTTATAAAGCAGTAGTAACGTCAACCGGCGGCCGTGATGGCGCAGCTAAATCAAGCGATGGTTTATTAGAAGTTAAACTGGCCGCGCCAAAAGAATTAGGTGGCGGCGGCGGGGCAACCAACCCTGAGCAGTTATTTGCTGCCGGTTATTCTGCCTGCTTTATCGGTGCAATGAAGTTTGTCGCTGGCCAGAGCAAACAGGCACTGCCTGCCGATGTGAGCCTGCGTGCTGAAGTAGGTATTGGTAAAATTGAAGGTGGCTTTGGTCTGGATGTTGATTTGTTTATCAGCCTGCCGGGTATGGACAAAGCTGCAGCACAGCAACTGGTAGAAAAAGCGCACCATGTTTGTCCGTATTCAAATGCAACCCGCGGTAATATCGACGTGCGTTTACACGTTAGCGTATAACCGCGTTGGTGCAACGAAAAGCCGGCTTTCGCCGGCTTTTTGCATTATGCACGTTTAACAAAACGGCTAAGCAGGGCCGGCAATATAGTTAAATCGGCTGCCAGCGCCATTATCATGGCCGCGGCTGTTAGCAAGCCAAAATAGACACTGGGTAAAAAGCTGGAAAAACCAAACACGGCAAAACCTGCGGCAATAACCACTGAGGTAAACAACATTGCCATGCCGGTATGGGCAAAGGCGTTTTTCAGTGCAGTATCAGCAGGGGCCTGCAAATAACTGTGAACAAAGTGAATGGTGTCGTCAATCGCGATACCCATCGCAATGGCAGCAATGGTAATAGTCATAATGTCCAATGGAATGCCCAGCCAGCCAATAAGGCCTAAAATGCCAAGCGTGGTGCACACATTGGGTACCAGCGCTATCAGCGCAATTTTTAATGAGCGGAAAATCAGCAGCAAAATAACCGCCATGCCAAGGTAAACCAGGCCTAAGGTCATTATTTGCGAATCAAACAGCCGCGATAAAATATCCTGATACAACACAAACAGGTTGGTAAGGCTGTAATCTTCGGCTTTAAGGCCCACCGATTGTAAATCCTGATTTAGCTGTTGCATCAGCAGCTCGCGGTTAAGCCCCTCTGTGGTGTCCTGAATGCGGGTGGCAATGCGTACCTGCAGCGGATCTTCAGTCAGATAAGCGCCCACCAGCTGGTTAACGACCTTTTGATCCAGCAACTGATATATAGAATTTAATTCATACTCTGTCAGTGGTTTGCCATCGTTAAGCTGGGTAGCCAGGGTGGTAAAGTTAACCAGCGAGGTAACATTACCGGTAGCGGCAAACTCTGCCACCACGGCGTGCGCTACATGTAGCTGATTAAATTGCTCGGCACTTAGCAGTAAATCTGCCTTGGTTTTTGCCGGATCAAGGGTAATAACAATATCCAATGGCGTAGAGCCACCAAATTCCTGATCAATAAACTTAAGCTCCTGGTACACCTGGGTGTCTGTGGCAAAATAATTAATAAAGCTGTTTTCCACATTCAGCCGCGCAATGCCCGGTAACAGTAGCGCAAACAATAGCAGGCAGGCAAAAACCGTGCGTAAAGGCGCCCGTTCTACCAAACGGCGGATAGCTTGTAAGCTGGTGCTGAGTATGGCGTAGTCGGCGGTTTCTGCTTTGCTTTTCAGCAGGCTAAGCAGGGCAGGAAACAGTAGCAGGCTGACACTCATGGTAATCAGCATGGCAATTAACATCATAAAACCAAAATCAACCACCGGCTGAATACCGCTGAAGATTAACGAGCCAAAACCGACAGAGGTGGTGACTGTGGCATAAAAGCACGGTGCCAGTTTTTGTTGTAATGTCATTGCCACGCGCTGCTGTTGGGTAGTGGTGGCATTGTTACGGGCGATATCGCGATAAGCGCCGATAAGGTGGATCATCACCGCCAGCGTTAAAATAAGCTGCAAGGCAATAAAATTGGCCGAAATAACGGTGGCGCGTATATCCAGAAAGGCAAACAGGCCAAGCGTAAGCCAAACGCTTGCTCCGCAGGCTAACACCGGAAACACTACCCAGCGTATGCTACGGTACAGCAGTAACAACAGCAGGGCGATAATGCCAGCGATGGCGCTACCAAACACGGTGAGATCCCTGCTGATAATATCCACCAGATGCTGCGCCACCACATAGCCACCACCGGTAAAGGTTTGGGCCCGTTGCTGCACCTGTTGGTTAATGTGTTCTATCTGCGCAATTTCCTGCTGGCGCTGTTTAACCAGCGCCTGGCGTAACGGATCAGCCTGATCCTGCAGTTCCGTCAGTGCTGTTTGTTCTTCCGCACTCAGTTCGCGTTGCAGCGTGTGGCGCTCAATTGCCAGCATATCGCTTTCCAGCGCGGTTAACTTCGCGTCTGGCTTAAACACAATTTGAATTGCTGCAGCGGTTTGGGCGGTATTTAGCAAAAGATCGGTAAAAATAGGGTGATCACTGAGCAGCTGTTGCATCTGCGCCGCTGAGTATTGCTGTTTCTGCCAGGTAAGCGCAGATACATCAACGTCTGTGGTCAGCGCTGATGCATCGGCAATCAGCGGTACGTTAAGCATCGACGTAACGCTTTGCACCCGTTCCAGCTTGCTGTATTGCTCACTTAGTGCAGTTAAGTCGGCAAAGGTAGTGTCAGTAAACAACTCGCCGTTGCGTGGTTTATACGCCACCAGAATAAACTCATCCGGTGAAAAACGCTGGTTTGCCTGCTGGGTTTTAATGTATAGCGCGTTGTTTTTTACCAGCAGGGTTTCGGCCGAGGCATCAATACGAAACTGCTGGACAAAAAATGCGGCTGCGCCAAGCAGGAAGACAAATAACGCTAATATAACAAAGCGTGCCTGCACAATGCTTTGCGCCAGCCACATGCTAAACCCGTTGTTATTCTGGCTGGTTGTTGAAGGCGTCATCGCGCTTTACTCCCTGTAAAAACTGGTTACGGAAATACAGGTAAGGGTCTTCAGCCTGCTGATAGAGTTTTTCATATACTCTGGCGCGATCTGAAAAGGTATCAACGGCACCAACACCCTGCAAATAATAGGTATCAGGTGGCGACGTTATTTGCCGCAGCGGGTCAAGCAGCACTTCACTGACTACTGAGGTAGAACCACGCACATTATTCTGCCCCAGTATAGGCAGTACCAGATAGGGGCCGGGGCTGACGTTATAACCGGCCAGCGTATCGGCTAATGATTGCTTCGCTGATGGCAAATCAAACCAGGCTGTGGCGGGGTCAAACAAGCCAAGAATACCCACAGTACTGTTAATTAAAAAGCGGCCCAGGTTGGTGCCGGCGTCTTTTACTTCACCGGCGGCAAGGTTATTAAGCAGGCTAAGTGGCTCGCGGATATTACTAAAAGCATTACCTATTTTGCTGCGTACCACATCCGGCAACACATATTCGTAGCCTTTAACCAGCGGAATAAGCGCATAAGAGTAGGCGACATGGTTAAAGCCAAATATGGCGCGGTTCCAGCCTTCCAGCGGATCATTATACTGCTCTGCCGCTTCATCTTCCGGTGTTGCGGGGTCGTCACGGCTGGCCATATCCACCACTGTAGGCTGAATTTCAATATTGCCCTGTGAGGTTTTAATGGTGGTGGTTTTACCGCTGCTAAGTTGTTCTGTTGCAGTTATTGCTTCTGCGGCGGCTTCTGATTCTACAGCGGTTTCTGATTCTGCAGCAGCTTCGGTGGTTTGTTGCGCTGTTTCGGTAGCTGTACTATCGGGTGGTGCAGGCTTACTGGCACAACCGCTAAGGGTAAATAAAAAAAAGGCAGCAATAACGGTGGCTGTTTTCATGCAGAACTCCAATGTAAGTACCCTGACACCTAATGTAGCCAGCAGTTTATTTTAATTTTTTTCAGCTTCCTGTTTCTCATCAGCCATCGATGAAAAATCGATAATATCTTCAAGATTCAATTTGTAAGCTTCGATAAAAGCGTTTCTCAGCAGCCCTGCCAAGGCTTTTAATCTGGAGACATCCGGCTCGCTAAAATTACCGCTGACAGGAATCCGGGTCGCGATCAGGTTTTGTTCACTGTTCTCCAGCAGTGTGGCGAACATGGCCGAAACACCCTCAACAAATATCTGCAGGGTATTCTCGTCGCCTTCTATCACATCTTTTACCACGTCTTCTTTCCAGGAGAAAATTTCCAGGTTGTAAATGCCAAACTTTACATAACCATTTAGCCGGCCGTTATCGCTGGCCAGCTCAGTTGCCAGTTCAAACTCGCCGGCTTCTACGTCAAACGGGGCATATATTTTAATAATATTGGCTGTCTCGGCAGTAGGCATTCTGTCCATTTTCAGATTGATATCAAACATCGGTAACTTTACATTCGGATTAAACTTACCTTGGATGATAAAAGGGGTCTGCGTGGCCACCATACCGCTAAAATCGACTTCCGTCAGCAATTCTGACTTTGCGTCATTGTGCAGGTTAACAATCTCGCCTTCTACCTGGCTCAAAATCAGCTCACCAAGCACATCTTTGGCAATAGCATTAAACTCGATTTTGCCATCATGGATTGACAACTTATCAATGGAGAACAGGGTTAAGTTATTTGCCAGACCAATCCAGGTGCGCTCATCCAGCACCGCATCCTCGGTGATGTCTTCCTGCCCGGCTCGGTCCTGTGCCATTATTACAGGCTGGTGAAATGCCATAGTGCTAACTATTTCACCATCGGCCAGCGCCGCCCAGGACAACTGAATATCAATGCGCTCGGCTGAAAACAGCGGCAGCTCGCCTTTGTCGTTAAGCTGATTAATTTCTATCTGTTTAATAACATAACCACCACGCCAAAGCGCCAAATCGATATCCCGCACCTGGCCGCTAATACCTTCCTGCTGTTCCAGTAGCGAATTGACATACCATACCATCACAGGTGGCAGGGCTACTCTTACTGCTAGTAATACTAAAACCACAGCCAGCATGATTTTTACACTGTTAGATAATCTCATGGGTAAGCGCTGTTTAAGGTGAATACAGAAATGCTAAGACAATAGCAAAGATCAAGCCACGTAGCTTGGAATGCTCAAGATGCTGAATTTAAATAACTTTACTAAAATTCACTAAGCTAGCTAACCAAGGCAAGACAAAATTTCGCGGATTATTTACCTGCAATTTTGTAAATTTTGCTGCAATGCAGGTGTGATAGTAGAACTAAAAATAAAAGGCCAGCATTTCTGCTGGGCTGTTGCTATTTGGCTGAGCTGGCGGGAGTTGAACTGACAAGATTTTCAATATCTTCAATGATTTGAGGCGTTATCTGTCATCTTCTGATAAAAGTTGCGCGACAAGCAAGTGCACACTAGTCGTTGGGACTGTATCTATAGGTGTATCTGTGTTTAATACGTTGCCATGTGCGACTGCCAAATGCACATTCTGTTTAAAGTAATCCGTGTCATACCTTGCTTTACTGTATGTAGGCATCATCTTTTTCAATTCAGCGTCGCAAATTTGCTTGTTTAATGGTGCTTTTTTTTGTGCTTGATGTAGCAGCAACCAAAATTCAAAGCATGGATTACTGAGAATAAAATTGATCTCTTTTCTTTGACACTCAGCCTGAATTGCAACTAGTGTTTCGCGAGGCCACGAGTCTCTATCAATTACTAACCATAACTCTTTGTTTTGAGCATTATTTTCAGTCTTGTACTTTTGTAAGCGTTCGAAAACTTTATCAGGAGATGATTGACCCCTCTTGGTTTCAAGAACTGGCATTCTTATATTTTTTCTGCCAAAAAGGTCAGTAAAATATAACTTTTCTGTTATCTGCCCTTCAGTTGCAATAACATATAGAGGTTTGACGCTCCATAATGTTTTTTCTCTGACTAACGGTTTTTGTCTTCTGCCCAAGCTATTACCTATTAAGTCTCTTGAAATCACCTACAAATGGAATAGCACCATAACGACCAAGTAAATAATCCTTTCTTATGTCTTTATCATACCGCGGCTGAAAATTATTAAGCGAATACAAAGAAGAAATACCGCTTTCGCTCTTTTGAACAAACCAAATTTCGTCTCTTCTTACTAATGAAACATCGAGTAAAGAAGTCTCATGTGTCGTAACAATCAATTGTGACTGGGTGTTTTTTTCTGACTCTAGATGTTCACGCACAAGTAGACGAGTTATATGTGGGTGTAAGCTTCGGTCAATTTCATCAATTATGTATACACTCGGCTCTTTAGAATATGCCATTTCGTACAAAGATGGAGTTAATTCAATTAACCTCCTTGTACCATCAGATTCTTCTTCTAGATCGAACGACACGTTTAAGTCTTGAGTTTGACATTTGTGTGTTGTTGATAGCTTAAACGCAACTAGTTCGCCATCTTGCTTCTTTATCACTAGACGACGTCCTGCATCAGGATCTGTTGCAAGTGCAGCTTCATCGTTGTCAAGGTCCTCTTTAAGTCTATCAAGTATTTGAGGCGGAAGACCGGCAGATTTGATGGAATCCAACTGTTCCGTTCTTATTGCATCTATACCGGTGTCAGCTAAATGTAACACCTTTTGAAGGTAGTCTTTAAAGGTAGAGTCCTGACTAATTTTAAACTCAATACCACTATGCATGGTTGAAGGCGAAATTACTTTTAGAGTCCGGTCAAACCAGTTAAATACGTCAGAAAAGTCTTCAATGTTTCGCTCAATAGATTCCGTTAGAAACAGTTGATTTTGACGAGTGCCTCTTGATGTAAATTGCAAGAACGATTGCTCATCGGTAGATTTTTCTTGTAGTGTTTTACCAAATGTGAATTCGTCGTGATTTGAGGTGCCATGTGCTCTAGAAAAAATTAGTGTCTCTTTGTCTTTTGTTAATCTAAAAAGCCATTCCGATTCAACATAACTATTTTTAAGTTCAAAACCATAAGCATATATATTACCCTGCACCAAAATTTCGAATTCGAATCTTGATGATGGATTAGTTTCTTGCTTACAAAGCTTGAACAATGGTAAATCAAACTTTTTATTTGGCCCTTTACCTCGTAGTATTAAATTTCTGGCAAATTCGATTGCTTTGACCAGATTGCTTTTTCCTGAGGCATTTGCACCATAAATAATTGCTCCACGCAAAATGTTCACGAGGTTCGTCTGCTTAGTTTTATATACCTGACTTGGGTGTGCCCGTTCTTTCGAAGGGATCATCGACAACTCAACTTCATCAAGAAATGAATTAAAGTTTGAGACTGTGAATCTAATTAACATGCTTTACTCTGTTTAAGAGAAATTTTCTCTTTTATTACGCATTTCTGGCTTTATATCAAGAGGAAAGTCTCATTTTGAGAGAATTTTTCTCATATCCGGGATTTTTCTGCTCTTTTTGGGGCTTTTGGTTCATAAATGGGAAAAGCGTCAGTGCTAGAAGCGACCCAAATCAAATACTAGCCCGACTAGTGTCGGAGGTTAATGAGTGTCTATTAGATTAGGGGAAGTCCAGTTGGCAGCAGGGGAGAGTATTCGGTCTGTACCATTCGCCCGCACGGTTACTTGCGCAATGTCATCCGGAAAGTGTACTTCAAGCGGAAGTTCAACTATTTGGGAGTTGTTATGGTTTATCACCTTGCCGGTTGTCATACACACCTCCGTTGACTGGGCAACGCAGCGAAGCAAAATATTGCCCGCTGCCTTTGACTGTTATATGCATTTATTTGATATTTCGGTTTACGAAGTTATCCAGCTCAGAAACCGACTTAACAATGTACACTGACTTTCTATCTGACAATGCTTCTAATCTGGTGATGAAATCCTCATTCCAGAATTTTGGACATAGCCGTAAAACTTTATAGCTCTGAAGAGTGCCTTTTAGTACCGAACTGCCATCAGGCCAACCTTCAGGTTTTACGACAAGCCCTTTTAGCAGTCTCTTAGTTACAAACCAGTAGCTTGTTAAGTATGGCAGATCAACATAAACCAATGTATCAGCTGCTTCTAAACGCTGGTGAAATGAATTTATTGGCCCAAACCCATCAATGATCCAACTTTCAGACGATAAGATACGCTTATGTGCTTCATCGAATGAACTGCTATCTACCAGCTCCCCATTCGGTTTGTACACAATCGAATCCAGCTGATGCAACGGTATACCAGTTGCCAACGCCAGTGCTTTGCTTAAAGTAGATTTACCGCTTCCGGGCTTACCAAAAACTGCTATTTTTTTCATACTGCCTCTTTTATATAAATTATTCCCATAAGGCAGAAACAGAAAACCCACCTCTATGGGGTGGGTTTGATAAATTATAGACGCATCAAAACTCCCACCATTCCTATGGAATGATGATAATTCGAGATACTTTGTGCGTAAGATTTAGATTCATAAGGCTTATCCTGCTAGAAGAGCAGCATCATGTCAACTTAAAGCCGGATGAGGATGTTCCCGCAAGCGTATAACAAAAGCGTATCCCCGGGTTGGAGCAGCGTGAAGAAGTAGCAGGGTATTGGCAATTGGCGCGGTAATGCGAGGTACTGTTTGCAGAAAAACAAAAGGCCAGCATTTCTGCTGGCCTGTTGCTATTTGGTGGAGCTGGCGGGAGTTGAACCCGCGTCCGAAAAACCTACATCTTCGGTACTACATGCTTAGCACATTCATTTAGTTAACCCTATGAGCGCCGAATGGCAGGCTATCGTCGGGCGAGCCTGATTGGTTTTAACGTGTTGTCTCCAGGCGAAGACGCGACGCGATTCTGTTAGGGGTGATCTTCCAGAGTCTCAGCTTACAGACATGCGTGAGGGGAAGAGCTATCTACTGCCTATTAAGCAGCGATTGCGTATGTTTCGTCGTTTGCGACTAGTTTTTTGCGGTTTTTTTACGAGGCCTACCGCACCTCGGCATGCACCTAGGAGTTCGTGAATCCCGTCGAATCCAGAATCAGCCCCGAATTCTGTATGGAACACTTACACACCATAGTGTTTGGCTATTGTACGCAGCTGACTGTTGTTACACAAGCAAGCATTGCACCTTTGCCGTTATTTCCTGTCGCCTTACTTAGATGGGGTTAGGCAGCAGAAGTTTCAAGTATTATTTTACGTTTACTGTTAACGCTTGGAGTGCTTCATCATGCGTTCTTTTTCGCGTGACCAGTCTCTGTCTTTAATATCGTCACGCTTATCAAAGGTTTTTTTACCTTTGGCTAAATGAAACTCCAGCTTAACCCAGCAGGCTTTCCAGTACATGGCAGTGGCTACCAGCGTAAAGCCGTCGCGCTCTTTTAAGCCAACTAACTTATCCAGTTCGCGTTTGTGCAGCAATAACTTGCGGCTGCGCTCAGGGTCGCATATCACATGGCTGGAAGCGCTGTTTAGCGGCTGAATTTGCGCACCGAGTAAGAAAGCTTCGCCATTGTGCAAAATGACATAAGAATCTGACAGGTTAACTTTACCTTCGCGGATGCTTTTCAGCTCCCAGCCCTGCAGGGCCATACCCGCTTCATAGCGGTCTTCCAGAAAGTACTCGTGCCGTGCCTTTCTGTTTTGCGCTATGGTGCCGTTTTTGTTTTTACTAACTTGTTTTTTACTCATAATTCGTTATTTGTCGCAGCTCTGTTTTATGGGTCAGCGATGGCTCAAGCCTTGTTGCAGCGCGTTATTCTGTTACAATCGGCGGCGGGTTTAAAGGGGAAAGAGTATGCCACAAATTGAGCGCAGTGCGCTGGTTTTTTACAGTGCACAGCAGATGTTTGACTTAGTCAACGCTGTACCTGACTATCCGCAATTCCTGCCTGGCTGCACCTCTGCCCGTATTGTCAGCCAGTCTGAAACAGAGATGGTGGCATCGCTTACGGTTTCCAAGGCTGGTATTGGCCATTCTTTTACCACCCTTAATACCTTGTACCCGCATCATCGTATTGCTATGCAATTGGTAGACGGCCCGTTTAAGCAATTATACGGCGGCTGGGAGTTTCAGCCATTAAGTGAAACAGCCTGTAAGGTTATTTTAAGGCTGGAGTTTGAATTTTCCAGCCGGCTTATTCAATTTGCCTTTGGTAAAATTTTTGGCGAGCTGACCGCGGCCATGGTGAATGCTTTTACCCAACGGGCAAAACAAGTATACGGAGAAAACCATGTCTGAGCAGATCATGATAGAGGTTGCCTATGCGCTGCCAGATCGGCAAAGCCTGATGACATTATCGGTTAACCGTAACAGCACCGTGCAACAGGTTATTGAGCGTTCAGGCATTTTACAGCAGTTTGCTGAAATTGACCTGGCAGTGCAAAAGGTCGGGATCTGGAGCCGGCCGGTAAAGCTTGATGATGCGGTAAAAGCAGGCGACAGAATTGAAATTTACCGGCCGCTGATTGCCGATCCAAAAGATTTACGCCGTCGCCGGGCCGAGAAAGCCAAAGAAGAAGGCCGGGCAGACAAAGTAACCGGTGGCCGGCCACACGAAGTTAAAAGCGCCACTGAATAAAAAACCAGCTTAATAGCTGGTTTTTTTGTGATCTGCTTTTATCTGCGCCAGAGTTTAAATATCCAGCGGCGTGCTAAACTCGGCCGATTTATCAAAATCGCCTTTTATATCCTGCAATTTGTCGTCTTTAAACTCAACAATCAGCTGCTTTTCAAAGTTATTACCACGGCCACTTTTAAGGGCATAAAAATAGTGCCAGGTGTCGTTGTCAAATGCATTGCTGGCTACCGGGCTGCCTAAGACATAAGTTACCTGCTCTTTGGTCATAGCCACACGCAGCTTATCTACATCTTTTTGTTCTAAAAAGTTGCCCTGTGGAATATCAATACGGTAAATCCAGCTGCTGCAGGCACCAAGGCTAAGTATGCCAACTACCAGGCATAAGGTTTTAATTACTGCTTTCATCTGTCACTTCTGCTTAATCTGATTGGCTTTATCATACCCTATGACAAGCCTTGTGAAAAACCTTCTTTCAGACTGCCGGTGCACATAAAAGTTCTCGGGCATTTGCCAGCGCGCTGGCGCTGATATTCTCGCCTGCCAGCAAGCGCGCAATTTCACTAATACGTTCTTCGTCGGCCAGAGTGCGCATGCGGGTTTCTGTGGCGATACCGTCGGTATACTTTTCTACATACAGTTGCTGATGCCCCTGGCTGGCTACCTGTGGCAAGTGGGTAACACAAATAATTTGCGTGCTTTCGCCCAACTGGCGCAGTAAACGGCCGACACCTGCTGCAACCGGGCCGCTGATACCTACGTCTACTTCATCGAAAATAAGTGTAGGGGTGGTTACTTTGTCAGCCAATATTACCTGAATTGCCAGGCTGATGCGTGATAACTCGCCGCCCGATGCCACTTTATGCATGGCTTGTAACGGCTGCCCTGGGTTAGTAGATACCTGAAATTCAACAGCGTCAATGCCGCTGGCGCTGGCCTGCTCGGCAGCCATAGTGGTTAGCTGTATTTCAAAGCGGGCATTTGCCATGCTAAGTTCATGCATGCTTTTACTGACCTGACTACTAAGTGCACTGGCGGCCTGGCGGCGTTGCTCACTTAACTGCTCTGCCTGTGCCATATAGTCTAACTCGGCCTGCTCAATGTCGGCAGCCAGTTGCAGCAGGCGTTTGTCGTTGCCGGTAAGGGTTGCCAACTGCGCAGACAGTTGCTGATGCAGTGCGGGTAGGGCCTCATGGGCTACCTGATGTTTACGCGATAAGTTCAGCCACAGGCCAAGGCGCTCATCTACCTGTGCTAAACGTTCCGGGTCCAGCTCAACTTTATCGGCATAACGGCGCAGTTCGCGGCTGGCTTCTTCGGTTTGTACCAGCGCATCGTTCAGCATCTGGGCTATGTTATTCAGTGCCGGGTCTAATGTTGCCAGCTGTTCTAACTGGGCAGTGGCGACAGATAATGCCTGATAAATATTCTGCTGTTCGTCATCATACAACAGCTGCAGGCATTGCTGGCTCTGGCTTAACAATGTATTGCCGTGGCTTAGGCGGCTGTGTTCGGCTTCCAGATCGGGGTATTCATTTTCCTGCGGGGCAAAGTTGTCCAGCTCGGCTACCTGATATTCCAGCAACTGGCGCTGGGCATCACGTTGCTGTTGCGATTGTTGTAAATCGCCGTATTCGCGTTGTAATTGCTGCCAGTTGCGCCAGGCCTGGCGGGTGGCATCCAATGTTGCACTGTTGGCGGCAAACGCATCCAGTAATTGGCGCTGGTAGTCGCTTTTTAGCAGTTGCTGGTGCGCGTGCTGGCCATGAATACTGAGTAAATACTGGCCTAAGGCTTTAAGTTGCTGTGCCGGTACCTGCACACCATTAATGTAACCACGTGAGCGACCCTCGCTGCTAACTACGCGCCGTACAATGCACTCGTTGCCCATGGCAAGGTCTTGTTCTGTCAGCCAGTGCTGTGCGGCTTTAAGTTCGCTGATATCAAAGCTGGCGACGATATCGGCTTTATCTGCACCGGGGCGCACGACGCTGGCATCGGCGCGTTCGCCCAAACACAATGATAAAGCATCAATAGCAATAGATTTACCGGCACCGGTTTCACCGGTAATGGTAGACATACCACTGGCCCAATCAATTTCCAGCGCGCGGACAATGGCAAAATTACTGATATGCAGATGACACAGCATGCGATGCTCCAACCTGAATAAAGTTACGCTACAGAACAACTGTGAAAAATAACAGTGTTTATTTATACAGTAACTTTATACAGGAATTGTACAATAGGCAAGCAGCGGTTTAATAAAGTTTGCTGCCCCAGCCCAACTTATTGCGCAGCACATGAAAGTAGCTATAACCCGGCGGATGCACTAACCGAAGTGGCGTAGGGTGTTTACGGATATAAATATCATCACCTGGCATTACCGCCAGAATAACGTGGCTGTCGCAGCTGATTTGCAGGTGAGCATCGTTAGTGCTGGCCACTTTAAGCCTGATTTCGCTATTGCCAGACACCACCAGCGGCCTGCTGCTTAAGGTGTGTGGGAACATTGGCACCAGGCTGACGGCGTCTAAATCGGGTGTCAGGATCGGGCCGCCGCCAGAGAGTGAATAAGCGGTAGAGCCGGTAGGGGTGCTGATAATAAGGCCATCGGAGCGTTGGCTGTATACAAATTCGTCATTGATGTAGGCTTCAAACTCAATCATATGCGCCACTTTATCGGCGTGTAGCACGGCTTCGTTTACGGCACTGTTGCTGCTTTTTACCGTGCCATGGCGGTGTACGGATATTTCCAGCAGGTTACGTTTTTCAGTAACAAAGTTACCTGCCAGCACCTCGCTTAATGGCTGTTGAAAATCTTCCGGCGCTAAATCGGTTAAAAACCCTAAATTACCGCGGTTTACGCCCAGTACCGCCACATCAAAGCGCGCCAATACCCTGGCTGCTCCGAGCATATTGCCGTCGCCGCCTACCACTATGGCCAGATCGCATTTTTTACCCAGTTCAACCAGATCGAGTATTTCTACATCCGGCAGCGTCAGCGATTGGGCTACGCGTTCTTCAACGTAAACTTTCAGGCCTTGTTGTTGTAAAAAACTGTACAGGCTGATCAGCGTATTATTCGCGCCCTGATGGTGTGGTTTGCCAATCAGGCCAACGGTGGTAAAGGCATGTTGCATAGCAGTTTCCTTTCAATGCGTTAGCGCAGTATAACGGCAGCACGCGTTGGACACTAGGCCGTGTTTTACTTGAATTGGTACTTATTGCCCCCATATCCAAGCTCAATGATGAAGTGAGTATGTCGCATGACGTTAGCCCTAAACCGATCTGAGTTGATTTTAAAGCTGATTGTTGAACAGTATCTGCTGGATGGCCAGCCTGTATCATCAAAGCTGCTGGCGGATCATGCTCAGCTGGCCGTGAGTTCGGCTACGGTGCGCAACACCATGATGGCACTGGAGCAGCAGGGCTTAATCCGCTCGCCGCATACCTCTGCCGGGCGCATTCCCACTACTGCCGGTATTCGTTTATTTATCGATAAAATGCTGCAACTGCAGCCGCTTACCAGCATGTGGAATAATGAGTTACAGCGCAGGCTTACGCCACAGTTACCGGTGTCTTTATTGTGCCAGCAAGCCGGGCAGTTACTGACTAACCTTACCGGCTTTGTCGCTATTGTCAGTGCGCCTAAAGCCGACGGCCGTATTGTGCGGCAGATTGATTTAGTGCGCCTGGCCAGTGACAGATTACTGCTGGTGGTAATAGATGAAGACGGTGATATTTTGCACCGCGTGCTGCACTGTGAAAGCGCGATAGACAGCAATACATTAAGCAAAGTGCTGTGTTTATTAAACGCCGCTTTAGGCGGCGGTGGGCAGTGGCAGGATGGTATTGAACGGCTTGGCAGCATAGTGCGTAATGAAACCGGCTTGTGCCAGCAATTATTGCAAAAAGTGCTGGGGCAACTGAGCCTGGATGAGCTGCAGCAGCATCAGCCATTAATTTACGGTCAGCATCAGTTATTACTGGCGCCAGAATACCAGCAAAACCCTGCGCTGCAGCAGGTAATGCAGATGCTGGAACAGCCCGACGGCTTGATCCGCCTGTTACAAACCGTAACGCAGGATGATCAGCCAAAATTATTGTTGGGTAAAGAGTCTGGTTTTATCGAACTGGCTAATGTCAGTGTCATCGTGCAGCGTTATCAGCAACAGCCAAAACGTTTTATTGCTTTACTGGGGCCGCGCAGAATGAATTACGCCCGGCTGATCCCGTTAGTGGAAGCCTGTGCGCGCCAATTAAATTTAAACTTGAATCGGCGCCAGGTATCCCCATAATACACCTACTTAATTTGGGAGTAGTAACACATGACAGAGCAACACCAGCCAAACGACAATGCGCCAGAGCAAGCCAACGAGCATGCCGACACAGTAGAGCTGTCGGGTGAGCAGGCAATTATTGCCAAACTTGAAGCCGAATTGGCCGACGCTAACGCCCGTGTGGCAGAGCAGCAGGATTTAATGCTGCGCATTAAAGCCGAATCTGAAAACGTGCGCCGCCGTGCCACGATGGACGTAGAAAAAGCCCATAAGTTTGCCCTGGAAAAATTTGCCGGTGACTTGTTACCGGTAGTCGATAACCTGGAGCGGGCGCTGGGCTTTATTAACCGTGAAGATGAAGCATTAAAAGGGGTGGTTGAAGGCGTTGAGCTGACCCTGAAAAGCTTTCTGGATACGGTAGCCAAATATGGTGTTAACCAAATTGACCCGCAAGGCCAGCCATTTAACCCTGAGCATCATCAGGCGATGAGTATTCAGCCATCTGCTGATGTTGCACCTAATACCGTTACCTTTGTAATGCAAAAGGGCTACGAGTTAAACGGCCGTTTATTACGCCCGGCAATGGTAGGTGTATCTAAAGCACCGGATTAAAACGGCAGCAGTTCAGCAGAAAAACCGGCTTTACGCCGGTTTTTTTACAATAATTCCCGGTAGATATAAGCTGCCAGCGGATGCTGCTGTTGTTTTAAATCCTGCACAAAAAACTGCGCTATTTTGCTGGCACCTTGCAGTGTCAGGTGGGTGTTATCCACTTTGCCGTCGGGGAATTTTTGATACAACCCTGCCGGTACCTGAATAAAATATGGCTGGCTGTTATCTTTACCCTGCTGTTGCCAGAAATCACAACTTAGCTGCTGTAAGTCAAAAAAGCTGACTTTTGTTTCCTTGGCTACTTTGGCAGCGGCACTGGCATAATCGGCCAGATCACGTTTTAAGCTGCCATCTTCAGCAAAGTTACGCCGGCAAATTGAGCTTGCCAGCATTGGCGTGGCGCCACGCTCACGTACATCAGCAATAAATTGCGTTAAAAATGTCTGATAATCACTGTTAAAAGCGGCATAACGCGCCGGGTCTGACTCTTTTGAATCGTTATGGCCAAATTGGATTAGCACATAATCGCCGTTGCCAAGCTCGCTTAACAGTAATTGCCAGCGGCCTTCAGTTAAAAAACGCCGGGTGCTGCGGCCATTAGCGGCATGGTTCACTACCGTTAGCTGTGGCAATAAAAACTGTGGTAGCAACTGGCCCCAGCCGCGCTCAGGGTAAGCCAGGTTGGGTTTATCCGACATGGTAGAATCGCCGACCAGGTGCAGTTTTACCGGTTGCATTTCAGCGGCTTGCGCCTGGCTCAAGCCAAAGCCGCTGCATAAAGCCAAAATAAGCAGATACTTCATTTATTACTCCTTATTTAGTTGCAGCAGCATTTTTACCTGTTGCTCCGGATCCCAGCGGCCGGCAAAGGTCCACTTAGCGGTGATTTGCTCCGGCGATAGTTGTGATGGATGCTCGGCCAAATTAGCTTTAAGCCAGGGATAAACCACCTGCTTGTTATCGCTGTGGCTAAAATAGTAGCGATCGCCCCACAGGTTAGCGCGGTCGCGTTCTGGCTCGGCCGGATAGGTATGGCGGAATATCGGCTTGTCGGACATATTGGTGCTGTATTGATTATTAATCAGGTAGAACTGCGCATCATAATGCCGCCGGCCCAGCATAAAGCCCGGCACGCCGTCAAAGTGCGAGTCGCGCACCACCATTTTTTGCTGCTCGTTTAACTCGCCGTCATGCCATAAGGTGGCGTAAGCTTTTTTATTGATAAAGGTACTGTTGCTAAAAAACGCCCAGCCGCGCGGGCACACCATATCGGTATGGCCTTCAAAGTAGCAGTTGTCGTGGTAATACATGCCGTCGGTTTTATTCCACAGGCTTAAGGTATCGGCACCGCCGGCAATAATGTGGCAGTTAGCGGTAATAATGCGGGTGGCCTGCTCAAAGCCACGCACCGCGAACTGATGCTCATTATCACCGGTTAGCTCGCCATAGCTGTTTACAATACTGATATTTAACAATGCTATGTCGCTGGAACGGATATTTACCACCGCCGCGCCCCAGTCTGACGGGTGCTGCTTTAGCCAGTTAGTGCGCAGTTCGGCGACGCGAATTTCGGTTTTATCTGCACCTGCACCAATCAGCGCCACTTTATTGCGGGTGAGGTAAATTTTCTCGGCATATACACCGGGGCCAATCTGAATAATGGCCTGAGTATCGTTATCCGGCAGGCTGTTTATCGCTTGCTGAATACTGCGAAACGGCGCATCACCGCTTTGTGCCACTTGCAGGCGGATGATATCGGCGAAGCTGGTTGTACTAAACAGCAGAAAGAGCAAAAGCCAGGGGGGTAGTTTCATAGTATCAGGTTCCAAAAAAAGCAGCCGGCTGCAAGTTTTAAGCATCTGACACGAACCGGTTTACCCACACTAACACGCCGTGAATACGTCCTTGTAGGCTCGATTACAAACTTCATCCTTGAAGTTTGCCCGGTGGGCCAGCAGAGCTGTTCAAATTCGCTCCTGGCGAATTTGTCAGCATCCATGCCTTCAACGGTTAGTTTAGGGTAAGCCGGTTCTCACTCAGGTGGATGCTGCTTAGCACCGGCTAAACACAGGAAGAAACTTAGTTAGTACCAAGCAGTTTGGCTACTTGCACACCGGCCATAATAAAGGGGCCGTTGGCTTTAGCGTCGTTACGAAATACCGGTTCACTCATATAGTATTCATAGCTGCCATCACGGCCAAAACCTAAACCGGCAACCTGACAGGTATTGACTAAGCTTATGCTGTTATCCGGGTGTACCAGAATAAATTCATTTACCAGGCCTTCGTAAGCTTTTACTGCGGTAGCTTTATAGCGTGCATCCAGATAACCGTTATTTACGCCTTTAGCAAAGAAGTAAGTAAACATGCCGCTGGCGGACGATTCTAAATAATTACCCGGTGCGTTGGGTTTATCCAGGATCTGATACCAGGTGCCGCTGTCATGCTGTACTTTTACCAGCGCGTCGGCCAGTTCTGCTGTCATATCCAATAGTGGTTGGCGTAATTCGGTTTGATCTGCAGGGATAATGTCCAGTACATCGACCAGTGCCATAGCTAACCAGCCTAAACCACGGCCCCAGAACTGGCTGGCCAGGCCGGTGTCTTTATCGGCCCAATCCTGCTGGCGGGCTTCATCCCAGGCGTGGTAATACAAGCCGGTGTTAGGGTCGCGCAGTTTTTCACGGCTGATGGTAAATTCTTTTACCACTTCGTCAAAAGCATGGCCTTGCTCAAACGCTTTGCTGTAGTTGGCCAGAAAGGGCATACCCATGTATACGCCGTCCAGCCATAGCTGGTGCGGGTAAATTTGTTTATGCCAGAAGGCGCCCTCAGAAGTGCGTGGGTGTTCAGCTAACTGTTTGCGTAATAAATCCAGCGCCTGTTTATACTCTGGCTTGGGGTTACGCTGGTATTCACGCAGCAGCATATTGCCGGTATTTAAACTATCGATATTATGGTTACTGATTTTGTACGTGCGGATATCACCATCGCTGGTAATAAAAGAGTCGATAACATCCGTCAGCACCTGTTGCCACTGGGCATTAGGTTTAACTTTAAGCAGGTCGTCATAGGCTTGCAGCTGTAAACCGGTAGTGTATTCCCATTTGCTTGGGCGCTGGCGCTCGTAATCCCAGCCACCATAAGCATAGTGAGGGGTTTGCCGTACCATTTCGCTGGCGGCTAAACGCTCGCTCCAGTTTAATGCTACGTCGGCAGTTAACGCTCCGGCTTTTTGCTGCTCAGACAGTGCGGTTTTAAGCGATAACCTGGGGGTTAGCGTAAGTTTTTCTACTTCCTGTTCAAGGTATTCAACAAACTCGGCTTCGGTTTTAATACCGCCTGGCTCACCATCCCAGGCTGAAAGGAAATAATATTCCAGCTCGGTGCCTGATGGCGTCATTACTGCGACATGGCTGTTCTCATCGCCAGTCAGTTGTTTATTAGCGCCACGCTTATACAAAATGGCCATGCCCAGCTTATCGTTGCCACCGGTCAGGGTTTGCTCGCCCCAGGTGGCCAGATAGGTCCAGCTGTGGCCGGTCACTTCTGATTTACCATGCAAAACCTTGGTGTCAGGCAAGCGCACTAAACCGATGGCGATATTGTCCAGCGGCTCGGTTAAAGACAAGCGGGTATGCACCAGGCGGCTACCGGCAGTCATGGACAGGTTAGCGGTTAAGTTGGTGGTTTTACCGGCAATTTGCCAGTCTTTATACTGAATTTGCAGTGCAGAATATAAAGCGCCGTTTTCAATTACTTTGGCGGTGTGGCCGCTGACAGTGGATACCAGTTGCACCTTTTCACCGTCCCAGTAGCCGAAACCGCCGGCGCCAAGCGATTTACCTACTTTAAGTAAATCCATGCCCCAGTCGGCCATTTCATGGTACGACTTATAGCCGTCCAGCCCTACCTGATGCAGCACCGGCTTGCCGGTTTTATTGCCAAATACATCAAAGCCGTTGCGCCAGTCCAGATAAATACGATAGCCGACTTTATCTGACTCTATGCCCGGGCCTTCGTAGCGGATCCACTCGGAATGATCGGTATATTGCGCAGGTGGGGTAAGCTCGGCGACATTTTCAAAGCTGCCGCCAATATATTTAGCATCTTGCCACTGGCCGCCGGTTTTATGCGAAATTTCTGCCTGCGTACGTTTGGCTAACTGCTGGGCATTAAACAGCGCAGTATCGTTAATAATCTGCAGTTGCTTTGTCTCAACGGCGGCAAAATCAAACTGTAATAACAGGCTGTCTTTACTGCCATCACCGTTGTGATCAATCAGTTGTGACGGCACTGTATTGCCGCCATCCAGCGCTACTAACGCCTGTGCCTGGCTTGCTGTTACGCCAAGATCAGTAAATGGCAGCAGCAGGTTTTGCTCTTTGCGTTCAAAGGTAGAAGGGTTGTTGACGCTAAGAGTGGCAATGCTACTGTCGTTGCTGCTAACCGACTGTGGAGTCGTAGCAGAAGGTTGTGGCGAGCAAGCGCTGACAACTGTGGCAATGCTGATACTTAACAAGGTTTTGCCAAAAAGAATGCGGGCCATAGGGTACCTGTTATTACAATTCGTACGTCCATGCTTAGTAAAACGGGCCTTCCGTGGCTCAGCGTTTACCGGGAGAAACTAAAACCGCTATGCCGGAGCATAGCGGGTAGTGCATCGAGGCGATATCAGAACTTGTACTGTGCGCCTAAGTAGTACTGACGACCAGTGCTGTGGTAGTAGGTTAAGCGGTTGCCGCTTGAGTCTACCCATTGATCATCCACTTCATCGGTCAGGTTAAGTGCTTCAAAGCTGATCCGCCAGCTATCAGTTAACTGGTAAGACATAGCGGCGTCAATATTACGGGTAGCGTTGGTGCCTTCCATATCATTGTTGTCGCGGCCGATAGCGTTAGTCAGGTACTTAGAACGATCTGTCAGTGACACACGGGCGCTGAACGTTTCATCTTCATAGTACAGCGTGGCGCTACGGGTAGATTCTGATAAACCCTGTAAGTCACGGGTTGCCAGAATCTGGCCATCAGCATTGATGTAATCCATCTGCGCTTTTACGTAAGTGTAGTTACCCACAAAGCCAAAACGGTCCCAGAATTCTGGCAGGAAGCTAAACGGCATCTGATATTGCACTTCAAAGCCATACAGGTTGCCACCAGGGCCATTTAATGGCGTATTGGTTTGCCACTCTACGTTTTCATTACAGTCTTCACCATAGCCCGGGCCAGCATTACAGGCATCAATGGCTGCCTGAATCGGTAAACCGGTTTCAGTAAATGGCTTGGTTTCACGCAGGCCCTGCACATAGCTGTCGATATCTTTACGGAATACCGCCACACCTAACAAAGATTCATTATCAAAGTACAGCTCTAAGCCTAAGTCATAGGTTTTGGCTTTGGTTGGTTCCAGCGTTGGGTTACCACCGCTAACACTGCGCGAACCACCAGATACCGATACCGATACGTTAGGCCGTAAACTGCCTAAACCGGCACGGGCCATTACTTCGGCATAACCAAAACGGATAATCACATCTTCTAATGGTTCAAATACCAGATTCAGCGATGGCAGGAACTCATTGTAATCATGCTCGGCAGTAATCAGCTCATTGGTGCCACCCAAGGTTGCCCAAGCAGTAGATGACTGATCGGTTTTAACATAACGGCCACCTACATCACCACGAATGGTGGTATCGCCCACCTCAGTTTCAAATGCCAGTTGCAGATAAGCGCCTAAGGTTTTTTCTTCAGCGGAGTAGTTATCTACACGGCGGAAGTCAGAGCTAACAGTAAAATTACCGGTATTGCTGTAAATATCGTATTCGTTAGCAAAGGCATTTAGGTCAGGTATCAGCCAGGCACCTTGTGAACCTAAACCGGAATCATAGCTGGTGATCAGCTCTTCTGGCATAGCGATACCCGGAGTACCAGCCAAGCCGCCTTCACGTTCTAACCGCGCTTCACGGGTTTCAAATTCAAAAGTTTTATAATGTAAGCCGCCGCGCAGTGTCAGGTTGTCGTTAAGCACATACTCCAGGTTCAGAGCGGCGTTATCAAAGGTGTTTTCTGCGCCAAGCGGACGCAAACGTAGGCTGTTAATTTCCCAGCCTGCACTGTCGTATACGCCGTCACCAAATCGCAGATCTGGCGACTGACGGTTGCCACCGCGGTAATCATAACTGAAATCGACACCGGTTTTTTCCATAACAACTGTTGTTTGGATCGGGTTATCAAATTCAGATTTAGCCCGGCCAATCATGCCATCAATTTTAAGATTGTCGGTCAGCTGATGCTGGCCGCTTAAACTAAATTGCAAAAACTCGGTGCCGAGCTCGTCGTAACGGTTTTCGTTACGCACGGTAGCATTTTCAAATGCAGCGTAGGTTACTGTGTTGGTGTCATCTATTTCGTAATCTAACACATTCATCCGTCCGGTCTGACCGTTGCCGTTCAGTATGCCCTGAGTGAACACCTCATTACGGGTTGAATCGTCTTTGGAGTACAAAATATCCAGATTAAAGCGTGTTTCCTGAGTGGGACGGAATTCAAAAGCTGCCGCAGCACCGGTGCGTTTTACATTGTGTGTGTACGAGTCATAACGCGGTAAACGCGGGCGGAAACCTTCGTTTATAGCGACTAAATCTTCATTTTCTGCGTCGGTAATGCCCTGATAGCTGCCAAAGTCATTAACATTATTCCAACGTACTGTACTGGCGCCTTCATCTTTTACATTACGTTCGGACATCGCCAATGAAAATAGTGCACCGAATTTGCCATCGGCAAAAATGTTACTGACGAGGAAAGAGGCTTTTGGATCGACCTCTTCTGATAAATCGTTATAGCCACCTTGTATATTGGCGGCAAAGGTTAAGCCGTCATAATCAAAAGGCCGCGCGGTGCGCAGGTCTACCGTGGCGCCAAGAGAGCCTTCTTCTACGTTGGCAGAGGCTGTTTTACGTACCGTCAGCTCGCTGAATAAATCAGATGAAAAGGTGTTAAAGTCAAAGCCACGGCCACGGTTAGCGCCACCAATCTGGTCAGTACCGCCGCTGGTAGATTGTGCTTCCATACCGTTGATACGTACGCGGGTAAAATCCGGGCCTAAGCCACGAACTGAAATTTGGCGGCCTTCACCGGCGGCTCGGCTAATTGCCACACCAGGAATACGCTGTAAAGATTCTGCTAAGTTAAGATCCGGGAAATCGGCGATATCTTCAGCTTTGATGGTGTCAGTAGATCCGGTTTCAAAGCGCTTCTGGTTTAAAGCGCTGGCCAGGCTGCCACGAAAGCCACCGGTTACGGTAATAACTTCAATGTCTTCTTCCTGTACTTGTGCTGCTGGTTGCTCTTCGGCCTGTTGTGCCTGCAGTGCCGGAGCAACGCCAAGCACGGTAGCTAAGCCGGCCAGCGTAAGCGCGCGCACCAGCTTAGTGGGGCGGAATTGCGTGTTGCGATAAGCCATTTTTTATACCTCGTCCTGAATTGACTTGTAGTTTTAGCCTGAGTCATGCCCCGGCTTTTTGTGTTTTTTCAGGAGCAAAGTGACTTTGCTCCCTGTTGATTTGCTTGTTTCGTATTCAGCCTATATGCTTTGTCTACCGGTGGCAAAAAAAACTTGCAATTTTGTGCCACCGATGGCAAAAAGCTAACACCATCAACTAAAATCTGTCAATTATTGGCGATAATAAAATCAGCCGAATTTGTAAGTAAAACACGCCAACATGGCTTAACTGATTGATTTTTTGATATTTTAGAGTTGTTTCGAATTTTAATTTTGTTCCATATATGAACGAAATATCGTGATGACAAAGTTTATTTAAACGCAGGAGGCCATTATGGCTGCATTATTTTCTCTCGCCGGGCAGACCGCTTTGGTTACTGGCGCCAGCCGTGGTTTGGGCCAGGCTATTGCTGTAGCGCTGGCACAGGCCGGTGCCAAAGTGCTGTGTGCCAGTTCAACCGTTGCAGGCAGCCGCGATACAGTCGCAATGATTATCGAACAGGGCGGCGAGGCCATTGGTTTAGCGGCAGATTTAAGTAATGAAGCTGCAGTAGAGCAGTTAGCACAGCAGGCGCTGGCGCAAGGCGTAGTTGATATTCTGGTGAACTGCGGCGGGACTATTTTCCGTGCCCCGGCACATCAGTTCCCGATGAACGAGTGGCACAAAGTGATTGCAGTAAACTTAGATGCGGCCTTTTTGCTAAGCCAGCGTTTGGGTGCAGAAATGATTAAACGCCAGCAGGGTAAAATTATTAATATCGCCTCAATGTTATCCTACAGCGGCGGTATTACCGTGCCGGCGTACACCGCCAGCAAACATGCTATTGCCGGTATAACTAAAGCACTGGCCAACGAATGGGCGCAGCACAATATTCAGGTTAATGCTATTGCGCCGGGTTATTTCCGTACCGACAACACTGCTGCGTTGCAAGCCGATACCGAGCGTAACGCTGCTATTACTGCGCGTATCCCGGCAGCACGCTGGGGCGAACCGGAAGATTTAGCCGGTGCCGCGGTATTTCTGGCGTCAAACGCCAGTAATTATGTTAATGGCCATGTACTGGCGGTAGATGGCGGCTGGCTGGCGCGCTAAACACTTTACTTTTCAACTGAGGTTTTTATGACTGTTTTATTTGAAAGCCGTTACCCGACACATCCGGATGACGTAAAGCACTATGACACTGACGAACTGCGCCAGCATTTTCTGGTAGATAACCTGATGCAAGCCGACAAGCTGGTATTATGTTACACCCATTACGAGCGCGTTATTGTTGGTAGTGCTGTACCGGTAAAAGCCGCGGTAAAGCTTGACGCGCCAGAGCCGCTTAAAGCGCAGTTTTTTCTGCAGCGCCGTGAGCTGGGTATTATCAACGTTGGCGGTACCGGTAAAGTGTCTGTCGATGGCACCGATTACGAGCTGAAAAACACCGAAGCATTGTACGTTGGCATGGGCGCACGTGATGTGAGCTTTCATAGTAGCGACAGCGCAACGCCGGCAAAATTCTATTTAAATTCGGCCCCGGCGCATCATGCTTACCCCACCAAACACCTGACGATGGATAACTGCACTGTGCTGCAAATGGGCGCGCTGGAAACATCGAACGAGCGGGCTATTCACCAGTTGATGATTAACGATGTGGTGCAAACCTGCCAGTTACAAATGGGCTTAACGGTGCTCAAACCCGGCAGCGTATGGAACACCATGCCAGCGCACCAACATGATCGGCGCATGGAAGCCTATTTCTATTTCAACCTCGGTGATGATCAGCGTGTGTGCCACTTTATGGGCCAGCCGCAGGAAACCCGGCATATTTGGGTGGCCAATGAGCAGGCGGTAGTGTCACCGGCGTGGTCTATTCACAGTGGTTGTGGCACCAGTAATTATGCCTTTATCTGGGGTATGGCCGGGGAAAACCTGGATTACCACGATATGGATAAATTTCCTGCCAGTGCAATGAAGTAGCAACTGGCCTTTCGCTGCCAATAGCAGCAATCGTACCGAGTAAGGCATGCATTAAGACATGCCACTCCTAGCAACAGGGTAGGACGAGTTATGAGAACTATCACCCGGCGGGCCAGCGGCCTGCTGTTGGTGGCGGCTGCTCTGCTGATTGGCTGTAAGCCTCAGCAGGACGTTACCACCTTAAGACTGGCGCACGCGCTGGATCAGGAACATGTTGTACACAAAGCCATGGTATTAATGGGCGAGCGCCTTGAGTATTACTCTAACGGCACTATGCAGGTTGATATTTACAGCGGCGGCCAGCTTGGTAATGAACGCGAATTAGTTGAACTGCTGCAAATTGGCAGCCTGGCGATGACAAAGGTGTCGGCCAGTTCAGTAGAAAGCTTTGTACCGCAAATGCGTGTATTTAGTGTGCCCTATATTTTTAATGACAACGCCCATTTATGGCAGGTGTTAAACGGTAAAACCGGCACTGAATTGCTGATGGCACTGCAACCGGCACGCTTACGCGGCCTGGGCTACTATGACGCCGGTAGCCGCAGTTTTTACTCTACCAATACTGAAATTAATACCCCGGCTGATTTACGTGGCAAAAAGTTTCGCGTGTTGGCCAGCCAAACCGCCGTACGGATGGTTGAGGAGTTAGGTGGCGCCGCCACACCGGTAGATTGGGGCGAGCTGTATACTGCCCTGCAGCAAGGCGTCGTGGATGGTGCAGAAAATAACCCGCCGAGCTTTTACTTGTCGCGCCATTATGAATTAAGCAAATACTACACCCTGGACGAACATACCGCAGTGCCGGATGTACTGATTGTCAGTCTGCCGGTGTGGCAGGATCTGACACCCCAGCAACAGGAATGGCTGCAGCGTGCCGCTAATGATTCTATCGCCTACCAGCGCGAGGCCTGGCAGCAATCTTCTGATGAAGCACTGGCTGCTGTGAAAGCCGCCGGCGTAAAAGTTATTTACCCGGATAAACAGCCGTTTCGCGATGCGGTAGCGCCGTTTCATCAAAGCCTGCAACAAACCGATATTGGCCCCTTACTGCAGCAAATTGCAGATGTAGGCGCGCAAATGGAGGCAAAAAATGACTAAGTTAATCCACGTCGTTGATAGCTTGCTTAAGTGGTTTCTGGCCGGGCTAATGGGCGGCATAGTGCTGGTGGTGTGCTGGCAGGTTGTGTCGCGTTACATATTAAATGCGCCCAGCTCAATTACTGAAGAGTTGTCACGCACCTTTTTAATCTGGATTGGTATGGTAGGGGCGGCTTTTGCCTATCGTACCGGTGTGCATTTGGGGCTGGATATTGTTACCCGCCGGTTTAATGCTGCGTTACAACGTAAGTTGGCAATGGTGCTGACCGCATCGGTCGTTATTTTTGCCATTGCCGTAATGGTGATTGGCGGCGGTAACTTAGTTGCGCTGACTTACGAGCTGAACCAGATGTCAGCCGCACTGGATATTAAAATGGCCTATATCTACGTTGCGGTACCGTTATCCGGTGTGCTGATTGCGTTTTATGGTATTTGCCAGCTGTACTTTATGGCCTGTAACAAACCGACACCGGTAGTAGAGGGGATGCAATAATGGAAATGGCAATTCTGGTTTTACTGCTGGTGTTTTTCGGCTTATTGCTGCTTAACGTACCTATTTCATTTTGTATTGGCCTGGCAACGCTGGCCACTATGCTGCTTAGCGTCGACTTTATGCCGGCGGTTACTACCATGGCGCAGCGTATGGCCGGTGGTATTAACAGCTTTGCACTGCTGGCTATTCCGTTTTTTGTACTGTCGGGGCTGATTATGGGCCGCGGCGGTATTGCCAAACGGCTGATTGAATGCGCGATGGCGCTGGTGGGCATGTTGCCGGGTGGCCTGGCACTGGTTAATGTGATGTCCTGTATGTTTTTCGGCGCGATCTCAGGCTCTGCTGTGGCGGCAACCTCGGCCATTGGCAGTTTTATGCTGCCGGAAATGAAAAAACAGGGCTACGACGTAAACTACAGCGCTGCCGTAACAGCGGCGGCGGCAACCACCGGTATGCTTATTCCGCCGAGTAATATTCTTATTGTGTACGCCATTGCCAGCGGTGGCGTATCTATTGCGGCACTGTTTATCGCCGGTTATTTGCCTGGTATTTTGCTTGGCCTGTCGTTAATGATTGTCTGTGCCGGTTACGCCAAAATAAAAGGCTACCCGGTAGGCGCGCGCTTACCATTAAAGTTGGTGGTACAAAAAGTGGCAGCAGCCGTACCCAGCTTGTTTATGATATTCCTGGTGATTGGCGGTATTGTCAGCGGTGTATTTACTGCCACTGAGGCTGGCGCTATTGCTGTGGTGTATTCGCTGATCCTGGCGGTAGGTATTTACCGTGAAGTAAAAACCACTGAACTGCCGGGCATTTTAATGAAATCGGCAGAAACCACGGCTATCGTGCTGGCGCTTATTGCTACCTCATCGGCTATGTCATGGATTTTATCTTACGAGCAAATTCCGCAAGCCATTAGTGCCGGGATGCTGACAATCAGTGAAAACCCGCTATTAATTCTGCTGATGATTAACCTGATTTTACTGCTGGTGGGCGCCTTTATGGATATGACCCCGGCGGTGCTGATTTTTACGCCGATTTTTCTGCCGGTAGCGGTAGAGCTGGGCATGAGCCCGCTGCATTTTGGCATTATGATGGTACTTAATTTATCTATCGGCCTGGTATCACCGCCGGTGGGTAGTGTGTTGTTTGTCAGCTGTGCCATTGCCAAAACCAAGCTTGAAGCCATTTTACGGCCGTTAATGCCGTTATATCTGGCCATGTTTGTGGTGCTGATGCTGGTAACCTATGTGCCGGCGATCAGCGAATGGTTACCGGCGCAGTTTGGCTTTTAATGCTGTTAAACTCAGGAGTTAACCGATGGTAAGCTACGTGATCCCCAATCTGGCCAATGCCTGCCGTATTCTGTCGCTGGTGACAGAGTCGGATCAGGGCCTGAGTTTAACCGAGCTGGAACAGCGTTTAGCAGTGCCACGCACCACAGCGTTTCGCATTTTACAAACCCTGTGCCAGGAGCAGGTGTTGGAAAAACACGGCAAGCGCTACCTGGTAGGGGCGCAGCTGTTTAAAATGGGCCTGAGTTTATTAAGTTCTCAGCGTTTGCAGCAGCAGGCTTTACCAATGCTGCAGCAACTGGCGCTGACTACCGGTTTAAGCTGCCATTTGGCATTGCCACATGCCAAAGGCGCTTTGCTGGTAGAAGTATGCGACAGTCCTAATCCGCAACGTTTAGCGGCTAGGCCGGGCACCATAGCCGATTTTAACTGCTCTGCTGCGGGCAAGGTGTTTTTAGCATTTCATCATTTTGACAGGTTAGCGGCATTAGCCGAAGCGGGTTTGTTTAAGCGGCGCACTTCGCACAGCCTGGTGCAGCCAAATGAGTTAACAACAGAGTTGCAGCGGATACTGGCACGCGGTTATGCTAGCGACGATATGGAATACCATGACGACGTGCGCTGTCTGGCGGTGCCAATTCGCGACAGCCAGGGTGCTGTAGTGGCGGCAGTTGGCATTACCGGTCCGCTGGTGCTGTTTGCTAAAAAAGCCCAAACCGATCTTATCGCCAGCGTAAAACAAACGGCGATCGATATTGCACTTTGTACCTACAGGCCGCAGCTGGTCGCTAACAGTGCGCGTGGTCAATAAGATGAGACTTATGCAAAAACAAGCCACGATAAATGATGTTGCCCGTATTGCCGGCGTATCCAAACGCACGGTCTCAAGGGTTATTAATGGTTCGCTTAGTGTCGGTGACACTACCCGTACCCGGGTAGAAAAGGTGATCAGCGAATTAAAGTATTCGCCCAACACTCAGGCCAGAGGCCTGGCATCCAGCCGCTCATATCTACTCGGCCTTATTTACGACAACCCCGATGCACTCTATCTGGATGATGTGCAACGTGGTGTGCTGGAAGTATGTTCTAACCTGGGTTACGAGCTGGTAGTGCATCCGTGCCGCTACCGCAGTGAAACCCTGGTACAGGACTGCCTGCGCTTTATGCAGCGCTCTAAGCTGGATGGCGTTATTGTGCTGCCGCCGGTGTCGGAATCTGAAACTCTGGCGCAGGCGCTAAAAGAATCCGGCAGTGCTTATGTGCGCTTAAGCTCAGTAGCGCTGGATGACGCCAAGCATATTGTAGTGTCAGACGACAGAGCTGCAGCTGCCGAAATGGCGCGTTATTTTGCTCAGTTGGGGCATGAACATATTGCCTTTATCAGCGGGCCACAGCGTTATAAATCGTCAACCGAGCGGATGGAAGGTTTTCAGCTGGGGCTATCGGCCTATGGTATTAAACTGCGGCCAGACTGGATTATTGAAGGTAATAACACCTACGAAACCGGTATCGAATGTGCGCGCCAGTTGCTGCAGGCAGAGGAAAAGCCGACTGCTATTTTTGCCAATAATGACCAGATGGCCGCTGGCGTACTAAAGGTAGCGCACAGCCTGGGTATTAAAGTACCGGAGCAGCTGTCGGTAGCCGGTTTTGACGACAATATGCTGGCCTCGCGGGTGATACCGGCGTTAACCACTATAAAACGGCCGGTGCGGCAAATGGCATTGCTGGCCACCAGTAAGCTGATTATGTCGATAGAAAACAACGATAAAGCTGCATCTAACGTGGCTGCCAAAGTAGCACCAACCTTGGTAGTGCGCGAGTCTACCGCCCGTGTAATTGAAAGTAGCAACTAAGCTGTTTAATTTGGCTTTTAACTAAAGCACACTTTTTTGCTACCGCTGGCAAAAAGTTTGCCGATTTACTTGCCACCGGTGGCAAATTGGTTATTATAGTATCAATAGCCAACTTAATTAAGCTGTAAACAGGGTAAAGGCGCCGCTGAAAATAATAACTGCGGCCATAAAAAGAGGTTACTCATGACAGATAAACAGAAGCGACAACATTTAAAAACCTTAGGCCTGGCTGGTGCAGGCTTATCTTTATGGTCATTAAACGGCTGTTCGTCTGTCTCTGCTGTGGCAACCTCATCCAGTGATGCCGCCGACGATGTACTGTGGCAGCAAGCCGATGCCATTATTGCCAGTATTGCACCCACGTCTTTTGCCAAACGCGATTTTGTTATTACTGAATTTGGCGCCAAAGTTGGCATTGATAGCAGTGACGCCATTAACGCAGCTATTGCTAAGTGTGCTTCTGCTGGCGGTGGCCGTGTGGTAGTGCCAGCCGGGCGCTTTAACACCGGGCCGGTGCATTTAAAATCTAACGTTAACCTGCACCTGCAAAAAGATGCCGTATTATCGTTTTACGCTGAACCAGAGCGCTATTTACCGGCAGTATTCACCCGTTGGGAAGGCGTAGAGCTGATGGGCTACTCGCCGCTGATTTATGCCTTTGAGCAGGAAAACATCGCAGTTACCGGTGAAGGTATCGTTGAAGGCAACGGCAGCAACACCCAATGGTGGCCGTGGAAAGGTAAATGGAAACATACCCCCTGGCAGCTGGACGCGAAAACTGATCAGGCTAACACCCGTACACCGTTATTTGGTATGGCCGAAGCCGGTGTGCCGGTAGCAGAGCGTGTTTTTGCGCAAAATTACTTACGGCCGCCGTTTATTCAGCCATACCGCTGTAAACGGGTGCTGATTGAAGGAATTACCATTCGTAACTCGCCATTTTGGCTGATTAATCCTGTGCTGTCAGAAGATGTGATTGTGCGCGGTGTAAACTGTGTTAGCCACGGGCCTAACTCTGATGGTTGCAACCCGGAATCCAGTAACCGGGTGTTAATTGAAAACTGCTTATTTGATACCGGTGATGATTGTATTGCGCTGAAATCCGGCCGTAATAACGACGGCCGCCGTTTGGCTACGCCGGTACAGAATGTGGTGATCCAGGACTGTATGATGCGTGCCGGCCACGGTGGTGTGGTGCTGGGCAGTGAAATCTCCGGCGGTGCGCGCAATATTTTTGCCCGCCGCTGCCGTATGAGCAGCCCGGATTTAGATCGTGGTATCCGTATTAAAACCAACTCGGTACGTGGCGGCTTAATTGAAAATATCTATATCCGTGATATTGATATCGGCGAAGTAAAAGACGCTATCGTGATTAACTTCTTCTATGAAGAGGGCGATGCTGGCCAGCACCTGCCACAGGTAAAGAATTTGCATATCAGTAATTTACGCGTACAAAAAGCGCAGCGTGCCTTTGAACTGCGCGGTTTTGAGCGGGCGCCGATCAGCGGTGTTAGTTTGCACCATGTGCAGTTTAATCAGACCGCCAGCATTGGCGTGCTGGAGAATGTCGCAAAGATTGATCAGGTCGATCTGACCTTAAATGGTGAGGCGCTGCAGCTTTAGCTTTTACCTGAAGTACTGCGGTGCTGAGAGGGGAGAATCGACTTGCCCTAAACCAACCGTTGAAGGCATGGATGCCTGAATCGAGCCTACAGGGATGTATTTACGGCGTGTTGGTGTGGGCAAGTCGGTTCGAGCAAAACACAATAGTCAGACACGTTTTTTTTAATCACAGTTTGCCACCGCTAGACAAGGTGCAGGAAGGCTGAACATGAGCACAGAGCTAAAACCCGGTTGCAGTACCAAACTGAATACACCGTCAGATATCGGCGAGCAATTACAGGTGTTGCAGGTACACCCGCGCGACAACGTGGTAGTGGCATTGCAACCATTAGCGCAGGGCGTGGCACTGCCAGAGCCGTTTGCGCAGTTAACTGCACAGCAGGCCGTACCGGCCGGGCATAAAGTGGCGCTAACTAATATTGCCAAAGGCGAGAGTGTCATTAAATACGGCTTTGCCATCGGTGCCGCTACTACTGATATTAAAGCCGGCGAGCATATTCACTCGCATAATCTTGCTACGCTGTTAAGCGGCCAGGTCGATTACCGTTATAGCGGCTGTCAGGCGCAACCGTTGGCGTTTCCGGCCGGTTTGCCAACCGAATTTATGGGCTACCGCCGCGGTAATGGCAAAGTAGGTACCCGTAACGAGCTGTGGATTATCAATACCGTTGGCTGCGTTAATCGCGCCGCGATGCGGGTGGCCGAGCAGGCGCGTAAGCTTTATAGCGATGATATCGACGGTATTTATGCTTTTACCCATCCGTTTGGTTGCTCGCAGCTCGGTGACGATTTAGATCATACCCGCCGTTTACTGGCTGGCCTTATTCAACACCCTAATGCCGGTGGTGTGCTGGTGATGGGTTTAGGCTGTGAAAACAATCAGCTAAGCAAATTACTGGCAGCCAGCGAAGGCGTCGATTTAAGCCGGATCCGCTCTTTTAACGCCCAACAGGTGGAAGATGAAATAGAGCAGGGCTTAGCTGCAGTGGAAGAGCTGGTAGCAAAAATGCGCGATGATAAGCGCACGCCGCGCCCTGTGTCAGATTTAGTCATGGGCATGAAATGCGGTGGCTCTGATGGCTTAAGCGGCTTAACCGCTAACCCGTTGGTGGGCCGCATTGCCGATTTAGTCGCTGCCGGTAACGGCAAGGTAGTACTGACCGAAACGCCGGAAATGTTCGGCGCCGAGCAGGTGTTTATGGCCCGCGCGCAAAACGAACAGGTGTTTGGCGATATTGTGACGCTGGTAAATGACTTTAAGCAGTACTTTATCGACAACAAACAGCCGGTGTACGAAAACCCGAGCCCGGGCAACAAAGACGGCGGCTTAACCACGTTGGAAGAGAAATCGCTTGGCGCTATTCAAAAAGGTGGCTCAGCGGTAGTAAATCAGGTGATCCGCTACGGCGATATGGCCAGCCAAAGTGGCTTAACCTTGCTCGAAGGGCCGGGCAATGATGCGGTGTCATCCACCGCCTTAACCGCTGCCGGTGCTACCTTACTGTTATTTACCACCGGCCGTGGTACACCGCTGGGCTTTCCTGCGCCGACAGTAAAAATTTCGTCAAACTCCTCTTTGGCCTCACGCAAGCCGCAGTGGATTGATTTTGATGCCGGCGGCCTGTTGCAAAAAGGCCAGGACGCCGAGCAGTTCAGCCATGACTTTTTCCGTTATCTGATCGATGTTGCTTCCGGCAAAGCCACACGCAATGAGCAGTCAGATAACCGCGAAATTGCCATCTGGAAAAACGGCGTGACGCTCTGATGCGTGAAATTAATGAAATATTGAATTTAAACACTTTTTATAACAGGACTTGAAAATGGCACAGAGTCGTCGCTTAGAACTGCACCCAGACCGCTTATTTCCGTCAGATCCGGTGGTGCGTGATATCGCCCGGCGTTTATATCAGCAAATTAAAGACTTGCCGATCGTTAGCCCGCATGGCCATACCGATCCGCGCTGGTTCGCTGAAGACGCCAACTGGGACAATGCCACTGCGTTATTGCTGCTGCCGGATCACTATGTGTTTCGTATGTTATACAGCCAGGGCATTAAGCTCGAAGAGCTCGGCATCCGCCGTAAAGACGGTGCCGTAGTTGAGAGTGACTACCGCAAAATCTTCCATATTTTTGCCAAGCACTATTACCTGTTTCGCGGCACACCTTCACGCATTTGGCTTGACACGGTATTTCACGATGTATTCGGTTTAACCGAAACTTTGTGTGAAGAAACCGCCGATCATTATTATGACAGCATTAACGCCCAGCTGGCCAAGCCGGAATTTAAACCGCGTGCTTTGTTAGAGCGTTTTAATATCGAGCTGATTGCCACCACCGAAGGTGCGTTAAACGACTTAAAACACCACGCCAAACTAAAAGGCACCGGCTTTGAAACCCGCGTTATTACCACCTTCCGCCCGGATGACGTGGTAGATGCTGACCGCGCCGATTTTGCCGCTAACGTGGCTAAACTGGGCGAAATTACCGGCGAAGATACCAAGAGCTGGCAGGGTTATCTGGCCGCATTGCGTAAGCGCCGTAAGGTGTTTCGTGAGCATGGCGCTACGGCGACCGATCACGGCCACCCAACCGCCATTACCGCAGACTTAGCCATGAAAGATGCCGCGGCATTATTTCAACGCTGTTTAAGCGGTAAAGCCACGCCGGCAGAAACAGAGCTGTTCCGCGGCCAGATGTTGACCGAAATGGCCGGCATGAGCCTGGAAGATGGCATGACGATGCAAATTCACCCCGGTGCACACCGTAACCACAATCAGGTGATTTTTGAGCGTTTTGGTGCTGATAAAGGCGCGGATATTCCCAGCCCGACCGAGTATGTACAAAACCTGAAACCTTTGCTGCAGAAATACGGCAACGAAGCGAGCTTAAACATCATTCTGTTTACACTGGACGAAACCACTTATGCCCGTGAACTGGCGCCGCTGGCAGGCCATTACCCGGCATTAAAACTCGGCCCGGCCTGGTGGTTCCATGATAGTCCGGAAGGCATGCTGCGTTTTCGCCATCAGGTAACTGAAACCGCCGGTTTTTATAACACTGTGGGCTTTAACGACGATACACGGGCGTTTTTATCAATACCGGCACGGCACGACGTAGCAAGGCGCATCGACTGCCGCTTCCTGGCAGGCTTAGTGGCCGAGCACCGCTTAACCGAAGAAGACGCCGGCGAGTTAGCTTACGAGCTGACCTATGGCCTGGTAAAAAAAGCGTATCAGTTGAAATGATGCTAAGCGTAATCTAACAGCGGGGCAGATTGTTACTAAGCAGAGCGTCTCCAGCAGGGATGCTGGAGAGGAGTCTACAAGGATGTATTTACGACGTCTCTGCGTGTAACAAACTGCCCAAGCCTACACTGCAGAAAATAGCAGGAATCATAAATGGCAAATCTTAGTAATCAGACTCTGGCGGGTCTAAACGGCAAGCTGCCAATTCCGGCCTACCGGCTGGCAGAGCAAAAGCCGCAAATCGGCATAGTGCATTTAGGCCCCGGCGCCTTTTTCCGCGGCCATCAGGCCTGGTATACCGAACAGGCACTGCAATTTGGCGGCGATTGGGCCATCAGCGCCGTATCAATGCGATCACCCGATGTCAGCCAGGCATTATCACCGCAAGATGGTTTGTATACGCTGGCCGTGCTGGATGCCGTGCAAAGCTATCAGGTTATCGGCTCTGTGCAGGAAGTGTTAATCGCCAGCGAGCAGTACGGCCAGGTATTGGCGCGTTTAACTGCCGCCAGCACCAAATACGTGACCATGACTATTACCGAAAAAGGCTATTGCTTAAACGGCAGTGGTAAGCTGGATTTAAACCATAGCCAAATTCAACAAGACTTAAGCGGTAGCGGCCAACCGATAACGGCAATTGGCCTGCTGTTTACCGCACTGGCCGCGCGTTATCAGGCCAATATAGCGCCGTTTTGCGTGATCAGCTGTGACAACCTGACCGACAACGGCCATAAGCTGCGTAACGCACTCATCGCCTTTGCGGAGCAAAAAGACCCTACTATTGCTAACTGGTTAAGCCAGCAGCTGATCAGCCCCTGTACTATGGTCGACAGCATTACACCGGCTACCGACGACGCTATTAAAGCGCAGGTTGCAGAGGTACTGGGAGTACAGGATAACTGGCCAATTAAACGCGAAGCCTTTGTGCAGTGGGTGATTGAAGATATTTTACCGGCCGACCGGCCAGCCTGGCAGCAAGCCGGGGTAATTTACGCCCAGGACGTCACCGCCTTTGAAAAAGCCAAGCTACGTTTACTCAACGCGCCGCATTCCACCCTGGCCTATGTTGGCTGTCTGCTTGGCTATGAAACCGTATTCGATGCGATGCAGGATGAAGTGCTGACACAGTTTATTCAGCAGATGATAAGCGACGAGATTATGCCGTCGTTCACACCGCCGGCCGAGCTGGATGTTAAGCAGTACAGTAACGATATATTAGCGCGGTTTCGCAACCCGGCTATCCGCCATTTGCTGGCGCAAATTGCCTGGGACGGCTCGCAAAAGCTGCCAATGCGTATTTTGCCTGCTATTAGCGACAACTTAGCCACAGGTAAACCGATAGACAAACTGGCTTTTGCCATCGCTGTCTGGTGCCGCTTTATTGTTAAGCGTTATAGCGATAATGAAAAATTAGTCGACCCGTTAGCAGAGCAACTGCTGGCTGTAGCAGCCCAGTGCAGTGGCAATGCCGATACCGATGTGGCGCTGTTTTTAGCGGTGGATGCCGTGTTCCCGGCAGAACTGAGTTTAAACAAAACCTTCTTTAGTGCAGTACATACTGCTTATCAGCAATTAGTTTCCCGCCCAGCCGCAGCGCTGGCGGCTTTTACGGGAGTCGTTTGATGTCGTCTTTACCTCAGTTTTTGTCGTCACTGGTCAAGGGGCCGGCATTATTACCCATTATTCAGGCTGAGACGCCGCATGAAGCGGTATTGATTGCCAAAGCTTTGCAGGATGGCGGCGTTGGCTCGGTTGAAGTGGTGCTGCGCACCCGTCAGGCCTTAGCGGCGATTACTGCCATTCGCACTGCTTTGCCAGACTTATTGGTAGGTGCCGGTACTATATTGTCAGCGGCAGATGCCAACGCCTGTAAAGATGCCGGCGCGCAGTTTCTGGTCAGCCCGGCCAGCACGCCAAAGTTGCTTGAAGCGATGATCGACACCGGCCTGCCACTGGCGCCCGGTGTGGCAACACCGTCGGAAATTGCCATGGCGTATGAATATGGTTTGCGCGAGGTTAAGTTTTTCCCGGCGCATTTATCCGGCGGCATTGAGATGCTAAAAGCCCTCAGCGGAGTATTCCAGCAGGTTAAATTTTGCCCCACAGGCGGTATTGGCCAGCATAATCTGGCCGACTTTTTAGCGCTGAAAAATGTGTTTGTGGTGGGCGGTTCCTGGTTAACGCCGACTAATCTGGTGAAAGCACAGCAGTGGAGCCAGATCACCGCACTGGCTGCTGAAGCGACCGCTATTGCCAGACAGATTAAAACAGCAGCTTAAGGAGCATCGGCATGAGCAAGCGTATTGTCATTATGGGTGAGTGCATGGTCGAGCTGTATCAGCTGGTCGACAATGTCTATCACCAGAATTTTGCCGGTGATGTGTTTAATACTGCGGTGTATTTAAAACGCACTTGTGAGAACCCGGTCGATGTACAGTTTTTTACTGCAGTCGGTACCGATCTTATCAGCGACAAGCTGGTGCGGGCGGTAGAGCGGGAGAAAATTGACACCAGCCTGATGCTGCGCACAAAAACCGCCCGGCCCGGCCTGTATATGATCAATACCGATGCGTTTGGCGAGCGCAGTTTTGTCTACTGGCGCGACAGCTCGGCGGCCAAGCAGGTATTGCAGTGTTTTAATGCGCAATTAAATTACGACGCCATTAAAGGCTGCGATATGTTTTATTTCTCCGGCATTACGCTGGCGATTTTATCTGATGCCGACAGAGCCCAATTGTTCGAACTGGTCAGCCGGTTAAAAGCCGATGGCAGCCAGATTATCTTCGACCCCAATTATCGCCCGGCGCTGTGGCCTAATGCTGAAGTGGCCAAAGCGGCCTTTATTCAGGCTTACAGCCAGGCTGATATGGCGCTGCCTGGCCTGGATGATCATCGCGTGTTATTTGATGCACAAACCACCAATGATGTGGTTGAGCAGTTAACACAACTGGGGGTGGCGGAAATTATTGTTAAAGATGGCAAAAACGGTATTAACGGTCGTTATCAGCAGCAGGGTTTTACCGCACTGGCGCACCCGGTAAAGAAGGTGGTAGATACCACAGCAGCCGGCGATTCGTTTAACGGCGGTTATCTGGCCGCACGTTTAGGTGGTATAGCACCGCAGCATGCAGTGAAGTTTGCTGCTCGCTTAGCCGGTTTTGTTGTTGAGCATACCGGCGCTATTGTCGGCAAGGATCACTTTAACGGCTTTTGGGCGCAGAACCGGCCTTCAGTGTTTGTGAAGTAGCCAAGGGGTCAGTGGCTTCGGCACGAACCGGTTTGCTCACGCTGACACGCCGTGAATACGTCCCTGTAGGCTCGATTACAAACTTCATCCGTGAAGTTTGTCCGTTGGACCAGCGGAGCTGTTCAAATTCGTTCCGGACGAATTTGTCAGGCATCCATGCCTTCAACGGTCAGCTTACAGCAAACCGATTCTCGCTGTGGCAAAACGTCAAAAGCAGGTTGGAACCCCGAAGCGCACAGCTAACGATTGATGTATCACCGAAATAACAAAGCGAAACAGTCAAGGGTATAGCAAAGCGTCTGCCGCAGGGATGCGGCAGAGGAGTCTACAGGGAGGTATTCACGACGTCTTTGCGTTCCCTTAACTGTGAAGCCAGCATCGGTACCAGTACAAAGCAACATAACAAGATCTGGCTTAAGCCGGGCAAGCGTCGCATCTGACCCTGACTAACAACCAAGTCAATTTTGTTAGAAGGAGCAAGGCATGAGTTTAGCAACAGTTTTTCCGCAAGCGGCTGATATACCGGCAGAGTTTGCCCATAAGGGCGAGATAACCCAGCGCGACTATTTATTAAACGGCGAGCTGGTGCAGTGGCAGGGCGAACTTAGCCCGGTGGTAAGTCCAATTTATATACGAAATAGCGATAGCTTACAGCAAGTAGTGCTGGGCCATACGCCATTATTGGACGCCGACACTGCATTAAAAGCGCTCGACAGTGCGGTAAAAGCCTACGACTTAGGCCGTGGGGCCTGGCCAACCATGGCGGTGCTGGAACGTATTCAGCATGTGGAGAAATTCCTCGGTTTAATGCAATTGCAGCGCGCTGAAGTGATCCGGCTGCTGATGTGGGAAATCGGTAAAACCTACCCCGATGCGGCGAAAGAATTCGACCGTACCTGTGATTATATCCGCGACACCATCGAAGCGTTAAAACAGCAGGACAGAGATGCCAGCCACTTTATTATCGAGCAGGGCAGTTTAGGTAAAATCCGCCGCGTGCCGGTAGGCGTGGCACTGTGTATGGGGCCTTTTAACTACCCGTTAAATGAAACCTTTACCACGCTAATTCCGGCGCTGATTATGGGCAACACCGTAATTTTTAAGCCGGCAAAATATGGCGTACTGCTTATTCAGCCACTGCTGCAGGCGTTTTTACAAAGCTTCCCGGCCGGGGTCATCAACATTATTTATGGTCGCGGCCGCGAAACCGTTGGTGTGCTGATGGAAAGCGGCAAAATTGACCTGTTTGCCTTTATCGGCACCAATAAAGGCGCCAGTGATTTAAAGCGTATGCACCCCAAGCCGCACCGGCTGCGCGCTGTGCTGGGGCTGGATGCCAAGAACCCGGCGATTATTTTGCCCGACGCCGATATGAATCGCACGGTAAAAGAATGTGTGGCTGGTAGTTTGTCGTTTAACGGCCAGCGCTGCACTGCGTTAAAAATTCTGTTTGTCCATAACAGCCGCGCCGCCGAGCTGGTGGAGAAACTCTCAAATGCCATTAGTGAGTTAAAAGCCGGTATGCCGTGGCAACAGGGCGTAGCGATAACACCGCTGCCGGAGCCTGGCAAAACACAATTTCTAACAGAGCTGTTAGAAGATGCGCTAAGCAAAGGCGCTAAGCTGCAAAACCCCGGAGGCGGCCAAACTACGGCCTCGCTCTTTACCCCGGCGCTGTTGTATCCGGTAAACAGCAGTATGCGGCTGTACAACGAAGAGCAATTCGGCCCGCTGGTGCCGGTGGTGCCTTATAACGATATTAATGAAGTGATTGATTATGTGGTGAACTCTAACTTTGGCCAGCAACTGAGTATCTTTGGCCAAAACCCACAGCAGGTGGGTGAGTTGGTAGATATTTTTGCCAACCAGGTGGGGCGGATTAATATCAACAGCCAGTGTCAGCGCGGGCCGGACAGCTTTCCGTTTAACGGCCGCAAAGATTCTGCTGAAGGTACGCTGTCGGTGGTGGATGCGCTGCGGCAATTCTCAACCCCGACCTTAGTGGCCGCTAAATATCAGGATAGTGATGTCGACTTTGTGAAACAGATGGTGAAAGAGCGACATTCGCGCTTTTTATCGACGGATTTTTTGTTCTGATGCCTTACCGGCTGCGCCATCTGCTGCTATTGGTTGGTTTGTTGTTTTCCTGTGTTGCCAGCGCAAATTACTGGCAGGATCAGCAGCTACCTGCACAGTGGCAGCAGTATTTAGCTCAATCAGCACAGCTGCTACAGCAGGATGCGGCGGTGCTGGCCGCTGAGCAACAGGGTGGAGCGCTAACTGCGGCAACCAGGCATAATCAGTTTGGTTTAACCGGCATTAGTAATGCCGCTGAGGCGCAAGCGGTGCTGAGCTTTCAAACACCTTCAGGCGGCTGGAGCAAACGCACTGATATGCGTATTGCCAGGCTAAGCGGCCAACAGTTTGGCTCTGAAGCCAATTATGTGCCGACTTTTGATAATGACGCCACCAGCACGCAGTTGCACTGGCTGGCCGATTTTTACCCGCAAGCAACGCCGCAACTGCAACAACATATAGTGCAGGGTATAGAGCGTGGTGTGGCGTTGGTGCTAAAAGCGCAGTATCCCAATGGCGGTTTTCCGCAGTCTTATCCGCTGCGTGGCGGTTATCATGATGCGATAACGCTGAACGATAATGCACTGTATCAACTGATGCAGTTATTGTGGCAAGTGGCAAATGAACCGCGCTTTGCTATGTTGGCCGACAGTACTAAAACCGAGGCCGCCGCAGCCTTTTATCGTGCGGTCGATTGGTTACTGGCTAATCAGGTCGTCGTCGATGGCAAGCGCACTGTGTGGGGCGCACAGCATCATCCGTTAACGGGTGAGCCGGTAACGGCGCGTAAGTATGAGAAAGCTTCGCTGGTTAGTAGTGAAAGTGGAAAAATTCTGCAGTTGTTGCTACGTTATGCGCCAGATTACCCCGGCGTAGCGCAAAGCCTGGCGGATGCTGCTAACTGGCTGCGGCAAAAGCAGATAAACGATAAAGACCGTCACCGCGACGCTGATGGCCGTTTGTTATTAATCGACAGCCCCGGCAGTGTGATCTGGTCACGGTTTTATGATCTGAAAACTGGCCAGCCGGTATTTTTCGACCGCGACGGTCAAACGTACAGCGATGTCAGCCAGATATCGCTGGAACGCCAACGCGGTTATGGCTGGTATCAAAGCGTTGCCGCAGAGTTTTTGGCAGAATATGACCAGGCTGCAGCAGATAAGCACTGCACTAACTTTGGCCTCGATACACCAGGCGGCACAGGCGGTGCGGTGTTAAAGGTCACTAACCTGAACCCTAACGGGCCGGGCTCTCTGGCAGCAGCCCTGGCACACAGCGGGCCGCGCATCGTGGTATTTGAAGTGGCTGGGGTGATAGATCTTCAGCGTACTAATCTGGAAATAAACCAGCCGTACCTGACCATCGCCGGTGAAACCGCACCAGCACCCGGCATTACGCTGATTAAAGGCGGCCTGCGTATTATCAGTCATGATGTGATAGTGCGGCATTTACATATCCGGCCGGGTGATGCCGGTTTGCCCAAGCGTGCCGGCTGGGACACCGACGGCATAGCGGTAACCGGCAGCAATGCCTGCAATGTGTTGGTTGAGCATAATTCGATAAGCTGGGCCACCGACGAGCTGGTGTCGGCGTCAGGTCCGCGTGATAAAGGGCCGCAGGCAACGTCGAAGCACATTACCTTTCGCTACAATATTCTGGCAGAAGCACTGGACTACGCTACTCACATTAAAGGCAAACACAGCAAAGGCGCGTTGGTGCACGATTTTAGCCGCCACATTGCCTTTATCGGTAACCTGTTTGCCCATAACGCACGGCGTAACCCATACTTTAAAGCCCATACCACAGGCGTGGTGCTGAACAATATTATTTACAACGCCGACGCCAATGCCGTAAAGCTGGGTTTTATTGATGCTGAATGGGCGCATACTGCTTATACACCTGAGAACCCGCAGGTGGCAGTTGTCGGTAATGTGCTGCGCTATGGCCGCGATTCGTATTCAGATTTAGCCCTGGTGTCCTATCATGGCGATGCTTACCTGCAGGATAACCTGACCTTTAACCTCGATGACAAAGCCATGTACGACACTGCTGGGGTTATCACGCCTTTAGCTGCAGCACCGGTATGGCCGAAAGGCGTTCGCGTTATGGCAGCGAAAGAGGTTGAACACCAGCTGTTACCTGTTGTTGGAGCACGATACTGGCAGCGCGACGCTATTGAGCGGCGCATAGTGCAAAGTTACGTTAACCGTAACGGCCGTATTATCGACAGCCAACAGCAAGTGGGTGGCTATCCCCAAATTAAGCCGGTGTACCGGCCGCTGGACGTGCCAACAGACAATATCAAGGCCTGGCTGGACAGCTTTATTCCGGCCGGTAACAAACCACAGGAACCTTAAGTTATGCGTATCGAACATGTCGCTTTTAATGTTGCCCAACCGCAACAAATGGCCAACTGGTATAGGCAGCATCTGGGCTTTAGCTTAAAACGCGCATTAAACGATGCAGCACAAACGCATTTTCTCGCTGATGACAGCGGTGTAATGATGATAGAAATTTACTGCAACCCGGCCGATCAGGTGCCTGATTATGCCAGTATGGACCCGCTGATTTTACACCTGGCGCTGGTATCAGCCGATCCGGTCGCCGACAGCGCCCGCTTAATCGCCGCCGGCGCCAGCCATGTTACCGATGTACACCTGAACGACGGTTCACACCTGGCCATGTTGCGCGACCCCTGGGGCTTAGCACTGCAACTGTGCCGGCGCGGTGCTGGCAGGTAAAACAGTGTGTTATAGCGGTTGAAACTACATTAGTTATGAATAAATTATTCATATATGAATTTATATAGCAAAAAATTTATGCAAGCGGCGCGCGAATACCGTATTATCGGTTAATCTAGGTTTAGTTTTTCAGCGCCAGAGGTTTGCATGCAACCGCAGTTTATTCAGGCCGTTAAACAGCTTATTCCGGCTGAGCGTTATTTTGACGACCCTATCGCTACGCTTGCCTTTGGCACTGACGCCAGCTTTTACCGTATGCTGCCTAAATTAGTGCTGCGCATTGAAAGCGAAGCTGAAGTGGTGGCGCTGCTAAAACTGGCAAACGACTTTAAGGTTGCGCTAACCTTTCGCGCCGCCGGCACCAGTTTATCCGGCCAGGCGGTAACCGATTCTGTGCTGCTGGTGCTGGGCGAAAACTGGCAACAGCGTGAAGTGCGCGGTTTAGGTGAGCAAATACGGCTGCAGCCCGGTGTTATCGGCGCTGCGGCTAACAATGTACTGACAAAGTTTCAGCGCAAAATCGGCCCTGATCCGGCGTCAATTAACAGCTGCAAAATCGGCGGTATTGTCGCAAATAACGCCAGCGGTATGTGCTGCGGCACGGCGCATAACAGTTTTAATACGCTCTCAGCAATGCGGCTGGTATTGTTTGACGGCACCGTGCTGGATACTGAAGATACGCAAAGCGTAGCGGCGTTTCGCCAGACACATGCCAAACTTTTAGCCGAGCTGGCGCTGCTGGGCAAACAAACTCAGGATAACCCTGAACTTAGTGCAAGAATTCGTCATAAGTACCGCTTAAAAAATACCACCGGTTTTTCACTCAATGCGCTAACCGAATTTACCGACCCTATCGATATCCTGACCCATTTAATGGTCGGCTCTGAAGGCTGCCTGGGTTTTATCAGCGCTGTGACGTACAACACCGTGCCGGATTATCCACACCGGGCCAGCGCGTTGCTGGTGTTTCCGTCAGTGGAAAGCTGCTGCCGTGCCGTTACGGTATTAAAGCAACAGCCGGTATCGGCGGTAGAGCTGCTGGATCGGCGCAGCCTGCGCTCGGTAGAACATAAGCCGGGCATGCCAGCCTGGGTAAAGGGTTTGTCTGATAATGCCTGTGCTTTGCTGATAGAAAGTACGGCGATAAACGGCACCATATTGCAACAGCAACTGGCACAGGTACGAAGTGCTTTAACCGCTTTTGCGCTGGAGCAGCAGGTCGATTTTAGTACTGACGCAGCCGTATACAACCAGCTATGGGCTATCCGCAAAGGTACTTTCCCGGCAGTAGGAGCGGTGCGTAAAACTGGCACGACAGTGATTATTGAAGATGTTACTTTTCCGGTTGAGCAACTGGCTGAAGGGGTATCGCGGCTACAGCAGTTGTTTGATAAGTACTACTACCATGAAGCGATTATTTTTGGCCACGCCTTAGAGGGCAACCTGCATTTTGTTTTTACGCAGGGCTTTGATGATGCCACCCAGGTTGCACGTTACGATGCCTTTATGCAGGAGGTGGCGCAACTGGTGGCGGTAGAGTTTGGTGGCTCACTTAAAGCTGAACATGGCACTGGCCGTAATATGGCACCTTTTGTTGAGCTGGAGTGGGGCACAGAGGCCTATACACTGATGTGGCAGATTAAAAAGCTGCTGGATCCGCAGCATATTTTAAACCCGGACGTCGTGCTAAGTTACAACAGCCAGTTGCATTTGCAAAACCTTAAACCCTTACCTGCCACTAACCCGCTGGTAGATAAATGTATTGAATGCGGCTTTTGTGAGCCGGTGTGCCCGTCACGCAAACTAACGCTCACGCCACGCCAGCGTATTGTTACCCAGCGCGAGATTTCGCATTTACAACGCAGTGGTGATGAGCCAGAGCGGTTAGCTGAACTTAGCAACGCTTATCAGTATGCCGGTAACGACACCTGTGCCGCCTGCGGTATGTGCAGCACTGCCTGCCCGGTGGGCATTAATACCGGCGACCTTACCCGGCAATTACGGGCGGAACATAATCGCCCCTGGCAGGGGCTGGCGGCTTTTATGGCCCGGCATTTTACGGCGGTATCGGCTATGGCCCGTGCTGGCCTGGGAATAGGCAGTACGCTGGCTAAATTGCTGCCGCTACGTGCGTTGTGGCATAGCGCTATGCCAACTGCGAACTATAACAATGTGCTGCCAATGGCCCATGCAGATACCCAGCTGAAACCCGTTATTTATTTAGCCAGCTGCTCTGGCCGGGTTATGGCGCCCCAGGCTAATAGCAAAGATAAACGTAGTTTGCAGCAGGTAAGCGCCCACTTACTGGCTAAAGCCGGTTATCAGCTGATAATGCCTGAGGGTCTTGGCAGCCAGTGCTGCGGCATGCCGTTTCAATCGAAGGGCCAGTTTGCTGTTGCCACGCAAAAACAGCGTGAGCTGGAGCAGTGGCTACTCGACGTAAGTAATAATGGTGAAATCCCTATTTTATCCGATACCAGCCCGTGCAGCTTAACCCTACAGGGCAAACTTGATGACAGGCTCAGTATTTTCGACAGCGTCGATTTTTTGCATGATAAGGTGCTGCCTAAGCTGAATATTACGCCGCTTAATGAGCCGGTAGCACTGCATATTACCTGCAGCGCCAGCCAGCTGGGCCAGGCAGATAAACTAAAACAGTTGCTTAAGGCTTGCAGTAATACTGTCGTGATCCCCGAAGGCATCAGTTGCTGTGGCTTTGCCGGCGATAAAGGTTTTGTCTTGCCAGAGCTAAATGCCTCGGCGTTGTCTGGCTTAAAGCAGCAGGTAAGTGAGTGCTCGCAAGGGGTGTCAACCAGCCGTACTTGTGAGATAGGCTTATCACGGCATAGTGGTATTGAGTATCAGCATCTGGTGTATTTGCTGGATAAATGCTCTTAGCGGGTTTTTAACTGAAGTGAGTCATCGGGATCGAGCTTCGGGTCGACAACTGACAACACGAAAAGACGCCGTAGATACCTCCCTGTAGGCTCCTCTGTGGCATCCCTGCCACAGACGCTTTTCTTAATTGTCAGTTGCCTCACCGCGTCTTTTCGTGTTGTTGGCAATTGAAGCCAACATGCGATACCGGTCAGACGCCGCTAAGTATTACAGCTTATTTAAAATTTCAGCCGGCAAGGCCAGCTCGTCATTGCGGTTTACGCCGACACCACGGTTAAGAATATTCTTGGCAATCTGCTTAGCTTCTTCCAGCGAGTGCATTTGCGCCGTGCCGCACTGGTAAATATTCAGCTCCGGGATATCGCTCTGGCTGGCAACATGCAGCACATCGTCCATCGCCGCTTGCCAGGCTTTGGCGACACGTTGCTCGTCCGGTGTGCCAATTAAGCTCATATAAAAGCCGGTACGACAGCCCATCGGCGAAATGTCGATAATTTCTACGTCATTGCCATTTAAATGATCGCGCATAAAACCGGCAAATAAATGCTCCAGCGTATGAATACCTTTTTCTGACAGAATTTCTTCATTTGGTACGCAAAAACGCAAATCAAATACCGTGATGGCATCGCCCTTTGGCGTATTCATTTTCTTTGCTACGCGCACAGCGGGGGCTTTCATAATGGTATGGTCTACGGTGAAACTGTCGAGTAATGGCATAATAACACCCTCAAAATAAATGCTACAGATGGCGGCTATTATAGGCAGGTAACACCGGATAAGTTAACCGTTATCGGCAGATAACAGCGTTAAACCGGCGCTAAAACCGGATTAACTGCGCAGATGGCAAAATTTTTAATCTAATAACCTTGAATGGATCAGGGCTAATCCCCATTAATCGCTCAACGCAATTTGTGATTGTTCAGAATATTAAGTGGAGTGTAGTTATGGGCAGAATTATCGGTATTGACTTAGGTACAACCAACTCTTGTGTTGCGGTTTTAGATGGCGACAAACCACGCGTATTAGAAAACGCTGAAGGTACCCGTACCACGCCCTCTATTATTGCTTACGCTGAAGATGGCGAAGTATTAGTTGGCCAACCGGCAAAACGCCAGGCAGTTACCAACCCGAAAAATACCTTATTCGCGATTAAGCGTTTAATTGGCCGTCGCTTTGAAGATGAAGAAGTACAACGCGACATTAAAATTATGCCTTACGCTATCGTAAAAGCAGATAATGGCGATGCCTGGGTTGAAGTTAAAGGCAAAAAGTTAGCCGCGCCACAAATTTCAGCTGAAGTGCTGAAAAAGATGAAGAAAACTGCAGAAGATTTCTTAGGTGAAGCGGTAACTGCAGCAGTAATTACGGTACCAGCATACTTTAACGATGCACAGCGCCAGGCAACCAAAGATGCCGGCCGCATTGCAGGCTTAGACGTAAAACGTATTATCAACGAGCCAACCGCAGCGGCGCTGGCTTATGGTATGGATAAGAAGAAAGGCGACACCAAGGTTGCGGTATATGACTTAGGTGGTGGTACTTTCGATATTTCTATCATTGAAATTGACGATGTAGACGGCGAGCAAACCTTTGAAGTACTGGCCACTAACGGTGACACTCACTTAGGTGGTGAAGACTTTGATAACCGTTTAATCAACTATTTAGTTGAAGAATTTAAAAAAGAGCAGGGCATTGACCTGCGTAACGACCCATTGGCGATGCAGCGCTTAAAAGAGTCTGCTGAAAAAGCTAAGATTGAGCTGTCGTCAGCATCACAAACTGAAGTGAACCTGCCGTACATTACTGCTGATGCCTCAGGCCCGAAACACCTGAACATCAAAGTAACCCGTGCCAAGCTGGAATCTTTAGTAGAAGACTTAATTCAGCGCACTATCGAGCCGCTGAAGCAAGCATTGAAAGACGCTGATTTAAGCGTAGGTGAAATTAACGACATCATTCTGGTGGGCGGCCAAACACGGATGCCAAAAGTACAGGAAGCGGTAACGGCTTTCTTTGGCAAAGAACCGCGTAAAGACGTTAACCCGGATGAAGCGGTAGCAGTAGGTGCGGCTATTCAGGGCGCGGTACTGTCAGGTGATGTTAAAGACGTATTGCTGCTTGACGTTACTCCACTGTCACTGGGTATTGAAACCATGGGCAGCGTAATGACAGCGTTGATTGAGAAAAACACCACGATCCCAACGAAGAAATCGCAGGTGTTCTCAACTGCTGAAGACAACCAGTCTGCAGTAACGATTCACGTGCTGCAGGGCGAGCGTAAGCGCGCTTCTGACAATAAGTCACTGGGTCAGTTTAACTTAGAGGGCATTCGCGGCGGTCGTCGTGGCGAGCCACAAATCGAAGTAGTATTCGATTTAGACGCCGACGGTATTTTGCATGTGTCTGCTAAAGATAAAGATACCGGTAAAGAGCAAAAAATCACCATCAAGGCCAACTCAGGTTTGAGTGACGAAGAAATTCAGGCCATGGTACGCGATGCTGAAGCGCACGCTGAAGACGATAAAAAGTTTGAAGAGTTAGTGCAAACCCGTAACCAGGCCGATGCGATGGTTCACGCCACCCGCAAACAACTGGAAGAAGTGGGCACAGCACTGGCAGCAAATGATAAAGAAGCCATTGAAACGGCAATCAAAGAGCTGGAAGCTGTATTAAAAGGCAGCGACAAAGCGGCAATTGATGAGAAGTCTCAGGCACTTATTCAGGCATCACAAAAGCTGATGGAAGCGGCTCAGGCCAAAGCCCAGCAAGGCGGCAGTGACGCAGGGCAGCAGGCTGGCGGCAACGACGACGTGGTTGATGCTGAGTTTGAAGAAGTGAAAGACGACAAAAAATAATTAAGGTTTAACCGGGCTGTAGTAAACTGCAGCCCCTTTAACATGAGAAGTTAGCACTAAGCTATGTCGAAGCGTGACTATTATGAAGTACTAGGTGTCGCTAAAGGCGCCGACGATAAAGACATCAAAAAGGCTTATAAACGCCTCGCCATGAAATTTCACCCGGACAGAACTCAGGGTGACAAAGCCATGGAAGAGAAGTTTAAAGAAGTCCAGGAAGCCTATGAGGTGTTGTCGGATGAGCAAAAACGCGCAGCCTATGACCGTTATGGCCATGCCGGGGTAGATCCAAACCGCGGTGGCGCTGGTGCAGGCAATGCTGATTTTGGCGATATTTTTGGTGATGTATTCGGTGATATCTTCGGTGGCGGTGGCCGTCGGGGCCAGTCACGGGCACAACGCGGTTCAGATTTACGCTACAACCTCGAACTGAGTCTGGAAGAGGCGGTACGCGGCAAATCAGTCGATATTAAAGTACCGACTATGGTCGGTTGTGATATCTGCGATGGCTCGGGTGCGAAAAAAGGCACCTCAGCGAAAAGCTGCCCAACTTGTCATGGTGCCGGCCAGGTTACTATGCGTCAGGGCTTTTTTGCCGTGCAGCAAACCTGCCCAACCTGTAATGGCCGTGGCAAAATTATTCCTGAACCGTGCACTAAGTGTCATGGCGAAGGCCGCGTAGAGAAAACCAAAACGCTGTCGGTGAAAATTCCGGCCGGCGTTGACACTGGTGATCGCATCCGTTTAACCGGTGAAGGTGAAGCTGGCATGCATGGTGCACCGGCAGGCGACCTGTACGTGCAGGTGCATGTTAAAGAGCACCCGATTTTCGTGCGCGATGGCAACAACCTGTACTGCGATGTACCACTGAGTTTCACTATTGCTGCGCTGGGTGGTGAAATTGATGTACCAACGCTGGATGGCCGCGTTAAGCTGAAAATTCCGGCAGAAACACAAACCGAAAAAATGTTCCGCCTGCGTGGTAAAGGCGTGCAATCGGTACGTGGTGGCGGCGTGGGAGATCTGGTCTGTAAGGTTGTGATCGAAACTCCGGTTAACCTGAGTGATAAGCAAAAAGATTTACTGCGTCAGCTGGATGACAGCATGGCGGGTGATGGTGAGGCTAAACACCGGCCTAAATCGAAAGGCTTCTTTGATGGTGTGAAGAAGTTCTTTGATGATTTAACCAGTTAAGTTGTAATGAAAAACCACCTGCGGGTGGTTTTTTATTGCTCAACAGATACAATAACAAGACATTGCGGCGCCAGCTGCGGTAAAAGTGTCAAATAAGGATATGCTCATGTTGAAAAAGTTATTACTGCTTACCACCTGTTCTTTACTGATTGTGGCCTGCGCGCAATCGCCCACCGGGCGGTCTCAACTCATGCTGTTTAGTGATGCTGATTTAGGTAAAATGGGTACGCAAACCTTCGATACCATGAAAGCGGAAACACCGATTGTTAAAGATGTAAAAACCAACAACTATGTTAAATGCGTGGCAAACAGCCTGCTGGCTGTAACACCGGACAGTATGCGGGCGCAAAGCTGGGAAATTGTGGTATTTGATTCTGACCAGGTCAATGCCTTTGCGTTGCCCGGTGGAAAAATAGGCGTATATACCGGCATGTTAAAATTAGCTGCAAACCAGCACCAGCTGGCTGCAGTAGTTGGCCATGAAATAGGCCACGTTATTGCCGGCCACAGTAACGAGCGTTTATCAACCACTCAAGGGAAAGATATGGTGCTTGCCGTGAGTAGTGCTTGGTTAGAAACGAAAGGTGTGCAATATCGACAAGAAATCATGGCCGTGATGGGCGTTGGTGCTCACTATGGCATTGAGTTGCCTTACAGTCGTGCACACGAGTCAGAATCAGATACGATTGGTTTAGATTTGATGGCCAAAGCTGGTTTTGAGCCACGTGAATCTGTTAATTTGTGGCAAAATATGGCGGCGTTGGGTGGCAATAACATACCTGAATTCATGTCTACCCATCCATTGGCGGGAACACGGATTAAAGATTTACGCGATAATATGCCGCAAGCAATGAAAACGTATAACGACCGCAAAGCCACTGGCGCTTTGCCTAACTGTAAAGTCTGATTTTAGCGTCAGCTTGCTTTACAACTTATGATGCCGTAAGTTCAGGTTTAAGAATTTTCTTATGCCTGTTATGAAGTTATATTGTTGGATTTGATCTTGCATGTAACTGGCATTACACTTTACGCAGTTTGCTTTATGGAATGTAGCTATGGAACCTGTTAATGACAAGGAAATGAAGGCAACGCAGTCTGGTCGCAGAAAGTTTTTAATGCGCGCAGGCTTGGGTAGTTTGCCGGTGTTGCTGACACTAAAAAGTAAATCCGCCTGGGGTACTAGCACGCTTAACTGTTCGTTAAGTGAAAATGCATCACAGATGCAGTCGGTGCAGCCCGATAAGTTTGAACAGTGTCAAAAAAGTTATGATTCTCATGGCAGTGCTAAACTGTACTTTGAGACTAAAAAGCCGGGTATTGGTGGTGGTAAAGGCGGTTACTTCTATAAATCGGGTAGTAAGTGGTATAAAAAGTGGCATGGTATCGACATTAACCAAAACACTAAGTTTAATACCATTTTTCAGTATGGCTATAGTGGCACGCTGCGCGAAGCAGTTAACCTTGGTGGCAGCAATGCGCTGATCCGTAATATTGCCGCAATTTTCCTGCATGCGTTGTACTATCAGTTAGAAGGTGTCAGCACCAGTATTCCTACGCCTGACGAAATAGTAAATGCCTATCAGGGCGCTGTTACTCAGGAGCAGAAAGATCAACTATCGGCTTTACTGGTTTACTATATAGACGGTTACATGGGGTAACCTGATGGACGTAACCCTGAGTTATGCTGCCTGGCTATCTCAGCAAGCTACAGATAACAACACATTGACGGCAATATTTGACGATGCCAGCAGTGTGTTGTTTTCAAAACAAGACCACGAAACGCATCTGGTTGGCACAGCAACTGAGGCAAAAGAGCCTGACGTTGACTGATTTTGCTATTCATACGGCACCTTTTTCTGTACTCGTTGCCAATCACAGTAACAAGCTTACTGCTGCGCTTGCTGAATTATATCCGGCAGAACTGATAACACGCCCAAATCCACAACTTATTTACGATTTTTGTCTGCAAGTACAGCGTAAATGGGCGGGTTGGGGACGGCCGTTTCACGTTTCATCCGGAGATCAGCATTTCAGAATGACGGACTCAGCTCAGCTGGTACCGGTTTTTGAGTGGGGCGTTAACTGGTGTGTGGCCTCTTATCAGCACCAGTTTCTGGCCATTCATGCAGCAGTGCTTGAGCGTGATGGCAAAGCACTCATTATGCCTGCACCACCAGGCTCGGGCAAAAGTACCTTGTGTGCGGTATTAATGCAGGAAGGCTGGCGTTTACTGTCAGATGAAATGTGTCTGGTCGATTTAGTCAGTGGCGCAATCGTGCCTTATGTCCGGCCGGTAAGCCTGAAAAATCAATCACTGACGTTATTACAAAGCTGGTATCCGCAGGCACAGATCCGGCAGATTACCGCTGGCACGACCAAAGGTACAGTAGGCTATATGCTGCCGTCGGCATTAAGCTGGTCTGGTATGCAACAAACGGCAACGGCAGCCTGGGTTATTTTCCCGCAGTATAATGCCGCCCAGCAACAACTTACGCTGTCGAAGGTGAGCCAGGCTGATGCATTTATGCATTTGGCCAATAATTCATTTAATTACGCGGTATTGGCAGAGCAGGGCTTTATCAGCCTGAGCAGACTGACTGAACAAATTGATGCGTATCGGCTGGAATATGCCTGCATTGAGCAAGCCTTAAGCGAGTTAAATAAGTTATGTTAAGGTCGCAATTGCTGGCGTTTTTTGCCTCTCCGGCCGAATTTGTGCAGCAGGCTACGCCGCAGCAATGGACCACATTTTTACAGCAAGCCCGCCAACAAGGCCTTACTGCCCGGTTTTACTATGTACTGCAGACAAAGCAATTACTTGACCAGGTGCCGCTGCAGGTTAAGCTGCATGGCGAATCGGGTGCGCGCTACGCCCAGAAGCAGCAACACAGTTTATACTCTGAGTTACAGCAGTTAGAGTCGTTATTTGCTGTTGCCGATTACCCGTGCTTGTTGTTAAAAGGCGCAGCTTACAGAACACAAGCTTTAACGGTGAGTTTTGGCCGGTTGTTTTCCGATATCGATATTCTGGTACCTGCTGTGCAACTGCGGCATGTGCGTGACAGACTGTTTTTTTATGGCTTTCGTGAAGGTGAAATGACCGATTACGATCGTGATTATTATCTGAACTGGTCACATCAAAACCCGCCATTACAGCATTATCAGCGTGGCACAGTGATCGATTTACACCATCATATTTACCCAACAGCATCCGCCAGAACTATAGATATCACACCGTTGTTTACCTATGCCGTTAATGTGCCTGGATCAGCGTTTAAAGTGCCTGCTAGCGCGCATTTGTTTATTCATGCGGCGGTGCACCTGTTTTATCAGGAAGAAACACATAAACTAACTAAAGATGTGATTGATTTAAATGACTTACTGCTTGAAGTACAGAGTCAGCAGCAACTGGATTTTATGCTTGAGCAAGCTGTCGGGATGTCGGTGCAATCTGCTGTGATCAATGCGTGCTGGGTACTGAGCAGATTGTTTAATAATGGCGCTGCGCAGGTGGTATTGCAAAGTTCTGCGCTGCCGCGGCCTCAACCGTTGGTGTGTAATTTGTTGCTGACTATGTTACAGGACCAGCCTGCCCGGGCCTGGTTTGCCCGCCAGCTCTGGTTTGTACGCGGCCACAGCCTGAAAATGCGTTGGCAGGTGTTGGTTTATCATAGCCTGGCTAAACCTGCCAGCGGCATGCAACGCTGGTTGCGGCGCTGGCTACCAGGACATAAATCTTAAACCGCTGCCGCTGTTAGCGACTTTACCGGCCTTAGTAAAATGGTAAGTACAGCCACCAGTAGCAAAATCAGGCAATAGTAGCTTTGTGTTACTACCTGCCATGGCGATATACCAAAGCTGGCACCCAACAACAATGCCTGAGCACCATAAGGTACTAACCCCTGACTGATACAGGCAAAAATATCCAGCAGGCTGGCGCTGCGTTTGGGGGTTATTTGATGTTGTTGGGCCAGCGTTTTACTGATCTCACCGGTAAGCACTATCGCCACGGTATTATTGGCGATACACAGGTTACTGCTAAACGCTAATGCTGCGATTGCCAATTGCTGGGCTTTATTGCCTGCCAGCTTAAGCCTGTTTGCCGCTTGCTGGATTTTACCGGCGATCCACTGTAAGCCACCTTGCTGCTTTATAAACTCGCTTAGTGCACTTACCAGCATTGCCAGCAGGAAAATTTCCTGCACGCTGGCAAAACCGCTGGCGATATCTTTACCGAGGTTAGCGATAGCGTAATCGGCAAAGAAGGCGCCTTGCAGCGCCGCCAGCACTATGCCCAGCAGCAGCACGACAAATACATTCAATCCCATTACGGCCAGCACCAGTATTGCCGCATAAGGTACTACGCCACTCCAGTTTACGGCGTCAATCTGTACCGGAGCTCCATCTGTGGCCAGCACGATATACAACAGCAGTGTTAACGCGGCAGCCGGCAGCGCAATTTTAATGTTCTCGCGAAATTTATCTGCCATTTTTGCGCCCTGAGTACGGGTAGAGGCAATAGTGGTATCGGAAATAATCGACAGGTTGTCACCAAACATAGCTCCGCTAAGCAGCACACCCGCTACTAACGCCTGATCCAACCCGGCCTGATTAGCCAAACCCACTGCAATAGGAGCCAGAGCACCTATAGTGCCCATAGAGGTACCCATTGCAGTAGATACCAGTGCTGCTATCACAAATAAACCCGGCAGTAACCAGGGCGCCGGCACTAAACTCAGGCCAGCGTTAACTGCAGCATCAACACCGCCGGTGGCGGTGGCTACGCTGGCAAAGGCGCCAGCCAGCAAATAAATAATACACATGGTAATAATATTGCTGTTACCTGCGCCTTTGATCATCACATCGATAGATTGTTGTAGCGGCGCTTTATGCAGCCAGATAGCCAATATAAGGGCAGGGATAATAGCGACATGGCCTGGCAACTGGTAAAACGCATAAGCCACCTCCTGACTTTGCAGGTACAGGCCAGTGCCAAGAAACAGCGCAACAAAAAACAGCAGTGGCAGCAGTGAGCGTTTAGCACCCGCTGGTACCAGCGTAGTATCGTTCATAGGTTTACCTTATAAATACGCAGGCTGTGTAACAGCCTTATTGGTTGCGCAATATATAGATGGCTAGACGTCCTGTCAATTTCGGCAGGTGTTTTTATCTACTGGTATAAGCTACCTGAGTTGATTATGCTGGCAACTTATTTATTACTATCTCTTTTTCCGATGGAGTGGATATGTCACAAAACCGCTTAATCAGCAGCAAACGCTTTTTGCCATTTTTCCTCACTCAAGCCAGCGGCGCATTTAATGATAATGTGTTTAAAAATGCGTTAATGTTAATGCTGGCCTTTACTGCCGCCAATGCGTTGCCATGGGATACCGATTTAACCATGAACCTGGCTGCAGGGTTATTTATTCTGCCATTTCTGTTGTTTTCTGCCACTGCCGGTACTTTGGCTGATGCCGTGTGCAAAACTAAGTTGATTCGCGCGTTAAAGCTGCTGGAAATAGGCCTGATGTTGCTGGCTGCCGTAGCATTTTATTTTCAACAATATCTGATGTTGCTGGGGCTGCTGTTTCTAATGGGTAGCCAATCAGCATTTTTTGGCCCGGTAAAATACGCTATTTTGCCGCAGTTACTCAGTGACAAAGAGTTATTAGCCGGCAACGCCTGGGTAGAAATGGGCACTTTTGTTGCTATTTTGCTGGGCACCATTACAGGCGGTTTGTTGGTGGGGTTTGCGGATGCGCCGGTGTGGGTTGCACTTGTTGTTGTGGTATTTTCTGTACTGGGTTATCTGGTAAGCCGATATATTCCTGCTGTGGGTGAGGTACATAAGGCTGAAAAATTCCGCTTTGCTCCCTGGCAGCAAACCAAGGCCACTATCAGTATCAGTTACCAGAACCGTACTTTATATCTCGCTATTATGGCGATTAGTTGGTTTTGGTTTTTAGGCGCCAGCTATTTAACGCAGTTTCCTAATTTTACCAAAACGGTGCTCGGTGGTGATAACACCGTCGTCACAGCGTTGCTGGTGGCGTTCTCTGTCGGCGTGGGTATAGGCTCAATGCTGTGTGAACGTTTATCCGGCGACAGGGTAGAGCTTGGTATAGTGCCAATTGGTTCTATCGGTTTAACCGTGTTTGGTATCAGTTTATTTTTTAGCAGCCCGGCACAGCTACCGGCTGAGCTGCTTGGCCTGTCGCAGTTTCTGGCTACGGCCTTTGGCTGGTGGGTATTGATAGACTTAACATTAATAGGTGTATTTGGTGGTTTGTTTATTGTGCCGCTGTATGCACTGTTGCAGCAGCGCGCCGAGCCACAACAACGGGCGAGGGTGATAGCCGCCAACAATATCTTTAATGCGCTGTTTATGGTGGTTAGCGCCATTGCCGGTATCGTATTTTTAACCGTGCTGGGTATATCCATCCCGGAGTATTTTTTAGTTTTGGCTATTATGAACGCGGTGGTGGCGCTGTATGTGTACAGCACAGTACCGGAGTTTGTACTGCGTTTTGTTATTTATCTGCTTAGCCACACCATGTACCGGGTCAGAAGTATCGGGCTGGAACATATTCCGGCCGAAGGTGCGGCTGTGCTGGTAGCTAACCATGTCAGCTATGTTGATGCCTTGCTGATTGGGGGGGCAGTGCGCCGGCCGGTGCGTTTTGTAATGGAAAAAGGTATTTATGATTTGCCGGTGGCCAACTGGCTGTTTAAAGCCGCACGCACTATTCCTATTTGCTCAAAGCAGAAAAATGAAGCGGTATATGAAGCCGCTTTTGCTGCCATTAAGCGTGAGCTGGCTGAGGGTAATCTGGTATGTATTTTCCCGGAGGGGCGTTTAACCAAAAGCGGTGATATCGACAGCTTTCGTCCCGGTATTGAGCGTATTCTGGCAGAAACACCGGTACCAGTAGTGCCAATGGCGTTGCAGGGCTTATGGGGCTCGTTTTTCAGCCATCATGGCAATGGCGCTTTTAAGTTTAAAGGTCGCTTCTGGTCTAAAATTATGCTGACAGCCAGCGCCCCTGTACCTGCAGAGCAAGCCAGTGCAACTGAGCTGGAACGGCAGGTGCGGCTGTTACGCGGCGATTTTACTTAAAAGGCAGCAATTTAACTTAAACATAGCGACGTTTGGCGCAACGGGCGCGGTCGGCCTTGAACTCAAAGCTGGCTGGCCGCATAACCGCTGTCTAGCGTTGGCGAATGCCAAAGTCCCGGAGGCAAGATGTTTAATTTTTCATTTCAAAACCCCACCCGTATTGTATTTGGTAAAGATCAGCTGGCACAGTTAGCCAAACTTATCCCACCGGGCAGTAAAGTGCTGCTGACTTATGGCGGCGGCTCTATTAAAAAGAACGGTGTGTACGATCAGGTAGTGAAAGCATTAGACGGTTTTAACTGGCAGGAATTTAGTGGCATAGAGCCAAACCCGAGCTTTGAAACTCTGATGCGGGCGGCAGATCTGGTGCGCCGCGAGAAAATTGATTTTCTGTTGCCGGTTGGCGGCGGCAGTGTTATTGACGGTACTAAGTTTATTGCCGCCGCTGCGGTATTTGACGGTGATGCCTGGGATATTCTGGCCAAAGGCGCCAAAGTAAGCGCTGCTATTCCGCTGGGTTGTGTGCTTACCTTACCCGCTACAGGCACTGAAAGTAATGGCAACTCAGTTGTCACCCGTTATGAAACGCAGCAGAAACTATCGTTCTCCAGCGCGCTGGTGTATCCGCAGTTTGCTATTTTAGACCCTACCGTCACCTTTAGCCTGCCGCCAAAACAAGTGGCCAATGGCGTAGTGGATGCCTTCGTGCATGTGATGGAGCAGTATATGACTTATCCGGTCAATGCACCGGTACAGGACCGTTTTGCTGAGGGCTTACTGCAAACCCTGATAGAAGAAGGCCCCAAAGCGCTGAGCCAGCCGGATAACTACGACGTGCGCGCCAACGTAATGTGGGCGGCAACCATGGCACTGAACGGCCTGATTGGCCAGGGCGTGCCGCAGGATTGGGCTACTCATATGATTGGCCACGAGATCACCGCGCTGTATGGCCTCGATCATGCGCAAACACTGGCAATAGTATTGCCATCCCTGTTGCAACAACAACGCGTACAAAAGCGCGACAAGCTATTGCAGTATGGCCGCCGTGTTTGGCAATTACAGCATCAGGATGAAGAGCGCTTAATTGACGATGCAATTAACCATACCCGTGCCTTTTTCGAGCAAATGGGCGTGCCGACCCGCTTAGCCGACTACGGCATTAAAGCCGATGCAGTCGATAAGCTGGTAGCAGCGCTGCAAGCGAACGGTATGCTGAAGTTAGGTGAGCATGGTGATATTACTCCGGACATATCGCGACAGATCCTACAACGGGCGGTTTAGATTCAGGTATGGAGCCGGACAGCAAAGGTCGTAACATCTGCTGGGCTCGCCACAGCAACTCGCTACCGCTGGCGCGTTCGCTCAGACACTCTGTGTCGCCCCATCAGTTGCCACGACCTTTAACTGTAACGTCGGGCGTCGTAGTAAAAAATAGCCATCTTAATGGCTATTTTACTTCCCCCTGCTGGCGGCTTTTGCTCTAATAGCCGCCATTATTACTTTTACACAGAACCAGATTATGCCATCTATCGGGATCTTTGGTGCTAACGGCCGCATGGGCCGGGCGTTAATTACCGTTGCCAAAGAGCAACAGCTAAATCTTACGGCTGCCACAGTACGTAGCGGATCAGACCTTATAGGCGTCGATGCCGGCGAGCTGGCCGGTGTCGGTAAGCTGGCTTTACCACTTAGCGCCACCGGCCCTGACAGTATTAATAACGCCGATATCTGGGTTGATTTCACTATGCCTGAAGCGATGCTGGCGCACTTACAACTGGCGGTAGCAGCAAAAAAAGCCATGGTAATAGGTGTTACCGGTTTAACCGATGCGCAATACCAGCAGGTGCAGCAGGCCAGCGAGCATATTCCAATTGTCTGGGCGCCGAATATGAGCGTTGGCGTAAATCTGCTGCTGCATCTGGTACAAACCGCTGCCAAAGTGATGGGGCAAACCGCCGATATTGAAATTATTGAAGCGCATCACCGCTTTAAAAAAGATGCACCGTCGGGCACGGCTATGGCTATCGGCGCCAGCATTGCCAAAGCGCTGGATCGCGATTTAGCTAAGGTTGCAGTGTATGGCCGTGAGGGCATTACCGGCGAACGAGAGCAGCAAACTATCGGCTTCGCCACTGTGCGTGGCGGTGACATTATTGGCGACCATACCGCCTTATTCGCTGATTTAGGCGAAAGGCTGGAAATAAGCCACAAAGCTTCCAGTCGTAACACCTTTGCCCAAGGCGCACTGCGCGCTGCTCTGTGGTTGCAAAGTAAACAGAGCGGACTTTATTCTATGCAACAAGTGTTAGGTTTAGCTGATTTAAGCTAGCTTTTTGCGCTATTAAGGTTAAAAACAGGCTAGAGTTGTCATTTGTAATAAAAATCAAAAAAAGCGTAGCTTATCCAGCGCTGATCGCCTAAAATAGTCAGGTTTGCCTAAGGCAAATCGGGTATCACATTTTGGGTCAAAACGGGTTGTAAAACAGTGTCAGGTTTTCGCCCGTTTTTTGCTGTTTGGAGGTTATCTTGACTAAGTCCGCCCTGCTCGTACTGGAAGACGGCACCGTATTTCGCGGTACAGCCATTGGCGCTGAAGGAGTTTCTGTAGGTGAAGTGGTGTTTAACACTTCCATGACCGGGTATCAGGAAATATTAACTGATCCCTCATACGCAGAACAAATCGTTACTCTCACTTATCCACACATTGGCAATACCGGTACTAACCCAGAGGATGAAGAATCCGGACAAATTTGGGCCAGGGGCCTGATAATCCGTGACCTTCCGCTTCTTGCCAGTAATTTCCGTAACCAACTCTCTCTTAGTCAGTATTTAACACAACACAATATTCTCGGCATCGCCGATATCGATACCCGCAAGTTAACCCGTATTTTACGCGAGAAAGGCGCCCAGAATGGCTGCTTAATGGCTGGCGATGATCTGGATGAAGCCAAAGCACTTGAGTTAGCTAAAGGCTTTCCCGGCTTATCAGGTATGGATTTAGCCAAAGAAGTTAGCGTGAAAAAAGCTTATCAATGGACTGAAGGCGGCTGGGCATTGGGCGAAGGCCATCGCGCTGCAGCGCCACAGCAGTTTCATGTGGTAGCCTATGATTTTGGTGTAAAGCGCAATATTCTGCGCATGCTGGCGGATCGCGGCTGCAAGCTAACGGTAGTGCCGGCACAAACGCCGGCCAGTGAAGTATTAGCCATGAATCCGGACGGTATTTTCTTATCCAATGGCCCTGGCGACCCGGCACCGTGTACCTATGCAATCGACGCGATTAAAACCTTCCTTGAGACCGACATTCCGGTGTTTGGTATCTGTTTAGGCCATCAGTTGCTGGCACTGGCCAGTGGCGCGCAAACGGTGAAGATGACGGTTGGTCACCATGGTGGTAATCACCCGGTGCAGAATCTGGATACCAAACGGGTACTTATTACGGCGCAAAACCACGGTTTCGCTGTCGATGAAGTCAGTTTACCGGCGAATTTACGCGCCACCCATAAATCGTTGTTTGACGGCACCTTACAGGGCATACATCGTACCGACAAACCGGCGTTCAGCTTTCAGGGTCACCCTGAAGCCAGTCCGGGTCCGCACGAAGCCTCTGAGCTGTTCGACCATTTTATTGCGCTGATGCAACAGCATAACGCCGCTACCCAATGAATGTCGAAATGCACGTAGGCGGCAAGACCGGTACTCCCCATGAGCTTAGTTATACTAAGTGATTGGGGGTAACGGGCGCAGGCAACACCCGTGCATGATGACAGACGAAGGGTATAAGCAAACACGAATTACGGAGATATAGCAGCAATGCCAAAACGTACAGATTTAAAAAGCATTCTGATTTTAGGCGCCGGCCCGATCGTGATTGGCCAGGCCTGTGAATTTGACTATTCAGGTGCCCAAGCCTGTAAAGCATTAAAAGAAGAAGGCTACCGCGTTATTCTGGTGAACTCGAACCCGGCCACCATTATGACCGACCCGGAAATGGCCGATGCCACCTACATTGAGCCAATTCACTGGCAGGTAGTGGAAAAAATTATTGAAAAAGAGCGCCCTTGTGCCGTTCTGCCTACCATGGGCGGCCAGACTGCACTGAACTGTGCACTGGAATTAGAACGTCAGGGGGTGCTGGCTAAATATAATGTTGAGATGATTGGTGCTACCGCCGATGCCATTGATAAGGCAGAAGATCGTGGTCGCTTTGATAAAGCCATGCGTTCTATCGGCCTGGCTTGCCCACGTGCCGGTTTTGCGCATTCTATGGACGAAGCCTACCAGGTACTGGAAGACATTGGCTTTCCGTGTATTATCCGGCCGTCGTTCACCATGGGCGGCTCAGGTGGTGGTATTGCTTACAACCGCGAAGAGTTTGAAGAGATTTGTACCCGCGGCCTGGATCTATCGCCTACCAAAGAGTTGCTGATTGACGAGTCGTTAATCGGCTGGAAAGAGTACGAAATGGAAGTGGTTCGCGATAAAAACGATAACTGCATTATCGTTTGTGCCATTGAAAACTTCGACCCTATGGGCGTGCATACTGGTGACTCTATCACTGTAGCTCCTGCGCAAACCCTGACCGACAAAGAATACCAAATCATGCGTAATGCCTCGTTGGCGGTACTGCGTGAAATCGGCGTTGAAACCGGTGGCTCAAACGTACAGTTTGGTATTAACCCGGTTGATGGCCGTATGGTTATTATTGAGATGAACCCGCGTGTGTCGCGTTCATCTGCACTGGCTTCTAAAGCTACCGGCTTCCCGATTGCCAAAGTAGCCGCCAAACTGGCGATTGGTTATACACTGGACGAGCTGGCCAACGACATTACCGGCGGTAAAACCCCGGCGTCGTTTGAGCCGAGTATCGACTACGTGGTGACTAAGGTGCCACGCTTTAACTTTGAAAAATTTGCCGGTGCCAATGACCGCCTTACTACCCAGATGAAGTCAGTCGGGGAGGTGATGTCCATTGGCCGCAACCAGCAGGAGTCGCTGCAAAAAGCACTGCGCAGCCTTGAAATTGGCGTTTGTGGTTTAGACCCTGTTATCGATATCACGCTGCCGGAAGCCAAAGATAAAATTGTCCGTGAATTAAAAGAGCCGGGCTCACACCGCATTTGGTATATCGCCGATGCGTTCCGCTTTGGCATGAGCATGGATGAGATTTTCACCTTAACCAATATCGACCGCTGGTTCCTGGTGCAAATCGAAGATTTGGTAAAAGAAGAGCTGGCATTGGGTAAAGACGGCTTTGCCGCACTGGATGAAGCCCGGTTAAAACGCTTAAAACGCAAAGGCTTTGCCGATAAACGTATCGCCGACGTGTTAGGTGTCAGCGAAAATGAAGTACGAAAAAAGCGTTACGGCTACAAGTTGCACCCGGTGTACAAGCGGGTTGATACCTGTGCGGCAGAATTTGCCTCTAACACCGCTTACATGTACAGCACTTATGATGAAGAGTGTGAAGCGGCGCCAACCAACCGCGATAAAATTATGATTATTGGCGGCGGGCCGAACCGTATCGGTCAGGGTATCGAGTTCGATTACTGCTGTGTGCACGCCTCACTGGCACTGCGCGAAGACGGCTTTGAAACCATTATGGTTAACTGTAACCCTGAAACGGTGTCTACCGATTACGATACGTCAGACCGTCTGTACTTCGAGCCCATCACGCTGGAAGACGTGCTGGAAATTGTGCGTAAAGAGCAGCCAAAAGGTGTGATCGTGCAATACGGTGGCCAAACGCCACTGAAATTAGCCCGCGCACTGGAAGCCAACGGCGTGCCCATTATTGGCACTTCGCCGGATGCCATTGACCGTGCAGAAGACCGCGAGCGTTTCCAGCAAGCGGTAGAGCGTTTAGGCTTAAAGCAGCCGAAAAACGCCACCGTAACCAGCATGGAAGAAGCGATTGCCAAGGCTCCGGAAATTGGTTTCCCGATGGTAGTACGCCCATCTTACGTACTGGGTGGCCGCGCGATGGAAATCGTCTATGACGAGCAGGACCTGCGCCGTTATATGACCGATGCGGTTAGCGTATCGAACGATTCACCGGTACTGCTGGATAACTTCCTTGATGATGCGATTGAAGTAGATATCGACGCTATCTGTGATGGCAAAGAGGTGGTGATTGGCGGCATTATGGAACACATCGAACAAGCCGGTGTGCACTCCGGTGACTCAGCCTGTTCTTTACCACCCTATAGCCTGAGCAAAGAAATCCAGGACGTAATGCGTGAGCAGGTACGTAAGCTGGCGATGGAGTTAGGTGTAGTTGGCCTGATGAACACCCAGTTTGCAGTAAAAGATAACGAAGTGTACTTAATTGAAGTTAACCCGCGTGCCGCCCGTACTGTGCCGTTTGTCTCTAAGGCCACAGGTGTTGCTGTAGCTAAAGTGGGTGCTCGTTGTATGGCTGGTAAATCGCTGGCTGCGCAGGGCATAACCAAAGAAATTATCCCACCGTTCTTCTCGGTAAAAGAAGTGGTTATTCCGTTTAACAAATTCCCGGGTGTGGATCCGATCCTTGGCCCTGAAATGCGTTCTACCGGTGAAGTGATGGGCGTGGGTGATACCTTTGAGGAAGCTTTCGCTAAAGGCCAGCTGGGTGCCAGCACGTTAATTCCAACCGGTGGTCGCGCCTTGCTTTCCGTGCGTGACAGCGATAAAGTGCGCGTTGTTGAACTGGCAAAACGTATGGTTGAAAAAGGCTTTGAGCTGGATGCTACCGGCGGTACCGCCAAGGCATTACAGGCCGCAGGTATTACATGCCGCACGGTAAATAAGGTGTCTGAAGGCCGTCCACATATTCTGGATCGCATTAAAAACGGTGAATACAGCTATATCGTCAATACGACCGATGGTCGCCAGGCGATTGAAGACTCTAAAGTCATTCGCCGTGGTGCGCTGCAGTACAAAGCCAACTACACCACGACATTAAATGCTGCCTTTGCTACGGTAAAATCAAACGCCGCCAGTGCGTTTGAAAACGTAGCCTCAGTGCAGGAACTACATAAGAGAGTTAACGGATGAGTGCAATCCCGATGACAGTGCAGGGCGCAGAACGACTGCGCGCTGAGCTGCATGAACTTAAATCAGTAAAACGGCCTGCGATTATCCAGGCCATTGCCACAGCACGTGAGCACGGCGATTTAAAAGAAAACGCTGAATATCATGCTGCCCGTGAGCAACAGGGCTTTTGCGAAGGCCGCATTCAGGATATTGAAGCCAAGCTGTCTAATGCGCAGATCATTGATATCAGCAAGCTACCCAATACCGGCAAGGTTATCTTTGGCAGTACTGTTACTATTCTGAATCTGGATAGCGACGAAGAAGTGACTTACCGCATCGTTGGTGATGATGAAGCGGATATTAAAAATAACCTGATTTCAGTTAATTCGCCGATTGCGCGTGGCTTAATCGGCAAAGCTGCCGATGATGTGGTAAATATCACTACGCCCAAAGGTGTAGTTGAGTTTGAAATTACCGCAGTGCAATATATCTGAATTTTAGCCTAACAAAAAAGCGCCTGACGGCGCTTTTTTTATGTTTAATAAATATTTAGCCACGTGGCAGCTGAATTTTTTTCGCTTCACTTTGGCGGAATAACACCAGGGTTTTACCTATAACCTGAACTTTATCTGCTTTGGTTTCGCGGATGATGGCATCCATAATCAGTACTTTTTGCTCGCGGTCTTCCGTTGGTACTTTTACTTTAATCAATTCGTGAAAGTTTAGTGCTACTTCAATCTCTGCTACCACACCTTCGGTCAGGCCATTGCCACCGAGTAAAATTACTGGCTTAAGCTCATGGGCTTTTGCTTTTAAAAATTGTTTCTGTTTGTTGGTTAAACTCATAAAATGACTATTTCCGCAGATAACGCTTGAATTTGCGTTATTGTAGCGCCATCTAACGCATAACACTAATCAAGAGTGAAAGCATGACCAAGAAAAAACGCTCCGCCAGTTCCACCCGCTGGTTGAAAGAGCATTTCGATGATCAATTTGTACAAAAAGCACAAAAATTAGGCCTGCGTTCACGTGCAGCGTTTAAACTGGAAGAGATAAACCAGCAGGACAAACTGATAAAACCGGCGATGACTGTGGTTGATTTAGGCTCTGCGCCGGGTAGTTGGTCACAGTTCTGTGTGGGGCTTGTCGGTGACAAAGGTACCGTGATAGCCTGCGACATTCTGCCAATGGACCCGATTAACGGTGTCAGTTTCCTGCAGGGAGACTTTCGTGATGAAGCAGTATTAGATGCATTACTGAGCCGGATCGGTGGTCAGAACGTAGATGTGGTATTGTCTGACATGGCACCGAATATGAGTGGCAATGATACTACTGATCAGGCAAGGTCGGTGTATCTGGTAGAGCTGGCGTTGGATATGTGTCACAAAGTACTGAAGCAAAATGGCAGTTTTGTGGTCAAAGTATTTCAGGGTGATGGCTTCGAGCAATTTTTAAAAGATGTGCGCGCCGCCTTTACCACTGTAAAAATTCGTAAGCCCGATTCGTCCCGTGCGCGTTCACGTGAGACATATATCGTGGCGACCGGCTTCAAAGTCTAGTAAAGTAGCCGGGTAATTATCTATTTATCGGTAAGAAGAGGTTATAACCTTGAGTGACATGGCAAAGAATCTGATTGTCTGGTTAGTGATCGCCGTCGTATTAATGTCGGTGTTTAATAGCTTTGGCCCCGGCGACAGTACCGACCGGCAAACCAGCTATACCCAGTTTATCAACGAGGTAAATCAGGGCCAGATCCGCGAGGTGAAAGTTGAGCGCTCTGGTGTGATTACCGGTGTAAAACGCAGCGGTGACAGCTTCGAAACAGTTATTCCGGGTGGCTATGATGAAAAGCTGCTGGACGACCTGATCAAAAATGACGTCAGAACTTTAGGCAGTAAGCCGGAAGAAAGCAGCTTGCTGGGCACTATTTTGCTGTCCTGGGGCCCGATGTTATTGCTTATCGGCGTGTGGATTTTCTTTATGCGCCAGATGCAAGGCGGCGGTGGCAAAGGTGCCATGTCGTTTGGCAAAAGCAAAGCGCGCCTGATGGGTGAAGATCAGATCAAAACCACTTTTGCTGATGTTGCAGGTTGCGACGAAGCTAAAGAAGAGGTATCTGAACTGGTTGATTACCTGCGCGATCCATCCCGTTTCCAAAAATTGGGCGGTAAAATTCCAACCGGTATTTTAATGGTTGGCCCGCCAGGCACAGGTAAAACACTGTTAGCCAAAGCCATTGCCGGTGAAGCCAAAGTGCCTTTCTTTACCATTTCCGGTTCAGACTTTGTGGAAATGTTTGTCGGTGTGGGTGCATCCCGTGTGCGCGACATGTTTGAACAAGCCAAAAAAGCTGCACCTTGTATTATCTTTATCGATGAGATTGATGCAGTAGGCCGTCAGCGTGGTGCCGGTTTAGGCGGTGGCCATGATGAACGTGAGCAAACCTTAAACCAGATGCTGGTAGAGATGGATGGCTTCGATGGTAACGAGGGCATTATTGTTATCGCTGCAACTAACCGTCCTGACGTACTGGACCCTGCGCTATTGCGCCCCGGCCGTTTTGACCGCCAGGTAGTGGTAGGTTTGCCGGATGTAAAAGGCCGCGAGCAAATTTTAAAAGTGCATATGCGTAAAGTGCCACTGGCTGAAGGTGTAGAGCCGTCAGTTATTGCACGCGGTACGCCGGGCTTTTCTGGTGCCGACTTAGCCAACCTGGTTAACGAAGCGGCATTGTTTGCTGCCCGTGGTAATCGCCGCGTGGTGTCGATGGACGAGTTTGAAAAAGCCAAAGACAAAATCATGATGGGCGCAGAACGCCGCTCTATGGTGATGACAGAGAAAGAAAAAGAAATGACAGCCTACCACGAAGCTGGCCATGCCATTGTTGGCCGCTTGGTGCCTGATCATGACCCGGTGTATAAAGTCAGTATTATTCCGCGTGGACGGGCTTTAGGTGTCACCATGTACTTACCAGAACGTGACCGTGTATCGCACAGCAAACGTTTACTAGAGAGTATGATCAGCTCGTTGTTCGGTGGCCGTATTGCCGAAGAAGTGATTTACGGTTTTGAATATGTCACTACCGGTGCGTCGAACGATATTGAGCGGGCTACAGATTTGGCGCGTAAGATGGTTACCCAGTGGGGTTTCTCAGAGAAACTGGGCCCGTTGCTGTATGCCGATGAAGAAGGTGAAGTGTTCCTTGGCCGCTCTGTCAGCAAAAACAAGCATATGTCGGAAGATACCGTTAAAGCCATTGATGCAGAAATTCGTGACTTTATTGACCGTAATTATGACCGCGCGAAAAAGCTGATTGAAGAAAATATGGACATCCTGCATGCAATGAAAGATGCATTGATGAAGTATGAAACCATAGACGCTAAACAGATTGATGACCTGATGGCCCGTCGCGAAGTTCGCCAGCCAGAGAACTGGGAACCACGTGATAAGCCAGGCTCAGATGACAAGCCGGATAGCAAAGTGAGCCAGGATGATGATGCTGCCGCACCCGGTAAGCCATCAGAAGGTAATCTGCACTAAATCTGCTGCATTTAATTAAACGAAAGCCCCGGTTATGCCGGGGTTTATTTTTATTGTCAGAGCCAAAATATCTGCTACAGGAGCAATTATGTTGTTGTCCTTGCCGCGTCAGCGCACGCTGGATTTAAGCCGCCCACTGGTTATGGGGATTTTAAATGTTACACCGGACTCTTTCTCTGATGGCGGTAAACACCAGCAGTTGGACGCCGCTCTGCGTCAGGCCGAGCAGATGCTGTCAGACGGTGCAGCAATTTTAGATATTGGCGGTGAATCTACCCGCCCCGGCGCCGCTGATGTAGCAGAGCAGGACGAGTTAAACCGCGTAATACCTGTTATTGAAGCCATCCGCCAACGTTTTGACTGTGCCATCTCGGTTGACACCAGCAAGGCTGCCGTTATGTCAGCTGCGGTTCAGGCTGGTGCCGATATTATCAATGATGTCAGGGCCTTGCTGGAACCTGGTGCTTTAAAAGTTGCTATTGCAGCAGATCTGCCGGTATGCCTGATGCATATGCAGGGCGCGCCGCGCAGTATGCAGCATTTACCGCAATATCAGCATGTTGTGGCAGAAGTTAAGCAGTTCTTATTGGAGCGTGCCACTGTCTGTGAACAGGCAGGCATGCCAAGGCAGCATATTATTTTGGATCCCGGTTTTGGTTTTGGCAAAAGCCTGAGCCATAACTATTTACTGTTGCAGCAACTGACACAATTTACCGATTCTGACTATCCGGTACTGGCAGGTATGTCGCGTAAATCAATGATTGGTCAATTACTGAACATACCGGTGAATGAGCGTTTGGCAGCTAGTGTAGCCTGCGCTACTATTGCAGCATTACAAGGGGCCCGGATAATCCGGGTGCATGATGTTAAAGAAACCGTGCAGGCGGTCAGGGTTGTGACGGCAATGCAGTATGGAGCATAAAGGATGAGCAGAAAATATTTTGGAACTGATGGCGTGCGTGGCCGTGTCGGCGAGTTTCCTATTACGCCAGAGTTTGCGATGAAGTTAGGCTGGGCCGCCGGCCGTGTGTTGTCACAGCGTGGCACCCGTAAAGTATTAATTGGCAAAGATACGCGTATCTCTGGTTATTTATTAGAAACAGCATTGGAAGCCGGTTTAATTGCAGCTGGTATCAACGTGCGTTTGCTGGGGCCGATGCCTACACCTGCGGTAGCTTATTTAACCCGCACATTCAGAGCTGAGGCCGGTATTGTGATCAGTGCCTCGCACAATCCCTATTACGACAACGGCATTAAGTTTTTCTCCGCTGATGGCACAAAATTACCGGATGAAGTTGAACTGGCGATTGAATACGAGCTGGAACAGCCGATGGTGTGCGAGTCATCGGAAAAGCTGGGCAAAGCTCAGCGTATTGATGATGCTGCCGGGCGTTATATCGAGTTTTGTAAAAGCCACTTACCTAACCATTTATCACTAAGCGGCATGACAATTGTTATCGACTGTGCCCACGGTGCCACTTATCACATAGCACCTGCAGTGTTTAAAGAATTGGGTGCTGAAGTCATTGTAATTGGTGCCAGCCCGGATGGATTAAATATTAACGATCATTGTGGTGCCACCCATACTGAATTGCTGCAGAAAACTGTTGTGGAGCGTGAAGCCGACCTCGGTATTGCTTATGACGGCGATGGTGACCGTGTCATGATGGTTGATCATACCGGCCGGGTTATTGATGGCGATGAAATTGTTTATATTATTGCCCGTGCTGCCAAAGAGCAGAATAAACTGCAAGGCGGCGTAGTCGGTACTTTAATGAGTAACCTGGGACTGGAGTTGGCACTTAAAGAGTTAGGTATCCCGTTTGCCCGCAGTGCAGTGGGCGACCGCTACGTAATGGAGCTGCTACGCGAGAATAACTGGCGTATTGGTGGTGAAAACTCAGGCCATGTATTGAATTTAGACCATACCTGCACCGGTGACGGTATTATTGCGTCACTACAAGTGCTTACGGCAATGATTGAGGCGGGTATGACGCTGGCTGAATTTAGCCAGGGTATGCATAAGCTGCCACAAGTGCTGGTGAACGTAAAATTTGAAAAAGGCACCGCCCCGTTGGAAAAACAACATGTGAAGCAAGTGATTGCCGATGTTGAGGCCAAGCTGAATGGTTCAGGCAGGGTGCTGATCCGTAAAAGTGGCACCGAACCATTGATCCGGGTAATGGTAGAAGGTGAAGATGCCACTGACGTACAACAGTATGCCGAGCAGATTGCTGCTGCAGTAAAAATCGCCAGTTGATTGTCCGAAGGCGCCATTAAAGCTTGTTTGCACCGGCGTGGTTGGTTAATATCGCGCCCGTCTAATTACAGGGAAACAGCACCATGCAACGCACACCACTGATCGCAGCGAACTGGAAAATGAACGGTTCAGCCGCACTGGTTGAGGAAATGGTCGAGGTGTTAACGGCGCTACCGTTAGCAGAGCAAGCTGTTGTGGTGTGTCCACCAGCCACGTTGTTAACACGCTTCCCTGCACTGTGTAATTTTGCTCTTGGCGGGCAGACATTAAGCCATGAAATAAGCGGTGCTTTTACCGGTGAACTCAGTGCTGATTTGCTGCAGGAAGCCGGAGCCAGTTATGTAATTGTCGGACATTCAGAGCGACGTGCGCTAAATGGCGAAGGTAATGAACTTATCGCGGCTAAATTGGCTCGAGCTGTTGGAGCAGGTTTAACACCGATACTGTGTGTTGGTGAATCTGCAGCCGAGCGGCAGCAAGAAAAAACGCAGCAGGTTCTTGCACGGCAACTTGATGCGGTGTATGCTTCGCAGCCCGAATTACTGGCGAAATCAGTGATTGCGTATGAACCCATCTGGGCGATTGGCACAGGTGAGTCGGCAACGCCAGAACAGGCGCAAACGACACATGCATTTATCAGGCAGCATCTGGCCAGGTACAATACGCAGTCAGCAGTAAGGGTAAAATTATTGTATGGCGGCAGTGTTAATGCAGACAATTTTGCTGCATTATTTCGCCAAGCTGATATAGACGGTGCTCTGGTAGGCGGCGCAAGCCTCAAACCAGCAGAATTTGCGCAAATTTGCCTTGCAGTTACAAAAGGTGCAAAGGAATAAGCATGTACGAAGTTTTGATAGTAGTTTATTTGTTAGTTGCCATAGCTTTAATTGGCTTGGTGTTAATTCAGCACGGTAAAGGTGCTGACATGGGTGCTGCTTTTGGTGCTGGCGCTTCTGCTACCGTATTCGGTTCTTCAGGCACGGGTAATTTTCTTACCAAAACCACCACTGTATTGGCCACTATCTTTTTTGTGTTAAGTATTGTGCTGGGTAACTACAGCGCTGGCAGCAAAAAAGTTGATGCCTGGGACGATTTGTCAGTACCAGTTACTGAGCAAGTTGAACCGAAAAAAGACGATACCAGCGATATTCCTGTAGGTAACTAATCCTCTTAATTTAGCCGAGGTGGTGAAATTGGTAGACACGCTATCTTGAGGGGGTAGTGTCTTCGGACGTGCGGGTTCAAGTCCCGCTCTCGGCACCAAATTTATCAGCAGTTTGCCAAGGCAATGCTTGCGATAAGCCAGTCAGCGCTATATAATAAGCGCCAATTACGGACGCGGGATGGAGCAGCCTGGTAGCTCGTCGGGCTCATAACCCGAAGGTCGTCGGTTCAAATCCGGCTCCCGCAACCAACTTCTTATGAAGTGATTAGATTTTCAATTAACATTGGCGATATGTTAGTTGATTGGATGCCCATTCGCCCCGCTAGTTCGGGGCGTTTTCGTATCTGCAGACTCAGTTTTACGCAGTAATGGGCTAAACGCCCTTTTTTTATTTACTGTTGTTGCCACTGTTACTGACAAAGTAGCGGGTTACAGCAGAATTTCCGGAGGTCTCGTTGACTAAGCAAGAACAGACACTGACAGAGTTATTGCTGCCGACCGTTGAAGCCGCAGGCTTTGAGTTGTTGGGGCTCGAACTGGTGCAGGCTGGTCGTCACTCAACTTTACGGCTGTATATTGATCATGCGGATGGCATCAATGTTGACGATTGCGCGCTGGTTAGCCGCGAAGTGAGTGCCATTTTAGATGTGGAAGATCCAATCACCAATGAATACCTGCTTGAGGTATCTTCACCTGGTCTGGATCGGCCATTGTTTACACCCGCACATTTTCTGGCGGTAGTAGGGCAAAAAATTGAAGTAAAACTGGCTATTCCACAGGATGGCCGGCGTAAGTTTAAAGGCATACTAACAGCTATTGAAGACGATATGTTGATAGTGGAAGTAGATGGCAAACCCTATCGTTTGCTGATGGATAATGTAGATAAAGCAAACGTGGTACCGGTGTTTTAAGGTATCGGGGCAAAGCGAGGCAACACACAATGGCAAAAGAAATATTATTAGTTGTTGATGCAGTTTCAAACGAAAAATCTGTGCCACGGGAAAAGATTTTCCAGGCACTGGAGTTTGCACTGGCAGCGGCCACCAAGAAAAAGAATGAAGGCGATATTGAAGTTCGCGTTAGCATTGACCGTAAAACCGGATCTTATGAAACGTTCCGTCGTTGGGAGGTTATTCCGGACGATCAGGTGCAAGAGCACCCATACCGCGAAATGACGTTATCGGCGGCGCAGTACGACGACCCTTCGGTAAAGATTGGCGATTACTACGAAGAGCAAATTGACTCTATCGAGTTTGACCGTATTACTACCCAGATGGCCAAGCAGGTAATCGTACAGAAAGTACGCGAAGCCGAGCGTTCACAGGTAGTAGAAGCTTATATTGACCAGGTGGGTGAATTAGTTACCGGCGTGGTGAAAAAAGTAAACCGTGACAGCATCATTGTTGATTTAGGTAACAACGCCGAGGCGATGTTAGGCCGTGATGAAATGTTACCGCGTGAAACCTACCGCCCGGGCGATCGTATTCGTGCGTTGTTGTTTGAAGTAAAACCGGAAGCGCGTGGTGCTCAGCTGTTTTTAAGCCGTTCACGGCCGGAAATGCTGCTGGAATTGTTCCGCATTGAAGTGCCGGAAATCGGTGAAGAAATGATCGAACTGCGTGGTGCTGCCCGTGACCCGGGCGCCCGTGCCAAAATTGCCGTTAAAAGCAACGACCGTCGTATTGACCCGGTAGGCGCTTGCGTGGGTATGCGTGGTTCACGTGTGCAGGCCGTATCGAACGAATTGGCCGGTGAGCGCGTTGATATTGTGTTGTATGACGATAACGATGCGCAGTTTGTTATCAATGCCATGGCTCCGGCTGAAGTGGCCTCGATCATCGTTGATGAAGATACGCACTCAATGGATATCGCGGTAGAAGATGCCAACCTGGCAATGGCCATTGGCCGTAACGGCCAAAACGTACGTTTAGCCAGCCAGCTTACCGGCTGGGAACTGAACGTTATGTCGGTTAGCGCCATGAAACAAAAACACCAGGAAGAAACCGCCAAGGTACGTCAGGTATTTGTTGATGCACTGGAAATTGACGAAGACTTTGCCGATGTGCTGGTAGATGAAGGTTTCGCTACACTGGAAGAAATTGCTTATGTACCAATCAGCGAGCTGTTAAGCATCGATGGTCTGGACGAAGCGACCGTGGAAGAGCTGCGTGGCCGTGCCAAAGCAGTATTAACCACCCGCGCTCTGGCTAGTGAGGAATCACTGGAAGATGCGCAACCCACTGAAGCGCTGTTAGCGCTGAAAGAATTAGATACCCACACGGCCTATGTTCTGGCCAGTAAAGGGGTAACAACGTTAGACGACCTGGCAGAGCTGGGTGTAGACGATTTACTGGAAATAGCCCCCATGTCGGAACAACAAGCCGCCGACCTGATTATGGCAGCCCGTAATATCGTTTGGTTTAGCGAAGAAAATAAGTAGTCAACGGAGGTAACAACACAAATGGCAGAAGTCACTATAGAAAAGCTAGCCAGTGATGTCGGTACTACTGTTGAGCGGTTAGTGCAGCAATTCGCTGATGCCGGTATCAGTAAAGCAGCCGGTCAGGTAGTCAGCGAAGATGAGAAAAAATCCCTGCTGGAACATTTAAGTGCTCAGCATGGTGGTAAGTCGGCAGAACCTGCGCGTTTAACATTAAAACGCAAAGAAAAAACCACACTAAGCGTAGCAGGTGGTGCAGGTCGTAACCGCGAAATTCAGGTTGAAGTGCGTAAGCAAAAAACTTACGTGAAAAAGCCGATGATTGACGAAGCGACTTTAAAAGCGCAGGAAGAAGCGCGCGTGGCAGAAGAAAAAGCCCGCGCCGAAGCTGATCAGGCCCGTGCTGAAGCAGATCGTAAAGCGAAAGAAATTGCTGCAGCTAAAGCAAAAGAAGAAGCCGAGCGCAAAGCTGCCGAGGCGAAACGTCGCGAAGATGCTAAGCAGGCCCAGCTGTTAAAAGACGATCCGGAAGAAGCGGCGCGTCGTGCAGCGAAAGAAGAGGCGCGTAAAGAAGCTGATCGTATTCGTCAGCAACAAGAAGCTGAAGCACTGCGTAAGCTGGAAGAAGAAGCCGCTAAGCAGGCAGAAGCTGCGCGTAAACTGGCCGAAGAAAACGGCGAGCGCTGGGCACAGGAAGAAAAAGCCAAACCAGCGGATACCGACGATTATCACCTGACCAGCAACGAATTTGCCAAACAGGCAGAAGACGAAGTAGACGCTAAAGAAGAGCGGGCAGGCCGTCGCGGTGCCGGTAAAAAGGCGCCGGTTGTTAAAGGCAAGAAAAAAGACGATGCCAATGACAAAGAAGCTTTTAACCGTGCTAACCGTCATTCAAAGAAAAAGAAAACCCCAACCAGTATGCAGCATGGTTTTAATAAACCTGCTCAGCCGGTTGAGCGCGAAGTAAAAATTGGCGAAACCATCACTGTAGCTGAGCTGGCTGCCAAAATGGCCGTTAAAGCGTCTGAAGTGATTAAAGTGATGATGAAAATGGGCGCTATGGCGACCATTAACCAGGTGATTGATCAGGAAACTGCGGCTATTGTCTGTGAAGAAATGGGCCACAAGTTTACCCTGACCAAAGAAAACGAGCTGGAAGAAGCGGTAATGTCTGACCGCCAGGGTGAGGGTGCTCTGGAGCCTCGTGCGCCGGTAGTCACGGTTATGGGCCACGTTGACCATGGTAAAACCTCACTACTGGATTATATCCGTAAAGCTAAAGTAGCAGCCGGTGAAGCCGGTGGTATTACCCAGCATATCGGTGCTTATCATGTTGAAACTGACCGAGGTATGGTGACTTTCCTTGACACACCAGGCCACGCGGCATTTACGTCAATGCGTGCCCGTGGTGCCAAGGCAACCGATATCGTTATTCTGGTTGTTGCAGCCGATGATGGCGTAATGCCACAAACCAAAGAAGCTATCCAGCATGCGAAAGCCGCCGGTGTGCCAATCGTGGTTGCTGTGAACAAAATGGATAAGCCAGAAGCTGATCCGGATCGTGTACGTAACGAACTGTCGCAATTCGATGTTATTTCTGAAGAGTGGGGCGGTGATACGCAGTTTGTACCAGTGTCGGCAAAATCCGGCATGGGTATTGATGATTTACTTGAAGCCATTCTGAACCAATCTGAGCTGCTGGAATTAAAAGCGGTTAAAGAAGGTTTGGCCCGCGGTGTGGTTATTGAATCACGTCTGGACAAAGGCCGCGGCCCGGTAGCGTCTATCCTGGTACAGGAAGGTACGCTGAAACAGGGCGAAATCGTACTGTGTGGTTTTGAATACGGCCGGGTTCGTGCGATGCGTGACGAAAACGGTAAAGAAATCAAAACGGCCGGCCCGTCTATTCCGGTAGAAATCTTAGGTTTATCCGGTGTACCACAAGCCGGTGACGAAGTAACCGTGGTTAAAGACGAGCGTAAAGCACGTGAAGTAGCACTGTATCGTCAGGGTAAATTCCGTGATGTTAAGTTAGCGCGTCAGCAGAAGTCTAAGCTGGAAAACATGTTCGCTAATATGACTGAAGGCGATGTGTCAGAGCTGAACATTGTACTTAAAGCAGACGTACAAGGTTCTGTTGAAGCTATCATTGAATCATTGATGAAGTTATCTACCGACGAAGTGAAAGTGAAAATTGTTGGTAGCGGCGTGGGTGGAATTACTGAAACCGACGTTACGCTGGCAGCAGCTTCATCTGCGATTGTTATCGGCTTTAACGTCCGTGCCGATGGCACAGCGCGTAAACTGGTAGAAGATGAAGGCCTCGACTTACGTTACTACGGCATCATTTATGAGTTGTTAGATGAAGTGCGCGCCGCCATGACCGGTATGTTAGCGCCTGAGTTTAAACAACAAATTATCGGCCTGGCACAGGTACGTGATGTGTTCCGTTCACCTAAGTTTGGCGCTATAGCCGGCTGTATGGTAACGGAAGGTGTGATTAAACGTAATGCACCTATCCGTGTACTGCGTGACAACGTGGTTATTTTTGAAGGCGAACTGGAATCGCTACGTCGCTTTAAAGATGACGTTAGTGAAGTACGTAACGGCTTTGAATGTGGTATCGGCGTGAAGAACTACAACGATGTGCGCGAAGGCGATCAGATCGAAGTGTTTGAAGTAATACAGGTTGAACGCACCCTGTAACAGGCAACGCAGCAATAAAACAGGGGCCTTTGGCCCCTGTTTTGTCTGCAACAGACAGTGGAAATACAGTTATGAAAGAATTCTCGCGCGTCGACAGACTGTCGCAGCAAATGAAAAAAGAAATGGCGGTGATCCTGCAACGCGAAATTAAAGACCCGCGCCTGCACAGTATGATTACGGTGTCAGACGTTGAGGTATCTCGCGACTTATCTCACGCCAAAGTGTTTGTGACCTTTTTAGGCCTGGCCGATGATAAGGTTGAGGACAATCTTAAGATCCTTAACGATGCCTCTGGTTTTGTCCGCAGCTTAATCGGTAAACGTATTCAGGCGCGTATCGTGCCGCATATCCGCTTTGCCTTTGATGAATCATTAAACGAAGGCATTCGCATGGCAACCTTAGTTAGCACTGCACGGGCTGAAGATGACCGTCGCAGACTGCAGTCAGGCCAGGCACTGGATGATGTGGCTGACGCTGCCGACAGCACCGATAACAGCAGCGACGAGCCGGCAAACTAATGGCACGGAAAAATGCCCGGGCCGTTAATGGCATTTTATTGTTAGACAAGCCGCTGGAAGTTAGCAGCAACGGTATTTTACAGCGCGTGCGCTGGCTGTTTCAGGCACAAAAAGCCGGCCATACCGGTGCACTGGATCCTATGGCATCCGGTTTGCTGCCAATCTGTTTTGGCGAAGCCACCAAGTTCAGCCAGTTTTTACTTGATACCGATAAAACCTATCTGGTTACGGCTAACTTTGGTATTCGTACCAGCACCAGCGATGTTGAAGGCGAAGTAATAAGCGAAAAACCGGTGCAATTTAGCCAGGCTGAGCTGGAGCAAGCGCTGACGGCGTTTCGCGGTGATATTTTGCAGGTGCCTACGATGTTTTCGGCACTTAAATATCAGGGCCAGCCGTTATACCGCTATGCCCGCCAGGGGATTACCGTACCGCGTGAAGCCAGACCAATTAGTATTTTTCGCTTTGAGTTGCTGAAATTCAGCGGCAGCACCGCCGATTTTATTGTGCATTGCTCTAAAGGTACTTATATCCGTACGCTAATAGATGACCTGGGCGAAGCGCTTGGTTGCGGTGCCCATGTTGGTGCCTTGCACCGCACGCAGGTTGGGCCTTTTAGTGCTGCGCAAATGGTTACGCCGCCGCAGCTGGATGCACTGGCAGAGCAATGCCATGCCAGTGGCGATTTTAGCAATATGGATGCGCTGCTGTTACCACTGGACGCCGGTATTGTAAATATGCCTAAGCTGGTCCTGACAGAGCAGGAGCAACACCGGCTACAGCATGGCCAGAACTGTCAGGTAACAATAGCTGATATTGCCGCCATTAAACTACATGGCGCTGGCGATAACTTCTTTGGTATTGGCCAGGTTGAACAAGGCGTGCTGAGCTCGCGGCGCTTATTAAATACCGCCACATTACCCTAAGGGTGTTGTAGCAGAAACGCCTTGTAAAAAAGCAGTAAAATGCTATTATACGGCGGATTTTTTGGGGTCTGCTGGATGAGTGATCGGCGATTCCCTGACTATAGTTCACTCACATTTGGAGTTAAATATGTCTTTAAGCGCTGCTGATAAAGCAAAAATCGTTGCTGACTACGCTGTTAAGCAAGGCGACACAGGTTCACCAGAAGTACAGGTAGCACTGTTAACTGCTTCTATTAACCACCTGCAAGGCCACTTCGCCGAGCACAAGCATGACTTCCACTCACGTCGTGGTTTGCTGCGTATGGTTAGCCAGCGTCGTAAGTTACTGGATTACTTAAAAGGTAAAGACCAGAGCCGTTACGCCACACTGATTGAGCGTTTAGGCTTACGCCGTTAATCGGTTTAAGTAAAAAAGGGGCTTTTAAGCCCCTTTTTTTAATTCAGCTTGCCAGCGTGCAGACTATTTTTCTCTAAAGTTAACGATTGACTGAACTATCTTTGTGCTTTGGTTACAGAGTATACTACGTAAGAATTAAACGACAAAAATGACATCGCAATTAGGCGATTAAGTAAAGGAAACAAACACGTGACTCCCATCGTAAAATCATTCCCGTTCGGCCAACATACTTTCACCTTAGAAACCGGCGTTATCGCCCGTCAGGCAGATGCCGCAGTGCTGGCCAGCCTGGGTGATACGTCAGTTTTAGTAACGGTAGTGGGCAAGAAAGAGGCCAAACCAGGCCAGGATTTCTTCCCGTTAACGGTAAATTACCAGGAAAAAATGTACGCGGCCGGCCGTATCCCGGGTGGTTTCTTTAAACGCGAAGGTCGCCCGTCAGAAGGTGAAACCTTAACTTCACGTTTAATCGACCGGCCTATTCGTCCGCTGTTCCCTGAAGGCTTTAACAATGAAGTTCAGGTTATTGCCACTGTTGTGTCAGTACAGCCGGAAATTCAGCCAGACATCGTGGCGTTAATCGGTACTTCTGCTGCGCTGGCGTTGTCAGGCATTCCGTTTGCCGGCCCTATCGGTGCTGCCCGTGTTGGTTATATCAATAACCAGTACGTACTGAACCCGTCAGAAGAAGAGCTGAAAAGCTCTAAGCTGGATTTAGTAGTAGCCGGTACTGCCGGTGCGGTATTAATGGTTGAATCCGAAGCAGGTATTCTGTCTGAAGACGTAATGCTCGGTGCAGTAATGTATGGCCATGAGCAGATGCAAACCGCCATCAATGCCATTAACGAATTTGCTGCTGAAGGCGCTAAGCCGAAGTGGAACTGGCAATCACCGGCGAAAAACCTGCCGTTAATTGAAAAAATTGACGGCCTGGCGCGCGCGCAACTGGGTGAAGCTTATCAGATCACTGAAAAAGCCAAGCGTTATGAGCGTATCGGTGAGATCAAAGCCGCGTTAGTAGAAAAACTGACTGCTGAGCTGGCCGAAGGCGAAGAGCTGAATAAAAACGAAGTAGGCGAGATTTTCCACGAGCTGGAATCTAAAGTAGTACGTGGCCGTATCACCAAAGGTGAACCACGTATCGACGGCCGTGACCCGGAAATGATCCGTGGCTTAAGCGTAATGACTGGCGTATTACCACGTACCCACGGTTCAGCACTGTTTACCCGCGGTGAAACTCAGGCGCTGGTAACAGCCACTTTAGGTACAGCGCGTGATGCACAAAACATCGACGATTTGTTAAGTGCTAAAACCGACACCTTTATGCTGCACTACAACTTCCCGCCGTACTGTGTGGGTGAAACCGGCATGGTAGGTTCACCTAAGCGTCGCGAAATCGGCCACGGCCGTTTAGCCAAGCGTGGTGTATTAGCGGTAATGCCTGATTTCAATGACTTCCCGTACACAGTACGTATAGTGTCAGAAATCACTGAATCTAACGGTTCAAGCTCTATGGCATCAGTATGTGGTTCTTCTTTAGCCCTGATGGACGCCGGCGTACCTATTAAAGCCTCTGTGGCAGGTATTGCTATGGGCCTCGTTAAAGAAGGCGACGATTTCGTTGTACTGTCTGACATCTTAGGTGATGAAGATCACTTAGGCGATATGGACTTTAAAGTAGCCGGTACTACCGAAGGTATTACCGCACTGCAAATGGACATTAAGATCGACGGTATTACCAAAGAAATTATGCAAATTGCACTGAAGCAAGCTAAAGCTGCCCGTTTGCATATTCTGAACGTAATGGACCAAGCCATCAGCGGTCACCGCGAAGAGATGTCTGAATACGCCCCGCGTATTTACACCATGAAGATTAACCCGGAGAAAATCCGCGAAGTTATCGGTAAAGGTGGTGCGGTAATTCGTCAAATCACAGAAGAATCAGGTACTACTATCGAGCTGGAAGATGACGGCAGCATTAAAATTGCCGCAACTACTGCTAAAGCCGCACAAATCGCTATCGACAAGATCAACGCTATTACCGCCGAGATTGAAGTGGGTACCATTTATGAAGGTGAAGTAGTACGTATCGTTGACTTCGGTGCTTTTGTTAACGTACTGCCTGGCAAAGATGGTTTAGTACATATTTCGCAAATCTCTGATGAGCGCGTAAACAATGTATCTGAGCACTTAACAGTTGGCCAGAAAGTGGCTGTTAAGGTACTTGAAGTTGACAAGCAAGGTCGCGTACGCCTGAGTATCAAGGAAGCCACCGCTAAACCTGCTACTGAGTCTGCTAATGTTGAAGAAAATGCCTGATAGGCTGTTACGCCGTGCAGCGCCTCTGGCGCTGCTGGTAACATTACTGGGTGGTTGTGCAACCACTCAGTCGGCTACTACTGGAGGCTGGCTAACGCCAGAGCCTCTGGCGGTATCTTACCGTACTGAACTGGCTATCGCCCGCTTAACTGAAATTCTGTACCGCGCCGAGCTATCAGAAGAGCAATCTGCTCAGCTGTATTACGATCGCGGTGTAATGTATGACAGTGTGGGCCTGCGATCGCTGGCCCGGCTGGATTTTTTAAGAGCGTTGCGGTTAAAACCCGATATGGCAGATGCATACAACTTTGTTGGCATTCATCATACCGTTAGCGGTGATTTTGACTCAGCATACGAAGCTTTTGATTCTGCGCTGGAGCTGGCACCTGAGCACGAGTTTGCTTATTTAAACCGTGGCATAGCATTGTATTATGCCGGTAAAACAGAATTAGCCGTAGGCGATTTTGAACGCTTTCTGGCGTTAAAACCGACCGATGCATATCGTGTAATATGGCTATATCTGGCGCAAAGCGAACTATCTGCAGAGCAGGCGCAGCAGCAATTGCAGCAGCGTGCACTGATATTGGATCAGGCCGAATGGTCTACTAATATTGTGCGGTTTCTAGCCGGGGAGATGACAGAAAGCGCTTTACTGGACTCGGTAATGCAGGATTTATCTGGCCCGCAGTTACTGGCAGAGCGCTTATGTGAAGTGTATTTCTATCTGGCCAAGTGGCATGAAAGCAAGCAACAACCCGAGCAAGCGCTGGAGTACTATAAAAAAGTACTGGCAACCAATGTATTCGAGTTTGTTGAACACCGTTATGCCCGGTTAGAAATGGCAAGGTTGCGTGGTGAAAACACCAGCCCTGAAGGTTTCGATGAACCTTAAGTGGTTTATCAGTACGCGAATTAAAAGCCAGCTTGCTGGCTTTTTTGCATTTATATTACTCAGCGCCTGCCAACCCGCGCCTGATGGTGAGGCAGTGCTGATGCAACAGGCGCAAACAGACGCTGGCGCGGCCATGACATTAGCGCGCCAGCGGTTAGCCAACGCCGAGTATGACGCCGCACTGCACTGGATGCGCCAGGCGGCGCATTTAGGTGATAGCCAGGCTTTGCAACATGCATTGCAATTACAGCAGCGCCAGCAAGGGCGGCTTGCTACAGCACAGTGGCTACAACAGCAGCTTGATAGTAACACCATGGCAGTAAGCGCTGTTTCGGCTGCCCAGCGCGCAGAGTTGGGGCTGTGGCAGGGTAATAACGCAAGCTCTGTTGGTTATCAGCACCCGCAAGGCTGTCAGTTAACCTTGCAACCTGTTGCCAGCCAGCAAGCCGGGGTGGATACCTGGCAGCAACTATTGCAGCAATGGCAAAATGACGCCCAGTTGTCGCAATTAGCAGTATGTTTTTTACCCCTGCATACCATCAACAGCACCTCACTGCAGTGCTCAGAAGACAGCAACAGCCTGCTGCAATGCCGTTATCAGGCGCTGGAACAACTGGTCGCTAATGGCGATTTCAGCCAGTTAGTGGTGGTGGCCGGGCGGGGTAAAGCCAGTTATAACAACGGTATTTTGCAACTTCCAGATAACGCCAGCCTGGCGCTGTTGCGTCATGAATTTATGCATATACTCGGTTTTATCGACGAATATCAGCTGCCTGAAGCCACAGCACAGCAGCTGTGTAGAAGCGGAAAGTTTTACCCTAATATTATTGTTACAGAATCGGCTAATGCAGACGTTGCAGCCTATTTGCAGCAATGGCAGCTCGGTGCAGAGGATATCACCTTAACGGCGGTAGAGAGCTGCAAACATACGTCTTGGCAGGCATATCGGGTGGTGGCAGAAAGTAATCTGATGCGCTCTTTTGAGCTGCAGATGCCGCCGCTGTATTTTCAGCTGGCACAGCAAATCCTGAAACAACCGCAAGAGCTGATGCCGGTGCAGTATTACTTTGCCTATCTGGCCCGGCAGCAACAAAACTGGCAACGCTGGCAGCATTATATGCAGCAGGCCTCAGAGCTGGGCTACAGCGAAGCCCAACAAGCGCTGGCACCCTGATCAGCCGGCGCTTAGCTCAGACAACTCACGGCTTAACAGCTCAGCGTCACCCAGATTAAGCTCCAGTAAGCGGCGCAGGTGCGATACGCTTTCAATATCAATTTTCTCGCAATGTAAGCCCACTACAGTATCAGATGCATGCGCCACACTAACTTTCATACTTAATTCTATCGGCAGCTCATTAAGCAGAATGCGCAGTAACATCAGCTTGGGCAACGAGGGGGGCCAATCGGCAGGCTTTTTAATCAAAGCGCCCTGCAATGACAAATCCAGCACTTCAGTGGCCAGGCTATGGCTGCCAATATCCAGATGGGCTTTACCCTGAAAGCTCACCCGGCTAAATCGTCTGTGTTCCATGGTTTTCCCCTTAAAGTTGTAAAGAAGCATAGCGGCTTTTCACCGAAACAACAGCATGCAGTGCCGGCCAGTATAAACCTGCTATCGCAGCAACGAAAGTGCTGCAAGTTGTTGTTGGTAAAAGCTGAGTAAGTTAAAGCGGGTGCTTGCGGATATAAAAGTGTGCATCAGTGTAATAGATTAGCGCTGTAATCACAGGCGACACAGCAATAAAAAAATGCGCTATAAAACGCATTTTTTTGCACAACAACAGGCCTGCTGATGGTTAGCTAATATCTTCACCGGCTGCCTGGCGATCTGCATGATATGAAGATCGCACAAAGGGGCCGCTGGCGACGTGTTTAAAGCCGAGTTCATAAGCAATACGTTTAATTTCGTCAAATTCGGCCGGGGGCATGTACCTTTTTACCGGTAAGTGGTGCTTACTCGGTTGCAGGTACTGGCCTACGGTCAACATATCAACATCGTGCTCGCGCAGGTCTTTTAATACTTCGATCAGCTCTTCGGTGGTTTCACCCAGGCCGACCATTAAACCGGATTTGGTCGACACTTCAGGATGGGCGGCTTTAAAGCGTTTTAACAGCTGCAGTGACCACTTGTAGTCGGCACCCGGACGGGCCAGCTTGTACAGCCTCGGCGCTGTTTCCAGGTTGTGGTTAAATACGTCTGGTGGTGTCTGGGTTAAAATATCCAGCGCGGTGTCCATACGGCCACGGAAGTCAGGTACCAGTACTTCAATTTTAATGGTTGGGTTATGTTTGCGGATTTCGCTGATACAGTCGGCAAAATGCTGGGCGCCGCCGTCACGTAAGTCATCGCGGTCAACCGAAGTGATTACCACGTATTTTAACTTCATATCGCGGATGGTTAAAGCCAGTTTTTCCGGCTCTTCGGCACTTGGTGGCAATGGCCGGCCATGGGCAACGTCACAAAACGGGCAGCGGCGGGTGCAGATGGCACCCAAAATCATAAAGGTAGCAGTGCCGTGGTTAAAGCATTCGGTCAGGTTAGGGCAGGCGGCTTCTTCACATACAGAATGCAGGCCGTGCTTGCGCAGGGCGCCTTTAATCTGATCGATGCGCTCTGAGCTTTTTGGCAGTTTGATCTTCAGCCACTCAGGTTTACGCAGCATTTGTTCTGGCTCGGTTGGCAGCACCTTAATAGGAATTAAGGCCATTTTGTCAGCGTCGCGCAGTTTAACGCCCGGTTCCATACGTGCAGTTTTAGTCATTTTGCCAATCTAACCCTGTAGTGTGCTGCAGTGTGGCTACATTCAGTTGCTGCGAAAAACACTGCACTATTCGTTGTTTGGCCTCTGCAATGCTTTGCGGGCCGCCTAAATCTTTACTTTGGATCATTTGTAATCCGGCATAACCACAGGGGTTAATGCGTGAAAACGGGCTTAAATCCATATCTACATTCAGTGCCAGGCCGTGAAAGGTGCAACCTTTGCGTACCCGCAGCCCTAAAGAGGCAATTTTACCACCGTCAACATAAACACCGGGCGCATCAGGCTTGGCGTAGGCATTAATGCCATAAGGCGTCAGTAACTGAATAAGCACCTGTTCCAGCAGTGTTACCAACTGGCGTACACCCATATTACGCCGCTTTAAATCCAGCAGCACGTACACCATTAACTGGCCCGGGCCGTGATAAGTTACCTGGCCGCCACGGTCTACTTTTACCACCGGAATATCACCGGGGAACAGCAAGTGTTCTGCTTTACCGGCCTGGCCCTGGGTAAATACGGGGTGGTGCTCCAGCAGCCATAGCTCATCGGCGGTGTCGCTATTACGCTGATCAGTAAATTGCTGCATGGCCTGCCACACTGTGGTGTAGTCCTGCACGCCAATCTCTCTGATGATCAGTTGCTCTGCTACCGTTGGCTGTGTTGTCACCTGTTGTCCGGCCTGCTGTGAAACGCTGTGCATTATACCGCCTTATGCGCGCAATACGAATGGCTGAGTTGCAGGTACTGGCTTACAGTACGTAACGCACCAGTTCAATTTTGCCAAGCTCGGTGTACAGCAGTTCAATATGCTGCTTGCTGGTAACTGTTACGCTAACCGAAACCGCATGATAAGTGCCTTTGCTGCTGGGTTTAACGGCCGGGCTGTAGTCACCGGCGTCAGTGTGCTGGCGCACAACGGCCATTACATGGTCTACCAGGGCGTCATCGGCCACGCCCAGTACTTTAAAACTGAACTGACAGGGGAATTCCAGATATTCATCAAACTTAGTGTCTTTAACTTCGTGCGCCATTTTTGTCTCACTATCACGGCGTTTGCCGTTGCCTTACCATTTTGGCCTGATTGTAACAAAAAATCCCGGCTATTGCCGGGACTTAGAACGCTATAATCTGGGCGAATTAATTAAACTGCATTTTAATATAATCAATCATCCGGCTGAAGAAACCGCCTTCGGCTACGTCTTCCAGCGCCACCAGCGGATAAGTTGCAATATCTTCACCATTAAGCTTCAGGTAAATAGTACCCACCTGCTGGCCTTTGGTTATGGGGGCAAGCAGTTGCTGATTCAAGGTAAAATCGGCCTGCAGGTTTTTACGCTGGCCGCGTGGAATAGTAACCTGCGCTGATTGCAGTATGCCTAACTGAATATTTTCTTTGTCGCCTTGCCAGATACGTTGTTCAGCAAATTTTTCCCCGGCCTGATAAGGTGAAAAGGTTTCAAAAAAGCGAAAACCGTAAGTAAGCAGCTTTTTATTTTCGGTCTGGCGCGCGCGTTCGCTGTTAGTGCCCATAACAACAGACACTAAACGCATACCGTCACGGGTGGCCGAGGTAATTAAGCTAAAGCCGGCTTCGCTGGTGTGGCCGGTTTTAATGCCGTCTACTTCCAGGCTGCGATCCCACAACAGCGAGTTACGGTTGTACTGTTTAATGTTGTTGTAGGTAAATTCTTTTTCGGCATATAAAGCGTATTCATCCGGTACATCGCGGATTAACGCGGCTGACAATTTGGCCATGTCGCGCGGGGTAGAGTAGTTCTCGGCACTTGGCAGGCCGTGGCTGTTGCCAAAGCGGCTGCTGGTCATGCCCAGGCGCTGGGCATGGGCGTTCATTAAGTCAACAAAGGCGCTTTCGCTACCGGCAATATGTTCTGCCAGTGCCACACAGGCGTCGTTACCAGATTGAATAATAATGCCTTTGTTTAAGTCGGCTACCGATACTTTAGTGCCTACTTCAATAAACATTAACGATGAACCAGGGAAGTTTTTCGCCCAGGCATTTTCACTGATGGTCACCATATCTTCGTTGGTGATATTGCCATTTTTCAGCTCGGTGCCAATAACGTAGCTGGTCATCATCTTGGTTAAACTGGCCGGGGCCAGTGACATGTCGGCATTTTGCTCGGATAACACCTTGCCGGTATCAAAATCGATCAGAATATGGCCTTTGGCTGCAACTTCAGGTGGCTGCGGAATAACCGTCTGGGCAATAGCAGACAAGCTGAAGCTGGCACTGGCAAGGGAAACGGCGGCGACGGCAAAAATATGGCAATAACTTTTCATGAGACCTGTTCTTTTTTAATCGTTATGTTTAATCAGATGTCAGCTGCACTGACGGCTATCAAAAAAATATGCATCCGGGAAAGGCCCGGACTTTAACTGTTGCAGCCATTGCTGCGCTTGCTGCTTACTGGCAGTAGGACCGACTAATAAGCGAAAAATTCCGCTACCCGGCTGTATTTCACTGGGCAGTGCTTGCTCGCGTTGCAGTTTTTGCTGCAACTGGCTAAGGCGGTTGCTGTCTGAACTGGCCAGCACCTGAATAAAGCAGCTGCTGGTTTGAGATGGCAAAGCTCCTGGCACAGCAGCCTGCGCATACATGGCGGGCGACTGTAGCAGTTCCAGCTGAACTCTGGCTGTACCCTGCTGCAGCATGCCTATTTTATGTGCGGCTGAGTAGGATAAATCAATAACCCGGTCACGGTGAAACGGGCCGCGATCGTTAACCCGTACTATGGCCGACTTATTGTTGTCCAGATTGGTTACTTTAACATAAGACGGCAAAGGCAGGGTTTTATGTGCCGCGCTCATGGCAAACATATTGTAGGTTTCGCCGTTGGATGTCAGGTGGCCATGAAACTTATTGCCGTACCAGGAGGCGATACCAATTTCACGATGATCTGTACTTTGCACCAGCGGCGTATAATGCTGGCCAAACAAACTGTAGGGCCGGTTGCCGCCGCGGCTAAGGGGTTCTGCCTGGGGTACAGGATCAGTCATTTCCAGCATGGTAGGCAGGCGCGGTGGAATGCTGTCTTTTTTTTGCTGATAGCGTCCGGCGTTCGGCTCGGGCTCTGTTGTGGTTGTTGTACTGCTGCGTTTACTGCTACAGGCGCTGAGTAAAGCAAGTACTGAAAGAGTTAACATTAAATATTTCATTAAGGCGCCGCCAACATGCGTTTATGAGTTCCTACCGACATTATTACACCAAAGGCGGCCATCAGTGTCACCATCGACGTGCCGCCAAAACTGACTAAGGGTAAAGGCACACCTACCACCGGTAACAGGCCGGATACCATGCCTATATTAACAAATACATAAACAAAAAATGTCAGCGTAAAGCTGCCGGCTACCAGCTTGCTGTAGTTATCCTGTGCCCGGCTGGAAATAATCATGCAGCGCACAATGATAAACAAGTAAATTGCCAGCAATATTAACACACCCAGCATGCCAAACTCTTCACTGAGTACGGCAAAAATAAAATCGGTATGGCGCTCGGGTAAAAACTCCAGCTGCGATTGTGTACCATGCAGCCAGCCTTTGCCGTCAAAGCCGCCGGAACCGATGGCAATTTTCGACTGAATAATATGGTAACCGGAGCCCAGCGGATCGCTTTCCGGGTTCAGGAATGTCAGCACACGCTGGCGCTGATATTCACGCATTAAAAACAGCCACAATATGGGCAAAAATGCCGAAATTAAGCCTGCTACTACAGCAATAAGACGCCAGCTCATACCGGATAAAAACAGCACAAAAACACCGGCCGTGGCTATCAGAATGGATGTACCCAAATCCGGTTGCTGGGCAATAAGCAAGGTAGGAACAACACATAGCAGCGCCCCGCCAAGCAGGTGCCAGATGCGGGGGGGTAAGCTGTGCGATGAAATAAACCAGGCAACCGCCATAGGCACAGCAAGTTTCATCACCTCTGAAGGCTGGAACATCATAAAGCCCAGATCCAGCCAGCGCTGCGCGCCTTTACCAACACTGCCCACCAGCATTACGGCTACCAGTAACGCCACGCCAACTAAAAACAGCGGAAAAGACCAGCGTTTTAATGTCTGGGGTTTTATCTGAGCGAAAGCAACCATCACGGCCAGTGCTATGCCCAGGCGGATCATCTGCCGCTCCATCATCACAATGCTTTGGCCAGAGGCGCTGTATAACACCATTAAACCAAAGCCTATCAGCGCCAGTAAACCCAATAATAAAGGCGTATCGATATGAAACTGTGCCAGCCGGCTGTGCCGGGCGTTGCCGGTGAAATCATCATTCATCGCGGTTTACTCCGGCAGTAAAATAGTAATCCATCAACTGGCGGGCCAGCGGTGCGGCAGTACTACCACCACCACCGGCATTTTCCAAAGCCACAACCACCAATATTGTGGGTTTGTCATGCGGGGCATAACCCAGATACATAGCGTTGTCGCGCAGGCGCTCGTCAATGGCATCAGCATCATATTTAGCATCTTGTGCTATGGCGGCCAGCTGCGCGGTACCGGTTTTACCGGCTGAGCTGTATTGTGCACCAATAAAGGCTCTGTGTGCGGTGCCGCCCAGTATACTTACTGTCTGGTGCATGGTGTCCATAACAACGGCATAGTTTTGCTCATTTTCAACCTCCAGCACCTGCCTTGGCGGTAAATTATTGGCAGCGGTGGTTTCACCATTACTAAAGGCAGTAACCATATGCGGTGTAACTAATTTGCCGCGGTTAAGCAAAGGCGTAGTGGCAACCGCAAGCTGTAATGGTGTGGTGGTCCAGTAGCTCTGGCCTATGCTCAGGGGCACCGTATCACCGGGATACCAGGGTTGGTTGTGCCGTGCCCGTTTCCAGCCGCGGGATGGCATGTTAGCGCTGCTTTCTTCCAGAATATCTATGCCGGTTTTTTCGCCAAAGCCCATTTTGCTCATATATTCGGAAATGCGGTCAATACCCAGCTTAATGCCCATATCATAAAAGAAGGTGTCGCAGCTTTTGGTAATGGCGGTGTAAATATCAACCCAGCCATGGCCCCAGCGGATATGGTCACGAAAACGGTGGTCGCTGTTAGGCAACGTATAATAGCCGGGGTCCCAGATTTTGGTGCTGGTTGTAATGGTGCGGGTTTCCAGCCCCAGCAAGGCCAGATGCGGCTTAATGGTAGACGCTGGCGGGTAAACACCCTGAGTCACGCGGTTAATTAGTGGCCTGTCACGTGAGTTCAGCAATTCGTTGTAATTAGCCGAGCTGATGCCATGCACAAACAAATTAGCGTCGTAACTGGGGTTGCTGTAAAACGCCAATACTGCGCCATCGCGTGGATCTATAGCCACTATTGCGCCGCGGTGCTGTTTTAGGATCTGTTGCGCGGTTAGCTGCAGCCCGACATCCAGCCCAAGATGGATATTCTGGCCAGAAACAGCTGGCACCGAGCGCAGCACCCGGATTAACCGGCCGCGGTTGTTCACTTCAACTTCCTGGTAGCCCATGGTGCCGTGCAACTCGCGCTGGTAAAAGCGCTCCAGGCCAATTTTACCGATATCGCGGCTGGCGGCATAGTTTGCTGCTTCGCCATCCAGTTCCAGTTGCTGTAATTCACGGGTGTTTATTTTGCCGATATAACCCAAGGCATGAGTAAACAGATCGCCAAACGGATAATGCCGGCTTAAACGGGCTTCTACAGTGACACCAGGAAAACGATGCTGGTTCGCCGCCAGAATGGCCACTTCCTGATCATTAAGCTGTTCTTTCAGCGTGATGCTGTTAAAGCGTCGCTGCGCTCTGACCTGTTTTAAAAAAGCATCTTGCTGCTCGGCGCTAAACTCAATTAATGCTGCCAGTTCAGCCAGCGTGGCCGTCATATCTTTAATTTGCTCTGGCACCAGCTCCAGTGAAAATACCGGCCGGTTTTCTGCCAGCAAAATACCGCTGCGGTCATAAATAAGACCGCGATTCGGTGCCAGCGGCACCACTTTAATGCGGTTACCTTCAGAGCGGGTTTGGTAATCCTGGTAAGACACAACCTGCAGTTGATATTGGTTAAACACAATAATGCTAAACATCAGCACGACAAACAGAATGGCAAACACCGCCCGTTGATTAAACAAACGGCTTTCGGCGGCAAAATCCTGAATGGCAACGCGCTTTTTAAACATCTTTACTCGCGATGATAAGGATGGTTAGTACAGATACTCCAGGCCCGGTACAGGCTTTCGGCCAGTACCACCCGCACCAGTGGGTGCGGTAAGGTCAGTGCTGACAGCGACCATTTCGCTTCACTGGCGCTAATACAGGCTGGTGCCAGGCCTTCAGGGCCGCCAACCAGTAAGTATACATCGCGGCCATCACGCTGCCAGTCGGTAAGCTTGGCGGCAAGGGTGGGGCTGCTCCAGTTATCGCCGGTTACCTCCAGCGTAACTATTTTGCTGCCGCGCGGTATTGCTGCCAGCATTTTTTCGCCTTCCTGTTCCAGAATACGCTTAATGTCGGCATTTTTACCGCGTTTGCCGGCCGGAATTTCAATTAACTCCAGCGGCATATCACGCGGAAAGCGTCTGGCATATTCGTCAAAACCGGTTTGTACCCAGGCGGGCATTTTGTTGCCTACAGCAATCAGCACTAACTTCATGTCAGCCTAGGCGCTCCAAAGCTTTTCCAACTGGTAAAAACTGCGGGTTTCTTCCAGCATCACATGCACTACCACGTCGTCTAAATCCAGTAATACCCATTCGCCGGATGCCTGGCCTTCAATGCCTAGCGTTGGCAAGCCGGCTTTTTTGGCTTCGCCAGCCACATAATCAGCAATAGATTTAGTGTGACGGTTTGATGTGCCGGAGCACACTATCATAAACTCAGTGACACTGGATTTGCCGCGTACGTCTAAAGTCACGATATCGCGGCCTTTCATGTCGTCAATTTTGTCCTGAATAAAACTTACCAGTTCGGCTGTTTGCACCCTGATTCCTCTGCGCGTTAAAAAAGCGGCATTTTAGCACAGTTTAAACGCGGATATAGCGCTTAAGCCTGATAGAGTTGCTGTGTTTGAATATAGTTCAATACGGCGGGATCTAAAGTTTTTACCGGGCTTTGCTGTTGCTGCAATTGCCGGCGGATTTCGCTGGCGCTGATGTCTGTTAACGGGTTTGCCAGCAGCATAATGCAGCCGCTGTGGCGTTGGCGCATTGTCGCCAGGTCGGTTACGCCAAACTGCTGCAATAACGCCGGGGCGTCGCCGTCTTGCTGGCTGTAACCGGGGCGCTGACATACCAGTAAATGGGCACGTTCTAATATGCTTGGCCAGTTTTTCCAGCTACGAAAATAACACAGCGAATCCATACCGATAATAAAGTAAAACCGGCTGTCGGGCTCTTGCTCGCTCAGCAATTGCAGGCTGTCTGCAGTGTAGGAGGCGCTGGGCTTATTCAGCTCCAGCCGTTCCAGCTTCAGCTGCGGGTAGTGGCTAATAGCAAGCTGTACCATGGCGGCGCGCTGCTCACTGCTTACACCTGGCGAGGCCCGATGTGGCGGCAGATGGCAGGGCATTAGCCGTACTTCATCCAGGGCACAGTGCTGCTGAACATAATGGGCGCAGCGAATGTGGCCGCTGTGCACAGGGTCAAAGGTGCCGCCCAGAATACCGATGTGTTTTATCATACGCGCTTAGTCATAGCTGGCGTGTTGTTGTAGCGAAAACGCTTTGGGCACCGGTTTAATAAATAACGTAACCAGGTGCGCCAGTGCCACTTCGCTGTTAGTTAGCTGGCCGCTTTTGTACAGCCGGTCGAATGCGGCCAGTTCCTGCAGCAGATAATCCAGCCAGTTCGCCGATAAACGCTTCAGCGCGCTTTGGTACAGCGGCTGGCGTTTGGGCCAGATAGCCAGGCTTTTAAAGCTGTCGTTCAGGCTGTGCTGCGGTGCCTGTTGTAACTGACGCAGTTGCAGCACTTCTTTTTGCAGCTGCCAGGCAATAATAACCGGCTCTGTGTCCTGCTGACATAAGCGTTGCAGACGGTGCAGCGCCTCGTCGGTCTGGCCCTGTAAAATAGCGTCAACCAACTGAAACACGGTAAAGCTGGAATGGTCAGCCAAAAAGCTGCTTAACGCATTGGCATCCAGTGGCTGGGGTAAATTGCTTAGCGCCAGCTTTTCCAGCTCTTGCCGTGCGGCCAGTAAATTACCGGCACAATGCTGCTGTAGTAACGCCAGGGCGTCACTGCTTAGCTGTAACTGTAACTGGCGCGCGCGCTGGCTTAACCATTGCTGGCTTTGGCGTTCGTCCAGAGCATAAATAGGTATTTGTACTGCCTGGGTTTGTAACTGCTTAAACCAGGCCAGTTTGCTGACATCGCTGTGGCTGCGCTCGCCGTGGATCAGCAAAATAATATCGCTGTGTAACTGTTGCGGCAGGTTTTTTAACTGGTCATTGGCCACAGCAGAAAGCTTTTGCTGCACCAGCTCTAATTCAATTAAGCGCCGCTCGGCAAACAATGACATGGCCTGCAACTCGTTACTCAGTTCATTCCAGTCAAACTGGGCGTCAGCGGCTAAGCTGATGCGCTCAAGGTAGCCCTGCTGCTTTGCCGCGGCGCGGATGGCATCTATGGCTTCAAGTTTTTGCAGCGGTTCTTCGCCAAACAGCAGGTAGCAGGGGGCCAGTTGCCCGGCTAAGTGCTGCCCCAACTGATTGGCATAGAGTTTTTGCATCAGTGCAGCCCGGTTGGCATTAATGCAACCGCGACAGCTGGCGCACAATACGGTTGGCGGCCTGCTGGCGTAGCTCGCCCAGCATCAGTTCCAGCTCTTTGGCTTTGGCGGCGGCCTGGTTTGGGTCGTCCTGATAATCGCGGAACAGCTCAAACTGATATTGCTGCGGTTCGCCATCCGGCATGGTCAGCGCGTAGCTTACTTTGTAAATCAGCTCATATTCTGCCACCTGGCCATTAGGGAACAGCGATAGCGTGCGCCGCTCCAGCGAATCGCTAAGCAGTTGCAACATAGGGGTTGATTGCTGATAGGAGTCCAGCAGTTCTACCTTATTGTGCTCCAGCCGGTTGCTTACCAGTGCCGCCAGTTCAGAGTGGCGATCACTTTGAATATACATGGCCGGAAAATGGCTAAGCGGCAAATCGCCGCGTAAATGAAAGCCGCAGCCGCTAAGCAGCATACTGCTTAGCAGAGCAACCAGCAGGCTAAGGCGGGCCATCTTAGCCCACCACCAGGTTTAGCAATTTGCCCGGGACGTAAATCACTTTACGCACGCTTACGCCTTCTAAATGGCGGCTAACGTTGTCATCCGTTTTGGCCATCGCCAGTACAGCATCTTCTGTTGCATCGGCAGCTACGGTTACCTTGCCACGCACTTTGCCGTTAACCTGTACCACAACCAGTTTTTCATCTTCAACCATCGCGGCTTCATCTGCCACCGGCCATGGCGTTTGCTCAATGCTCTGGCTTTGGCCCAGTTGCGACCACAGATACTGGGCAACGTGCGGCGTAATAGGGTTGAGTAACTGCAGCAGTGCTAGCACCGCTTCTTGCATTACAGCGCGGTCCAGCTCAGTGGCCAGGCTGGCTTTTTGCAACTTGTTGCTCAGCTCCATAACGGCGGCAATAGCGGTATTAAAGGTATAACGCCGGCCGATATCGTCTGATACCTTAGCAATGGTTTTATGCAGCTCGCGGCGCAGGGTTTTTTGCTCGTTATTCAAAGCTGAAATATCCAGCGGGCCGACAGAGCCTGCCGCAGCAAAGTCGCTGATCAGCGTATAAATACGTTTAATAAAGCGGTGGGCGCCTTCCACGGCAGAATCTGACCACTCCAGCGTTTGCTCTGGCGGGGCAGTAAACATCATAAACAAGCGTACGGTATCGGCACCGTATTGGTCGATCACTTTTTGCGGGTCGATGCCGTTATTCTTCGACTTCGACATCTTGCTCATACCGGACGCTATCACCGGCAGGCCGTCGGTATTTAGTATGGCGGTTAAAATCCGGCCTTTATCATCACGCTGTACGGTAACATCGGCCGGTGAAAACCACTGTTTGCCGCCGTTATCGGTATCGCGGTAGAAGGTTTCAGCCAATACCATGCCCTGACACAATAAACGCTTAAATGGCTCGTCGGTGCTTACCAGGCCCACATCACGCAGCAGCTTGTGGAAAAAGCGCGCATACAGCAGGTGCAAAATGGCGTGTTCAATACCGCCGATATACTGATCGACCGGCAGCCAGTAATTGGCTTTGGCCGGGTCCAGCATGGCTTTGTCATGATCCGGGCTGCAATAGCGGGCATAGTACCAGCTGGATTCCATAAAGGTGTCGAAGGTATCGGTTTCATGGAAGGCGTCGCTGCCGTTGTAAGTGGTTTTAGCCCACTCTGGATCGGCTTTAATCGGCGAGGTTACACCATCCATCACTACATCTTCCGGCAAACGTACCGGCAGTTGATCTTCCGGCACCGGCACGACTGAGCCATCCGCCAGATTCAGCATAGGTATGGGGGTGCCCCAGTAACGCTGGCGCGATACACCCCAATCACGCAGGCGGTAATTTACTTTTACTTCGCCGCGGCCGATTGCTGCCAGCTTGGTGGCAATGGCATTAAAGGCCTGTTCAAAAGCTAAACCGTCAAACTCGGCAGAGTTGATCAGCACACCTTTTTCAGTGTAGGCAGCCTGGCTTAAATCGCATTGTTGCGCTGCGCCATCAACCGGCGCGACAACCTGTTTAATTGGCAGGCTGTATTTAGTGGCAAATTCATAATCGCGCTGATCATGGCCCGGTACGGCCATTACGGCGCCTGAGCCGTAATCCATCAGCACAAAGTTGGCTACCCATACCGGCACTTGTTCGCCGGTTAACGGGTGCACGGCATAAATACCGGTAGCGCAGCCTTTTTTCTCCATCGTGGCCAGTTCGGCCTCGGCCATTTTGCCGCCTTTGCAGTCTTCAATAAACGCAGCCAGTGCTGGGTTAGTGGCAGCAGCCTGCTGTGCCAGTGGGTGCTGGGCCGCAACGGCAACATAGGTTACGCCGTACAACGTATCCGGGCGGGTGGTGTATACGCTTAAACTTTGGCTTGAGCCGGCAATATCAAAACGGATCTCAACGCCCTCAGAGCGGCCAATCCAGTTTTTCTGCATGGTTTTAACTTGTTCCGGCCAGCCATCTAACTGATCTAAATCTTGCAGCAGCTCTTCGGCGTAGGCGGTAATTTTAATAAACCACTGGGCTAACTCGCGTTGCTCAACCAAAGCGCCAGAGCGCCAACCACGGCCATCGATAACCTGCTCGTTAGCCAGCACGCACTGATCTACCGGGTCCCAGTTAACGGTGGCCATTTTTTTATACACCAGGCCTTTTTCATACAGCTTGGTGAAAAACCACTGCTCCCACTTGTAGTACTCAGGCTTGCACGTGGCGACTTCACGGCTCCAGTCATAACCAAAACCTAAGCGTTTTAGCTGAGTACGCATGTAATCGATATTTTCGTAAGTCCATTTCGCCGGTGCGGTTTTGTTATTAATAGCGGCGTTTTCGGCTGGTAAACCAAACGCATCCCACCCCATAGGCTGCATTACATTTTTACCCTGCATCCGTTGAAAACGGCTGACCACGTCACCAATGGTATAGTTACGCACATGGCCCATATGCAAGCGCCCGCTGGGGTAAGGGAACATAGACAGGCAGTAGAATTTCTCTTTATTGGCGTCTTCTGTCACTTTAAAAGCGTTGGTTTGTTCCCATTGCTGCTGCAGTACGGTTTCAATCTGCTGCGGGTTATATTGTTCTTGCATTAAGGTCTTCCGAAAAGGGGGTTAGTACAAGCGCCGCTAAAGCGGCAAAAAAGTGGCTATAGCATACCGCAGCGGCGTTTTGACAACAACAATTCGACAGGAGTCTTTAACTGTAAAGTCAAATCGATGTTTCAAATAAGCATTGACGTTTCTGAAATGTGATGTTAATTGTGTGCGTATAGGTTTAATTTAATGAGTGTTTTATGCGCAAGTTGTTTATTTTTTTGTTTTTGCTTCTGGCTGGTCATTTTAGTTGGGCTGAAGAGTTGAACTATCAAATAGAAATTTGTGATCTTTGTACTGTTAAAAGTGATTTCGAGCAAGTTGCGTTAGATAAAATAGATGCAAGATATTACACTAAAGTAGTTGTTGTTAATATTAATCAATCGATATCTTATGCTTTTAACATGTTGGTTGAATATGAGCCTGTGCGAGTTTTTAAAAAGGCGTTTTCCTCTTCCATTCCATCTGAGATAGTTGAGTCAGTTCATCTTTATAACGAAGTAAAAGCTGCAATAAAAAATGATGGCTCTATGATGTATTCCAAAATTCCACAACATCTCTCAATAGCCAGTTATCCGAATGGAGGTGCAAATATTTCAAGTGATTTCTCTTGTGAAATAAGTGGTGTTAGTAACCCTGTGCCACCGTATATTGCAAATTCTGTCAAAGATTTGGATGGTGATATAGACAACAAGCAGAGATTAGTCCGCGAGATGTTAAGGAACACCTATTTGTCTAATATATTTGGCTTAACAAATACTGCAGTGAAAGCGGCGATATCACAATTTTTTCTGAAGCGACCGTTGCTTGTAACTACATCCTTTAATGATGGTTCTTCAATTCAATGGCAGACAGGGGACCTGTTAGGGACGCTACCATTTATAATGCTTCCTGACACGGCTATGGATTCAAATTGCAAATTAATTGAAATGTCCAATAATAATCATTTGTCTTTTGGCGGAGGTGAGTATTTTGTCAATCATAACTCAGCCAGCAGTGGTGGGTTGGTCTATCGGTGCCGTCTGGGATTTACTAACTCAGGTATTGGAACCAAGTTCGTATCTAGTCTAATTTGCTTTTGGGTGGAGAGTTAAGTCATGAAGAAAGTACTGCTAATTAGTCTAATATTTGTGCTAGGCATTTTTGCAGGTGCTGCAGCGGCTGCTTTACTCCTTACCAATTACCAATTATCAACTCATGTTAGTGCAAAGTTAAAAGAAAGCTATGGAGTGTATCAACGTTTTTCTAATGCTACAACGGAAGAACAACGCTCACTTGTGCTAAGACAGCTGCTAAAATGTGATTTACAGAATTATCAGCAAAAGAGGAGTATGCTTTTAGGTAGTGAATCAACTTCTGATCAGGGTATCCAAAAGCTAGTTGCAGAAGCTGAGAGCATAACGTTGGATACATCCTGCCCGTTGTAGGTGTTATCTCCACACGACCTAAACGCAGCTTATAGAAATTATGAGTGACATAAAAAACAGGTACAAGGTTTGGTTAAGCGAATTTAGCCAAGCCCTGCGTGAGACAGAACGGCAGCAACTGGACAATATGCTGGAGTTTGTAGACCAGTTAAAAGCCTATGTTAAAGCTGGTAAAGAGCTGAGCGCCTATGAAGCAGCGCTGTTTGTTGAAACGCTAAAGCGCCAGTGGCAGGATCACGAAGCGGATGAGGCCGCTAAAAACAGCACAGAAGCACCATCGCTATGGCCGGAAGCGCTATGGCAGGAGCTAAGCAGCATTACCGATAAAAGCCAGTTAGAGTGGCAGGAGCTGGCACAGGATTTTAAGCACAAAGGCATCTATTATCAGGGCGAAATTGTCGGCATGGGGCGCTATCGTTGCAGCCACTGCTTACAACATATTGATTACACCCATCCGGCAGAGCTGCTGGCTTGCGGTGAATGCGGTGGCGTACAGTTTTTCCGTGAAGGCCTGCCGGTATAGCCACACGCATTTTTCCAGCTAATTCCTGTTTCAGCGGTGGGCAGCATAGTGTTTTTTTGCTAAACTGCGCCGCCGTAACACCAGACACCTTTTCTTTTCATCGTGCAGGATACCCGGGCCAATGTAACAGATTGCCGATAGCTGATAGTACTTAATACCGCTAATGCAGTTTGCCTGGCGGATAACCTGTTACCTGATCCGGACTGTTAAATGACAACCTATTTAAAACAACACTGGTTTTCCAACCTGCGTGGAGATGTGCTTGCTGCTATTGTAGTGGCCCTGGCGCTGATACCTGAAGCCATTGCTTTTTCTATTATTGCTGGCGTTGACCCCAAAGTTGGCCTGTATGCCTCATTTTGTATTGCGGTAATTACCGCCTTTGCCGGTGGCCGGCCGGGCATGATCTCTGCCGCTACCGGTGCGATGGCACTGCTGATGGTAACACTGGTCCGCGACCACGGGCTGGAATACCTGCTTGCTGCCACCTTGCTAACCGGGGTGCTGCAAATTATTTTTGGCCTGTTTAAGCTTGGCGATCTAATGCGCTTTGTATCACGTTCTGTGGTCACCGGTTTTGTTAATGCGCTGGCGATCCTGATTTTTATGGCGCAACTGCCCGAATTAAGTGGCCAGCATGGCACAACTCTGGTGTACGGCATGACGGCACTGGGCCTGGCCATTATTTATTTGTTTCCTTATATCACCAAAGCCATACCTTCACCGCTGGTATGTATAGTAGTGCTAACCTCACTGGCTGTGTACTTTGGTTTTGATATCCGTACAGTGGCTGATATGGGCGAGTTGCCTGACAGCCTGCCGATATTTTTATGGCCTGACGTACCACTGACGTGGAATACCCTGATAATTATTTTGCCGTATGCTTTAGCGTTGGCCGTGGTGGGTATTCTGGAATCGCTAATGACAGCCACCATTGTGGATGATTTAACCGATACCAGTAGCGATAAAAACCGCGAATGTGTGGGCCAAGGCGTGGCGAATATCGGCTCGGGTTTAATTGGCGGTATGGCGGGTTGTGCCATGATTGGTCAATCCATTATTAATGTAAAATCCGGTGGCCGTACACGCTTATCCACCTTGCTGGCCGGTGTATTTCTGTTGATTATGGTGGTGTTTTTAGATGCCTGGGTTGGGCTGATACCTATGGCGGCGCTGGTGGCCATTATGATTATGGTGTCTATTGGTACTTTTAGCTGGGGCTCGGTGAAAGACTTACGCAAAAACCCGAAAAGTTCCAGCGTGGTTATGATAGCCACGGTGTTGGTAACGGTATTTACCCATAACCTGGCCTATGGCGTGTTGGTGGGGGTGTTATTTAGCGCACTGTTTTTTGCCAGCAAAGTGGGCAAAATTCTGTATATCGGCTCTACACTGTCTGCCGATGGCCATCAGCGCCAGTATCAGGTAGTAGGACAGGTATTTTTTACCTCAGCTGAGCAATTTGTTGCCGCCTTCGATTTTAAAGAGGCGGTAGAAAAGGTACGCATTGATTTAAGCCGGGCGCATTTTTGGGATATCACCGCCATTAGCTCGTTGGATAAGGTAGTAATTAAGTTTCGCCGCGAAGGCACCGAAGTAGAACTGATTGGCTTAAATGAAGCCAGCGCTACGCTAGTAGATAAGTTTGGCGTGCATAACCGGCCAGATGCGGTTGAAAAGCTGATGGGTCACTAATTTTACCGAGGAGCACAACAATGACTAAAAAAGTACTGGCGTGTATTGATGCCTCACCTTATGCCGAAGCGGTATGCGACTACGCTGTATGGGCAGCCAAAAAACTCGATGTGGCGATGTCGGTAGTGCATGTGCTGGACAAAGCGCAACACACCCAGACACCGGATCTTAGCGGCAGTATTGGCCTGGGATCGCAGGAATTATTATTACAGCAGCTGGCCGAGCTGGATGAAAAACACAGCAAGCTGGCAATGGAGCGCGGCCGCAGCATTTTAGACGCCGCCAAAGCGCGTGCTGAACAAGCTGGTGTGAAAGCAGTAGATGAGCGCTTACGCCACGGCCAGCTGGTAGAAACCTTAACCGAACTGGAAGAGGAAACCCGGCTGCTGGTGATGGGCAAACGCGGTTTTAGCAGCGCTGAAGCACACGGCCATATGGGCCTGCATGTTGAACGGGTGATCCGCAGTTTACACAAGCCCATTTTGCTTACGCAGCAAAGTTATAAAGCGCCACAGCGTATTATGCTGGCCTATGATGGCAGCGCCACGGCACTAAAAGGCCTGGAAATGCTGGCAGGCAGCCCGCTGGGCCGTGGTTTGCCTGTGCATCTGGTAATGGCCGGTGCCGACACAGAAGCCACACGGGCGCAAATGGACAGCGCGGCACAAATACTACGCAACGCTGGTTTTGATACCAAAGTCGCAATAGTGGCCGGCGAGCCGGAAACGGTGCTGCACCAGTACCAGCAAGAGCATGTTATAGATTTAATGGTGATGGGGGCTTATGGCCATTCCCGCATCCGGCAATTTATTGTTGGTAGTACCACCACTGCCATGATTTGCAAAGCTAAATGCTCCCTGCTTATTTTACGTTAGTTACTGCAACCCGGCCTGGCCGGGTTGTTTTTTATCAACCCGTGTAACAACACACTTTACTTGCGCAGAAATAAAGATGTTAAACATGAAACTTATCACCGCTTTTATCGCTGTACTGGCTTTGTTGCCAGCCTCTGCTTTGGCCGATACCGGGCCAATTGATCTTACCGGCTCTATGTTGGGCATCGTTGCCCTGGGCTTATTTATCTTTGCTTATATGCTGGTGATGGCAGAGGAAAAAATTCATCTGCGTAAATCCAAGCCGGTGCTGGTGGCTGCCGGTATTATCTGGGGCATGATTGGCTGGCATTATACCCAGCAGGGCATGTCTGATATTGCTCAGGATTCATTTCGTCATACCTTGCTCGAATACGCCGAGTTAATGCTGTTTTTGCTGGTAGCCATGACCTACATCAGCGCGTTGGAAGAACGGCGGCTGTTTGATGCGCTGCGCAGCTGGTTAATCCGCAAGGGCTTTAGCTATCGCAGCCTGTTCTGGATTTGTGGCGTGCTGGCGTTTTGTATTTCGACGTTCTCTAACAATATGGCCACGGCAATGCTGATGTGTGCGGTGGTAATGAAAGTGGCCGAAGGTGATAAACGCTTTATCAGCCTGTGCTGTGTTAGTGTGGTGGTGGCCGCCAACGCCGGTGGCGCTTTTATCCCCTTTGGTGACATTACCACTCTGATGGTGTGGCAGGCAGAAAAAGTCACCTTTGCTGAGTTTTTCGTGTTGTTTATTCCCGCTGTGGTTAACTTTTTAGTGCCTGCCGCCATCATGAGCTTTTTTGTCGAGAACCGTTACCCCGGCAAGCACGATGGTGATGAAGAAGTGGTTGAGCTAAAGCGCGGTGCGCTGCGCATTCTTACGCTGTTTATCTGCACCATTGCCTTATCGGTTGTGTTCCATTCTGTGCTGGGCCTGCCGCCGGTGCTGGGCATGATGACAGGTTTGGGTTTATTACAATTCTTTGGTTACTTTTTACGGATGACGTTACCCGGTTCTCTGGCACGCAAACGCGCACTAGCCGAGCGTGAAGGTGATATGGAACGCATCCGCGCTTTGGGCCAGGTAGTACCGTTTGATGTATTTAACCGGGTAGCGCGCGCCGAGTGGGATACGTTGTTGTTTTTCTACGGCGTAGTGGTGTGTGTCGGCGGCCTGGGCTTCCTTGGGTATCTGGAGCTGTTATCTAATGGCCTGTACGGTAACTTCGACCCAACCTACGCTAACGTAGCGCTGGGCCTGATGTCGTCTGTAGTCGATAACATACCGGTGATGTTCGCCGTACTAACCATGGACCCGGTTATGTCACACGGCCAGTGGTTACTGATCACCTTAACCGCCGGTGTTGGTGGCAGCCTGTTATCAATAGGTTCGGCCGCCGGTGTAGCGTTAATGGGCCAGGCGCGTGGGTATTACACCTTTGCCGGCCATTTAAAATGGGCACCGGTTATTTTGCTGGGTTATATCGCCAGCGTAATAACGCATTTATATTTAAACGCCGACTTGTTTCATATAGTCGGCGATGTAGCCAGCAGCGCCGCCGGGCACTAGCACTTATTAAGGACTTACCATGTCAAAAAAAGTATATTGCGTTGCCCAGTTTCAGCCCAAAGCGGGCAAGGCAGACGAGCTGTTTAAAGTGCTGCAAGGCCTGGAGCCAAACACCCTGCGCGAAGACGGCTGCCTGCAGTATATCGTAACCCGGCATATAGCCAGCCCGTTTGCAGAAGGCAAAAGCTTCGCTATTGCCTTTAACGAAATCTGGGCCGACTTGCCAAGCTTTGAAGCACACTGCCAGCGTGCAGAAATAAAACACTTCTTTGAAACTTACTGCGTTGCTGAAACCGGCTTGGCAGTAGATTGGAATGTGTGTATTTACAGCGACGAACCAGCCAATTTCGACGCACCAAAGCTGGTGTAATTACCGGAGTAATTAACAGACCCGAAAAAACCTGCGTAAGCAGGTTTTTTTATGCCCGGCACTTTGTACAAGGCAGCGTAAGCTCAAGTTATTGTATTTTTTATAAATGATCATTACTCTGGAAAACATCATACTTACAAGTACGGGGCGACCCTGCTTAACTGCGCGTGACCCGCTGAATAAGCGTGATGTGTAAGGAAACCTGAACGTGCGAACTATTTTTCTAGTAATTTTGTTTCTACCTTGTTGGAGCTATGCAACAGAAACTATCAATTGCCATTTTGATAAGTATCATCAAGTCAATCACGAAGTACCTGAAATGACGGGATATACTGCCATCGATCAAAGCGTTGAAATTGTGGCAGGCACTACATCGGATAAAACATTGAAACTCGACGGTAAAAAGCGGGGTACAAATAGCATTAAATGGGTGCTTTTAGAGCAAAAGGGTTGGGAGGCGTATTCAACTACTTATGCGGGTGATTTTGGTGAATTGCTCACAATTGAGCATAAATTAGGCGAAAGTTCAAAAGGTCTAAATGGGTGGTATAAGGCATCGTTGATTCGCTCCCAAATAACTACTACTCATACACTCCTTGGTAAGTGCTTAGTAAAGTGAAACACATAGCAAAGGCATCATCGCCCTGCGGGCTGGGCGTTAACTTCATGGAGTAATTCCGATGGTATTTCCATCACTGGAAACTGAGCGACTATTGCTCATGAATTAACTGGTCAGATAACAATTAAGTTGCTTAAAAGCATGAGTTTACTTTTTCTCTGACCACAGTGATTACAATGGAGCGCATGCATGAAATTGTTCATCAAGTCATGGATCCCTAATCCACTGCTGACAAAGCTAAGCAGCATCGCTCCTTTGGGGCCGGACCTTGCTACGTGCGGCCACTATCGTCGGCGCTATTTCTTATGAAAACAAAGTCACTATTATTAATTCTGGTTCTTGTCGCATTCAATGGCAGTGCAACCGAAATGCTCTGCGAAAAATTCAGAATTTTTGCGCAGTCTTCGACATTGGAACAACCAGTCATGTTTAAACTGGAAAGTGACTGGGGCAATATGAGTATCTCTTGTATTCACAACCAACTGAAATCTGAAAAGCAGTTTTGTGCCTGGCTGGTTCAAAATAGCTCGAAGGAGTTTATGGGGAATACTGTGGCTGGTCTTGAGCAATGCTTAACCGGACATCAAGCTGTTTACAGTACGTTTTCTTACACTCAGAACAGCGCCTCGTACTCTGCAACAGATTTAGCTATGCCAGATAAAAACATCGAAGTATCAGTAAATTATTTATATGGCAGCGATATTTCGAAGCCATTCTTATCGGTGGTTGTATCTCGTATCAGTGATTAGATATCAAACAGCTGGCAGCACAAACGAATAGGCATGAGCTTTACTGAACTGATCGGCACTACTGCGTTGATATTGCAGACGATGGGTTTTTACGCCATGTTATCTGCCTGAAGATTAAAGAGAGTTTTACGATGAAAACCATTGGCCTTATCGGCGGTATGAGCTGGGAGTCTACCATTCCTTACTACCGCCTGCTTAACGAAGGTGTAAAACAACAACTGGGTGGGCTGCACTCTGCTAAATGTATTTTAGTCAGCGTCGATTTTTATGAAATTGAACGCCTACAACATGCCGGCGACTGGGACGGCGCTGGTGTTATGTTGGCCGATGCTGCGCGCTCGCTTGAGGCGGCTGGCGCCGATTTTATTGTGCTTTGCACCAACACCATGCATAAAGTGGCCAGCAGCATTGAAACTGCAGTGAGTATTCCGCTGCTGCATATTGCCGATGCTACTGCCGCTGCAATAAAACATGCAGGTTGCAGCCGTGTAGGGCTGCTTGGCACTAAATTTACCATGCAGCAGCCATTTTACCGCGAGCGGCTAACTGAGTTACACGGCATTGAAGTGCTGTTGCCGAATGAAGCCGAACAAGACAGTCTGCACCAGATTATTTATCAGGAACTATGCCTGGGGATAATTACACCGGAATCTAAACAAGCCGTGCGTAAGATGATGGCCGGCCTTGCCTGGCAAGGCGTGGATGGCATTATTCTGGGTTGCACCGAAATTGGTTTGCTGGTGGGCAAAGCTGATGCCGCCGTGCCGCTGTTTGATACTACGGTGATCCACGCCGCTGCAGCTGTTAGACTGGCACTAACTGATAACCTAAACGCCGACAAAGCACCCTAATGGCTGAAAACCCTATACTGCTGATTTACGACAAAGACTGCCCGGCCTGTAATGCTTATTGCCAGATGGTACGTATTCGCCAGAGTGTCGGCGAGCTTAAACTGATTAACGCCCGTGAAGACACAGAGGTAATGCAGCAAATTACCGCACAGGGGCTGGATATTGATCAGGGTATGGTGCTGAAAATGGGTGACAACTGGTACTACGGCAGCGACGCTATTTATATGCTGTCGCTGCTTAGTAGCCGCAGCGGGCTATTTAACCGGCTGAATTATCATTTGTTTAAATCAAAACGGCTGGCAAAGTGGCTGTATCCGCTGTTACGCTTCTTCCGTAATCTGCTGCTGAAACTACTGAGCAAACGCAAGATTAACAACCTTGGTATTGGCGGTAATGATCGTTTTTAATTGCAGGAAACCCTGATGAACCCCACCTATCTGGAATATGGCGCCAACGGCTTTTATTTGCTGGCGGTGTTTCTGGCTGCCCGTAACAGCATTCATACCTGGTGGCTGGGCGTTATTGGCTGTGCCTTGTTTGCTGTGTTGTTTTATCAGGTAAAGCTGTATGCCGAAGTGGTGCTGATGCTGTTTTTTATCGCCACTAACTTTATTGGCTGGTATCAGTGGGGCCGTGCCAGCGGTGTTAAAGCAGTAACCTCAGCCCCGCTTGTCCGGTTGCTGGCTTATGCAGCACTGGCGCTGCTGGTTACGTTGCTGTATGGCTTTGTATTGCACCGCTTTACTGATGCCTACGCGCCTTTTGTTGACTCGGCCATTTTAATGTTCAGTGTTATTGCCCAGTTTTTACTGATGAACCGTAAGCTGGAAACCTGGTGGTTTTGGCTGATTGTAAATACGCTGGCGGTGCCGCTGTATTTTTCGCGCGAATTGGAGCTTACCGCTATTGTGTATACCGGCTTTTGGTTTAACGCCTGGTATGGCCTGTATTTATGGCGCCGTTTAAGTAAATTGCCAGCTGTTTAAGGGCCTGGCTTGTCGGCTTTTTTTACGTTGGTTCTGCGTTATTAAGCAATTTAGAATATAAGCTGATGTTTTTGAAATATTATATTTAGTGGCTCGAATGTTGCTCTGTGCCTTTGCCATATCAGGCAAGACTAATTCACGGAGTGAAGCATGAAAACATTAAAACATTTACTGTGTGTGGCGGGCCTTGCCCTGTCTGGCACAGTGTCAGCTGGCCCGATCCTTATTATAAATGGTGCAGATCAAACTACAGAATCGGGTACTACCAGTGCATTAACGGCGAACTTACAGGCACTGCATTTAGCTGTAGGCAATACAGTTACTATTGTTGATAGCCTGCTGGCCGATATTTCTGGCTATAGCCAGGTGTGGGATGTGCGTTTTTTTAATGCTGCTGCACTGGATTCTGCAGCACAAAATACCTACATGGACTACCTCGGTGGTGGTGGCGGTTTATTTTTAATGGGTGAAAATTCAAGCTTTATGGACCGGAATAATTCGGTACTGGAGCTTATCGAGCTGTTAGGTGGCGGGGCTCTTGGCTTCGATGGCTGTTTCGACGGTACTCAGATGGTACATGCGCCGTTTACCGGCCCTAATGCAGTAAGCGAAGTAACCTATGCTGCCTCTGGCTGTTTTATGGATAACGGTACTGGCCAGTGGATCACGTCACGTGCTGACGGTTCTATGGGCTCGGGTGTGGCTTTTGGTGTCGGCAGCCTGAGTAATGCAATGGCTGGCGCGTTAACCACGATCCTGGATGTGAATTTTATGATGAATCAGTTTGATTTACCCAATTCACAGGAATTAACCAAAAACCTGATCGGCTTTATTGGTGATCAGGTTGATCCGGTAAATGATATTCCGGCACCTGCCAGCATTTTACTGTTTGCAGCAGGCTTAGCGGGTTTACGCATGCGTATGCGCTACAGCAACTGATATAGCGTTTAAGCGCGGTTAAAAACGGCCTCTGCGGGCCGTTTTTTTATGCTGAAAAAATAAGTTTGTTACTGAGTTTCTGCGGCAGTTGCTTTAAGTCTGTTGCGTTGTCACTTACCACTACAACATTAGCTTTAGACATCGCCATGGTTAAGCCCTGATAACGGTTATCAGCAAAGCTGGCGACAAAATCCAGTTCAGCTTCTTTGGGCACAATAAACACTGTGGCGTAACCGGTGGCGGTTTTCACAGCCAGGTGTAACGACCGTACGCCCTGAAAGGTGCAATAACGGGCATAAATTATCTCATCCTGCCAATCCTGCAGGCTGGCGCTGAAATCGGCCAGTTTCAGGTTTACCTCGCTAAGCGGCTGGCTTTTAGTATGCTGCAACAAGCGGTTATGCTCGTGGTACACATGCGCCAGCGCGTGGCTGCCAAGATCCGTGGCAAAACTGTTTTGATAAAGCTGTACACTCAGCACCGATACCAGCGCAATACTGGCAGCCAGCGCCAGTGGCGTAAACCAGCGGCGTAGCGGTTTACGTTGCTGCTGTGCCGGTATTTGCAGCAGGCGTTCGGCCAGCATCGGCGGTACCGGCACCTGTAAGGCATCTTCCAGATCACGCTGCTGTTGTTGCAGTTCAAGGGCAAATTGCTGCAGAGCAGTATCCCGCGCTAAGGCATCGCGTACCGCAGGTTCCTGGCTAAAGGGATCAACCAGTAAAATACGGCGCACTTCAGTGTTATTCATGGTGAGTCTCCCCATGCTGGTTAATATTCAGTTGTTCACGCAATAGCTTGCGGGCACGAAACAAGCGGGTGTTGACCGTATTGACATTCAGCTGCAACAGCTTGGCTATTTCATCACTGCTAAAGCCACCAATAACCTGCATTACCAGTGGCTCACGGTACTCTTCCGGCAAAGCCGCCATATAATTACGTAACTTATTATTGTCACAATCCTGTTCAGCACTGCTTTGCTGGGTGTCCGGCAGGCTGTCTTGTTCGGCGGCATCGTCGTAGTCAAATTGTTTACGCTCAAAGCGGCGGGCATTTTCGCGGCGCAGTATGGTAATTAACCAGGATTTAGCTGCAGCGGCATCCAGCAGGCTGTCCAGGTGTTTCCAGGCGCGCAAAAAGGTTTCCTGCACTAAATCCTGGGCGATATCGGGGTCTTTGCACAGCCAGTAGCCATAGCGGTAGATATCAGCATGGTAAAGCTGTACCAACTGTTCATAGCGCTTATTTTTACTGCCGCTGGGTTTAAGCAGCGCAACATGCGGCACTGGTGTTACCGAATTGTCTGGTGGCGTGGTTGATTGCTCTGGCATAGCACTGGCTTTAATAGCTGCTGAATTGGCTGATAGCCTAGCGCTATTGTGCTTCGCTGGCAAAAAATGAATGTTATTCATAGGCTGACCTTTGCTGCATTTTTGCGGGGCTCTGGCGGCATAACCAATAATCAAGGCTGGTGTAACGGCCGCCACCGCTAAAAAACAGGCTGACTAACATGACAACGTAAGTGGCCGCAAACTCGATACCGTTGTTCAGAATAACCACATTACCGTTGCTGGTAAGCCAGTCATAATTGCCGTGTTGCTGTAACAGCTCTTTGGCTTTGCTTAGTTGTTCGGCCGAATTGATAACCCGCTCGTTGGCCAGCCAACTGCTGTTATCGGCGATGGCCAGCCAGCCGTTGGGCCAGTGCACGGCAAAAATAGCCACCAGCATGGTAATGAGCAGTGGAATGCTTACCAGGCGGGTAAATAAGCCCAGTAATAAAAACACTGCCCCCAGGGTTTCTGCCGCAATTGCCAACGCGGCCAACAGCGCCGGAGCCGGTAAGCCTAAACCCCAGTCAGTATTGGCAAACCAGGCGACGGTATTGTCAAAATGCTGATATTTATTCCAGCCCGCCTGCAACAGCACCGGCGCCAGATATAACCTGAGCAATAGCGGTGCCAGACCTGATAGCCGCTGGCTTTGTGTAATGGTGTGATGATAGAACGATAGTGCCGCTTGCATCTGCGGGCCCCGTAATCAGATTAACTGAGGTATAAGAACGGCTGGCAGGCAGATGTATTTCAGCGCAGCGATAATTTGCTGCGCAGTAAGAGGTTAGTGTACGCGGTAAAGCCGACAGAAAAAATCAATCACCGCATCGGCGTCAAGGTTGGTAAAGCGCACTTTACGTTTGCTTACTATGGCATCGCCCAGTGTTTTTAGCGTGTGCTCCAGTGGCACGCCGGCAGGGCGTTCTAATTCGTGGTCAGCAAACAGAAAGTTAAGTGCAGCCGAAGTGTAAGATTTACCCGGTGTTAATGACACTAATTCCAGCTCCTGTAAGCGTACGCCCAGGTTGCGGATTTTTTGTAAGCGGTAAGTCTCGTTCATAACTGGCTCCGTGTACTGTTTGCCTTGATAAATACTGTATCGACAACAACGGCAATTTCTTTAGCTAAACAATGAAATTGACCAGCACAGCAGGGCTGCTTTTTGCTAGTATAGCCGCTATAACAGCTGGTTAAGCTAAGGTAATACATGACACAACACCTCAATCCTCTGGCACTGACGGTACAACAACTCGGGCCGCATCTGGACAGCAAGCTGATTAAACAGGCGCTGGATGTTAAGCAACTGATCCCGGCATTTATTGGCCAGGACAGGGCTAAATCGGCACTGGCTTTTGCCATTGGCATGGATATGCCCGGTTACAACCTGTACGTAATGGGTGAGCCGGCATTGGGGCGCTTTACGCTGGTGCAGGACATACTGCAGCAGGCTGCCAGTGAAAAAGCCACGCCGGAAGAGTGGTGTTACCTGAATAACTTTGATGATGAGCGTGTACCCAACACCCTGCGTTTACTGCCGGGTGAAGGCAAAATCCTGGTTAAAAAAATTGAAGCCCTGATCGACGAACTGCTGGATACCTTTCCGGCCGCTTTTGATAACCCCGGTTATCAGCGTAAGAAAAAAGCCATCGCCCGTGCTTTTGACGATAAATACGAAAATGCTATTGAGCTGGTAGAGAGCAAGGCGCTGGAAAAAAATGTTGTGCTGTATGAAGAAAACGGCGCAGTAAGCTTTTCGCCAATTATCGACGGCAAGCCGCTGGACGATCAGGAGTTTTCTAAGTTAACCGAAGAGCAGCGGCAATATTTTTATGGTCTGGTCAGCGAGCTGGAAACCATACTGAATGAGCAGTTGCTTGAGCTGCCACAGTGGAAACGTGAGCTGTCAGAAAGCCTGCGCGCTTTGCGTAAAGACACCATAGAACAGGCGATTAAACCGCTGCTGAAGCAGCTGGAGCATGACTATGCTGCTGAGCTGGGTGTACTGCGCTACATTCGCGAAATGCGCAGCCATCTGGTAAAGGCTGTGCTGGAACTGATGCCGGATGAATCTGAAGCGGAGAAGCAAGAAGAGGCCGACAACCGCGAAATTTTTATTGAAGAATTTGTGCCCAACGTCTTGGTGCATTACGAGAGCATGTCGGGCGCGCCGATTATTTTTGAACCTAACCCCAGCTACGGCAACCTGTTTGGCCGGGTAGAATACAACTCCAGTAGCGGTAACTTATATACCAACTACCGCATGATCCGCCCCGGTGCTTTGCACCGCGCCAATGGTGGTTATCTGATCCTGGATGCTGACCGGCTGCTGACACAACCGCAACTGTGGGATGCGCTTAAGCTGGCGCTAAAATCCGGCGAGCTGTTAATTGATACGCTGTCGGAGCATGCGGTTACCAACTCAACCATTATTACGCCACGGGCGATACCGCTGAATGTCAAAGTGGTGCTGTTGGGCTCGCGCGACCTGTATTACCTGATCCAGGACGTTGACGATGAGTTTAACGAGCTGTTCCGGGTATTGGCCGACTTTGAGCATTACCTGCCTAATACCGCTGAAACCATCACTTATATGGCGATGCAAATTCGTGAGCAAATGCGCTTGCTGAATATTGACGAGCTGACCGCCAGCGGTTTTAAACAACTGCTGACTTTTAGTTTTCGCCAGGCCGAACACCAACGTAAGTTGTCGGCCCGCTTTGCCGATGTATTAGAGTTGGTGCGTGAAGCCTGTTATTACGCTGGTCAGCAGCATAGCAGCAGCTTAACGGCAGAGCATATTCAGCAGGCTCTTAAAGGTAAGCAGCATCGCACCGGCCGTATTAGCGAGGGCTTTTTGGAAGATATTCAGGAAGGCCAGATTTTAATTGATACCGACGGCCTGGCCGTGGGCAAAATTAATGGCCTGACGGTACTGGAAATTGGTGATACCGCCTTTGGTACACCGGCACGTATTAGTGCTACGGTATTTGCCGGCTCCAGCGGTGTAGTCGATATTGAACGCGAGGTTGAGCTGGGCAAAGCTATTCACTCTAAAGGCGTACTGCTGTTAACCGGCTACCTTGGCGCTAAATATGCCCGCCAGTTTCCGTTGACACTGTCGGCCAATATTGCCATGGAACAAAGCTATGGCCATATTGACGGCGACAGCGCCTCGCTGGCCGAAGTGTGTGCGCTGTTATCGGCCATTACCGATATTCCAATTAAGCAAAGCCTGGCGGTAACCGGATCTATTAACCAGCATGGCCAGGTGCAGGCCATTGGCGGGGTAAATGAAAAAATAGAAGGCTACTTCCGCTTATGCCAAAGCCGCGGTTTAACCGGCGAGCAGGGCGTGATTATTCCGGCCAGTAATCAGCTGAATTTAGTACTGAATGACGATGTTATTACTGCAGTAAAACAGCAGAAGTTTCATCTGTATGTAGTAAAAACCGTGGATGAGGCGTTAACCCTGTTAACCGGTGTAGAAGCCGGCGAGAAAAACAGCCGCGGCCAGTATCCAAAAAAATCAGTTAATGGCCGCGCTTTGGTGCGGCTGGCAGAGATTGCTGAAATAGTAAATGGCAGTATGGATGAGGATTAGTTAACACTTCCATATGAGAATCGGTTTACCCTAAGCTAACCGTTGAAGGCATGGATACTGACAAATTCGCCGGGAGCGAATTTGAACAGCTATGCTGGTCCGCAGGATAAACTTCATGGATGAAGTTTATAGTCGAGCCTACAGGGACGTATTCACGGCGTGTTAGCGTGGGTAAACCGGTTCGTGTTATATCCACGGATTAAAGCGCTGCAAAAGCCGGATGATACAGCACCTGGCCGCTTTTACCTTTAAGCGCGCCGGGTGTCAGCTCTAACAACATAAAGGCGTTGTCCGGTGCTTGCCACGGGCAGCTAATAGTAAACCGGCTGGCCGGGATAAAGCCAAATCGCGGATAGTACGCCGGATGGCCCAGCACGACTACTGCCGCAACGCCCTGTTTTTTGCATTGCTCCAGCCCGGCCCGCACCAGTGCCGAACCTATGCCCTGATGCTGCAATACATTGCTTACCGCCATTGGCGCTAACGCCATTAACCGGGTTTGTGGTGCTTTATCCAGCGTAGCGGCTGAGAACAGGATATGGCCGACAAGCTGACCATGTTGTTCAGCCACTAAGGCTATGCAGTCAGTTGCCTGCTGGCGCAATGCCGTGATCAGGTTGACTTCAGCTTCATTATTAAACGCAGAGCGGGTAAGGCTGGCTATTGCCTCGTAGTCAGCCGGGGTTTCAGCGCGCACTGTAGTGTCATAACCCAGTGCATGCCAGGTGCTGTTACGGCGGCGCTGCAGGGTGCGGCTGATATTGTGCAGTAGGGTCATACCAGGGGCCGGCAAAACAAAAGCGTGCTGACAGTCTACCTGACTGAGATGGCTTCTCAAGTTAAATGTTAATGACTAAATAGCTTTAACAACCATTTTTGCACTGCGCCATTTAATAGTACTGAACAAAAACAGGAAAAAACCGCATATTAACCACAATGGCTTATCACCAATACGGCTGTAGGGCGTGGTGCCTGTGCTCAGGCGTAGCTCGTCTTTTAACACCGCTTCGGTAAACTGAGGTACGGTGGCACTAATATTACCGCTGGCATTAATGGTGGCTGTTACGCCGTTGTTCGTTGCCCGCAATACCGGCCGGCCAAACTCCAGCGCACGCATTTGGGCAATTTGCAAATGCTGGTGCGGGCCTATGCTGTCACCAAACCAGGCGTCATTGCTTACCGTTAGCAGCAGTTGCGTTGCGTCGGTCATATTGGCCGCTATCTGGGCTGGAAAGGCAATTTCAAAACAAATGGCAGGCAGTAAATGGTAGCTGTTGGCTACCAGATTCGGTTGTACATAAGCACCACGGGTAAACGAGCTCATCGGCAAATCAAAAATAGGAGCCAGTTTGCGTAATAAGCCCTCCAGTGGCACAAACTCGCCGATTGGCAGCAAATGGTGCTTGCTGTAGCGGTTGCCGTGGCCGTAAAAATAATCGCCATCGGTGGAGTCGGTATGGCGTTTACCCAGCACAATCAGGTTGTTCCAGGCTTGTTCGGTTTGGCTGTTGTAATCGAGAATGCCGCTGATGACTGCGGTATTTTGATACAGTGCAGCACGGTTGAGGTTATCAAGAAAATCCTGTGCTACAGGCTCCAGCCGGGGGATCGCCGCTTCCGGCCAGATAATTAAATCGGCCTGGAAATTTGGCCGTGTCATATCCATATATTTAAGCATGGTGGGCCATTCCTGCTCCGGCGCCCAGCGTAAGTCTTGTTTTATGTTGCCCTGCACCAGCGCGACAGACAGTTGTTTATCGCTGTACTGCCAGCCGTTGAACTTTACCAGATGCGGGCTTAGCACAAATAACAAGCCGGCAATAAACATATAGCTGTAACGGCTGATAGCGCGCTGCTGCAAAAAAAGCTGCGCCAGTGCTGCGGCAGAAAACACCAGCAAAAAGCTGATGCCGGTTTCGCCAATCAGTGGGGCGAAATCACGCAGGCCCTGGCTGGTTTGGCTGTAGCCCATAGATAACCAGGGAAAACCGGTAAATAACCAGCTACGCAGCCATTCTGTCATTGTCCAGCAGGCGGCAAATAACAGTGGCGTAAAAGCCGGGCGTTGCAATTTATAGCTAAGCCAACTGGCCAGAGCCGGAAACAATGCCAGATAACTAACCAGCAAGGCCATTAGCCCCAAACTGCCTGCCAGTGGCAAGCCACCAAACTGGTCAATACTGACATGCACCCAACTGATGCCGACACCAAACCAGCCCAGGCCAAAACTGAAACCTCTTAGTGCTGCCTGCTTTGCTGTTGCTGCACGCTGCAATAAAAACACCAGCAGCGCCAGACTAAGCAGTGGCAGCCACCAGAGTGTGTAAGGCGCAAAGGCCAGAGTAGTAACCCCACCGGCAGCAATAAGCAGCAGATGGGGCAGGGCTTGTGACAGCCTGGCGACAACAGGACGCAAGATAGTTAGTTTTCCTCTGTCTCGGCAGGCTCTTTAGCGCGGATCACTTGCAGCTGCACTAAACGGCGGCTGTTCGCTTTGCTGACTTTAAAGGTTAAACCTTCAAGCTCGATACTTTCACCTTTGGCAGGCATATGGCCAAACGCATGCAGCACTATGCCACCTATGGTGTCGGCGTCTTCTTCATCAAAGGTGGTGTTAAATGATTCGTTAAATTCATCCAGCGGTGTTAGGGCGCTAACCTGAAACACCCGGGATGCCATTTTCTTGATATCGTTTTCTTCTTCATCGTCGTGCTCATCTTCAATTTCGCCGACAATTTGTTCCAGAATATCTTCAATGGTTACCAGGCCGGATACACCGCCGTATTCATCCACCACTATGGCCATATGGTAACGTTTCTGGCGGAATTCTTTTAGCAGCGCATCAACCCGCTTACTCTCGGGGATAATCACCGCCGGGCGCAGTAAATCGCGCAGGTGCCAGTCGTTAACATTGGGGTCCAGCGCGTACTGCAGCAGGTCTTTCACCAGCAGTATGCCTTCTATATGGTCTTTGTCTTCATTGACGACAGGATAACGGCTGTGATTGTTTTCCATCAGGATGGGCAGCATATCAGCGACAGAGTCGTCAATGTCGATGGTGGCCATCTGGGAGCGCGGTACCATAATGTCACGGGCCCGCATACTGGAAACATCAAGCACGCCGTCCAGCATACTTTTGGTATCGGCATCGATCAGGTTACGCGCTTGCGCTTCGCTGATGATGTCTTGTAAGTCAGATATATCTTGTGGTTCTGCACTAAAGATACTGGCGATCCGATCTAACCAGGATTTACCGGCAGAACCGCGACTAGAGTGGGGATTGTCGTCACTCATGGGTGAACTGTTGCTCCAAAAAACAAAAAAAACCTATTCGTTATCCAACAAATAGGGGTTAGTAATGCCAAGTTGCTGCAATATGGTGACTTCTTTGGCTTCCATTTGCTCGGCATCGTCGTCATTTATATGGTCAAAGCCCAATAAATGCAAGCATCCGTGTACTACCATATGTGCCCAGTGGGCCTGCAGGCTTTTATGTTGCTCTGCCGCTTCTGCAGCCACAACCGGAGCACAAATCACTAAGTCGCCCAATAGTGGCAGCTCGATGCCCGGCGGACACTGAAACGGAAAGCTCAGCACATTGGTGGGTTTATCTTTGCTGCGATAATCAAAATTCAGCTGCTGGCTTTCGGCGTCATCAACAATCCGCACGGTTACTTCGGCTTCAGCATGAAAAGGCAGTATGGCCGCATCCAGCCACTGCTGAACCTGTGCTTCGGTGGGTAAGTTATCTGCTGTGCTGGCCAGCTGTAAATCGAGAGTAATTGCCATTATTGGCCTTTAGCTGCGTTATCTGCTGCCGCTTTGGCCGCTTCAAAGGCTTCATAAGCCATAACAATGCGCTGCACTATCGGGTGGCGCACCACGTCTTTGGCGGTAAAGTGGTTAAAGCTGATTTCGTCTACTTCGCTCAGTACATCGATGGCGTGTTTTAACCCGGAATACTGGCCGCGGGGTAAATCTACCTGGGTAATATCGCCGGTGATCACCGCCTTTGAGCTAAAGCCAATGCGGGTTAAAAACATTTTCATCTGTTCAACCGTGGTGTTCTGGCTTTCATCGAGAATAATAAAGGCGTCGTTCAGCGTGCGGCCGCGCATATAAGCCAGCGGCGCGATTTCAATAATGCCGCGTTCAAGGTACTTTTCAACCTTTTCAAAGCCAAGCATTTCAAACAGGGCATCGTACAAAGGCCGCAGGTACGGGTCGACTTTTTGTGCTAAGTCGCCGGGTAAAAAGCCCAGTTTTTCACCGGCCTCTACCGCCGGGCGCGTTAATACAATGCGCCGCACCAGGTTACGCTCCAGCGCGTCTACCGCACAGGCTACGGCTAAATAGGTTTTACCGGTACCGGCCGGGCCAATACCAAAACAGACATCATGTTTAAGCACATTGCCAACATAAGCCGCCTGATTCGGGTTGCGCGGTTTGATCAGGCCTTTTTTGGTTTTCAGGCTGAAATCGCGCGGCTCGTCGTCATGTTGCTGGTACTGAATATCGTAGTTTTCGCTGATCAGCAAATGCACCTGCTCGGGCGTTAACTCTGCCGTCGGCAAAGCCGTGGCAGCATACAACTGCTGCAGTACATCTAAAGCAGCGGCAACGTTATCGGCCGGGCCAGCTATTTTCAGCTGGTTGTCGCGTTGGCTGATCTCAACCAGTAAACGGCGTTCAACGTGTTTTAGGTTATCGTCAAAGGGGCCACATAACAGCGTTAACCGCCGGTTGTCAGCACCTTCCAGCGTTAAATCTGCAGTATGTAAAGTTGTGCTCAAATGCCTGCCTCAGTGTAAAAGGGGGCATTAATGCCCCCGGATCAGTTAAGGTGTAAAAGTGGTTACGCCAAGTACGTCTGCTACCGGCGCGGCTTTTTGCCGTGCCAGAATTTGCTGCGGTGCTATTTCACGGCGCAAGCCCATATCCTGCTCAGTGCGGATTAGCGTACCACGCAATGAATTACTGAATACATCAGTAATTTTCACATCGACAAAGCAGCCTATCATGTCTGGCGAGCCTTCAAAATTCACCACACGGTTATTTTCGGTGCGGCCAGTCAGTTCCATAATATCTTTTTTCGATGGCCCTTCTACCAAAATACGCTGCTCGGTACCGAGCATGCCACGGGCAATTTTCAGCGCCTGCTGGTTAATGCGATCTTGCAATATATACAACCGCTGTTTTTTCGCTTCTTCACTGACATCATCCGGCAAGTCTGCAGCTGGTGTGCCTGGGCGGGCGCTGTAAATAAAGCTGAAGCTCATATCAAAATTGATTGCGGCAATTAAATCCATCGTGGCCTGGAAATCGGCATCGTCTTCACCGGGGAAACCGATAATAAAATCAGACGACATGCTTAAATTCGGCCGGATTTTCTTCAGCTTACGAATTTGCGATTTATATTCCAGCGCGGTATGGCCGCGTTTCATCAGGTTTAAAATGCGGTCAGAGCCGCTTTGTACCGGCAGGTGCAGGTGATCAACCAGCTCAGGTACGTCGCGGTATACTTCGATAATATCGTCAGTAAATTCCACCGGGTGCGAGGTGGTGTAGCGAATACGGTCGATACCGTCAATCGCGGCGACTAAACGCAGTAATTCCGAGAAATGACAGATAGTGCCGTCGAATTTTTCACCGCGGTAGCCGTTAACGTTTTGGCCCAACAGGTTGACTTCGCGCACGCCTTGTTCGGCTAACTGGGCAATTTCAAATAACACATCATCCAACGGCCGGCTGACTTCTTCACCGCGGGTATAAGGCACTACGCAGAAGGTACAGTATTTTGAGCAGCCTTCCATTACCGAGACAAAGGCGGTTGGGCCATCGGCTTTAGGCTCAGGCAGGCGGTCGAATTTTTCAATTTCCGGGAAGGACACATCCACCACCGGCGATCTGTTGCCGCGTACGGCGTTGATCATTTCGGGCAGCCGGTGCAGGGTTTGCGGGCCAAAGACGATATCAACATAGGGTGCGCGCTCACGAATGGCTGCGCCTTCCTGTGAGGCTACGCAGCCACCGACACCGATCACTAAATTCGGGTTTTTCTCCTTCAGCGGACGCCAGCGACCCAGCTGATGGAATACTTTCTCCTGTGCTTTTTCGCGGATAGAGCAGGTGTTTAGCAGAATAACATCTGCCTCTTCTGCCTCTTCGGTCAGCGTAAAGCCGTGGGTAGCATCCAGCAGGTCGGCCATTTTGGATGAATCGTATTCGTTCATCTGGCAGCCCCAGGTTTTAATGTGCAGTTTTTTGCCCATTGTGTGTCGTTACCTGTATTGTCACTTGGAAAAAAGGGAGCGTATTTTAGCCTGTTCGGGCCCGCGTTGCCAGCACTGGCGTAAAATGGCTACTTCGAAGTAGGGCCGAGATCGGTTTACCCACGTCAACGCGCCGTAAACCCATCCGTGGGGGCTCGACTCAGGCATCCATGCCTTCAACGGTTGACTTAGAGTAAACCGATCCCTGCCTGTTCATAATGAGTTTGCAGAATCGCTATAACAGCCTTTGCCGGGTTGTGATATAACCGGCGTAGAAAATCACCAATACACCGCCAAACCAGGCCATGGTTACCGGCTCCTGCCAGAATAAATAACCAAATAAACCGGCAAAAATTACGCTGCTGTAAGTCCACATACCAATATCACTGGCTGGCGCCACGGCATAAGCGCGCGTCATCGCCAGTTGGCCGATGGCTGCCAGTACGCCCATACCAATAAAAGCCAGCCATACCTCATTGTTTAGCGGCTGCCAGTAAAACGGCAGCGGCACCGCAGATAAAATGGCAGTCAGCAGCGAAAAGTAAAACACAATACGCACCGCAGGCTCGGTATCAGACATATAACGGATAGTGGTTTTGGTCACGGCTACCAACACAGCAGATACCAGCGCCACCAGCATAATGGCATCAATAGTGCCAGCGGTGCCGGGTAGTGCCAGCATTACGCCAACAAAACCCAGTGCTATGGCAAACAGTGTCAGGCGGCTGGGGCGCTCTTTTAACCAGAATCTGGCGATAATAGGCACAATAAAGGGTGAGAGCAGCAGCACCAGCATACCCTGTGCTAATGGCAAGCGCGCCAGCACATAGAAAAAGCAGTACATCGAAATAAGCCCGGTTAATGCGCGGCTAAGATGCAGGTACCAGCGTTGGGTTTTTAGCAGGCTAAAACCGTGTTTGTATAAAAACGGCAGCATTAGCAGCAGGGCAAAAAAGTTACGGAAAAACACCACCTGCACTTCTGACGCGGTGCCGCTGGTAAATTTAACAATAGCGCCAATACCAGCGAAGCATGCTTCGGCCAGCAGCAGTAGCAAGGCTCCTTTGGCTAACGGCGACAATATAACAGCCTGCAGCGTGGGTGATAAGGCTGACTAGTATATCAGAGCCGGTAGCTGCATTAGCCGCTGCTGACAGAATATATCGCAGCACAGCAGCAGCCTGGCGTTTGTCACAGTTCGGTTTGTAAAAATGCCGGAATATCGGCTGCTGGCATGGGTTTGGCGAATAAATAACCCTGGATCAGGTAGCATTGGCGGCGGTTGAAAAACGCCAGTTGTTGCTCGGTTTCTACGCCCTCTGCCACACAATACATGCCCAGGCTGTTGGCCATACTGAGCATGGCTTCAATAATGGTTTCATCGCTGCTGTCGATGCCGATATCCTGCACGAAGCTGCGGTCAATTTTAATGCCATCAATCGGCAGCTCTTTCAGGTATTTTAGTGATGAGTAACCCGTGCCAAAGTCATCCAGTGCCAGTTGTACGCCAAGCTCGCTAAGCGCCAGCATGGTATCAATAGCGCTTTGATGGTCGCGCATCAGTGCACTTTCGGTAACTTCAAACCGCAGGCAATTGGCAGGCACCTGATATTTTTGCAACAAAAACCGGGTATGTTCTACCAGTGCCGGTTGTTCCAGATGCTGGGTGGATAAATTAACAGACAAATACAGCTGATAGCCGTCCAGATGCCATTGGCGTAAGTCGTTTAAGGCTCTTTCCAGTAACTGGTGTGTCATATTAATAATAAGCCGCAGCTCTTCAGCCAGCGGAATAAACTCAGCCGGAGAAATTAACCCTTCGCTGCTTTGCCAGCGGATCAGCACTTCAGCCCCCACCACCTGACGGGTCTGACTGTTAACGATGGGCTGATAAAAGTTAACAAACTCATCATTCTGCAGTGCTTTACGTAAACGGGTTTCCCGCGCCAGCCGCATATGGGCTTTTTCGTTCATTTCGGCGGTAAAAAACTGAAAGTTGTTACGCCCGGCTTCTTTGGCATGGTACATCGCCACATCAGCGTGCTTTAGCAGTTCGATAGCATTAATGGCATCGTCAGGATATATGGCTATACCAATACTGGGGGATACGCCAACGGTATGAGTACCTAACTGCATAGGTTCACTGACAACGGTTAGCATCTTACGGGCGACATGGCTGATATTGTCTGCGGTTTTATAGCCTTCAAGCAGCACAATAAATTCATCGCCGCCTAAGCGCGCCACGGTGTCGCTGTCCCGCAGCGTCAGCGTTAAACGCCGGGCTACTTCTTTAAGTAATAAATCGCCGACATCGTGGCCGAGTGAGTCATTAATCTGCTTAAATTTGTCCAGATCGATAAAGCACAGCGCCAAGGAGCGCTTGTCACGCTTGGCTTGATCAATGCCGTGGTAAATACGGTCCATTAATAAAGCCCGGTTGGGCAGGCCGGTCAGGGCATCATAGTTGGCCAGGTAACGCAGTTCATCTTCGGCCATTTTTTGCGCGGTAATATCGGTAAATACCAAGACAAAAAATGCCAGTTCCTGCTGTTCGCCAATGGCACTGATGTTAATCAGCGTAGGACGCTCACGGCCATCCGGGGTAATAACCAGCTCTTCACCTTGCCAGTGCTGGCCTGGTTTCATTTCTTTTAACAGCTTGGTGTAAAAACGCCTTCGCATCAGGCTAATACCCAAATGGTGGGTACGGGGCTGGTCAAGGTATTGCTCCACGCTGCCAAAGGCATCGGCAAAAGATTGATTGGCAGCAATGACCCGCTGGTTGTTGTCCAGAATAACCACCCAGTCGCGGGTTTGCTGGAAGGCTTCGCCAAATAGCCGGGCTTTTTCCTGATTGGCGCGGGTTTCGGTGATATTACTAAAGGTGCCAATAACTTTGCTTACGCTTTTGTCGTTATCATATTCAGTGGCTTTGCCCAGATCGCGAAACCATAGCCAGTTACCGCTTTGGTGCTGCATACGATAGGTAAAATCAAATCCCAGCTCTGGCTGCTGTAAGAAACGTAACCACTGCGCATTGAAACCCTCCCGGTCGTCAGGATGGATCAGCGTTTGGTGTTGCTGTAACGTCAGCGGGTTCATGGCTTCATTGTAACCGAGCATGCTGTGAATGCGTGATGCGAACAGCAGGTTAGTGTCAGCCTGCCATTCCCAGGCACCGCTGTTTACCGAGGCCAGAGCCTGTTTCAGGCGCTGCTCACTTTGCAGGGCTTTGGTATGTATGCTGCGCAGCAGCGCATGCTGATGGCGGCGTAACCGGTAAAATTTATACAACAATAGGGTTAGCAGGGCGGCGTAGCTTAGCAATGCCCAGCCGGATAACCAGAGAGCGGGTTTTATGTGTAAATGAATTTTTGCCGGTGCGCTTTCAGTGCCGCTTTCGGGGGAAATAGCCACCACGTTAAAGGTGTAATCACCACTGCTTAGCTGCGGGAAAATAACGCTGTTGCCACGCTGCGGCGGGTAACTGATATTTTGTTTGCCCTCCAGCCAGTAACGATAACGCATTTTGTGCTGGTTGCTAAAATTCATCGCGCTAAATTGCAGGGTAATACCGAGATCTTTATGCGATAACGTAAAATGGCGTTCATTTAAATTGGCATTTACCGGCTTTAAATTGCCAGACAACACACTGAGGCCGGTAATAATGGCGTTTGGCTCGGCGGTTTGCTCCTGCAGCCGTGCGGGCTCTACCAGTGTTACGCCACGCATACTGCCAAAGGCAAGCCGGTTGTCGGCCAGTGTTGCTACTGCACCGCCGTTATATTCATGAGTATAAATACCGTCATCGCGGGTAAAAAACTCAATTTGCAGAGTATCGGCATCAAGCCGGGCCAGGCCATAATGGCTGGAAAACCAGATATCGTCATGTGCATCCAGTTGCAGGTTATATACCGCATCTGACAATAAGGTGTCGTCTATGCTGTAAAAATGCAGCAGCTCCAGCGTGTCTGCGGCAAAGCCCAGTAAGCCTACACCCGACATACTGATCCACAACCGGCCCTGTTTATCCTGTTGCATAGAGTTGGCAATACGGCCCAGCATAGGCTGGTAGCCAGGCGCCTGATAAATCAGACGGCGGCTGTTATTCTGTGGCTGCCATAACCAGATCTCATCCGGTTTTGCCACTAACAAGCCCATATTTTTACCGGTATAAACACCCAAAATAGTACCGCGGCTGTCGCCGGACGCGCTGAAATCATTACTGATGTCTTCAACTGTGCCGGTGGCCGGTGTGTAACGCATCAGTTTGGTATCGTAAAAGAAGTACCACTGCTGCTGATACAGAAAATAGCTGTTGTTTCTGGCGTCTAAATAGTGTTTGTCACTGTCTTTAATATTGGCAGGCAACTGCAGTTTGCCCGTGCTGGTGTTAAATAATCGCAAGCCATTGGCATTAACCAGCCACAGGTTGCCGTTATCTGCCGGATAAATAGCATAAATAGTGCCATCATGTTCAATAGCTTTGGGGTCCGGGTTTACCAGATAACTGGTATTGCTGCCGTTATGCAGCTGGTTTTTATTCAGGCCATTGGCAGTGCCTATCCACAGTGTCTGGTTGTCGCTGGCCAGCAGGCTATAAACCACATTACTGCTAAGCGTGGTGTTATCGTTATCGGTGCGGATAATCTGGCTGAAAGCCTGGCTGCGTGGATGCCAGTAATAAGCACCATTGTCGCGCGATGCCAGCCAGTAACCCCCGGCTTTATCGGCCACTATATCTATGATGGTGTTTTCAAATAAGCCCAGATTAGCATCGCTAAAGCGCAGCACAAATTCTGTATTTTGCTGTTGCGGATAAAAGCGGTATAGCCCGCGCTCGGTCGGTATCAGGGCGTGATCATCAACCCACTTTACCTGCCAGACATTCAGTGCGGCCAGCTCTGTTTTAGCTTGATAGGGCGTCTGGTGTTGTAAGTAGGCCAGCATATCGTCAAGGTTAACGCTGTAAAGGCCATCGACAGTACCTATCCACAAACGGTTATGCTTAATACTCAGCACTTTGCTGTGCAGCCGGTCAATTGATACCGTACTACTGTCTAAGTAAGGCAGGTACTGGTGTTGATTGTTGCTAAGGTTAACGGCAATAACACCGTTAAACGCGGCTAGCAGTGCGTAGCCCTGATAATATTGGATATTGCGCAGCCAGCCATCGCTATAACCCGCTTCGCGGATATCAAATAGCTTCTCATGGCTGCCATCAATTAACGATAAACGAAATACAGCGTGATGGGTGCTCAGCAATAACGTATCGCTGTTGTACGACACCATACCGGAGATAAAAGCGTCTGAGATAAAAGTGCTGTTGGGTTGGTCGTTCTGCTGGCGTAAACTGCCCGCCAGTTCGATATAACCACTGGCGCGGTTAAAACGGTACAGATCGCCTGTGGCGGTTGCCGCAAAAATACTGCCGGTGCTGTCCTGCAGTAAGCGGGTAAATGAAATTTCTTTTAAACTGGCCAGCTCAGTACCAACCTGCACCACCTGATTACTGTCAAAACGGTTAAGGCCGCCCTCGGTAGCCAGCCAGAGAAAGCCTTCCTGGTCCAGCAGCAAATCATTAACTGAACCCTGTGTCAGCCCCTGATCCGGTGTCAGAGGGCGTAATAGCGGGGCCGCAGCTAAGTTGAACACAGCCAACACCAGAAACAGGGCTGCAATACGCATCAAAGGCTGCACAAAATTCACTGAAACTCCCGTTCACTGTAGCGTGATTATTATTATTGCTGCTACATCTGCGTTATTGTGCAGAACATATACTGAGAGTGAATAGCTTGTCCAGTTTTCTGACGACAGCACTTGTTATCGCTGTTATTTCAACCAAAGCAGAGCAAATTGCACTAAGGTTGCACTCAGCGCCAGCAGCATAAAATACAGCTGAACAAAATGCACAACCCTTACACCGTTGCCAATATCTTGCCAGGCTGGGTCTCGCTGATACGGTATACGGCTGCGCAGCAGTTTACGGTTGCCATAATAAGCCGGGCCGCCAAGATTGCAGCGCACGGCCACACTGGCACAGCACAGCAGTAAAAAAGACAGGTAGTTGAGATTAAGCCGTGGGATCTGGCGAATTTGCCTGTAGCAGCGGCTGATCCCATGCTGCAATGCCAGAATAACACTGCTAATCAGTACCGCCGGGGCCGCAGTAATAGTGGCCAGCCAGGCAGCAGGTATGCCAAAGTGGCGGTTTAGCGGCAGTTTACTGTTCCATTGCTGAGCCAGTTCCTGTAACAGCCGGTATGCCAGTGCGGCAATACCGCCGCCAACTAAAAACCAGCACCACACACCCAGCATCAGCCTGGTATTGCGTAGTACAGTGCTTTCCACTATGGCTTTACTTACGCCCATTGCCGTCAGGCGGCTGGTGTCGCGCAGCAGTAATTTTGTCGCTTGTTCTTTTGCCAGCGTTAGCTGGCCGCGTTTGAGGCTATCGCTAATGCCCAGCATGTGTTTACGTTGTTGTTGCCAGTCCAGGCTGATATACAACAGCAAGGCATCCAGCAGTTGCGGCAGTTCTGAGAATTGATACAGGCTATAGCACAACAGTAACGGCGGTGCCGCAGCGACCACTACTGCCAGGCTACCGGACGTGAATTGTTGCTGTGCTGGCCGGCCAGGATCAGGGTGTACTTTTTTTGCCAGTTGCCGGGCATAATAACGAAACAATGTTAACGGATGATAGGCCGCAGGTAAGCTAAACCAGTTTGCTGCCAGCACCACGGCCAGCAGTATTAACGGCGCATACCAGAGCCCTTGAGGCAGCACGTTACAGGCGTACACCGGCCAGGCTGCTAATCAGTTCAGCAACCATGGCGGAACTGTTTTTTGAGGCGACCTCCAGATACGCTTCGAAAGATTGTGGCGATTCTTTACCGGCTATATCGCTTAAGCTTCTGATCACCACAAAAGGTGTGTGCAGCATATGACATACCTGAGCAATAGCGGCGCCTTCCATTTCTACTGCCAGCATGGTGGGAAACTGCTGGCGGATAACGGCAATACGCGCCGGATCACAGATAAAGCTGTCACCGGTAGCAATAAGTCCTTGTTTGGTTTTGCAATAGCCCAGCATTTTAATACTTTGCTCGGCAGCGGCTACCAGCGCCGGGTGCGGTGTAAAAGCGGCTGGCATTTGCGGTACCTGGCCAATTTCATAGCCAAAAGCGGTAACGTCAACATCGTGGTGGCGTACTTCGGTGCTGATAACCACATCACCAACACTTAATTGCGGGTCAAAGCCGCCGGCTGAACCGGTATTAATAACGGCGTCTGGTTTAAAGTGCTGGATCATCAAAGTAGTGGCAACTGCGGCGGCGACTTTACCGATACCGGATTGCACCAGCACAACAGCTACGCCATTGAGACGGCCGCTGTAAAATACATAGGAGCCCAGTTCTGTGGTTTCTACATCAACGATTTGCTGGCGCAACAGCGCCACTTCCGGCTCCATGGCGCCGATAATACCGATTAATTGCATACTGCAGTCTCTGTCATGACAAAGGCGTTAGTATAAAACGCTGTGCTGACAAAATCCCGCTTTTCATTAGCTAAAGCGTTGTTTAAACCCTTTATCGTGCCAGTACAATGCTGTTGGCCGCTTTATTGTCAGTCAGGCGGCCTTGCTGATAATCACTGATGGCCTGTTCAATTTCGGCCATAGAGTTCATTACAAAAGGGCCATACTGCACGATCGGCTCGCCAATAGGCGCGGCTGCCAATACTAATAAACGGCAATCGTGCTCGGCATACAAAGTGACCGCAGTACCGTTGGTTAAAACACCGGCATGATGCTCGGGCACTTTGCGCTGTTCTTTATCATCAACCACTTTTATATCGCCGGCATAGGGGTAGACAAAAGCACTGTGGGTCAGCGCCAGTTGCAGCGTTATTGTCTGCCCGGCTGTCAGGTGTAGATCATAATACTGTGGTTCAGTGGTTAAGCCCTGTATTGGCCCGCTTTGCTGGATATCATTGGTTTGCAAAGTGCCGGCAATCACTTTGGCTGTGCCCTGGGCTAATGTGATTTTTGGGATCAGCTCCGGGCTGATATCAACATAAGCAGCCGGTTTCATTTTTTCCGCCGCAGGCAGGTTTAGCCATAACTGAAACCCTTGCATTAAGCCGGCATCCTGTTGCGGCATTTCTGAATGAATAATACCCCGACCTGCGGTCATCCATTGTACGCCACCGCTTTTAAGATGACCCTGATTACCCAGATGATCTTCGTGCAGCATGTGGCCTGCCAGCATGTAGGTTACCGTTTCAAAGCCGCGGTGAGGGTGGGGCGGGAAACCTTTAATGTAATCTCCGGCCTGGTCCGAGCCAAAAAAATCCAGCATTAAGAACGGGTCCAGCCGGGTGTGCTGGTTTTGCCCCAGGCTGCGCTTAATTTTTACCCCGGCGCCATCCGATGCCTGTATGGCAGGGATCAGGCGTTGCACTGTGCGAGTTGTCATTATGATTTCTCCAGAAATAATGCCTGCTATTAAAGCTTAGTGTTAATGGAAAGAAAATTACATTATTCACGCTAAAACATTCTAAAAAGTAGAATGTTTGCACCATCTTGGTGGGTTCAGCCAGCGTTAAGACGCTGAGGCTAAGCTGTGCCTTAATAAAAATAAGTCTCACGTCGCAACGAAGTGTGACTCAGTGTGAGAAACCTAGGAGTATAAGATGAAAAAATCAATCGTATCAGCAAGTATCATTGCCGCTGTTTTTACCGCCGGTGCACAGGCTAACATCAACTGGGATTATGTTGGTGCAGGTTACACTGATATCGGACCGGATGGCCCTTATGTTGAAGCTTCATACCGCCTGGACGGAAACTGGGTACTGGACGCCGAGTTTGCCCGCGTATCGCAAGGCCCGTTTGACGCTAACATGCTGAAGTTGGGTGTAAATTACTTAACCGGCTTTAAATTGGATTTTTCACCCAATACCCAAACTTATATTCTGGCCGGTTTTCAGAATGCATCCGGTGATGCAGATGACAGCGGTGGTTATGGTGGTGTGGGCGTACGTCACCCGTTAACACCGCAGGTAGAGCTTTACTCTGAAGCCAGTTACCACTCTATCGGCGATAATTATGGCAGTTTTGCCGGTGGTATCGCTTATCACCTGAGCCCGGACTGGGCCATTCGCAGCAATGTGGCGCTAAATAGCGGCGATACTAAAAACGAATTCCGTTTCGGTGTGTCTTACCAGTTCTAATATGTGCCGGTTTTTTAACTGCACAACCGTTTAACCGAACAGCGCCTTTTGGCGCTGTTCGTGTTTTAGCAGCCAGTCTTTTTTATCCAGCCCGCCGGCATAACCGGTTAAGGTGCCATTGGCGCCTATTACTCGATGACACGGTACCACTATCGCCACAGGGTTACGGCCATTAGCGGCACCTACCGCTCTTACTGCTTTAACATTGTTGATGCCGCGGGCGATATCGGCATAGCTGCAGGTTTGGCCAAAAGGTATAGCACACAGCTGGCGCCATACTTGTTGCTGAAACACAGTGCCACTGGCTGCCAGCGGTAAGCTGAAATGGCTTAAGGTGCCGGCAAAATAGGCGCTGAGCTGCTGCGCGGCCAAAGCTGTAAGCGCTGAAGGTTGCTCTGCTGTCAGACGCGTTGTTACAAAGCTGATGGCACTGATACCACTGGCGCTTGCTAAAATATGTACCGGCCCCAGCGGGCTGTCGATATATTGGCTAAACATATTATTCTCCGGGACTAAACCATAACTGAAAGGTGGCATAGCTGCGCCATGGCGCCAGGCTACTGGTATCTGCGGCAGTATGGCCATTACGGGCCAGCGCTTTTTGTACACCAAGATCGCCGGCCAGCCAGATATCACTGGCAGACAAACCGCGCAGGCAGGCGTAGTTTACCGTCCAGGGGCCGATACCTTTAATGCTGAGCCATTGCTGCGGTGATGCGTCAGGGGTTGCCATCACAAAATGCGCCAGGGCTTTTAGCGTGTCACGCCGTGCCTGCGGTACTTTTATCATTTCCAGGCTGCTTTGCGCTACCGCCTGCGGTGTCGGAAACAACTTTTTGTCACCGTTTACGGACTCGGCCAACGCCTGTACCAAACGGTTAAGCTGAGTGCGGGCACCGGCAACACTGACTTGCTGTCCCAGTATGGCCCTGACACCTGCTTCCCAGCTGCACCATAAACCGGGTATACGCAGGCCACTGATAATGCCGTTACTAAACAAAGCATGCTGCTGCAGTTGCTGTTCTATCTGCAACATATTGGCATCCAGATCCAGCAGGCGGCGCAGCTGCTGCACCAGGCCAAACAGACCTTGCTTGCCGGCCCAGTGCAGGCTCAGCTGTAAACTGCTGTCCGTTTTTGGCGTTACTTCAAACCAGCCCACGCTTTGCTGATAGCTGAACGTGCGGCCATAGCTTTGCTGATTTACCCAATCAATACCGTCCAGCGTACGGGCCTGCCAGAACTGCAGCATAGTGTGCCAAGCCAGTGGCGGGCGATAACTCAGCTCAAGCCGAATCACGTCTGGTTCAGTGTTGTCATGGCGCCGGCGGATAGCGCCGGGGCTAAGTTGTAGTTGTTGTTTAAAGGCATCGTTAAAGCGCCGAACACTGTTAAAGCCAGCCTGATAAGCAATAGCGCTGATAGGCAGAGCCGTTTCGTGCAGTAGCTTTTTGGCAAATAACACCTGTTGGGTAATGGCATATTGCTTTGGCGCCAGCCCCAGTTGCTGCTGAAACATTTTACGTAAGTAACGCTGACTAATACCCAGCCGTTCTGCCAATTGTGTCTGGTTTTGTTGTTGTAACCCACCTGCATCAATCAGTGTTAAGGCACGTTGTAAGGTCGTATCTGTGCCTTGCCAGGCGGCAGAGCCGGGTGCACTGTCTGGCCGGCAACGCAGACATGGCCGGTAACCGGCTGCGCAGGCAGCAGCAGATGAAAAATAATAGCTAACCTGGGCCTCGGCCGGTGCTTTTGCCGGGCAAACAGGGCGGCAATAAATACCGGTGCTTTTTACTGCAGTAAAAAACAGGCCATCAAAGCGGGCATCTCTTGCCAGGCGAGCCTGCTGGCAGATATCGGTGCTTAACATAATGTGGTCCGGCTTACGGATAATGGCCAGAGTATATCAGGCAATAACCGTGACGTTAGCCGGATCCGGTACTCAATAGTAAAGATGTGTTACTTCGTTATTTGTGTTATTGCTAAGCTTAAAGGCAACGCTTAGTATCAGCAGATTGCTGCAGGCCCGCTTGGCCATAACGAACAGGAGTTCCTATGCTAGAGCATTTTTTTATTCAGCTGAGTACTGAACCCGACAGTATCAGCTTTGAGCAAAGTATTGTGCTGATCGATACGCTGTACCAGTTTACGCCGGTAGCGTTTAAAAATGGCGAGTTGCACAACGTTGCCGGTGAAAACAACGGTTCATGCAAAATATTGGCTTTTGGTTTGCTGCACCAGTTATCGGCACCGCAAACGTTATTTTTATTTGGTGATTACTACCGCACTGTACTGGATACTCCCAAGGGCACCGATCACCAGAATATCCGTAATTTTATCCGTACCGGCTGGGATGGTGTGGCGTTTGCAGCGCCAGCACTAAGTGCTAAAGCAGCTGAGTAAAAAAATGCCCGGCAAGCCGGGCATCTTCCGTTATCCGGCTTTTAGGCCGCGTCTTTTTCTTTAGTGGCTGCTTTTATATTGTCAGCGTGTGGCAGCTCGTGCGGTGGCAAATCTTTATTACTCTGCTTTAAAAAATGATCCATCCAGCGCATCAGGCGCATACCGTAATCCAGCTGGGCTGCTGCTTTCTGGTTGCCGTGGCCTTCACCCGGATACAGCACTAAACGTACCGGCACTTTGCCGTGGGTTTTTAAGTAGCGGTATAACTCCATTGATTGGCTGGGGTGTACACGGGTATCTTCTTTGCCATGCATAATCAAAATGGGGGTTTTGGCTTGTTCTGCATGGTAAATCGGGCTGCGCTCTAAATACCATTGCCATTTTTGCCACGGGTAACTGCGGGCATGTACCAAATGCATTTCATTGGCGATATCAGTGGTGCCAAATTTAGATAAATTATTACTGATCCCAACAAACATCACGCTGGCGGCAAAGTGCTCTGTTTGCTTGGTGGCGGCCCAGGCCGACGCATAACCACCATAAGAGCCACCGGTAATACCCACTTTGGCGGTATCAACCAGCCCTTGCGCAACCAGATAATTTTTAGCATCGACTAAATCATCAAATTCTTTGCCAGCGTAATCATTTTGTCCCAGTTTGGAAAATGCCACACCCCGGCCGGTACTGCCACGGTAGTTAGGGAAAAACTGCATATAACCTTCACTGGCGGCCAGTTTAACCGGGCTGGCGTAGCGGTCGAGCCAGCCGTTAGACATATGCGCTTCCGGTCCGCCATGCACCACCATGATCAGCGGGTAGCGCTGGCCTTGCTGATAATCCAGCGGGTAGACCAGAATGCCCTCCAGCTCAACACCGTCGCTGGCTGTGTGCCTGATGGTTTCCTGTTTTGGCATACTAATGTCGGCCAGCCAGGGGTTAGATTGCGTTTGCCGGTTAAGCTTGTTGCCACTGAGGCGATAAACTTCACCCGGGTGAGCAGCAGTGTTAACGAGCAGCGCACTGTGTTTGGCATTTTCCGGCTGTGCTACGCGGGTAATAATGCCTGAACCGGGTTTTACCAGTTGGCTGGTTTTGCCACTACGCACATTTACAGCACCCAGTTCTGCTTCGGTACCAATATGGCCGACATAAAGCAGTTCATTATTGCTGCGCCAGGCAATGTCCTGCACGTGGCCTGCGTAGTTGGGCAGCAACTCGCTCAGGTTGGCAGTTTTTACATCGGCCAGCATTAAGCGCCCGGCTGAAGGGTCGTGGATATCTTCGCTGCCAATTAGCGCCAGTTTGCTGCCGTCCGGCGACAGTTCGGCTTTGTCCAGTTTACCGACAGTGGCAAAACGTTGTTGCACCTTGCCGCTAAAATCAACCAACTGATACTGGCTGGCCATGTAGTTATCGTCAATCAATGCTGTCGGCGCTACACGCACCAGTAATTGCTGTTGTTTTGGTGCAAAGGCTACCGACAACACATTGCCTTCAACCGGCACGGTTTCAGCTTTTAATGGCTGCTGTTGCAGTTGTGCCAGCCATAGCTGGGTATTGATTAAATCTTCTTCATACACTTCGGCTTTAAAGCCTTTCTTTTTTAAGTCAGCCAGCTGTTTTGCTTCCGCCGGCCTGGCCAGCAACGCCAGATATTTGCCATCGGCACTGATATCGTAACTGCTGATATTGTTTTGCAGGCTCAGTACTTTTTGTGCCTCGCCACCACTAACGGCTATGCGGTACAGGCTGGTAAATTTGTCATCGCCTCTTTTAGCGGTGAAATACAGCTGCGTATTGTCGGCGCTGAACTTAATATTACCAACCCGGCCATCGCCGGTGACAAAGGGGGTTTCTTTGCCGTTTTTGTCGAGTAGAAATAATTCATGATGGCTGGAGCCATCATTCTCGCTGTAGGGGTTACGTGGCCGGTTACGGACAAAGGCGGTGTAGTTACCATCGTTGCTTACAACCAGTTGAGTGACATGTTGTATGCTGACAGTTTGTTCCAGCGTAATAGGTTTAGCTGCAACAGCTGTGCAGGCAAATGCCAGCAGTAGTGTGATGCTCCCGGTAAGGTTTCGCATTCTTCCTCCATGCGTTTTATGGTGTGTTTTGCCGCAACATAACAGCATAAAATCTGCCGAAGCTCTAGTTTCTGTTGTCGGATTGCCGCAGTATTGCGGCAAAACAACGGCTACAGCTTTGTTAAGCCGTAGCGCTGTGGTATGTTTGCGCAAAAAGCGATGTCATAAAACCTCAGCTAATTACTAACTATTTTCAGGGTATCCGATGCAAGAATCCAGCGTACTTATCACTAACGATGCAGTGGTACTTGGTTTAATGGCCACCATTTTGGGTGCCGTGTTTTATACCAGCCATAGCGATAACCGCTTCTTTAAAGCCTTCTATAAATATGTGCCGGCACTGTTATTGTGTTATTTCATCCCTTCGCTGTTTAACAGCTTTGGCGTGATTGACGGCGAAGGCTCATCACTCTATAAAATGGCGTCACGCTACTTGCTGCCTGCCAGTCTGGTGCTGTTAACTCTTAGTGTTGATTTTAAAGCCATTCTTGGCCTTGGCCCTAAAGCGCTAATCATGTTTTTAACCGGTACTTTAGGCATTGTTATTGGCGGGCCCATCGCACTGATGAGTGTCGGCTACTTTTTTCCGCAGGAACTGGGTGGTGATGTCTGGCGCGGCATGACAACCATTGCCGGTAGCTGGATTGGCGGTGGCGCGAATCAGGCGGCAATGAAAGAGGTGTTTAATGTTGATGGCAATATTTTTTCCGTCATGATCACCGTGGATGTGCTGGTCGCCAATGTCTGGATGGCAGTGTTACTGTTTATTGCCAGCCGGGCCGAGTTTTTTGATCGCAAAAACGGTGCTGATACCCGTGGCATTATGAACCTGCGGCAGAAAATTGAGCAATATCAGGCGCAAAATGCCCGTATTCCTAATTTAAACGATATTATGCTGATTGTTGCAGTAGCGTTTGGCGTAACCGGGTTGTCTCATGCTCTGGCCGATATTATCGCACCCTGGATTGAGCGTGTAGCGCCGCAGCTGGCTATGTACAGCTTAACCAGCACCTTCTTCTGGCTGGTGGTTATTGCCACTACTGTAGGGCTTTATTTGTCTACTACCCGGGTACGTAAACTGGAGGCGGTAGGCGCATCCAAAGTGGGCTCGGCGTTTTTATATATCCTGGTAGCCACCATAGGTATGCATATGGATGTTACGGCTATTTTTAGTAATAAGCTGATGTTTTTAGTCGGTATAATCTGGATGTTGGTGCACGCGGTATTGTTGTTGGTTGTAGCCCGGCTGATAAAAGCACCGATGTTTTATATGGCGGTGGGTAGCCAGGCAAATGTCGGTGGGGCCGCTTCGGCACCTGTGGTCGCTGCAGCGTTTCATCCATCCTTAGCGCCGGTTGGTGTATTACTGGCAGTGCTGGGGTATGGCCTTGGTACTTATGGTGCTTATATTTGCGGCCTGATTATGCAACAGGTGGCGCCGTAATATAAAACAGCCGTAACAAAAAATAGCCGTGCAGTAATCAGAAAAGGGAGTTTTACCTGTGAGTAACCAAGTTAAAATCGAGCCTGGTCATTGGGTGTTGATTATCTTCTTATTACTGGCGCTGTATGCCAGTTATCTGCTAATAGCGCCCTTTATTGGTCCGGTAGTATTGGCATTCGTACTGTCGTTACTATGTTTTCCTGTGCATCAGAAAATTGTGCGTAAATTTCCTGATAAACCTAACCTGGCATCGACCATAACCTGTTCTTTGCTGGTGGTAGTGATTCTGGTACCGGCTACTGTTGTGTTAATGGCGATAGTTCAGCAAAGTATTACGTTTGCTAAACAAAGTTACCAATGGGTTGAAGATGGCAAAGCTGAAGCACTGTTGCAACAGCCGTTTATTAAGAATGGCATTGAAAGAATAAACGAATTTCTACCCGTTGGTGATTTCAGTATCAGAGACATTATTGATAGATTAACCGAGTTTGCCTCAGGCTTTAGTACAGAACTGCTTGATTTAAGTACTAAAGTGGTTGGTAACGTAACCGGAATAATTGTCAGTTTTTTCCTGATGTTATTTGTGCTGTTCTTTTTGCTGCGCGACCATAAAAAAATTATCGAAAGCCTGTTCTGGATATTACCGCTAGCCCGCTCACAGGAAGAGAAATTACTCACTGAAGCCAACACTGTTGCGCGCTCTGCAGTAATGGGAACCTTTTTGACTGCCTTAGCTCAGGGGGCCGCAGGCGGTATTGGTATGGCAATTGTCGGTATGCCGGGCTTGTTCTGGGGAACAATGATGGTGTTTGCGTCATTAATCCCGTTGGTTGGCGCGGCGTTAATCTGGGTTCCTGCCAGTTTATATTTATTACTCACGGGTGACTGGCCCTGGGCATTATTTTTAACCTTGTGGGGCGCGATACTGGTTGGCTCTATTGATAACTTTTTACGGCCGATTCTGATGCAGGGTACGTCTAATATGAGCACACTAGTGCTTTTCCTATCACTTATTGGTGGTTTGCAGTTATTTGGCGTTATTGGCTTGATCTACGGCCCGATTATATTTGCGCTAACCCATGTATTGATTAAGCTTTACACCATTGAGTTTAGAGACTTTCTGGAAAAACAGGATAAAAGCTAAGCAGGGCTAAAGCCTGCTTATAGCGCTTACTCAACTAATGCCGGTAGATAATTTTTACCGGCTGGTTGCCTAAAAATACCTCTATGGCTGCCTGAGTGGCCCCATCAACTACACCGACACTGTTATCCATAATGATGGCAAAACGGCCAAAGCCTTGCTCAAAAGCATACTGCAGCTGATTTAAATTACATAGTTTGCCACAGCACGGCAATGCCAGCTGCCGCATAGCAAAGCTGTTGTGCTCAGCATTGTAGTCTGCCTCCATCAGGCTATGCCATTGTTCCACGCTAAGCTCTGTCTGGCAGGCCGGACAGTGAATATGCTCAAAATTGCCACCGCAGTCGTAATAACGTACTTCGTCCGTGCAGGTAACGTCTATATGTTCCGCCGCCGGAAACAGCCCGGCAATAAATGCCTTAGTGGCAGCAATAATGTCCGCGTTTGGCTGCAGTTGCGGGTCCTGCAGCAGAATAATAATTTCATGTTCGCTCATCATCGCTCCTGCAGCTTTTAATTGGCCGGTAATGGCGTGCCTACAGGCAACAGCGATAGCTGCAGCATATTGCCTTGCCGGCTTAGTGCCAGTGGCAGGGTATAGTTAGGAAAGCGCAAGCCAAATACTGCACCTTGTTGTAACAAGCTTTGCAGTTGCTCTGTTATTGCGGTGGTAAAGCGGGCGCAGCCTTGCGCGTCAACTCTGCCTTCGAGCGGTAAAGCGACTCTGTCTGCCAGCGTCAGATAGGCTGCCATACGCCAGTGCGAATTGACTCCCAGGTTGTATGCTGCACCATGCTGTTGGCCAAGATCTAAGCCACAGGCCTGCAGGACTAATTGTGTGTCGCCTGAAGTGGGCAAGTCTATTTTTTGCTGGCGTTGTTGCGCCAAAAACTTGCCCCATGCCAGCCGGCGAATGGCGGCGTCCAACGAAATGGGGGTATATTTTTCTTGCTGTTTTAGCGCATCAAAACGGGCAATACCCTGCTCCAGCACTACTATGTCGTCTTCGTACTCAAGCTGATCTTTAAGCAGCCGGTAAGCCGGAACTTTGGCTTGCTCCATCCCGGCTAAGGCCGCTTTTTCATAATACGCCAGTGCCTGTGCTTTATCGGCTTGCCCGCCCAGGCCTTTGTCTGCCATGGTGGCCAGATGATAGTTTGCCACAGCAATATTGCGCTGTGCACCTTGTAAAAAGGCCGCTTTAGCGCCGCTGTAGTCTTTCTCGTTCAGTAGCAGGGCGCCATAGTTTGTCCAGGCTGTGCCCTGATCCGCAGCCATACCACGCTCCAGCCAGTGCACTGCTTGCTGGCGCAACTGCGCCATGTCGAACTGCTCTCTTTCGCTGCCGTAGCTTTGCATAGCAATTAAATAGGCGCGCAAGTATTCGCGTGATGCTTTATCCAGATATAAACTGTCTTCGTCCAGTTCATAGGCTTGGCCAAAGTAACTGCCAGCCCGCTGCGCGGCTTCTATTGTGGGTGCCAGATTAAATATTGACGTTGGATCTGCCGGGCTGTGTGCCAGCCCCAGGTTGTATAAAGTGGGTAATGTAAGGCCACCTGCTAAAGCTTCTTCAAACAACTTTATTGCCTCAGCTTTTTTACGGTTGCCCAGTGCCATATTGCCAAGGTTATGGCTGGCGCGGGCAGAGCCTAATGCTCTGGCTTGCCGGTAATATTGACTGGCAGTGCCGGGGTTTGCTGTAACGCCGCGGCCGAGATCATAAGCTTTACCGAGTAAAAATAATGCATCAGCATTGTTTTCGCTGGCCTGCTGCTGTGCTTGTTGCAAGAAGGCGTCATATTGCTGTTGTTCAAACAGCTGCTCCAGCGCGGATATCTCCGCTTTTGCCGCGCCGCTCAGGAGCAGCGCCAGCAATATAGTAACAACAGAAAGTGTTTTAGCAGAGGCAGAGAGTAACTTCATAACATCCTTGGATATAAGCAGGGCGCACGCAAACGGCAGCTTTAATAAAGCTGCGTAACATAGCTGCAAACTATGTTACAAGCAAGCCTTGCTTCAGGTATGGACAGTTATGGCTGGCGGCTGATGTTAAAACTATAACTATGTTGTGCCAGCGGGGTAGCGTTGCCGGTTTGGTAGGTATCTACCTGCATTACACCGTTGTTGTTGAGGCTAAATACGCGAAACATGGCAGTGTGTTGTGTTTCATCCGGAATTTTAGTGCGTTCCAGTGCCGGGATATGCAGGTAATGCACTTTGCCAAGTTGTTTTGAATGCTCAACGCGGTTCATATCCATATGTAAATCGCCGGAGATCACGGCGGCCAGGTTGGGCTGAGCAATCACGTCGGCAAACCCCGGGTGCTTAATGCCTTTATCGGCGTTTTCCGGATATACACCGGTTTGCGCACCGTGCACGATTAATAACACCGGCTTTGGCTGCAACTGTTTTAGCTGGTTTAGCATCCAGGCTATGCCGCTGTCATTAAAATCGCGGCCATGATCGGGCGAGGCGAATACCAGCGCCACAGTGTCAAATTCCAGTACGTAGCTCGGTGAATCCAGCGTAATCTTGCCGGCATTCCAGCTGTTAGCGTACTGCATAAAGCGCTCAACAGTACTGCCATGTTCTTCATTGCCCATAATCGGGTAAAACGGCAGCGTTAGCTGTTGCAGTACCGGCGTGGCATTGTCGTATTGCACTAAGGTGCCTTTGTGAGCAATATCGCCGACACCAACAACGAAATCCAGTTTAGTTTGCGTTGCCAGCCGGTTTACGTCGGCTACCGCTGCCGCCAGATGCGGAAATTGCGGCTCAGGTTTGGGTTCGGCATCACCCAGCACAGCAAAGCGCAGCACTACATTTTCTGTTGTTGCGGCGGCGGCAGGTGTCTGGCCGGTTTTCGTTGTATCGGCCGGTGAGCAGGCGATGAGCAAAGTGCTTAGCAGCGCCAGGCTGACAGTAGTAAACAGTTTCATTAAAAATCCCTGGTAGTGAAGTTGAGGTTAGTTGAAATTAAACATGCCTTTAAAGCTGCTGGGGATTAACCCGGTCCAGCGTTTAAAGGCACGGCGAAAGTTATGCTCGTCGGAGTAACCCAGCTTTTGCGCCAGTTGGCGGTTAGAATAATGGCCCTGTTGTAACAGTTGTCGGGCCGCATCGCGGCGTACCTCGTCAAGCAGGCTGGCAAAGTTGGTGTTATGTTGGCTAAGCTGGCGCTTTAAGCTGCTACTGCTTAACCCCAGCGCGGAGGCAACCTGATCCTGATTCAGCAGTTGCGGCAGGGCCTTGCGTTGCAGCCGGCAAATGCTCTCCGGCAAAGCCCGCTGCTTGTTCAGCACGCGGTTAAGCTGGCGACAGGTGCGGCGGGTAGCGCTGAATTTTTGCGCGTCAGCATCAGTAAAGCATTGTTGCCACAAAGCAAGCGGAATACTGATGCTGTCAGCGCTTTGATTAAAGCTGACATCTACACCCCAATGCAGCTGGTGCTGTAACTGATGTGATGCCGCCTGCTGCAACTGCAGGCTGATGCCACAAACGCTACCAAGCTGTTGTTTTATTAACCCCAGCAGCAGCGAAAAAACGACGGTCTGCATAAACCCCTGCTGATTAGCTAAACCCAGCGCCGGTTTAAACTCGATCAAGATGCAATGCTGTTGTTGGTAAAGCCGCACATAAAAACAAGGAAACAGCTGATGGCGGAAGTAGTACAGCTGGGCCATTGCCTGGCGCAGGTTTTGCGCATATTGCAGGCTTTGACACAGCGAAATATAACGGCTGTTCAGTAAAGCGCCGCCCAGCAAATAGGGCAGCTCAGGGCTGTTTAGCTGTTGCTGGCAATTTTGCAGCAGTTTCAGCCAGTCGTTATGGTGCAACCTGCCATGCGGTTTGTGTAAATCCTGTTCAAAAATGCCGGTGCCACTTAGCAGCTTATGCAACAGGGCGCCACGCCGCTGTGCCAGCGAGAGCAGCTCAGTGCTGCCATGTTGCAACAGCAGGATTTTATCCTGATAGCCGAAGTGGCGCATACTCATCAGATTGGCTGCAACTTAAGTGCGGTGGTTTTCTTCGCCAGTGCCATAGCCTGGTCAGCAGCGTGTAAAGCACTTTTCGCACTGTCTTGCTGAACGGCCATTTCTACCAATGTCAGTTGCGGCCCGGTGTTTGCAACCGACAGTTGTGATAGCTGCTGGCGTAAATGCTGTGCCATAATTTGTGCCTGTGGCAGAGCGGTGTTGGGCAATAGCGCAATAAAACGGTCACCGGCGTAGCGGCACACCACATCACTGTATCGCAGCTGACTGCTAAGCAACTCACTTAGCTGGCTAAGGTAAGCATCACCGGCGGCCATGCCATGGCGGCGGTTAACAGCGGCAAAATTATCAATATCCAGCACCAGTAAACTTAAGGTTTTATGCTGGCTTTGGTGTAGCTCTATTTCGCGTTGCAATACCGCTTGCAGATACTCAATGCCGTACAGCTGGGTCAGCGGATCAATAAGCTGGTGGTCGCGTAAAAACAGCTCGCGGCCACGCAACTGGCGGTTAATAGCCCGTTGTTCACGGTGCCAGCCTATCAGGCCATAGGTTAATACCAGCATGCCAACCGGCGCCGGTAACGATTCCAGCCAGCTCATCAGCCGGATATGATCCGGGTAGCGGATAAATTCGTCCAGCAGGTCAAGAAAGTATGAATACACCAACAGCAGGCTGCCATAGTACAACCATTCAGTTACCCTTCCGGTTGGCCGGCTGCTGATAATCAGCCCCAGCCAGCCACAGGCCACCAATAAGGTAGTGCCCTCACCCAGAATGTCCAGAGCGTCAAATTCATTATTTTGTTTGGCATCGCCGGTATCAATAGCCAGCAGCAGGCCGCTTAACAGCAATAGCAGGCTGAACAGTATTTTATAGCGGTGTTGTCGCCACATAGTCAGGTTATCCGCACAAATAAACTCAATTTTCCGCGCCCTGTATGACAGCCGGATGACAAGCTTTGCTGCTTACGGCATTGCATTGCACCGTTAAGACCCGGGTCATATCGGCTCAGCGCGTACTGTTAACAAACGGCGTTTTGTCACACAGACCCGGCAAACTTTAGCGCAATTATTAGCCGTGATCTGAGAGTAACCGATGAAACCCACCCATCATAAACATACTTCACGCAGCGCGCTGGCCTGTGCCATAAGCCTGGCGTTTGCCACTTTATCCACCCAGGTATTAGCCGATGCCGACGTGCAGGGCCGTATTACTGACAACCGCAGCAACCTGCTGACCGGTGCACAAGTCAGTATTCCTGAGCTGAAGCTAAGCCGTACCACCGCAGCGGACGGCCGCTTTCAGTTTAATCAGCTGCCGTCCGGCACTTACACTCTGCTGGTTAATTACCTTGGTGCTGTGCCGGAAACCCGGGTGCTGGTGGTAGCCGATACCGAACAGCGTCTGGGCGACATTAAGCTGCTATCTGCCAGTGAAGATGTAGAGCATATAGAAGTGGTGGGGCAATCCGGCGCAGTAAGTAAAGCGCTGAATCGCCAGCGTAATGCCGGCGGTATTGTTACCGTAGCCAGTACCGATGAAATGGGTCAGTTCCCGGACAGCAATGTCAGCGAAGCCTTGCAACGTCTTGCCGGCTTATCAGTAGAGCGTGACCAGGGCGAAGGCCGTTTTGTCCGTGTGCGCGGTTTGGCACCGGATTACAACGCAGTAACCTACAACGGTACTCAGTTAGCCGCGCCCGAAGCCGGCCGTCGCGCAGTAGCGTTGGACGTGATCCCATCGGATCTGCTCGAATCAGTAGAAGTAAACAAAACCCTGACACCGGATATGCCGGCCGGGTCCTTAGGCGGTACCGTTGAAATTAAAAGCTTGTCGGCTTTTGATCGCAGCAACGACTTCTATTCCTTTACTGCAGAAGCCGGCTATAACGAGCAGCAAAGTAAAACCAGTCCGAAGGTCTCCGGCGTGTTCAGTAAAATATTGGATGCCGGTGGTGAAACCGATAGTTTAGGCATTGCCATAGCAGCCAGTTACGCCGAGCGTAAATTCGGCTCTGAAAACGTTGAAACCGGCGGCAGCTGGGATTTTGACGAAGGACTGGAAGAGTTTGAACTACGCGATTATGTTATCAGCCGCGAACGCATCGGCCTGGCGCTGAACATGGATTACCGGCCGGGTAACAACAACGAGTATTACCTGCGTAGCCTTTACAGCCGCTTTAGTGACACCGAAACGCGCCAGGGCATGATAGTAGAGCTGGCCGATGCGCAATTTGCCGGTAGCAGTGGCGAAGCGGCGCTGATCCGCTCACTGAAGCAGCGTGACGAAACCCAAAGTATCAGCGCGCTGGTGATTGGTACCAAACAAACTTCCGGCAGCTGGGAATGGCTTTTGGAAGCGGGCGCCAGTAAAGCCGATGAAGATACGCCGTTTAATATCGGCGCGGCAGATTTTGAACAGGAGTTTGACGACGGTGTCGGCTTTACCGGCAGCAATATTTTGCGTTTAACCGCTCCGGCAGAAGCATTTCTGGCCGACGGTTATGAGCTAAAAGAAGTCGAAATGGGCGATACCTACGCCAAAGAAACCGAACGCAATATTAAGTTTGATCTCAGCCGCGAAATTATTCAGCGCCACGGCAGCCTGCTACTGAAAAGCGGTGCTAAGTTCAGCCAGCGCGAGAAAAGCGCCGAAGAGGATGTTTGGCTGTTTGAAGACTTTGCTGATCTGGGCATTAGCGCGCTAAGCCTGAGTGATTATGCCAGCGGCACGGTGGATTACGGCTTGGGTAATATGGGCGCGGCCATTAACAGCGGCAGTATTTATCAGCTGGTTAGCAGCTTAGAGCGTGACGATTTTATTGATGAAGTTGAGTCACAAATTAACGACTATCAGGTAGATGAAGATATCAGCGCGGCGTACTTTATGGCGCAGTGGGAGCGTGATAACTGGCAGCTGATCACCGGTGTACGCTATGAGCACGAGAAACGTGAAGCAACAGGTAGCCGCTATGATGCTATTGAAGAAGTATTCAGTGCCAATCAGGTGAACAGCTCTGAAGGCTACTGGTTACCGGCCGTAGTAGGGCGCTATAACCTGTCGGAGCAAAGTATAGTGCGGGCGGCGTTCAGCACTGGTTTGGTAAGGCCTAACTTTGAGCAGCTATCGCCGGCTTTTATTCTGGAAGAAGATGACGATGAGTTCGAGGCTGCCTTTGGTAACCCGGAGTTAAAGGCGCTGACGTCAAATAACTTTGACCTGGGTATTGAGCACTACGCCGATAAACTTGGCGTGCTCTCTGCCATGTTGTTTTACAAGCAAATTGATAATTTTATCTATGAAGCCGATTTAGCCGGCCGCGGCGCGTATGCCGATTTTGCGGTGGCCGAAACCTATGTTAACGGTGGTAAGGCCGATTTATATGGCCTGGAGCTGAACGCTATTCATAAGGTATCGGGTTTCGGTAATTGGCTGGATAACCTGCTGTTATCCGCCAACCTGACATTAACAGATTCTGCCGCCGATATTGAATGGTTTGACGATGGCGCTTTGTTTAGCCGCGAAGTGGCGCTGCCCAGCCAGTCAGACAAAACCGCTAACCTGAGCCTGGGTTATGAAACTGATGTAATCAGCCTGCGTTTGGCAGCTAACTATAAGTCTAAGTACCTGGCTGAAGTGGGCGATGTTACCGATGCGGCTTATGATGTGTATTCTGATGACCATATGCAGCTCGATTTTACCGGTAAGTGGACCATCCGGCGTGGCATGCAACTGTACTTTAACGTGGTCAATTTGAATGACGAACCTTACTATGCCTACACCGGGCGCAAGCCTTATAACTTCCAGTATGAGCAATATGGCCGCACCTTTGTGCTGGGCGTACAGATCACCAACTGGTAAGCAAGGAAAGCACAATGTTAAACAATAAAAATATGTTTAAACTCAGCGTCGTTAGTCTGGCGCTGGCAGGCTTGTTAAGTGCCTGCCAGGCCGATAAGCCGGGCTTACACATGCCGGTGCCACAGGCGCTGGCTGTTAATGCCAGCCATTATCAAGATGTGCAGTTGGCTGGCACGGAATATCAGCTGTTTACTGACCCAACAGGGCTAAAGGTGCAACAGGGCACTACGGTGCTTAGCCATTACAGCGGTGCTTTTATCCGGCTGACAGTGCAGCCGCTTAGCGACGATAGTGTGCTACTGGCCGCGATCGAAGACAACAGTAACAGCCTGTACATATGGCGTTTTGCCCCGGCAGAGTCAATGCCGTTGCAGCTGTTGCACCAGCAGCTGATCAGCAGCCGGGTAGTAGACGATCTGTGTTTTTACCACAGTAGCGAAAACCAGCAGTTAAGCCTGTTTTTGCTCGGTGGCCGCGGCGGTGCCGATCAGTTACTGCTGCAACAGCAACAACAATGGCTGGCCCAGCCGGTGGTAATACGTGAGCTGAATGTGCCTTACGACAGCACCGCCTGTGCGGTGGATCAAACCGCTGGTGCGCTGTATATCGCAGAAGCAGATCGCGCCATTTGGCGTTATCAGGCTGAACCCGAAGCTGATGAGGGGCGCAGTTTAGTGCAGGTAAATAAGCCTTTTGGTGCACTGCAGGGCGAAGTTAAAGCTTTGCGGGTATTAAGTGATGGCAGTGTGCTGGCGCTGGAAGAAGAGCCTGCCAGGTTGCTACATATTAATAGTGATGGCCAGATAGCGCAGGCTGTCAAGGTTGCGGTACTGGCTGAAGCCAGTGGTTTAGCTGTTAGTGTGCAGAACAACACCGCGACAGCCTATATCAGCAGCGAAGATGCCGAAGCGGTGCAGCAGTTATCTCTAACACTGCCGCCGGCAAATGAGCGTAGCCCTAAAGCGGCGATAACGCAGCTGCAACCAACACTGCAGACCGAAGCGGCCAGTCAGCGTGGCGATGTGATGGACGACCCGGCAGTGTGGCATCATCCGACGAGACCGGAGCTTAGCCTGCTGCTTGGCACCGACAAACGCGCCGGGCTGGATGCATACAATATGCAGGGTAAACGCGTGCAGCAGCTTAGCGTGGGGCGGCTAAATAATGTTGATGTGCGCTATGGCTTGCAGTGGCAAGGTGCACCGCACGATATCGCCGCAGCCAGTTTGCGTGACGACAACAGCCTGCAACTGTTTGCTATTGATAACAGTGGCAAGCTGCATAATGCCGGTAACGTTACAACCAGTATGAGCGAGATTTACGGCCTGTGCATGTATCACAGTGCACAAAACAATAAGCACTATGTGTTTGTTAATGATAAGTCCGGTTTAATTGAGCAGTATCGTATCGATACCGCTGGCACAGGTTGGCAGGGCACTTTAGTGCGCTCATTGCAGGTGCCTTCGCAGCCTGAAGGTTGTGTGGCGGATGATAAACGTGGTGTGTTATTTGTCGGCGAAGAAGATGAAGCCATCTGGCGTTTTGCCGCTGAAGCAGATGCAGCGACAACGGGTGAAGCGGTAATCCGCGTTGATGGCGAGCAGTTGGTAGATGATATTGAAGGCATTGCTTTGGCAGAGCATAACGGTAGTAGTTATTTACTGGTATCAAGCCAGGGTAATGATAGTTACCTGGTATTTGATGCAACTGCGCCTTATGCACAACGCTTACACTTTCGTATCAGCACTAACCCGCAGCTGGGTATCGACGGTGCTTCTGAAACCGATGGCCTTGAGGTAACCACGCGCTCGTTGGGGCCAGGGTTTGAGCAGGGGGCATTAATAGTGCAGGATGGCCGCAACCGTATGCCGGAGCAGGGACAAAACCTGAAGCTGGTGCCGTGGCAGCATATTTTGCAGCAATTAAAGTAGCTGTAAACAACAACTAGCAATAAAAAAGGCTGCACCATAAAAGGGGCAGCCTTTTCAGAAGCAGAACGCTTTATTTCTCGAGTTCTATTTCTGTAGCAATGTGACGTTTATCGCGATATTCAAAATCTACCTCAACGTTTTGTCCGACTTTTAAATCGGCAAAGGTTCTGAGGCCATCATCATAATCGGTTGTTGTCTCGGTAAAGAAAGTTATGCCTTGCACAACAAAAGACTGGGCTTCAGCATTGATAGCATCAATTTTACCTTCCATATCATCTGCTTGCACAGAAAGTGAAATCGCTGATACTGTTGCAGTGAGTAACAATGTTTTCAGGCTCAATTTCATCTTGACACTCCTAGTTAATAAAAATCAGTACCAATACCGTACTTTAAAGCGGCTGAATTCAGGCTGAATATTGCAAATGTTTAATTTAGTTTGGCTGATAAACAGCGTTCAACAATGTTTTTGATTTTTTGTGGCGAAAAGGGCTTGGCGATAAAACCACTGGCTCCCGAGGCTATGCTGTTACGCACATTATCAACTGAATTGTGGGCTGTAACCATCACAACATGGGTCTTATCAGCCTGGGTTTTAATTTGTTGCAGTAACTGCTGGCCGTTAATGTCAGGCAGTTCAATATCAAGAAATACTAAATCATGCTGTTGCTCAGCAAAAGCTGATAGCCCGCGCTTGCCGTTGGCCGCTTCCTGCACATTGCTAATGCCAAGATGAAGCAGTGTTTGGCGCAGGTATTCCCGTACCGTGTAGGCGTCATCAATAATAAGTACTGAACATTGCTGTTGCGTCATAGCGATCCTTGCCTGTAGCTGTTAGCCAATCTACACAGTATGGCTGACCTTTAACTGAATTGGGAAAATTTTTTTCAATATACTCAGGGTAGCTGAATTAAAGATGAATTGAGTGGCAAGCTGATCACTACGCTAAAGCCGGTAATTTCATTATTTGTCATAATATTGGCTACAACTATGCTGCCGTTGCAAGCCTCTGTAGCGCGTTTGGCAATACTTAATCCCAGGCCTATGCCGTTGTGGTTACTTTGTGCCCGAAAGAAGGGGGTAAATAACTTAGACAGATATTGCGGCGGTACGCCCGGGCCTTGATCGCGAACTTGCAAACTTAACTGGTGTTGATGTTGTCGTAAGCAAACACTTACCTCAGAATAAGGTGGTGTGTATTTCACCGCGTTACGGATCACATTTTCTATTGCGCTGTACAACAGCGACGGGTCGCCTTTAATTAATGGTACATTTTCCAGATGTAGCCAAAGCGACTTGTTGCTGCTATCAGCTTCCAACCGTGCATCATCACAAACTGAGGAAACCAGTTCCGCCAGGTTTATATCAATATGTTCGGCGCTGACTGCGCCGCTCTCCAGCCTGGAAAAGGTCAGGATTTCAGTGACAAGTTCATCCAGCTTACTGGCTTCCTGCTCTATTTTTTCCATCGCTATGGCGGCATAAGACGGCGATTGCGCCGCCAGCCCGGTGAGAATTTGCATCCTGGCCAGGGGGGATCGTAGCTCGTGTGATACATCGTGCAGAAGGCGACGTTGCGAGGCAATCGCCTCTGCCGCCTGACCAGCCATTTGGTTGAAGTTCCGGCTCAGGCTACCAAATTCGTCCCGTCTGGTTATCAGTTCCGGGCCTAACTGGGTACGCCAGTTATTCGCTGCCAGCCCCGCCAAAGCAAGCTTTAGCTGACCAACCGGTGCGGCAATATTGCGTGCCAGTACCCAACTGAACAAGATACTGGCAGCCAGCAACACCGACAAGTGTAACAGCGGATGGCGCCAGAATGGCGGTACAGGGTGTCTTGATATATCGATTGACGCAGGTAAGTCGGTGGGATTTATACTCTGTGCGGCTATCAATGGTGTTGCCGGTATTGATGGTGTGGCAAAAAAAAACGCGCCGGCTGGCAACATATTCTCTGGCGGTAGCAAGCGTGACGAGTTGTCCCAGGTAAAGGTTAAGCGTACCAGAATAACAGCCATTAACAGTGTGGCCCAAAACACAAGGAAAAAGCGCCAGAACAATTTGTGCATATTGTTAAGCCCCACCGCCAAACGGGTAAGTGAACTGATAACCTTTACCCCGGACTGAGGTGATCCATTGTTGCCCGGCAGGTGGCTTGCCTAATTTTTGCCTGATATGACTGATATGCACATCAATATTACGGTCATAGCTGCCTAAAGGTTTGCCAAGGGCCTGTTGCGACAACTCAGCTTTGCTGACAATGGTACCAGCGTACTGTGTCAGTAAGTACAGAATGTTGAACTCTGCACCGGTTAATTCAATTATCTGTTGGTGTAGCGATACGCTGCGGTTAACCGGCTTAATGTGTAAAGCGCCAAGCTTCAATTCAGTTTGGCTGTTGTTTTGCTGTACGCGGCGCAATATTGCTTTAATACGGGCACTAAGCTCCCGCGGTAAACAAGGCTTGGCAATGTAATCATCCGCTCCCAATTCCAGGCCAATCACTTTGTCCAGATCCTCCCCACGCGCAGTTAGCATGATCACCGGGACATTGCTGAAATGCCGTAGCTGTTTTAACACCGAAATGCCATCCAGTTGCGGCATCATCACATCCAGAATAATCAAGTCAAACTGTTGCTGCTGGCAACTGCGTAATCCGATTATACCATCATTTATAACGGTAAGATGAAAACCATCTTTTTGCAGATACTCTGCCAATAAAGTGGTTAGTGTTACATCATCATCAATTAATAATAACCGGATCACATCTACCTCTGGCGCGGAAAAGTTAACGTAACACGCTTAGTTTGTAGCCACTGTTGCTGCTGTTGTCGGGTTCGGCTATCAATAAATAATTGCTTCCGGCAACAAATTGCTGCACTTCAGACTCAGCTAACAGGGTTTGGTTCTTATTGCTGTCGGTATAAAGCAGAAAAACCGTATATTCGCCGTCAGGCACGTTAATCTCTTTTTGGGCTCCACTGTTTAGCGACGTAATATAGTACTCTGCTGTATCAATGGTTTCATTGGGTGGCACAAAATAGACGCTTAAAGAGCTATAAGAGGTGATGGTGTTTACCACGTTTATATCAAAATCATAAATCTGTGGCGCATTACTTTCTTCTACCACGACAGCTGCAGTGTTGGCGCTGGCATTTTGATACAGTACCACTGCTTTGCTTTGGCCCTGGTTTAATGTCATTAAGGCGCTGTTTAAATAAAACAGCCCTTGTTCGTCTGATGCTGACAAACGATAATCTTTCGCTGCTAATTCAACATAGTCTGACAAGCTATCGGCAGCTAATGAAGTAAAGGCCACGCTGTCGTTCAGATAAATATCGCTATTGCCGATGCTGTCGATACTGTTATACAACCGGAACTGGGCCTGGGCTGTTAAATCTGTCAGGTTACCTACTGTCGTGGTGTTGTTAATTACGTCTACGGCTATATTGCCTGCTAGCGGGCCGGAGGCGATACGCGGCACCAGCACATATTCGGTCAGATATTCAAAGTTATATTTGGATGACTGAAATAATATGTCACGGCTGCCTGCGGCAGTAACATAAATAATATAGTTGCCACTATCAAACTCCACTGCAGAGCTGACTTGGCTGTAGTTCAGTGTTGCCGCCAGGGTGGCGTCGTCAAAGGTGGTATCTGACTTACTTAAATATACGTCATAGGCGTCGTCCGGAAGTAAACTCACCACATACAGCTTAAAAGTGTCTGTCAGGCTGTCATCACGCAGAAACTCCAGTGTCAGCAATTCAGGGCTATTGTAATCACCAGTGAGCAGCAACAGATGTTTGTAGCTCTGACGCAAAGTAATGCTGGTTTCCAGCGCACTAATATCATCACCATCACTGTTAAGGCGGCTTAGTTTAATATCGTAAGTCGCGGGGGTATAAGTTACCAAAGAAGTTGCATCGGTATAAGTTGCAGCCCCGGCCAGCACACTGCTGTCATCGCTGTCTGTCAGTATTAACCTGGTTGAAGTACTGTTGGCTGAGCCATTATATAGCTGAATATAACTGCTGGTGTAAGTGGCAGAAGTATCATCAGAGCTGCTGCCACCACACCCGGTTAATGTAGTAGTGCCCAACAGCAGAGAAAGTAATAAAAAAATACGCATAACGCCTCATAAAAGTAAGTTCTTAACAGCGCTAAGAAGGTTATTATTTTATTCAGTTCATAGTTTTACCCAGCTTTACCTTGCTTAACCTATCTTAACGTTTGGTTTTTTTAAGGTATTAACCGTTTTTAGAGTTTATTATTTAACCTTCATTGCCTTATTGTGAAGTATTGCTATTTTTAGGACTCGGACTCTTCTATTTTCAGTAAGGAATACACTGTTATGCGCCGTAACACGCCGGTTACAAATACCGAAAGAACTTTCCCGCAAAATCAGAAACTGATTTCCAACACAGACCTTAACGGTAATATCCGACACTGCAACGACGCCTTTATCGCTATCAGCGGTTTTAGCAAAGAAGAGTTAATCGGTCAGCCGCACAATATAGTACGCCATCCTGATATGCCGCCGCTGGCATATAAAATAATGTGGGAGCATTTAAAGGCTGGTAAGCCCTGGATGGGGCTGGTGAAAAATCGTAGTAAAAATGGTGACTATTATTGGGTTGATGCTTATGTAACACCTGTTACGGAAAATGGCAGGGTTATAGGTTATGAGTCGGTGAGATCTTGCCCGGCACGGAGTGATATTAAGCGGGCAGAAAAGCTGTACGATGCCATTAATAAGGGGAAGTTCCGCGGCAGGCATTTTCATCTTGGCGCGGCCAATGTGGTATTAGCTGTGGTGTTGGCGATAGCCGCTGCTTTGTATTTTTCCGGCTTTGCTGGTTTATCTGAGCTGCTGATTCTGGCGGCGTTAATTGGTTATGTGGTGTGGGCCAATTTTAGTAAGAAAAACGCGTTAGACAGCGTCAAAATGTTGCTGGCAAATTCGTTCCGCCATGAGCTGGCGGTGAAAACCTTTACTGATGATGGGCTTGCCGTCGGTGAGCTTAAAGTGGCAGTTATGAGCTCAAAAGCGCATTTAGGTGCGGTATTAAGCCGGATGGAAGATGCCGCGAAAAGCGTATCGGAACAATCGGATCTTGGCCTGGAGCTGGCGCAATCTTCTATGAAGCTGATCCAGCGCCAGCAGCAGGAAACCGAGCAAGCCGCCACAGCAATGCACGAAATGACCACTACTATCGCTGAAGTATCAAAGCATGTACAGGAAACGGCAGAGCGTGCTGAACAATCAAACGAACTGGCCGGGCGCAGCAGGCAAACAGCAGCGGTTACCCGCAAGGCTATTGAAGAACTGCGCCACACAGTAAACGAAATTAGCAGCTCTGTAACGGAAGTGTCCGAACAAACCAAGAAAATCGCTACTGTTGCGCAGATGATTGAACAAATTGCTGAACAAACTAACTTGCTGGCACTAAACGCTGCTATTGAGGCCGCGCGGGCCGGTGAGCAAGGGCGCGGCTTTGCCGTTGTGGCCGACGAAGTGCGCAATCTGGCGCGGCGTACACAAGAGTCTACTAAAGAAATTCATCAGATTATCAGTGATTTAACCACCAGAGCCGACACTGCAGTGCGGGTTGCCCAAAACGGCACCAGTGGCGCAGAGGCCGGGCTTATCCGCGTGAAAGAGACGGAAGAAATGCTAAATGGTATTTCAGATGCTGTGGGCAGCATAGCCAATATGTCTATCCAAATGGCAGCGGCGGTAGAGCAACAGGCAAATGTCGCTGAAGAAGTGAATCAGCAGGTGGTGAATATTTCCAGCCTGGCCAATAACACTTTGATAGAAGCAGGTAATTCTGCTGACAGTATTAAACAGCTGCAGCTGGTATCCAATGAACTGCATGAGCTGGTAGTACGGTTTGCCAGGTAGTATTAATAAAAAGGCCAGCGAATGCTGGCCTTTGTTTTTGTTACATACAATATTACTTACACCGTAATATTTATATTTTGTCCCAGGTTGCCTACAGGGGATGAAGCCTGTACCTGCTCAACCGATTGCATAGCACTTTGTACCAGCATGGTTGCCATTTTAGCTTCCTGGTTTTGTTGCTTTTTCGCCATAACGGCGCCCAGTACTTCAAAGCCCTGGTTTGACGTCGCAGCGCCAACGGATTGACTCATAGTTACCTCCTATGCCAATTCCTCAAGACTGTAACGGCTGGAAGATAAATATCTTTAGCGTTTATTTAAAATTTTTTTAAGCATAAAAAAATGCCGCCCGTTGCAGCGGGCGGCATTCCAACTTAGCGCGGAGTGACTCATTTCTCCAAGTGCGTTAAGAAGCCTGTATCAGCGCAGTTTGCTGCGCCTTAATTTGTGAGTGCGACAAAGCTGGCACCGGCAAAGTATTGCCGCCAGTTGTTGCCGGTTTTAGTGAGCGTACTGGCCGGGTAGGGCCTTTTTTCACTAAACCTTTAAACATCGGTTCAGGTTTGGCTACCGTTTTACCTAAACGGGCTGCAATGGCTGCCTGAATATCGGCGGCGGTGTAACCGGCTTTTATTTTCATCCGCAGGTAAGGTACGCCTGCCGCATCCAATGCGCCGTTAACAAACCAGTCGGGTACAGCCTTGTGGCCTTCTTTGCTGCTGTTGTTAACTAAATCCAGCACTGCTATGACGCTAAAATCCTGCGGATCACATAAAACAAAATCCAGGTACTTGGTATTTAACTTCAGCATGGTGCTGGCACGGGTCTTATCGCTGGTGCCATTTTTAAGCTCCATAATATCGGCCAGCTTTACCCGGTTCATTACTTTGTAATCGTTAGCCACGGCTTTTTCCAGCAGTTGCATAAAAGAGCGCTCTACCGGGCTGAATAAACTGTTTTTCTTCTGCACCGGAAAAGGGTTGCCACTGTCAATAAAGCGGCTGGCTACCATAGCCACAACAATGACTAACAGTAAAATTAACAGCAGGACAAATTCCATGCATACCTCCGACAGAAAATTGACTCAATGTCTGACACATCATAAGACTGTGATAGATAAAGCATAAGTTGTGCCATATTTTCTTATGTATTCATGCTTTTACTATTTATGTTGCGAATGGCTGGCATTGTCTGCATTAATACATTTTATAGTTGAAAAGCGCTTATAGTTAATGCCTACCCCTGATACCCGACAGCCTTACCAGCAAATAGCGTACAGGCAGCAAAAAAGGACAGACTTATGACAACAAGCATCAGCCGTGCCGGTTTAAGCATAAATGCACCGTTAAATGCCGATTACGACACTATTCTGACAGAGCAGGCCTGTGCCTTGCTGGTAGCGTTAAGCCGCGAGTTTAGTCCGCGTTTAAAAGAGCTATTGGCCGCACGCCAGACAATACAACAGCTATATGATGCGGGAGCTTTGCCGGATTTTCTGCCACAAACGGCGAATATCCGCCAGTCTGACTGGCGCGTGGCGCCAATACCGGCCGATTTGCAGGACCGAAGGGTGGAAATTACCGGCCCGGTCGACCGTAAGATGATCATTAATGCGCTAAACGCCGATGTAAAAGTGTTTATGGCCGACTTTGAAGACTCGCAGGCGCCTAGCTGGGCTGGCGTTATTGAAGGCCAGATCAACCTGCGCGATGCTAATCTGGGCACCATCAGCTATACCGATCCGCAAAGCGGTAAGCACTATGCATTAAAGGATAATCCGGCCTTGTTGATTGCCCGTGTGCGCGGTTTGCATTTATGGGAGAAACATTTGCTGGTAGATGGTGAGCAGGTGCCGGGCTCTCTGGTTGATTTTGCGCTGTATTTTTTGCACAACTACCAAACGCGCTTAGCCAATGGCAGCGGTGTGTACTATTACCTGCCAAAGCTGCAAAGCCACTTGGAAGCCAAATGGTGGGACGATGTGTTTCGCTACACCGAGCAAAAGTTCAGCCAGCCCATTGGCACCATTCGCGCCACAGTATTAATTGAAACGCTGCCGGCCGTGTTTGAGATGGATGAAATTCTGTATATGTTACGCGATCACATCGTAGCGCTTAACTGCGGCCGCTGGGATTATATTTTTAGCTATATCAAAACGTTAAAAAATCATGCTGACCGTGTACTGCCGGACCGCCAGATAGTTACCATGAAGCAACCGTTTTTAAATGCCTATTCGCGTTTATTGGTAAAAACTTGCCATAAACGCGGAGCACTGGCGATGGGTGGTATGGCCGCATTTATACCAGCCAAAGATGGTGCAGAAAACGCCGCTATACTGGCAAAAGTAACCGCAGATAAAGAGCTGGAAGCAGTTAACGGCCACGACGGCACCTGGGTGGCCCACCCTGGCCTTGCGGCTACGGCCAATGCAGTATTTGCTAAGTATCTGCCCGGCGGCAAGCAAAACCAGCTGGATATCAGCCGCGCAGAAGATGAAGATATCACTGCAGCACAGCTGTTAGAGCCCTGTGACGGTGAGCGCACTGAAGAGGGCATGCGCACCAATATTCGGGTGGCACTGCAATATATTGCCGCCTGGATCAGCGGCAAAGGCTGTGTGCCGATTTATGGTTTGATGGAAGATGCTGCCACGGCAGAGATTTCCCGCACCTCTATCTGGCAGTGGATTAAACACGGTAAAAGCTTAAGTAACGGCAAGCTGATTACCAAAGCTTTATTTGCTTCTATGTTAGAGGAGGAGGCAAAAGTGGTACGGGCAGAAGTAGGTGAAACGTTATGGGCAGAACAAAATTTTGCCAAAGCGCAAACTTTATTGCTTGATATCACGACTTCTGATCAACTGGTAGATTTTCTGACCCTGCCAGCTTATCAGTTACTTGATTAACCTGAGTAAACCACCAATGCAAAAGGCGCTGACTTGCTGACAGCGCCTTTTTTATGTGGATTTGTTTTGAAGCCTCAACAAACTGCAACACACAATTTGGCTCGTCACGGCAACTCGCCTGCGGCTCAGACACTCTGTGCCGACAAAATTGTGGTTCCCGTCTGTTAGGAAGAACACCCTTGTTCCGCAGCGTGGAAAAGACCCTGTTGAAGGAGCCGGGGAGTGTCTGAGCCCTGCCGTAGGCATTAGGGCGAGTTGCCCCGGCGAGTGAGGCTGGGTGTTTTACTAAGCCAGCAGCAAGGCTTCGGCTGCAACTCCCGCTTTGGCTCGCCACAGCAACTCGCTCGCGCTTACGCACTCACTCAGACACTCTGTGTCGACCAAATCGTGATTCCAGCCTTCGCTTGTTGTTAGTTTAACTCATCTGCGGTTTCGACAATTAAGCGGCGGAACCAGATATGGCTGGCGTCCTGATGCAGCAATGGGCTCCAGATCATCTTCAGCTCAATCGATGGAATAGCAAACGGTGGGTCCATGATGGCCATTGCGCTATCATTTTCGTACAGGCGGGCTGCACGGCTGGGTAAAGTGGCAATTAAATCTATGCCTACCGCTAAATGCATTGCTACATGGTAGTTGCGGGTAAATACCGAGATACTGCGTTGTTTACCCAACTTAGCCAAGGCCTCATCTACCCAGCCCAGTTTTTGCACGTCTTTTGGGTCCATGCCCACACCCACGCCAAAGCCGGTTTTACTTACCCAAATATGCTGCGCTTTTAAGTAACTGTCTAAATTAAAGTTTTTTAGCACCGGGTTTTGTGTGTTGATCAGACAGGAAAAGCTGTCGCGCCATACCGTTTTTTGGTGAAACGACTGCGGTAGCTGATCAAAACGGTTAATCGCCATATCTACCTTGCCGTTTTCGACATCATGAAAAGTAACGTCTGATGGCGTCATAATATCCAGGCTGGTGTGTGGTGCCTGCACGCGCATTTTTTTCAGTAATGCCGGTATTAACGTAGATGCCGCGTAATCGCTGGCCATAATACGGAATACCCGCTGGCTGTTAAGCGGCTCAAAGTCTTTATTCGGCTGCAAGGTTTCTTCCAGCGTTAACAATACGCCGCGTACTATCGGTGCCAGTTCACGCGCCCGCTCTGTTGGTACCATACCGTCAGACGTGCGTACCAGTATCGGATCATTAAGTAAGTCGCGCAGCCGTTTTAAGCCGTTGCTCATGGCTGGCTGGGTGATATTAAGCCTGCCGGCGGCACGGGTAACATTTTTTTCGCGCAGCAGTACATCCAGGTACACCAGCAAATTTAAATCCATTTTATTAATATTCATTAGTTAAATAACCCGGCGATATTCCATAACTGAACTGAATCATAGCATTAGCACAGTGGCCAGCGTCAAGCTGACTTTGGTATTAGTTTTATGAATGGTCAGCATCACAAAAATCACCTTTATGAATTACAAAAATGAAACCTATAGTGTAATGCAACAGGTAGCACATCAGCCTGGGAACAGTCAGCGTCCGGCAAGCCGGGCAATAAGCAAAAGAGGATACTGCTATGTCAGCTTACCAAGATGCAATACAACACATCGCCCAGCTACGCCAACACAATGGCGAGGCCTGGAGTGCGATAAACCCTGAGTCAGCTGCCAGAATGCGGGCGCAAAACCGGTTTCATACCGGACTAGATATTGCCAAATACACTGCCAAAATTATGCGCGCCGATATGGCCGCCTATGATGCTGACAGCAGCCAGTACACACAGTCACTGGGATGCTGGCACGGCTTCGTTGGTCAGCAAAAACTGATCGCTATTAAGAAACATTTCGGTACTACCAAACGTAAATACCTGTATTTGTCTGGCTGGATGATAGCAGCGCTGCGCTCTGAGTTTGGCCCCTTGCCAGATCAATCCATGCATGAGAAAACCGCAGTACCTGCTTTAATTGAAGAGCTGTATACCTTTTTAAAGCAAGCCGATGCCCGTGAGTTGGGTGGCTTATTCCGTGAGCTGGATGCCGCCAAAGCTGCCGGTGATAGTGCCAAAACTGCTGCAGTACAAAGCAAAATTGATAACTTTGAAACTCATGTGGTGCCGATTATCGCCGATATCGACGCCGGCTTTGGTAACGAAGAAGCCACTTATTTACTGGCAAAGAAAATGATTGAAGCCGGTGCCTGCGCTATTCAGATTGAAAACCAGGTGTCGGACGAAAAACAATGCGGCCACCAGGACGGTAAGGTTACCGTGCCACATGCTGACTTTTTAGCGAAAATTAACGCCGTGCGTTACGCCTTTTTAGAGCTTGGCGTGGATGACGGTATTATTGTCGCCCGTACCGACTCGTTAGGTGCCGGTTTAACCAAACAAATTGCCGTTACCAATAAACCGGGCGATCTGGGCGACTTATACAACAGCTTTTTAGATGGTGATGTGATCAGCGGCGCTGAGGATATTGCCAACGGCGATGTGGTGGTAAAAGCCAACGGCAAATTACTGAAACCAAAACGCCTGGCCAGTGGTTTGTTCCAGTTTAAACAGGGCAGTGGCGTTGACCGGGTAGTGCTGGATTGTATTACCTCGTTACAGCATGGCGCTGACTTACTGTGGATTGAAACGGAAAAACCACACGTAGGCCAGATTGCCGAAATGGTAAACCGCATTCGTGAAGTGGTACCCAACGCCAAGTTGGTGTACAACAATAGCCCAAGCTTTAACTGGACGTTAAACTTCCGCCAGCAGGTATTTGATGCCTGGAAAACTGCCGGTAAAGACGTATCCGCTTATGACCGCGCTCTGCTGATGAGTGCCGATTACGATGCAACCGAACTGGCGCTGGAAGCCGATAACCGTATTCGTACTTTCCAGGCTGATGCAGCGCAGGAGGCTGGTATTTTCCATCACCTGATCACCTTGCCAACCTACCATACGGCAGCGTTGTCTACCGACAATCTGGCGAAAGAGTACTTCGGTGCGGCTGGTATGCTGGGTTATGTTGAAGGGGTGCAGCGTAAAGAAATCCGCCAGGGTATTGCCTGTGTTAAACACCAGAATATGTCCGGCTCTGATGTGGGTGATGACCATAAAGAATATTTCTCCGGCGAAGCCGCGTTAAAAGCCGGTGGTACGCATAACACTATGAATCAGTTTTAACTGCTGAGTGTTAAGTTTTGAGTTAATTTTAGTTTTACACTACGTGGTCAGGAAACTGACAGTGTTGGCAGCCTTGAGCTGCCTTTTTTATTGATAAATTCATCAATAATTAATAATTGCTTTATTTTTATGCAGCTTATTTGCAATAGTGTAGTGGCACTGCTGACCGTTGGGCTGGCAGCTTTTAGCCACAGGACTAATACGATGAAAAGAACAACCTTCTTACTTGGTGTACTTACTGCGCTGGCAACACCGGCGCAGGCTACCGTAGTTAACGGTGGTTTTGAGCAATGGGCTCAGGGCCAGCCTACGGCATGGAGCTTAATTGACAGCGGTATTAGCGTTAGTCAGTCAAACACAATAAAACTCAGCGGTAGTAGCGCCGCAGCCATCAGTGTTAATACGGCAGATCAGGCTAACACTGACTTTCGCCAGCTGGTTGGCGTAACGGCCGGTCAGACTTATACCTTCAGTACAGCGGTTTATCATACTGAAGGCAATGTCAGAGCCCGGCTTTATGTAAACGGCTATCAGGGCTATTCCAATGAGCAACTAACCGGGCAATGGCAAACACTTAGCCACAGTTACACCGCACCCAGCAGTGGCAATATAGAAGTCGGTTTACGTTTTTATGATGTAGCAGGCTTTGATGGCTCCGAGCTGGTATATGTTGACGAGTTTAAACCGGCCAGCACAACAGAGCCACCCGCGACAGGCTGCAGCAATACCAGCCTGAGCTTTGCACTGAACACCGATAACTACGGTGCAGAAACCAGCTGGCAGTTAACTAATGCGCAAAACCAGCAACAATATGCCGGCTCAGGCTATGCCGGTAACACCAGCTACAGCGAGCAGTGGTGTCTGGCCGATGGCGAATACAGCTTTACCATTTTTGACAGCTATGGTGATGGTATTTGCTGTAGTTACGGTAATGGCAGTTATAGCCTGACACTTAACAACCAGCCCGTGTTCAGCGGCAGCAGCTTCGGCGCTCAGCAAAGTCATAGTTTTACGCTTGGCAGCGCTGGTGGTGGCGATGTTGATTTAGGCAGCTACTACGCGGATGCTGCAGGCTTAACCGGCTACAACCTGAAAACAGCGTTGCATAACATCATTAATAACCACACTGCGCGCGGATATAGCGCTATCTGGGGTTTTTACAATGTTTATGAGCTGGATAACTACTACGAGAACGATGGCTCTATTTTGGATATCTACTCGGAAAAACCCTCTGCGACAGACAGCTATGTATATGCTGCAGGTAGCGATCAATGTGGTAGCTATAACAGCGAAGCGGATTGCTATAACCGTGAGCACAGCTTTCCGCGCAGCTGGTTTGGTGGTGCCATAGAGCCGATGAACTCCGATATCCATCATATTTTCGCCACTGACGGTTTTGTTAACTCAAAACGCGGTAGCTATCCGTTTGGTAAAGTAGGCAGCGCCAGTTTCACTTCAACCAACGGATCTAAACTGGGTAGCGCCATCGCCGGTAGCGGTTATAGTGGCACTGTATTTGAACCGATAGATGAGTTTAAAGGTGATATAGCCAGGGCATATTTTTATATGGCAACCCGGTATCAGAGTCAGCTGGCAAACTGGCAAAACAACAGCACAGAAGCCAATGCAGCGTTAAACGGCACGACCACTCAGGTATTTGAAAACTGGTTGTTGCAGTTGCTGAAACAATGGCACCAGCAAGATCCGGTTAGCCAGAAAGAGCGTGATCGCAACGATGCGGCATATCAGTATCAGGGTAACCGTAACCCTTTTATTGATCATCCGCAATTTGTCAGCGCTATCTGGGGTAACTAAAATAAGACAGCGTCGGCTTATTGCCGACGCTGTTGTTTTACGCTCAATAACGCTGTTTTACGTAGCTGACTACGTCCTGATATTTCTCCTGCATCAGGCGGATATACTCGTTAATTACCGGCCAGTCACTTTCTTCGGCTGCTTTTTCCAGTTTTAGCGCGTCATCGGATAAGCCAAGCGCACCGACACTTTTTGCGACCGACTTAAATTGATGTGCTACTGAGCGCACTGTACTGCGATCCTGATTCTGCACTGCAGTGGCCATATTACTGAGTAGCTCAGCGGCATGTTTTACAAAGTAGTTCAGGTATTCTTCATGCTTGGCCGGGTTATTGCCAAGGAAATTAGCAATAGTGGTAAAGCATATCGGCGAATTGTTCTGATTGTTTTCGGTAGCTGATACAGTGGTTTTTTTCAGTTCAGCCGCGTGCGGTAGCCAGCGGGTGAGCATGGTTTCCAGCGCTGCCAGTTCAATCGGTTTGGTGATATAGCCGTCCATGCCTACACTCAGACATTTTTGCTCTTCACCTTTGAGTGCATTGGCGGTTACCGCAACGATACGGGTGAATTCGGCGCCTTCGCTTAAATGCAGGCTTTCTTTGCGGATCGCGCTGGTCAGGTCGTAGCCACTCATATTGGGCATATGCAAATCTGTCAGCAGCAGCGGGTAGTGGTACTGGCGCCATTTTTCCAGCGCTATCGCGCCGTCATCGGCAACCTCTACGGCGTAACCCAGCGCATTTAACTGATCAACAATTACACGCTGGTTCATTAAATTATCTTCAGCCAGCAATACCAGACGGCGCTGTTTACGTGCGTCTTCAAGCGAGGGCACCAGACGGTTTTGTTGTGGTTCGCTGCTGGTATAAACCGGTTTGCTTTTGCGCTTTGCGGCTATTAACACGGCATCAAATAAATGGCTGCGACATATCGGTGAGCTGTGCAGATAATACACCCTGTCGGTGCTGCGCTCTGACAATTCAACCTGATTGGTGATCACCACAAACTGTACCTGGGCCATAGTGGGTAACTGCAGCAATTGATCTATTTCATTTGCCGAGATCTGCTCATAGGTTGCATCCAGCACCCATACTGCAGCCTGTTTGGGAGGTAATGGCTTCAGAGCCTGTGCTTTTTGCAGCAGAGTGTCAAAATGGGTGGCAACATCAAGTTCGGCACCGGTATAGCTGAGGTAATCATGTAAATGCGCCATATTGTGTACGTCTGCGCTGAACAGGCATACATAAATATCACGCAGTAGTTCTTTATCCGGATATTGAATTTCATCCGAGCGGCGCATTGGTATACGCACAATAAATTCGGTGCCCTGATCAACCTGACTGTTCACGCTGATATCACCGTACATCAGTGTGGTTAAGCGCTGGCAAATAGATAAACCAAGGCCGGTACCACCAAATTTACGGGTAATTGAACCCTCTGCCTGGTTAAAAGGCTGAAATACATAGTTAATTTGGCGCTGCGTCATGCCTTTGCCGTTGTCTGTCACACTAAACTGGATCTGGCTGAAATCCATATTTTCTTCCAGCAGCTCAGCTTTAATAATGACCAGTCCGGTTTTCTCCGGCGTGGTCTGGGTAAACTTAATTGCATTACCGGCCAGGTTATACAGAATTTGCCGCAACCGTACCGGGTCGCCAATCAGACCGTCGGGAATGCGGGGGTCAATAAACAGTTTTAAGTCAATTTGCCGCTGATGCGCTACCGATACCAGAATACGGCCGACAGCTTCAATAATATCCACCAGCGACAATGGTATAGTTTCCAGTTGCAGTTTACCGGCTTCAATTTTTGAAAAGTCGAGAATATCGTCCAGAATGCGCAGCAATGAAAATGACGACTCACGTACCGTGTCTGTCATGCGAAACTGCGAGGTGGATAGCTGAGTCTTACGCAGTAAATCAATAGTACCGATAATGCCATTCATTGGTGTGCGGATTTCATGGCTCATGGTAGCAAGAAAAGTCGATTTGGCTTCGTTGGCTTTTTCTGCGGTGAGCTTGGCGGTTTCCAGCGCATCGGTGCGCTCTTTTATGCGGGTTTCTACTTCCAGCTTCAGGTTTTTAATGTTCTGCTCCGATGCTGCCAGCGCTCCCTGTGCATGTTCTATCCGGCGGAACAGCTGGTTAATATAACTACCAAGAGTGCCGTAGCTGTCTTGTGCGTGGCTGTCGACGCTGCTGTCGTATTGATCTTTATCCAGCGCCTGGCGGGTGCTAACTAATAAAGGCTTAATACGGCGGCTGAAAAAGCCTGAAATAGTGGCAGCAAATACTGCGCTTAGTGTTAGTGCCAATACTAAACTTACGCCAAAAGCAGCAAAAAAAGGCCAGCTTGGGCGCAGTTTTAACTGTTGTACGTAGATCAGAATAGCGCTTTGCTGCTGTGGTAAATTAATCAGCTGATTGACGATCAGATAGTTATCCTGCTGCTGAGCACTGTCTTGCCATACAGGCTGGGGTACAAAACCCTGCACATTACTGGTATTGGCAATAAGTTCTGTCTGTTGGTTGGGCAGTGTCCGGTATACATAAAGTGCACGGTCGGTATTACCATCCCGGGTTTGAAACAGCATTTGCTCAGTAGCCGCGGTATTGTTTTCTGCCAGCAGCGGCTGTAAAACGCGGCTTAGCAAGCGGCTGTCAGCTGTTAGCCGGTTTAGTTGCTGTTCATTTAGGCTAGGCTCAGGTTGGTTTAGCCAGGCAAACAGCGCTGCCTGAGCAAATAAAATCAGCAGAGACAGTACAGTCAGGCGCTTAAAAATCGGTTTACTAAACGACGTGTTTTCCATTAGTTATCCAATATTTTGCTGCCAGCTCAGCAGACTTTATGCAGTGGCGGGCATTTTAACAACTTTTCATAATTTAGGTAGCAGTCTTGGTTTTTGCTGCTTATTGTAGCGGGTTGTTCAACTAATAGGCTAACGCACCAGCAGCATTAAAATATCTGTTGACTTAAGATCGTAAAATCCGTTTAATACGACCCGCGTTGCCCAGATAGCTCAGTCGGTAGAGCAGCGGATTGAAAATCCGCGTGTCGGTGGTTCGATTCCGCCTCTGGGCACCATCAGTTTTCGGTGCTCAAGTTGTACTAAAGTAACAGAGTTATTCAACTTGTGTCACGTTGTCGCAGCCGCTTTAGCTCAGTTGGTAGAGCAACTGACTTGTAATCAGTAGGTCATCCGTTCGACTCGGATAAGCGGCACCATTTTGCGTCAGCCAGTTTTGCCCAGATAGCTCAGTCGGTAGAGCAGCGGATTGAAAATCCGCGTGTCGGTGGTTCGATTCCGCCTCTGGGCACCATCTTTAAAAACCCTAACCATTTGGTTAGGGTTTTTTCGTTTAACAGCGTTGAAAATCTGCTGAGCTGAAATAGGCAAACACCGGCTTCTTTGTTAAGCTCAGGCGGGCTATAACAACAAGAATCAGGGAGTTCCTCACGATGAAGCACGTTTTAAGTATCCTGGCCGTTTCCTTACTGGCTGCCTGTGGCAGCGAATCAAAAACTGATATTGCAACCCAACCCAATAGTGTAACCATGACAGAAGCTGCAAAAACCACCTTTACCTATCCGCAAACCGCTAAAGGCGATGTGGTAGATAGCTATTTTGAACAAAAAATTGCCGACCCGTACCGCTGGCTGGAAGATGATCGCAGCAGCGAAACGGAAGCCTGGGTGACAGCACAGAATAAAGTTACTTTTGATTATCTGGAGCAAATTCCATACCGTGAGCAGGTGAAGCAAAAGCTGGCGGCATCGTGGAACTACGAAAAAGTTACAGCGCCATTCAAAGAAGGTAAATACACCTACTTCTATAAAAATGATGGCCTGCAAAACCAGTATGTATTGTACCGTCAACTGGAAGATGGCAGCAGTGAGGTGTTTTTAGATCCCAACACCTTTAGCAGTGACGGCACAACATCGTTGGCTGAAGTTAGTTTTTCTAAAGATGGCTCTATGTTGGCGTATTCTATTTCTGAAGGCGGCAGCGACTGGCGTAAAATTATCATTATCGATGTTGAGACGAAAAAGCCGCTGGAATCAGAGCTGACAGATGTTAAATTCAGCGGCATCAGCTGGTTTGGCAACGAAGGTTTTTACTATTCCAGTTACGACAAGCCAGATGGCAGTGAACTGTCGGCAAAAACGGATCAACATAAGCTGTACTACCACAAGTTGGGTAGTGCACAAAAAGATGACGCCGTTATTTTTGGCGGCACTGAAGCACAAAAGCACCGCTATGTTGGCGCTACGGTAACTGAGGATGATCGTTACCTGCTGATTTCTGCTGCGGTATCGACCTCTGGCAATAAGTTATTTTTAAAAGATTTAGCCAACCCGGACAGCCCGTTGGTGACCATTTTGGGTCATACCGATTCGGATACCGACTTACTGGATAACGACGGCAGCAAGCTGTTTCTGGTGACCAACTTAAATGCACCAAATAAAAAAGTGGTTACGGTTGATGCTACCAAACCGCAACCGGAAAACTGGCAGGATCTTATCCCGCAAACAGATAATGTGCTTAGCGCCTCAACCGGCGCCGGTTATATCTTTGCTGAGTATATGGTTGATGCCATTGCCAAAGTGCAGCAGTACGATTACAGCGGCAAACTGGTACGTGATATTACGCTGCCGGGTGTGGGCAGTGTCGGTGGTTTTAGTGGTAAAAAAGATGACCAAAAGCTGTATTACACCTTTACCAACTATATTACGGCGCAAACTATTTATGATTTTAGCCCAACTGATGGTAACTCAGCAGTTTACAGCAAATCAGGCGCGAAGTTTGACAGCGATAATTATGTGTCAGAGCAGGTATTTTACAGCTCAAAAGATGGCACTAAAGTACCGATGATTATCAGCTACAAAAAAGGCCTGAAACGCGATGGCAGCAACCCAACCATGTTGTATGGCTACGGTGGTTTTAATGTGAGTTTGACCCCGGCGTTTAACATTCCCAATGCGGTGTGGATGGATCTGGGTGGCGTATATGCGGTGCCAAGCCTACGCGGCGGCGGTGAGTACGGTAAAGCCTGGCATCAAGCCGGTACGCAGTTGCAAAAGCAGAATGTGTTTGACGACTTTATTGCAGCCGCAGAGTATCTGCAAAAAGAGGGCTATACCTCGAAAGACAAGCTGGCAATTCGTGGCGGCTCTAATGGCGGCTTGTTAGTTGGCGCAGTAATGACACAACAGCCCGAGCTGATTAAAGTGGCGTTGCCTGCGGTTGGTGTGCTGGATATGCTGCGTTACCACACCTTCACTGCCGGTGCCGGCTGGGCATACGACTACGGCACCAGTGAGCAAAGTAAAGAAATGTTTGATTACCTGCTCGCTTATTCACCGGTACATAATGTAAAAGCAGGCGTGGCGTACCCGGCAACGATGGTAACCACTGCCGATCATGATGACCGCGTAGTACCGGCACACTCGTTTAAGTTTGCTGCTGAGTTACAGGCAAAAGATGCCGGTGTTAACCCGCAGCTTATCCGCATTGAAACCAACGCCGGCCACGGTGCTGGCACACCGGTATCAAAGCAGATTGAGCAAACGGCCGATATGGTCAGCTTTACACTGTATAACATGGGCTATAAGCAACTGCCTTAACCGGCTGAGCGATGATAAGAACCCGCTGTGATAGCGGGTTCTTTGTTTTTACTACAGTTACCCAATACTGTTTCAGACAGTTTAGTGTTTAACTAAGGTTGATATTGTAAAGATTAGCGCTTCGTTTTACACTGCGTGCCCTTTTTTAAATGTGCACGCCAGCCTGTTATGCCAGCCGTGTAACGGTTATGCTGGTCTGGTTTTATCACAACTGGTTTTATCACAACTGGTTTGTCACAGATGGACAACAAAAGATCAGGAGCAGGACAATGGCAAAAAAAGCAGTGATCCTGGTATTAGATAGCTTTGGTATTGGCTATGCACCGGATGCCGATAAGTTTGGTGATGTTGGCGCTAATACTTTTGCCAGTATCGCAAAAGCCTTTCATGCGCAAAAAGGCCGCCAGTTGGCGCTGCCTAATCTGGCGCAGCTGGGCTTGGTTAAGGCTGCCACCGCGGCCTCAAATGGTGTGCAGGCCGATATAGCCGGTGCCAGGGCGATAACCGGCGCTTATGGCTATGCGCGTGAGTTAAGCAGTGGCAAAGACACGCCAAGCGGCCACTGGGAAATTGCCGGTGTGCCGGTACTGTTCGACTGGGGTTATTTCCATGATAAAACCGACAGTTTTCCGCCAGAATTGATTAACGAGCTATGCCAGCGTACCGGCGTGCCCGGTATTTTGGGCAATTGCCATGCTTCAGGCACTGATATTCTGGTAAAGCTGGGGGATGAGCATATTAAAACCGGTAAGCCGATTTGTTATACCTCGGCCGACAGCGTGTTTCAGGTAGCGGCGCATGAAGAACATTTTGGCCTGCAGAAACTGCTGGATTTTTGCCTGGTAGCCCGTGAGTTGTTAGATAAGTACAACATTGGCCGTGTTATTGCCCGGCCGTTTCTGGGTGATCACGCCAATAACTATGCCCGCACCGGTAACCGCCGCGATTATTCAGTATTGCCACCGGCACCAACCGTATTGGATAAGCTGACAGATGCCGGTGGTAAGGTGATCAGCATTGGTAAAATTGCTGATATTTATGCTCATCAGGGCATTAGTGAAAGTTTAAAAGCCACCGGCCTTGAAGCACTGGTAGACAAAACGCTGGCGCAAATGGCCCAACAGGCTGATAACAGCATTATTTTTACTAACCTGGTCGATTTTGATCAGAACTTTGGCCACCGCCGTGATCCTATCGGCTATGGCGAAGCGCTGGAATACTTTGACAGCCGCCTGCCTGAGTTGATGGCAGCCTGTGGTGATGACACCCTAATGCTTCTGACGGCAGACCATGGTTGCGATCCAACCTGGCATGGTACAGAACATACCCGTGAGTATATTCCGGTGCTGGCCTACAAAAACGGTATGCAAGACATTAATTTAGGCGAGCGCATGAGCTTTGCTGACATCGGCCAGACTCTGGCAGGTTATTTTGAGCTGGAGGCCATGGCCTACGGCGACTCCTTTTTAGATAAAATTAACTAAGAGATTTTTATGGCAACTCCGCACATCAATGCGCCAGAGGGCGCTTTTGCAGCAACAGTATTAATGCCGGGCGACCCGCTAAGGGCCAAGCATATCGCAGAAACTTTTTTAACCGACGCGGTATGTGTCAATACCGTACGTAATATGTTTGGCTACACTGGAACCTATAAAGGTAAACCGGTAAGCGTGCTGGGCTCGGGTATGGGCGTACCGTCTATGTCTATTTATGCCACCGAGCTGGTAAAGTTTTATGGTGTTAAAAACATTATCCGTATTGGCTCTTGTGGCGGTTTGCCGCTGGACGTAAAAGTACGTGATGTGGTGATTGGTATGGGCGCCAGCACCGATTCCAGCGTAAACCGTAACCGTTTAGCCGGCATGGATTTTGCCGCTATTGCCAGTTTTGACCTGCTGGAAAAAGCCGTAGCTGCTGCGCGGGCAAAAAATATCAATGTAAAAGTAGGTAATGTCTTTACCTCAGATTTGTTCTACAACCCGGACGAAACCTTATTCGACACCCTGGAAAAATACGGCGTGCTGGCGGTAGAAATGGAAGCGGCCGGTTTATATGGCGTGGCAGCAGAATACGGCATTAATGCGTTGGCTATTTTTACGGTAAGCGACCATATCCGTACCGGTGAAGCACTAAGTGCTGAGCTGCGCCAGACCAGCTTTAATGAAATGGTTGAAGTGGCACTGGGCTGCTTATAATTTTCGTTTAACCGATTTTGCAGGACAGACAGATGTCATTATCAAGCAATAAAATGTTTTATGTATCGTGGGAAGCGTTTCACCGCGCCACCAAAGAGCTGGCACATCAGCTGCTGGGGCAGGACTATAACGCTATAGTAGCTGTAAGCCGTGGTGGCCTGGTGCCAGCCGCTATTTTGGCCCGCGAGCTGAATATCCGTGTGGTAGACAGCATTTGTGTTGCCAGTTACGACCATGATAAACAAGGCAGCCTGAGCATTTTAAAAGACGCCAGCCTGGCTGATTCTGACAAACTGCTGATTGTGGATGATCTGGTGGACACCGGTGAAACGGCCAAAGCCCTGCGCGAACACTTCCCTAAAGCCTGTTTTGTGACTGTGTATGCCAAGCCGCAAGGTAAGCCATTGGTGGATAAATACGTAACAGATATCGAGCAGGACACCTGGATCCAGCTGCCATGGGATATGGAACTGGCCTACAGCAAGCCGTTGGCTGAGAAGTAACTATGACCGCAGTACAACAATTAAATCTGCACTTGCCGGACTGGATTAACGACGTAGTCGACTGGCAAAAAGTGTATCAGAACGACGATGAAAAAATGGCGCTGGCGGTCGAGCTGTCAAAACAAAACGTGCTGCGCGGCACCGGTGGCCCATTTGGTAGTGCTATTTTCGACTGCGACAGCGGCAAACTGGTTAGCGTTGGTGTAAACCGGGTAGTGCCACTGCATAACTCTACTGCGCATGGTGAGATGATGGCGATAATGCTGGCAGAGCAAAATGTGCAGAGCTTTAGCTTATCGGCCGATGGTGTTAAGCGTGAGCTATTTACCTCGTGTGAACCCTGCGCCATGTGTTTAGGCGGCACTTTGTGGAGTGGTGTAAAGCGCCTAGTATGCGCTGCCACGGCAGCAGATGCCCGTGCTATCGGTTTTGATGAAGGCCCGGTATTTGCGCAAAGTTATCAGTATTTACGCGACGCTGGCGTAGAAGTGGTGCAATTGGTACAGCGTGATGCAGCCAATAGCGTATTGCAGAATTATATTGGTAGCGGTGGTGCCATTTATAATGGCTAGGGTTTAACGGCTAAACAAACCAAAGCTGGATCAGCGTTACTGATACAGCTTGGTTGCTACATATAACTCTTCTACTTTCTGCCTTGCCCAGGGCGTCTTACGTAAAAACTTCAAACTGCTTTTTACCGATGGATCTGTTTTAAAGCAGTTGATATCAATCTGTTTTGCCAGGCCCGGCCAGCCAAAGTGATCAACCAGTGCGGTGACAACTTGCTCCAGCGTAACGCCATGCAGCGGGTTCTTCGGTTGAGACATATAGAGTCCTCTGTTGTTGACGGAAAAAAATAGCCACTTAATAATTTCACGCAGGAATCGACTTGCTCTAAGTCAACCGTTGAAGGCATGGATGCCTGAGTCGAGCCCCCAGGGAGGGGTTTACGGCGTGTTGGCGTGAGCAAGCCGGTTCATGCCTGAACCGGCTGCATACAGTCCAGGTTTATAAACGCTCTAACATCGCAGCGGTAAAGTCGGTGGTGCCGAAGCTGCCGCCTAAATCACGGGTAGTGCGATCGCCGGTGGCGATAACATCTGCCAGTGCGCTACGGATTTTCTCCGCTTTATCCTGCATACCTAAATATTCCAGCATCTGAATAGAGGCCAGGATCACTGAGCTTGGGTTCGCCAGGTTTTTACCGGCAATATCCGGCGCGCTGCCGTGTACTGCTTCAAAAATAGCGCAATCTGTACCAATGTTCGCGCCTGGTGCCATACCTAAGCCACCGACTAAACCGGCGCATAAATCTGACAAAATATCGCCAAACAGGTTAGTAGTAACAATAACGTCGAACTGCTGCGGGTTCATTACCAGCTGCATACAGGCGTTATCAACAATCATTTCCTGTGCTTCAATATCCGGGTAGCGGGTAGCTACTTCACGTGCTGTTTTCAGAAATAAACCTGAGGTGGATTTCAGAATATTGGCCTTGTGTACAATAGTCACTTTCTTGCGCTTTTCGCGCCGTGCCGTTTCAAAGGCAAATACTGCAATACGCTCGGCACCGTCTTTAGTCACAATACTGGTTGCTTCTGCTACCAGGCCGTCGGCAGACACGACCTGGCCATGGCCAGAGTACATACCTTCCGTGTTTTCACGGATAGTGATGATGTCGATGTTTTCGTAACGGGCTTTAGTGCCTTTAAATGAAATAACCGGGCGCACGTTAGAGTACAGGTTAAATTTCTTGCGCAGCGTTACATTAATAGAGGTAAAACCTTCACCCACCGGCGTGGTCAGAGGGCCTTTTAAGGTGATTTTATTGCGGGCAATGGCATCCAGCGTGGCCTGTGGTAACAGCTCACCGGTTTTTTCCAGCGCAGTTAAACCGGCATCGACATATTCATAATCGAAGTTGCAGCCCACTTTATCCAGTACCTGAATGGCGGCTTCAACGATACTTGGGCCTATGCCATCGCCTTTAATGACAGTAATAATTTGCTTGCTCATGGGGGATCCTTAGCTGTCGTATTTATTAGGAAAGAGGGCCTCTGGCGGGCCTGAAAACGGCGCAGAATATAGCATTTTTCGGCACATTACGCCAGTTTGGTGCCAGTTTAGCGCAGTTATCTGTGTTATATACGCTATAAGGCTGGTGAATGTTGTAATAAAACTACAATTTAAGGCTGATGGGGTAATAGCATTGGCTGCGTTGTATCAGTTGTTGCAGCCACACATCTGCTGCAACCGCTGTATTGCCAGCCGTTGCAGTTTTACTCAGCAGAGCGTTAAAGGATTGGGCTGATGCTGCGCAGTACAGCACCAGGCTGCTATGCCATGCCAGTTGCAGATTAACCGCAACTACTGTTAAACGCTGGCTTGTACTGGGTTGTAGCCAGGCCGTAACCGCGGCGCTGTAATGATCCAGCTGGTATAGCTGCAGCAGTTCAATAAGCTGTGGCAGGTAAGTTTCACTTTGGCAATTTAGCGCCGGAGTAAAAGCGCTTTGGTAACCGGTGGTAGTACGATTAACCAGCGCAGTGCGCTGGTAAAGTGGGTTAAGCCATAGCGGGGCGCAGCAACACAGTGCCAGCAAGCGGCTATCGGTGCTTTGCAGCTTGGGCATAAACAGTTGCAGCGCTTGTGCAAGCACATGACAAAACTGACTAAACACGTCCTGCCACGGGTGATGCAGGGCACTAAGATAATGCTGCAGCTCTGCCTGAGCCAGCGCTGCAGGCAAGGCATCACGGCCGATAATGCCAATAGCCAGCTTTACGCTATGCACACTTTGCTGCTGGCGGTTTAACTGGCTTGCCAGTGCCAGCAAGGGTGCTGAGCGCTCCGGGCTGGTTGTCAGGTAATGCTCTAAGGTTTTGTTGTCATAATGGCGCAGTTCGCTAAAGCGGGAATGTTGCAGCAAATGGGCAAAGGTATCCGGTTGTGGTGTTAGCTCTGTAACTGGCTGCTGCAGTAGCTGGTGCAAAATATCTAATTCATAGTCACTTTGGCTTAGCATCAGGCGCGTGGCTAACTGCCCCTGCCATTCGCTGCGGTTAGACAGATACTCACTTTGTGTTAGCAGCAGGCTCAACAATGTTTGTTGCCATTGCGGTTGTTTGCGCTCAGTGGCATAGCAGCCACTTAACACTTTCACTACGCTGGCAGCTTGCGGCAGCGCTTTAAGCTGCCTGGCGGCTGTCAGGGCAGGGTACGGCAATGGCGATGTTTGCACTGCAGACACTAAAGCGCTGCAGCAGCCGGCAAGAAGCAGTAAACGCCGGTTAATCGGTTGTAGCTGATAGCAACCGGCAAGATATAACAATACCTCAATACGCCACAGTGATGCTGGCAGTTGGTGGATTGGCTGGTTAATGCCGTCATAAGTGATTGTAGTATCAAGTGCTTCGCGCTGTTTGCTTAGCCGTATTGCTGTTTTATACAGCGCCTCAGCTGTGGCAGTGGTGTCATCCTGGCTAACGCAGTGTTGGTAAAGTTGCTGATAACGCTGCCATGGGCCTGGGTCAGTTTGCATGGCCGCTAATAACAGTGTAGCGCTGCACCGCCTCTTCGCCTATGGCTTGCAGGTTGCGGTTTTTAAACAGCAAGGCTGTGCATTCATCAGCAGTCGTTATGCCATCTGAAACGCTGCGGTGGGTGCGGTAATACAATACCTGATACAGATCTTTGCCCTGCAACACTGCCTCAGTAATATCTGGTGTGCCAAGGCGGCGCATAACGTCGTCCTGTGTCAGGTTGTCAGTCAATTTATATTGGTTGATCAGTTTATAGTTAAAGGCTTCCCGGTCTACCCAGGTCATTTGGTCGACATCATCCTGATAGCAGAAAAATACTGTAGCCGTGAGCAACAGATACACTACCAGCCCGATACTGAGCCAGGTCCATTTACGTAGTTTCAGCTGAAACATTGAAGTGGCTTTTTGCATCATATCAGGGGGCTACCACCGGCTGGATCCGCATATCCTGCAAGTTTAGCCCCAGCTGTACATCGGTTTTTAATGCCAGAATTTGCATAAAAACTTTAATTTGTTCTTTATGCTGCAGAATCTTTTCGCGCAATTTTTTATGGCAATCCGGGTGTTCTAGTGCTTCGGTCAGCGTAGCCCCAAGCGCCAGCAGATCATGGGCACCTTTGGGGCCAATGCCATTTACACCGGGAATATTGTTGGTGCTATCACCCACCAGGCTCCAGTAACGCACCAGCTGAGCTGTACTAACCCCAAACTTTTGCTGCACCGCTTCTTCGGTTTGGTGCTGGCGGGCAAAGGCATCGTAAATTTGAATGTGCGGGCTTAGTAAGGGTAAAAAACCTTTGTCTGTTGACACTATGGTAACCTGCTGGCCGTGTTGCGCCAGTTTTACTGCGATAGAGGCAATAATATCATCGGCTTCATATTCATCTTGTTGCACGCTGTCAAAGCCAAGCGTTTTGGCGCACTGCTGCAAGCCGGGCAGGGCATCTGCCAGAATGGTTGGCATTGGTTTACGGTTAGCTTTGTATTCAGCGTACAGCGTTTTACGCCACAGGCTGTTGCGTCCGTCAAATACCAGTACAGCGTGGCTTGGTGCTAATTCTTGCTGTAATCTTGCCAGTGCCTGACGCAGCATATTTTCTGTATTACGAATGATCTGAGTTTTGGTGCCCTCAGCAACATCGTCGGTTACAGGCAAGTATGGCCGCTCCTGCACGGCGTAAAGCCGGCGTATCAGGTTAAGCGCATCAATTAACAGCAAGTGTGCCATGTTAGCGTACTACCTTGTAACAGGGTTCATATTTGCTGCCAGGTAGCTTCATTCTGCCCTGGTCCACAAAAGCCTGTAATAGTGTATCCATCATTTGCATCAGTTTGGGCTCACCACTTATCTGGAACGGACCATGTTGGCGAATGGCTTTAATACCTTCGTCTTTGACATTACCGGCAACAATGCCGGAGAATGCACGGCGCAGGTTGGCTGCCAGTGTTGCGCTGTCCTGATCCAGGTGCAAGTCCAGTGCGGCCATATTCTGATGATTCGGGATAAAAGGCTGCTGAAAGTCAGGTTCTATCTGCAGTGTCCAGTTAAAGTGGTAGGCATCGCCGACAGATTTGCGGTAATGCCGTACCTCGGCAGCAGCCAGCTTAAGCTTACGCGCTACTGCTGGGGCATCATCAATAATAATTTCAATCAGTTCTAATGCTGCACTACCCAGGGTATTTTCGATAAAACTGGCAATTTCGCCAAAGTAAGCCTCGCTTTGCTTTGGCCCGGTTAAAATAATAGGTAATGTCTGCTGCTGGTTCTCTTCGTGCAGCATAATGCCAAGCAGATATAGCAGTTCTTCTGCGGTACCTGCGCCGCCAGGAAAAATAATAATGCCGTGCGCTACCCGGACAAAAGCTTCCAGCCGTTTTTCGATATCCGGCAGGATCACCAGCTCATTCACGATAGGGTTTGGTGGTTCGGCAGCAATAATGCTCGGCTCTGTCAGGCCAAGGTAGCGGCCAGTGCTAATGCGTTGTTTATTGTGGCCGATGGTGGCGCCTTTCATCGGGCCTTTCATAGCGCCAGGGCCACAGCCGGTGCAAATATCCATGCCACGCAGCCCAAGTTCATAGCCTACTTCTTTGGTGTATTTATATTCCACTTCATTAATAGAGTGGCCACCCCAGCAAACAATCATATTAGGCTCGTTACTGGCATCAATTACACGGGCGTTGCGCAAAATATCAAATACGGTGTGAGTAATATGATCGCTGTTGTTTAGATCCAGCCAACTTTTACTGCTTTGTAAGCGACTGTGGTAAAACAGAATATCGCGCAGTACGGCAAACAGGTGCTCGTGTATACCTTTGATAATCTTACCGTCAACAAAGGCGCTGTGCGGCGGATTAAATAATTCAATTTTAATGCCGCGTTCACGGCTGATTAGATTAACGGCAAAATCGCTGAACTGCTCATAAATTTCGGCTGAGCTGTCGGTGTGGCTACCCACATTCAGCACTGCCAAACAGCAGTTACGAAATAAACGGAAGGCTTCTTGCTGGGTATTTTGCTTTAAATGGTCAACTTCCAGCTGTGATAATAAATCCATAGACCCAAGTGGGTTTAACTGCACATGCATATGTGCTCCTTTATACATTAGGTTAATGCCGTGTCAGGAGGCAGGTTTAAGAATAACTTTATCACGGCCTGCTTTTTTGGCTTCGTACAGCGCTTCATCGGCACGATCAAAAGCACTGCGATTGGTGTCTTGTTCTGTAAATCGGGTCGCGCCAAATGAAATGGTAATAGGCACATTTACATTTTTGAATTTAAAAGGGATTTTACCAATTTTCTCCCTTAAGGCGTTAAGCCGCTTTTCCAGTTCGGCTAACTCAGTTTCCGGAAATAGCATAATAAACTCTTCACCACCGTAACGGGCGATAAAATCGGTTTCGCGCAGGTTGAGTTTCAGCGTTTTAGCAATCACTTTGAGCGTTTTATCACCGGCACTGTGGCCGTAGCTATCATTAATGTTTTTAAAATGATCAACATCTGCCAGCACCACGCAAAGTGGTTTTTTATAGCGTTGCCAGCGTTTAATTTCTAATTGGTAGCGCTCATCAAAAGCCGCGCGGTTGGGTATTTCTGTGAGTGCATCTTGCAGGCTGCGGAAATTTTGCTCGGCAATGCGCTTTTTAAAAGTGCCGGCATCTGTTTCCAGCTCGCCGAGGCGTTGTTCCATATTGCCAAGTGTTAACAGCAATTGCTGCCGTTCCTGCTGTTCCAGCTGCTCTTTTTCACGTAACGATCCGGTAATAGCAGTTAACTTATCACTGACCAGTAATTTTAACTGTTCCAGCGACGTGGCCTTTTGGCTGACATGGCTAAGATGATCAATTTGCAACTCAATTTGCTGATTTAGCACCAGCATTTTTTGTTTCAGATCGGTCGATGCACTTAACGACGATACCACTGATTGTTGCACGCTGGTCAGGGCATCATTGAGTTTTAATAAAAAATGTTCAGCCGACTGACGCTCGCGGTTAATACTGCTGATAATAATGCCGATGGTTTTTAAGCAAGCTTCCAGCAAAGCATCAATGGGCAGTTTGCCCAGCAAACTCAGCCGGATGGCATCAATTTCGGCAGCACTTTCTTCGGCAAACGCCAGCTCGCTCAGCAAGTTGGTTAACTCGACACTGATTTGGCGGCAAATATGGCCGTAGCGTACGTCATCATCGTCATCGCTGTCGGCCAGGTACTGTTTGGCTTGCAGTACGTTTTGATACAGTTTGGCCAGTTCAGTTAAGTGCGGTAAAAATGCATGCACCGTAGCAGAGGGTTGGCCGACTTTTCCCAATAACAGGCGTAAATCGCGGCGTAGCTGGTCGGGCAAACCTTTTTGTTGCTGCAACAGCTTACCGGCGTCTGCCAGGCCCTGCTGCATGCTTTGAATGTCGGCCTGGTGCCTTGATTCTAACAGTTTAAGATTGTCGCTGGTGGCCTCAATAAACGGTAGCAGTTTTTCCAGATCGGTGCCGCGGTTTAGTTCGGTTCGCAACTTTGCCAGCCGGTTATCTAAATCGACATCCCCCCCTTTGCACGCCAGAGACAGCCGCGAGACAAACTGGGCCAGAATTTTAAACTGGGTTTCATAAGTGTCTTCAAGCGCTTTACGTGCTTTAAGTGCGCTAGCCAGTTGTTTTTGTGTGTCGTCTTGCAAGACCACCACCTGAGGGTTCGCTGTTAAATCTATGTTTAGATTTAAGTATATCGGCAAAAGTAATAAATGCGATCACTGTTTTAAGCAAAATGTATTAGCAGATAAAAAAACAGCAGGCCCTAAGGCCTGCTGTAGCAGGGGATTTATCTTTATTATTGTCCGGTTTACTTTTTACACAGGTAATAAGGTAACCAGGTTTGTTCTTCAGCAGAGGTCAGGTGTTGCATAATCAGCATCCCTTGTTGGAACTACTGTCCGGCAGTCCATCTGCCAGACGCTGCATATTTAAACAGAAAAAATTGGTTTTTGAAAGTTGGTATGTAATGTTTCTGTGCTTATTTCAGATTTTATAAACCTTTTGCTGTTAATTTAAATTTACAGATTTATATTTCACTGATTTAGTTGGTATTTATTTATTGGGTGTTTTTGATTTTGAAAGTCTTTTTGTAATGTTACATGTTTACTGTCGGCTTAAGCGAATTGCCGGTGGGGTGCAGGGCTCACTGGCGCGCCAGGGGTTGATATCCAGCCCACCGCGACGGGTATAGCGGGCGTAAACACACAAAAAGCTGGGCTGACAATGTGACCAGATGTCGCTGAAAATACGTTCAACACATTGTTCATGAAACTCGTTGTGGCTGCGAAAGCTGATCAAATAACGTAACAGCGCTGCGTGATCCAGCGCTTTGCCACGGTAATGGATATAAACACTGGCCCAATCGGGTTGAGAGGTAATTAAACAATTCGATTTAAGTAAGTGAGAGTGCAGCTTCTCTTCAACGATATCGGCATCAGTCTGGGTTTGCAGTAAGCTGGCATCATAGTGGTACTGGGTAATTTCAATATCCAGATCATCAATACAGCGCCCTGGGATCCAGGTAGGCTGAAACGCCATAATCTCATTAACGTTATGCAGGCTGACTTTTACTTCTTTACCGGCACAGGCTGATAAATCGCGCTGCAAATGCTGATACACCTGGCCCAGATCAGCAAAGCGGCTTTGGTTAAAACTGTTGAGGTATAACTTAAATGACTTGGACTCAATTAAATTTGCCGAGTTGTAAGGCACCACAAAGGTAGCCAGCGCTACCATAGGTTTACCTTTGGCATTAAGCCAGGATAACTCGTAACCGTGCCAGATGTCCTGACCTACAAAGGGTAAGGCTGTTGCCGCCAGACCAATATCATCCCGGCCCAGGCTGCGGGGTACTGCCTGCAATAAACTGGCATCATACTGATCGGCATAGGCGGTTACTTTACCAAGGCTTAATCCGGCAAGAAGTTCTGAGTGGTTGCTGGTCATGTCTGTTTTTGTCATCACGGCGTAGTTAGCGTTACAATGGTGCAAGTTTATCATAAAGTTTGATGGAAGGTCGCGTGGCTCTGGCAACGAATTACAGTCAATTTATTCAGCGTGCAGTACTGTGGCATCAGCAGCAACAGCTGGCATTAACGACCTGGGCCGATCCCAAAAGCCCGTCACCCTGTCAGGTGGCAGAAGCTGTTGACGACAAGGTGCAATGGCAGCCGGTATTGCAGCAACCGCCTGCTGATTTTTCTAATGTTGAGCAGGCACTTGAGCTGGAGTTACACCCGGATATAAAAAGCTTTTATCAGTTACAGTATGGTGCGGGCCTGGCCGCTGAGCATAGCCGCGGCAAGCTGCTGCTGCTAATGGTATGGAACAGCGATGATGTAAAGCGGCTACAGGAGAACATTATCGGCCATATTATTATGAAGCGGCGGTTAAAGCAGCGCGAGACAGTGTTTTTTGCCACCACTGAAGATGATGATATTTTGCTGTCGGTACTTAACAGCACAGGTGAAGTGTTTGTAGAGCATGTAGGGCAGGAAGTAAAAGAAAAGCTGGCCGACAACCTGGCTGATTTTATCAGCCAGCTGGCACCTTGTAGTTACGACGGGCTTTGACAATCCCAGGCAATATTACCCAGCAAGCGGCAGTTATCGCATTTAAAGTCGAATAACTGCTGTAATGGCTGCTTTAAACGCCAGTTTCCGCCGCAGCCGGGGCAGGGCTTATCTGCTTCTTTTTCGCAGTTATTACTGCTGCCACTGTACAACGCATAGTACACCGGCGTGTTATTGGCCTGCTCCAACTGGCGCGCCAGCTGCCGGCCCTGTTTGTTTAATCTGCTATTTAGCTGCTGCAAACTGCGTTCTGCACTTTTAACCAGTACCCGTGTTTGCTGCATTTGTATCTCGTCCAGCGCCTGGTACTGCAACTGCCAGCGAATAAGTTTTTCATGATCTGTCGTTTCGGCATTTAGCTGATATAACGGCACTGGCGCAAGATGTTCGCCGCAGCGTACCGGCGAGCAAGTGTCATTAAAACGGCTGTACAGAATATAAAAATCTGCGCTGTGGCAGGGATCGGTATGCTGCGACATCAGATCCATACCCAGGATATGGACTTGCGGATAAGCCAGGCCTGCCGGAGCTAATTGCTGCAGTGCATCCAAGCCTTTGGCGCTGTGGTGTTTTTGTTGTAAAGCCTGCTCATCCGGCAGCACTATACGGCTGTTAAAGCTGTCCTGTTGCCAGGCGGTTGGAAATTCCCGCCCCAACACCTGGCCATTAAATATCAAGGTTTCAATATAGCGGCGAATAGCGCTTTCGGCGCTATTAAAGTCGGTATCAGCAATAACCTTAAACTGCAGCTCTGCCAGATACATGGCTATTTATCCAGCTTGCTGAGCAGCAAATCCAGTTTAGCTTCAATGCGTGCCAGAGTTTGCGCCAGGGTGGAGTCTGGGCATTCAGGAGCGGCCAGCGCAGGTAAGGGGTCTGTGCTTGGGGCTGTTTCGTCAAATACCGGGTTATTTCGCCACTGCTGGTAGGCTGCAAATAACTGTTGTGGCGCGATACGCCCGGCTAAGCGGGCACGGAACAACGCCAGGCTGGGCGTTTTGCCCTCACGTTGCAGTTGTGCAGCAACTTGTTGTAACAGTTGTATGGGATCTGTCATGGCTTTTGCCTGTTTGACTAACTAATAGCGAAATTTACCACTAAGTGCTTACAGATAGTAGCGATAATTTTATAAGTTACTGTTTTACATTGTTTTAATCTGTGGCATGGCATTTGCTGAGCTAATGGCAGGCTGCTACTGCAGCTGATTATTAAAACAACACAGGAAAATCATTATGTTAGCAAAAGTATTTGTGGCCGCTGCCTTAGCAGTTACGTTATCAGGATGTGTGATTGCAGTAGGGGGCAAGCACGAATTAGATGATGACAGCAGTTGGAAGAAAACTCAGCAGTATAATCAGGAACAGATTAACCGGCTGGCCCTGAATAGCAGCGCAGAAGACGTACGCACCTTATTGGGTACGCCCGATTTTACTGAGTCGTTTAATAAAGACGGTGAAACGGTACAGGTATTGTTTTATCGCACGCATCATATAAAAAGTGATGGTAAAACCACCAAAGATGAATGTACGCCGCTTATTTTTAAACAAAACAAGCTTAGCGGCTGGGGCGATAAAGCCTATCAGTATCTGTAATACGAACACTTACCCGGCGCAGTCGCCCGCCGGGTATAGCATTAGCTTAGTGTTATTTCCTGCAGATGATTTTGCACATGCAGGTAATGAGCGCTGTAATATTGTGCTTTGGTCAGCTTACCATAAGCAAAATGCGGCGCTAAATCGCCTTGCCAGGCAATAAATAATTCAATTTCGGTTACTAGTTCAGCCAGCGCTACGTCGTTAGGCACAGCATCAACCAATTTTGCTGCGCCGGGAATGGGTTCATCCAGTGGATGCGACATGGTGCCGCTGGCTGAGAATACATTTAATGCAGCCGCACCTGCGGTGTACTGAAACAAAGCTGATTTTGCCTGCGGGTAGCCAAGGCGCGAGTAGCGGATACTTTGCGCAAGATGCTGAAACACTTTGCTAACGCTCCAGTTGCCGTGGCTGGTTAGTGTAGCTGCCGGTAAGCGTTTTAATTGCGCCAACAGTTCATCCAGCGGGTAGTGCCGTGCCATAGCCACCATTTTAGTGCCAAATGCCACTGCCAAAGGTGCGCCAACTGCGGTTAAAAGAAATTTGCGTCGGTTCATGCCAAAATCGGGTATCAGGTTATTTTTTGCTTACGTTAGCTTGTTTATATTCAAGCTGCCACTAAATTAAGCTGATTTGGCTGATGTAAATATCTGCAAACCTGAGTAGCATGGCATAACGATATTGTCGCAACCAGATTAGCGAAGGACACATCATGTTTGACTGGATCTACAGCCCGGAAGCCTGGGTGGCGTTAGGCACTTTAATGGCACTTGAGATTGTGCTGGGGATCGACAATATTATTTTTATTTCTATTCTGGTAGGGAAATTACCGCCAGAGCAGCGCGATTCAGCCCGGCGTATTGGCCTTGGCCTGGCAATGTTATCGCGTCTGTTGCTGTTATTCAGCCTGGCCTGGGTTATTGGCCTGACAGAGCCGTGGTTTAGTGTGTTTGGTTTTGATATCTCCGGCCGTGATTTTGTACTGATTGTCGGTGGCTTTTTTCTGTTGGCAAAATCTACTCATGAAATTCACGACAGCCTGGAAGGCGCCAGCCAGATCAGCGCAACGAAAGCGGCAACGGGTTATCTGGCAATTTTAGTACAAATTATGCTGTTGGATATCGTGTTCTCGCTCGATTCGGTTATTACCGCAGTAGGGCTGGTTGAGCACCTGTCAATTATGGTTATTGCTGTTGTAGCTTCGGTACTGGTGATGTTATTTGCGGCTAAACCGATAGGTGAATTTGTCGATCAACACCCCACTATAAAAGTACTGGCGTTGTCGTTTTTAATGCTGATTGGTTTTGCACTGGTGGCAGAAGGGCTGGATGTGCATGTACCCAAAGGTTATATCTATTTTGCTATGGCATTTTCAATGTGTGTTGAACTTATCAACCTTAAAGTACGCAAGAAAAACCAGCATGAAACAGTAAAACTGCATAAAAAAACGGATATGGAATAAGTGCATGTTTGCTTTTACAAGCGCCGGGCGATTGGCTAACATCTGGCCATGATTGACGCCGGTAGCAACCAACCCCACTTCTGGCAGGTGTCCAGAGACAACCAGACTTATACTGAGCTGTGTAATGCTTTGTATGAGCGTGAACTGCTACGTTTGTCGCAGCTTAGTACGGAGCAATTACTACGTCTGCCAAACCGTTTAGCCAGCTTGCCGTTTTATATCCGCCGGGCGGCCAGTAATATATTGCAGCAAAATAACGCGTTGCAGCTGGATAGCCAAAATGCGTCCTGGTATCACAAACAGGCAGCAAGTTGCCCGGCACGTAAACAGCAGGCCGATCCGATAGATGCGTTTTACAACAAATATGCCAAACCCGGCCTGATAGTGCCGGTGTACATAACTCAACTGACGCACGAGCAGATAGTGCTTGATAGCGTAGATGAAGTTGACCTCACCGGGCAGCGCCTGCATTGCAATGAGCACGGCTGGTTTAGTTTTTCCGGCACACCGCTGGCACAGGAAAACAGCGATAAGTTTGTGCTGAAACCCGCCAAAGCTATTATGACTGCCGCCTGCTGTGGCCATCAGTGGTTAAATGGTGACAAAAAGCCACCGCGTTTGCTTAGCCTGCGCGAATTGTTGCTGGCGAGTCGGTTAAACTGGCAAAACTTTGCCAAACCTTTACCGGCATTGTTAGCCTGATGTTGGTTTTCCTGCTTTGCAATCTGAGGCAGAGGCTTCATAATAACCGCAGTCTGTTTAATGAAGCTGTATTATGCGAATACTCACTTTACTGTTGGTAATTGTGCTGGGCTTGCTGCAATACCGTTTGTGGTTGGGCCAGCACAGTATTGCCGATTACTTTCGTTTGCAAGAAGAGCTGCGTACCCAGCAGGCCAGCAATCTGGAGCTGGAAAAGCGTAACCGCTTATTAAAAGCCGATGTGACCGACTTGCAACAGGGGCTGGAAGCGATTGAAGAGCGCGCCCGCAATGAGCTTGGGTTAATTAAGCAAGACGAAATATTCTTCCGTTTATTCAGCCAGGCAGAGCCGGGTAAAACAATTAATGACTAACCTTAATTATCCTGCTATTGCCGCCATAGTGCCTGCCGCTGGCGTTGGTGCACGCATGCAGGCTGATCGGCCCAAGCAATATCTGGTTTTGCATGGTAAAACCATTTTGGAACACAGTGTTGCCAGGTTGCAGGCGGTTGCTGGTGTTGAACAAATCTGGCTGGCGCTGGCAGCAGATGATCCCTATTTTGATGCTACTGCGTTAAGCCACAGTAATGTTATCCGGGTTAAAGGTGGTGAAGAGCGTATGCATTCGGTGCTCAATGCACTGAATTTTGTAGATGAACATCAATACCCCTGGGTGCTGGTGCATGACGCAGCCCGGCCGTTGGTGCGCCAATCTGATATTGAACAGCTAATTCAGCGTTGTTTAGCCAGTGGCGAGGGCGGCATTTTGGCCTGCCGTGTGCGCGACACCATGAAACGCGGTGAATTAATAGTAGCTGAAACAGTGAGCCGCGAGCATTTGTGGCATGCTCTGACACCGCAGTTTTTTCCTACCGGCTTGTTAAAAGCCGCCTTGCAGGACGCTATCAGCGCCGGAGTTCATATTACTGATGAAGCATCCGCGATGGAATGGGCCGGCCACAGTGTGCTGCTGGTGGAAGGCCACAGCGACAATATTAAAATTACCCAGCCAGCCGATTTAGCCCTGGCTGCGTTTTATCTGGAGCAAAGTAGTTAATGAATATGCGTATTGGTCACGGCTTTGATGTACATGCCTTTGGTGGCGAAGGTCCGGTAACGCTGGGTGGCGTTAAAATTGAATATACGCAGGGCCTGCTGGCACATTCTGATGGTGATGTTGTGTTGCATGCATTATCCGATGCTTTACTTGGTGCAGTAGCGCTTGGTGATATCGGCCATCATTTTCCTGACACTGACGCTGCTTTTAAAGGTATTGATAGCCGGATACTACTGCGTAAGGTGTTTGCTGATGTTAGTGCAGCCGGTTATAAAGTCGGTAATCTTGATATCACTATTATGGCGCAAGCGCCTAAAATGGCGCCGCATATTGATGCCATGCGCCAGTGTATTGCCGATGATTTAGCTTGTCAGTTGTCACAGGTAAATGTAAAAGCCACTACCACAGAAAAGCTCGGTTTTGTTGGCCGCAAAGAGGGTATAGCGGCAGAGGCCGTGGTACTGCTGGTTGGCGCATGACCGCTGCACAGCCCCTGAGTTATCTGTACGGTGAACCTGCAGCTACAGCGTTATTACGCCAGCACAGTGATGATTTTATTGTTGAAGAGCAGCTTAATTTCAGCCCGAGTGGCGCCGGTGAGCATATTTTGCTGCATATCGAAAAAACCGGCCAGAACACCCAGTATGTTGCCAAGCAACTGGCAGAGCTTACCGGCTTGCGTGCCCGCGATATCAGTTATGCCGGCTTAAAAGACCGCCATGCGGTTACCCGGCAGTGGTTTTGTTTCAAGTGGCCAATTAAGCAGCCGCTTGACTGGCAAAGCTGGCAGCTGGAAGGTTGCACTGTGCTGGATATGCAGCGCCATTATCGCAAACTGCGTTTAGGCGCACTTAAAGCTAATCTGTTTCAGATCCGCTTGCGCCAGGTATCAGATATTAACGATGTGCTTAGCCGTGCTGAGTTGCTAAGCCAGGGCGTACCTAATTATTATGGTGAGCAGCGTTTTGGTATTAACGGTGGCAATCTGGCGTTAGCGCAACAACTGTTTAATGGCCAGAGTATTACTGATCGTAAACTGCGTGGCCTGGCATTATCGGCCGCCCGATCTTATGTGTTTAATCAGCAGGTTTGTGCCCGCATCAGTGCGGGTTTATTTAATACCGTGCAACATGGTGATGTGCTGCAGTTAAATGGCTCTGGCTCGGTGTTTCGGGCGCCCGAGGCTGATGCCAAATTGCAGCAGCGCCTGCAACAGCAGGACCTGCATATTACCGCGGTGCTGGCGGGCATTGGCGAGCCAATGGTCAGCGGTACAGCAGCAGAATTTGAGCAGCAGGTGCTTGCACAGCACAGTGGCCTGGTGCAGGGACTGGAAGATTATCGCTTAAAAGCCGAACGGCGGGCGATACGGCTGTTACCACAACAGTTAACAGTGCAACAACAGGGTAATGATATAACGCTAAGCTTTGCGTTACCCGCAGGTTGTTTTGCTACCAGCGTGCTCAGAGAGCTGCTGAAGTATCAGGATTGCGGCCGTAAAACCGTTGATATGGAGTAGCCAGATGCGAATTTTATTAAGTAATGATGATGGTGTGCATGCTAAAGGTATGCAGGTGCTGCAACAGGCGCTGAGCCAGATAGCTGAAGTAACAACAGTCGGGCCCGATCGCAACTGTAGCGGTGCCAGCAATTCATTAACGCTGATAAACCCGTTACGGGTGCAGCAGATGGATAACGGCTTTTTGTCGGTAAACGGCACACCGACAGACTGCGTGCATTTAGCTATCAGCCAGCTGCTGGATTTTACGCCAGACTTAGTAGTAGCCGGTATTAACCATGGCGCTAACCTGGGGGATGACGTACTGTACTCGGGTACTGTCGCTGCAGCCACAGAAGGGCGGCACTTAGGTTTACCTGCCATTGCGGTTTCACTGGCCGGGCGTGATGAAGAGCATTTTGCTACAGCCGCCTATGTTACTGTGCAGGTTATTAAAAAGCTAAAGTCACACCCGTTACCGGCAGATCAGATTTTAAATATTAATGTACCGGCGGTATCAATAGAGCAGCTAAAAGGCATTCAGGTAACCCGTCTGGGCCGGCGCCATAAAGCCGAAACCATGACCAGTGCTACCGATCCTTGGGGTCGGAAAATTTACTGGTATGGCTCACTGGGGCCGGAGCTGGATGCTGGCGAGGGCACCGACTTTCATGCCATAGCTAATGGTTATGCGTCTGTAACACCACTGCAAATTGACATGTCAGCTTATAAAAGCATGGACACATTACGTCAGTGGTTAGAGGGGATCAGTTTGTAACATGGCAGTAGCAACATCACGCAGCGCCGCGGTATTGGCGCAAAAACTTCAGGCTGAAGGCATCCGCAACCCACAGGTTCTGGCGGCTATAGCACACACACCACGCCATCTGTTTGTTGAGGCGGTCCTGGCACACAAAGCCTATGAAAATACCGCCCTGCCGATTGGGCAGGGCCAGACTATTTCTCAGCCTTATATTGTTGCCCGCATGACAGAATTATTATTGCAGGACAAAGCGCCGGGTAAGGTATTGGAAATTGGTACCGGCTCAGGTTATCAAACTGCAATACTGGCCAGGCTATTTTCGCATGTATGCAGTGTTGAGCGCATTAAAGCGCTGCAGTTTCAGGCTAAGCGGCGCTTGCAACAGCTGGATTTACACAATGTATCGATGAAACATGGCGATGGCTGGCAGGGCTGGCCCAGTAAAGCCCCGTTTGACAGTATTATTGTTACTGCGGCCCCGGTTGAAGTGCCTGTAGCCTTGTTGCAACAACTGACTGAGGGCGGCCGGTTAGTGATCCCGGTGGGGTTACATGATCAGGTGTTGCGGGTGTACCAGCGTAATGGCGATGATTTTAGCAGCACGGACATTGAAGCGGTGCGTTTTGTGCCTCTTGTGCCGGGTGCACTGGCCTGATTAAGGAAAATTAATGCAATATATTCAGTGGATTATCAAAGGGCTGGCGATGGGGGCTGCTGATGTGGTGCCGGGTGTGTCAGGCGGTACTTTGGCCTTTATTTTGGGCATCTATGAGCGTTTGCTGGCCGCCATCAGCAACTGCAATGTGCAGGCATTGCGCTTGCTTGGGCGAGGCAAAATTGCTGCATTGTGGCAGCATATTGATGGCACATTTTTACTTTGCTTGTTTGGCGGCATTTTCATCAGCATTTTCTCTCTGGCTGGGGTAATAAGCTATTTTCTCGAGTATCGGCCCATTCCGTTGTGGGCGCTATTTAATGGCCTGATTCTGGCGGCATTACCCACGCTGATAAAAAGCCTGCGCTGGAACTTACTGCGTGTCGGGTTGTGTCTGTTGGGAGTGGCTTTCGCTGTATCGGTTGGCATGCTGGCGCCTCATGAACTTAAGCCTGCACCCTGGTTGTTCTTTATTGCCGGTGCGATAGCAATATGTGCAATGATCCTGCCCGGTATTTCCGGCAGTTTTATCCTGCTGATTTCAGGTATGTATGCGCCGGTACTGTTGGCGGTAACGGAATTACAGCTTGGTGTGCTGGCGCTGTTTCTGGCAGGCTGCATTTTTGGTTTACTGAGTTTTTCCCGTTTACTAAACTGGCTGCTGCAGCATTACCATGACGCCACGCTGGCGCTGTTAATTGGGGTGGTAATTGGCGCTTTTTACCGGATTTGGCCCTGGCAGGCCGAGCAAAAAATGTATCTGCCATGGCAGTATGCCAGGCAGGTGGGTGATGCAGATATTGGTATGGCATTGGTGTGCCTGATTGCTGGCATAGGCATTATGTTACTGCTGTTAAATCTGGAAAAATGGTTTACTCTGCCTGCTACGGCGGAAAATGCGACGACGAAAGACTAAAGGAGGTTTTTATTCGTTGTACTAGCCACAGCTACCTGCAAAGCGCAACAACACGTCCGGTCTGGTTTTTGGCGCGTGCCTTTTGGCTGTGGTTAATACTGTTGATAATGGTGCTAAGTGGCTGTTCTTCCCGCTCCACACCGGCACCGGTCAGCACGCTGGAGCTGCGGGAGAATTTCTATCAACAGCGCAACCGTGGTTCATTGTCTGCCAGCAGTTATACCGTTAAACGCGGCGATACCCTCTATTCTATTGCTTTTCGGGCCGGTAAAGATGTGCGCGAAGTGGCACGGCTGAATGCCATTGCCAGCCCTTACACTATTTACCCCGGACAACAGCTTAAACTTACCGGAACTGCGGCCCGCCGGGTTGCTAAAACCGTGGCTAAGCCCGCGCCAAAGGCTGTAAAAAATACAAATAAGAATAATTCAAGCCAAGCAAAATCAAATAGTTCGGTAAAACCGGCTAAACCTGTTGCACCGAAAAATCAAACGGGTTATGTTCAGAACAGAACAGCGCCGGAAAAAAAGGCGCAAAATCCTACCCTAAGTGGGAACGTGGTGCAATGGCAATGGCCGGTAAAAGGCAAAATAATTTCCGGTTTTTCGCATCAGCAACAAGGCAACAAAGGGGTGGATATTGCCGGGCGTGAAGGTAACAGAATAAATGCAGCAGCCAGCGGCCAAGTGGTTTATGCCGGTAGTGCGTTAAGAGGTTATGGTAATTTAATTATTATCAAGCACAACGATGATTACTTAAGTGCTTACGCGCATAACCGTAAATTGTTGGTAACAGAAAGACAAATGGTTACTGCCGGGCAGCAGATAGCCGAAATGGGCAGTACTGATGCTACGGATCCACGTTTGCACTTCGAGATCCGCTTTCGTGGCACCTCCGTAGACCCATTAAAATATTTACCAAAATAATAAGATCAAAAACACAAGTAATATCAGGAATGGACGCGATATGCCTTAGTTGGCTCCTGACCCTGTAGACGTGGGAGAAAGGATATGGGACAAAAGAGTGACGATGACGTTTTAGATTTTAAAGAAGATGAACTGATAGACGAAGCTGCCTTGCTGGAAGACGATGCAGAGCCGGATGTGGCTGATTTAGCGGCTGAAGAAAGTGTGACTGAAGATGTTTTTGCCCGTGATGACAGCCATAAAACTATGGATGCAACACAAATTTATCTGGGTGAAATAGGGTTTTCGCCATTATTGTCTGCTGAAGAAGAAGTATATTTTTCCCGTTTGGCATTAAAAGGCGATCAGGCAGCACGTAAGCGTATGATAGAAAGCAATTTACGCTTAGTAGTTAAAATTGCCCGCCGCTATATTAACCGTGGTTTAGCGTTACTGGATTTAATCGAAGAAGGTAACCTTGGCCTGATCCGCGCGGTAGAAAAATTTGATCCTGAACGCGGTTTCCGCTTCTCAACCTATGCCACCTGGTGGATCCGCCAGACCATAGAACGCGCTATTATGAACCAAACCCGCACCATCCGCCTGCCCATTCATGTCGTGAAAGAGCTGAATATATACCTGCGTGCTGCGCGGGAATTGTCACAAAAGCTGGATCACGAACCGACACCGGAAGAAATTGCCAGTGCGCTGGACAGGCCGGTAGAAGAAGTGCGCAAAATGCTGAAGTTAAATGAAAAAATAACCTCGGTAGATACGCCGGTAGCAGGCTCATCAGAAAAGCAGTTGCTTGATGTTATCGCTGATGAAAAAGAGTTGGGGCCGGAAACTGAACTGCAGGATGAAGATATTCGCCAGCACTTAGTAGTATGGCTAAATGAGCTGAATCCAAAACAGCGTGAAGTACTGGCACGGCGTTTTGGTTTGCTTGGCTATGAGCCTTCGACATTGGAAGATGTTGGCCATGAAATTGGTTTAACCCGGGAACGGGTGCGGCAAATTCAGGTTGAAGCGCTGCGGCGTTTACGGGAAATTGTTACCCATCAGGGACTAAACATAGAAACCCTGTTTCAGGATTAACCCATGTTAAAACGTGGCTAAAACTAGCTGAAACCAAACAAGGCGCTATCTGGCGCCTTGTTGTTTTTGTAGCAACTGCACCAGCAAATTACCGGCCTCAGTAATATGGCGCACCAGCAGTTTACCGGCTTGTTCTGTGTCGCCGTGGCGCAACAAAGTGAGTAATTCTGCATGCTCAGCGGCACTGGTATCGGCATAGGCCAAGGCTTGCTCCTGATACCCCAGATAGCGTGATACCTGCTGATGCAGTTGGTCCAGCAAGCGCAGTAAATGTGGCTTAGCGCAGCTTTGATACAATATGCGGTGGAACTGCCAGTTTAATTCTCCGCGCTGATAAGGCGCCAGATGTTTATGCGCCGCAATATAGGCCAGTAAGTCTTCAGCCTGGCCCAATTGGCTGAAACTCATATTGGCTGCAGCCAATTGCAGTGCCAGCGGCTCCAATTGTAAACGCAACAAACACAGCTCTTGTGCTTCAGTAGCGCTAAAACCCGGCACCTGCATACCGGCTTTGCCATGTGGCTCCAGCCAGCCATCGCTTAATAGTGCCTGTTGTACATCGCGCACAACAATACGGCTTACGCCATAATGCTCTGCCAGTTGTTGCTGGGTAAGCACGGTACCTGGTGGCCAGTGCTGCAGCTGAATATGCTTTTTTAGCTGGTTGTAAAGCTGTTGCTTTTTCAGCATCAGTGGCTCCGGCGCAAGCCATTGATTATCAGCAGGATTAAACCACCGGCAATAATGCCCCAGAACGCGGCTGCAACACCGAAGAAACTCACGCCGCTTGCTGTAACCAGCAAGGTTACGACAGCCGCTTCGCGGTGCTCGCCTTCAGCAGTAGCTACGGCCAGGTTTGCACCAATGGTGCCAAGCAACGCCAGGCCAGCCAGCGCAGCAATCATTTCTTTAGGGAAAGCGGCAAATAGCGCCACTACAGTGGCACCGGCTAAACCTGCCAGCAGGTAAAATACACCGGCCGCTATACCGGCAATATAACGTTTATCTTTGTCGGGGTGTGCTTCAGTGCCGGTGCAAATAGCCGCAGTAATAGCAGCCAGGTTAATGGAGAAAGCGCCCCAGGGGGCCAGCAGTAAGGTTGATAGGGCAGTGCTGCTGATAAGCGGTGACACCGGCGTTTGATAACCGCTGGTACGGATCACCGCAACACCGGGGATATTCTGTGATGCCATGGTAACCAGCAGCAGTGGCAGGCCAACACCGAGTAAGGCGCTGAGTGACCAATGCGGTGTTACCCATACCGGTGTGGTTAAACTTAGCGTAACGGCGCTGTAATTAAACTGGCCCTGTGCCACTACACACAGCAGCCCTGTTAACAGTACCCACAAAATGGCATAGCGCGGCATAAGGCGTTTGGCCAGCAAGTAGCTTAAGCACATCAGGCCAACCAGTAATAACTGGTTTTGAAGTGAGGTAAAAATACTTAAGCCAAACTGCAGCAAAATACCCGCCAGCATGGCACTGGCCAGTGGCAACGGAATAAGCCGGGTTAACTTATCAAACCAACCGCTAAGGCCGATAATAACGCCAAGTGCCGCGGTAAATATAAATACACCTACCGCTTCGTTGATGGTTAAGCCCTGCAGGCTGGTTGCTAAAAGGGCCGCGCCGGGAGTAGACCAGGCGGTAATAATCGGCGCTTTGTAATACCAGGACAAACCAATACAGGTAGCAGCCATACCCAGGCCCAGCGCCAACAGCCAGGATGCCATTATCTCCTGAGTGGCACCGGCAGCAGCTGCAGCTTGCAGCACTATCGCTACCGAGCTGGCAAAGCCGACCAGCACCGCAACAAAGCCAGCGACTATGGCCGAGAGGCTAAGATCGTTAATCCGCATAAGCTAACCCAAACTTGAAAAAGTATACCTAATTTAAAATGTATACATTTTTTGTCAAGTAATTACAGTGAGAGGAATGCAGATTGGTGTGGCGGCCCGAACCGGTTTGTCCACACTGACACGCCGTAAATACATCCCTGTAGGCTCGATTCGGCCATCCCGGCCTGCAACGGTCAGTTTAGAACAAACCGATTCTGGCTGGGTTATACATCTGAGCTACAGATGTTGCTTTAATTGATATAACAACTCCAGTGCCTGACGGGCGGTTAAATCATCCGGATTAATATCGCGCAGTTGCTCTACTACCGGATGTTCGGTTTCCAGCAGGCTAAGTTGCGGTTGTATCGCTGTTTTTACCGATGCTGTGCTGCTGTGCTGCTCCAGCTCACTGAGTTTATATCGTGCCTGCTTAATAACGGCTTTAGGCACACCGGCCAGTTGTGCTACCTGTAAGCCAAAGCTTTTGCTGGCGGCGCCGTCCTGCACGTGGTGCATAAACACTATGCTGTCGCCATGCTCTACTGCGTCCAGATGCACATTAGCCAGCCCCGGCAATTGCTCTGCCAGTTCAGTCAGTTCAAAGTAATGGGTGGCAAACAAGGTTAAGGCTTTAATTTTAGTTGCCAGATAATCGGCACAGGCCCAGGCTAAACTTAAACCATCGTAAGTACTGGTACCACGGCCAATTTCGTCCATCAGCACCAGGCTGTGCTCGGTGGCGTGATGCAAAATAGTGGCAGTTTCGGTCATCTCTACCATAAAGGTAGAGCGGCCGGAGGCCAGATCATCTGAAGCGCCAATACGGGTAAAGATACGGTCTATCGGGCCAATTTGGGCGCTGTCGGCTGGTACAAAACAGCCGATATAGGCCATTAGCACAATCAGTGCGGTTTGGCGCATATAGGTAGATTTACCGCCCATATTTGGCCCGGTAATCATCAGCATGCGGCGTTGCTGGTGTAAATGCAGCGGGTTGGCAATAAAGGGTTCGGTTAATACCTGCTCTACCACCGGGTGACGCGCTTGCTGCAACACTATGCCTGTTTGGCTGCTAAGCTGTGGCCGGCAGTAGTTCAGGCTGTCGGCCCGCTCGGCAAAAGTACACAATACATCCAGCTCGGCCAGTGCCTGCGCCAGCTGTTGCAACGGTGCCAGGAACGGTGCTGTTAGTTCAAACAGCTGTTCGTATAACTGCTTTTCCAGCGCCAGTGCTTTGCTCTGGCTGCCAAGTACTTTGTCTTCGTACTCTTTAAGCTCGGGAATAATATAGCGCTCGTTGTTTTTCAGTGTTTGGCGCCGTACATATTCCGGTGGAACCTTGGTGTCGGCGCTGCGGCCTGTTTCAATGTAATAACCATGAATACGGTTAAAGCCTACTTTTAGTGAAGCAATACCGGTGCGCTCGCGCTCGCGCTGTTCCAGTTGTTCTAAATAATCGGTGGCACCGGTAGCCAAAGCCCGCCATTGGTCCAGCTCGGCATTGTAACTACTGGCAATAACACCACCATCGCGGATCAATACCGGTGGTGTTTCTACAATTGCCTGCTCTAACAGCGTGCATAGCTGCGGCAATGGCTGGGCAGCCAGGCTGATTTGTTGCAGTAAAGCACTGCTAAGTGGTGACAGCTGCGGTGCTAGTACCGGCAATTGCTGCAGTGCCTGGCGCAGGCGGGCAAAGTCACGCGGGCGGGCACTGCGCAGCGCTAAACGGGCGATAACCCGTTCAATATCGCCAATCTGTTTTAATAGGGGTTGCAGCTGCTCATATTCTGTATTCAGTTCTGTTACGGCATCCAGCCTAGCGTTAACCTGTGCCTGATTACGCAGCGGTGCATGGATCCAGCGTTTTAACTGGCGCGAACCCATTGCTGTCTGGCTGCGGTCCAGCACGGCAGCCAGCGTATGTTCGTAGTTGCCGGCTAAGTTTTGCGTTAATTCCAGATTACGGCGGGTGGCGGCGTCGAGCACAATATTGTCTTGTGAGCGTTCCAGCGCCACTGCACGGATATGCGGCAGGGCGGCGCGTTGGGTGTCTTTAACATATTGCATTACGCAACCGGCCGCCATTAGCGCTACCGGTGCTTCATCTACACCAAAGCTCAGCAAGTCTTTAGTAGCAAACTGCTGGCACAGTAAACGCTTAGCGGTGGCCAGCTCAAATTCCCACACCGGGCGACGGCGCGCGCCTTTGCGTTTTTCTACCAGATAACTGTCGGCGAAATCTTCCGGGTACAGTAGCTCTGCCGGGTTTAGCCGCTGCAACAGCGCAGTTAAATCATCTATATTGTCTACCTGATTCAGCAAAAAACGGCCGCTGCTTAAATCTAACTGTGCCAGGCCGTATTGGCCACGCAACTGGCTGATAGCACAAAGTAAATTATCCTGCCGCTCATTTAACAGGGCTTCATCGGTAACAGTGCCGGGGGTAACAATGCGTACTACTTTGCGCTCAACCGGGCCTTTGCTGGTGGCCGGATCGCCAATTTGCTCACAAATCGCCACCGATTCGCCCAGCTGTACCAAACGGGCAAGATAGCCTTCAACCGCGTGATAAGGCACGCCCGCCATCGGGATCGGTGTACCGGCGCTCTGGCCGCGCTTGGTCAGCGAAATATCCAGCAGTGCCGCTGCGCGTTTAGCGTCGTCATAAAATAGTTCGTAAAAGTCACCCATACGATAAAACAGCAGAATGTCAGGGTGTTCACTTTTTAACCCCAGATACTGCTGCATCATGGGTGTATGAGAAGACAGGTCTTTGATAATAGTCATACAGATGTTCTTATCCGCGGCCGTTAGCGTTGATAAAGCCGGGGATTATAACAGAAGTTTTTTAGCGCGTGTGATCGCTAGGTACAGGTGGTGAATATTTAGAAAAGTTGTAATTATCGTAGTTTGGCTACGACTATTTAAATAAATCTAAATTAACTTCCAGGTACAAGTGTTTTTTGGCTCAGCTGATAATTACAGACCATTCACTTGTGGCACTGCAGGATGAAAATAAAAAAGCTCCCTGTCTCTGCGATCAGGGAGCTTAATAAAAAATGCTGGCTAAGGCTTAACTCACCGGATAAGCAAAGTCACTCAACCCCAGTTCTGCCAGTGTTTTATTTAAGTGGCTGTATGCCTCCGGCGTGGGGCCGGGGTAGGCGCCGGCGATGGGAACATTACCCAGATAGCCGATATCTTTAATGCCTTCCGGCGTACAGAAATAAGCTGCCAGTACCAGATTGCGCAGTCGGCCAAAGGCTTTGGCTACGCGCTGGAATTGTTGCGGGGTTTGCTCGTTGTCGTAGGCAATATCGTCAATAATTGCCAGCTGTTGCGTTGTGCCAAGTGCCGTAAATTGCTGCGAGAAGCGCAGAGCCGCTTCGTCGTCCAGCCAAGCCAGTGCCGATAGAATAGTCAGCCTGTCCCGCTGTTGGCTGGGATAGGGCGCGCTAACCCATTCATCGATCACCGTTGGTACCTGCACGGCAGAAGCCGACGGCGATTGGCCTTCCTGCGGCACGATAATGTCAGACAGCAAAGCTACCAGTGATAATTGCGCGGCTGTTAAGGTTAAAGGCCAGGGGGCTTCGGGTGGCATAATCAGATTGGGATCTTTACCGTAACCTTTGGCGGTGACAGGTTGCAGCTTTAGTTCTGGCCAGTGCTCTGCGCTTGTTGTGCCGCTGGCTGTTTTTGCCGTAGGTGTTGGCTCACAACCTGACAGCGAAGGCAGCATAGCACTGGCGGCCAGTGCGGCCAGCAGTTTTAACGAATCACGCCGGCTTAAATGGTTGGTGTAAGCCGGTGTCAGGCCGTCGGCGTGCTCAGTGGTGTTTGGGTTTGGTATTATGGTTGGTTTTTGCATTACAGTTTCCCCGCTGTTAATTGATCTGCCAGCCAGGCGCTGTTACGCATTGCCAGTGTCATAATGGTCAGGGTGCAGTTTTTATGTGGGTTGGAGGCAAAAACGCCGCCGTCCATGACAAACAGGTTCGGACAATCCCAGCTTTGGCCCCATTGGTTAGTTACTGAGTCTTTGCTTGAGCTACCCATCCGGGTGGTGCCCACTTCGTGAATAATTTCGCCGCCTTTTCTAATGGCATCTTCGGCTGACGGTAACTCGTTAACTGTCGCGCCCATCGTTTCCAAAATGGCTTTGGCGGTTTTCAGGCCATGCTCGACTTGTTTAAGCTCGTGCTCGGACCATTTCCAATGAAAACGTGCTACCGGAATACCCCATTTGTCTGTTACCTGGGGGTCTATATCCATGTAGCAGTGCTCGTTTGGCAGCATTTCACCGCGTAGCGCAAACGAAACATAAGAGCCGTAATGGGAGCGTACCTGCTGTTTTAGCGACGTGCCGTAACCTTGCAGGTTACCGCTGACATAAGCGCCTGGTTCACCAAAGCGCCCGCCAAGCTCAAAGTGATAACCACGCGGGAAATCCAGTTCTTTATTGGCTTGCGCTTTGTGGCCCCACCAGGGAATAAACAGATGGTTGGCGGTGTGGCCGTCTTCGTTATAGCGCGGCCGGTCCATTAGTGCTGGTACCAGTGCTGACAGGCCAGCGCCGGTAGAGTCCATCAGGTTGCGGCCAACCTGGCCGCTGGAGTTGGCCAGGCCGTTAGGATGACTGGCGCTTTTTGAATTAAGCAAAATACGTGCTGACTCACAGGCACTGGCGGCCAGGATCACCACTTTGGCACTGAGCTGTTGTTCAGTGGCGGTTTTTTTATCGATATAGCTGATGCCGGTAACCTTGCCTTGATCATCAGTGGTAACTGCTTTAACCATAGCGTCGGTAATAATACGCAAATTACCGGTAGCCTGTGCCATCGGCAGCAATGACGTGGTGGTTTGAAAAGCGGCACCAATTGAGCAGCCGTAGCCGCAGGGCGTGGTATAAAAACAGGCTGCGCGGTTATCCAGCGGTTTGGTCAGCACAGCACGGTGCATAGGCACCGCTGTAATACCGTGTTTTTTTGCCGCAGCGGCTATCAGTAATTCTGGTACCCGTGGTGCGGGTGGCGGCTGTAACACCCCTTCCGGTGACGGTGGCATATCATCCAGGCCGGTATTGGTGCCGCAAACGCCTACTAAAGCTTCGGTTTTGTCGTACCAGGGGGCGATGTCGTCGTAGTTAAAGGGCCAGTCGGCGCCCAGACCATCGCGGCTTTTGCCTTTAAAATCATGCTCGCTAAAACGCAGCGAATAGCGGCCCCAGTGGTTGGTGCGGCCACCCAGCATGCGGGCACGCCACCATAAAAAGTCTGAACCTTCGGCTGTGGTATAGGGTTCGTTTGGTACCTGCCAGCCACCGTCTACGGTGGAGTCATAAAAACCGAAGTCTTTATCTGGTGTGGAGGTGCCCATCAGCGGTGCGGCTGAGTTAGGCCTGAACATCGGAGTTTCTGTTTTAGGGTCGTAATTACGGCCAGCTTCCAGCAGTAGCACTTTGTGGCCTTGCCGGGTTAACTCATAAGCGGCCATGGCGCCACCGGCGCCTGAGCCGACAACCAATACGTCATAAGCAAAATCGTTCATCATTTCAGCTCATTAATTTTCAGATTTTTAAACCACACCACATCGCCATGATCCTGCAAACCGATATGGCCGCTGCTGTTGGCGGCAAACCCTTGCCAGTTGGCAAACTTGCTGGCGGCCACCAGTTGCTGCCACTCTGGGCTGTGGAGCTCCACCGATACTGCCTGCACATCGTTCTGCCAAATGGTTAACTGGTTTTTCTGCAGCCGGATGCGTACCTGATTCCACTCACCGGCTATTTTGTGCGAAGCCGCAGGCGAGGCGATCATGTCGTATAAAGAGCCGGATAAATGGTTTGCCAGTTTGTTGTCGGGGTGGCGTTCGTTATCCAGGATCTGAATTTCCGGGGCATGCGAATAAATCTGGCTGCCGGTTTCGTCTACCAGAATAAAAATGCCGCTATTGCCGCCTTCGGCAATTTTCCAATCCAGCTTAAGGTCAAAATCCTGATATTGGGCTTTAGTTAGAATGTCGCCGCCGCCTTTACCGGTTAGCTTAATAGCGCCATCTTCAATGACCCACTTATCGCTTAACCCTTGCTGTTTAAAGTTACGCCACTGCGACAGGTCTTTGCCATTAAACAGCAGTTGCCAGCCATCCTGTTGCTCTTGCGCGGTTAACTGATTATCCGCGGCGAGTGCGCCAAAGCTACCAAGCGCTAGCAGCAGGGCGTAAAGTTGGTGTCTGATTTTCAAGGTCGTTCTCCTGTTGTTGCAGTGATTGTTGTTATAGGCACTGTTTCAATGTAACCGATATCATTGTGTTTGCTGTTATAGTGCAAACAGCTACAAAATAAAAGAGTAATTCGATAAACAGACGGCGCTTTTTTAGTGCAAAAACTCGATATTTGCTACAGTGCTGCGGCATAATTAGCCGGTAACCAGGCCAATTTAGTCTGGTATGGCTGGCTAGTCTTGAATGTAATGCGTTACATTTTTGTGGCGAATATAGCAAGGCTGACGGTTTTACAGCGTGGCCAAGCGGTACTTGCTCCGTTTTCGGTTCTGGCGGCATAATAGCAGGCACTTATTACGATGTAGGTGAATTATGGCGACCGCAGACAGTATGACACTGGCAGCACAGCTTGGGCAGTTACTGGTGCAGAAAAAATGGACTATCACCACTGCTGAATCCTGTACCGGCGGTGGTATAGGTTACTGGTTAACCGCAGTACCCGGCAGTTCAGCTTATGTTGACCGCGGCTTTATTACCTATAGCAACAAAGCCAAGCAGCAATTACTGGCTGTGCGCAGCGCAACTTTGCTACAGTTTGGTGCGGTGAGTGAAGAAACCGTACGTGAAATGGCCGAAGGCGCTGCCAAAGCTGCCAATGCGAATATGGCCATTGCCGTGTCCGGTATTGCCGGCCCGGATGGCGGCTCAGTATATAAGCCGGTGGGCACTGTGTGTTTTGGCTTTTACCTTAATGGTAATGTAGCCAGCAGCCATTTGGTATTTGCCGGTGATCGCCAACAGGTACGCCAGCAAGCCATCGATTACGCCCTCAAACAAAGCATTGAGCTGTTGACAGCTTTAGCAAACTAGACTACTGTACGAGCATACAGTGTTAATTGTCCGGCAAGCCCGGCTCAACCATGGATATAAAAATGGACGACAACAAACAAAAAGCGCTCACTGCCGCCTTAGGTCAAATTGAACGTCAGTTCGGTAAAGGTTCTATTATGCGTTTGGGTGATAGCACCGCGCTGGATATTGCTGCCGTATCTACCGGTTCACTGGGGCTGGATATTGCACTGGGCATCGGCGGTTTACCTTATGGCCGTATCGTCGAAATTTATGGCCCGGAGTCGTCTGGTAAAACTACCTTAACCTTACAGGTTATTGCTGAAGCGCAAAAAGCCGGTAAAACCTGTGCTTTTATCGATGCCGAGCATGCGCTGGACCCGGTTTATGCCAAAAAGCTGGGTGTTAAGGTAGAAGACCTGCTGGTATCGCAGCCGGATACCGGTGAGCAGGCACTGGAAATTTGTGACATGTTAGTGCGCTCTGCTGCAGTAGATGTTGTAGTAGTCGACTCGGTAGCTGCTTTAACGCCAAAAGCTGAAATTGAAGGTGACATGGGCGACAGCCATATGGGCCTGCAAGCCCGCTTAATGTCACAGGCACTGCGTAAGCTAACCGGTAATATTAAACGCTCTAATACTTTGTGTATTTTTATCAACCAAATCCGCATGAAGATCGGTGTCATGTTCGGTAACCCGGAAACCACTACCGGTGGTAATGCGCTGAAATTCTACGCTTCTGTGCGCTTAGATATCCGCCGTATTGGCTCGGTAAAAGACGGTGATGAAATTACCGGTAACGAAACCCGCGTTAAAGTAGTGAAAAACAAAGTGGCGCCACCGTTTAAACAAGCCGAGTTTATTATTCAGTACGGTGCCGGCATTAATAAGCTGGGCGAACTGATTGATTTAGGTGTAGCCCAGGGCTTAGTAGATAAAGCCGGTGCCTGGTATGCGTATCAGGGCAATAAAATTGGCCAGGGTAAGGCAAATGCGATGAAGTTTTTGGCAGATAACCAACCTGTTGCTGACGAAATTGAAAAAGAGCTGCGTTCGCGCCTGTTGTTAAAGCCGGGTGAAAAACCGATTGAAGAAAGCATACCAGAGGCGTTTGAAGCCGACTTATAAGTCGTGTTCATCTGCCGTTAATAAAGCCAGCTTAAGCTGGCTTTTTTTGTGATAAATTTTAACTTGCTCTGTTGTTCATGCAGCGATAAGCTGTTGACTTAGCCAGTTTTGTTGCTCCCAAAACGTAAACAAGCAGTAAACGGTAGCCGGTATCAGAATAATGATAATAATAACAAGGCTATGCCTTATCGCAGTTTGTATTGTACTGGTAGCATGCAAAGCAGATATCAGCGTACAGGATGAACCCACCGATCCGGTAGTGCAGGAAATTGCCCTCGCTTTTGTTGAACGCCCGTTACTGGTTGACGACGAACGCTATCAAAGCAATTTGTTTGACCCTTCAGCCTTTAATCCCGGTGCACGGTTAGTACTTAAGCAAAATGCGTTTGCCCAGTCAGCTGAAACCGATCTTACTGCCAGCCTGTTTACCGAAAATTCCCTATACGATGTAAAAGATTTAGCCGCTTCGCCAGATGGCACTACCTTGTTGTTTGCCCTGCGCGCGCCGCAATTACCCAATGTTGCCGATGAGCTGCAGCCGAAGTGGGATTTATGGCGTTACGACGTTGCCAGTAAAACGGTTAGCCCGTTAATTGCCGATACACAACTGGCCCAGCGCGGCCATGATATCAGCCCGGCATTTTTACCTGATGGCCGTATTATTTTCAGTTCTACCCGGCAGATTATTTCCCGGCAAATTTTATTAGATGAGTTTAAGCCGCAATATACGGCGTTGGATGAAGACATAAACTCGCCAGCGTTTAACCTGCATGTTATGAATGCCGATGGCAGCAATATTAGCCAACTGAGTTTTAACCTGAGCCACGACCTCTATCCGGTAGTACTGGACGATGGCCATATTTTATATAGCCGCTGGGACAACCAGAGCGATCGCTCAATGCTTAACTGGTATCGTATGCGGCCCGATGGCAGCGAGAACCAACTGGTGTATGGCTGGCATTCGCATAACAGCGGGGCGGAGCAATCGGCAGTGGAGTTTGCTAAGGCGACAGTGCTGGATGATGGCGCTGTGTCTCTGGCTCTGGCCGGGGTAGATGCACCTTATTACAACAGCTGGCCACAACGTGTGGCACTGGATCTTGCCAGTGACAATGAGCAAGCCCTGGCAGGTGAAACACTGAATATGCCAGCGCAGACACCATTATTTGCCTGGGCGTTTGACAATACCAGCCGCGCCGAGCGTGCCGGGGCAGTTAATAGCTACGCTGCACTGAAAGATGGCACTGGCCGTTATCTGGTGAGTTGGTCACCGTGTCGCGTGGTGCAGGAAGAAACCATCTTAAGTTGTGCTCAGGTGGCAGAAGATGCCGGGCTGGAACTGGCAGAACCTTTGTACGGTTTATGGTTGTTTGATACACAAAAGCAAACTCAGGTGCCGGTGCGGCCCGGCCAGGAAGGGGTATTGGTAACAGAGCCTGTCGTGTTGCAACCTTACACTGCCGGCGCTTTTTTACCGGCAAATCCATTGCTGGACGCAGAGCTGGCTGCGCAAAATGCCGCCGTGCTGGATATTCGTAGCGTATATGATTTTGCCGGTGTGGCTGAGGTGGATATTGCCCGGTTGTCTGATCCGATGCAAAGCAATGCTACGCAGCGCCCCGCGCGGTTTTTACGGCTGGCACGCGGTGTGCCTTTGCCGCCAGAAGAGGTGCTGGACACACCAGACTTTGCCTTTGGCGTTAGCCGCCGTCAGTTGATGCGCGAGATTCTGGGTACTGTTGCCATTGAGCCCGATGGCTCTGTGCAGGTAAAAGTACCCGCCAATGTGCCATTTAATCTGGCGGTGCTTAATGGCGAAGGCCAGGCTGTTTCTGCATTGCACCAGCAATGGATAACACTGCGCCCCGGCGAAACGCTTAGCTGCAATGGCTGCCATACGCCGCAAAGTACCGCGCCGCATGGCAGAGTAAACGGCGAAGGTGAAGCGGCCAGTGCTAATGCCGGAGCAGCAGGTTTGGCTGCCTTCCCTAATGCTAATCCGCAATTGCTGGCGCAGCCCGGTGAAACCATGGCGCAAACCGCCGCCAGGTTAAATGGCATACCAGAGCTTAGCGAAGCATTGCAGTATTTAGATATCTGGACCGATCCGGCCAGGCGTGCGCCGGATGCAGCTGTGCAGATCAGCCTGCAGGATCTGACCACAACTTTACCGGCCGGGCTGGAGTGCTTTTCGCAGTGGCTGGCCAGTTGCCGGTTACGCATAGATTACCCAACCCATATTCAACCACTGTGGCAGGAAGATCGGCGCCGCTTTGATCCGGATAGTAACGAACTGATTGCCGATCATACCTGTGTCAGTTGCCATAGCAGAACCGATGCTAACGGCGATAGCCGGGTACCTTTGGCACAACTGGAACTGGATGCAGAGCCGTCAGATCTGCAAGCTGAGCATTATCGCAGTTACCGCGAACTGTTAAGTGCCGATAACGAGCAGGAGCTGGTGGGCGCTGTGCTGGTTGATCGCCTGGTGCAGGCTACCGATGCTGACGGTAATTTGCTGTTTGTTACCGACGGCGCCGGCAATCTGGTACTTGATGACAACGGCAATCCCATTCCTGTGATGGTAACAGTGGCGGTTACCCCCGCCATGCGCGCTGGCAGCGCTGTGGGCAGTGGCGCATTTTTCAGTTTATTTGGTAATACTGGCAGCCATCAGGGTTATTTAACAGCCACCGAGCTTAAACTGCTGGCCGACTGGCTGGATATTGGTGCACAGTATTACAACTCGCCTTTTGCCGTGCCGGAGCAATAAATGATACGGCTATTAATGTTACTTCTTAGTGTATTAAGCCTGCAGTTAATGGCTGAAACAGTCGCTGTTAAAGTAAGCGGCGACTTTGTCAATTTGCATTCCGGCCCCGGCCGCGGTTACCCCATCGTGCAGGTAGCCATTAAAGGTGAGGCGTTAGTACTCAATAAACGCCGGACCGACTGGGTACAGGTAGAGTTTAAACAACAGCAGTACTGGCTGGCGCGAGCTGATCTGACGCAATTGGTTACGCTACAACAGCAGACATTCACTGTGTCGGATGAGCGCATAGCATTGTATGAGCAGCGTTCGCTTGAAGCGGGCTTTATGTTTGGCGACTTTAACGGCAGCAGTTTTTATCAGCTGTCGCTGGCGTATTTGTTTAGCCCCTATGTGCAAACCGAGCTGGCGGTAGGGCAGGCTAATGGAGATCAGGCTGACAACCTGTCAGCCGAGCTAAGCGTGTATTTAAGCCCGATGCCACACTGGCGCTGGTCACCTTATTTTGGCATCGGCGGTGGTGTGCTGCGTACCACGCCGCGAACGGTGCTGGTGCAAACGCCGGATCGTAATAACAGCCTGGCCAGTGCTGAGTTGGGGGTACGTTATTACCTTCGCCGTAATTTTATCGCCCGTGCCGGTTACCGGCGCAGTATTATCGTTACCGATCGCAATGACAACGAAGAGATAGACACATGGAAACTTGGTTTCAGCGTATTTTTTTAGTGCTGGGTCTGGCACCCGCTCTGGCTTATGCACAGCAGGTTGAGCCGGATATCAACCAAAGCAGTATCAGCGAAAACGTGCTGGATAGCGAAAACTGGTTGCTGGGCCTGCATGGCGGCATGATCAATATTGAAGATTTTGGCAGCAGTGCACTGGGTGCATTGCAGCTTAGTTACCACATTAACGAAGACTTTTACCTGAGCGCCGAGTACGCCATGGCTAAAGCTGGGCGCACCTCGTTTGAAGAGCTGAGCGGCGCGGCGCCACTGCTGACCGACAGCGAACGCGAGTGGCGTTATTACGGCGCTCATATCGGCTATGTGCTGTTACCGGGCGAAGTGTTTTTAAACCGTAACTACGCGATGAACAGCGGCCTGTCGGTATTTGCCGGTGGTGGAAATGTCGATTTTGCCGGAGATAAGGTATTCGCGCTGCAACTGGGCAGCCAGTTCAAACTATACGCCACAGACTGGCTGGCGCTTGAGCTGACCTTTAGCGACTATATTTTTGAAACCACCATACTGGCGCGCAGCAAAACCACACATAACCTTAGCCTGGCTTTGGGTATGGCGGTGTATTTCTAGTTGTTGATACAGAGGTAGTAATGAAACGATTAATACAAAGCAGCATGCTGCTACTGGCACTGGGGTTGTCAGCTACGGTGCAGGCGCAAACCGCACCCGATTTCACCTTAAAGGCACTGGATGGCAATAACCTGCGTTTAGCCGAGCAACGTGGCGACATTATGCTTATTAATTTCTGGGCCAGTTGGTGCGGCCCCTGTATTCAGGAAATGCCGGCGCTGGACAAACTGGCGCAAAAATACCAGATGCTGGGGGTGCAGGTTTGGGGCGTGAATGTCGAAAGTGACAACTCCGCCGCCAAAGCCTACCTGAGCAAGGTGCAGGTGGCGTTTCCTATTCTGTTTGATGTTGATAACAGTGTGTCGAAAGATTATCGCGTAGAGGCGATGCCCACCACAGTGATATTGGATAAAGACGGTAAGGTGCGCAGTGTGCACCGCGGATATAAGCCGGGGTATGAAAAAAAATATGAAGACGACATCAAAGGTTTATTACGTGAATAAACATCTGCTAAGCGCCGCAGCGGTGCTACTGTTACTCAGTGGCTGTGCCGGTATGGAGCCTTGGGTAAAACCCTACGAGCGCGACAAACTGGCCGATCCGATCATGGCGTTCGGCCGCCATCCGGTGGCATTGCAGCATGTTGCCCACGTGCAGGACTCACGTGAAGCCGCCAAAGGCGCAAATGGCAGCGGAGGCGGTGGTTGTGGCTGTAACTAGGCTGTTAGCATTACTGTGCTTTATGTGTTCAGTAGCGCAGGCGGCAGTATTGCCGGAAGACAGGGCTGATCTGATGTACCACAGCTATCAGGGCGGTGGTGTGTCTATTGATGGCCCGGCGGTGATGCTGCGTAAAAAAGCCGGTCAGGCGGTGTCGTTATCGGCCTATTACTATATTGATACCGTATCCGGCGCCTCTATTGATGTGGTAGCCACAGCGTCGGCTTATAGCGAAACACGCCATGAAAAGCGTGTTGGCATTGATTATTTGGCAGGTAACAGCATTTTAAGCGCCAACTACGCCCAAAGCGACGAAGATGATTACAAGGCTAAATCGGTGTCTTTTGCTATAGCTCATGACACCTTTGGCGGCATGACCACCCTTAGCCTGGAGGCTGGTCTTGGCGATGACGACGTCGGCCGCAACGGCGATGAAAGTTTTAGCGAAAGCGTAAAACGCTACAACTACAAACTGGGCTGGACCCAGGTGCTAAGCAGCAACTGGATCAGCGCCCTGAATGTGCAGGTTGATTTAGACGAAGGCTTTTTAAATAACCCTTATCGCAGTGTGCGTTACCGTGATAATACCGAGCCGCTCGGCTATGGCTATCAAAGCGAGGTGTATCCCTCTACCCGTAATTCACTGGCAGTTGCCGTGGTAAACAAAGTGTATTTGCCCTATCGCGCTGCACTTAGCTTTAACCTGCGCCATTATCAGGACAGTTGGGATATCCGTGCACTGGATGCCGAGCTGGAATATGTGCACCCGCTTAGCCAGCGCTGGACGCTGGACGCGAAAATACGCTGGTACAGCCAAAGCCAGGCCGAGTTTTACCGTGACTTATTTGATTTTGCCAGCCAGCAAAACTTTATGGCGCGTGACAAAGAGCTGAGCGACTTTACCAACTGGACTTTTGGCGTCGGGGCCAGTTACCGCCTGCCGGGCTGGGACTTTTGGCCACTGGCCAAACCCGAACTTAACCTGCAGTGGGACCACATCCGCTTTAGCTATAACAATTTTCGTGATGTAACCGCCACCGACACCGACGTTGGCCTGGAGCCACTGTACCGGCTGGACGCCAATGTGTTGCGGGCGTTTTTTAGTCTGTATTTTTAACCGGGCTTACTTTTTAACAGGACAAAATAATGAGAGCGCTACTACTAAGTTGTTTGCTGTTGCTAAGCGCCCAGGCAGGTGCCAATACGCCCGCCAGTGATCAGCTGGAGCAGCTGAAACAGCAGGTTATTCAGTTAAACCGCGAGCTGTTTTTGCTGGAGGAAGAATTGTTATTTCCACCGCAAACTCAACTTGCTGTGTTTTTGTCGGTAGACAGCGGCCAGTTTTTCCAGCTCGACAGTGTTGAGCTAATGCTGAACGACAAACCGGTAGAGGGCCATTTATACACTGCTCAGCAGTGGGATGCGCTAAAACGTGGTGCTATCCAGCCGTTGTACAAAGGCAATGTTAAAGCCGGAGAGCATAACCTGACGGCGGTATTTGTTGGCAAAGGGCCGGACAACCGCGACTACCGCCGTGCAGTAAGTTACCGCTTTAATAAAGCAGAAGATGCCGTATTGCTGGAGCTGCAGGTAAAAGATCGCAGCAGTGATTATCAACCTGAATTTATTGTGCAGCCATGGTCAAACGACTGATAGTGCCCGTCAGCCTGGTATTGCTATCTGTTTTTGTGATGGCAGAGCCGGTATCGCTTAGCGAAAAACATTATCGCCAGGCGGCGTGGGCCTTTTATCAGCAACAACCTGCCAGCGCGCTTGAAGCGCTGCAACTGGCGCCGCAGCAGGATGGCCGCATCCGCTTACTGGAAGCCGGTTTGTATTTGCAACTGGCTATGCCGCAACATGCTGCTACTGCGCTGGAACAGGTGTTGGCACAGCCTGCAGATGATAACGCCGTACCTCAGGCTCTGAAAAATATTGCCTTATTGCAGTTTGCCCGTTATCAGTTAGAACTGGGCAATAAAACCGCTGCCCGCCAGTATCTGGAGCAGGTGAATATTACCGCCGATGGTGCCTGGCGCGGCCAGCAGCAACTGCTAAGCCAGCTTATTCACTGGCCGGATATCAGTGTGCCGCCCCAGCCGGATTTTGTCTCACTGGCAGATCAGCCAGAAATGCCTTATGTCATCAGTAATCAGGCGCTGGTGCTGGCAAAGCAGCAGCCAGAACAGGCGCTTAACTGGCTGGCCGGGTTGCAGCAGCAATTTGTCACGCCAGCTGAGCAAGGCTTCTGGCAACAGCTGTTTTCCGGACGCTGGAGTTTACTTAGCCGGCCTGATGGTTTTGTTTATCCTGATGACGAAAAGCAGGCGCTGGATGATTACCTACAGCTTACTCAGGCCCAGCTGCATATTCAGCTGCAGGATTATGCCGCAGCCGATGCTATTCTGGCTAACTTTGGCCGCGACAGTGTGCTTAGCAGCAATGCGCTGGAGCTATATAGCTATATTCTTACCGAGCAGCGGCATATTCCGGCTTTGCTGGCAGTATTGCAGCAACAGATCCGTCAGCAACCGTTTAGCAACACGGCCTGGCAAGCGGCAACCCGCATCGGCGAGCAGTTAGAGCGGGCATTGCAGCCCGATGATGCGCTGGCCGCTTACAACTGGGCCGACAATTACTATCAGCAGCAATACCAGCTGATTAATCAGCAGGCGAATCCGCTTCAGGTGCAGCAAGTGGTGCAAGGTGCCAGCCAGTGGCAGCAATTACAGTTAACTAACGACAACAATCTGTACCGGCTACAGCAGGATATTATTGCGCTACAGCAACAGCTTACGGCTGCACCAGAGCGCCAGCAGCGGCTGACGAGCTTGCAGCAAACGGCTGAGTTTAAGTTAAACCAGCAACAACAATTACTCAGCAGCCAGTTGCCACAGCTTAGTGCACGGCGCCAGCAATTGCAGGGTGAGTTTGCGGCAGTACAGCAGCAAATCAGCGCATTAACAGACAATAGCCTGCCGCTGGCTCTGACACAGGGCAAGCTGTACCAGCAGGTAAGCAGGCTGCAGCGTGCCGGGCAACATTTACAGCAGTTACCGCCTGAGCAGGCCGACACTTACAGTCAGCGCCTGACCCGGCTGCGTGGTTTGTTGCAGTGGCAATATTATGAAGATAGCGCCGCGCAGCAATATCAGCTTAGCCGGTTGCAGCAGCAAATCAGCATGGCGCTTACTGAGCTGGATAACCGCTTACAGGCACTGCGCCGGCAAGGCACACAAACTGACCGGCTGCGTCGGCAACAGCAACGCTTAACCGAATTAAGCGCGCAGCAGCAACAGCTGAACCTGGCGCTGTTAAGCCAGCAACAGCAATTACTGGCGCAGCTGAATCAGCGGTTACAACAGCACCGCCAGCAAGATATCGCGCGGTTGCAACAGTTGCAGCGGCACAATAAAGAATCACTGGCCCGGGTGATGGAACTGGTATTGCTAAAGCGTGCCGCTAACAGCGGAGGCCAGCCATGAGCCTGTTACGCATTAGTGTGCTGGCCGCAGCCTGTAGTTTACTGCTACAAAGCTGTAGTTCAGTGCCCGAGCAAAACAAACGGCCGCGACTGGCGGATTTACCGGCGTTTGATCGCAGCATGCTGTCTGCTGATCTTAGCGTAAGCGAGCAACAACTGGATCTGATATACCAGCAGATACTCAGCATGCAGCCAGCCGAACAAACGCGTAAGCGTATTTTGTATCGCTTATCGCAAATGCACACCAGCCAACTGGAACAATCTGAGCTGCCAACGGCACAGGAGCAAACTGCACTGCGTGCTTTAGTGCAGCGCTACGAGCAACTGCTGCGTGATTATCCGCAAGAACCAAACAACGAGCTTATCCGCTATCAGCTGGCGCGCAGTTACGATTTACTGGCCGAGCAAAACGCCTGCCTGCAGCAGTTGGATATTTTGCTGCGCGATTACCCATCTTCACCCTTTGCCAGCGAAGTATGGTTTCGTAAAGCCGATATTCACTACAGCTTTGCTGATTACGAGGCCGCCTTAGCTGCCTATTTAGCCGTGCTGAACGGCACCGACCTGACCTTAAAGCAGCACGCCCGTTATATGGCTGGCTGGAGTTACTTTAAATTACAGCAGTTTGAACAGGCCGATGAGCAGTTTTTGCATCTGCTGGATGATACCTATACTGAATTACTGCTGACAGAAAACACCCAGCCACAGCAAAGCCTGCGCAGTGAAGTACTGCGGACCTTAAGCATTTCACTCAGTTATCAGCAACAAGGCCAAAGCCTGCAGGCACTATTACAACGGGTGCCTTATCGCAGTGGTGAGCGCTCAGTGGTGTATGTGGCCGAGCTGTATCAGACACTGGCGCGTTTTTTAGCAGAAAAACAATTGCTGAGCGAAAGCCTGCAAAGTTACCGGCTGTTTATTCAGCATTACCCGGCAACCATCACCGCAGCAGAATTTCAGCTGCTGCTGATTGAACATTATCTGGCGTCAGGTGAAGCCGATTTAGCCCTTAGCGCGCAGCAGGAATATATCAGCCTGTTTGGCCCCGGCTCAGCATTCTGGCAGCAGGCCCGCAGCGCCGAGCTGGCGCAAGTGCAACCATTATTGCTGCAGTATCTGGATTACTTTGCCCGCGCCCATTATGCCCGCGCCACGGCGTTGCAGGGCGGGGAGAGAATAACCGGCTTTGCCGCGGCCATACCGCTTTGGCAAGCCATGCTGACAGTACTGCAGCAAACGCCAAACAGCGCGCACCCGCCTGCGGATACTAGCTACCCGCAGGCGGACTTAAGCTACCTGCTGGCAGAATCTTATGCCGGTGCTGGCCAGTATGATGCCGCGCTTGAGCTTTATACCTGGCTTGGCTACCAAGCGCCATTAACCGATGCCAGCTTGTTTAGTGCGCAGGATGCCGCTTATAAAGCTTTACTGCTCAGCGAGCAGTTATCGTCTCAAAGTGACGCAGCAGCACTGGCTCTGTGGCAACAGCAAAGCCGTTTTGTGGCGCAGCACCGCCAGCACCCTGCAGCACAGCAAGTGGCGTTGCAACAGCTGCAACAACGTTATAGCGAGCAGGATTACCATGCCGTACTGCTACACAGCGCTGATGTGATTAACTGGGGCGATAATCTGCAAAGCTCAGCTACGAATAACTCAGCTACGCAAAACTCAGCAGCGCCAAGCCAGCGCGCATTAGTGCAGGAAGCGCAGTTTTTACAAAGCCAGAGCGAGCTGGCACTAAAGCAATATGCCGCTGCAGAGCAGAGTATTAACTCGCTATTACAGCAAACCTTGTCAGCAGATCGCCGCGAACTGTTAACGGCACAACTGGCGTCCAGTATTTATCAGCAGGCACAGCAAAAAGATGCAACTTTAGTAGCAGTGCAGGCACATTTACAGCGTTTGTTAAGCGCATTGCCGCAGTCGGAATATCACGAAGCCGCGGCTTATCAGCAAATAGAATTACAGCTGGCGGCCAGGGATTATCCGGCAGCAATTACGCTGCTAAGTGCTTTTATTCAGCGTTATCCTGGTACTGAGCGCACGGTGGCCGCCAAAGCACTGCTGCTGGACAGTTACGAGCAAGCAGAGCAATGGGACAAAGCCGCCGCTCAGCTAATAGCACTGAGCAGCGAAGGTGATGTGCAGCAACAGCGCGAAGCCCTGTACCTGGCTGCACAGTATTATCAGCGCGCTAACAGTAACGACAAAGCGCTTGATGCCTGGCGCAGCTATGCCAACCGTTATCCGCAGCCGCATCTGTTGGCGCAGGAAGCGCGTTATCAACTGGTGCAGCTGTATCAGGCGCAGCGGGATCTGTCGCGGCAAAATTTCTGGCGGGAAAAAATTGCCAGCTTTGAGCAACAGTTTGCCAGCGAAGGAAACGAGCGTACCCAGCAGTTAGCGGCGCAGGCGTTGCTGCAACTGGGGCAGCACGAAAGCAGTTTATTTGCCGCAATCAGGCTTAGCCATCCGCTGCGGCAAAGCTTACAACAAAAACGTCAGCATATGAGTGGTGCTATTAAGCACTATGAGCAAGCCATTAGCTATGGCGTGGCCTCAATGGTTAGTGAAGCCCAGTTCAGAGTAGCGGAGTTATATCAGCAAATGGCCACGGCTTTGCTGCAGTCAGACCGGCCCAAAGGGCTGGACGAGCTGGCGCTGGAAGAATACGAGCTATTGCTGGAAGAGCAGGCGTTTCCGTTTGAAGAGCAAGCCATTGCTATTTACCAGCAAAATACCCGCCTGACTCAACAGCAGGTATGGGACAGTTGGGTGCAGCAAAGTTTTATCCGGTTGGCGCAGTTGCTGCCGGCCAAATTTAATAAAACCGAAGCCTATACCGGAGTAGCCGATGCCGCTGATTAAGCCTGCTTTGGTTAAGTATTTTCTGGCAGCAGCCTTATGCAGCCTGGCCGCTTGCAGCCAGTTGCCGGTAAATACTGCCCCTGTAACACCTGTTGTTGCAGCACCGCAGTTAAGCGCTTTACAGCAGCAACAGTTTGATGAGGGCAAAGCGTTGTTAGTCGCCGGCCAGTATAGTGCGGCGCAAAACATCTTCAGTGCGCTGGCAACGCAGCAAAGCAGCTTTGCCGGTATCTGGTATAACCTGGCGTTAAGCCAGTGGCACAGTGGTGATGCTGCCAGCGCACAAAGCAGCCTGCAACAGGCGGTGCATGCCTCTGCCGCTCACAGTGCCAGCCATAATTTGCTAGGTATTTTGGCCCGCCAGCAAGGTAACTTTCGCCAGGCTGAGCGGCATTTTCAGCGGGCGTTACAGGCACAACCAGATTACGCCATAGTGCATAAAAATCTGGCATTTTTATATGAGCTGTACCTCGGCCAGCCGCTAGCGGCGCATTACCACTACCAGCAATACTATGCCATGACGCAAGATGAGCAGGCGAAAGCCTGGCTGGCACTGCTGGAACAACAATTGGATCAGGAGGCAGCGAATGAATAGGCTGATGTTAGTTGGCATAGTGTTAGTGGCCAGTTTTAGCCTGCTGGCGCAACAGCGCACGCAGCAGGTACAGGTGGAAAGCACTATTAGTGGTAATCAGGAGCAACCGAAAACCATTTATGTGCTGCCGTGGCAAAGCCCGGTTAGCGTGATCCGCATTCCCGGTGAGCCATTAACCCAGCAGGCACCGGCACTGTCGCCACTGGATCGGCAGCAATTTTTACGTTTTATCGCTGTACAGCAGGGCAACCAGGCTGGCGCGGCTACCCCAACAGTTAATCCACAAAAGCAATAAGAGGACATTTTTCATGGAGTTGTTAAACGGCATGGTTCGGTTTTTACAGGAAGGCGGCGTATTTATTTACCCTATCGCCTTTATCCTGGTGCTTGGCATCGTTATTGCCGTTGAACGCTGGTGGTTTTTACGCAGTGTGTATGGCGTAAACCAGCGCGCTATGGCGCAGGTACAAAGTGCAGTAGCACAGGCCGACACCAGCCGCATTGTACAACTGGCCGCCAGCAGTAGTGCTCCAATTCTGGCGATGCTGGCCAGTGGCGTACACCGGCTGCGCTCATCGTCCAAGCGTGAAGATATGGAGTACGCGATGGAAGAAGTGGTACTGGAATACAGTCTGCGTCTGCAAAAACGCACACCTTTTCTGGCCACCCTGGCCAACGTAGCCACTTTGCTTGGCCTGCTGGGGACCATTATGGGTTTAATTGCCGCGTTTTCGGCGGTAGCCAATGCTGATCCTTCAGAGAAAGCCAGCTTGCTGTCATCGAGTATTTCGGTAGCAATGAACACCACCGCCTTTGGCCTTATTACCGCCATTCCACTGGTGTTTGTCCATGCCTTACTGCAGGGCAAAACAGCCAGCATTATCGATACCATGGAAATGGTCGGCATTAAGCTGATGAACAGTATTGCCAAACAAACTGATGGTGGCGCGGATGATAAAAAGGCGTAAAGCACCCCTTGCCGATGCCGAGCTTGATATCACGTCCTTTATGAACCTGATGATCGTGCTGGTGCCGGTATTACTGCTAAGCCTGGTGTTTGCGCAAATTCGCGTGCTGAATATTCAGCTGCCGCCATTAAGCGAACAGCAACTGCAGCAAGAGCAAGAACAGCCGCAGCAACTGGAACTGGAAATTCACGCCGACAGGCTGCGGCTGAATTATCCGGCCGGTGAACCGCTGCGGGTATTTGAACTGACAGAGCAAGGCAGGCTGGATTTTGCCGCGCTTAGCCTGTATTTACAGGATTTAAAGCTAACCTTTTCGCAAAAACAGATAAAAAAACAAGATATTACCATTCTGGCACCCGACGATCTGGACTACCAGACGCTGGTAACGGCAATGGACACCGTGCGCTCGTTTAAAGCCGTGGTAGCCGCGCAGTTGGTAGATGCAGAGCTATTTCCGCAAATATCACTGGGCGAGTTACCCAAAGCGGAGGGCAGTGAATGAAAATGTCATTTCGCGCCAAACGCTTAGAGCGGCAGAACCAACGTTTGGCGCAGGCTGGTAAACTGAACCTGGTCGCGCTGATGGATATTTTCACCATACTGGTATTCTTTTTAATGGTGAACCAGTCTGAAGTTAAAGTGCTGCAAAGCAATAAAGAGATCAACTTACCGCGTTCAGTATCTGAGCAGTTACCCAGCGAAAAAGTGATGTTAACCATTACCACCAACGGTGTGCTGGTGCAGGGTAAACCGGTGTGGCAGGGCGATTGGCAGCAAGACAGCAACAACTGGCTGCCTGAGCTTACTGAGGCGTTAACTGTCGAGCTGAATTATCTGGCCAACCGGGCCGGGCCTTTAGCGCCAGAGCAACAGCCGGTTGGCCGGGCGCTGACGATACTGGGTGATGCTGCTACGCCTTATGCGCTGCTGCGCCAGTTAATGGCTATTTGTGCTGCTACCGAATACCGCGATTTATCGCTGGCGGTGGAAGCTATGGCGCCAGCTGTGGAGGCGCCATGACAGCAGCGATCCTGACTGACAGCAGTTGGCAATTTGAAGATAAGCGCTTTTACCGGCTGTTATGGCTGGGTTTTGCGCTATGGCTGATATTTGCGGTACTGATACCCGCGCTGACAGTGCCAGAGCGTAGCCGGCAAGTACAGGAGCAACTGCCGCCGCAGCTGGCGCGGGTAGTGCTGGAAGAGCGCAAAGCCCCACCGCCACCAGAGCCGCCACCCGTGCAGGAACCGTTGCCACAGCCAAAACCCGAGCCGGTTGCCGTAACCGAACCTGTGCCCGCCGTCGCTGAACCGGTAAAGCCGGACCCACAACGTGCGCGTGAACAGGCGCAGCAGGCCGGTTTGCTGGCAATGAAAGATGATTTGGCAGAGCTTAGGCAAAGCTTTCTGCTGAACAATACCGCACCACAGGTAAAAAGCAGCGGTGAACAACAAGCTACCCAGGTAGAGCGTAAGCTGCTGCGCAATGACGCCAGTAAACAATTTGCGGCGGCGCAGGCGGCTGCAGTGGCTGGCGATATAGCACGTTCTGAACTGGCTGATACCGGCACGACCGCGCTGGCCGAAGCTGAACTAAAGGGCTTATCGGCCACCGGCAGCGCTGAGCAGCAAAGCCGCAGCAATGCCAATGCCAGCACTAACAGCGCCGGGCAGGGCCGCTCAGAAGCGGCTATCCGTCGGGTGCTGGAAGCAAATAAAAGCAGCTTGTACACGCTGTACAGCCGGGCTTTACGTGCTAACCCTTTACTAAAAGGCAAGGTGGTGTTTGAGCTGGTTATTAAGCCAGACGGTAGCCTGGCAGAAGTTACCATAGTGCAAAGTGAGCTTAACGACAGCAAGCTGGAGCGGCAGTTGGTGCTGCGCTTAGGTTCCGTTAATTTTGGTGCTGAAGCTGTAGCTTTAACCCGTTCACGGTGGACAGTAGAATTTTTACCGGGCTGATAACACAGCCGGAGGTGATAAAAATGCGTTATCTAGGCTATGTCAGAGTAATGGTTTTTGGCAGTTTGCTCTTTGCTGCGATGGCGCAGGCCGGTTCACTGGAGCAGGCAAAAAGGCTGCATGACCGTATCGCAGGTGTACCGGCAGATGCCGCCACCTTAAGCCAGATGCAGGCGCTGATTGATGGCGGTAATGCCACGGCGGCAGCGGAGCTGGCCATGCAGCACCCGGATTTTTACCGCACAACGCTGAAGTTATTTGCCTCAGCGGCAACCAACCGCGAGCTGGATGTGTTCGAGCCGCTGAACGATTACAGCGCCACCGTGATCGGTCTGGTGCGAGATGATGTAGATTTTCGCCAGTTGCTGCAAACCGACATTTTATATGTCGGTGCCGACAGCCTGGGTTTACCGCAGTATCAAAGTAACAATAACGAACACTATCTGGCGCTGGAGCGCGAAGCCGTCGATTTAGCCCAGCACTTACAGCCTCGGGCGCAAAGCACGTTAAATGGTATTCCGGCAGATGCAGCCGCGGGGGTAATGACCAGTCGCGCCGCCGCGAAGGCATTTTTTTACCTTGGCACTAACCGCGCCATGTTTCGTTTTACGCTGATGAGCCAACTGTGCACCGACTTAGAGCCGCTGCAGGATATCACCACGCCAACCGACCGGATCCGGCAGGATGTCAGCCGCAGCCCCGGTGGTGACAGCCGTATTTTTAACAACCGCTGTGTCGGCTGTCACGCCGGCATGGACTCGTTGGCGCAAGCCTTTGCCTATTACGATTATCAGTTTACTGATGAAAGCGGCAGCAACGGCCGGGTTTTTTATCAGCAAAGCGGCACGCAAAATGAAAGCACCCAAAGCCGGGTGCAACCCAAATACCATATCAATGCCGGCACCTTCCCTTATGGCTTTCGCACACAGGACGACAGCTGGACTAACTACTGGCGCGAAGGACAAAACCAGGCGCTGGGCTGGGATAACAGCCTGCCGGGTGAAGGTAACGGCGCCAGAAGCCTGGGTCAGGAGCTGGCCAACAGCGCTGCTTTTGCTCAGTGCCAGGTAAAAAAGGTATTTCGTACGGTGTGCCTGCGCGAGCCGGAAAACCTCAGTGATGTGGCTGCACTGCACAGCATTACCGACAGTTTTCGCAGTGGCGGTTACCGCCTGAAACAGGTGTTTGCCGACACCGCTACTTATTGTATGGGAGACTAACCGATGAAGTTATTTTTACTCCCATTACTGGCGTTAAGCCTGTTGTTAGCCGGTTGCGGTGGGGCAGAAGTAGAGCAAAACCCGCCACCACCGGTACAGGAAGACAATGTTAATTACACCGGGCCTGCACCGCAAACGGCTGATATCCAGCTGTTTAAACTTACGCTGTGGGATAATATCGCCGCCGGTAACCGCTGCGGTGCCTGTCATGTTGCCGGTAATACCGCGCCATTTTTTGCCCGTAACGACGATATTAACCTGGCCTATGCTGCTGCCACCCCGCTGGTTAATCTGGCCGATCCGGCGCAATCGCTGCTGGTAACTAAACTGGCCGGTGGCCATAATTGCTGGCAGGCCAGCGACAGTGCCTGTGCCGACACTATGGCGCAGTGGGTGCGTAACTGGGCTAACAGCACCGACACCCAAAGCGCTACCGTAACCCTGGTTGCGCCGCCGGTGCGCGAGCCCGGTGCCAGCAAAGCGTTGCCGGACGATGCCACCTTGTTTGGCGGTTCGGTGTATCCGCTGCTGCGCCAGCACTGTGTAAACTGCCACGCGCCGGATGCACCACAAACCCAGTCGCCATTTTTTGCCGACAGCGATCTTGCCGCGGCCTATCAGGCCAGCCGTAAACTGATTAACCTCGACAGCCCAGAACTGTCGCGCTTTGTTGCCCGGCTGGCGGGAGAGTTTCATAACTGCTGGTCAAACTGTGACGATGATGCGGCCACTATGCTGGCAGCGGTGCGCCAGATAGCCGACAGTGTTGAGCTAACTGAACTTGACCCGGCATTAGTGCCGTCTAAGGCTTTGCGGCTGGACGATGGTGTGGTGGCCTCCAGTGGTGGCCGCTTTGAAGCTAACCAGATTGCGTTTTATCAGTTTAAAACCGGCAGTGGCGCTATTGCCTACGACACCTCAGGCGTAGAGCCAGCGGCAAATTTAAGCCTGCAGGGTGATATTGGCTGGGTAACCGGCTGGGGTATTCAGATTAACAGTGGCCGGGCGCAGGCCAGCACGCAAAATAGCAACAAGCTGGCCCGGCTTATCAGCGCCACCGGTGAAATGACGGTAGAAGCCTGGGTAGTGCCGGCTAATGTGACGCAGGAAGGCCCGGCCGCTATTGTCAGCTATGCTGGCAGCAGCACCGAGCGTAACTTTACGCTGGGCCAGACACAGTACAACTACAACTTTTTACTGCGCTCTGCCGCCACGGATTTTGCCGGTTTGCCGGCATTAAGCACAGCAGATGCCGATCAACTGCTGCAGGCTACATTGCAGCATGTGGTGCTGACACAAGACCCGGTAAACGGCCGGCGCATTTATATCAATGGCCAGGACAGCGGTGCGCGCGACACCGCAGATGCTATCCGTAACTGGGATGACAGCTATGCGCTGATTGTCGGTAACGAAGCCAACGGCAACCGCCAATGGCAGGGCACCATGCGCTTGCTGGCTATTCACAATAAAGCCTTAACTGCAGCGCAAATTCAGCAAAACTATAATGTTGGTGTCGGGCAGAAGTTTTACCTGTTATTTGGCGTTGGCGAGCTGATTAACCTGCCCGACAGTTATATTGTGTTTGAGGTAGCCCAGTTTGATAATTACTCTTATCTGTTTAACTCGCCCTATCTGGTAAATCTGGAGGGGCGCAGCCTGCCACAGGCACTGACGATTAGCGGCATGGCGATAGGCATTAACGGTCAAGAAGCGGTAACCGGCCAGAGCTGGCTAAAACAACGTTTTAACCTGGCATCCGGCACGCCACTGTCAGAAGGGGCCGAGTTGTCGGCGCAGGGCACTATTATTGCTGCTGAGCAAGGCGCGGCCAGCGACGAGTTCTTTTTATCGTTCGGCCGTATTGGCGAGCTGGAAAATGTGCGCACCGGCATCAGTGTGCCGGTGCAACAGATTACCGCCAGCACCAGAGAGAGTAGTGATATTGGCCTGAGAACCTTTGCAGAAATTCATGCCAGTATGAGCGCGCTGACCGGCGTAGCACAAGAACAAAGCGCGGTAGCAGACATTTACCAGACCATACAGCGGCAGTTACCGGCAGCTGAGGCTATCGATACCTTTGTCTCGGCGCAGCAGATGGCGATCACGCAGTTAGCTATCGCTTACTGTAATGCCGCTATTGAAGATACCAGTTTGCGCCAAAGCTGGTTCCCGGCGGCAGATTTTAGTGCCAGCCCGGCTATCACCTACAGCCTGGCTAACCGGCCGTTGGTTGTGCAGCCGCTACTTAACCGGTTAATGCCGTTGTCACCGGCAAGCTCAGCATCGCCGGCCGATGTTGAAGCTGAACTGGATGCGCTGATCACCCGCTTAAGCACCTGCAGCGGCGCTTGTAGCAGTGACCGCAGCCTTACCATTGCCAAAGCGGCCTGTACTGCGGTACTGGCCAGTGCAGAACTGCTGGTGCAGTAGGAGATAAAAGATGAAAAGAGCAAAACCTTTGCACCCCGACAGCCCGTTGCTGCATGCCTGCCACAGTAAACCGGTAAGCCGACGCGACTTTATCGCCTGTGGTTTAAGTTACGGCGCTGCAGTGCTAACCACTGGCTCGGTATTTGGCATGTTTGCTAACCCCGGTAAAGCACAGGCGCAGTTATCACCTGATTTAGAAGCGCTAAAACAGCTGTGCGGTATTAATGTGCAGGGCGCTGGTAAAATTCCGTTTATTTGCTTCGACTTAGCCGGTGGCGCCAATATTGCCGGTTCTAATGTGTTGGTGGGCGGTGCAGGGGGCCAGCTCGATTTTTTATCGGTGCAGGGCTACAGTAAACTGGGCCTGCCGCCGGATATGGTGCCAACAGCAGTTAATGCCGCTAACCCGGCCGGGGGCTTTGTTAATAATCAGCTGGGGTTGGCGTTTCACAGCGATTCACAAATGCTGGCCGGCATTTTAGAGCGTACCACTTTGGCTACCCAAGCCATGACCAATGGCGCTGTGTTACCGTCACGCTCGGAAAACGATACCGGCAATAACCCGCATAACCCGATGTACGCTATTGCCAAAGCCGGTGCCAGCGGTTCATTAATGCCATTGGTAGGGTCGCGCAATTCAGATTCCGGCGCTAACTCTATGGCACCAATGGAGTTTTATAATGCCGAACTGCGGCCGACCAAAATTGACCGGCCAAGTGATGTTACCGGCCTGGTTGATGTTGGCGATTTGTTCGGCCTGTTAAACCAAAATGATGCCGTGGCGGTGATGGAATCTGTGCAGCGCATCAGCGACAGCAAACTAAGCCGGGTTAATACCAATATCAGCCGCGATGCGGTGATTAAAGATCTGATCCGCTGTGGTTATGTAAAAAGTGCTGATCTGGCCGATCGCTTTGGTAACCCGGCGACACTGGATCCGGCCGCTGATGTGGATATTGTCGGTGCGGCCGGTATTTTTAGCGCGGCAGAATTTAACGGCGATGCCGAGTTTCGTAAAACCGCTTCGGTAATGAAGCTGGTGGTAAATGGCTTTGCCGGTGCGGGTTCCATCACCATTGGGGGTTACGACTACCACACCGGTGAACGCGGTACCGGTGAGCTGCGCGATTTACGCGCCGGCCGTTGTATTGGCGCCTGCCTGGAATATGCCGCAAGAATGAACCAGCCGCTGATGATTTATGTGTACAGTGATGGCTCGGTAGACAGCAACGGCCGTATTGACGATTCAGAAGCAGGTCGGGGTAAAGGCGAGTGGACTGGCGATAACTCCTCCACTGCTGCCTCTTTTCTGCTGGTATACAGCCCCAATGGCCGCCCCTCTTTGCTGGGTGGTACCACGGCGGAGCAGGCCAGACATCAGCAAATTGGCTTTATGCGGCCGGATGCGTCGGTAGAAACCGGCTCATCGGTGGCAGCGAACAACGTTAACCTGCTGGTGCAAACAGTGCTGTTAAACTATCTGGCACTAAGCGGTGAGCAAAACCGTCTGGCCGAAGTGGCACCGTTTCATGGTTTAGGTAATGCTGCCAGTATTGACCGCCTTACAGCATTTGAGCCTATTGTTTAGCTATTTTTTTGCAGCGGCAGGCAAAGTGGCTTCGCCGGGCTTATAGTTGATGTCTGTGCGTTTTATTGCAGGGTGCATAATGAAAGGGTTTCTGGCGCTTATTGTTAGCTGCATTCTTAGCCAGCCGGTATACAGCTGCACTTTACGTATGGGCATTGAAACCAGCTTCGCACCTTACATCATGCAGCACGGCGACAGCTGGCGAGGTATGAATGTTGAGCTGCTGCAACGGTTGGTGCAAGAGATAGGCTGCGAGCTTGAGTTTATTCACAGCCCCTGGCTGCGTTCGTTAAAGCTAATCGAGCAGGGCGAGCTGGATGTGTTAAGCCACCTTAGCTATAACGCTGAACGCAGCAAACAGTTTGCTTTTATTGGCCCGCATCAGCAGGAAACCATTTATCTGGTAGGTTTGCCGCGTGCTTTCCCCGGCCTTACTGCGGTAGAGCAATTACAAAACAGCGGCACCACCGGCATTATCGCGCTGCTAAATGGGGCTTATTACGGTGACAAGCTGGACAGCATTTTAAATGATGCAAAAAACCGCACCCGTTTTGTGTTTATCCGCGGTAACGAAGATAAGCAGGCATTATTACTCAATGGCCGGGTGCACGGTGTGCTGGAAGACATTGCGGCTTACCATTACTGGAAAGTACAGCCAGGTTTACCCACGGCAGATTACATACCGTTGTTTCAGGTGCATCAGAGCATGGTGTATTTTGGCTTTAACCTTCGCACCATTAGCAGCATACAGTTACAACAATTAGCGCAGGCCTGGCAAAAACTGTACGCAGACGGCACTCTGGCCGCTATTGTGCAGCGTTATCCGCTGTCCGGTTATCAGATTAAACTGCCCAAACCCGCTTCTTTATTGCCTGCAACAGAATAAACCAGCAGGCAACTCAGGGTTGGCTCAGGCCGCTGGAAAAATGCATTTGCCGCTCTGCGGTAATAAATATGGCGTCATAACCATCGATTTGTTCAATCAGTGCCATACCCTGCTTTAATCCCAATACAAATAATGTGGTAGATAATGCATCGGTTTGGGTGGTGTCAGCACCGGTCACTGTTACGCTAAGCAGGCCGGTAGCACTTTGGCCGGTTTTAGGGTCCAGAATATGATGGTAGCGCACACCATCTTCAATAAAGTAACGTTCATAATCGCCTGATGTGCTGATAGCACTGTTTTCCAGTGGTAACTGGGCGGCGTATTTATCGTCCTGGCGCGGGTGTTTAATGGCTACCAGCCAGGGTTTGCCTCTTTTATCGCCCAACAGGCGGGTATCACCACCGGCAGTAAGCAACGCATTGCTGATGCCATGCTGTGCCAGTAAGGCAATGCTGCGCTCAACCGCATAACCTTTGGCTATGCCGCCCAGATCAATTTTAACGCCAGGCTGGGCAAAGCGGACGGTGTTATTTTTTAGTAGTTCAACGCTCTGATAATTAACATATTGTCTGGCTTTTTGTAGCTCTGTAGCGTCAGGCTTTTTATGGTTACGGTAATCGTAGTAAAAACCGACTGAAGCAAAGGTAATATCAAAAGCACCGTTGCTTTGCTGTGAAATCTGCTTGGCGCGCTGCAATAACTGATACATCTCAGCAGATACCTGCACCGGTTTTTTTGCCGCTTCGCGGTTTAACAGGCTGAGTTCACTGCTGGCAATGTAAGGGCTCATCAGCTGGTTTATCCGCTCAAACTCGGCCTGCACTTCACTGATCAGCTGTTCTGCTTGTTTGCTGTCTTCACTCCACAGCTCAATATAGGCCTGAGTACCCAGTGTCTGAAACGACTTTTGTTGCCACTGCGCATTAGCAGTGGCTGTGAACTGCAGCAAAAACACAGCAATAACAAAACAGAACAGAGCGGGCTGGCGGCATGGTTTCATTAAAAAAGTCATAAATAATATCTGCCAATATCTAAACGAAAATCACTGCAATTCACTGTATCACCTTATGTAATTCATCAGCCAGGCCTAATATAGCTAATGCAGATATTAAATGTATTTCTAATGAAAATATCAATTTATTTGATAAATTTATTATATGTTTGCAAAGCGCTAAACAATCACTATCTTTAATCGCATTATGTAAATGCTCCTTGTATAAATAACCCGCTGTTTGTTTTTGTTATTTGTTTTTACTGTTGTTGGGGACTAAAAGCGCAGTTAAAAGCGCTGCCGGTATTCACTGTTAATCTGAAGTATCGTTCACAGCCAAGAAGGCTGTGTGGTGTTCGTTTGGCTGGAAACACAACATGATAGCAAAGACGTTGTCACAGTTGGCGGTGCAATTAAACCGTTTTTTGCGGCATAACTTCAAACTGGAAGAAGATGTGGTGCTGGTGTCGAACTTAAATGAGGCCGATGGCACCGTATTGACCCAGGTTAATAACAAACTGGTGCTATTTTTAGTTGGCATCGAAAAAGAAGCCGCTTCGCGCAGTAAAACAACATTGCTGGATACCGGCTTTGCCCGCAGTGCTAACAGTGCCCCGCCACTGCATCTGAATTTGTATGTCATGCTGGCCGCCAATTTTAATGGCACTAACTACAGCGATGCGCTGACATTACTGTCGGCCAGTATCAGTTTTTTTCAGCGCAATCCGCTGTTTACTCATCAAAACCTGCCTGATCTTGACCCCTCTATTGAACGGCTGGCGCTGGATATGGAAAACCTGAGCATTCAGGATGCCAGTAACCTGTGGGGCATGTTAAGCGGTAAATACCTGCCATCGGTACTATACAAAGTGCGGATGATTAGCTTTGACGGCGCGGATATTTACAGCCAAAGCAGCTTATTGCGCAAACCGGCCACTGATGTTGGAACTCAGTCATGAGTTACCTGCCTTTATGTCATATTGTGCTGCAGCATCAATATTTTAGTGATGGTTTGGCGCAGCAGCTACGTCTGGTACCTGCAGCTCAAACACAGCGCCACTTACAAAATGCCCAGTTGCTGGTTAAGCCGACAAAACAGGGCGCCGTGTTGCTGCTGGATACCAGCCGTCGCGACATAGCTGCTGCCTGTTGTGAGCCAATTTTGACATTATATTTTTTGTTGTACAGCGACGACCCGCAGTTTGGCAGTTACAGCCTGCCAGTGTTAGAGGCACAACAATTGTTGTACTGCGATAACCGGGCACCGGTGCCGGATGATGCGGCCTTACGTTTACATGCCAAACCGGAGCTTGGCAGCGCAGAGGTAATAAGTGCTAATGATGCGCCAGTGGCCGATGTACTGCCGCCAAAAGGCAAACCCTTACCTGTAATGCTGCTGGCCCTTGATATAACCGCTTTGCACATAACGCAACTTACAGCGGATAACGCAATATCTTATCTGTTGCGGTTTGGCAGCAGGCAAAGTGTCTGGCGCTATTACCTCTGTGGCACAGCCTTTGCGCAACCGCTGCGCATTCAGGATATGGCGCAGCAAACCCATTTTATACAGCAAAACGATACCCGTTTGGCCAATGGCCTTGTGGCGCAGGTATTTGATTCTGCCCAGCCTTTAAAGCTGCAGCAATTCAGCCCGTACCGGTTTCAACTAATAACCACAACACATGGTAGTGAGAAAATTCTGATCAAACGGCTGCCGGTTGCAGTGGCCGGGCAAATCGATAAAGCAGTAGTCAATGGAGTAGCAAGCAACGTGTCGGAAATTTACCTTAACTATTAACCAGAAAGGAACACATCATGGGGCAGATGAAAACGCCAGGCGTTTATATCGTAGAGAAAAATGCCTTTCCCAATTCGGTGGTGGAAGTGGCAACGGCCGTGCCGGCTTTTATCGGCTATACCGAAAAAGCACTGAACGGCAATAAGTCACTGACTAACCAGCCTATGCGTATCAGTTCAATGTCAGAGTTTCATAATTACTTTGGTTTTGCACCGACACCGATGTTTGGTTTGGCCGAAGCCAAGGCGCCGGGCGACAACACCTTCATTGTTGGCGGTAAGTCGTATCAGCTCAGCCACGACAGCGGTAAAAACCTGCTGTACTACGCCATGATGCTGTTTTATCAAAACGGTGGAGGCCCTTGTTACATTGTGTCGGTAGGCAACTACGCAGACGATGTTGAAGGGGCGAAATTAATGGCCGGTATTGATCAACTGATCAAAGAGCAGGAACCGACCATGCTGGTGATCCCCGAGGCGGTGCTACTGGCCGAAGACGATTGTATCGCAGTACAACAAGCGGCACTGGCACACTGTGGCGGCAAAATGCGCAACCGTATTGCTATTTTGGATGTATGGCAGGGGTATAAGCCACGCCAGCACCCGGACGGCGATTGCATTGATAATTTCCGCGGTAAGCTGGGCATTAACTATCTGGATTTTGCCAGCGCTTATTACCCCTGGCTCAACACCACCATAGTGCAGGAACGTGATCTGAGCTATCTGAACCTGACTCCCGCCGATCTGCTACAGCAGTTGCTTAAAACGGAGCGGAACCTGCCAGACGAACTGCCCGCATTGGATGAGAAAGCCACCGCTGCTGATAAAGCAGCCCAGCTAAAACTACAACAACAACTGGATGCCATTAACGATATCAGCAAAGACTGGAGCAAGCTGGATCAAGCTGAAATGGTTGCCAGCCAGATGTTATTGCACAAAAGCTTAAAAGCTATCAGCCCGCTGTACAGCCAGTTACTGGGGCAAATGCGTGATGTGTTAAACCTGCTGCCGCCCGCTGCCGCAATGGCCGGTATTTACACCATGGTGGATAACACCAAAGGTGTGTGGAAAGCCCCGGCTAATGTCAGTTTAAGTGCTGTGGTATCACCGGCGGTAAATATTACCCACGATGAGCAGGAAGATTTAAACGTTAGCACCCAGGGTAAGTCGGTTAATGCCATTCGTACCTTTATTGGCGAAGGCACTCTGGTGTGGGGCGCCCGCACGCTGGATGGTAACAGCCTGGATTGGCGCTACATTAGTGTGCGGCGCACCATGATCATGCTGGAAGAATCTATCCGGCTTGGCACCAAAGCCTATGTATTTGAAAACAATACTGCCAGCACCTGGGTTACCGTTAAAAGCATGATCCGTAATTTTCTTACCGGTATCTGGAAACGTGGCGGTTTAGCCGGTGCGTCACCGGAAGATGCGTTTAGTGTCAGCGTGGGTTTGGGTGAAACCATGACATCAGAAGATATTCTTGAAGGCATTTTGCGTGTCACGGTGTTAGTGGCGCTGATCCGCCCGGCCGAGTTTATTGAAATTACGTTCCAGCAGCAGATGCAGAAATCTTAATTAACTAACCGGTTTATTAAACGAATACAAGGAGCTTAACAATGGCTGATGACGGTTCAACCCAATCCACTTCGGTATGGCCCTTACCGAAGTTTTATTTCCAGGTGAAATGGGACTCTGAAGTAATGTCGTTTCAGGAGGTATCCGGCCTGGATGTCGAGGCGCAAATTATTGAATACCGCGCCGGTGATAACCCGGTGTTTTCTGCCACCAAAATGCCGGGGCTGAAAAAGTCCGGCAACGTGACGATGAAAAAAGGCGTGTATAAATCGGATAACAAATTCTGGGCCTGGTTTAGCCAGATCAAGATGAACACCATCAAGCGTCTGCCCATCACCATCAGTTTGCTGGATGAAGCAGGCGGCACCACGATGGTGTGGACCTTAACCAACGCCTGGCCAACTAAAATCACCGGCACTGATCTGAAGTCAGACGGCAATGAGGTGGCAATAGAAACCATTGAAATTGTGCATGAAGGTATCACCATTGATAACCCGTAACAGGTAATACGCAGTATGAGTGAACTGGCCACGTCAGATTATCCGTTACCGGCGTTTTATTTCCGGGTGAAGTTTGCTTCATCCGGTGATAGCGCCGACACGGCATTTCAGGAAGTGTCGGGTATAGGTGCACAACTGGATACCGAAGATGTGGTGGAGGGCGGTGAAAACCGTTTTGTGCATAAACTGCCCAAAGCGGTCAAGCACGGCAATCTGGTATTAAAACGCGGCATAGCACCAAACAGCTCTTTGCTGGTGCAATGGTGCATTAAGGTGTTTGAACAAGGGGTGGATATAGCCATTACACCGATGACAATCACCGTGGAATTGTTGGATGAAACCGGGCAACCCGCCCGCAGCTGGTCTTTTGTTAACGCTTACCCCGTTAGCTGGCAGGTAGAAGGCTTTAACGCCAGTAAAAACGAGGTGGCCATAGAAAAGCTGGAATTCAGTTATCAGTACGTAAACCGGGAGCGCTAACACTATGCCGATTGAAGTCACCAAACTGATTGTAAAATCTACTCTGCTGGAGCCGCCAAGCGACAGCCCGGCACGCCCACCTTACCCGGCACAGGATTTACAACAATTAAAGCAGGACATCCTGCAGGAATGCCAGCGGCTACTGCAACAGGCGCAGTATGAGCAGAGGCCGCGCTGATGAGTGGCAGTAAGTCGCTGTTAACCATCAGCTGTTGTGACAACAATGGCCAGCCCACGGGCGAAGGGCAGTTTCAGGCCATGATTAACCCGGCCAGCCTGAATCATCAGTTGGGTATTAGTTATAACACCGATAACAGCAACAATCTGCCGGTGGGTAAGTCGGCAGTAGAAAGCAAACTTAGCCAGTACCAGCAAGAAAAACTCAGCTTTGATCTGGTGCTGGATGGCACCGGCGTGGTGCCGGTTTCAGCGCAACAGGAGCCCGATGTCAGCAAGCAGATAAAACAGCTGAAAAACGTGGTGTATCACTATGTTGGGGAAAAACACGAACCCAGCATCGTAAAGCTGCAGTGGGGCCAGAGCTTCAGTTTTGTCGGCCGCTTAAATAGCATGACAGTGGATTACACCCTGTTCAAACCCGGTGGCGACCCGCTACGTGCAAAAATTAAGCTGAATTTCGGCAGCTACATGTCAAACAAACAAGAGGCACTAAAAGCCGACAGGCAATCGCCGGATCTGACGCATCAGGTACTGGTAAAAGCTGGTGATACCCTGCCTAACCTGTGTTACCGCATCTACCGTGACAGCAGTTACTACCTGGCCGTCGCTGAATTTAATCAATTGGACAGTGTCAGCGTGCTTACGCCCGGCCGCCAGTTGTATTTTCCACCACTGAGGTAAGTTATGGCCAATTCCCCGTTACAAGGTGCCGACGGACCGGTAAGGCTTAGCATAACCAGCGATGGCACTGCGCTGGCCGACAGCATCAGTATTATCAGTGTCGATATTACCAAGGCGCTAAACCGGGTGCCGCTGGCTGTGCTGACATTCAGTGACGGCGATATGCCGGCGAAAGATTTTCCACTGTCTAATCAGGCGTCGTTGGTGCCGGGCGCCAAACTGGTGGTCAGTGCCGGTTATAGTGATGATGAACAACAAATCTTTAGCGGCGTAGTGGTAAAGCACAGCCTGGCGATTAGTGGTAATAATCAGGCGCAGCTTATTGTTGAGTGCCGCGACCCTGTTTTTGCTGCCACGCTGGCGCGTACTAATGCCAATTATACCAACATGACCGACAGTGATATCTGGCAGCAACTGGCCGGTAAGTATGCTGTTAGCTGCAATGCTACGGCAACCGCTGAAAGCCATGCCGAGCTGGTGCAATACTACAGCACTGACTGGGATTTTATGCTGCTGCGTGCTGAAGTAAACGGCATGTTGCTGTGCGCCGATGACGGCAAGCTGAGTATAGCGCCGCCGGATACCACTGCAGCAGCGGTACTTTGCGTAACTTACGGTGATGATTTACTCAGCTTTAACGCCAGCCTGGATGCCAGCCAGCAGTTTAGCTCGGTTAAAACAGTTAGCTGGAACCCTGCCAACCAGCAGATCCAAAGCGAAGAAGCCGCCAGTGCAACCCTTACTGCGCAGGGAAATATAGCTGCCGGCACGCTGGCCGATGTCGCAGCAGTAAAAGAATTTCGTTTGCAAAGTAATGCCCCGCTTACTGATGCCAGTTTAACCAGCTGGGCGAAAGCGCAGCAGCTGAAATCCGCACTGGCGCGAATTCGCGGTGAATTGCGCTGTCAGGGCTCTGCGCTGCTAAAACCCGGCGTATTAATTACAGTCAGTGGTGTAGGCGAGCGTTTTAACGGTGACGTTTTTGTGTCTCAGGTGCGGCATATTATTGCAGATGGCGATTGGATATCTCAGGTGAGTTTTGGTATGTCGGCGCAGTGGTTTGCGCAAAATACCGATATCAGCGCCCCCTTAGCTGGCGGCGTGTTACCCGGCGTCAGTGGCTTGCAAATTGGTGTCGTGCAGCAACTGGACAGCGATCCGGCGGGCGAATGCCGCATTCAGGTCAAAGTACCGTTACTGGAGGCTGAAACCGAAGGCATCTGGGCCCGTTTACTGAGTTTTTATGCCTCAAACGGCTTTGGCCAGTTTTGCCTGCCGGAAGTGGGGGACGAAGTGATCCTGGGCTATCTGAATAATGACCCCGGTTATCCGGTGATCCTCGGCAGTGTTTACAGCAGCAATAAACAGCCGCCTTATGCCGCAGCAGCAGATAACAACATTAAAGCTTTTGTCAGCCGCACCAAGCTGACATTGGAGTACGACGAAGAGAAGAAAAAAATCAGTATCTGGACTCCGGCAGGTAATAAAGCCGTGCTGGACGACGACAGTAAAACCATTTTGCTGCAAGACCAGCATGGCAACAAGGTTGAGCTGTCTGACAGCGGCATTTTGCTTGATAGCCCCAAAGACATCAGCTTAAACGCTAAAGGCAAAATCAGTTTGCAGGCGGTGTCTAATATTGAACTGGCCGCCAAAGCCGATTTTAAGGCCGAAGCGCTTAATATCAGCCAGCAGGCCAATGTCGGTTTTACCGCTAAAGGTAATGCCAGCGCCGAATTATCTGCCAGCGGCCAGACCACGGTGAAAGGTGCCATGGTAATGATTAACTAGGAGCTTTGTATGCCACCAGCAGCGCGTTTAACCGATATGCACCAGTGCCCGATGCAAACGCCCGGCCTGCCGCCGATCCCGCATGTCGGTGGCCCGGTGATTGGGCCAGGAGTACCCACAGTGCTGATTGAAAAACTGCCCGCAGCCGTATTGGGTGACAGCTGCGTGTGCGTGGGCCCGCCAGATAGCATTATTAAAGGTTCTGCCACAGTAATGATTGGCGGTAAACCGGCCGCCCGGCTCGGTGATACCTGTGCTCATGGCGGTGCAGTAATCATGGGTGCGCCCACCGTGATGATAGGAGGCTAAATGAGCGCCGAGCAACCGGATAACGCATTTTTAGGCATTGGCTGGGCTTTTCCGCCCGGTTTTGGCCGTGGCAGTTGCCACAGCGAAATGGTGACAGATCAGCAGGATATAGAGCAAAGCCTGCGCATTTTGTTTTCTACCCGCCCCGGTGAGCGGGTAATGCAGCCGGAATATGGCTGTTCCTTGCAGCGCTATGTATTTAGCACTCTGGATGAGCATGCACTGGCCAATATTATTGATGCCATCAGCCATGCGGTGCTGTTTTTTGAGCCGCGTATTCAGCTACTGCAGGTAACGCCAGATTTGCAGCAGATTTTTGATGGTGTGTTAATGCTGCAGCTAAGTTATCAGATCCGCGGCACTAACAGCCGGCACAATATGGTGTATCCGTTTTACTTACTTGAAGGCACAGAGGTGGCGCAGTGACAGTCGGCCTAAGCTCATATGCACACTGGCCGGCATTGTTTCATGCTGATGGCACGGCACAAAGTGAGCAGCGTTATGCGCCGCTGCAAAGCGATTATTTTCAGCCCGACACGCTGAATTTTAACCAGTTGCTGAGCCTTGCCGCCGGGCTGGCAGAGAATATTCGCTTTGTTGATCTGGACGGCAGTACGCAGGGCAACTGGCGCCAACTATTTAGCCGCAGCGAACCGGCCATTCTGGCACAGATAGCCGCACTGGATGCAAACCGGCTGCAACAGGACTTGGAAATACTGCAGCAACAAACGCCGCTGAGGCAATTTAATTTTGTAATGACGCTGCTACAGCAATATCACCAGTGGTATCACCAATTGCTGCAACTGGGCTCTGAATCTGCCGTGATACTGGCCGACAAATTACACAGCAGCTGGCAAACCCAATTGGCGCCTTATTTGCCGTTGTTACAGCAAGCCACAGCAAGCCTGCCCGGCACGGCAGACTTTACTGCGTTGCTGCAGTTTGCGCCGGCAAGTGCTGCAACATGCAGTGTGGATGAAGCGCTACAACGCAGTGCGGCAGGTAGCTTGCAACTATGCCGCTATTTGCAGCAGGAAACCGCCGGGCAACTTAACCAGTTATTGCGTTCACAGCAAAATGAGCCGGCGTTGGCACTGTTTCTGGCATTTTTACGCTTGTATCAGGGCAACCAGCACCAGCTAAACCAGTTAACTGAGCGTCATCTGGCATTTTACTATGATGACTGCCTGAAAATGCCCTGGCGTAAACCGATAGCGCAAAGTATCTGGCTTAGCCTGCAACCTGCGGCAACTGCAGTATTATTGCCAGCCAACACCCGTTTTAGTGCCGGTAAAACAGCCGACGGTACGCCGCTGTTGTTTCATACTACCGCTCCACAATACCTGCAGGCCGTGCAGGTGCAACAGCTATACAGTTTGAGTTTGCTCAGCAGTAAACGTATTTCACCCGAACAGGAACTGGGTTTTGTCAGCCGTATTTACAGCAGTGGCGCCAGTATTGATGCATCCGGCGGGCGGGCGCTGTTTGTGGCGAATGACGACATACCCCGTATGCCGGGGTTCGCCATAGTGTCGCCTACTTTGCAGCTGAGCGAGGGCGAGCGCTGTATAGAGCTGCAACTGCGCTTAACGCCGCCGCAGCAACTGGCTGCCAGGTTAACTGAGTTGCTGCAGCGGGCAGATTACAGCTGGCCGCAACGTTTACAGCAGGCGTTGGCGATAATTTTAACCACGCTGGACTATGCAATATTGCCATCACAGTTGCAGCAGGATGCTACTGTGCTTGCCAGCAGCCTGCCAGATTTACCGGTAATGCCGGTGGCAGCGCGCTGGCTGGCGTTTTATCAGCAGGTACTGCTGCTGTTGCTGCTGCGTACCGAACAACAGCCAGAGTTCAGCCGCTTGTTCGGGATGTTGTTTAGTTACTATCTGTTTGGCCCCGACAACTGGTTAAGCGCAAAAGACAGCCAGGCGGTGTTGGCGAAAGCTGAGCTGCTGGCACTGCAAAATGGCAATGTGCAAAGTTACCAGTGTGTGCAGCAATTGCTGAGTGACGACAGGATGACGGTGTTTTACCGTTACTGCAGCGACTTATTTTTATTATCGCTATCTACCGCCACTGGTTTTGTCAGTGTGGCTGAATATTCTATCCAGCCGCTGGGCCCGGCTACACTGGGGCTGCAGTTACGTTGTCAGCTTAGCAGCAGCTTTGCCGCGATATGTGCTTTTAACGACACTGACGCCAGTATGCGTCTGACATTAAACCCCATGGCGAAGCTGTGCGGTTACTCGCTGTGCAGCCAGTTTGACATTGCGCAATGCCGGCTTGAAGTAAGCGTAAAAAATGCCCGCAGCCTTAACCTGAGTAATCAGCTGGGGCCACTGGATGCCACTAAACCGTTTTGGCCGTTTGGCCCGGTACCACTGCCAGGCAGTTATCTGTTGTTTAACCACAGTGACTGGCAACACAAACATTTACAGCAGCTTGAACTTGAACTGGACTGGGCTGAACTGCCGGTTGCCAGCGAAGGGCTGGCCGGCCATTATGTGGCATACGGTGAAGATATCAGCAACTACAGTTTTAAGGCCCGGCTGGCGTTGTTGGATCAGGGCCGCTGGCAAGAGGTAACTGAAGATTATCAACACCAGGCCGAGTTTTGCCTGTTTGCTGCAGCGCACAGCCATGCTCCGGTGCAGCCTAAGCAGCAACTGGTTTTCAGTGCTGTCAGTGGTTTCAGGTTAACGGCGGCACAGGCTGCCCAACCGTATCATCCTGCCGCCAGTCAGGGCTTTTTCCGCCTTAGCCTTAGCCAGCCGGTCAGCGGTTTTGGCCATGGCCGTTATAGCACAGCCCTGAGTGAAACCCTGCTTTATAACGCTAAGCACAAAAAACCGCGGCCATTGCCGCAGCCGCCCTATGCGCCGCTGTTGCAACTGCTAAGTGTAAGTTACAGCGCTTATTGCGATATTCATACCAGCCGTGATCCCGCCAGTGGCAACCGTGATCGCTTGCTGCAGTTGTATCCGTTTGGCCAGCGCCAAAGCTACCCCAGCGCCCGGCGTGATGCTGTGCGGCTATTGCCACATTTTGCGCATCAGGCTTATGTGTTTATTGGTTTAACCGGGGCCAGTGTTAGCGGCCAGCTTAGTTTGTTATTTGATATTGAACCCGCCAGCGGCAGCAGCAATACCGTACCGGAAAATGCGCTGCGCTGGCAGTATCTGCATGATGATGAATGGCTGGATTTCACCGATCAGGCGCTGCTGACAGATAGCAGCCGTGGCCTGACATCAAGTGGTGCTGTGATATTGCAATTGCCGCATGCCCTGCAACAACAGCATCAGTTAATGCCCTCGGGACAGGCCTGGTTACGGCTGTGCTGCGCCGGGCAAAGCCGGCGCTATGGCAACCTGAGGCGCATTATGCCAAATGCCGTGCAATTACTGGCAACAGAGCCATTGCCCGATGCCGCTATGCTAAGCCACAGTGCCTTGCAGTGGGCGCTGCAAAGCAAGCAGGCAGGTATTACGGTTAGCGGTTATTTGCCCGTTTTACAACAAACCCCGCGTGAGGAAAGCAGCGTAGCCAGAGTGCAGCGTATTGCCGAACGCTTAAGCCACAAGCAACGCGCCAGCACAGCATGGGATTTTGAACGCCTGGTGCTGCAGGCTTTTCCGCAGTTGGCTAAGGTAAAGTGTTTCCCTAATGCCGCGCTGGAGCAAAACAGCCTTATGAGCGGCCGGCTGTTGCTTATTGTGGTGGCAAAACCGCCGGGCTGTCAGCATCAGGCTTGCCAGCGCAGCCTGGTTAGTGGCGAGTTGCTACGCCAGATTAAACACTATGTCGCAGCGCTGGCATCGCCTTTTGCCAGCATCGAAGTGGCGAATCCCGGTTTTGAACAGTTACAGGTACGCTGTGCTGTGCAGCTTAATCAGTCCTTACACAGTGGCGACGGCTTGCAGCGCCTGCAGCAGGCCCTTTCTGACTATCTTTGCCCGTGGCATGAACAGGGGCTGGATGCGCGCTTTGGCTGGCAGTTAAGGCCACAGTTAGTGCAATCTTTTATTCAGCAACAACCTTACGTTGACTACGTGACAGACTTTTCTCTGCTGCATATCAGCCAGTATGGCAGCCGTCAGTATCAGTTACAGGACAGTGCCAGCTACCAGCATACCGAACAACTGGTATTACAGCCGGTGCGGCCCTGGAATTTACTAACACCGGCGCGGCAGCACAGTTTACGCGTGCTGGCAGTGCCTAAACCTGAACTGGCGCAGCGCACCGGAGTTAGCGAACTGGAAATTGGCCATACCTTTATTATTCAGCAGGAAGCACGCGATGGCTAAACGTAACCGTAATACGCTGAAAAACTTTTTCCGCGATGGCGCTATGCCTTCGGCGCAGGAATTTTCTGATCTGATTGACTCGTCATTAAATACACTGGAAGACGGTTTTGATAAATCGGCCCGTTATGGTTTTGAAATCACGGTGCTGGGTAAACACACCGAGTTACTCAGTTTTTTCCGCGATAACCTCAGCGAGCAGCCGGTGTGGAGTATCAGCTTTGACGAGCGCAGCAATGCGCTGCAATTTAAGCATGTTGATCAAGCCCTGCTAACCCTGACACCCCAGCAACGGCTGGGGATTGGCACCGCTAATCCTGCCAGCACGCTTGAGGTTGCCGGTGTGATCACGCAGCAGGGGCGGCAGGGGTATCAACCCACCGGTAAACGCCAGGTGCTGGCCAACGGGCAGTGGCATGATATCAGTGGCCCTTTGCAGGGCTGTCAGGCGTTTGAAATAATGGCTGGTACCGGTAATAAAGGCACGGGCAAGTATGCCTTGTTGCAGGCAGTGGCACTTAACACGCATAACCCGGGTGGCTGGTGGTTTAATTTTCTCAACCGTAAAAAACGTATTCGTGTGCAGCAGGCGTATTATTTGTCACGCAGCAGCAAGCTGGATTTACGCTGGCAGGCGCTGGAGCAGGGTTATTGTTTGCAGTTGCGCTCGCGCACGGATCTGGGAGCTAATATTCGCATCAGCTACTACCTGACCCAGCTCTGGTTTGACGCCGATATGAGCCAGTGCTGGCAGGATCCTGCCAGTGGCCGCGGAGGCACCGGTGGCTGAGTACAGTATTAAGCGGCGCCAGACGCACGAGAAAGACAGCTTTACAGCCTTAAAACAGCAAGCGCTGGCCGATATTCAGCAACTGGCCGGTAAACGCTGGACCGACTACAACCTGCATGACCCCGGTATTACCTTGCTGGAGCAATTATGTTTCAGCCTGACAGAGCTGCAGTACCGCTGTAATTTTTCTATGGCTGATTTGCTCAGTGGCCCGGATGGCAAAATAGACTTTGCCGCCCTGGGCCTGGTATCGCCAGAACAAATTCTCAGCAGCAGGCCAACCACCGCTGCCGATTACCGCCGTTATCTGTTGGATCAGCTGCCGCAGCTGGCCGACATTTATTTACTGCCCGGCGCTGTATTGGGCTTATACCGCGCTGTTGCCGTGGCAGCCCAACCTGATGAGCCAACGGCCCCCCTTATTGCCGCTATCAGGCGCTGTTACAGCGCACAACGCAATTTAGGTGAGCAACTGGGGCAGATAGATATTATTGCTCCGCTGTACTGTGAGCCGGTGGCAGAGCTGGATGTGCAATCATCTGCAGATGCGGTAGAGCTGCTGGCAGAATTTTACTACCGCTGCCAGCAGCTGTTGCAGCGCAGCAGTGCCCGGCGCAGTTATACCGATTTGCTGGCACAGGGCGCTGATTATGAACAGCTGTTTACCGGGCCGCTAACCGCAGGCGGCGTGCTGGAATATAGTGAAAGTGAACAGCGCCAGTTGCATATCACCGACTTTTTTCAGCCACTGCAGCATATTGATGGCGTAGTGCAACTGCGGCAGTTTCATCTGCGCTGCGGGGGCAACCCTTGTTACGATAATTTGCCATTGCAACAAGGCTTACCGGTATATTATTTATCCTTGCCTGATGCTACGCATCCACCGCAGGTACGCCTGAGTATGGGCAATAAGAGCATCAATATTGACTGGCCGGCAGTGGTGCAGCGTTACCAGCAAAAGCGTTTTCATCAATACAGCCGCTGGCAAACAGATATCGCAGCGCTGTGTCCGCCACCGGCTGGCCGTTACCGGGCGTTAGGGCGCTATCATTCCTTGCAGACACTGCTGCCGCAAAATTACGGCTTGCAACGGCCGCTGGCGCAAAGTTCGCCGCGGCAGTTGCAGCTAAAAGGCTACTTAGTGTTATTTGAACAGTTACTGGCTAATTTTCTCGCGCAGTTGCAGCAGTTGCCTGCACTGTTTTCACCGCAGCATATTACACAAAGTTATTATTATCAGTCGTTGCAAGATGCCGGTATCCGCGATCTGGATGCGTTGTTATACCAGCAAATGGACACCACCCAGGCGCAACTTTACCAACGGCTGGACAATGTGCTGCAGCGTAAACACCGGCTGCTGGATTATTTGCTGGCGCTGTATGGTGAAAGCCTGCATCAGCACAGTCTGCAGCATTTTGATTACTACCACACAGCGCAGTCAGCGGCACTTAGGCGGTTGCAGCAAAAAGTCAGTTATTTACAGCAGATTGTGCTGATGACGCGGGATCGTGTAGCCGCGCCGGATCATCATGCGCCGTTGTGGCGTGATGCAGTGGGCGGCTTTGTGCGCAAGCAGGCATTGGTGCTGGATCTGGCGCAAACGGCCCAGTCATTAACCACGGCAGTGCTGCAACATAAGTTGCGGCTGCGTAGTGATACTGATCAGCTGCAGCAGCTTTATCTGGATGAAACCAGCAGCAGCGCCCTGGTGCTGCAGCAAGTGCCACCGCTGCGTTTACGCTACGCCGCGGATAGCCAGGCGCTGCGGCGTAAACTGGACGACGCCTGTTGTTTTGATGGTAACTGCCTGCCTGAGATCTTGCTGCAAACGGGTATTCAGCTAAGCAACTACCGTATTTTGCTGCAGCAAAACCGCTATCAGGTGTTACTTAAGGTGCCACATAGCAGGCAGGATGAATGGTGGCTGGTCGGCAGTTACCGTTATTATCGCCGGGCATTAATTATGGCCAACAGCCTGGTGATGTTTTTATCTTATGTCAGCCGTGCATCTGAAGGCCTGCACGTAATGGAACACCTGTTATTGCTGCCGCCAGCAAACAGCGATGCGGAACTGCCTGCTCCATTTTATGCAGGCAATATCAGTATCTTATGCCCGGCCTGGACCGCACGTTTTGCCGATGCCGGTTTTCAGCAACTGGTGTGCGAAACGCTGCAAATGAACTGCCCGGCGCATTTAAACTGCCGGGTGTTTTTTCTTGATTTTGCCCAAATGAACCGGTTTGAGCGCTTGTTTAAATACTGGCGCTCGGCGCTAAAAGCTGATCGGCAAGGTGCGGATAAACAACGCCGGGCACTGGCGCAGTTTATTTACCGCTTAAACCAGCCTGTGGAGGATGCCGATGCACCAGCTGATGCAGGTTGAGCTTGATTTTCAGTGCCATTCAACAACGATGGCACAGTGGTTTAACGCAGCTGGCGAGCAGCTGTTTGTTGACGAGCTGCTGCCTTTGGCCCAGCAGGTACTAGATGAGTTTGACACCGGTATGGCTGTGCGGCTGGATGAAATTCAGCTGCAATTGCCGCCGCTGCATTTGCCTGCTGATCGCTATGTTTTGCAGCATTGCTTTCGCGAAGCACTGCGCCAGCAATTATGGTTGTTATTGCCAGCGGCTGTGCCGCAGCCAGATGTAACGAAACAGCCAGGTTTAACTGCTGCGCAACAACAGCAACTGATCATGGTGTTACAGCAGGCCGACAGTAAAGCATTACAGCAACACTGGCCGTTGTATTTGCAGCACGCGGCACAATTGCTAAGCATACTGCGGTATCTGGCCAGCCACAGTAATGTATGCCAGGCCCTGGCATTTGGTTTAACGGATGCCATGCTGGCGCAACTGCTGCAGTTGCTGGCGCCGTCAGAGCAACGCTTTATGCTGCAGCTGATGGCTCAGCCGCAGTTATTCAGTGTGGTGCCGGGCAGCAGCAAAGCGGATTTTCGATATCAGCCCGCACCGTTACCACCGCCGGCACTGCAGCAACGGCAGCGGCATTTATGGCAGTTTAGCCTCAGTTACCTGCTGGTAGAGCGCGGCAGCCAGTTTAACCGGCGCAGTTACCTGCATTATTTACTGCGTAAAATGGCCGCACATGACAATTTATCGCTGCAAAGCCTGGTGCAGCATATGTTGCTGACTTTGCAGCACAGCCGTCAGCTGTTTGCCCGTCATAGCCCGTTATTACTGCAACTGACAGAGTTACTAACCGGTATGGCAGATGCTCCGTTACAGCCGCCGGGGGTAATTAAAATAGCCTCTGCTAAAGAGGTTCTACAAGGTGGTTTAACAGTATCTCAGCATCAGCAACTCCTATTGGCATTACGTTTGGCAGACAACACAGCCTTGCAGCGAAACTGGGCCTTGTACCTGCAACATAGCGCTGAATTGCTAACCATACTGCGGCAACTGGCCAGCCATAGCGACTTATGTCAGGTGCTGGCCTTTGGTTTAAACCATGCCATGCTGGCGCAGCTGTTGCAACTTCTGGCGCCGTCTGAGCAGCGGTTTATGCTGCAACTTATGGCACAACCGCAGTTATTCAGTGTGGTACAAAGCAGTGTTAAAACTCAGCCTCAATCTCAATCAGCGCCATTGCCGCCAGCAGCATTGCAGCAACGCCAGCGCCATTTATGGCAGCTTAGCCTGAGTTATTTGCTGGTAGAGCGTGGCAGCCAGTTTAACCGGCGCAGCTACCTGCATTATTTGCTGCGCAAAATGGCCGCGCATGACAACTTGTCGGTACAAAGCCTGGTGCAGCATATGCAACGGGTATTACAGCGCAGCCGCCAGCTGTTTTCCTGGCACAGCCCGTTATTGCTGCAACTGACTGAGTTGCTGGCGGGTATTGCAGAGCCTGCATCTTTGGCAACCGATGGCCTGGCCGACAGCTTTAGTGCCTTACCGGGTTACTTTAGTTATCGTTTGGCACAGCCGGTAACCGCCTTACCTCAGGTTGGCACAGCGCGGCCAGCACAGCGCAGCGCGTTACAGCATCAGGCCAGACGATGGCGGCAGTGGCAGCAGTTGTTATTACTTGGCCAGCTTACACTGGCGCAGCAGCGGCAGTTTAACCTGCTGCTGCGCCAATTATTGCAGCAACCCAATGCCCTGTGGCTGGACGGTTTACGCCAGCAGTTGTCTGGCAGTTCGTTATTAGCGCGCCTGGTGCAGTATGCGTCTGACGATCATTTGCAGCGGTTGTTTCAGCAGTTACAACCTGCCAGCTTTGCCAGTATGCAGCCTTATACCAGCCTGCTGCAGTGGGGGTTAGGTGGTATCAGCCTGCCGTTGCCATTATATCGACAGGCGCGCTGGCAGCCACTGTTGCAATGTAGTCTGCAGCGCCAGCCACTGACATTGCCATTGTTAATAAGCCAATTACAGCAGTGGTTAGAGGCTGAAACCGGCAGTGCTGCCAGCCGCACGCTGTTGCAGCAACTGGCGCAGCAACTGCAACATTACACCGCTAATTCGGCACAGGGCAGCAGGCCACAATTGCTACAGCAGTTAAAGGTACAACTTGCTGGCATGGCCGCTACAACTACTTCGGCAGCGCAGCCGGCTTTAGCCTTAGCGCCAAAGGCTGCGGCATCTGGCCTGGCGGTGTTATCGGCATTGCCACCGGTAGTAGTAGAGGGTGTAGTACAAGAGCATACCACTGGCGGGCAAGCACAGGCACAAACACACTGGGTTGCCAACGCCGGTATAGTGCTGGCAGCGCCTTATATACCGATGTTACTGCAGCGGCTGGGTTGGGTATCGGCGCAACGGTTTACCAGCACGGAACAGGCCTGGCAGGCGTGCGCTTTATTACACTATATGACCACAGGACACTGGCAGGCGGAACTTGTACCGGACTACTGGCAGCAATGGCCGTTGCCTATGTTGCTAAGCGGCGTACAGCCGCCTTGTCCGGTAGGGTTTGTGCCACAGCTGAACGGCGAAGCACTTGCCATGGCTGATAGCCTGCTGGCAGGCATACTGGCACAGTGGCCAAAGCTGGCCAGCAGCTCAGTAACCACGTTGCGCGAATGTTTTTTACAGCGTGGCGGTACACTGGAGCGCGCTGGCAATGGCTCCGGCTGGCAACTGCAACTCGACAGCGGGCCTTACGATATGCTGCTCGACGGCTTGCCGTGGTCCTATTCGCTGATCCGTTATCCGTGGATGCAAGGAGAAGTGTATGTTCACTGGCGCGGTTAAACTAAGAAACGACGTAACGCCTGATAACGCCGCCTGCATGCAGCAGGAGCTGGACTGGCTGGCGCGTTGTATTGAGCTTAGGTTGCATAGTTATTTTCAGCAACAGCCGCTGAATATGCTGCAACAGGCCCCAACCCCACAACTGGACGCTGCGCAGGGCAGTTATGCCGCTTTTGTTATTAAACAACAGCTGAGCGCGGCGCAGCGGCTGATCTTATTGCTGGCGCTGGCACCACATTTACAGCCGCAATTACTGGATACCTTTTTTGTCCGTAATGAGAACCTGGCGCGTAATTTCAGTGAATTTGGCGGCTGCAACAGTAAGCAGCATCAGGGGTTTTTGCCCAGTGCGCAAACGGCAGCATTTTTGCTGGCCGCTAATGATTTATCTGCCCGGTTGGAGGTAATACAACTGCTGCAGCCAGACCAACTGCTGTGCCGGGAAAATATTATCCGCCTGCGCCACGACGTGGCAGAAGAGCCTTTTTTAAGCGCTCAGCTAACGGTTAGTGCAGAATATTTGCAGCTGTTTTGTAGTGGTACCAGACAAAAGCCCGATTACAACATTCACTTTCCGGCCAAGCTGCTTACCACGCCGTTAAACTGGCAGGATTTGGTATTACCGGCCGCAGTAATGGCTGAGGTGCAGCATGTTATCGGCTGGGCAGAGCATCAGCATACGGTAATGCAGCAATGGCAACTGGGCCGCAGTATAAAACCCGGTTACCGGGCGTTGTTTTATGGCCCGCCCGGTACCGGTAAAACCCTTACCGCTACCTTAATTGGCCAGCAAACCGGTGCCGATGTTTACCGGATAGATTTATCTGCCGTGGTATCCAAGTTTATTGGTGAAACCGAAAAAAACCTTGCCACAGTGTTTGATCAGGCGCAGGCGCGACACTGGATTTTGTTTTTCGACGAGGCCGATGCGTTATTTGGCAAACGTACGCAAACCAGCAGCAGTAACGACAGATACGCCAATCAGGAAGTATCTTACCTGCTGCAGCGCATTGAAGACTTTCCGGGCGTAGTGCTGCTGGCCAGCAACCTTAAAGCCAATATTGATGAAGCTTTTGCCCGCCGTTTTCAATCGATGGTGTACTTTCCGTTACCGGATATCTCTGAGCGTTTAAGGCTTTGGCAGCATATTCTGGGAGAGCATGTTGCACTGAGCAGCGATGTCGATCTGAATTACCTGGCCCATGAATTTGAGCTGGCTGGCGGCGCTATGACCAACGTAGTGCGTTACGCCGCAGTGGCTGCGTTATTACGCAACGATAAAGCCCTGACGCAAGCTGATTTACTGCAAGGCATAAGCCGCGAGCGGCGCAAAGAGGGCATGATGGTATGACACAGTTACTGCGCCTGTTTACTGTTGTATGGCTGGTGGTATGCAGCTTAGTGTTGCCGGTAAGTGCGGCTATGGCTGCAGCTACCCCGGCTCCGGTCAGTGCTATTGGTTACTACCAGCTGACAGAGCAGGATTTGGCACGTTTGCAGCAGCAAGCCGAATTTGCCAGTCTGCCACCTGCTCAGTTTGCGCAGCTGAAAACGTTACAGCAGCAGATTTTTCGCAATCAGCGCATTATGTCAGTAGCGCTCGATAGCATCGGTTTTGCTGCAAGCATTGATAAAACCGCTTTGCCGCCTGACGCTGCAGAGCAGGCAAAGTTACGCCAGTTGGTATTTAACAACAGCTTTAAAGCTGGCCACTGGCCTGAGCAAGCACCGTTGCCGCTGAATTTACAACCCTCGTCCCGCTGTGGCTGTGCGCCGGAAATTGTTAAACAGGAACGCTTTACCAATTTCAGCTATGGTTTTGTGCCTTACTGGCAAAGTGGCACTAATCAGATTACATTCAGTGCTTTTAACCGCATTGGCTTATACTCGTTTACCCTGGGCGATGACAATCAGCTGTTAAGCCCACCTAACTGGCGCAACAACCGCCATTTTAATGACTTTATCAACACCGCTCAGGCCCACAATACTTATCTGGATATCGTGATTACCGCTTTTGACCGTATCAGCTATCGGGAAGTTGATCTGCACCGTTTGCGTCAGCAATTAGTGACTGAACTTACCACACCGATGGCCGGTTTTGCGCTGAATAACCTGCAGCCCTGGCTGAGCTTTGGTGCCAGTTCGCGCCGCACTCTGGCCGATGGCATTACCTTTAATCTGGATTTAACCGCGCTAACGGCAGCAGAGCAGTTAAATTTCATTACTTTCTTACGTGAACTGCGCCTTGATCTTAAGCTGCCGCCACAGGCTACCAATACCGATGGGTATTTTATTAACTTAAAGGTACCGGCCAAAGCGGTATTAAGCGGTGCTAAGTTACCGGAAGAAATAGCCAACAGCATGCCGGCACTAACCTTATACAACTCAGATACGCTGTACGCACCAGACAAACTAACCGCACTGGCGCCATTGGTAAACCTGTTGCTGGTGCAGTTTGACCATAGCATAGAAGCCAAATTAAGCAGTCACGTGCCCAGTGGGCAGGACAAATATCCGTTTCGCCGTGAAATGAAGTTGTTAAAAAGCGCAATAGATGCAATGCCCGATACCGACAAAGCTAACTTACTGCTGGAAAAAATACTGCCGCTGTTTGAGGTTTTACCGCTACAGCAAAGCGGCCAGTTGGCCACACAGGATCTGCGCAATGACTTAACCTATGCCAACTGGAATTTCAGCGGCGCGGCTTTTTGGACCCTACCGCTGACCAGCAGCCAATATGCCGAAGTGCAGCGAGCTTTTGCCATCCAGGACAGTTATGGTTATCAGCAATATATGCAACAGATATGTGACCGGGTATGCCCTAAACGCTGGTTCTGGCGTTTGGTGCTGGTGCTATTGCTGCTGGCGGTGGCAGCGCTATATCTGCTGGCTACGTTGTTTTACTACCCGTTGCAACGCTGGCTGGAGCATCCGGCTATGCTGTATGGCGTACCCGGTGTATTTACTATCGGATTACTACTGATTTTGTCCTGTGACCCATACTGGCATCAATTTCAGGCACTGATTTTAGTGGCTGTGCTGGCATTTGTCGTGCTGGGTCTGATGTTATATCGCCGCTTACAGCAAAAGCGGGAACATTATCCCTAACGTACAATATTAGCGTCTACACTTTATTAACCTGCAGCCGCAGTACAGGCTTTGCAAACTTAAGGAAACCACCATGAAATTTGCTGTTGGCCGTACCTCACAATCACAACAACCGGTAGCTGCAGCGCCTGGCAGTGCTGCCAGCGCTGCTTTACAGCAAAGTAGCCGGCAACAACAACAGGCCCGCCAGCTGCAGGCGCTAAAACACAGTAAAGCTGCTTTGATTCAGCACAAGCCAGATGAAAGCACGGTAAGCCAGCAAGCTGCGCTGGAAGATGAAGAGCCTATGCAGGGCAAGTTTGAAACAGCGCAAAAGATGGGCCTGGAAGACGAAGAGCTAATGCAAGGCAAGTTTGATGCGACAGTGCAACGGCAGCCGGATGAAGAGGAGCCGTTACAGGGAAAGTTTGAGCCTGGCGCTGTTAATCAGCGTCAGGCAGATGCGGCACCAGCTAATAACACCGGTATGCCGGATCAGTTAAAAAGTGGCATTGAAAGTTTGTCCGGCTACGTGATGGACGATGTAAAAGTGCACTACAACTCGGCTAAACCGGCACAAATGCAGGCACATGCCTATGCGCAGGGCTCCGATATCCATATAGCGCCGGGGCAGGAACAACATCTGCCACACGAAGCCTGGCATGTAGTGCAGCAAAAGCAGGGCCGGGTACAAGCCACCACCCAGCTAAAAGGTGAAGCAATAAATGACGATCCTGGCCTGGAGCATGAAGCTGATGTGATGGGGGCAAAGGCGCTGAACGCTGCTCAGGTAACCACACAATTATCGTCTGCTGTCCACAGTAGGCTGGTGCCAGGTTGTGTAGCACAAAGAGAAGTCGTTGCCGGCACTTTGGTTGTAAATGAGGGAGGCTACCCATGTTTTGCTTACGATGGCAAAAAATATCATATAGATGAAAATGAACCGAAACATGTTACATGTGATACCGACGGGAGAACACATTACTATTTCGAAGGGAGTGGTACCGATATAGTTGGCAATGTCGGTCCGGGGAAAAATAAGAAATCAAAGCAGCAGATAAAATTTAAGTTTGAAGCTCTACCTGCTGGTGTGCAGTCTTTTATTAAAAATAACTACAACGCAATAGTTAATGCTGTTGAAAAAGGTGTTATTGCAGTGTGATAGTCGACTTTAGACAAACTAGCTTAGCTTTTTGCAAAAGCAGTAAACAAATTTTTGTATATGACCTGCCGGAGTCTGGTGCGCTTCATACTCGTGGCCGAGTAGCTGAAATGGCGCGCCAAACTGATATTCTGCAGCGGTACAGGCATGGTGAATGATATAGCCCGGCTGCAACGCCGGGCTTTTTATTGCAATTACTTATTGCTCAGTTTTTTTTCGCCGCTTCGCGCTGACGGCGGCTGGTGATGTTTTCCCGGTTCAGGCCCCAATTGTCGGTATTTACCTCATCGATAATGACAAAGGTGGTGGCCGGGTCTTTACCCAGCACGTCGCTGAGTAAGTCTGTTACACCTTCAATTAACTGCAGTTTCTGCTCTGCTGTTACGCCTTCTTCAGTGACACGGATATTAACGTATGGCATAGCTGTGCTCCTTTAACCATGAATTACCAGACACCGGCCGCGGCGCCGCCGTCAACCGCCATAATAGTACCACTGACATAGGCAGAATCGGTCAGGTACAACACGGCTGCGACAATGTCCTGCACAGTGCCGGTTTTACCGCTGGGTGACAGCTGATTCAAGAACGCTTCAGAGTCAGCAAAGCTGCCATGCAGCGGCGTTTGAATAATGCCGGGCGCAACCGCATTAACGCGGATATTGGCCGGTGCCAGCTCCACCGCCAGATGGCGTGTGGCGGCATTAATACCGCCTTTAATCAGTACCGGCAAGGTAGCAGGCAGTTTGGCGGTAGGCTGCAGCCCGATATTGGCGGTGATACTAACAATATGGCCGCCGCCATGAGCTTGCATATGGGTGACGGCTTGCTGCACCGGGTAGAAAAAGCCCTGCAGGTTGGTCGCAACTAAGGCGTTAAGGTCGGTTTCAGTGTAGTGATTAACCGGCTTGGCGATAAATACACCGGCATTATTAATCAGCACATCGACACCGCCGAAGTGTTTAATCGCCTGGTCGAATAACGCTTTGGCTGTCTCAGGTTTGGCAATATCACCGGCCACGGCCAGAAAGTTGGCCGGGTTACCCAGCCTGGTTGCGGCCTCTGCTAAGCGCTCTGCCGTGCGGGCATTGCCTACCACGTTATCACCACGTTGTAAGTAAGCTTGGGCAATGGCAAAACCAATGCCGCTGGAAGCGCCTGTTACTATAACGGTCTGTTTGCTGTTGCGCATATTTTGCTCCTCGTAGCTGAAATGTTGGCACCGAAAACCGGTCAGCAACGCCACTTTACTTTTAACTTAAGGCGCGATAAATATCGGTATGGTTGAATCACTTGATACATAATGTAACTAATGGTGCGGGCGGAGCGCTCTGATGACACATATATTCGATGATAAACAATACAGTGGTATTGAGCTGTTTTGTCTGGCGGTAGAGGCGGGCAGTTTTACTAAGGCGGCACTTCATGCCGGTATCACACCGGCCGCCGTAAGCCGGTCGATATCCAGGCTGGAAGACCGGCTGGGCGTCAGGCTGTTTGTCCGTACCACCCGGCAAATCCGGCTAACGGATAACGGCCAGCGCTATTATCTGCAATGCCGCGATGCACTGGCGCAGTTGGCAGAAGCTGAGCGCGAAGTCAGCGGTGGGCAGGTCGCGCCAGCTGGGATGTTGCGGCTCAGTGCGCCGACGCCCTATGCGCATTTTCGCTTGCTGCCGTTATTGCCGCAGTTCAGGCTGCTTTATCCCGATGTGCAGTTTCATCTGCATCTGGGTAACCGCAATATTGATTTTGCAGCCGACAATATTGATCTGGCCATTCGGATGCGCGATCCGAAAGACTCCGGCCTGATCGCCCGTAAACTGGAAGATGCCGAACTGGCAACTGTGGCAGCACCGTCGTACTTGCGCCGGGCCGGCACGCCAACCCGGCTGGACGAGTTACAACAACATGACTGTCTGCAATTTGAGTTACCCAGCACCGGTAAAGCCATCAACTGGCCATTTATGCAAAACGGCCGGCAGGTAGAGATAGAAACCCGCGGCAGTTATCACTGCAGTGACGATTTATTGGGCGTGGTAACTTTAGCAAAACAAGGGGGCGGTATTATTCAGACATACCGTTTTATGTTTGAACGCGAGCTGGCGCAAGGCGAATTGGTTGAGTTGCTGTCACAGCACAGTGGCACATCGCGGCCGGTGTATCTGTTATATCCGCATGCCCGGCATGTGCCGCTCAGGCTGCGGGTGTTTATTGATTTCCTGTTGGCACGGCTACAACAGCAATAAGCATCACGTGATGGCGAGTGAGTGTAAGGCCCGTCTGATGTAGCCCGGGCCTTTGTTGACTTAAAGCAGTCGCAGGGTCACAGCAACATTATCGCGGGTGGCTTTAGAGTAGGGGCAAATCTGATGAGCTTTTTCGGTGAGTTGGTTTGCCAGCAGAGGATCTAACCCCGGTAGGCTAATATTGAGCCGTACTTGCAAAAAGAAGGCATTGTTTGTTAAACCCAAATCAATTTCTGCATCAACAGCCGTATCTGCAGGCAGCGTAAGATTAAGCTCCGCTGCAGCTTTGCTCATGGCGCCAATAAAACAGGCAGACCAGCCAGCGGCCAACAACTGCTCCGGATTAGTACCGGGGCCTGCTGAGCCCGGGGCCGACAGTTTAACCGCTAAGCGGCCATCAGAGCTGTGAGACTCGCCATTGCGACCGCCGGTGGTGTGCGTTTTGCCGGTGTAAACAACTTTTTCAATTGCAGTAATCATCATTCTTTCCTTTCAGTGGTGAGTGGCTTGCGCATTAAAAGCGCTGTCGGGTTGTCACAACCCGATAGGAGTTAGTTTTTCATTTCAATGTACTTGCGATATGTCCCGATCAGGCTCTGATGTAATGTTTTGTAGTTGCCAGCCTTACAGATACAGAGTGATACAAATCCACTGCTTCTCCGATACGTTGCGGATACAAGCGTAGGGCTTAATAGCTCTACCCGAACAAGCAGAGTTTGTTCGGCAACACGCCATCTTGGCATCAGCACGCGGACATGCCGCGTTACATATCTGGAGAAACAACATGTCTCGTAATCACTCTTTAAAAACAACTCGTTTAGGATTTATGGCAGTTGCCTTAGTGGGTGCTGTGAATCTGAGCTCCGCTGCTTTTGCAATGGACTCTTTACCTCAAGGTTACCAACTGACGACTTTAGTGAAAGTGGGTGAAGGTAAATGTGGCGAAGGCAAATGTGGTGCAGCAGAAAGCAACACTAAAGTAGCGGCAACGGAAGGAAAGTGCGGCGAAGGTAAATGTGGTGATGCCTCTTTTGCAAGCACCGATACCGATGGTGACGCTCTTGTTTCACGCAAAGAGTTCCTGGCAGTAGCCCCAACCCGCGCCAGCGATTTTAATACCATTGATACCGATAAAGATGGCTTTATCTCTGAACTGGAAGCCTACAACTACCTGAAAACTGTGTATGAGAGCAATGGCAAAGCAGTGCCAAAAGACTTGTTTACCAGCCTGAATCAGACCAACTAATTCAACAGTTGTTCTGCGAACGGCCTCCGCCATGCTTGTGCTGTCGGGGGCTTTTTTATTTGAGGAGAGAACGGATGACTACACGTCCTGCTTTACAAGGTGCTGGCCTTGGTTTACGCCGGGGTTTATTGCCTGAATTACTGACTATGGATACCCATGCGGTTGATTTTCTTGAATGTGCGCCGGAGAACTGGATAGATGTCGGTGGTGCCTATGGCCAGCAGCTGATGAGCCTTGCGGAGCGTTTTCCACTGAGCTGTCATGGCTTGTCTTTGTCCTTAGGGGGGCCTGCGCCACTGGATATGCAGTTACTGCAACGCACCCGTGCTTTTCTTGACCGTTATCAGGTGCCTCTGTTCAGTGAGCATCTGAGCTATTGCTCCGATGAAGGCCATTTATACGATTTACTGCCCTTGCCCTTTACGGACGAAGCCGTTTTGCATGTGGCTGCGCGTATTCGTCAGGTGCAGGAGGTGCTTGGGCGACGTATTGCGGTGGAGAATATCTCTTATTATGGTGCGCCTTTTCAGGCTTTGGCTGAAATTGAGTTCTTAAAGGCGGTGATGAGCGAAGCCGATTGTGACTTGCTACTTGATATCAATAATTTATATGTGAACTCCATCAACCATCGTTATGACGCATCGGCTTATCTGGCGGCGCTTCCGGCTGAACGGGTGGTGTATATGCATGTGGCGGGTCACTATGACGAAGCAGCTGATTTGAAGATAGACACTCATGGTGCGCCTGTAAAAAACGATGTCTGGAGTTTACTGCGTCAGGCTTATCAGCGCTTTGGGGCTGTGCCGTCGTTGCTGGAACGGGACTTTAACTTTCCGCCCTTGTCAGAGCTATTGGGCGAGGTATCACAGATACGTCAGTTGCAACAGCAGGGAGTCCGCCATGAATAAGACCTTAGAGCAGCAATTACTTTGTCTGGCGCATTATGTGCGCGACCCTGCAGGTTCTGCCGCCCCGCCAGGGATGGAGCCACGGCGTCTGGCGGTTTACCGCCGCTTGTTTTATGGCAACATCGAAGCCATGCTGGCCTCAGGCTTTCCGGTGCTGTGTGCCAGCCTTGGCTCTGCCGACTGGCATCGGCTGGTGCAGGATTTTTATGCCCATTACTGCAGTCAAACGCCTTTATTCACCGAACTTGCCTCTGAGTTTGCGCTCTATCTGGAGCCGGGTGTGACTGAACAAGGTGTCGCTGAGCGTTTAAAACTACCGCTGTGGCTGGCCGAGCTTGCGCATTATGAGCAGGTCGAGACGGTGTTGCTGCTTAGCAATGCTCAGCACTCTGCAGTTAATCCAGAGACTGAACTGCTGGATACTGTGCTTGTGCTCTCTGAATTGGCCTGGCCTTTAGCGTACCAGTGGCCGGTCTGTGATATTGGTCTTGGTTATTTGTCAGAGCCGCCTTTGCCAGAGCCAACTTTGCTGCTGGCACAGCGCAAAGCGGACCATAAAGTTCACTTCTCCCGCTTGGCTCCTCTGGCTTATACTCTGCTGATATCTGTGCAGCAACAGCAGTGGACAGGGCGACAGCATCTGGCCGCACTGGCAGATAGCATGGGGGTCGCACTGGAAGCGGTTTTACCTGCAGGCAAAGCGCTGCTGGAACAGCTGCATCAGCAGGCAGTTATTTCGGGCTAGACACTGAAGCATAAAAAAGGGCTGAAGATAATTTCAGCCCTTTTGCGACCTGCAGTACAGCAATTAATTGAGTATCAACTGCGCTTACGCAGCAGGGCATCCACACTTAACCGGCCTGAGCCTTTGAGCAGCAGGAAAAATAACCCGACCATATAAATCAACGGTAATTTGTAGTTGCCATAGCCTTTATTGCTGATGGAGTAGCCCATAGCCAGCTCTGACAAGCTGGACCACTCCGCCGGCCAGTGCACGGCAGCGGTCGCGACTATAGTCAGTACGATAAGTACGAGGCTTGCCAGACGGGTACCAAAGCCAAGCAGTATCAAAACCGGTGCTATTAACTCCGCCCACATCGACAACTGCCAGTTCAGGTTGACCGGCAACAGATTAAACGGCAGAGGAAAGTTTGACTGGATTTGAGCAAACCAGTTCTCGCCATTCCATTTCTCAAGACCTGCATCAAAAAACTCCCAGACCAGAAACAGGCGTAGTGGAATATCGGCCAGCCACAGCCCCACTGAATTCAGCGAAGCAGATAAAGTTTTTGTCAGGGAATTCACAGAATAAATCATCACACAGCTCCAATTTTTGCTGATTTACGGGCACGTACTGCTACTTTTGCCGTGAGCTTTAACACAATGGCCGACACCATGATGCTGAACGCAATCAGGTACCACGGGTGCAGCGGAATACGTTTATAAAACGAGTAACAAAACAGAGCGGCGATAACCCAGCTACCGGTTGAGTGCAGCAGTTTCCAGGCGCTGAAACCCAATAGCCGGACCATCACAGGGAAAGAGGTCACGGCAAGCAACAAAATAAACAGATAGCCGACAGAGCCGGGAATATTGGCGGCAGCGGTGCGGCCATTCCAGAAGGTTTCAGGAAACATATTGGCATAAATCAGGATCAGAATGCCGTGCACCAGATGAGAAAACGCGAAAGACAAGCCGAGAAACCGCCGTTCCCGGAGTAACGCTTTGGTGCGGCCGGTTGGCACCAGCGTTGCCAGCGAAGAGGCTAAAAATGTTAGTAAAAACAGTGCAAAGGAGGTTCGGGCGGTGACACGAATAGCGCTGCGTAATGCCTCCACTAACTCGCTATGCCACAGCATGGTACTGGTCGCAAACAACAGCACAGTTAAAGACAGCAGCGAAAATAACGTCCAGCCACGCAGGCCGGCCCCGGAGTTGGGATAAGTCATGGACAGGATCCTTCAGGTTAAGCGCGGCCGGCGGGATGCAGCAGCTGCTTCACTGTCCATTTTGTCTGTCGGCTGTATCCTCAGTGTGTCTGTGATCCGGTCTTTTGTATCTTTGTGTATCTGCGTTTTTGTATCACCTGTTGTGAGGCAACACTAAATTTGCGCACAGCCCGCCTTCTGCACGGTTGTATAAGGTCAGACGACCGCCAAGTGCCTGGCTGAGTTGCTGCGCTATCGCCAGCCCCAAACCGGTGCCGCCGGTATCACGGTTACGTGAACTTTCGACGCGGTAAAAAGGTTGCAGCACCTGTTCCAGTTCAGCTTCTGGTATACCAGGTCCGTTATCCAGCACCTGCAGCTGGATGCCGGACGCGGTGCTTTGCACCGTTAATTCGGCACTGCCGCCAAATTTCAGCGCGTTATCTGTCAGATTGGTCAGAATACGGCGTAGCGCATGGGGTCTGGTGTTGATCACTGCTGCTGTGCTGCCATTGAGGCTGACGGCCTGGCCGCTGTCCTGATAATCACAAACTAAACTGTCGAGAAACGCATCAAGGTCAATCCGGCATGCCGGTTCAGCCGTTGTATCTATACTGCGGGCGTAGGCTACACCTTCTCTGACCAGATGTTGCATTTCACTTAAATCACTCCACAACTTGTCTTTTTCCTCCGGGTTATCCATTTGCTCTACCCGCAATTTCATCCGCGTGATAGGCGTTTGCAGATCATGAGAAATAGCGGCTAATAACTGCATCCGTTCTTTCAGATAAGTGCCGATACGGCCTTGCAGCGTATTAAAAGCCCTGGCGGCATACACCACCTCACTGGGACCTTTTTCATCCAGTTCCGGACCTGGCGCATCGGGGGCCAGTTGATCAACAGCCTGTGCCAGACGGGTTAGCGGCCGAATGGCCATATGCACAGCCAGCCAGATGCAACCCAATAACACCAGCAGTTGCAGAATCAGCACCACAGGCAACCACTGTGCTACAGGTATGGCCCCGGGAGTGACATCCAACGTTAATAACTTGCCGTCACTTAATGTCATATGCACCTGAAAGTGGGGCCGTGATCCAGGCATCGTCTGAAATACAGGTTCGAATCGATTGGCAACGGTTTGAGCAATAGTCAGAGCTGCCATAGGGGGCTGTTGCATATCCATAGGCTCGCCGGTGATGGGCTGATCCAGCAAATAGCGATAGTTTCCTCTTTCCACTAAAGGTAACCAGTTCGCTCTTTCTTCTGCCGGTAATCTGTCAAGCAGTGCCACTGCAGTACTGACATCTGTCGACAAATTATTCAGCATCACGTTACGGCCGGTTTGGTAGCGCTCGTAAAATTGCGAGCTGAACGACAAACCATACGCCAGCACCAAACCAACAAGTAAAATTAATGACAGACGGGCGGCCAGACTCTGCGGCATAAGTAATCGCATGGCGATCAATCTGTTTCAAGCAGTTGCAACGGTAAGGTAAAAACATAACCTTCGTTACGCACTGTTTTTATACAAGCTGCTTCCCGGGCATCGTCACGCAAACGCTGACGTAAGCGGCTGACCAGTAGATCGATGGAACGGTCAAAAATGTCAGCTTCACGCCCTTGAGTCAGGTTCAGTAATTGCTCACGGCTGAGCACCCGCTGCGGATGATCGAGAAACACCCGCAATAACCGGTACTCTGCGCCGCTTAACGAAACGATAGTGTTTGCTGTATCAAGCAGATGCCTGGCACTCGTATCCAGCCGCCAATTGCCAAAGCCAATTAACCGGCTGCTTTCGGTGATTTGCAGGTTTGGCGGCAACATGCGGGTGCGCCGCAGTACCGCATTGATCCGTGCCAGCAGCTCACGGGCCGAAAAGGGTTTGGTCAGATAGTCATCGGCACCCATTTCCAACCCGACGATGCGATCGGTTTCGTCGCTGCGGGCGGTCAGCAGCAATACCGGAATGGCTTTATGTTTGCTGCTGCGCAATTCACGGCAAAGCCGTAAGCCATCATCACCCGGCATCATAATGTCCAGTACGATAAAATCCACAGTATTGGCGTCGAGAAAAGCGCGCATTTGCCGGCCATCGGCTGCCAGGCTGACCCGCATGCCGTTTTTTGTCAGGTAGCTGCCTACCAATTCACGGATTTCTCTATCGTCATCGACGACCAAAATATGTTCCATATGCTGCATGACGGGCCTTGTTTGCTGAGCTGCACTGAGTTTATCTGAACAATCCCTGGTACTCAAACAGTAGCTGCCGGTTTGGTATTGCGGCCAATTTCCGCTTAGCGGCAGCCAGCGCTGTATGCTGTTTTCAGTGAATTATCTGCTCAATTTTCGCCTGCAGGCGGGGTCCGATTAGCAAAATGGCTGGTATTACAATCAGATATGCCATGCCCCACGACTTGAGCCAGGTTAATACAAAGCCCTGCACAAACCCCAGGTTCAGGGCAATCAGCACAAACGAGATAATGCCGGTAGTGACTACCCCCATTGACAGGGCAAAGGCTATTTTACGTTTCAGTTGCATGTTCATTATGCTCTCCGCCAGTTCAATTGCTGTTGCAGCCAGATAATTATCTGGTCAGGTTATAGCGTGCAGCAGGCCGGTTGCCGGATAACTTACCGGCCAGCGATTTGCGCTGCGCTTCCAGCACCTGCCATTGGCTGAGATCCTGCAGGGATGGGATAGAGATCAGTTCGCCACGGTCAAAGTCCAGTAATGCTGCGCTAACCAGATCCGTTGCCGACATGACAATGTCCGGGTCCAGATGTGCCAGCGGCAGGCCGCCATTTTCCCAGAACTCCGTTGCTGTGGCTCCTGGCAGTACTGCCTGGATACGCAGCCCTTTATCAGCCAATTCATGATGCAGTGATTGGCTAAACGCCGTTACAAAGGCTTTGCTGGCACCGTAAACACCATTGAGGATCTCCGGCGCTATGCTGACAATTGACGATATATTGATAATGCTGCCGTGGCCGCGGGCGACAAAACCGGGTACGGCGGCGTAAGTCAATCTGGTCAGGGCGCTGATATTAAGCGTAATCATCTTGCTCATTTGCGTAATATCACTATCCAGCAGGGTGGTATGGGTACCGGTGCCGGCATTATTTACCAGCAAGGTAATGCCACTGTCGTCGCGCAGCCGGGCTTCGACATCAGCCAGTCCGGCATCTGACGTTAAGTCGGCTGCGATTAAATCAACCCGTTGCCCGCTGTTGCTACGAATACGCTGTGCCACATCGTGCAGCCGCTGTGTGTTGCGTGCCACGAGAATTAAATCGTAACCGCGTTGTGCCAGTTGTTCGGCATACACCGCGCCAATGCCACCTGATGCGCCGGTGATTAGCGCCGTACCTTTATTTACTTGCGTCATTTTTTATCTCCTGCTGAGTAAGTCGTTACATAATGCGCCAATTTGACGGTGTCTCAAATGACATATATAGTCATATTTTGTGACATTGAGGCTGAAGCAATGCATCGTATTGGTTATCTGGTGACAGAAGGTTTTCAGTTGCTGACGTTGGGCACGCAAACGGTATTTGAATACGCTAACCGGGTGAGCGGAGCAGACTTCTACACTTTGGGTTTATTCTCCGCATCAGGTGGTCTGGTGTCATCTTCGCTGGGTTTCGCTGTTGCCACTCAGCAGCTGTCGTCGGCTGTTGCCACCGACAGCTGGATTGTAGCCGGCATTAATAATCCGTTGCTAACGGCAGAGGATCCGGCAATTACCACCTTTCTCAGATACGAAGCATCAAAAGCCAGACGTATCGTCGGGCTGTGTACCGGCGGTTTTGTGCTGGCACAGGCCGGTTTGCTTGATGGCCGGCGCGTTACCACGCACTGGGCCTATACCCGGCAGTTGCAGGCTAACTACCCCGGCGTGCAGGTAGAGCAGGATCGTATTTTTGTTGTTGACGGGCCAATCTGGACATCCGCCGGTATGACAGCCGGGTTTGATCTGGCGCTGGGAATTGTCGAGCAGGATCTGGGCGCTGAAGTCGCGCGCTCAGTAGCGCATAAACTGGTAATGCATCAGCGCCGTGCGGGCGGCCAGTCACAGCATTCGGAAATGTTGGAACTGGCACCAAAGTCGGATCGCATTCAAAATGCGCTGAGTTATGCCCGGCAGCATCTGCATAAAGCGCTTAGCGTAGAAGAGCTGGCCGAAGTAGCGCATCTTAGCCCCCGTCAGTTTAGCCGGGTGTTCAGCGCTGAAACCGGGCAATCGCCAGCCAAAGCCATAGAACAATTAAGGCTGGAAGCTGCGCGGTTGATGATTGAGCAAAGCCGGCATTCGCTGGACGTTATTGCGCGGGAAAGCGGCTTTCGGGACCGGCGTCATCTGCGCGAAGTTTTTATCCGGGGTTTTGGTATACCGCCGCAGGCTGTGCGACGAATGGCACGCAATGGGTAAAGTTACTTTGTCTTTAATTTATCTGCCGCGCTGTGTGCTATCTCTTTTGCTACCCCGCTCACCGTTTCATCCTCGTACTGTAATGCTGATGAGCTACACTTAGTTAACAGTAATCAGTATGAGGTATGTTATGACCACTCCCAACCCCTACGCCGACAAACTTACGGTAGATAAACAGCAGTACCGTATTTTCAGTCTGAATAAGGCCGCGACCCAGTTTGGTGATATCAGCCGTTTACCGTTTTCACTTAAGGTTTTGCTGGAGAATCTGTTACGTAACCTTGATGGTGATACCGTAACCGATGCTGATATTCAGGCATTGGTCGACTGGCAAAAAACCGGCACTTCTGAGCGCGAAATTGCTTTTCGCCCGGCCCGGGTGTTAATGCAGGATTTTACCGGCGTGCCGGCGGTGGTCGATTTAGCTGCTATGCGTGCCGCAGTAGCTGCGCTGGGTGAAGACCCGGACAAAGTAAACCCGTTATCGCCGGTGGATTTGGTGATTGACCACTCAGTAATGGTAGACCGCTACGCTACAGAGCAAGCCTTTACGCAAAATGTCGATATTGAAATGCAGCGCAATTACGAGCGCTATGCGTTTTTACGTTGGGGCGCTAAAGCTTTTGCCAATTTTCGTGTAGTGCCGCCGGGTACCGGTATTTGCCATCAGGTGAACCTGGAATATCTGGGCCAGACAGTTTGGGCAGAGCAAACTGCTGACGGCCAGTTAGCTTACCCTGATACACTGGTGGGCACCGATTCTCACACCACTATGATTAATGCGCTGGGTATTCTGGGCTGGGGTGTTGGCGGTATTGAAGCTGAAGCCGCCATGCTGGGCCAGCCCGTGTCGATGATTATCCCCGAGGTTATCGGTTTTGAATTTACCGGTAAGTTAAACGCTGGTATCACAGCAACCGATTTGGTGCTTACCGTTACGCAAATGCTGCGTAAGCACGGTGTGGTGGGGAAATTTGTCGAGTTTTTCGGTGATGGGCTGGATCAGTTAGCACTGGCTGATCGTGCCACTATTGCCAATATGGCACCGGAATATGGTGCTACCTGCGGCTTTTTCCCTGTTGATCAGGTAACGCTGGATTATTTGCAGCTTACCGGCCGTGACGAAGCCGTTATTGCCAGAGTTAAAGCCTACAGCCAGGAACAGGGCTTGTGGCGGCAAAAAGGGGTTACGCCAGTATTTACCGATACGCTGCATCTGGATTTAAATACGGTTGTGGCATCACTGGCCGGCCCGAAAAGACCACAGGATAAAGTGACACTAAGCGGGCTTAAACAACACTGTGATGATGCGCTGACACTTGAGCCAAAAGTAAGCAAAGAGCGTGATGCTGAAATGGTAAATGAGGGGGCGGCACAGACAGATGCAAAACAACCGGATCGCAGCTTTGAGCTTGATGGCCACCGGATACAGCTGGACAACCATGCCGTGGTTATTGCAGCAATTACCTCTTGTACCAACACATCAAACCCCAGTGTGCTAATGGCTGCAGGCTTACTGGCCCAAAATGCGGTTGCTAAAGGGCTTACGCGTAAACCTTGGGTAAAAACGTCACTGGCGCCAGGCTCTAAAGTGGTTACCCGCTATCTGCAGCAGGCCGGCTTAATGCAACCGCTTGAGCAACTGGGTTTTAATCTGGTGGGGTATGGTTGTACTACCTGTATCGGTAACTCCGGCCCGCTGGCAAAACCGATAGAAAATGCCATTAGCAGTGCAGATTTAAATGTTTCGGCGGTATTGTCAGGCAATCGTAATTTTGAAGGTCGTATACATCCGTTAATTAAATCAAACTGGCTGGCTTCACCGCCATTGGTGGTAGCGTTTGCTCTGGCCGGCACCATCAATATTGATTTAAGTACTCAGCCGCTGGGGCAGGGTAAAGATGGTAAAGACGTATACTTAAAAGATATCTGGCCCGACAGTAAAGACGTTGCTGCTGCGGTAGCGCAGGTAAACAGCGGCATGTTCAGTAAAGAATATGCCCAGGTGTTTGATGGTGACGAAAGCTGGCGCGCTATTGATGTATCGCAGGCAAAAACTTATACCTGGCCGGAGTCGACCTATATTCGCCAGCCGGACTTTTTTCGTGGTATGACGCGCCAGCCAAAACCAATAGCCGATATTGTTAATGCCCGTTTGTTGGCTGTGCTGGGGGATTCGGTGACGACCGATCATATTTCACCGGCTGGTTCAATCAAGCAAAGTAGCCCTGCCGGCCAGTATTTGCTTGACCATGATATTGATAAAGCCGACTTTAACTCTTACGGTTCGCGCCGGGGTAACCACGAGGTGATGGTGCGTGGCACCTTTGCCAATGTGCGTATTCGTAACGAAATGGTGCCGGGCACTGAAGGTGGTGTAACTAAGCATTATCCGTCTGGTGAAACCCTGCCAATTTTCGATGCCGCCATGCGTTATCAGCAGCAGGAGCTGCCATTGATCGTGGTGGCCGGCAAAGAGTACGGCACCGGTTCATCACGTGACTGGGCTGCAAAAGGCACGCTGATGCTGGGGGTGCGGGCGGTTTTGGCAGAATCGTTTGAACGTATTCACCGTTCTAACTTAATTGGTATGGGCGTGCTGCCGTTGCAGTTTCCATCCGGGGCAGATCGTAAAACCCTGAAACTAACCGGGGAAGAAAGCTTTACGCTGCGCGGCTTAAATAGCCTGAAACCACGGCAAAAGCTGCAGCTGATTATTACTTACGCTGATGGTGCCAAGCAGGAGTTGGACGTTATTTGCCGCATTGATACCGGCAACGAGCTGGCCTATTACCAGCATGGTGGTATTTTGCATTACGTGCTGCGCAGGATGATAGGCGAGGCGTAAAAACGGTAACAGTTGCAAGCGCCTGTCACGAATAGCAGGCGCTTTTTACTGTACTACAGCTCAGATGAGGGCGGTAACTGGCCCGATTTAATATGTAAGTCGCGCTGGGGGTAAGGTATGGTAATGCCTTCCTGCTGAAAGGCACGCCATATTGCCACATTGACATCAGACTTTACTGTGTCGGCACCGTATTCCGGATCGGCTATCCACACCCGTAGTTCCAGTTCAATGCCATTGTCGGCAAAGTTCTTTAACATTACTGTTGGCTCTGGCGTATCCAGCACCCGTTTTGATTTTTTGGCACACAGTAACATCAGCGCCATGGCTTGTTCCGGATCGTCCTCGTAGCTTATCTGCACGACAATTTTTACCCGTACATTACGGTCTTCATAACTCCAGTTAATTACCTCTGATGTGATCAGGTTTTCATTTGGGATCAGCGTATCGACACCTTCACGGTTACGCACCACTACATAGCGGGCTTTAAGTTCGTGTACCCAGCCAAAGTTTTGGCCGACTGAAATAACATCACCGGGTTTAATGCTGCGATCCAGCACCAGAATAAAGCCGCTGATAAAATTTGAGGCGATACGTTGTAAGCCAAAACCTAACCCCACGCCCAGTGCGCCACCAAACACTGCCAGCGAGCTGAGGTTAATACCCACAGCATTTAGCGCAATTAAAAACGCGATGGTAATAAGCAGAAATTTACTGAACTTGCTAAAACCCACCTGCATACTGGGGCTGATATGCTGGGCTTTTTTCATTTGCTGGTTTAACAGTTCAGCCAGCCATAGCGCCAGAGTAAACGCCAGAATAATCACCAGCGTTAGTTTTACCGCACTTAATAATGAAAACCGGCTTTCGCCCAGCGTAAAAGCCAGTGAATCCATAACGTTCAGCACCGGCGTTAGCCAGCCTGCCAAATGCAGCACCACTACTAACCAGATAATTACCGCAACAGCCGGTTCGACAGATTTCATCAAAGGGCCGGATGAAAACGCTTTACGCAGGATATAGATCAGCAGGCGGATCATGCCCAACGCCAGTGCAATGGGAATAAACAGCTGTATAAGATTGTTCTTTAGCTGATAAAGGCTGAAGAGTTCACTACTTATTGCCAGCAATGCCGCCAGGCTAAAAGGCAGTAAAATGCGGTGAGAGCTGCGCATAGCTACATGGCGTAAACCTTCGCCACCACTGTCAATCAGGAACCTGCCCACCAGACGATTAATAATAGCTGCCAGCATAATACAGCAGGCTATTGCAGTTAACTGGTACCACAGTTCTGCTTGCTGCAGCTGAATCACAACATGTTGCCACCATACTAAAAGCTTTTCGGTCATATAAGTTATTCAGCTAAGTAAGTTGTTGTTTTACCTTAGCAGAAAAGCACGTTGCCGCCCATTACTCTGTAAGGTTTGCTTGCACAATACTAAACAGTTGCATTTTTCTGCAGTTGCGCTAAATTGATATCAAAATAATATCAATTTAAGAGGGCTGGCTATGTTGCAGGAACGCATGATTAACAGTAAGGGCGGTTTTGGCATGATTGGGGTCTTGCTATTGGCGCAGTTACTGACATTAGCAGGGGTAGTGGTGTTGCCGGGGGCTGTAAAAGTTGTGGCTTTATTGCTGGCAATAGTGGTGTTTATCTGTTGGTTTGGTTTTTATATGGTGCACCCGAACCAGTCGGCGGTGCTGCAGTTGTTTGGCCGTTATGTTGGTACCGATCTTAATAATGGCTTGCGCTGGTCTAACCCTTTGTACAGTAAACAAAAGGTATCGTTACGGGTGCGTAACTTTGAAAGCAGCAAAATGAAGGTAAACGATAATGCCGGTAACCCGGTGGAAATTGCTGCTGTAGTAGTATGGAAAGTAGTAGACAGCGCTGAAGCGGTATTTGAAGTGGATAATTACGAGAACTTTGTCAGTATTCAAAGCGAGTCGGCTATCCGCCATTTAGCCTCCAGTTATGCTTATGATGCCGGCAACGATGAGGCTATCAGCCTGCGCAGCAGCACTGACGACATAACAGAGCTGCTTAAAAGCGAAATTCAGGCCCGGCTAAATAAAGCCGGTGTGCAGGTGCTGGAAGCCCGAATTAGCCATTTAGCCTATGCACCGGAAATTGCCAGCGCCATGTTACAGCGCCAGCAGGCAGCAGCAATAGTGGCTGCACGTCAGCAAATTGTTGAAGGCGCCGTGGGCATGGTAGAAACAGCACTGGAAAGGTTGTCTGCGCGTAACGTAGTACAACTGGATGATGAGCGCAAAGCCGCAATGGTCAGTAATTTACTGGTGGTATTGTGTGGAGATCATCATGTGCAGCCGGTAATTAATACCGGCAGCCTGTATCAATAGGGGTTGTTGTGGCTAAAAAAGCCTTTGCCTTACGTATTGACGAAAAAATGCTCAGCGCTTTGCAGCGCTGGGCAGATGATGAGTTTCGTAGTGTTAATGGCCAGATTGAGTTTTTACTTAACGATGCGCTGAAAAAAGCCGGCCGGTTAAAACCTGCAAAAGATCAGCCTGAAGATGATTAATGCAATAACCAGAACACTACCGGTAAGCTAACCAAGCCCAGCAGTATACCAATACCGATAATGCCGCTAACCAGGCGCGGCGCCAGCCCCGCCATAATGGCAATAGCACCGGCGGAGATCATCGGTGGCATTGCCGCCTGAAAAATACTGACATCCACTGCAGTGCCGCGTTGGCCAACACTAAACCACAGCGCAGCCACTAGCGCAGGCATCAGCGCCAGTTTAATCAGCAACGCACAAATAAGCGGGGATATTTCGCTTTTACTAAACTTGATAGTCAGGGCAAAGCCTACCGCCACCATCACCACTGGCACCAGAGTTGCCGCTAAATTATCAATTAACTGTGTGGCAAAAGGCGGATATTCAGTACCGCGCAGCAGTAAACCCAGTGCCAGAGCCACAAAAGACGGAAAGGTAATAATTTTAACAATGATGCCTTTAACAGTAGGTTTGGCTGCGGTTGGGCTGTACAACGCAGCAATAACCGTGACATAACTTGCCAGCGCAATAAATGACCCCAACTGATCGTACACCACGGCATAAGGCATAGCGTCGCTGCCAAATAACGCTTCCGTCATTGGAAAGCCTAAAAACGAGGTATTGCCCAGCGGTAGCACGATTAACAAGGCGCCGGTCACCTCACGTGGCCAGTGCAATAGTTTACTGAGCAGTAATACTGTTGCTACTACCGCCAGCAGCAACAGCCAGGGTGTAACGGCCGGAATAAGCAATTCAGCAGAAAATTGTAACTGCGGTACGTTTTTCAGGATCAGCGCAGGCAGTGCGACATAAAGCACATACATATTCAGCGCAATACCGCTGTTTTGTGGCATGGCAGGTAAACGGCGCAACATAACGCCGATGCACAGATAAGCCAGGATAAGCAGAAAGTTGTCCATTAAATCTCACTTGGGTTATAGCTGGCGGCAAGCGCCAGTTTTGCACTTCTGGGTAGTTGTTTAAGTTGATACTCTGCCTTGGCTGCAGCGCTTTTATCAGCAACAGGCTGCTGATATACCAGCGTCAACGGCCCTTTACCGCGTAGCGCTTTAGCACCGCCAGCCAGCTCGCCACTGTGCTGGCGCAAGCGACGCTGCGGATCAGTGCTGATACCGGTGTAAAGCAAGCCATTGCTGGTTTGCACCATATACAAATACCAGTTGTTCACTGCGCTAACTCCGCCGGGGACTGTTCTGTTATAATACGCGCTTTATGCTGCGCGGCGTGTTGTATTAACACAGTAACGGGCGCTGGTAATGCTTGGCAAAACAGGAATTTTAATGTCATTTCAATCTCTCGCGTTGGCCGCGCCTATTTTACGCGTGCTGACAGAGCAAGGCTATGCTGCTGCTACGCCGGTGCAATTGCAAAGTATACCGGTGATTCTGGCCGGTAAAGATGTGCTGGCTGGTGCGCAGACAGGTACAGGTAAAACCGCGGCTTTCACTTTACCGTTGCTGCAGCAAATGCTCAATGCGCCTAAGGTCGTAGCACCAAACCAGGTGCGGGTGTTGGTGTTAACGCCAACCCGTGAACTGGCGCAGCAAGTGTATGACAATGTACGTAAATATAGCCAGTACCTGAACACACGCTCAGCGGTGTTTTATGGCGGCGTGTCTATTCGGCCGCAGTATGATGAGGCAGAGCAGGGGCTGGATATCCTGGTTGCCACCCCAGGCCGCCTTATTGATCATCTGCATCAGAAAACGCTTGATTTATCTGCGCTGGAAGTACTGGTGCTGGACGAAGCCGACCGCATGCTGGACATGGGCTTTATTGTTGATATCAAACGCATTATGGCCAAGCTACCGGCCAAACGGCAAACGCTGCTGTTCTCTGCTACCTATTCCAATGAGATAAAACAGCTGGCCGATGAGCTGTTAAACGCTCCGCAACTGATTGAAGTAGCTGCAACCAACGCCACAGCTGATCGGGTAGAGCAGCTGGCGTATTTAGTTGACCGGCACCGTAAGCGCGAGCTGTTATCGCATGTAATTGGTAAAAATAACTGGCCGCAGGTGCTGGTGTTTGTCCGTACCAAGCATGGCGCTGACCGCCTGGCTAAGCAACTGGCAAAAGACGGTTTAAAAAGCGCAGCCATTCATGGCGATAAAAGCCAGGGCGCCCGCACCAAAGCCCTGGCCGATTTTAAAGCCGGAGCAGTACGGATTCTGGTTGCCACTGATATCGCCGCCCGTGGTCTGGATATTAACGAACTACCCTATGTAGTGAATTACGATTTGCCGCAAGTGTCGGAAGACTATGTGCACCGTATCGGCCGCACCGGCCGTGCCGGTAACAGTGGTGTGGCGTTAACATTAATCACACCGGAAGAAATTAAAGCGCTGCAAGAGATAGAGCGGCTTATTCAGCAGGTGATTACGGCTAAAATATTGCCGGGCTACGAGCACGACCCTACCTATGTGTCGCCAGAGCATGCACAGGCTCGCCACGGTGACGGGCCGAAAAAGCCAGCAAAGAAAGGTATGCTTAAAGCCAAGCTACGCGCTAAGGCGCTGGGTAAAGCATAAAGGCGCAAAGCATAAAACGAAGCAGACCATAGTGTCTGCTTTTTTAGGCGTATATTTGTCTCTATGTGGACATATTTATATTAATAGTCTATATTAATACCAATTTAGCCAGATACGAGGGTATTATGCAGGCGGTCCAGCTAGACAGACAAAGCCAGCGGCAAGCTGCTGCTATAGGGCTTAAAGCGGTATTTACTATTCTGGATAAATGGCAATGCTCACCAGAGCAGGTCCAACGTATCTTACAGATCTCCAAAGCGGCGTATTACAAATACCGTAACGACCCTTACTGCGCCAGCTTAACGCAGGACCAAATCGAGCGCATAAGCTACCTGCTGAATATTCACAGCAGCTTACGGTTGTTGTTTGATAACCCGCAAAACCTGTATGGTTTTATGGCGTTGCCCAATCATAACCCGTATTTTAACGGCAAGAGCCCGCTGGATGTGATCAGCAGTGGCCAGTTTGCTGCATTGTACGAAACATTTAAACATATCGATGCCTTGCGTGGTGGCATGTGGTAGTAAAGGTGAGTGTGGGGCAGGATAATTTATCTCAGGTTAAATTGCATCAGCAGCAAAGCTACCGGCTGATTAATTCAAAATACCCGCCGCAGTCGGTGTTTGACGACGTAGCCGACGTCGATGAGTTTGACGCCTTATTTGCACTGCAGGCATTAACCAATCCCAGGTTAAAGGCGCAGGCAGGTAACCTAAGTTTGCTGCCACGCGCTGAGATCCCGTTTGGCATTGCTGGTTGCTCTTATGCGGTAGCGCCTTTTACTCATGTAAACCCGGCAGGCAGCCGTTTTTCTGATGGTCGTTTTGGTGTGTTATATCTGGCCGATAGTGTGCAAACAGCTATTAGCGAAGTGGCTTATCATCAGGGCCGTTACTGGGCCAAAGTATCCGGGCTGGCCTATGAGCGTTTTGTGTTTCGGGCCTTAAGTTGTCAGTTTGCTGATGTTAGCCTGGCAGATTTAACTGCTTTGTCGCCAGAGCATGCTGTTTATGCGAAAGAGGATTACAGTGCGGCCCGTGCGCTTGGGATCCATTTGCGCGAGCAGGGCAGTGCCGGTGTGCAGTATTACTCTGTGCGCAACAGCGGTGCTGTTTGTTGGGGCTTATTTAGCCCACAGTATGTCAGGCAAATTGTCCAGTGCGGCCATTATGAGATGATCTGGCAAAACGGCAGTATCAGCGCTGTTAATCAGATAGTCAGTTGCGCATAGCCATCCTGCTTCAGTTTTAGCTAATCTAGCTGCGATACAGCGTTTTAATCAGGTGAAAACCAAACTGGGTTTTTACCGGCCCCTGTACTTCTAATAGCGGGCCTTTAAATACAACATCATCAAAGGCTTTTACCATCTGACCTTTACGAAACTCACCTAAATCGCCGCCTTTTTTACCCGACGGACACAGCGAATGCTGCTTGGCCAGCTTGCCAAAATCAGCGCCTTTGGCCAGTTGCTGTTTGAGTTTTTCCGCTTCTTCACGGGTTTTTACCAGTATATGTAAAGCGCAGGCTTTGGACATTCATGAATCCTCAATAGAGTTGGCTATACGTAGATTGGAACCCCGTTTCGGTCGTCACAGAGTGTCTGAGTGAGTGTGTTAACACTCGCGAGTTGCTGTGACGAGCCGGGGCGGGTGTTGCAATCGGAGCTTGCTCGCTCAATGAACCAGCTCAGCGATACCGCAGCTACTACGTAGATCTTTTCTTCGACACGCCGTGAACCCATCCCTGGGGGCTCGTCTCACGCCGTCCAGGCGTTCAACGGTCGAAGAAAAGACTACTTCGCATCTGCTATTCACGTCAGCAGAGTACTTTAATTAGCGAGGCTGTTGCTGGGTTATACAGTGAATATTACCGCCGCCAAGCAAGATCTCACGGCCTGGCACTGTTACCACTTTATGCTGCGGATACAGGCTTTGCAGGATCTCTGCGGCTACTTTATCGTTCGGGTCATCAAAAGTTGGCAATATTAAACCGCCGTTACACAAATAAAAGTTAATGTAAGAGCCGGCCAAACGGGCATTCGCTTCGCGTGGAATGGCGCTCATGGTGGCATCTACGGTGGCGTACTCTTCCGCTTTGGCGATAATAGGCGCCGGTACCGGCAGCTTATGCACCTTTATTTTACGGCCTTTCGCATCGGTGGCTGCTTCTAAGTAATCCAAAGCCGCTTTGCTGCGGGCATACTGCGGATCGGTTGTATCGTCAGTCCACGCCAGTACTACTTCGCCTGGCTTAACAAAACAGGCCATATTATCAATGTGGCCATCGGTTTCGTCGTTAAAGATACCGTCTTCTAACCACAGCACTTTGTCGATGCCCAAATAATCGCGCATCTGCTGTTCAATCTGCTCACGGCTTAAATGCGGGTTACGGTTGCTGTTTAGTAAGCACTCTTCGGTAGTTAGCAGTGTGCCTTCGCCATCAACATGAATAGCACCGCCTTCGAGCACAAAGCCTTCAGTGCGGTAGCGCGGTAGCTGTTCTATGCCCAACACTTTGCTGGCAACCTGATCATCTTTATCCCATGGGAAATACAAACCACCGTTTAAACCGCCCCAGGCATTAAAGGTCCAGTCGATACCACGCACTTCACCCTGTGCGTTAATAACAAAAGTAGGGCCGGTGTCACGACACCAGGCGTCGTTGTTGGAAATCTCTACCACCCGGATAGGGAATTTCGTGCCAGCGTCAGACAGTTGTACTAATGCATTAGCATATTGATTAGCTGATACGCCTACCGTTACCGGCTCAAAGCCGGCAATAGCTTTTATTACCGCAACAAAGGCATGTTGTGCCGGCTTGGCGCCTAAACGCCAGCTGTCGGTACGCTCGGGCCACACCATCCAGGTTTGTTTATGCGCTGCCCATTCGGCTGGCATGCTAAAACCATCGGCGCGTGGTGTACTGTTCAGGGTTGTAGAGGCCACTTAGTTACCACCTTGTTTAACAGGTTGTTTGGTTTCGCCATCTTTAGTCATAACAGCACCGTAGATATCGATACGACGGTCACGGAAAATACCCCAGGCACGGCGGGTAGCGGCAACAGCGTCTAAATCAAAGCTGTGCACCAGCACGGCTTCGTCGGTTTCATTGGCTTCCTGCACCTTGGCACCGGTTTCATCAGCAATGAAGGAGCTGCCGTAGAAGGTAATATGGTAATCGCCTTCGGTCTCGGTACCGATACGGTTAGAGGCAATTAACGGCATTAAGTTAGCAGCGGCGTGGCCTTGCTGGGTGCGTTGCCAGTGATCGCGTGAGCTGATGGTCGGATCATGCGGCTCGCTGCCGATAGCGGTTGGGTAGAATAGCAGCTCGGCGCCCATTAATGCCATGCTACGCGCGCACTCAGGAAACCATTGATCCCAACATATGCCGACACCAATTTTAGCGTATTTGGTGGCAAACACTTTAAAGCCGGTGTCGCCTGGCGTGAAATAGTACTTCTCGCTGTAACCAGGGCCATCCGGAATATGGCTTTTACGATAAGTACCCAGGTTCTCGCCGTCGGCATCGATAATTACTACGCTGTTGTACAGGCAGTTGCCGGCGCGCTCGTAAATGCTGATTGGCAGCACTACGTTCAGCTCTTTGGCAATCTTAGTAAAGTGCGCCACGGCTTTGTTCTCTGCCACTGTGGTGGCAAAGGCTAAATAATCCGGTTTTTGTTTCTGGCAGAAATAATTGCGCTCAAACAGCTCCTGCAGCAGGATGATCTGTGCGCCTTTGGCTGCAGCATCGCGTACTAAACGCTCGCCACGGGCAATGTTTTCATCCACATTCCAGCCGCCAATCATTTGGGTTGCAGCAACGGTTACTTTACGCATCAGTTATCTCCGGCAGAGGGTAAAACCAACAGGCTAGCATCCCTTCAGATACTTGCCAAACAGGGCGCGAAAAATGCCGTATTTTTGCCCTGTCGTCAACGCTTTTTAATAAAAAAACAGCAGCGAAAAATACTACTTTGTCCGCTGCTGTAAACAGGTGAGAGACGACCTGAAAAAAGAGAGCTTTATTGCAACGCCAGTTGTGCTGCTTTTAGCAGTAATTCACTTTCCAACCGGGTTTTGTAGTTGATATGTACATAGTTAAACAGCGCTTCGCCTTTAGTGTTGACGATGTACACCGCCGGTACCGGTAGCACCACTTTTTCAGTGCCGGCTTCAGTGGTGATCAGGCTGCCGAGCTTACCTTTATAAGCGGCAGCAGTTTTATCATCCAGATAATAGGCCAGGCCAAAGGCGCTGCTGGCAGCGAAATTGGCATCAGACAACAGCGTATAGTTCAGCTTTTGGCCGCCGGTGTCGGTTAAGCTTTTATTGATCGACGCTACGCTATCCGGCGTGATGGCAATTAACTGATAGCCTAGCTTATTAAGCTGCGGCATGATATCGCGCAGGGCAGATAGCTGCGCATTGCAATACGGGCACCAACCGCCACGGTAAAATACCAGCACAGCAGGTTTTTGCTGTACAAGCTGCTGCAAGGCAACTGGGTTGTTATCTGCATCGGTTAAGGTGACTGCCGGAATGGTTAAGCCGTTCAGCAGCGGTGTTACCTGCTCAGGTGAGGGAGCAATAGCGGGAGCGGCCAAAAGTTTGATGCTGAACAACATAGCAGCAAACGGAATAAGGTAAATTTTCATAGCGGTTCCTTGTCAGGTTGAGTTGTTTGCCTAACAAAGACAGGGTTAAACCGGTTTTGCTTTCAGCGGCAGAAAAAAAGCCGGTTTTCGTTTTTGTGCGGCGCTGGCGTACAATGCTTTATCAGTTAATAAGACTCTTATCTATGACCAACGAGAAAACAGTACAACAGTTTGATATCAGTATCGTCGGTGGCGGCATGGTCGGCGCGGCTATTGCTGTGGCACTTAGCCAGGCGGGGTTGCAGGTAGCGTTAATAGAAAAGCAGGCGCCGCCGGAGTTTGAGCCAGATAGCGCACCGGATTTGCGTGTATCCTCAATTAATTTGGCCAGCGAAGCCTGGCTGGCAACGCTGGGAGCCTGGCCAGTCTTAGAGCGAATGCGGTTATGTCCGTATCAGCGCCTGCAAGCGTTTGAACAACCGCACAGCATTGTCACCTTTAATGCGGCAGATATTAAACGCAGCCATTTGGGCCATATCGTGGAAAACAATCTGCTGCAGTTGGCGCTGTGGCAGCAGTTCGGCGCGAATGTGCGGCTGTTTTGCCCATCCTCAGTAACGGCACTTGAGCAAACGGCAGATAGCGCCATAGTAACGCTCGACAGTGGCGAGCAGCTTAGCAGTAAGCTGGTGGTAGCCGCCGATGGCGGTAACTCACAACTGCGCCAGTTAGCCGGCATTGGCAGCAATGGCTGGCAATACCGTCAGGCATGCTTGGTCGCCTTAGTGAATACGCCTTACCCGCAGCAAGATGTGACCTGGCAGCAATTTACCCCAAGCGGGCCAAAAGCCTTTTTACCGCTAAGCGGCCAGCAAGGCTCAGTGGTATGGTATGAGGAAGCTACCAAAGTAAAACAGCTGGCGGCACTTAGTCCGGCACAGTTAACGCAGCAGCTGCTTAAAGCCTTCCCGCCACAAATAGGCGAGGTAGAAGTAGTCGCCAGCTCCTGGTTCCCATTGGCACGGATGGATGCGAACCGCTATTACGCCGGCCGTGTGGTATTGGCGGGCGACGCCGCCCATACCATTAACCCACTGGCGGGGCAGGGGGTTAACCTGGGGTTTGCTGATGCTAAACTGCTGACAGAGCTGATTATCGACGCCAGACGGCATAACAACGATATTGGCAGTGCGCAACTGCTGCAAAGCTATCAGCGTAAGCGTAAGCCGGCGAATTTATTAATGATGAGCGCGATGGATGGCTTTTATCAGGTGTTTGGCAATGACATTCCGCCAGTACGTAAATTGCGCCAGTTGGTATTAAGTGTGGCGGCGCGCAGTACTATGCTAAAAACCTTAGTAGCACGTTATGCAGTTGGTTCTGAATAACTGATTGTCAAAGTAGATTGGAACTTTTGCTCAGCGATACGGTTGCAACACCTACAGTGCTCGCCACAGCAACTCGTCCTTATGCCTACGGCAGGACTCAGACACTCTGTGGCTGTGCGCTGCAGGGTTCCAACCTCTCAGCTAAGCAGGTTAGAACTCTTTTGGCGCAGCCGCAGAGTGTCTTCGCAAATGCGAAGCGTGGGTGACAAACTCGTCTGGAACGAGTTTGAACAGCTTCAGCTGGCCCGAAGGGTGTAGGGCAGGATGCCCGGAATAGTTGCTGCGGCGAGCCCAAAAGATGTTGTAACCGGAAAAGTGAGATCAAACCAGAAAGCAAAAACCCAGCCTAAGCTGGGTTTTTCTGTTTAATGGCAGGGGCGGCTGGATTCGAACCAACGCATGGCGGGATCAAAACCCGCTGCCTTACCGCTTGGCTACGCCCCTGCAAAAACTTGTGTGCAACCACTTTATAAGTGGTGCGGAGAGAGAGACTCGAACTCTCACACCTTGCGGCGCTGGAACCTAAATCCAGTGCGTCTACCAATTCCGCCATCCCCGCATGCACAGGTAAAGTTAAGTGGTGGCTACAGCGGGAATCGAACCTGCGACCCCAGCATTATGAGTGCTGTGCTCTAACCAGCTGAGCTATGTAGCCACGCTAACTTGACCTAAGCAAGTGGCGCGTATTATCCAGAACTGCCCCTATAGCGTCAACCGTTTTTTTGCGTTTAAAAATCAATGTTGGTTCGTTTGCCGAATTAATACGCAAAACGCTGGTTTCACAAGCAATAAAAAAGCCGCTGTCGGCAAACAACGGCTTTTTTGACGCTAAAACGTAGTTAAACGTTAAAACGGAAATGCATTACATCGCCATCTTTTACGATGTAGTCTTTACCTTCTAAACGCCACTTACCGGCTTCTTTGGCACCGGCTTCGCCGTTAAATTGGACAAAGTCGTTATAGGCGACCACTTCAGCGCGGATAAAGCCTTTCTCAAAGTCGGTGTGAATAACGCCTGCCGCTTGTGGTGCTGTGGCACCTACTGCAACTGTCCAGGCGCGTACTTCTTTAACACCAGCAGTAAAATAGGTGTGCAGGTTAAGCAGTGAGTAACCGCCACGGATCACGCGGTTTAAGCCGGGTTCTTCTAAGCCCATATCGGCCATAAACTCGGCTTTCTCGTCATCGTCCAGCTCTGCAATTTCAGATTCAATAGCGGCGCATACCGGCACCACTATAGCGCCTTCTTTGTCAGCAATAGCCTGTACTATGTCTAAGTAAGGGTTATTCTCGAAGCCATCGTCCATTACGTTGGCGATATACATCGTCGGTTTAATGGTTAAGAAGTTCATATAGGCAATTAAGGCCTTTTCTTCTTTATCCAGCTCGAGCTGGCGCAATGTGTGGCCTTGCTCTAAATGCACTTTTACTTTTTCCAGCACCGCCATTTCAGCTTTGGCGTCTTTGTCGCCGCCTTTGGCTTTTTTGCTGACACGGAAAATAGCGCGCTCGGCGCTGTCCATATCAGACAATACCAATTCCATATTAATGGTGTCGATATCGTCGGCCGGGTCAATTTTTCCCGCTACGTGAATAATATTTTCGTCGTCAAAGCAGCGTACAACATGGCCAATAGCATCAGTTTCGCGGATATTAGCCAAAAATTTATTGCCCAGGCCTTCGCCCCGCGATGCGCCTTTTACCAAACCGGCGATATCAACAAATTCCATGGTGGTAGGCAGCACGCGCTGTGGGTTAACAATTTGCGCCAGCTTATCCAGTCGCAGATCCGGTACCGGTACTACGCCGGTATTCGGTTCAATAGTACAGAACGGAAAGTTAGCCGCTTCAATGCCTGCCTTGGTTAACGCATTAAACAGGGTGGATTTGCCTACGTTAGGTAAGCCGACGATGCCACATTTGAAACCCATAATTAGTATCCTTTACGTGCTGGAAATTGCTGCGCCTGCTGCTTTAGCCGGCTTTAAAACTGTGCAGGCGGTTTTGTGCTTTAACCAGGCCGTCACGGGCCAGAATATCAAAACAACGCGCTGCTTCATCTATTGTTTGTTCAATCAGGTTTTGTTCACTGGCAGGGGCTTTGCCCAGCACATAACCGGTAACCTGATCTTTATGGCCCGGATGGCCAATACCTAAGCGCAGGCGATAAAAGTTCTGGTTATTACCCAGGCGGGAGATAATATCGCGCAGGCCATTATGACCAGCATGGCCACCACCGAGTTTAAATTTTGCCACACCCGGTTCCAGCGCCATTTCATCATGCGCCACCAGAATTTGTTCAGGTGTCAGCTTGTAAAACTGTGCCATAGCTAGCACGGCTTTACCGCTTAAATTCATATAAGTAGAGGGAATAAGTAACTTGAATTCTTGCCCGGCGCAGACAAACTTGCCGGTATAACCGAAAAACTTCGGCTCGTTTTTTAAGCTGACCTTAAAGGCGTGGGTCAGCTGCTGAACAAACCAGACACCGGCATTGTGCCGTGTCTGGCTGTATTCCGGGCCCGGATTACCCAGGCCCACAATCAACTGAATGGCTGATTGAGTAGTGTCAGACATTACTCAGCAGTTTCAGTTTCTTCTGCATCAGCTGCTTTACCAGCTGGTTTGTTCACAGATACAACGGCTAAGTCATGGCCGGCACCTTTAGTTAACTGAACGAAAGTAACGCCTTTAGGCGCTTTCAGATCAGATAAGTGCAGGGTAGTGCCAACTTCAACGTTGCTCATGTCAACTTCGATAAACTCTGGTAAGTCTTTTGGCAGACAAGAGATTTCGATTTCGTTCGCGCCGTGTACTACTACGCCGCCTTTCTTGACCGGTGCATCTTCGTTTAAGAAGTGGATCGGAACAATAGTGTGCAGCTCGTGGCCAGCTTCAACGCGTTGGAAGTCAACGTGCATGATTTTCGGCTTGAACGGGTGACGTTGCATCGCTTTAACGATAGCTTTTACGTCTTCTTTGCCAACTTTGATAGTCAGAATGTGAGAGTAAAACGCTTCAAAGCTTTGTGCTTTTAACAGTTTAGAATGCTCTAAAGTGATAGAAACCGGGGCTTTGCTACCACCGTAGATGATAGCTGGTACTTTGTCTTCGTGACGCAGGCGGCGGCTCGCACCTTTCCCCGCGTCAGTACGGACTTCTGCATTTAATGTAAAAATTGCATCAGACATGGTGTACTCCAAAAATTAAGGTTTCCCAAGACTCGCGACCAGTCTCAGGCTGGATGCCCTTTTCAGGGGCGCGACATATTACCACCGGACCCTGACGGCTGCAATTGTAAAGTGATGGCAAATTTACCCTAATGCCTGATAGCAGCTATACTCGATGCGTTGTTTAAAAAATAATCAGCTGCGCAGTGGTATGGTTGCAATACTGTCATTTTAGCTAATAGCCGGCATGTAATCAGGAAGTGGCGTATCCACCAGGGTTTTGCGGAGGATGTTATGTTAAGACGGTATTTTGTCAGTGAAGATCTGACCGAGCTCAAAACAGTTGAGCATGAATTGGAACAGCAGGGTATTAATACTGAACAAATACATGTCCTAAGTGAACAGGATGCCAATATCGAGCTGCATCAGTTACCAGAGGTTTCGCCGGTATTAAAAAGTGATGTGGTTCACGCTACAGAACGGGGCGCAATAATTGGGGTCATAGGCGCCTTACTGGTATTGCTTATCGCATATGCATTGGGCTGGACTGGCACGGCAGCTGGCTGGATCCCGTTTATCTTTCTGGCTATTGTGGTGCTGGGGTTTTGTACCTGGGAAGGCGGATTTATTGGCATTCAGGAGCCCAATACTCACTTTAAGCAGTTTAAAGACATTCTTAAACAAGGTAAGCATGTGTTATTTGTTGATGTTGATTTACAAGATGAGGCTATCCTAAACCGTACCATGCGCCGCCATCCCCAATTGCAGCTTGCAGGCAGTGGTGCAGGGACACCCGGTTGGCTAATCAAGGCCCGCGTCCAATTCCGGCGTTTTATTAAAGTCATGCCCTGATTGCATCGGGCTTTTATCTTCGGCAGATAAAAAAACAGCGCCCCGTGAGCGCTGTTTTTTAGCTGAAAAACTTAATCGAACATCGACGAGATAGATTCTTCATTGCTGATACGGCGGATACACTCGGCCAGCATTTCGCTCAACGTCAGTTGGCGTACTTTAGACACCGCCCTCATTTCAGCACTTAGCGGAATGGTGTCGGTGATAATCAGCTCATCGATGACAGAATTGGCAATATTTTCTGCTGCACCACCGGAAAATACCGGGTGGGTGGCATAAGCAAATACGCGCTTTGCGCCTTGCTCTTTTAATGCTTCAGCGGCTTTACATAAGGTGCCGCCGGTGTCGATCATGTCATCAACAATAATACAGTCGCGATCTTTCACATCACCGATAATATGCATTACCTGGGCAATGTTAGCTTTAGGCCGGCGTTTGTCGATAATGGCTAAATCGGCATCGTTCAGCAGTTTGGCAATAGCACGGGCACGCACCACACCACCAATATCCGGTGATACCACTACCGGAGAAGTGAAGCCTTTTTTACGCATATCGTCCAGCAGCACCGGGCTGGCGAACACGTTATCTACCGGCACATCGAAGAAACCCTGAATTTGCTCGGCGTGCAAATCTACCGTTAATACGCGGTCTACGCCTACGCTGGATAAAAAGTCGGCTACTACCTTGGCAGTAATAGGCACCCGCGCAGAACGTACGCGGCGGTCTTGCCGCGCATAACCGAAGTACGGCATTACTGCGGTAATACGGCCGGCAGAGGCACGACGCAGGGCGTCTACCATGACTATCAGTTCCATCAGGTTATCGTTGGTCGGAGCGCAGGTAGATTGGATAATAAACACATCAGAACCACGCACATTTTCATTGATCTGGACACTAACTTCCCCATCACTGAAACGGCCGACTTCGGCATCTCCAAGTTTAATATACAGACGGCTGGCGATTTTACTTGCGAGTTCTGGTATGGCGTTACCAGCGAAAACCTTCATGTCAGGCACGGTAGGATCCTCAGGGCGGTGGTGAGTCCGGTTTATCAATTAACAGCGGCAAAAGCACCGCTGCGGTTACTTATTCGGTATCTGCCAACGCAGCCCACACAGGCGACTGGTTGACCCCTTTGGCAATAAAACCACGCCAGGACGGCGGTAATTGCGCAAGAGCATGCTGAGCACTGGTCTGGTCCGGGAATGCGGCGAACACACTGGCGCCAGTACCCGTCATTTGACACGGCGCGTATTCTACCAACCACTGTAAGGTTATTGCAACAATAGGGTAGAGCTGTTCTACCAAAGGCTGGCAGTCATTGCGCCAGGGTGCTGTTAACACCTGTTCAAAGCCTATAGATGGTGTATTACGTATTAAATCAGGGTGTTGGAAAATCTCTGCTGTGCTGATATGACAATCTGGTGTAACCACCAGGTAAACTTTCTCAGCCATGGGCAGTGGTTGTAATTTTTCCCCTACGCCTTCAGCAAAAGCAGTGTAACCGCGGACAAACAAGGGCACATCGGCACCCAGTTTCAACCCCAGCCCGGCCAGCGTATCGGTGGTTAAATTAAGTTGCCATAATTTATTTAACCCCAGCAAGGTAGTGGCGGCATCAGATGAGCCACCGCCTAAACCTCCACCCATTGGCAGGCGTTTAGCCAGATAAATATCACAGCCTTGTGTGCAGTTGCTGTATTGCTGCAACAGGCGGGCAGCCCGCAGTACCAGGTTTTGTTCGTTGATCAGTTCGCTGTTATTGCAATCAAGCCGGATTTCATCGTCCTGGCGCAGCGTAAATGTCAGTTCATCGCCCACGTCCAGCAATTGAAACAAGGTTTGCAGGTTATGGTAGCCATCCGGGCGGCGGCCGGTAATATGTAAAAATAAATTCAGTTTTGCCACTGCTGGCAGGGTAAGGCGCTTCATTGCCAGCTCCGGATAACAATTTTAATTTGGCTGTCGCTGCTTTGCAGCAGCATGCGTCTGGGCAGCGCCAGACTGTCGGGGAAAAAGCCCTGATACTGCAGCCGCCAGACAATACCGGTGCTGTCAGTTAAATTAAACGCTGTAACCCTACCAAATTCGTCACGCATTATGTCGCGGCCTTTACTGCCGGGTAAGCCTCGCAGCCAAAGCGGCATATCATGCAACGGCATTGACCAGCCCGAGAGTTGCAGCAATAAGGTACTGCTATCTACGGCGCGGTAGGTTTCACCTTTAATAGTAATAGCGCTGCCTTGTTCGGTTTCGCTCAGCTCAAACAGGCTGATACCAAGAAAATTACTTAAACGGGCGTTATAAGTTGCGCTGTCCTGCTGCCAGTGTAAATTACCGCTCAGTGATTCTTCGGGTGTTTTAATACCAACACTGGCCTGCAATGAAAATTGCTGCATAGCCAGTATGTGTTGTTCGCGCTCGTTGGTGCTCAGCGGCGTTTCAGCCGGCGCCGGGCGCTGAAATACGGTACAGGCACTTAGCAATAAAATAACAATGCTGATAAATAACGGACGAATAAACGGATGCACCACACTAAAGTCCTTCACTGAGCTTTCTTCGCTTTTATTAAGTTGGGGCTTTTTGTACAATTCGCCCCCTGACAATTCTGATGATACAGGTGACAGCCATTTTCGCACTCGGCATTAATCATAAAACGGCACCGGTTGCCCTGCGCGAGCAAGTTGCTTTTGCGCCTGAGCAGTTGCCTGAAGCCTTGCGCGAACTGACTACCTTAACCAGTATTTCCGATGCGGTGATTTTATCTACCTGTAACCGCACTGAACTGTATTTTAACGGTACTGCCACCCAAGCGGAACAGGTAATTGCCTGGCTGGCACAATTTCATGCGATTGATGGCAGTGAATTGCAACCGCACTTGTATTTACATCAGGACAATGCTGCCGCCGAGCATCTGATGCAAGTGGCCTCCGGCCTGGATTCATTAGTGCTGGGCGAGCCGCAAATTCTCGGCCAGGTAAAACAGGCTTATAATCAGGCGCGCAGTGCCGGCACCGTTAACCCGCAGTTTGAACGTTTATTCCAAAAAACCTTCGCGGTGGCCAAACAGGTGCGCACCGAGACTGATATTGGTGCCAATGCGGTATCTGTCGCTTATGCGGCGGTAAGCCTGGCCAAGCAAATTTTCGGTAACCTGGCCAAAGTACGGGTGCTGCTGATTGGCGCCGGTGAAACCATTGAGCTGGTAGCTAAGCACTTGCAAGAGCAGGGCGCCGGACAGCTAACGGTAGCTAACCGCACTTATGAGCGGGCGGTGCATTTGGCTGAGCAGTTTTCTGCCTCAGCCATTACATTGGCGCAGGTGCCGTCAACTTTAGCAGATGCAGATATTGTTATCAGTTCTACCGCCAGTACCTTGCCTATTGTTGGTAAAGGTATGGTTGAACAGGCGCTTAAACAGCGCAAGCACAAACCGATGTTTCTGGTTGATTTAGCCGTGCCGCGTGATATTGAGCAGCAAGTGGCAGAGCTGGAGGATGCTTACCTGTATACCGTAGATGATTTACAGTCGATAGTGGCGCAAAACCTGAATAACCGCCTGCAGGCCGCCGAACAGGCCAAGCAAATGATATCGATTGGCGCAGCTGAGTTTGCCCAGTGGTTAACGCTGCAAGGTAGTGTCGACTGGGTGCGCGATTATCGCCAGCGCTGCGAGCAGGTGCGTACAGAATTACTGGCCAAAGCTGCTAACCAGCTGGCCGCCGGGCAAGATGCCGAAAAAGTGCTGGCTGAGCTGTCAACTAAACTGAGTAACCGGCTGATGCATAGCCCAACCAAAGCCATCCGCCAGTTAGTGCAGGATGATGAACCGAACAAACAAACATTGATCAACACTTTGTTAGATCTGTAATCAGGCAAATAAAACACCATGAAAGAATCGGTATACCGCAAGCTGGAAGGCCTGGCTGAGCGCTACGAAGAAGTGCAGGCATTATTAAGTGATGCTGGCGTAATAAGCGATCAAAGCAAATTCCGCGAGCTGTCAAAAGAATACAGCCAACTGGAAGATATCAGCAAAGCTTTTGCCGACTACCAGCAGGCGCAGCAGGATTTAGCCTCGGCTGAAGACATGCAAAAAGACAGCGATCCTGATATGCGTGAAATGGCGCAGGAAGAATATAAAGCAGCCAAAGAACGGATTGAACAACTGGATCAACACCTGCAAATTTTATTGCTGCCCAAAGATCCGAACGACAACAGCAGCTGCTTTTTAGAAATTCGTGCCGGCGCCGGCGGCGATGAAGCGGCTATTTTTGCCGGTGATGTATTTCGTATGTACAGCCGTTTTGCCGAAAAACGCCGCTGGAAGCTCGAAGTTGTCAGCGCCAGTGATGGCGAGCATGGCGGTTATAAAGAAATCATTGCCAGTGTGCAGGGCGAGGGGGCTTACGGTACGCTGAAGTTTGAATCTGGCGGCCACCGCGTGCAGCGGGTACCGGCCACTGAATCACAGGGCCGGGTGCATACCTCAGCCTGTACCGTGGCTATTATGCCGGAAGTGCCGGAAAGCGAAGCGATAGAAATTAATCCGGCCGATTTAAAAGTAGATACGTTCCGCGCCTCCGGTGCCGGTGGCCAGCACGTTAACCGTACCGACTCGGCCATTCGCATTACCCACTTACCTACCGGCATAGTGGTAGAGTGTCAGGACGAACGCTCGCAACATAAAAACCGCGCCCGGGCCATGAGCGTGCTGCAATCACGTATTCAGGCAGCAGAAGATGAAAAACGCCGTTTAGTGGAAGAATCTACCCGCCGCTCGCTAGTGGGCAGTGGCGATCGTTCAGAGCGTATCCGCACTTATAACTTCCCGCAGGGCCGCCTAACCGATCACCGGATTAACCTGACCATTTACCGCTTAAACGAAGTAATGGAAGGCGATTTAGACCAGGTATTAGAGCCGCTGAAACACGAGCATCAGGCCGACTTATTAGCTGCCCTGGCCGACGAGAACCGCTAAGTGCAACAAACAGTGCAGCAAACACTGGCACAGTGGCAAAAACAGGCGCAGCAACAACTCGTAGAAATCAGCCCAACAGCTGATATTGAAGCCCGGTTATGCCTGTGCCATGTGCTTAATGTTAGCAACAGCTATTTATACAGCTACCCCGAGCGCGAACTTAACAGTGCAGAGCTGGCACAGCTAACTGAGCTGCTAAGCGCGCGCTTGCAGGGCCAGCCACTGGCTTATTTGTTTGGTTACTGGCACTTTTTTGACTTACAGCTTGAAGTCGCCCCCAGCACCTTGATCCCGCGGCCAGATACCGAACTGCTGGTAGAACAAGCCTTGGCGCTGCCACTACCAGCACAGGCAACTGTGCTGGATTTAGGCACAGGCACCGGCGCTATTGCGCTGGCACTGGCACATAATAAACCGCAGTGGCAGCTAACCGCGGTAGACTATATTACCGAAGCGGCTGCACTGGCCGAACGCAACCGGAAAAGACTGCAGATAAAAAATTGCAGCGTGGTGCAAAGTAACTGGTTTAGCGCACTGGGCAGCGCAAAGTTTGATCTGATTGTCAGCAACCCGCCGTATATCGACCCGCAGGACCCACATTTAGCCACCCTGCAATATGAGCCGGTTACCGCACTGACTGCCGCGCAACAAGGGCTGGCTGATATTAGCCAGATCATATGCCAGGCGCCGCAGCACCTGAATGCCAATGGCTGGCTTTATCTGGAACATGGCTATAATCAGGCTGATGCTGTGCGGTTATTGCTGCAACAAGCCGGTTTTACCCAGGTTGAGTCAAAGCGTGATTATGGTAATAACTGGCGTATCAGTGGTGGTTGTTTACCAGGTTAAGCGGTTGTTTTTATCCATTTCCTTTGACCCTGCTCTGGATACAGCATATAACTAATTCAGCAATTACTCAGACTAAAGCAAGCTAAAGGAAAAGCGGATGAGCGATGATTTTTTATTTGCCGAAGAGCCAGAACCCATAATCGCAGTGCTTAACGGCAGCTGGAAAGTACTGATTGTTGACGATGAACCTGAAGTGCATGCCGTTACCAAACTGGCGCTGAGTGATTTTACCTTTCAAAGTAAAAACCTGAGCTTTTTCAGTGCTTACTCTGGCAGTGAAGCTAAAGAACTGATTAAACAACACCCCGATACCGCCATTATCTTGCTGGATGTAGTGATGGAAACCGACGATGCCGGTTTGCTGGTAGCACGCTATATCCGTGAAGAGCTGCACAATGAACATGTGCGCATTATTTTACGCACCGGCCAGCCGGGGCAGGCGCCAGAGCGACAGGTAATTATTAACTACGATATTAACGACTATAAATCTAAAACCGAGCTTACCGCGCAAAAACTATTTACCGTTATTATGTCCAGCCTGCGTTCCTACCGCGATATTATGTCACTGGAGCAAAGCCGTCAGGGCCTGGAAAAAATCATTAATGCCTCGGCCGACTTATTTTCATCGCACTCGATGGAGCAGTTTATCGATGGCGTATTACAGCAGCTCACCTCTATTCTTGGCTGTAACGAGGACGCTTTGCTGGTCAGCTCATCGCTGGTGGCGGGTAATGTTGCCGGTGAAGTAACAGATCCACACAACTTAGTGGTATTTGCCGGCCAGGGCGAGTTTGAGAGCAAAGAAGGTAAACCGGTGCAGGAGGTATTGGCGCCCGAGTTAATGGACGCCTTTGATACCGCCCTTAAATCACGCGGTATTGTGTATCGCGACAACTATCTGGTGGCCTACTGCACCAGTAAATTTACCCATGGCTCTTTGCTGTATATTTCTGGCTTGCCGGGCATCATTACCGATAATCAGAAAAAGCTGATTGAGCTATTTTCACAAAATGTGCAAATAGCTTATGAAAATGTGCAGCTGCAGCATGAAATAGAAGACACCCAACGCGAAATTGTTTATCGCCTAAGTGAAGCGGTAGAACATCGCTCTATTGAAACCGGTAATCATGTGAAACGAGTGGCTTTTATTTGTTATGATCTGGCCAAAGCTTATGGCATGCCTGAAGAAGAAGCCGAACGTTTAATGTTTGCTGCGCCGCTGCATGATGTCGGTAAGGTAGGTATTCCGGATGGCATTCTGAATAAACCGGCTAAACTACAAGCGCAGGAATGGGAAGTAATGAAAACCCATACCAGCATTGGCTATGACATATTAAAAAATTCCAAACGCAGTATTATTCAGGCCGGTGCAGTTATCGCGCAGGATCACCACGAAAAATGGGACGGCACAGGCTACCCGGCCGGTAAAAAAGGCGAAGATATTCATATTTACGGCCGTATTGCTGCCTTGGCCGATGTTTATGATGCATTGCGCCACCGGCGCTGTTATAAGTCAGCCTGGCCGCTGGATCAGGTAATGGCAACAATAGAAGCAGAAGCCGGTAAGCAATTTGACCCCAAACTGGTAGAAATATTTAAAAGCCGGGTCGACAAACTGGAAGCAATACTGCAAAAATACCCGGACAGCAACGAGTAACTGCAGCCAGCTTATGCTGGCTGTTTTATTAATAAAGAAAGGACAAGCGTTATGTATATGGCTTATAAGCATTTTCACCTGTTAATGGTGGTGCTCAGTGTTAGTTTTCTGTTAGTGCGTTATGCCATGAGCCTAAAGCCGGCAGCAATGTTACAAACTAAGTTTTTTAAAATAGCGCCACATGTTATTGATACACTGCTGCTGGTAAGTGCCGTGCTGCTAATGATCACACTGCAGCAATATCCGTTTGTGCATGCCTGGCTGACAGAAAAGTTTCTTGCCGTGCTGGCCTATATCGGGCTGGGTGTAATGGCATTTAAAGGCCGCACTGCTGCCATTCGCTGGATTTGCTTTTTAGGTGCGCTGGGTTGGCTGGGCCTGGTACTGCGGGTAGCCATGACCAAACAGCCGGTGTTTTTAACTGCATTCTGATAAGAACATCACAGGCGTTGCGCCTGTGTTTTTAGGAAAAACTATGACTGCGCAAATTATTCAGGTTGGCAGCACGCAAGTGGCTAACCATTTACCTTTCGTGCTGTTTGGCGGCATGAATGTGCTGGAATCACGCGATCTGGCCATGCGTATTGCCGAGCACTATGTGGAAGTCACCACTAAGCTGGGCATTCCCTATGTATTTAAAGCCTCGTTTGACAAGGCTAACCGCTCGTCAGTGCATTCTTACCGGGGCCCGGGTATGGAAGAGGGCTTAAGAATTTTTGAAGAAATTAAGCGTACTTTTAACGTGCCTTTAATTACCGATGTACACGAGCCATACCAGGCCGCACCGGTCGCAGAAGTGGTAGATGTGATCCAATTACCAGCGTTTTTAGCGCGGCAAACCGATTTAGTGGTGGCAATGGCAAAAACCGGCGCGGTAATTAATGTAAAAAAACCGCAGTTTTTAGCGCCGCATGAAATGCGCCATATTATTACCAAGTTTAAAGAAGCCGGTAATGAACAGGTGATCCTGTGCGAGCGAGGCAGTTGTTTTGGTTACAATAACCTGGTGGTAGACATGCTGGGTATGGATGAAATGAAAAACTACGGACCGGTTATTTTTGATGCCACCCACGCATTACAAAAACCCGGTGGCCGCGAAAGCTCGGCCGATGGTCGCCGTGCCCAGGCAGCACAGTTAGCGCGCTCTGGCATGGCATTGGGGCTGGCGGGGTTGTTTATTGAAGCGCACCCGGATCCAAACCAGGCTAAATGTGACGGCCCCTGTGCCTTGCCGTTGGCCAAGCTGGAAGATTATTTACTGCAAATGAAAGCAGTAGATGACTTAGTAAAAAGTTTTGCTCCGCTTGATACAGCCGCCAACTAACCTTAGCTTTTTGCTAAGCTAACCACGCCGCCGCTCTGGCGGCGTTTTACTGTTAATCTTCATAAAACTGCCATTTTCGTCTGACGGGCATCAGGTATGCTGTCATATAACTTTCACTAACGGAGTGAGCTGTTGGTTGATACTGATACCATGCTGCCCGAGCTGGCTCAGCTGCAGCAGTTAATTGATACGGCCCCGCCACAATTACAGGTTGAATTACTTGCCAGCATACCGCATATGGCAGAGCGCCTGCCGTTATATGGTCTGGCTCTTGGCAACCGCAGCGCATCAGCCCCAGCAGTCGTGCTGGTAGGCGGCATTCATGGCTTGGAGCGTATTGGCACACAAGTGGTGTTGGCCTATCTGCAAACTTTACTAAACCGCTTGCCCTGGGATCTTTGCCTGCAACATACGCTGGCACATTGTTGTATTTATTTTATCCCGCTGGTAAACCCGGCCGGCATGGCCAATGGCTGGCGTGCCAATGGTAACAGTGTTGATTTAATGCGCAATGCCCCGGTGGAGTGCGCCGAAGGCGCCGCCTGGCTGGTTGGCGGCCAGCGTATCAGCCGTACCATTCCGTGGCATCGCGGCCGCACCGACAAAATGGAAACAGAAAGCCAGGCCGTAGCCGATTTTATTCAGCGCGAGCTGTTTAACCGGCCCTTTTCGCTGGTGCTGGATTGCCACTCCGGCTTCGGCACTACTGACCGCTTATGGTTTCCTTATGCTAAAAGCAAGCGTCAACCTATCGCACACCTGGCTGAAATGTACCGGCTGCGTGAACTGTTGTTTCAAACCTACCCGCACCAGAATTATATTTTTGAGCCGCAATCGCAACATTATCTTTGTCATGGTGATTTATGGGACTACCTGTATGATTTATCACTGGCGCACAACACCACTATGTTGCCGTTAACACTGGAAATGGGCTCGTGGAACTGGGTGCGAAAAAACCCGTTTCAGCTGTTATCCAGCCTGGGTATGTTTCATCCGGTAAAGCCGCACCGGGTAAAAAGGGTGCTACGCAGCCACCTTATTCTGATTAATTTTCTTATTAACAGCACTATGTCATATCAAAACTGGCTGCCGCAGCTTAACCGCGAGCAGTTGCAGGCACAGGCCAAAGCCTTATGGTATTAGCCGATGCCACACCGGTACTGCTGATCCGTGGTTTAACCCGTGAGCAGCGCCATTGGGGCGAATTCAAACCTTTGCTGGCTAAGGCGATAACCAACCCGGTGCTGAGCTTTGATTTTGCCGGCACAGGCCAGCTATACCAGCAGCGTTCGCCTTGCAGCATCAGCGGTTTGCGCCAGTCAGTGCGCCAGCAATGGTTGCAGGCGCCACAATACAACGGCAGGGTGCATCTGCTGGCTATTTCACTGGGCGGAATGCTGGCGGCCGACTGGGCGGCGCAATATCCGCATGAAGTAGCCTCGGTCACGCTGATTAACAGCAGTGCCAAGCCGTTGTCGCCGTTTTACCGCCGTTTATGCTGGCGTAATTACCCGGCTATTTTACGCAGTATCGTCGTGGGGGCCGCGCAGCGCGAACAGTCTATTTTGCAGTTAACCAGCGCCAGGCCTGCAGAACATACCGACATAGTTGCCAGCTGGCAGTTATGGCAGCAGCAAAGGCCGGTAAGTAAAGTAAATGCCCTGCGCCAATTGTGGGCGGCCAGTCGTTTTGCGGTAACACCCGCGCCGCAATACCCAACATTATTGCTTAGCAGCCTGGGTGATACGCTGGTTAGCCCGCAATGCTCGCTTGATTTAGCCCGCTACTGGCAGTCGGCACATATTCAGCACCCCTGGGCCGGGCACGATTTAGCGCTGGATGACGCACCCTGGCTTGTAGCACAATACCAACAGCACCTTACTGCTATCAGGCAGGCTGGGCGTTAAACTGCGCCACCGAAAAGGGGGTGCTGTTAAGCTGATTTAAGTCAAACTCACTGAGGCAGCGTAGTTTCAGCTCGGCCAGATCAAATTTTTCCAGGTGCCAGTCGTGCACCGCGGGCAAGGCTATTACTTGCATCCCGGCTGCTTTTGCTGCGCTTAGCCCGGTGTACGAGTCTTCAAATACCAGACAGTGCTGTGGCGCTACGCCAAGGTTTTCTGCTGCCAGCAAATAAATATCCGGTGCCGGTTTGCCTTGCTTTACCATCTCTACCGAGCAGTGGGTGTTAAAATAATGGCGGATCTGCAGTTTTTCTAAGGTGGTGTCCATTAAAAAACCGGGAGAGTTAGTCGCAAGGCCAGTAGGTATTGCCGCTTGCTTTAGCCGGTTTAGTAACGGCAACAAGCCTTTTTTTGCTACACCTTGCTGCTGTATCTGCGTGGCAACATGTTGCAATACAGCTTGCTCGGCTTCATCCAGTGACATAGAAGACCACGGCGACTGCTGGTACCAGTGCGCAGTAACGGCCTTGGTGGTCATGCCTACGGTTTGCTGCTGACGCTGTGGGCAAATCGTTACGCCAAGGCTGCCAAATACCTCAAGCTCAGCCTGATGCCACATAGGCTCTGAATCAATCAGTACGCCGTCCATATCAAAAATAACTGCCTGGATCATAGTATTCCTGCTGTTGTCTCTGCTGTGTTACAAGGCAAAACTCAGATGAGGTTTACCGGCAATATACGCACAGCGAAAGGTATCAAAGTAGTATTGCAATGCTGTGGCAGCGCTATTATCGTTCGCCAGCTTCAGTTCTTCAATGGCAACTCCCATTCACCCCAATCACTTGGTTTAACCTTGATGTTAACCCAAGCGCATTTGCAGTTTATCGCCGCCAATTTCAATAATATCGCCGGCGTTAATTTGCCGGCGTTTGCGGGTTTCTACTTCGCCATTCACTTTTACCAAACCGCTGTCTATGGCTGCTTTTGCTTCGCCGCCACTGCTAAGCAGGCCCTCAAATTTGAGTATTTTATACAGCTCTACCGCGGGTTTACTCAGTATTACATCACGCATGTCAGATCCTTGGCAGACTACTCTGCTAATTCAGTAAAATTAAGGTGGGGTTTGCCGACAATGTAAGCGCGGCGAAATACGGCAAAGTATTCGGCCAACGCTACTGCAGCGGCGGTGTCATTCGCCAGTTTTAATACTTCTATAGCGACCTCGGCAGTGCATAGTTGATGCAAATGGGCCGCTTCGCGCAGCTGATAACTTGAGCCTTGCTCTGGCTGAATACCCAGCACGGGTAAGTTTGCCAGATAAGTGCTTTTAAACATTTTTTTGGCTTCGCGCCAGGTGCCGTCCAGCATAATAAACAGCGGTATTTTGCCGTTTTGCACTGTGCCAAGTTCAAGCGGGCTGTTGATACAACGCTGCGCTTCAGCGTATTGCTGCGGAAATACCACTATCGGCGCATAACGCGCATCGGCCAGCAATGCCAGCATAGCTGCATCGGGTCGGGTTCTGTCCCAGACATAGGCATGATTGTCGGCGATAACATCGGCAATAATGCGGCCGGTGTTGCTGGGTTTATAGCACTCGCCGGTGTACATAATAAAACAAAAGGCACTGTTACTGCTGACGCCGGGTTTGCTGGCGCAGATGCAGTCGGTGGCCGGTAGCAGGCACTGCTGACAGCGTTTCACTTTGCTGCCGCGGGCGTTAAACACCCTTGTGGCTTTTGCCAGCTCCTGGGCGCGGAGCCTGAGGACAGAATTAATATGCGACATGCAGGTTCCAACAGCATCTGAACGGCAACGGGCGGCTATTGTAGCCGCTTTTATGCTACACTGCGCGCTGATTTTTCTGCCGGAATACACAGTGTCGATAGCCCGCCAAGCCTCTGAAATTACCCTGCCTGCTGTTAATGACGGCTGGCATACGGTGCTGCAGTTTCTGTGCAGCCAGTTTCCGTTTATCAGCGAGGCTATCTGGCGTCAGCGTATTGCGGCAGGCAAAGTGCACTGGTTTAACGGCGCGGCTATTAGCGCAGATACACCTTTTATGCCAAGCAAACGGCTGTGCTACTACCGTGAAGTAACAGCCGAGCCTGTGATCCCATTTGCGCACCAAATTGTCTATCAGGACGAGCATATACTGGTGGCCGACAAGCCGCATTTTTTGCCGGTAACGCCAGGCGGTGAATACGTTAATGAGTGCTTACTGGCGCGCTTAAAGCGCGACACCGGCTTAAGCGACATTGCACCGCTGCACCGGCTGGACCGTGATACCGCCGGCCTGGTGTTGTTTTCTGTTAATGCCCAAAGCCGGGCGGCTTATTACCAGCTGTTTAGTGAGGGCACTATCAATAAGCAATATCAGGCAGTGGCCCGGTTAACACAGCAGGCTGCCACAGCTGCGTTACCACAGCACTGGCATATTGCAAACCGGATTGAGAAAAGCACACCGCGTTTTATTAACGCCATAGTGGCCGGTGAGGCAAATGCGCAATCAACTATCAGCCTGGTGGCGAAAAGCGGCGAACTCGGGCTGTTTGAACTGACACCGCACAGCGGCAAAACCCATCAGCTACGCTTGCATATGCTCAGTTTGGCGATGCCGATTTTGCATGATAATTATTACCCTGAACTTAAACCGAAGCAGGCGCCGCAGTTTGAAAAGCCGCTGCAATTACTGGCAAAACAGTTAAGTTTTACTGATCCGCTAACACAGCAACCGCAACAATTCAGCAGTAAGCAGCAGCTGTCGGCATGGCCGGGTTAACCTTTCGCATGCTGCTGTAACAGCTTATCCAGCTGATTGGCAAAGGCCTGGCGATCGCTTTGGTTTAGCGGTGGCGGGCCGCCGGTATGCACGCCGCTGCCACGCAGGGTGTCCATAAAATCACGCATCGTCAGTTTTTGTTTAATGGTGTCGTTACTGTACAGCTCGCCGCGCGGGTTTAGCGCATAGCCGCCCTTGGCCAACACGTCGGCTGCCAGCGGAATATCGGCGGTGACAACTAAATCACCGGCTTCACAGCGGCGTACTATTTCGTTGTCGGCTTCATCAAAGCCGCTGGATACGGTAATGGCCGAGATAAACTTTGAAGGCGGTACCCGGATCGGCTGATTCGCCACCAACAGCGTTTCGATCTGTTTGCGCTCTGCGGCGCGAAAGATAATGTCTTTAATCACCACGGGGCAAGCATCAGCGTCGACGTATATTTTCATCAATCAGGATTTTCCGTTTAGCAGCGGTTGCAGGCGCGGCAGTATAGCAGTTGGCAGCAGGCCGCGCTCGCCCTGTATGGCTGCCAACTGGTCTGCCGCAGTCCCATGCAGGTAACCGCCCAGTGCAGCCGCGTTAAAGCTGTTTAAGCCTTGTGCCAGCAGCGCGGCAATAATGCCGGACAACACATCGCCCATACCCCCGATGGCCATGCCGGGGTTGCCGCAATCAAGCCGGGCCAGCTGCTGTGGCCCGGCAATCAGGCTGGCATGGCCCTTTAGCAGTACAGTGCCGCCAAAGCGCTGCTGCAGTTGCTGTACAGCAGCGACTCTGTCGTGTTGAATATCAGCGCTGCTGCAACCGAGCAAACGTGCGGCTTCGCCCGGGTGTGGTGTCAGCAGCCAGTTGTCGCGTTTTAATTGCTGTTGCTCTGCCTGTGTTAGTGCTGCCAGATAATTCAGCGCATCGGCGTCCAGTAACAGCGGCTTGTCAGATGCCAATGCCTGAGCCAGTAAAGCGGTGCCCCAGCTGTACAGGCCCAGCCCCGGGCCAGCCAGCAGCACGCTGGCGCGCGTCAGCATGTCGCTGAAATGCTGGTGGCTTACCATCACTTCCGGCTGGCGGCTCAGCATAGCGCTGACATGCTCCGGCCGGGTGAACAGGCTAACTAAACCAGCGCCGCAGTGCACTGCGCTTTGTGCCGCCATTATGGCCGCGCCGCCGTAGCCGTGGTCGCCACCGAGCACCAGTACATGGCCAAAGTCGCCTTTATGCGCCTGTGGCGATCTGGCGGGCAACAGGCGTGTTAGCCACTGTGCTGAAACCGGCTGAATAGTGCTTGCGCTCATCATTAACTGTCCTGTGTAGCGACGTTATAGTACTAAAGTTAGTGCGCTTCGTTACTGCTGTCATCCTGATAATAGTGATAAAACCGCATGCTGTCGGGGTAGGGAAAAATATCTTCTACCACGCCATTGCGGATATTTTGTTGTTTCTGCCGCCAGTAAGCGGCATCAAGCAGTTCAGGGTGTTTGCTAAACAACAGCTCGCGGATTTGCGGCTGCGGCGTAACAAAGGTGGCCATCTGCTCGGGGAATACATCACCCGGCGCAGCGCACACAGTGCCTTCGGCAAACAGTGCATCTTCGTAGTTATCGGTTTTCGGAAAGCTTCGGAAATTCACATCCAGCATATACTGCACTTCGTCGTAGTCGTAAAACACCACGCGTTTATGCCGTGTTACGCCAAAGTTTTTCAGCAGCATATCACCCGGGAAAATATTGGCGGCCAGCATCTGTTTAATCGCCTGGCCGTAGTCGTCCATAATATGGCTTTTCTCCGCCAACGAGGCAGTTTCCAGATAGATATTCAGCGGGATCATCCGCCGTTCAATATACAGGTGCTTAATCACCACCAGCTCATCTTCAAAGCTAAGTGAGTCGCCAATAACCTGCTGTAATTCTTCGAGTAACTCAACAGAAAAACGGTTTTTCGGTAAGGCGACATAAGAGTATTCCAGCGTATCGGCCATACGGCCAACGCGGTCATGTTTTTTTACCAGCAGGTAGCGCGCTTTTACCGTGTCGCGGCCAAATTCTTTGCTGGGCGCAAACTTGTCGCGAATAACCTTAAACACATAAGGGAAAGAGGGCAGGGTAAATACCATCATTACCATGCCGCGAATACCCGGCGCGGCAACAAATTGATCATTGCTTTTGTCCAGGTGGCTTAACAGCTCGCGGTAAAACTCGGTTTTGCCCTGTTTATGTAAGCCGATGCTGGCATACAGCTCGGCCAGGGTTTTATGCGGCAGCAGCTCGCGTAAAAAATGCACCAGCGCCGAGGGTACCTGGCTGGCCACCATAAAATAAGCACGCGAGAAGCCGAAAATAATCGTCATCTGCTTGGCGTCTGTTACCAGAGTATCGATATACAAGCCGGCGCCTTCGCGGTGCAGCAGCGGAATAATGAACGGCTGCTGGCCATCCGGCGTTACCGCGCGGCCAACAATATAAGCGGCTTTATTGCGGTAAAACACTGACCTTAAAATATCAAAACGAATTTGGTACACCGGATGGCGGCCATGGCTGGACTGCGCCATAAAGCTTTTTACAATCAGACGGATATCCCGGTCGAGGTTAATAAAGGGGGTAATAAAACCAAAGCCGGAGACAATATTACGGATAGTTTGTTTTAAGCCATCCTGGGCCGGAAAGTAGCTGTCGTACACCGATGCCACCGGCGCCGGTAAATGCTGTTTGCTTAGCGTCGACTCAACAAAAATATTCTTATTATGAAAATACTTACGCTCAAATAACTGGCAAAACACTGAGTTATAAAAGGTTTCTGCCAGCTCTGCCTGAGGGTGAAACGCCAGAAACTCCATATAGTGCTGCTTTACCTGCTGCCACAGTGTTTCATTTAAGCACTGGGTTGGCAACTCAGTGGCCAGATGGGCAATGGCTTCGGTAACACGCTGATCGTAAAACGAAATGCGATCTGAACTGTCCTGCTGAAAGGCGCGCCAGTCGGCCAGCTCAAAACGTTGTTTCGCTTTGGCCGTAATGGCCTGAAATAAACTAAAGTGGCGGCGAAAGCCTTTTAAGATAATTTCAGCAATTTGTTTCGCCTGACTCATATAGCGGCCTGCGGTTAAGGGAGGCTGTTGCCTGATTAACGTACTTTAATCAGGAAACTATTGAATTACCAGTAACATTGCCGGTAACGCTGTTACCGGCAATGTTACACACTGCTTATTCCTGCTGGCTCAGGTTGGTGTCAGCGGCTGCCTGGGGTTGTACGCTATCGCCATAGTCAAATACTACTGCCAGCACTAAAACCACCGAGGCTGCCAGCATCAGCTTTAACAGCAGCGGCGCACAAAAGCGGAACCAGTGGCCGTAAGGAATACCGGCAATACCGATAATGCCCATTAGTACGGCATTGGTGGGGATGAGCATATTGGAGAAACCATCACCAAACTGATACGCCAGTACCGCTACCTGACGCGGAATGTCGAGTAAGTCGCTCAGCGGCACCATTAACGGCATAGTGACATAGGCCTGGCCACTGCCGGAGGGAATAAAGAAATTCAGCAGGGTTTGAATAATCAGCATACCCACAGCCGCCGCTTCAGCGCCAACATAAGACAACGGCAGCGACATACCATGCACCAGCGAGTGTAAAATCTGGCCATCTTCCATAATCAGTGAAATACCGCGCGCCACGCCAATCAGCATCGCTGTGGTGGTCAGTTCCATAGCGCCATCGATAAACTTTTGCGCGGTAGTATCAGCAGAAATACGGCCAACCACTGCAGTAAACAGGCCCCAGGCAACAAAGCAGGCGCTTAGTTCATACAGGTACCAGCCATGCACCCGGATGCCATAGGCCACCACCGCTATGGTACCGACAAAGCTGGCTAAAATCAGTTTATGGTTTAACGCCAGTTGCGGGTAAGTGCTGGTTTGTTTATCACCCAGCGGGCAGGGTAAATCGGCTACCATGGAGCTGGCCGGATCGGCCAGTACTTTTTTGGCATAGCTCCAGACATGGTGAAAGCCAATCAGCACAAAGGGAATAAAAATCGCCAGGCGCAGTTCAATGCCAGACAGTACCGGCACTTCAGCAATTTGCTGGGCAATAATCACCGTAAAAGGGTTAATAGCCGATACACCATAGCCAATACCATAACCGGCCACTGTCATGCCCACAGCTGTCATCGCATCCAGCCGCATGGCTTTACACAGCGCGACTAAAATCAGCACAAAGGGAATATATTCACCGGCGGTACCAATAGCGCTGGACGCCATAGCAAAGCAGAACACCACCATAAAGATCAGCATATGCGGCTTTTCACCAAAGCGGGTTAGCAAGCGGCCGATCAGCGCATCTACCGTGCCGGTAGCGCGGGCGATAGACAATACGCCACCGAGAATCATCACAAAGAAAATCACATCCTGAGCGCTGGCAAAAGCGCGCGGTATGGCCGTTAACAGCTGCCACGGGCTTAAATACTGGCGCTCTTCTACTAAGGCAAAGGTGCCGGGCACCACTGCCGATCGGCCATTGGCCAGGGTTTGGGTTTCAAAAAAGCCTTGCGGTACTATCCAGGTGGCAATCATTGCCAGCACCATCATGCTAAACAATAAGGTAAGGGTGTGCGGCACTTTAAATCTTGCCATAGATTATGCTCCCCATAAGTTTCCCTTGGTCTGAAAAGACGCGCTTTGCGCGATATTGTTATGTTTAAAAACCGGGGGAGTCTACCCTAACAAGGGCTGCATCACAAACCTGCCACAGGCCAAAAGGCTTACACACAGCTGCAGCAGCGCTGGCATAGGCAACGGCTGCGCTTTGGCAGACAAAAAAGCCAGGGTGTCACCGCCTGGCTTTTTATGGTGTAACTTATGGCTGGCAGGTTACTCGTCGTCTTCCACCATCGTCATTAGCGAGGTGTTACCACCCGAGGCGGTGGTATCAATACTGATGGTTTTTTCCGTTATCAGCCGTTTGATCAGGGTGTCGTAATACTCGGCGCTGATCACCGGCAAAATAGCGCCCTCGCGCTTGGCCAACTGCTGGCTGAAATACCCCAAACGCGACGAGCGTGCAGCAACAACCGCACCGGCCAAATGCGGATGAGCCAGAATAGCCTGCAACTGGTTAGATTTCGCCACCTGAAACACGCCTTTGGCAACACCTGTGGCGATAAACTTTTCTCTGAACGTCTGTGCTTCTTCATAAAACAGCTCGGACGCTACCGTAATGACAGTATTGCCCGCAGCCAGTGCGGTAATAATAGACAGGGTCCAGAAGTTAAACGAGGTGCTCTTATCGGCATAACACACCACGCAGCCACGTGGTTCATAACGCAGCGTATTCGATTCACCGGTAGGCCCGGGTAATTCGATGGCTTTGCGCATATGTTTTTCCAGCCGGTTTAGCTGCGCGCGGGCATCGGCCAGAGTAGAGCCTAAATCGTCAGCCAGCTCGTCAATAATGTCAACGGTGGCTATTTTGGCCAACAATTGCCGTACTGCGGAAATACGATCATTTAATGCGGTTGAACGCCAGATTTTTTCATCGCGCAGCGAGTTTTCCATCAGTTGCTGCACCTGCGCTTCAGCGTCGGGTGCATGGTGTAAATCCAGCTCGTCGGGTGATAGGTTCGTCATTTGTATATTGTCCGGCGAGGCCTTTTCTTTTACCAGCCGCACTAAGTAGTTCGGGCCGCCTGCTTTGGGGCCGGTGCCTGACAAGCCACGGCCGCCAAAGGGCTGAGAGCCGACAATGGCACCAATCATATTGCGGTTAACATACACATTGCCCGCGCGTGACATTTTAGCCAGATAATCGCAGCGCTCTTCAATCCGTGAATGAATACCCATGGTCAGGCCAAAACCGGTACCGTTGATCTGATCGATAACTTTATCCAGATCTTTCGCTTTAAAGCGGACAATATGTACGCAAGGGCCAAATACTTCGCGCTTTAACACAGACAAATCTTTAATTTCATATAAACGCGGAGCAAAGAAGTAAGCTCCGTTGCTGTCGTTATCCGGAATATCGCACTGGTAGTGCAGTGTGGCCTTATCCTGCAGATACTCGACATGCTGCTGCAGATTTTTCAGTGCTTTTGCATCAATAACCGGGCCAACATCAGTGCTAAGCAGTGCCGGATCGCCAACATGCAGCTCTTTTAAAGCGCCCTTTAGCATGGTAATAATGTTGTCGGCCACGTCTTCCTGAATAAACAGCACCCGCAGTGCCGAGCAGCGCTGGCCTGCACTTTGAAAGCCCGAGCTGATGACATCGTCAACCACCTGTTCCGGCAGCGCTGTCGAGTCGACAATCATACAGTTCTGGCCACCGGTTTCGGCTATCAGTGGCACCTGAATATCACTGCGTCCGGCCAGTGTTTGTGCAATAAGGTTGCCGGTATCGGTAGAACCGGTAAACATCACTGCCTGAATGCGGCTGTCCGGCACTATGGTTTTACCTACATCACTGCCGCGGGCAAGCACAGCCTGCACCACATGCTCAGGCAAGCCAACGGTGTGCATCAGCTCAATGGTACGCAGCGCAATCAGGCTGGTTTGTTCGGCAGGTTTGGCGATAACGGTATTACCGGTAACAATAGCGGCGGCTACCTGGCCCAGGAAAATTGCCAGCGGGAAGTTCCACGGGCTGATACATAAAATTACCCCGCGTGGTTCAAAGCGCTCATCTTTGGCCAGCTCTTCTGCCCGTGCGGCGTAATAGCGGCAAAAGTCGACCGCTTCACGCACTTCGTCGATACCATCCTGCGCCACTTTACCGGCTTCTTTAATACAGATGGCCACCAGCTCGTCGTTGTGGCGCTCTAAAATATCGGCTATCCGGCGCAGTAAGTTGGCCCGCTGTGTAATAGGCACTTGTGACCAACTGCTAAATGCCTTATCGGCGTTCGTTAGCAACTGCTGCATTTGTTCAGTACTGTGCAGGCTAACATGGCCTATTATTTCCCGGTGATTGGCCGGGTTTATTACCGCTAACACACCTGTTGGCAGAGTGTCGGCAGTGATTCTGTGCTCATTAAACCATTTGTCTAAATTCGCTTTAAACGGCATCAGGGCATTAACATCAGTTAAATCCAGCCCGCGGGAATTTTCCCGTTCGGCGCCGTATAAATCTAGCGGCATTTTTATCTGGCTGTTGTATTTGTTGCGCAGGCCCTGCAGGGTTTCTACCGGATCGGGCAGCAATGCTTCTACCGGTTGGGTGGTATCAACAATAGCATTGACAAAAGACGAATTAGCGCCGTTTTCCAGCAAACGCCGCACTAAGTAAGCCAGCAGGTTTTCATGCTCGCCAACCGGGGCATACACCCGGCACTGAATTTTCTCTTCAGTAACGATCTGGTCGAACAATGATTCGCCCATGCCGTGCAAACGCTGAAACTCAAAGCCAGTGTTGTTGCCTTTGGCCACCTCTAAAATGGTGGCGGCGGTGTAAGCATTGTGGGTGGCAAATTGCGGATATAACACATCGCGTGCTTCCAGTAATTTAATCGCACAGGCTTTGTAAGATACGTCGGTAGAGGCCTTGCGGGTAAATACCGGAAAGTGTTCCAGGCCATCTTGCTGGGTGGTTTTAATTTCAGTATCCCAGTAGGCACCTTTTACCAGCCGCACCATCATTTTGCGGTTAACTTTGCGGGCTAATTCAGCCAGCCATTCAATCACAAAAATGGCCCGTTTCTGATATGCCTGTACTGCCAGGCCAAAGCCTGTCCAGTCGCCCAGGTCTTCATCGCTGAACACGGCTGCAATAATATCCAGCGAAATATCTAAGCGATCGGCTTCTTCGGCATCCACGGTAAAGCCAATATCGTAGTTTTTGGCTAACAGCACCAGGGCTTTGAGCTTAGGTAGCAATTCGGCCATAACCCGTTCGCGGTGGCTAAACTCGTAGCGCGGATGGATAGCCGACAACTTAACGGAAATTCCGGGGCTTTTAATCGGGCCGCGGCCGTTGGCAGCTTTGCCAATAGCATGAATGGCGGTTAAATAGCTTTGGTAGTAACGCTCGGCATCGGCCATAGTGCGGGCACCTTCGCCCAGCATATCGTAGGAATACACATAACCTTTTTTCTCGGTGTCTGCCGCACGCTCTATCGCTTCATCAATGTCGCGCCCCATCACAAACTGTTTGCCCATAATTTTCATGGCAAAGTTAACCGACTTGCGGATCACCGGCTCGCCCAGGCGGCCAAGCGTTTTTTTCAGAATACCAAACTGATGCGCTTTGTTTTGATCCGAGTAGTTCACCATTTTACCGGTAACTAACAAGCCCCATGACGACGCATTAACAAACAACGAGTCGCTGCTGCCCAAATGTGCGCTCCAGTCGCCTTTGGCCAGTTTGTCGCGAATAAGCGCTTCCTGGGTGCTTTTATCCGGCACCCGCAATAATGCTTCAGCCAGGCACATCAGCACTACGCCTTCTTCGCTCGACAGGGAGAATTCATTTAATAATGCATCAATACCACCCTGGCCGTCCTGCTCTTTGCGAATAGTAAGTACAATTTGTCTGGCACGCTCCCAGGCACGGCTGCGGGCTTTAACGCCCACTTCTGCCAGGGGTAATAAATGGTCAATAACAGTATTTTCGTCGATGCGGTAATAATTACGGATCTTTTGTCGCAGCGGGCAAGCGGTGGTTAAATCTGCATCAAATAACATAAATCAGCCTATAGCTCGGCGCTGCGCCATGGTGCTGGCAACGCCCGGTTAACATTAATCTACTATGCGCATACTAATGAAAATATGGCAAAATAGGCTAGTGTATTTTGGCTAAAAAACCATAATTCACATGGTTTATGTGTATTTTTACAGTATAAAGTTCGGTATTTTTTCAATATTGCCGATTTTTGTTATAAGTTGGCCTTTTGAGTGGGCATTAAAACATCGCCCGGTTTAGCTTTTTATCCGCAGTACCAGGGTATCAGCCAGTTTGTCCTGAATGGCCTGGCGGTTTGGGTCCCAGTAGATTTGTAAAAAGCCCAGTAAGCCGGTGGCAAAGCCGGCGCTATAACCGCCCTGGCGGCCAAAGGCGCCCCACAGGGAGATGGGTTTGTTGTCCAGTTGCACTACGCGAATACCGCATAGCTTTTTGCCAATAGTCTGGCCATTATTCCAGGCAATAAACAGCGTAAAATAGCCGATAGCCCAGCCAAAACCGATACCTAAATCAGCTAAAATACCTTGCACCCATTTCAGTACACTGTGATCCGATTCCTGCAGCCTTTGCCACAGCGAAGCGCCGGTAATCGAAGCTGCCGGCTCGGGCGAGCTGGTGCTGCCTTGTACTGTCGCGCTCATTTGTTCCACAGTCGCGCCAACTTTGAGGCTGGTAATCGCTTCTGTCATCACTGAAGCTTTTTCGCTGGCAGACAGCTGGCTGATATCCAGCAAATCGCTGAGCATTTCTTCCCGCTCGGCAATGCTCAGTTGGGTTTTTTGCAGTTGTTGTATCACCGCCTGTAGCTGTGCTTGTGCACAGCTTGCATCGCAGTCAGCCTGGCTTAAGCGCAGGGCATTCGCCGATACGGCGGTGCTGTCTGTAATACGTTTAATAGTGGTGTCTGAGGGCAGCGATGCAGTCCAGTTATTGCTGGTAAACAGCACCAGTGCCGTACAGGCCAGAATAGCCACCTGTCCGGTTTTACCTACCTGCCAGCGCGACCACGCCAGATAAGCCAGCATAGGCAACAGAAAAATCAGGCTGCCGGAAGTAAGGGCGGCAATAAAAAAACCGTCAATCAGTATCGCCACACCACGGCGCGCGGGCCTGGCCAATGGCTGGCCAATTAACTCCGGTGCTACGGCAAATACATGTGGCGTAACCACACCCCGAACCTGGCGATCAGTCAGTTGCTGGCCGCTGCTGTCAACAAAGGTGTCGGGCGCCACTTCAGAAATCACGGCGTTGTCGGCAGGGGGGAGTGTGCTCATGGTTTAGGTGGCTCTAACTGGCTGATTAAAATTACTTTAAACACAGCGCGCTACTAATGCAATGCACAATGTACAAACTTTGGCCATTCAGGGCTTTGCCCTTTTACTTATCTATGTAAAGCGCATATTAAATCAAACACATGATTGCAGCCAAATCCATTGCTGAGCAGTAATGCCAAGGCGCTCAGCAAAGGCCATATAGTCGTCGCACAGGTCTTTGTCTGGTGTTTTGCTACGCGCCAGTAACCAGGCGAAATCTGTTGACGGGCCTACAACCAAAACAATGCTGTAGTCAGCGCTAAGTTTAGCCACATTGTAACCACCGTAAAACGGGCCAAAAAACGACACCTTAAGCGCGCCGGTATCGCTGTCGCCAACAAAGTACGCCTTGCCCTCTGCCTGTTGCCATTCGTTATCCTCGCTATTAAAACCGCGGTTAATCACTTTAACACCGCCATCATCGCGCAAGGAGTAGTTAGCCGTTACGTCAGTTAAACCACGCTCAAAGCGGTGGTCCAGCCTGGCAATTTCATGCCACTGCCCCAAATAGCGGTTAAGTTCAAATGGTGTTACCGGCGTAACACCATCCGGCACGCCGGTACAGCTTTGCAGGCTAAGGCAGCTGCCGAGCAACAGGGCAATACTAAGCAGAGTTTTCATAAAAATCCTTCAAACAAAAAGGGAAGATACCGATACTACGTGCTTGCGCGCGTATTGTATCTGTGTGCCCGGTTATTAATTGCTGTAATGGCTTGTAACAATAAAGCTGTAGGTAATAACGTTTTGATGGCGCAGGATAAAGCCTATTTTTGCCGCTAGCATAATTGCAGCTTGTTAACACCTTACTGAAAAGGCCCGCTATGACTTCCTGTTTTGATCGCTCGCCGCAGCGTTATGTGCGTTTTGCCGGGGTTTGTTACCTGGCCATTATTTGTTTGGGCCTGTTTGCTGAGCTGGCGGTGCGCGGCTCGCTGGTAGTGTCTGCTGATGCGGCGGCAACGGCGCAGTACATCGCCGGTGCGCCGTCATTGTGGAGCTTTGGCATAGTGGCAGATCTTTGCATGCAACTGTTGGATATTCCGGTTATCGTGCTGTTTTATCTGCTGTTTAAACGTGTTAATGCCGGGCTGAATTTAACGGCCACCTTTTTCAATCTGATCCAGACCGCCGTATTAGTCGCGAACAAGCTTACACTGCTGGTGCCTCTGCTACTATTGGGCGGCGCGGCTTATCTCAGTGCGTTTTCCCAACCGCAACTGGATGCGCTGTCGTATGTCGCTATCCGGTTGCATAGCTATGGTTTTGCTATCGGCCTGCTGTTTTTTGCGCTGGCCTGTATTATCCGTGGTTATCTTATTATGAAATCGGCTTATTTCCCGCGTCTGCTGGGCGCTATGCTCGGCCTGGCCGGTGTCTGTTATTTGCTAAACAGCCTGGCGTTGCTGCTGGCAGATGACTTAGCCGCGCTGTTGTTTCCCTGGATCATGTTGCCGGTATTGCTGGCCGAGCTGTCGTTAAGCTTATGGATGATAATTAAAGGCGTAAATATGCAGCAATGGCAGCAAAGTTGTGAGAATTAATTAAGCAGAGGTTATATGCAGCATCTGGTTATCGTAAGCGATATTTTTGGCCTTTGTGCCGGGTTTAACCGGCTGGCACAGGATTTGGCCGCCACTGCAGCTGTGCAGATGCAGCTTATCGATCCCTATCAGGGCGCGGCGCAACACTTTGCCGATGAGCAACAGGCTTATGCCGCCTACAGCGCCCAGTGTGGCCATGATATATATGCCGGGCAGGTTTTGCAGGCACTGCAAACAGTGCTGCAGCCGTTTGAGCTTGCTATTGGTTTTAGCGCCGGTGCCAGTGCGCTGTGGCGTGCTTTGGCGGACATAGAAACCAGCACAGTAAAACAGGCAGTATTATTTTACCCCGGTCAAATTCACCGGCATCTGTTTGTGACGCCGCAAGTGCCAACGCAGATAATTTTTGGCGCTAGCGAGCCGCATTTTGCGCTAGCCGACATCTGCGCGCAGTTGCAGCAAAAACCGGGTGTAGGCGCTGTTGCAACGCCATTTGCGCATGGTTTTATGAACCCGGCATCACAGGCATTTAATGCTACGGGCTACTATCATCATAGCGCTGAACTGCAGCAGTTATTGCGCTGAGTTGCGTTGTTCCAGCTCAGCCAGCCTGGCTTTTAACTGCTCATTACGCTGTTTTTCTTTTTGCAGCATCAGCTTCAGCTGCACTACTTTGGCTGCAACCTCATCATCTTGCAACGCTTTAAGCCGTGGCTCGCCGCTTTGTGGGTCGATGATCTTTTTCGCTCGGGCATTACAGGTGGGGCAGCTGTGTACGTCAGACATTATTAACTCCTAACTGGTTTTTGTTGTATTGGTTGATATAATCAACTTAATTGTTGGGTTTTTAGTTGATAATGTCAACTTGTTGATGGTGTTTAAGGCAGCGTTATGGATGAAAAGCGGGATTTGCTCGACCAACTGCAACAGCTAACTGCGGAATTACGCGGCCAGTTTTTTCAGCAACTGGCCCCAGAATTACCGGGGCTAACAGCAATGCATGGCCGCCTGCTGCTGATGCTGGCTGTAAAACCAGGCAGCACAGCGCAGCAACTAACAGAGCTTTTAAGGCGGGATAAAGCGCAAATTACCCGGTTGTTAAATGACTTACAGCAAGCTGCTTTATTACAGCGCCAAAACGATCCTGCAGATGGCAGGCGCCAGCTACTGGTATTGTCGGCACAAGGCCAGCAATTGGCCGCAGAGGTAAAGGCAAAAAAACGCCAGATAGCCGGCAAAATGCTGGTTGGCCTAACTACAGAGCAGCAAGCGCAGGTAGCGCAAGCGCTGGCGCAGATGTACCAGAACTTAGTAAATACTTAAGTTACTGCAGTAGCCTTATCGTGGGAAATACCAGTAACGGCAGCCAGAGGCAAAAGCATTTCTTGCTGAATTTATGGCGTGACTGGCACCGCTTCCAATAGCGCCACAATAGTGCTGTTATTGTTTAACCCGGCTAAATCAAGCAGGTAGCCTTTTTCCAGCGCTTGCATACTTTGGTTTGCCAGCAGCTCTTTTACCCGCTGCTCTTCATTATTAACAATGGCGGTTTTCAGTGCCGCATAGTGCATAAAACTACGTGACTCTTCTTCAGGTTGCTCAGTTGTCATTAATCAGGCTCCATTGTGTTTAAAGCGGCCCGTTTTAACGTTATTAAAACGGGCCTTATTAGTTACTCTGAGATAGCTAACTAGCTCAGCTCAATTAACTACCTTCAAACGAGGTAATATCTAAGGTAACGTCACACGTTAATAACCTGGATATCGGGCAGGTTAGTTTGGCCTCTACCGCTGCTTTTTCAAAATCCTCACCGCTCATACCCGGTACTTTGGCATCTAACCAGATTTCAGATTTTGAGATGGTAAAACCGTCACCTTCTTTTACCAGTGTAATAGCTACCTTAGACGCTAAACTGCCTTTGCTAAAACCGAGCTTTGCCAGGCCAAAAGACAGCGCCATCGTAAAACACGACGCATGCGCCGCAGCGACTTGCTCTTCCGGGTTGGTACCTGCTTTGTCTTCAAACCGTGTATTAAAGCCATAAGGCTGATCTTTCAAAGCGCCCGATTCAGTAGAAACATGTCCTTTACCGTCTTTGCCAAGACCTTCATATTTTGCAGTAGCCCATTTGATAATAGCCATGTGGTGCTCCTTAGTTGGTAAGTGGTGTTGTCGACAACGCGAATGGTATCCGCGCGGTTAAGCTACCCATACAGCAGCAAGAGCTGTTCCACACCGGCAAGAGCGCGCCAGCAGGGCGTTTTAGCAACAACGCCCTTTGCCCGGCCCGGTAAGGTATTCATGGTATAGGGTAAGAATTGTAAAACTTGCAGGGTTTAACGAACCTGGCATCAAGCCAGCTGAAATACCTGTTCAAAAATACAGTTTGGTCTTTGAGTTTTTTATCAGCAACTCGCGGGTACAAAAATCGCAAGTTGCAGCAACATAAATTGCTACAAGATAAAAATGCTTGATTTACATTCAGCTAGCGCCCTAGACTGGATGAAATGTTGTAACTTGCGGGTTTAGATCCTTTGAATAAGCTGTTATATGCTGCAATGGGAGTAGATATTGAGTTCAAATTTCAACTACCGAATTGATGCTCCATTTAGTGAAAAGAAACGCTTTTTTAGGGTATGCGTTTATCTTGTCTTATTGCCATTATTTACCGGATTAAGCACAGGAATTATCTATGTGTTGGGTAACTTGATGAAATTCGATATCAATGAACCTATTCGCAGCAGTGAGTTATCAGGTATAGAAATAACCATGTTTTTTGGTGCTTTTGGCCTTGTCATGTTAGTGCTTTTTGGCTTGATGCTATTTATCGCCAAAAAAACGTTTCAAAGGTTCAAAATTTAATGCAATCGCATATAACAAGCAAAGCCAGCCGACGCGTACCGCGCAGCTGCTTTGAGCGTTATGTGCAAAATCGGGCGATAAGATAAAATCCAAAAGGACAGAACATGAATACTTACGCTGACAAAACGCAAAAAAATAAAAACCAATCAGTTGCAAATGAGGTATCTCAAAAGCATCGTGGTGGTGGCTCTACATTCCAGTTTATGGATAATCGTGATGAAACCATTGCTCAAAGAAAGTTGATAGAGCTCGCGAATAATCGCCCTCAGGTTCAGCAATTAAGAGCTTTTCAGGATATGTCGAATAATAACACTAAAACGAATAAATTAATGGCATCGGCTGGTTCAAATGAATGCATTCAAGGTCAATTCACTTTGAGTAGTGGCCCAATGGGAGCAAGACACTTGGGGCCAATTGAGAGATGGGTAGGAAAATTTCACCCTTCCTTCGTCGAGAATTTTCAAACGATAAAAACTGGTTCCGAACCTGTAGATATCAATACATGGCTTGTTGAGAATTTTCACGAGTCTTACGAAACTATATTGAAAGCCGATAGTGCGATGGAAGATTGTTTAGGAAATGAAATAACGGAAGATGAGCTTTTGGGTGGCCCAGGTCCCCCAACCGTAACGCTTGCCTACGGAGAAGAATCTTGCAGGGGGGCACTCGCAGAAGTAAGGAGAGATCCCAGTCTATCAAGGAGGGGAAACAGGTATATAGCTACAACACCAAGCGCTGAATTCCCTGCAGATGAAGAGTCCAGAATGGCAAGAGAGGAGCTGGAAAAACGGGGAGGGGAAGCTCTTACAGGTGTGGATGTACAAGAATCGCCGTTGGCTGAAGAGTCTACTTTACCTTTTAACACGACAGATTTGAGGTTTAGGTATCCTAGAACAAATCGAGGAACTCGACCCAGTACGGCAGATATAACTAGCAGCTATGTAGATAGGGTGGCAGAAACTGGCCAGGGGGAATTGGCGATACCTACTCCAGCTATGTATGGTGGGCGAGCAGCAACCCGTAATAGTCTATATGGTGCAAAGAGATTCGAAGAAACTATGAGGCAGCAAGGGCAAAATGTATCTCAGGTCAGACCTGGACCAGAAAATCAAAGCGAACTTGGACCGTTCGGATACTCTCACCGAATGACAGATCGTGAACAAGAACGGGGTGGCGGTGTATCTGGAAAAACTTTAGTTATAGAACCTGGAGGCGGACCCAGAGAAATGGATGAAGGCGATTAAGTGTTTGTAGTCTGATGATAAAAAAAGAGATGTCCCTGTTGTAAAAATGAGATCGCTTATAAAAATAATTGAATTTCCGATATCTGCTATGAGTGAAAGCACCTAACACATATGAGCCTTCTCGGAGTCAATAGGTAAAACCGCTCTTCTGGCCGCGTTAACGGCCAGGCTCTTGTCCATCAGCAAGATAGACTGCTTCATCTGTCATCATGGTTGCCAGGCGATAGCTTGCAACAAATACATATCGGGGCTCTCTTATCTCATGCTCAATGAGCGCCTGCTGATTTCAGCATCCTTGCCCACAGCAGGGGCACCAGACATTCATCGGTTAAACTGTTGCTGGCATTATTCAGGGCGTTGGGCTTAAAGCCAGTTAGTTTCAGGCTCAGCACAGGTGGAGTCGGTCTTAGCTTTGCCACCATTAATCGCCCTGAAAAGCACATCCAGTACTTATCACCTCGTGCCAGCTATCGCTGTACAAATTCTTTCGGAAAAAATTTGTCATAAACAGTACTGTCAAGAATAAAATCCATTCCAAAATAGTATGAATATTGTGTAGTATAAAATTCATTGAATCTTTTCCTTTTTGTTTTCGACGCCTTCCAATTTAGTTAATCTGGTTGGGCTGGGGGATAGGTTCAACGAGTATGAAAACATTACAGTTGGCGTTATGTACTGAATTAAATCAACAATATGGAGAGTTTTAAGTGTTAAAAAAATATTTTTTAGTTATATCAGCCTTGCTTTTAACTGCTTGTAGCAGTATGAAAGTTGCTCAACTGGATCCAACCACTGGGCGCTTTCCGACGAAAAATCAAGCTACTATAGTTAAAAGTTCCCCTGTCGATCTTGACTCGATGAAGTCATTACTGTTGTTGCCAGACAATGACTTCGTCAAAGGCCAGATCGGAAATATTAATTATTTTAATGCAACAATTACTTTAGATGATTTAGAAACGCTGATCATTCAAAACGATCTAACTGAAGAAGTTCCATCTGTGCGTGAAAAAATAGGAATCAACAAAGCGTATAAAGCATATAAACCTTTTTTATGGCTGAGATTTGATACCAGAAGAGAAAATGGCAAGGAGTACGCCCAGTTTATTCTTACGAAGCCAGATACTTTGGAGGATATTTTCGTCGTTGAAAAACATCTCGACTACGTTTGGGCTGGAGTTAATGACCAAAATACTTGGTACCCATTGTTTAATGCCATCGTTGATTACATTGACGAAAACTCCAAAACATGGAGTCTGAAATAAACACTCACATCACAAACTCGCTCCATTCGGTAACTTAGATAGTAACGCAGCGGCACTTCGCGATTGTGCCGCTATGTCATCGCCCGAAAGCTTGGTGTAGTTTTTCTTTGGAGTAATGATAATTGGGGGCAGATAAAAATTAAAACTTGCTGCTGGCTACGCTATAACTTTCGGAGGGGCTTTTGACCTGTAAGCTTTATTTAATACCTGGCACAATGTGCAACGAAAAGTTATGGGCGCAAGTGCTGTCTTACTTGCATAGCTCAGTTGAGCTGGTTTATCTGAACATCCCGCGGGAAAAGAACTTCGACGAGCTGGCTGAGCACTTTAACAAGTTATTTGCTGGCGATAGCGTAAATCTGGTTGGCTTTTCGCTTGGTGGCTATATCGCAACCTATTTCTCGTTGCGGTACCCGCAGCGCGTAAACAAGTTATTTGTCATATCCAATAGCCCTACCAGCTTGTCCTCAGCAGAGCTAAATCAGCGAAAAGACACCCTACAGTTGGTGAAGAAATATGGCTATAAAGGTATTAGCAGGCACAGGGCTAAAACATTACTGGATGCTGGCAGCCAAATAGATCGCCTTACAGATATCATCTTAGAAATGGACAACGACCTAGGTGAAGCTGAGTTTATCAGCCAGTACCAATACACTTCAAACAGAATGGATTTGTCTGCCAGGGTAAATGAGCTACCACGCCATACATGTTTTTACTACAGCGTTGGCGACAGCTTAGTAAGTGCTCAGTGGCTTAATGAGATTAGCAAAGCAAACCCCAAACTGTCAGTTATAAGCACCGCAGGTTCAGGCCATATGCTGCCACTGGAAAAGCCCCGCGAGTTAGCAGAATACCTGAATGATTGGGCGCAGTTATAAAACCGAGCGAAGTAACAGACTATATTTCAGCAAGGCATAGACCAGCATTGACTGGCCTCAGACGATAAGGCCATAAATCGCTACAACAATAGCAATAACAGACACCATGCTGCTGCCCAGCACCAGCGTTTTATAAGTAGCAACCTGCCGCTGTGCTTCTACTGATGCCTCTTCGGCAGAGGTAATAACCTTTTGCAATTGCTCGGCAATAATATGCAGTGATTGCGCATTTTTCGTTACCGCATCCTGTAACTCTGTAATTTGCTGTGCCACCACCGGGTCTGATTTGGCCACTTCAGATTTAGAGGTAAAAGCCGGAATAGCGCTAGTGGCTATTGTTGTCAGATAGGGCGCAAGTGCTTTGATAAGTGGAATAAATTGTATTGCCATAAGTTACCCTGATAAGTTGCCACGCCAAAAGCATTTTACTCAAAATAGCCGGTAACGCCTTTTTCAGCAATCGTTTAGCAGCCATCACCATGATTGGCTGTAGCGCAAAACTGACAATCAGTCCTTATTATTTAGCCATCTAAACGTATAGAAGTTGACTTTGCAGTGCATTTTACGCAAAGTAGCGGCTATGTCAGTTAACCGGGTGTGGCTATGCCTATTAAAGTGATCGATCAGTTGCCGGCGGTGGAAGCCTTGTCGGCCGAAAATGTGTTTGTAATGACCGAAAGCCGGGCGCAGTCGCAGGATATCCGGCCGCTGAAAATTGCTATTTTAAATTTAATGCCAAATAAAATTGCCACTGAAATTCAGCTATTGCGTTTGCTGGCCAACAGCCCGCTGCAGGTAGATGTCGATTTGCTGCGCATTGACGATCATGTCAGCAAAAACACGCCACCAAGCCATTTAAATTGCTTTTATCGCTATTTCTCTGAAGTACAACAGCAAAAATATGATGGCTTAATTATTACCGGCGCGCCGCTGGGGCTGGTCGATTATGAAGACGTTACCTACTGGGCGCAGTTTGGCGATATTCTGCGCTGGGCCGATAACAATGTTACCTCCACCTTGTTTTTATGCTGGGCGGCGCATGCCGCCTTGTATCAGTATTATGGTTTACAGCGCGAAATCCGCGGTGAAAAATTATCCGGCGTGTACTGGCAACAGGTCAGCCAGCCGTTGTGCCCATTGGTGCGCGGTTTTGATGACGAGTTTTTAGTGCCGCACTCGCGTTATGCTCAGGTGCCGAAGCAAAAGTACCAGCAGCACGCTGACTTACATATCCTGGCCGAGGCCGATGTCACCGGCGCTTATTTATTGCAAAACAGCAGTGGCAGTCGGGTATTTGTTACCGGCCACCCGGAGTATGATTTAAGTACGCTGGACGAAGAGTATCAGCGCGATGTCGCTGCCGGTGTCGCGGCCAAATTACCGGAAAATTATTACCGCCACAATGACCCCTTGCAGGGGCCGCAAAAGCTGTGGCAAAGTCACGCCTTTTTACTGTTTAGCAACTGGCTGAACTATTATGTCTACCAGGCCACGCCGTTTGAGCTAAGCCAGATTGGTCGTAACACCTAAGTTACTGATTATTAAAACGAGCATTTTATGACTGCAAGACTGACGCCTGACCATTTTCGTAAGCTGTTATCTGAGCGTATTTTCATTCTTGATGGCGCTATGGGCACCATGATCCAGCAGCACCGCCTGGAAGAGGCCGATTACCGCGGCAGCGAATTTGCTAACTGGCCCTGTGATGTAAAAGGCAATAATGATTTACTGGTATTAAGTCAGCCGGATCTGATAGCCGATATTCACCGTCAGTACCTGCTGGCCGGTGCCGATATTGTTGAAACAAACAGCTTTAATGCCACGCCTATTGCGATGGCCGATTACCAGATGGAAGCCTTGTCAGCACGAATTAACCACGAAGCGGCCGCGTTGGCGCGGAAAGTTTGTGATGAAGTGACCGCACTTGAACCACATAAACCGCGCTTTGTTGCCGGTGTGTTAGGGCCAACTAACCGCACCGCGTCGATATCGCCGGATGTGAATGACCCGGGCTTTCGCAATGTCAGCTTTGATGAGTTAGTGGACGCCTATACCGAATCGACCCACGCTTTAATCGAAGGTGGCGCCGACATTATTATGCTGGAAACTATCTTTGATACCCTAAATGCCAAGGCGGCGGCTTTTGCGGTGCTAAAAGTATTTGATGAAGTCGGCTTTAAACTCCCGGTGATGATCTCCGGCACCATTACCGATGCCTCCGGCCGTACTTTGTCCGGCCAGACTACCGAAGCCTTTTATCACAGCCTGGCCCATGTTGAGCCGGTGTGTTTTGGCCTTAACTGCGCTTTAGGGCCGGATTTATTGCGGCCTTATGTCGAGACGCTGTCTGGTGTATCAGAAGCTTATGTGTCGGTGCACCCTAACGCCGGCCTGCCAAATGAATTTGGCGAATACGATTTAGGCGCCACCGAGATGGCCACTGAAATTAGCGATTGGGCCAAACAGGGCTTTCTCAATATTGTTGGTGGTTGCTGCGGCACCACGCCGGAGCATATTAAAGCCATCGCCGAGGCAGTAAAGGATGCACCGGCCCGCCAACCTAAAGCGCCGAACCATAGTTTTCATTTAGCCGGCCTTGAAGCCTTTTCTCTGGAGTGGTAATGCGACAACAGGCCCGATTTATCAACGTTGGCGAGCGGACTAACGTTACCGGCTCAGCCAGATTCAAAAAGCTGATTTTAAACGGCGACTACGAGGCGGCGCTTGATGTGGCGCGGCAACAAGTTGAAAGCGGCGCGCAAATCATTGATATCAATATGGATGAGGCCATGCTCGACAGCAAGGCCGCCATGGTGCGTTACCTGCAGCTGCTGGCCTCAGAGCCGGATATATCGCGGGTGCCGATTATGGTCGACTCGTCGAAATGGGAAGTTATCGAAGCGGCGTTAAAATGCATTCAGGGCAAGGCTGTTGTTAACTCTATTTCACTAAAAGAAGGCGAAGTACCGTTTTTACACCAGGCACGTTTATTACGCCGCTATGGGGCTGCAGTAGTGGTGATGGCGTTTGACGAACAGGGCCAGGCCGATACCAAAGCGCGCAAAGTCGAGATTTGCCAGCGCGCTTATAAAATCCTCACTGAGCAAATTGGTTTTCCGCCAGAAGACATTATTTTTGACCCGAATATCTTTGCTGTCGCCACCGGTATTGAAGAGCACAACAACTATGCGGTCGACTTTATTGAAGCTACCCGCGAGATAAAGTGTTTGTGCCCGCATGCGAAAATCTCCGGCGGTGTATCCAATGTGTCGTTCTCGTTTCGCGGCAATGATGCGGTGCGCGAAGCCATTCACTCAGTATTTTTATACCACGCTATTGGCGCCGGTATGGATATGGGCATTGTTAATGCCGGCCAGCTTACCGTGTATGACGATATTCCTGCATTATTAAAAGAGCGGGTAGAGGACGTTATTCTTAACCGGCGCGATGATGCCACCGAGCGGCTGCTGGAGATTGCCGCCCAGTTTAAAGGCGATGGCAGCGTGGCAGAAAAAATCGATGATGCCTGGCGCAGCCTGCCGGTTAACAAACGGTTGGAGCATGCGCTGGTTAAAGGCATTACCGACTTTATCGAGATCGACACTGAAGAGGCGCGGCAACAGGCGGAAAAACCGCTGCATGTGATTGAAGGGCCTTTAATGGACGGCATGAACGTGGTCGGCGATTTGTTTGGCGAAGGCAAGATGTTTCTGCCACAAGTGGTGAAATCGGCGCGGGTAATGAAAAAGGCTGTGGCCTATTTGCAGCCCTACATTGAGCTGGAAAAAGAAGGCGGTCGGGCCCAGGGCAAGGTACTGTTGGCCACGGTAAAAGGCGATGTGCATGATATCGGCAAAAACATTGTTGGTGTGGTGCTGCAGTGTAATAACTTTGAAGTGATAGATCTTGGCGTAATGGTGCCCTGCGCCGAGTTGTTGCGCGTGGCCAAAGAGCGTGATGTGGATGTGATTGGTTTATCCGGCCTGATTACGCCGTCACTGGATGAAATGGTGCATGTGGCCAAAGAGATGACGCGCCTGGGTTTTACCCAGCCGCTGTTAATTGGCGGCGCCACCACCTCAAAAGCCCACACTGCAGTAAAAATAGAACCCAATTATGCCAACGGTGTGGTGTATGTACCCAACGCGTCGCGCAGTGTGTCGGTGGTGCAATCGTTAATTACGCCCGATAGCAAAGCCGATTATTTAGCGCGGATTAAAAACGAATATGTAGTGGCGCGCGAGCAACATGCCCGTAGCCGGCCTGGTGAAAAGCTGCTTAGTTTAGCTGAGGCTAAAGCGAATAAATTCCAGCTTGATTTAACTAAGGTAGCACCAGCGCCAAAGCAATCGGGCGTGCACTTATGGCCGGATGTTGATCTTAATATTTTGCGCGACTATATCGACTGGACACCGTTCTTTTTAACCTGGCAGTTATCCGGCAAATACCCGGCGATTTTAAACCATGCTGAAGTCGGCATAGAAGCGCGTAAGCTGTTTAAAGACGCCAATGCGATGCTTGACAGCATGATTAACGGCGGCCATGTCAAAGGCAAGGCAGTGTTTGGTTTGTTTCCGGCTAATAGTGATGGCGAAGATATAGTGGTGTACACCGATGAGACGCGCAGCGTTGAAAAAGCCCGTTTATATAACCTGCGCCAGCAGTTACAGCTGAGAAATAATGCACCCAATTGCAGCCTGGCTGATTTTATTGCGCCGGTTGATAGTGGTGTTAAAGATTATATTGGTGGCTTTGCCGTTAGCACCGGCTTTGGCGCTGATGAGTTCGCCGCCAAATTTGCTGCTGAACATGATGATTACAACAGCATTATGGTAAAAGCGTTGGCCGACCGTTTAGCTGAAGCGCTGGCCGAATACCTGCATTTAAAAGTTCGGCGTGAGTATTGGGGCTATGCCGCCGATGAGACACTTGATAACGAGCAGCTTATTCGCGAGTTGTATCAGGGCATCCGCCCGGCACCGGGTTACCCGGCCTGCCCGGAGCACACTGAAAAAGGCACCTTGTGGCAGCTGCTGGATGTAGAAGCGCAAACCGGCATCGTATTAACCGAAAGCTACGCCATGTGGCCGGGCGCGGCGGTAAGTGGCTGGTACTTTGGCCACCCCGACAGCAAATACTTTGCCGTCAGCAAAATTGACGTTGATCAGCTTAACGAATACGCGGTGAAAAAAGGCTGGAGCCCTGAGCAGGCGCAAAGCTGGCTAGCGCCTAACCTGCGCTAGTGCGCTAGCCTGCATGCAGCAATAACGCGGCTAAGTGTTTGTTATAAAATAAAACATCGTTGTTTCTGCTATAGCAAATAGCTTGCATTTGCTCCGCGCTGTCGGGTAAAACCGTCTAAGCTTAATAAAAAGTATGGCGGAGTGCGTATGGCCGGAAAAGGATGGGTAGTAGCTTGCCTGCTGGTATGTCAGTCTGTGTGGGCTGCCCCGCTTAACGTGTTGGTGGGGCAACATAAACCGCCGTATATTAAGCTGGATACTGTCAGCGGTTATGAAATTGAGCTGCTGCGTGAAGTAGTCAGGCGCATGGGCTATGAAGCAAAGTTTACTTTTTTACCCAACTCCCGCATTCGCAGTCAGTTGGAAAGTGGCTTTGGTGATATTGCCAGTTTGCAGCCTAATGAGCCGGATGAACCCGGATTATTTTTCTCCCAGCCTTATATTCGCTATCAGAACGTGGTGGTTGCACGGCAAAGCGATGAGTTAACCCTGCAACATCCTGCTGATATGGCGTTGCTGACTACCGTTGCGTTTCAGGGCGCGACGGTGGTGCTTGGAGCTGACTACCGCGATGCAATGGCGTTACAGCCGGGCTATCTGGAAACGGTGGATCAGCAAGCTCAGGTTGAAATGTTGTTTAGCGGCCGCGTTAAAGCAATAGTGCTGGATCGGAATATCTTTACCTACCATCAGCAACAATCAAAACGTGCACTGCCGGCAGTTATTCACGAGCTGTTTGGCTCGACCTTATACCGGGCAGCTTTTCGTGATCCGGTGTTGCAGCGTCGTTTTGATCAGGCGTTACTCAGCGTACTGCTGGATAACTGGTACGAGCAACTGCAGTTAAAATACCTGTTGCAGCTTAACCAGGAACTGCCAAACCGGTTTTATTGCAACGACATACAAGCCGTCAGCACACAGCAACCGGCTGGCTAACGCCATTGCTCCAGCAGTGCAGCCAGCATAGTGGCGTCTATCGGTTTAGTTAGCATGTCATTCATGCCAGCCTGCAGGCATTGCTGGCGCACATGCTCAGAATGATGCGCTGTCATGGCGATAATCGGGGTCTGTGTATAGTTATGATGCTGGCGTAATTGGCGTGCCGTGTCATAGCCGTTAAGCCCCGGCATTTCTATATCCATTAATACTAAGCTGATGGTGTGTTGCGTGGCGAACTGTAATGCCTGTCCGCCATTGTTGGCGCTAATTACTTTATGTCCGAGTTTTTGCAGAATAATTTGCGCCAGTGCCTGATTAAAATAATTGTCTTCTACCAGTAGCACTGTGTGCTGAAATGTTTTGTCGTCAGCCAGTTGCAGTGGCGACGGGGCCGCAGGTTCCAGGCTGTCGGCACTGGCCGCACTAAATTGCACAGCAAAGCTAAAGCTGCTGCCCTGGCCTTCGGCAGTCTGAACATTAAGTTTGCTGCCCATTAGTGTTAGCAGGCGCTGACAAATGGTCAGGCCCAGGCCGGTGCCACCGTATTTGCGGCTGATAGAGCTATCAGCCTGGCTAAAAGCGGTAAACAAGCGGGCTTGCTGCGTTTCGCTAATGCCAATGCCGGTGTCGGTGACGGTAAACTGCAACAGGCATTTATCAGCATTGCCGATCGGGCTTACTGTCAGGCTGACACTGCCGCGCTCGGTAAATTTAATGGCGTTACTGAGTAAGTTAATTAATACCTGGCTGAGTCGCAGCGCATCGCCTTTCAGCACCGGTGGGATATTGTTATCCAGTTCCAGCGAGAAATTCAGCCACTTTTGTTGCAACTGGGCGCTGAACATATCGGTAACCTGCAAAATGGTTTGTTGCAGATTAAACGGTGCTTGCTCCAGCTCCAGCTTACCGGCTTCTATTTTGGAAAAATCCAGAATGTCATTAATAATACTTAATAAAATTTTGCCGGAAGCACGAATTTTAGCCAGATAACTTTGCTGGGTTTTAGCATCCTGGCTGTGCTGCGCCAGTTCGGCAAAACCGAGTACGGCATTTAGCGGTGTGCGCAGTTCATGGCTCATATTGGCAAGAAACTCGCTTTTAGCTGCCGTAGCCGACTCTGCCGTGTGTTTAGCTTGTTGTAACTGCTGCATAGTGTGTTGCAGGTGCAGCGTGCGTTGCTCTATCAAGGTGGTAAGTTGCTGTTTTTCAGCCGTTAGCTGATGGGTGCGCCATTTTAGCAGCAGATATATTAAAGCCGCAGCCAGCAGCGCGTACAGCAACCAGGCCAGTGGGCTGGCGTACCATGGGTGGGCAATATGAATATTCAGCGGTGCCGATAACTGCAGGTTACCCTGATAATCCAGGCTGCGTACCATAAACTGGTAGTCGCCGGCGGGCAGGTTGGTGTAATCACGGTATAACTCGTTGCTCCAGCCCGACCAGTTTTTATCGTGGCCTTGTAATTTCACCTGAAACTGCGGCAAAAATAAGTGGCTGAAGTTGGGGCTGGCGTATTCAAAACGCAGCTCTGTGCTGGCTGCATCCAGTTTTAGCCGCTTAGGTAAAGTGCCGCCACTGTAGAAAATATCGCCGTCGAGTGTTCTGAGTTGCCGTATTAACGGCAGCCGCGGCGGCAGGTTGCGATGCTCTGTAATAGCAAAGCGGAAAATGCCTTCTGCGCCGCCAAACCAAATAACATTTTGCTGATCAATCAGCAGCGTATCGAGCGGAATATCCTGCAGTGGTAGCAATGAGGAAGCCTGCCAGCGATATAAGCCATTATCGTCGGCAAATAATACTCCGGCCTGACGGCTGCCGGTAATGTTGTCCCATGTTAGTAGCCAGAGATTATTGTGTTGGTCGATTTGTGGATAACGCACCCAGGGTTGGGTATCCGGAAAGGCTGCGCCCAGCACCTTGTCGGGGACAAATTGCGCGCTTTGGCTGTCAAAACGGTAAAAGCCGCTGACAGTAGCAAACAGCAGTTGTTGTTTGTACCAATGCACTGAGTTGCGGTTTTCGCTGGGCAGGCCAGTGCTTCGGTTAAAGCGTTTTACCACCAGTGGCACCGAATTCCCGCCTTGCCAGTTTTGTGGCAAAGTGATGCGATACACACCATGTGCCAGTGTCCCCAGCCACAAATCGCCACCGGCGGTTTCATATATGCTGTTCAGATTGCCGCTAACGCCGGGTACACGGCCTTCGTTATGCCACTGGCCCTGCTCATAGCGCATACTGGCCAGGCCATCCTGTAAACCTACAAAAACCCGCTGTGGGTTTTGCACCGACTGATAAAGCACTTTGCTGGCCAGCTCAGACGGGCGAACCAGCTTGATTTCCTGCTGACGCAATGCATAAACGCCATTACTGTTGGCAATCAGCAGTTGCTGCTCAAAATTGATAAAGTCCCAGGTTTGTTTTTGTACTTCGCTGATGGCTTCAAACTGATTCTGGCTGTTGCGGCGGTATAAGCCCAGGCTGGTGCCGGCATACAGCACCTCGTTGTGCTGGTATAACGACAACACATTGCCATATAAACCACTGGCGTTGTTGTAGTACGACAGGGCAGATGATAAGTCAATTCTGCTCAGGCCGTGGTCCAACGCCAACCATAAGCCCTGCTGATGATCCTGATAAAGCGCCCGGATGTTTTGATCTACCAGACCAAACTGTTTGGTAATGTGGCTTTTTAACCTGCCATCGGCGCTAAGAATATATAAACCATTTTGGGTGGTACCCAGCGCAAAATCACCATTGGTTAATTTAATGCCGCTGTAAAGTAGGGCCTGGGGTAATACGTCGTCAACTTCTGTGTGCCAGTGCCTGGCGCCGGTGTTATCCAGCAAAAACAGACCCTCTTCGCGGCTACCGGCCAGTAGAGTGTCGTCGTTATAGCTTTCCAGCATAAACACACTGGTAGTAGCAAAGTGTTCAGAGCCGGGCAGCAGGGTAAAATCGCCTTGCTTCAGCTCCAGCAGGCCGGTGCCTTCTTCACGCACTATCAGGCGGTTATTCAGCCAGAATGCTTTGAGAAAAGCGCTGTTGCTGGTCCAAACTCTGACGTGTTGCGGCGTAAGCAGAAAGATATAATTGCGGCTGACAAAGTACACGCCATCATCTGTGGCGAAGGTTTGACGTACATCCTGAAAATTGCGCTGCTCCGGCGCAATACGGTCGAGCAACGAAATATAGCGGCTGCCAGAGGCGTGGCTGGTATCAAGATAACCGATCTCGCCTTTAGAACCGACATAAATACGGCCGTCTTTGGCCAGTGCTAACGAGCGTACTACCGCTTTATTACGGGTGGGGATCATACGCCAGTGGGCACCGTCGTATTCCAGTACCCCTACGTTGTTGCCAACATAAATAAGACCACGCTGATCCTGAATCAGAGCCCAGTTTTGCGTACCGCCGTTGTAATCTTTCGGTTTAAAATTGCTTAGCAGCGGGGTGCCAGATTGGCCGGATGACAATGCCAGCATAGGGTAGCTGCATAACAGCAACGCTATATACAGCAGCACCCGGCAGCGGTTAAATTGGCTCTTCACTATGCTCACCCTCCTGTTCGCACAGCTGAATACGCTTGGCAAAAGTCAGCAGGCTGTTAATCAGACAGGCTGAGCGCGTATTGGTTTATTTACGCAATACTTTGTCCAGATATCCCATGGCAAAGGCGGATAACACAAAGGTGATATGTATCAGCAAATACCACTGAATTTTATCGTTAGCGATGGTTTCGGTATTCATAAATACTTTTAACAGATGAATAGATGATATCGCAACAATGGATGCTGCTACTTTATTTTTTAGCGAGCCGGAATCCAGCTTACCCAGCCAACTGAGTTTGTCATCGTTGCCTTCCAGATCCAGCCGCGAGACAAAGTTTTCATAACCGGAAAACATCACCATAACGATCAGGCCACCGACCAGGGCTATATCAATTAATGACAGTACCACCAGAATCAGTTCTACTTCTTTCATGCTGAAAATGATCGGCAGTATATGAAACACTTCCTGAAAAAATTTAATGCCAAGAGCTAGCAACGCCAGGCTTAAACCCAGATAAATAGGTGCCATGATCCAGCGCGATGCATACATCAGTCTTTCAATAAAATTTTCCATAATTTTTCCAGTCAATTTAGCAGCGTGTATTATGCGGCGATCAGGCGATAGGTCAAGTACGCCGGTGCTGAATTTCATTGCTTTCTCAGCTGTCGGTTACCGCATATTTGTGCACTTTACCGCAAGCTTGGCTTAGGGCCGGGTGGAATATGATAGCGTTGCGCCGTTGAAGCTTACAGATGTTCCCATATGAGAAAAATTTATCGCTATATCGCTGTGTTACTGACACTGTGTTGTAGCGCTGCTGCAGCTGACGAAGGCTTATGGCAACCACAGCAGCTAGCTGAGTTAAAACACAGATTAGTCGCGCAAGGTTTACTGACAGCGCCACAGCAGGCTGATGCGTTTAGTGCGCTGCCTTTAAATGCCTTAGTGCGGTTAAATAACTGCAGCGCTGCTTTTGTGTCGGCGTCGGGCTTGTTGCTGACTAATTATGCCTGTGTGGCCAGTAGCCTGCAGCAAGCCGGGTTTAGTGCACTACAGCAGGATTTTACCGCTGCCAATCCAGCTGCTGAAATAGCGCTGCCGGGCGTCAGAGCATTACTGACACAGCAGGTACAAAACGTCACCGTACAAATAAATCGCCAGCTTGATGCCAGCGCCAGTGCCAGCGAGCGAGCGATAGCACTACAGCAACTGAGCCAGAAAATGGTGGATGAGTGCCAGCAGCGCAGCAACTACCTGTGTGAAGTGACCAGCCAGCATGATGGCCTGGAATATTATCTGGTTAAGTCAGAGCCCATCGCCGAGCTGCGCCTGGTGCATTTACCGTTATCGGCTGTATCACCTGAGCAGGCGCCAAACTGGGGCTGGCCACGTTATCAGGCCGACTATGTTTTTTTACGCGCTTATACCGCCGACAATACCGCTTTAAAGCCAGCAGCACATTTAACTTTGTCGACAAAAGGTATTAGCGAGGGTGACACGGTAATGGCCGCCGCGTTTCCGCAGCAAAGTGCCCGTTATGCCAGTGCCGATGAAGTGCGTTTTTTGTTTGAACAATATTATCCGCAGTCGGTGCAGTACCGTCAGCAGGCGTTAGCACTTATTACACAACTGGCGCCGGAGGGGTCTGCCCGCGCTACGCAATATCAGGATTTAGTCCGCTCTTTGCAGCACAGCCTGCTTGAAGAGCAAAATATGATCGAGCGTTACCAGCAAAGTAGTTTGCAGCAAAAAAAAGATGCGGCAACCCAGCAACTGAAAGCCTGGATTGCCGGTAGCCCGGTACGCCAGCAGCTTTATCAGCCGCGGTTGGCACGCTTAAAGCAACTTAGTGCGCAGCAGCGCATTATGGCGCAGCGTGATCTGGTATTAACCTATCTAAGCCGTGCCCAGTTGCCCACTCTGGCCAGGCGTTTATATAAAGCGGCACTGGCAAAAGAACAGGCGCAAAACAGCACCGAGCAGCAACAGGCCGCTGCTGAAATGGCACAGCTGCAGCAACTTATCAGTGAAATGCCAGAGCAGTTTGATGTGCGTGTCGATTTAGAGCTGGCGCTACATTTTCTGCGCCAGTATGCCAGTTTACCGCCGGCTGCCCGCATTGGCGCTTTAGATCATTATTTTGCGCTGGGTGATGGTTTTAACCTGGAGATTGTGCGGCACAAACTGGAAACCATGTATCGTGGCACCAGCCTGCGCGATGCCGGGCAGCGCGAGTTATGGTTGCAGCGTAGTGCAAAGCAGTTTGAAAAAAGCCGCGATACCTTGCTCAGCTTTGCCGTTGCCATGCATAAAGTGGGCGAAGAGCTGGATCAACAACGGTTTGAACTGGCCAGCCAGTTAGCACAAATACGGCCGTTGGTGATGGAAATACATATGGCCTACGCCGAAGCAAATGGTCAACTGGCCTATGCTGACGCCAACGGCACCCTGCGGCTGAGTTTTGGCAAGGTGAAAGGTTATCAACCGGTTGATGCAGTCTGGTATCAGCCATTTAGTACAGTGCAGGGTATGGCGGTGCAGCCACAAGCCAGTGCGCTTGCTGCAACGGACACACCACTGCCGGTTAATTTTCTTAGCAGCATAGATACTTGCGGGCGGGGCAGCAGTGCGCCAACCTTCAATACACAAGGTGAACTGGTTGGGCTGATGTTTTCCGGGGTGGCAGAAAACCAGCTGGCAAACTGGCACTATGATGCTAAGCGCAGCCGGGCGGTGCATCTGGATATTCGTTATCTGTTATGGCAACTGCGCCAGAGTAGTACAAACCGGCATTTGCTCGACGAAATGGCTGTTAGTTTCTGAATATAACTGCCCATCCGGGCGGTTATCCGTTATACCCTCTTAATTTGCCGCATTTTGCAGTATCATAGCCGCCAGTTTTGTAGCAGCTGTGCTGTTATCTGTTTTGTGGAGTTATCGTGGATAAGCAGTTTAAGGTAAAACTTATTGTACGCCGGGTTAATGCGCTGGCTTCTTTGAGCTGGTTTAAACAAAGCTGGGCTATTTTTATGCAGGCGCCACTGGTGTGGGTTTTGATGTTTATCACGCTGGGCGTGGTGGCTATGCTTAGCCAGTTACATCCGCTAACCGCTATTGTGGGTATTTTACTCAACCCGTTTTTAACCGCAGGCGTGTATAAAAGTGTTGTGGCAGTGCAGCAAAAACAGAGTATTCAGTTTGTTAATTTATTTCAGCCGCTACAGGAAACCGCATGCCGCGCTGTATTTATCCGTATTGCAGCGCTGAATATGCTGGCGTCAATTCCGCTTAGTGTACTGGCGGCTGAGTTGTTAGAGCAGCATCAACAGCAAGCTGTCAGCGGCGCTCTAATGCTGCTGTTTGTTATTGGTTTTCTGCTGACCTGGATGGTATTTGCTTATGCGGTAGCCATTGCGTACTTTTTGCAGGAGCGCAGGCTACTGGCTATTATGCAAGCCAGCTTTATTGCCTGCTGGCGTAATATTACCGCGCTGGTGGTGTTTGGCCTCTTGAGTATGGGGTTGATAATGCTTACCATGCCAACGCTGTTTATTGGTTTATTGCTGGTGATACCACTGCTGAATATCGCATTCTTCTTATCGTTTAATGAGTTCTTTGCGCTGCAGGTTAAACCCACTGATGAAGCCGTGCTGGAAGTGTAACCTTGGCCGATATTGCTGATTTAAAACGCATGGCGCTGAGTTGGTTAAGCCGGCGCGACTACAGCGAAGCGCAGCTAAGCCAGCGCTTAAGCCGCCAGGGCGGTGAAGCTGGCGATATTGCAAAGGTCATTGCCTGGTGTAAAGCCGAAAACTACCTTGATCAGCAGCGTTTTATCAGTATGTTAGTGCGTAGCCGGGTAAATAAAGGCTATGGCCTGGGCTATATAGTGCAGGAATGCCGTCAGCAAAACATCAGCCGTGAGCAGGTATTGCAATGTGTAGCAGAACTGGAAATAGATTGGTTTGCGCTGGCGCAGCAGCTGTACCAAAAGAAATACGGCCAAAGCACGGTAACCGAATATAAAGACAAGTTTAAACGCATGGCGTATATGCAGCGCCGTGGTTTTAGTAACGAACAAATTCAATTTGCCATTAATCAAACAGAGTAAAACCCAAGCGGACAGGATTTTTCCATGACTATGACATCGGCCAGTATCAGGCGCGCCTTTTTAGATTATTTTGCCAGCAAACAGCACCAGGTGGTGGCCAGCAGCTCGCTGATCCCGGGTAACGATGCCACTTTACTGTTTACCAATGCCGGTATGGTGCAGTTTAAAGACGTATTTCTCGGCCAGGACCCGCGCAGCTACAATCGGGCCGTATCAGCCCAGCGCTGTGTGCGCGCCGGTGGTAAACATAACGATCTGGAAAACGTCGGTTATACCGCCCGCCACCATACCTTTTTTGAAATGCTGGGTAACTTCAGTTTTGGCGATTATTTTAAACAGGAAGCCATCGCCTATGCCTGGGAGTTTTTAACCGACGTGGTTAAGCTGCCCAAAGAAAAACTCTGGGTTACCGTGTATGAAACCGACGATGAAGCTTACGACATCTGGTTAAAACAAGTGGGTGTGCCGGCTGAGCGGATTATCCGGATTGGCGATAACAAAGGCGCGCCTTATGCGTCAGATAACTTCTGGGCCATGGGTGATACCGGCCCTTGCGGCCCTTGTACCGAGATTTTTTATGATCACGGCGCGCACATCTGGGGCGGCCCACCGGGTTCGCCGGAAGAAGATGGCGACCGTTATATCGAGATCTGGAACATCGTGTTTATGCAGTTTAACCGCCACAGTGATGGCCGGATGGAAAAACTGCCAAAACCCAGTGTTGATACCGGCATGGGGCTGGAGCGTATAGCCGCTATTTTGCAGCACGTACACAGTAACTATGAAATTGACACCTTTGTTGCCCTGATTAAAGCGGCCGCAGATGCCACCGGGGCAACTGATTTGACCGATAAGTCATTACGCGTAGTAGCTGACCATATTCGCAGTTGTGCTTTTTTAATTGTTGACGGTGTACAGCCTTCCAATGAGGGCCGCGGTTATGTACTGCGCCGTATTGTGCGCCGTGCTGTGCGCCATGGTAATAAGCTGGGCGCTAAAGGTGCGTTTTTCTATCAGCTGGTGGCGGCCTTAGTGGCACAGATGGGCGAAGCCTATCCTGAGCTGGTGGCAAAACAAGCGGTAGTGGAAAAAGTACTGAAGCTGGAAGAAGAACAGTTTGGTAAAACGTTGGAGCGTGGTCTGACAATACTGGAAGACGCCCTGACCGGCTTAACCGGCACTGAGCTGCCAGGCGAGCTGGTATTTAAGCTGTACGACACTTACGGTTTCCCGGCTGATTTAACCAACGACGTTGCCCGTGAGCGTAACCTGACAATTGATCAGGCCGGTTTTGATGCCGCTATGGCGCAGCAGCGCAAACGCGCGCAGCAGGCGTCTAATTTTGGTGCAGATTACAACGCCACCTTAACCTCAAGCCAGCAAACTACCTTTACCGGCTACGAGCAGGAGTTTGGTAATGCGGTAGTAGTAGAAATACTGCGCGATGGCCAGGCAGTAGACAGCCTTAGCGATGGCGATCAGGCATTGGTTATTCTGGATAAAACGCCGTTTTATGCTGAATCCGGCGGCCAGATGGGGGATAGCGGCAGCTTAACGCTGGCTAGTGGCGCGGTGTTTACCGTACAAGACACCATTAAGCTGGCCAAAGCTTTCGCGCATAAAGGCCATATAAGCGGCGCTTTAACGGTCGGCGATAAAGTTGATGCACAGATAGACAGTGTGCGCCGCAGCGCTATTAAACAAAACCACTCTGCTACGCACTTATTGCATGCGGCACTGCGTAAAGTACTGGGTGAGCATGTAACGCAAAAAGGCTCGCTGGTTGGCCCCGATCGGCTGCGGTTTGATTTCAGCCATTTTGAAGCGGTAAAAGCAGAAGAGCTGCGCAGCATTGAACAGCTGGTTAACGAGCAAATTCAGCAGAATCATGCGTTACAAACCCGGTTAATGCCAATTGACCAGGCTAAAGCTGCCGGTGCTATGGCGCTGTTTGGCGAAAAATATGATGATGAAGTGCGCGTGCTAAGCATGGGCGAATTTTCGATTGAACTGTGTGGTGGTACGCACGTTACGCGCACCGGTGATATTGGCTTGTGCAAAATAGTGTCTGAAAGCGGCATCGCCTCCGGTGTACGCCGGATTGAAGCCGTTAGCGGTGCCGGTGCTGTGGCTTTTGTGCAGCAACTGGAGCAGCAGGCGCAAAGTGTGGCCAGCGCGCTGAAAGGCGATGTATTCAGCATTAGCGAGCGGGTGCAGCAAACGCTGGAACGCAGTAAAGGGCTGGAAAAAGAAATCGAGCAGCTAAAAGCCAAACTGGCCAGCCATGCCGGAGCCTCCTTGTTGGATCAGGCGCAGCAAATAGCAGGCGCTACTGTGCTGGTAGCACAACTACCGGCCACAGATCCCAAAGCACTACGTACTATGCTTGATGAGCTAAAAAATAAGCTTAGCTCGGGCATTATTTTGCTGGCGACAGTAAATGATGACAAGATCAGCCTGATTGCCGGTGTGACTGCCGATTTGACTGCCAAAGTACATGCCGGCCAGTTGGTTGGTTGGGCCGCTGAGCAGTTAGGTGGTAAAGGTGGCGGCAGACCTGATATGGCACAAGCAGGTGGTGCAGATGTTGCCGCATTGCCGAAGGTGCTGAATGAGGCAAAAGCGAACATCGCGGCAAAACTAAGCTAAACTGCTTGAATTGTTGTAAAGAAGGGCGCTTGCGCCTTTCTTTGCTGATCTTGCCGCAGCGTGCAGCCGTATCAGGGCAAAATGGTTATCTGCCGTGAATCGACTTCGGAATATCGAATATCTGCCGTAGCAGAACGGCAAATTGCTACAATACTGCTGTTTTGCAGCAAAATTGCTGAGCGCATATATCATTAATTTAATCTGCTGCCTTTTAATAGGTCAGTCAGCTGAGTTATGATACTTCGCTTTAGCGTATACACCGGTGTGAGTCACGCTGGGTTAAAGGAACAAGGAGCAAACGAATGCTAATTCTTACTCGTCGTGTTGGTGAGACACTGATGATCGGTGATGAAGTAACAGTAACGGTGCTGGGTGTGAAAGGTAATCAGGTGCGTATTGGTGTTAATGCACCAAAAGAAGTATCTGTGCACCGTGAAGAGATTTATATGCGTATACAGGCCGAGAAAGGTTCACCTGATACAAATTATGGTGACGACGACTAACAACCCAGCTATACCCGTTGATTGCCGACGAATTCTGCCGATTTTGTACGTTTTATGACTCATTTCCGGTGAATTGCTTAAAAGGTCGGCAAACGCACTTTTCAGTTCTAAAAATTGTTTGACTTATTTTCCTGAGACATTAATATACACGCCGCAACACAGAGCGGAGAAATGGCCGAGTGGCTGAAGGCGCACCCCTGCTAAGGGTGTATAGGGGAAACTCTATCGAGGGTTCGAATCCCTCTTTCTCCGCCATTTTTTGTCAGACGGACGCATAGCTCAGCTGGATAGAGTACTCGGCTACGAACCGAGCGGTCGGAGGTTCGAATCCTCCTGCGTCCACCATCTGATTTGGGAAGCATCGTGCACTGTGCTTTAAAATAATTGTGCTGTAATAGTTACACCCTGGACGCATAGCTCAGCTGGATAGAGTACTCGGCTACGAACCGAGCGGTCGGAGGTTCGAATCCTCCTGCGTCCACCATATACGAAGAACCCGCTACGGCTAACGCCTTAGCGGGTTTTTTAATTCTGGCACGATGCAACTTGACGCAGGCGGGTGAGAAGCTCCGCAAGGTTCGACCAATTTGCCTGGAGCAAATTGGCGCAGCGCTAGCTGGCCCGCAGGGCAGGCGGCAGGATAGCCGCCTGCAATCCTCCTGCGTCCACCATCTACGAAGAACCCGCTACGGTTAACGCCTTAGCGGTTTTTTTTTATTTCAATTTCTGTAATTCTGTTATGCCAATTTATAGCTGCAGTAATTTTCATCTGGTTGTCATAATGTTTGGCCAGGCTTTGGCAAACAGCAGGAGTTTTTATGAAACCAGTATTGTTTTGTTTAGCCGTGCTACTGATTGGTTGTCAGTCACTTAGTAGCCCTGAATCGGACGCGAAGCAGCAGGTGTCACCCGGCCCAAGGCCGCTGTATTTGTCAAACGCTTTACCCGATGGCGAGTTAAAGCAGCGTCTGCAGGCGTGTAAAACGCAGCCTTTTTACCGGCATGACTTTTCAATTGGCCATCGCGGTGCGCCGCTGATGTTTGCTGAACACAGTAAGCAATCGTACCAGGCTGCGATAGATATGGGCGCTGGCATAGTGGAATGCGATGTGGCCTTTACAGCCGACCAGCAACTGGTATGCCGGCATGCACAATGTGATTTACACCAGACCACCGACATTTTGCTACGGCCGGAACTGGCAGCAAAATGCACTGCGCCTTTTAGCCCGGCAGAAGCAGCAAGTGGCAAAACAGCCAGTGCTCAGTGTTGTACCAGTGATATTACTGCAGAGGAATTTAGCGGGCTTTGTGCCAAAATGGATGGCGTAAATGCTCAGGCGCATAATGTTGAAGATTACGTACAGGGTACGCCAGGTTGGCGTACCGATTTATATAGCCAGTGCGCCCAGCCGATGACACATAAAGAATCGGTAGCACTGTTTAAACAGCACGGTGTAAAGATGACACCTGAGCTAAAACAGCCAGAAGTCACGATGCCGTTTAACGGCCAGTACAGCCAGCAACACTATGCGCAGCAACTGGTTGATGAATATAAAGCTGCTGGTGTGGCACCTTCGCAGGTGTACCTGCAATCGTTTAATCTGCAGGATATTTTGTACTGGCTGGAGCATGAGCCCGAGTTTGGCCGCCAGGCCGTATGGCTGGATGGCCGTTATGAGCAACCGCAGTTTGACCCGATGCAAAGCGACAGTTGGCAACCGTCGATGGCAGAGCTTAAAGCCAGTGGGCTGAATATTATTGCTCCACCGCTGTGGATGCTGGTGACCGAGCAAAATGGCAACATAGTGCCAACGCCTTATGCCATTGCCGCAAAGGCCGCAGGGCTTAAGATTATTGCCTGGAGTCTGGAGCGTTCACCCCCGCTGATACAGGGCGCTGACTGGTATTATAAATCGCTGCCTGCACTGGCCAGCAACGATGGGGTTATTTTGCAGCTGTTACATGTGTTGGCACAGGATGTCGGTGTTATGGGGGTATTTTCTGACTGGCCGGCTACTACCACTTTTTATGCGAATTGTCTGTTAGATAACGTCAACACGCCCTAATATTTACCTACTTTATCTGTATTGGCTGCATCGCTAAGTGCTTGTGATTATGCTATAAATTGTGTCCGAATTTATATGGTTTTCGCTCAGGCAGAGTTCAGCTTTATTTTGCTAGAACCATGTCACCGCGTTATAACAGGTAAGCCTGACACGTGATGATATCTGATATTGCAGCAGTACCTTTATCACCACCGGCAGCGCAGCAACCGTCGCAGGGCGAGCTGGCATTATGCCGGCATTGTGATTTGGTTCAGGTAATGCCTGAGTTGGCACCGGGGGAAGAAGCCTGCTGCTCCCGCTGTGGCCTGCATCTGGACGCGCGTCATCCGCAACCGGTATTACGGCCGGTGCTGTATGCCGGTAGCGCATTATTTATGTTACTGCTGGCCAATTTTTTCCCCTTTGTCAGCATGTTTGCTGCCGGCAACAGCAACGAGATGAGTTTTTTCGATACGTCCTCGGTATTGTTCTCTGAGCATCATCAATGGCTGGCTATTCTGATCTGGTTGTTAATTCAGGCGGTGCCTGCTACCTGCATGTTGGCGGTGTTGTACTTGAAATTGGGTATGTTATATTCGCTGCCGGCCCGTACCTGGGTGGCTCGGGTGCTATACATGCTAAAGCCGTGGAGCATGGTCGATATTTTTCTAATGGGGCTGATTATCAGTTTTGTTAAGCTGGTGGCTGATGCCGATATTTCACTTGGGCCGAGTTTTTGGGCTTTTTGTCTGTTTTGCCTGCTGCATTTACGCACTTTTCAGGTAATTGACCGGCGCGAGCTGTGGTCGAAAATTGCACCTTGTCCGCCGCCGCAGGTTGCCGCTCATGCCGGCAAAACCGGGCTACAGCAAAATTTAAAGCTGTGCCAGGTGTGTACCGCTATTATCCCGATTACCCAAACGCATTGCAGCCGTTGCCATACTAAGGTGCGGTTACGCCACCGCAGCAGTGTGCAAAACACCTTAGCATTGTTAATCGCAGCGACCTTGCTGTATATACCGGCGAATTTAATGCCGATAATGCGTACTGTGTCTTTTGGTGAAACCATTGATTCTACTATTATCAGTGGCCTGATATTAATGTGGCAGGATGGCGCTTACCCGGTCGCCATTATTATACTGATCGCCAGTGTCATAGTGCCGGTAGCTAAAATACTGATTATGTTTTGGTTGTGCTATTTAACCCGTTTGCCGTTTTCACGCCGCCAGCGCCATTCCAGCCAGATTTACCGTTTGGTTGACTGGGTAGGACGCTGGTCTATGGTGGATGTATTGGTTGTCGCCATTATGGCGGCATTGGTACGGTTTGATTTATTAATGAGTGTATATCCCGGTGTCGGGGCTTTAGTGTTTGCTGCAGTGGTGATCCTGACCATGCTGGCGGCACTGAGTTTTGACCCCAGATTACTATGGGACCCATTGCCCGAACAAGAGGAAGCCCGTTTTGACGCAACAACATAGTGCACAGGTAAGCCGGATAAAACAGTGGTCGCCAATCTGGGTAGTGCCAATAGCGGCGGTGCTGATAGGTATCTGGATGTTGTATAACCATTATCAGCAGCAAGGTGCTTTACTAACCTTATTAACGGCTGACGCTGAAGGTATTGTCGCGGGGAAAACCCAAATCAAAAGCCGCAGTGTCGATGTAGGTCAGGTGGCGTCGGTTGAGCTTAGCGATGATTTAAAGCAAGTTATCATTAAAGCGCGGATGAAGCCCAATGTTAGCCCGTTGCTAAATACTGGTTCACAGTTTTGGGTGGTAAAGCCACAGGTTGGCCGCGGCGGCATTACCGGGCTCAATACCCTGTTGTCGGGTGTGTATATAGAGCTGCAACCAGGCGATGCGCAAAAAGAGCAGCTTGAGTACCCCTTGCTGGATGCGCCACCCATTGCTCCGGCCGATGCACCAGGCGTGCGGGTGGTGTTAAGTACAGCCGACAGCGGTGGCCTTGCCGTTGGCGATCCGGTGTTATATCGCGGTTATGAGGTTGGCACCGTAGAAGACAGTGAATTTGATCTGGCGCTGCGCCGTACACAATATCAGTTATATATCCGCGCACCTTTTGATGTACTGGTATCAGAGAATGTGCGTTTCTGGCTTAGCAGTGGCTTTTCTGTAGATTTGTCGGCTGAAGGCCTACAGGTTGATGTTGGCTCTGCCACGACCTTGCTCAGTGGCGGCGTCAGCTTTGATTTAATGCAGGGCTGGCCTGCCGGTGGAGCGGTTGAGAATGGCAGCGAATTTCAGCTGTTTCCGAATAAACAAAGTATTCAGGAAGGTTTGTACAGTGAATTTGTTGAATATCTGCTATTTTTTGAAGAATCAGTGCGGGGTTTAAAAACCGGAGCACCGGTAGAATACCGTGGAGTGCGGGTGGGTACGGTTACCAGCGTGCCATTCTTTTTTTCTATCGACAAACCGTTTGAGGTATCGCTGCAACAGGGTATACCGGTGCTTATTCGCATTGAAGCCGGGCGGTTATATGAGAACCTTAGCTTAGCGCAACTGCGTCAGGAGCTGGAGAAGGCGGTACAACAAGGTATGCATGCGACATTAAAAACCGGCAACCTGTTAACCGGCGCGCTCTATATTGATCTGGATATCAACCAGGATACGGTAATAGATGTTGAGCAACAGGCCATGCAGGCACAGCAACTGGCGCTAAGCCAGAGTGCTGGTTACCCGATGCTGCCAACTGCCCGTAGCGGCTTAAGTAATATTGAACAAAAAGTCCTGATGGCGCTGGATAAAATTAATAATCTGCCGGTTGAACAGTTGCTGGTGCAAAGTGAACAAACTATGCAAAGTACCGAGGTGTTGCTGCAAAACGCCAACAAAATGGTTACTCAGCTTGATGCGTTGGTGTCCAGCCCTCAGGTGCAACAGTTACCGGCACAGTTGCAGCAAAGCCTGCAGGATCTACAGCAGATGCTGGCCGGGTTAAGTCCGGGGTCAGTGGCTTACGACAGACTCAATGGCAACCTGCAAACATTAGATCAGGTACTGCGTGAGCTGCAACCGGTATTACATACGTTAAATCAGCAAAGTAATGCTCTGGTGTTTGAAGCTGATACTCCTACTGATCCTGAACCGAAGAGGGCAAAACAATGAGGTATATTACAGCGGCGCTGTTTTTACTGTTAACGGGTTGTTCCAGTCAGCCTGCCAGCAGCTATTATCAGTTGCCCGCGGCGCCGGTAATGGCAGGTAGTGCAGAAGCTGAAGCGAAATCTCTTTATGTTGAGCCGGTGCAGGTAGCCAGCTACCTCAATGGCCGTGGCCTGGTGCTGCAGCTATCTGACGTTGAAATGATAACAGCACGCCAACACTTGTGGGCAGAGGCGCTGGATCAGCAATTGCAGCGTCAGCTGCGCGACAGAATAGTTGCGCAAGCTTCGGGTTATACTGCAGTGCTGCAGGCCCGGCCCGACACCGTGCGTGTTTCTGTGCAGTTGGATCAGTTTCATGGCCTGGCTGATGGCCATGCCATTGTCAGTGGCCGCTTTGCGGTCAGTGCCCAGTCAGGCTCACAACCATTTAATATTCGTATCGCGTTAGCCGATGATGGCTATCCTGCTTTGGTGCAAGCGCTGGGGCAGGCAGTGCAACAGCTTAGCCAACAAATCAGCCGGCAACTTGCTGGAGCAGCATAATTCACAGTTGCTTATTACCCTGGCGTGGTAAGCAACTGCTATCAATTGTTTTCAGATGGCTAGACATTTGAATGTCTTTACGTGTAGTGTAGTAATGTTATGCAAATTGTTAGCATAAATAGCAGCTATCACTGAGTTTTATTTAGCGTACTAAAGTTAACTGCGCATAATGCTGGGTCGGCCACAGAAAACCAGGCTGAGCCGGCAGTGTTCAACTATTCTGACTATACCTGTGTTTTGTCAGCAAGGTGCAGCCAACTGAAGGAGAAACGGCTATGGTCGCAGAATTATTATGGGAAGCCGCAAGCCTGATGTTAATTGGCATGGTGGCAGTGTTTGCATTCTTATTATTGCTGGTGTTTGTCGTACAGATAATAAGCAGCGTTATGCAGCGTTATTTCCCGGTAAAACCAACCGATAAAACTGCCAGAGCAGAGAGTGGCAGCAATGGCCCAAGCCCGGCAGTTATTGCCGCTATTTCAGGTGCTATACATCAATATCGCCAACAACAATAAGAGGACTCAGGCATGAGCAAGCCATTATTACTTACTGAACTTGTGCTGCGTGACGCGCACCAGTCATTACTGGCAACCCGGTTACGGCTGGACGATATGCTGCCTATTGCAGCCAAGCTGGATAAAGTGGGCTATTGGTCAATGGAATCCTGGGGCGGCGCTACCTTTGATGCCTGTATCCGTTATCTTGGTGAAGACCCCTGGCATCGTATCCGCGAATTAAAAAAAGCCATGCCTAATACCAAACAGCAAATGCTGTTGCGTGGGCAAAATTTATTAGGCTACCGCCACTATGCTGATGACGTAGTAACAGCCTTTGTTGAACGTGCGCATGAAAATGGTGTTGATGTGTTTCGTATTTTCGACGCCATGAACGACATCCGAAACCTGCAAACCGCAGTTCAGGCCGCTATTAAAGTGGGGGCTCATGCCCAGGGCACTATCTCTTACACGGTTAGCCCGGTACACACTATTGATATGTGGGTAGATATGGCGCGGCAACTGGAAGACATGGGTTGTCATTCGGTATGCATTAAAGACATGGCCGGTTTGCTTAAACCCTACGAGTGTGAAGAGCTGGTTACCCGAATTAAAGAAGCCACCAAAATTCCATTAGCCATGCAATGCCACGCCACTACAGGTTTAAGCACAGCCACTTACCAAAAAGCGATAGACGCTGGCATTGATATGCTGGACACCGCGATATCGTCAATGAGTATGACTTATGGTCATAGTGCTACTGAAACCATGGTCGCGATTGTGGAAGGGACCGAGCGCGACACCGGGCTGAATTTAGAACTGTTGGCTGAGATTGCCGCTTATTTTCGTGATGTGCGGAAAAAATATGCTCAGTTTGAAGGTTCATTAAAAGGCGTGGATGCCCGTATTTTACTGGCGCAGGTGCCAGGTGGCATGCTAACCAATATGGAAAGCCAGCTAAAAGAGCAGGGCGCACTCGATAAGCTGGATGCCGTGCTAAAAGAAATTCCCCATGTGCGCGAAGATCTGGGGTTCTTACCGCTGGTTACGCCAACATCACAAATTGTCGGCACCCAGGCGGTGTTAAACGTGCTTACCGGTGAGCGCTATAAAAGTATTACCAAAGAAACCGCCGGCGTTTTAAAAGGCGAATATGGCGCTACGCCAGCGCCGATGAATGTAGAGCTGCAGGCACGTGTATTGGCAGGCGCCAAAGCCATTACCTGCCGTCCGGCTGATTTGCTGCAGCCAGAGCTCGATAAACTGCAGGAAGAACTTAGCAGCCTGGCGAAAAGCGAGAATATCCGTCTGGCAGATCAACAGATTGATGATGTGCTGACCTATGCGTTATTTCCACAGGTAGGCTTAAAGTTTTTGAAAAACCGTGACAACCCGGCGGCGTTTGAACCGGCGCCAGAGACTGAAAGTGCTGATAGCAAAAAGCCAGCCAGCAAAGCCAAGACAGTGCAGAGTGGCCCTGCCAGCTACAGCGTGCGGGTTGATGGCAAGGTATATGAAGTTGAGGTGGCACCAACCGGTGAGCTGAGCTCAGTTAAACCCGTTGTGTCAGAAAATATCCCCGGCAGCGCCTCTGTTACCGGCAGTGCAACGTTAAACGCACCACTGGCGGGTAATATCTGGAAAATTGTCACCAAAGTTGGCGCAGAGGTGAAGCGCGGTGATGTGGTGATTATTATGGAAGCAATGAAAATGGAAACCGAAGTGCGGGCAGTGTCTGACGGTACTGTAGTCAATATTCATGTTGCGGCCGGTGATGCAGTGAGCACTGGCGATGTGCTGATCAGCTTTGACTAAACTGAACTGAGGAATTTTCATGGACGCTGTTGCAACCTTAATTGCTTCTACCGGTTTAGTGCATTTTACCGCCGGGCAGGTAGTAATGATGCTGGTCGGTTTTTTATTACTCTATCTGGCTATTGCGCGGGGCTTTGAACCCCTGTTGCTGTTACCTATTGGCTTTGGCGCTGTACTGACAAATATTCCGCTGGCCGGTATGGGTGAGCCGGGTGGTTTGCTGTATATGATCTACGAAGTGGGTATTGGCACCGGTATTTTTCCGTTGCTGATTTTTATGGGCGTTGGTGCATTAACAGATTTTGGCGCCTTAATTGCTAACCCCAGAATGCTGTTATTAGGTGCGGCAGCGCAGTTTGGTATTTTTGCTACCTTATTAGGTGCTGTTGCGCTAAATGCAGTACCAGGTTTGAGTTTTACCATGAAAGAAGCCTCTGCCATTGCCATTATTGGTGGTGCAGATGGCCCTACTGCCATTTTTCTTGCCTCAAGGCTGGCGCCTGATCTACTTGGCGCCATTGCAGTAGCGGCCTATTCTTATATGGCGCTAGTACCTATTATTCAGCCGCCGATTATGCGGGCTTTAACCACTAAGGCCGAGCGCAATATCCAGATGGTGCAATTGCGTACTGTCAGTAAGAAAGAAAAGATTATTTTTCCGCTGGCGGTCCTACTGCTGACTATTTTATTGCTGCCAAGTGCTGCGCCGCTGATTGGTATGTTCTGTCTGGGCAATCTGATGCGTGAATCCGGCGTGGTAGACCGCTTAAGTAAAACAGCCCAAAACGAGCTGATTAATATTGTGACCATTTTCCTCGGCCTTGCTGTAGGGTCCAGGCTTAGTGCGGATAAGTTCTTAACGCTGCAAACACTGGGCATTCTGGTGTTGGGCGCGGTTGCCTTTGCTATAGGCACAGCGTCGGGCGTTATTATGGCAAAGATTATGGCTAAGTTTTCCAAGCAGCCAATTAACCCGTTAATTGGTGCGGCTGGTGTATCTGCGGTGCCAATGGCAGCGCGGGTGGTAAACAAGGTAGGGTTAGAAGCCAACCCGCACAACTTCTTACTGATGCATGCGATGGGGCCTAATGTGGCAGGTGTAATAGGCTCTGCCGTTGCAGCTGGTATTTTATTGGCACTGGTTGGTTAGGATAGCGCAGATAAAAAAAGCCCGGTTTTTGACCGGGCTTTTTTAATGGGGCTTTTTAATGGTTATCAGATTAAGGTGCTGCGGTGGCGTCAGCTGCAGTTTTCGCCAGTAACACCCGCTCTTTAGTCGCCAGCTGTGCAATTATTTGCTGTGCTTGCTGGCTGAACAGTTGTTTTTCCTGGCCTTGCAGCGGTGTAGCTTGCGGCAACTTAACTGTTCTGGGGTTACGGTGCACACCAGACACTAAGAATTCATAATGTAAATGCGCGCCGGTAACGCGGCCAGTGGCACCTAAGCGGCCAATGGCTTCACCTTGACGCACTTTAGCGCCATTCGCGACCAAACGCTTGGATAAGTGCAGGTATTTAGTGACGATATTATTCGCATGCTGGATAAATACATAATGGCCGTTCAGTTTATTGTAGGCTGAGGCAATCACCCGGCCGTCACCTGCTGCCATTATTGGCGTACCTACCGGCGCCACGTAATCTACGCCATTATGGGCGCGTACAGTGCCCAGCACAGGGTGCAGGCGGCGTGGGTTAAAGTTTGAGCTAACATACTGAAAGCTGACCGGTGCGCGTAAAAACGCCTGGCGCATACTGGCACCATCGGGTTTGTAGTAGTTACCATCGGTATGGCGTACGGCCTGATACACATGCCCCTGGTTCTGGAACTGGGCAGCAACAATATTGCCGTTACTGATAAATTCACCATCAACATATTGGGTTTCGTACAGCACACTGAAGCTGTCGCCACCGCGGATATCCAGACCAAAGTCGATATCCCAGCCGAAAATACCGGCCAGACTCATAATTTGTGCTTCGCTCAGGCCTGCTTCTATGCCTGCGCTCCAAAAATTGCTACGTATTTCTGCACTGGCAAACTGGCTACGCAGCTCAACTTCTTTTTTCAGCTCTTCTGCAATAAAACTGCCGTCGCTGTTACGGCTAACACGCAAGGTGGTTAAGTGGTTCAGCGCATAACGCAGTTCCTGTAACTCACCGTTTTCGTTTAAACCAAATTCAAGTTGTTCGCCCGGGAACAGCCGGGTCAGGGTTTTTACACTATTGCCCAGTGCCAGAACGTCCAGCATAACCTGTTGGCTGATATTAGCTTTTTTGAACAAAGCTGACAGCGCATCACCTTTCTGTACCTGCAGTACCGACCAGTTTAACGACAGATCTTCTTCCGGCAGGGCAGGTAACTCAGAGATAGCTTGCTCAAGGGTTAAATCTTCCGCGCTTTGCGGAATATCCAGGCTGTAGCGTTTACCTATTTCCAGGCTTTCGCTTTTACTGCCTTTAGACGCAGAGGCTTGTTCTGATGGCAGTAATAAAATAATGGATAAGAACACCGAAGTGGCGACAATTAAGACGCGGTGTTGTTTGGGTATTTTGGTTACTAATTGGCGCATAATACTTGTCTTGGCTCAGGAAATGCACAAAAACCGAGCATATACGGTTTTTTTGCCTGACACCAGACTTTTGTGCGTTTCCCCAAGGCTGAACATGCTATAGAATGCGGTTTCTTTGCCCAATCAGGTTAAAAATCAGGAGACTAAAATGGCGGACTGGGAGCTGGCTTTAGCTGAGTTAAAACGCGGCTGCGAAGAAATTCTGCTGGAAGAAGAGCTAATAGCCAAGTTAAAAGAAGGCAAGCCATTGAAAATAAAGGCAGGCTTTGACCCAACTGCACCAGATTTACACCTTGGCCATACCGTTTTGATCAACAAGTTGCGTGCTTTTCAGCAGTTAGGCCACGAAGTGATTTTTCTGATCGGTGATTTCACCGGCATGATTGGCGATCCGAGCGGTAAAAACGTCACCCGCAAGCCGTTAAGCCGTGAAGATGTGTTAGCCAATGCTGAAACCTATAAAGAGCAGGTGTTTAAAATTCTTGACCCGGCCAAAACAAGGGTGGCGTTTAACTCAGAGTGGATGGGCGAGCTGGGCGCCGCCGGTATGATTAAGCTGGCATCGCGTCAGACCGTTGCGCGTATGCTGGAACGTGATGATTTTAAAAAGCGCTTTGGCAATAATCAGTCAATTGCTATTCATGAGTTTTTATACCCGCTGGTACAAGGCTGGGATTCTGTGGCGTTACAAGCTGATGTTGAAATGGGCGGAACCGATCAGCGCTTTAACCTGCTGATGGGGCGTGAGTTACAAAAAGACGAAGGCCAACGCCCGCAAACAGTAATGATGGTGCCGTTGCTGGAAGGCCTGGACGGCGTGCAGAAAATGTCGAAGTCTTTGGGCAACTATGTTGGTATTACCGATGCACCTAACGACATGTTTGGCAAAATTATGTCTGTTTCAGACGAGCTGATGTGGCGTTACTACGATTTGCTTAGCTTTAAACCGGTTGAAGAAATCACTGCGTTAAAACAGCAGGTTGCTGACGGTGCTAATCCGCGTGATATTAAAATTATGCTGGCAAAAGAAATTATTGCCCGCTTTCACAATGATGCTGCAGCAGAAGCTGCGCATCAGGATTTTACCCAGCGCTTTAGTAAAAATGCCTTGCCGGATGATATTCCCGACGTTACGGTAAGCTGTGATGCTGAATCTATGTTGATTGCCAACCTGCTAAAAGAAGCTGGTTTGGTCGACAGCACTTCTGAAGCTATCCGCATGATTAAACAAGGTGCAGTAAAACTGAATGGCGAAACCAAAATAGATGATAGCAAACTGGAAATCGTTAAAGGCAGCTCTGAAATTTATCAGGTGGGTAAACGCAAATTTGCCCGTATTACACTGTTATAAGTAAAAAACGAGCCCCGTTGATACCTGTATCTTTGGGGCTTGCTGATAACGCTATGCCCGCTTTCAGATCATTAATGCAAACCTTATTGATAATCGTTGCTATTTAAAATAAAATGCAACTTCCTCATGCAGTCAAAGGTTTGTTCCCATGTCTACTATTCAATTCCGGTTATTGCCAGTCGCAACAGCGGTATCTCTGGCAATCGCGGCCACATCTTCTGTTGCTGTTGCTGAAGAACAAAACAGCAAAGCAATAGAAAGGCTTGAAGTTAAAGGTTCTTACACAGTAAATGAAGTGGTTGACACTGCTACCGGCCTTGGGCTGACATTGCGTGAAACGCCACAGTCGGTGAGTATCATCACTGAGCAACGGATGCGTGATCAGAATATTAATACCGTGCTGGAAACGGTAAAAAATGCCGTTGGTGTATCCTCTACCGAACTGGATAATGTGCGCAGCTCTTTTAAATCTCGCGGTTTTGAAGTTACCAATTACCAGATTGACGGCGTACCCATTGCCTGGAGTTTAGCTGGTGATTCCGGTGAAACCGTAGCGGATGTCGCGATTTACGAGCGGGTCGAGTTTGTGCGTGGTGCCACAGGCCTGCTAACAGGCGCTGGCGATCCGTCGGCTTCGATTAACCTGGTAAGAAAGCATGCAAACAGCACAGATCTGACAGGTTATGTTAATGTCGCCGCTGGCAGCTGGGATAAAAAGCAGGTTACGGCTGATGTTGCCGGTGGGCTTAACAGCAGTGGCACTATACGCGGCCGTGTAGTGGGTAAATACCTGAATACTGAGTCTTACTGGGATCAGTATGAAGAGCGCAGCAACGTGTTATACGGTGTGCTGGAAGCTGACTTATCTGCTGCAACCTTGCTAAGGGTCGGCGCAAGTTACCAGAATCGTGATCCTAAAGCGGCAACCTGGGGCGCGTTACCTGCTGTCTTTAGTGACGGCACTTTTATCGACTGGGATGTGTCGAAAACCACCGGCACCGACTGGACCCGCTGGGACACATCTAATACCAACTATTTTGTTAACCTCAATCATGCTTTTAGCAATGGCTGGCAGTTGGTAGCCAACTATAACCGTATGGAATACGAAAAAGACTCTAAACTGTTGTATTTCTATGGTGCCATGGATAAAGAAACCGGCGAAGGGCTTAATGCTCAACGTTACTGGGCCTATGGCGAAACTGAACAAGACAGTTTTGACATCCAGCTAAAAGGTGACTACCAGCTGTTTAACCAGCAACATGAGTTTGTTATCGGTGCCATTTCCAGCAAACAGGATATTGCAACTGACTCGTATACCCCTATCGGTGGTGATATGAGTGGTGGTTATGATCGCGTTGATGTTGGCAATTTTTACCAGTGGAGTGGTCTGGCAGAGCCAGAATGGGAAGCCAATCCGGTAAGAGCCGAAGACGTTACCATTAAGCAGGAAGGGGTTTATGCAGCTACCCGTTTGTCTGTTACTGATGCGCTGAAGTTTATTGTTGGTGGCCGTATGTCCAGCTGGGACCGTGAAGGGCTCTGGTATGGCGCGATGGAAGATTACGGCAACAATAGCGTATTTGTACCTTATGTAGGTGCATTATACGACCTGACTGAGCAGCACCGTTTATATGCCAGCTATACAGAGATTTTTAAAGCGCAGGACAGAAGGGATGCCAGCAACAGTTTATTGGACCCTGTTGAAGGCAAAAGCTACGAAGTGGGGCTGAAAAGCACCTTCTTAAATGATTTGTTGCACACTACTGTATCCCTGTTTCAGATTGATCAGGAGAACCTGGCTGTAGTAGATCCGGACTTTGTACCAACAGCCGAGCAGCAAACCGCTTACTATGGAGCAGACGGCACACAGAGCAAAGGTTTTGAACTGGAAGTGGTAGGTAAGCCATTGGAAGGCTGGAATATCAGCGCCGGTTATTCGCAGTTTAAAGCTGAAGACGCTCTTGGCACTAAAGTGAATACCGATAGCCCGCGTAAGCAGTTTAAGCTGTTTACTACCTACCAGTTTGTCGATTTACTGCCAGAGCTGACCATTGGTGGCGGTATTAACTGGCAAAGCGAAACCTCTGCTGCAGGCGGTGGTGTGCAGTTGACTCAACAGGCTTACTCATTAACAAACCTGATGGCGCGCTATGATATTGCCGACAATATGAACCTGCAGCTTAACGTTGCCAACTTGTTTGATAAAAAGTACTACAACTACATGACAGCGTTCGGCAGTGCTTACACCCAGTATCGCTATGGTACGCCACGTAATGTTAGCGTTAGTTTTAACTACGCTTTTTAACTAACGGACATTCTAACATCAGCGATATTTAAGCGCGTTATGCGGATTGCCCGGCAGGGCAATCCGTTTTTACTATCTCATCCTGCACAATTATTACTGCTGGCGAAAGCTAACTTCCCCGCATAGCCCCGGCCTGAAATGGGCTGACACACTCTTTTTGTTGCCACAGTGGAAAAACAGCCACTTCACTTCTAAAGTTGTAACACTTGTCAAAAAACTACAGCGTAGATTAGCAGTTTATTGAATTAGCTTTTAACAACAAGGTTACGCCAGGTATGGATACTTTTGAGCTAAGCCAGCTGCAGGATGCCATAGCGCATTCTGCTGTTGATGCCATTATCGTTATTGATCAGCAAGGTTTAATTTGTTTTTTCTCGCCCTCGGCAGAAAAGCTGTTTGGTTATAGCCCGGCCGAATGTGTTGGCCAGAACGTACGTATGTTAATGCCAGAGCCGTTTCATAGTGAGCATGACGGTTATCTGGCTAATTATGTAAAGCACGGTTTGGCGGCTAAGATTATTGGCTCTGGCCGTAATGTACAGGGTAAACGTAAAGACCACAGTATTTTTCCTATGCACCTTTCTGTTGGCGAAGCCAAAGCAGGCGTTAAACGCTATTTTGTTGGTATTTGCCATGATTTAACGGCATACGAAGCCAGTGTTAAAGCCCACCTTAGTTTACGCTCTATGCAGGATGCACTGCTGGAAGCTGCGGTAGATGGCATTATTTCTATTGATGAATGGGGCATAGTGCAAAGCTTTAACCGCGGCGCTGAACAGTTATTTGGTTACAAAAAGCATGAGGTGATAGGCCAGAATGTCAGCATGCTAATGACATCGGCGCATGGTAACCAGCATGATAGCTACCTGCAAAACTTTAAAGGCGGTGGTAAGGCCAAAATTATTGGCATTGGCCGGGATGTGCCAGCGCAACGCAAAGATGGCTCAGTGTTTCCGATGCATTTGTCGGTGGGAGAGTCTCGCACTGAGCATGGCCGGTTGTTTGTCGGGGTATGCCACGACTTATCTGAGTTTAAAGCGGTATTACAGCGTTTAACGTCTGCTGAGCAGCGTTATCGCGATATAGTTGAAAACCAAAAAGAATTTATCTGTCGTTTAAGCAAAAATTCACGGCTTACCTTCGTCAACAACGCATTTTGCCGTCAACTTAATCAGCCGATTATTCAGGTGCTGGGTATCTCTATCTTTGAATTTATTCATGCAGACGAGCGTTACAATGTTGAGTCACTATTGGACCAACTGCGCCAGGCAGAGCTGGCACAAACCATTTCGTTATTGGTGCGCATGCTGGGGCCGGACAACAGTGTGCACTGGGTAGACTGGACATTCAGCACACTAATTGGGAAGGTTGATTCGGCTGATGAAATTCAGGGGGTGGGCATTGATATTACCGAGCAGGTAAAAGCGAAAAATCATGCTAAGTTTCTTACCCATTTTGACGCCTTAACTGGTTTGTTAAACCGCGATGGCTTGATAGAGCAATTTAGCCGGCGGCAGGACAAAACTCTGGTTTATGCGGTACTGTTTATTGATTGCCATCGTTTTCGCCTTATCAATGAAAAGTACGGCCATGATTTTGGTGATTTAATGCTGATAGAGGCTGCCCACCGGCTGCAAAGTATGTTGCCCGATGGGGCTTTTGCCTGCAGACCGGGGGCAGATGATTACATAGTGTTATTGCCGGTGGCCGATCACAGCAGCTTGCTGCCTTTTGCTCAGAGCGTGGTTGATAAGTGTACAGAGCCTTACTGGCTGGCTAACCAGAAAATTTCACCTTCGGTATGTATTGGTATCAGCAGCTATCCGGATGATGACACTGATTTAAATGTGCTGATCCGTCAGGCTGAGTCGGCCATGTTTGAAGCCAAGCAGCAAGCATTGCCACTGCGGATGTACCATGAAGATATTCACAATGCACTCACCCGGCAATTGGAGATAGAGCAAGGCTTACGCCGTGCGCTGGAGCAGGATTTACTCAGCGTAGTGCTGCAACCAAAGTACCATTTATTAAGTAAAAAGCTGGTGGGCTATGAAGCCCTGGTGCGCTGGCACGATGCCGAACTGGGTTTTGTTGCACCAGACATTTTTGTGGCAGTGGCCGAGGCAGTAAATCTGGGCAAAAAGCTCGATTGTTGGGTAATTAAAACAGCGTTGCAGCAAATCAAACTTTGGCGGCAAGCCGGTTTGCAGCCGCAACCTGTGGCGGTAAATATTACCGCTAAACACTTTTCAGATCAGGCGTTACACAGTTATGTTATTACCAAGCTGCAACTGATGGAGTTACCGGCAGAGTGTCTGCAACTGGAAATTACCGAAGGTGTGGCAATGGATAATTCGCCGGCTATTCTGGAAAACCTGAATGCTTTTCGCAATGCCGGTATTAAAGTTGCGATTGATGATTTTGGTACTGGCTATTCTTCATTATCTTATCTTACATCCTTACCTATTGATTATATTAAGATTGATAAAACCTTTGTCCAGGCGCTTGAAAACGGCCACAACCTGAGTTTGGTCAAAGCCATGCTGGCGATGGCACAGGCAATAGGTGTAGCCGTAATAGCGGAAGGTATTGAAACGGCGAAGCAGCAGGAGGTACTGGCTGAGCTTGGCTGCGAGTTTGGTCAGGGCTATTTATATGCCAGGCCAACCAGCTTTAGCGATATTGAACAGCAATTATCTGCGGCGTTGCGGGTGCAGTAACCCTCGGCACAGAGGTAGCAGACGGTTAGCCGGCAATAATAAGAAGGTGCCGGGCGAAAATAAACATGCCCGCCGCGGCACCGTGATTATTGCAGTATCAGGCACGTTTTTTCAGCAATAGCGCAATATCGTCACTGCTACTGATTGGTTCAGCATCTGGTTCGGTTTTGCGTGGCCGCAGTTTTTCACCCAGCACCAGCATGCAGGGGGTTAAAAACAAGGTTAGCAGGGTGGCAAAGGTTAGCCCGCCGGCAATAGCGCTGGATAACTGCGTCCACCACTGGGTTGACGGCGCGCCAAAGCCCAGGCTGGGTTCCAGCAGGTTAACATTCACCGCCAGCACCATCGGCATTAAACCCAATACTGTGGTAATTGACGTAAGCAGCACCGGGCGTAAGCGCAGGCAGCCGGTTTCCAGCGCGGCATCAATAGCCGATAAGCCGCTGTCACGCAGCTGATTATAGGTGTCAATTAAGACGATATTGTTATTTACCACTATACCGGCCAGGCCGATAATGCCCATACCCACCATAACTATGCCAAAGCTCTGGCCGTTAACCAGCAAGCCGAGCAGAACACCGGCCGTAGAGAAGATAATGGCTGATAAAATCAGCAGGCTTTGATACCAGCTGTTAAATTGCACCAGTAAAATCATCAGCATCAGGAAGATAGCGGTAGCAAAAGCGCCCATCAGAAAGGTCATGGCTTCTTGCTGATCCGCACTTTCACCGGCGGTTTTAATATGCACATTGTCAGGTAACTTAATATCACTGCCCAGCAGTGCTTGTAAGCGCTCGCCAACCTGATTTCCCGGTGCCAAATCACTTTTTATCGTTACAGCACGGTTGCCGTCAATACGTTTAATGATACTGGTTTTCGGGGCAGGTACCAGTTTAACAAAGTTGCTCAGCGGTACCTGGCCACGCTGAGTTTGAATAGTTAACCGGCCCAACTGATCTAAAGAGCGCCAATTCTCCGGAAAGCGCACCCGAATATCGACTTCATCGCTGGCATATTCCGGGCGAAACTTAGCCAGCAACAAACCATTACTGATCATCTGCACGGCATTACCAACGGTTAGCACATCGGCACCAAAACGGGCAGCTGCAGCGCGGTCAACTTCTATGCGCCACTCGATACCGGGTAAGCTCCTGTCATCTTCTATATCAACAAAGCCGCCCATTTGCTGCATTTGGCTGATAATTTGTGTTACTGCCTCTTCAGTTGCGGCAGCTTCCATTGCACTGACCTGCAGCTCTATCGGTTTGCCTGCCGCCGGACCTTCCTGCTGCTGACGAAACTCCAGAATAACGCCCGGGATATCTTTGGTCAGCTCGCGCATTTCGCTAAGAATATCTGCCGCGCGGCGTCTGTCGTACCAGTCAATAAACTGAAATTGCAAGGTACCAACCACATCGGGTGCCAGTTCGCCGCTGCTACTGGCCAGTGAGCGGGCATAGAGTGCTTTTACCTCTGATAACCCCAGCAGGCGCTGCTCTACCTTTTGCAGCAGAATATCTTTTTCATAAATAGACATATCACCACGGGCGCGCACCCAAACCTGGGCTGATTCTGGTTCTACCGACGGGAAAAACTCCAGGCCATGGTTATATTTACCGTAAGCAAAAAAGATTAATACCATAGCGCCAAGCATACCGGCAAAGGTCAGGCCTGGACGGCGTAACAAGCGTGAAAGCAGACCGCGATAGGCTTTACCCGCCCGGCTTTGTGCAACTTCATGTGCAGGGGGCTGCGCTTTACTGAGCCCACCCATTACCGGTAAGAAAATCAGCGCCATAAATAACGATGCCAGCAAACACAAAATGACGGTGGCAGGCAGGTATTTCATAAATTGACCTACCACACCGGGCCAGAACAGCAGCGGCATAAATACCACAACAGTGGTAGCGGTGGAGGCGATAATAGGCCAGGCCATGCGTCCGGCGGCATTAGCCCAGGCTTTTTTCGGTTTTTGCCCTTCAGCCAGGTTACGATCGGCCAATTCACTGACTACTATAGCGCCGTCGACCAACATACCGGCGACTAAAATCAGTGCGAACAGCACGATAATATTCATGGTATAGCCCAGTGCGTAAATCAATAAAATACCGGCAAAAAACGCACCCGGAATCGTAATACCAACCAATACTGCCGAGCGCACACCCATGGTGGCTACAATCAGGATCAGTACCAGCACCACAGCAGTTAACACGTTGTTCAGCAGATCTGACAGCATGTTTTTCACTTCAGTAGACTGATCCATAATGTAGTTAATCTGCATACCTTCAGGAAAGGCTGCACTGGCTTGTTCAATCAGTACTTTGGTCTGTTCTATGGTGGAAATAATATTTGCGCCGCTACGTTTTTTCACTTCCAGCACCACTGCCGGCTGGCCATTAATACGGGCAAAACCGAGTGGATCTTTAAAACTGCGGCTGATGGTAGCTACATCGCCAAAAGTGATAACGGTATCGCCGTCGACCTTAATTGGCATCGACAATACATCGTCTAAATTTTCAATAACGCCCGGCACTTTCATCGCCATACGGCCGGCACCGGTGTCTAAGCTACCAGCAGCAACCAGGCGGTTATTGTTTGATACCAGTGTGAACAGTTGCTGGTAATCCAGGCCGTAGCCTTCCAGTACCTGCGGATCTACCACTATTTCCAGCAAGTCTTCGCGGTCGCCGCCAATATCGACTTCCAGAACTTCAGGAATAGCCTCTATATTTTCCTGTAACTGGCGGGCGATAAATACCAACTGGTTTTCTGATATCGGTCCGGATAAGCCCACTGACAATACCGGAAACAAGCCAACGTTAATTTCATTTACCGTGGGTTCGTCAGCTTCGCTGGGTAGTTTAGCCCGGGCGGCATCAACTTTAACCCGCACATCGGCCAGTGCTTTGTCGGCATCAAAACCGGCATCAAATTCCAGCATTACCGAGGCATGGCCTTCACTGGAGGTAGAAGTCATTTTTTTAATGCCTTCTAATGAGCGCAGTTCATGTTCCATCGGCCGCACCAGCAAGCGTTCACCATCTTCCGGGCTGATGCCGTCAAGCGACATCGACACGTACATCATCGGGATAGCCACATCCGGGTTGGCTTCTTTGGGAATAGACTGGTAAGCAGTAATACCGGCAATAAACAAAAACAGCAGTAGCATTAAGCTGGCGCGGCTGCGCTGAATAGCCGCCTGAATGATGCTGTTCATGACTTGGCTCCGGCAACCAGAACTTTATCACCAGCGCGGACAAAGCCGGCGCCCTGAGTGATAATTTGCGCCCGTTGTGGCAAGCCACTTACCCAGGCTCCGTCGTTATCAGCACTTAATATCGCCACCGGATAAAACACCACCTGCTGTTGTTCATCAACAACTGACACACCAAGATGGCCACTGGTATCCAGGCTTAGCAGTGCGGGGGATATCCGGTGCGCCTGCACTGGCGCCAGTTGTACTTCAACAGTGGCGCTGCCACCGGCAATACGCAGTAACTCGGGGTTGGCTACGGTGACTTCAATATAAAAACTGCGGGTGGCGGTGTCGGCAGCGTAGCTGATAAAGCTAAGCTCGCCGCTTAGCTCACGGCCTTCAAGCAAGCGCAAGGTAACATCCTGGCCCTGTTTTAATGCGGAAATATGCTGCTGCGGAATTTGGGCGGTTACTTTAAGCTGGTCAATTTGTACCAGTTGCATTAGTTCGGTGCCGGTTTGAATTAAATCACCTACTTCAATATGGCGGCGATCTACTACACCATTAAACGGCGCTACCGGCTCAGTTTGTATTACAGCAAGCCGGGCAGTTTGCAGTTCAGCCTCTGCTGTAGCCATTTCGCTTTCCAGCCTGGTTAGCTCAGTTGCCGATAAAAATTTTGATTCCCCCAGTGTGCGGGCGCTTTCCAGCTCGTTTTTGCGCAGTTTCAGATTGGCCTGCGCCTGTGCCAGCAGCGCTGTGCGGCCTTCGTCTGACAAGCGCAGCAGTTTGTCACCTTGTTTAACCGTATCGCCTTGTTGTTTTAGTAAGGCTTCAACTGTGCCGGCTTGCTGCGATTTAATACTTACCGTGCGCCAGGGCAATACCTGCCCCTGGGCAATTTGTTTAGCCTGATAGGGCTCGGCATCTGACCAGCGTGCTTCTACTTGTGACAACTCAACAACAGGGATTTGCTGCTCAGCAGGTGCATCTGCTTTAGCGCTGTAATTGTCGCCGCTAAACAGCCAAAAAATAAGCGCCAGACTTAAGATCACGGCAATAACAACAGGGGAGAAAGAAAGCTTTTTAAACATGAAAAATCCTTGGCAGCAGCAATAAACTCAGAGCAGTATAGCGTTAGAGGGGAATATACCGGCAGCTATAAATACCAGCAAGTGAGCAACTGTAAGCAAATATAGCCGGCTTAACGTTTTACTGCTGGTTACGGGCGAAACGTGCCAGTTGTTGCTGAGTACGGGCGGTGCCGGATAACAGATCTTTTGCTGCCTGATCAATAGAGGCCATTTGGTTATAGGCATCACCGGTCACCTGTTCAATAGCTGATAAGTGCTGATGCGTTTGCTGGTAGCGTTGCTCCAGTTCCAGTACGGTGTTATTAATGTTTTGAATACCGCTTTTGGCTTGTTGCAGTTCTTGTTGCAACTGGCTGAATTCGGCGCTGGTGCTGTCAATTTGCTGCTGCGCTTGTTGCGCTTGCTGGTTCAGGCTTTGCGATTCGGTGCGGGTGTCACCAACCAGTTGCTCCATTTCATTTAAAAAGCCGGAAATTTGTTTGGTGGCGTCATTGACTTTCGCGGCCAGCGTACGCACCTCATCAGCTACCACGGCAAAACCGCGGCCGGCATCACCGGCGCGGGCGGCTTCTATTGCGGCATTCAGCGCCAGCAGGTTGGTTTGATCGGAAAAGTTTTCTACCATCACCAGAATTTGCCGCACATTTTCTGAATTTTTGTGCAAGCCGTTGATAGTACTGCCAAAACTATTAAGCAGTGTAACAATGCCCGATAACTGGCCGGTTAGTTGCTGCATCTGATTGCTGGCGACTCTGGCTTTATCTACAGCGACGCCGGAAACCAGGCCCACCTGATCGCCATGCTGCACGATATCGGATAAGTATTGCAGCACTTCATCACTTTCACGGCGAATTTGGCCACTACGCTTTTCGGTATCCTGCAAATGGCTGCGGGTACTTTTTACTGCACCGGATACCTGCTCGTTAACTAAATGGGTTTCGCCGGCCTGCTGGTGAATATCGCCCAGCAACACCCCCAACTGGCTGACAAACTGGTTGTATTCTTCTGACAGGGTACGAAATTCATCATAAGTAAAAGCAGGCAGGCGGTGGTTAAGATCGGTACCTTTGCGGTTGGTGTCGTGCAGGGCTGATACCAGAGCTTTCACCGGTCGTACAATCAGGTAGTGCATATAGCCGATAGTAAATACAAAGGCTGTTACGCCAAGCACCAGCAATAACCACCAGCGGCTGTCCGCCCCGGAGGCAGGATACGCCAGATACAACGCCAGCAGGAAAAACAGCGCTAAAAAGCTGATATTACCAACAATTTTACGGCTTAAAGTGCCAAAGAAAGTGCGTTCAATAAACAGGTAAAGAGAGGTAAAACCAGCCATAAGGTCGCAAGTCCTGCCAGAATATAATAATAGAAAATAGCATAACATAGCGTTTTAGACGCTGCGACCATTGCGCCGTAATGCGGTTGATCTGGCGCAAACTTATGTTAAATCGCCAGTTTACGGCTAATAAACCAACCTGTAATCATAGCTATGATAAACGCCAGTGTGCCATGGCTACCCGAGCTTAAAGCCGCTAATGCCGGGCCCGGGCAGTAACCGGCTAAACCCCAGCCTGCGCCAAACAGCAACGCTCCGATAAGCAGCGGTTTATCCAGGGTTGTTTTAGTGGGCAAGCTGAAACTTTGAGCAAACACCGGTTTGCCTTTGCCGATAAACAGCCAGTAGCCACAGCTATACACGGCAAGTGCCGCCGCCATAACCAGGATTAAACTTGGGTCCCAGTTAGTATTTAGCGTTAAAAAGCCCAGCACTTTGTTTGGGTCTATCATGTGTGAATAAGCAATACCGACTGACATCAGCAGCCCGGCGATAAAAGCGAAAATAATCGGCATGACAGTCTCCTTAACTCAGCAGGGTGGCAACCAGCATGCCGCTTAACATAAACAGCACAGTAGCGGTGATGGATCGTGGTGATAAGCGGCTGACGCCACAAATACCATGGCCCGAAGTGCAACCACTGCCCCAGCCGGTGCCAACGCCCACTAATAAACCGGCAACAATAACCTGCCAGCTAAGCTGCGGTGTGCTGTAGCTGTAATCCGTTATTATTGCCGCAACTAATAGCGGGCCGGCAACAATACCGGCTAAAAATGCCAGCCGCCAACTGCGGCCTTCGCGGGTAAATAAGGCTGAACTGGTAATACCGGAAATACCAGCGATACGGCCATAAAATACCAATAAAATCAGCGCGCCCAAGCCTATCATGGCGCCGCCAATCAGGGCTTCAACCGGGGTGAAGTTTTCCATTGTCTGCTCCAGCTCTTATTTAACAGCCAAACCTGCGTCCAGCCAGGCTTGCATACCACCGGCTACCGAATATACCTGCGTAAACCCCATACGTTGCAATGATTCTGCTGCCAATGCCGAGCGTGCGCCAGAGCGGCAAATTAAATACAGCGGGCTTTGCGCTAACTGCGCCAGCGCCACGTCTGCCGCGCAGCCGCTTGCTGCGACTTTGGGGTGATTATGAATATTCATCTCCAGTACGCCACGCGGATAATTTACCGCACCACTAATATGCTGCTGGGCGAATTCTGCCGGCTCGCGCACATCAACCACCAGGGTTTCAGCGTCGGCAGTAAGCGCTGTGCTCAGCTCATTGATACTCACTTCCTTAATTACGGCTTTGGCCTCGGCCACCAACTGTTGTGCTGTTTTCATTTGACACTCCCGCCTGCTGAAATTAAATAACAGATTGATAAATGACGACGACCGCCATAATCACTAAAAATACGGCAAAGGCACGTTGTAGCTGCTGTTTGGGTAAGCGTTTGCCAACCGCTGCGCCGGCATAGCTACCGGCAATACCGGCAACAATCATCAGGCCGATAGTGTTCCAGTCAAATATGGCGCCGTCTGCAGCCATTACCCAGTAGTATTTACCAAAACCGACAAAAGACTTCATGGCAATAATTACCAGGCTGGTTGCCACACCAACCGGCATGGTTAAACCGCCTAGTAACACTAAGGCAGGTACTATTAAAAAGCCGCCACCCACGCCAACAAAGCCGGTTATTGCACCCACAGCTAAGCCATCGATAACAATTTTTACCGGCTTAAATGCTTTGCCGTTGCCAAGCTCGCCAATATTGCTGCGCCACATCATCACTGCGGCGACCAGCATCAGCATAGCGAAGACCAACAGCTGCCAGCGGGCATCGACTAAAGTGCCCAGCCAGGCGCCGCCATAAGTACCGGCCATTCCCGGAATACCAAACCACATAACATGACGCCAGCTAATCAGCCGTTGCAAGCCATTACGCACTGAGCCAAACAAGCTGATACCGGCTACAATCAACAGCGAAGACGCTATAGCCAGCTGAGGCGGCATATGCAGCAGATACAACAACACCGGCACAGTCAGTATAGAGCCGCCGGAGCCAAACAGACCCAGGCTTAAACCAATTACTATTGCACCAAGTAAGGCCAGCATAATGTGTTTGTCCTATATAACATATTGGAATATGCTTATAACATGAATTGCATTCTAATGTGGTTTTCGCTAAGCTGCAATGAAATTTAGATATTTCTAATTTACGAGGTGGGTATGGCTGCTAATAACGTGCATATTGAAATGTTTTTCGATAAAGACAGTTCAACTTTTAGCTATGTAGTCACGGATAGCAGCACTAAGGCTGCCGCCATTATTGACCCGGTGCTGAACTACGATGCTGCCGCCGGCCTGATTAGCACGACAGACGCTGACAATATACTGGCCTATATTGCTGCCAAAAATCTTACCATAGCCTGGATTTTAGAAACCCATGCCCATGCCGATCATTTATCTGCAGCGCATTATTTGCATGTTAAAACCGGCGCACCGGTGGCAATAGGTGAGGGCATTCGTAAAGTACAGCAAACCTTTAAACTGGTGTTTAACCTTAATGACGACCAATTGCTGGCCAAAGGTGACTATTTTGACAAATTGTTTGCCGATAACGAGCGCTTTAGCATTGGCAGTGTAACCGCGCAGGTGATTAATACCCCTGGCCATACCAACGACAGTGTTAGTTATTTGATTGCAGGCAACTTATTTGTAGGTGACTCACTGTTTATGCCCGATTCCGGTACCGCACGCTGCGATTTTCCCGGTGGCGATGCACATATTTTGTACCGCTCCATTCAGCGTATTTATCAGTTACCGGACGACACTAACATTTTGATGTGTCATGACTATCAGCCCAACGGCCGCGAGTTAAAATACCAAACCAGTGTGGCGGAGCAAAAAGCGCAGAATATTCATGTTAAAGCCGATACGCCGGAGCAGGAGTTTGTGCAAAAACGCGAAGCCCGTGACAAAACCCTGGCGGTACCCCGGTTAATTTATCCTGCGGTACAGGTGAACATTCGTGGTGGCCAACTGCCAAGTGCTGAGCAAAACGGCGTAAGTTACATAAAAATTCCGTTAAAACAGCTGTAAACACCCACTGAAAAGATCGGCTGGCACAGACAGCCGATCTTTTATGCGCTATAAACCGTAGTCTTGTTTAACAAATCAGCAAAGAGACGTGTACGGATGAAAAAGCCAGCGCAACAACCTTCAACCCAGCTGCCAGACCAAGCCTTTAAGCTATATGACAAATACGCTCACGGCATGCTAAGCCGGCGCGATTTTTTTACTGCTATGGCCGGTTTGGCAGTAAATGCGGCACTGGCAACAACTTTTATCAACAGCATGTTACCCAACTATGCGCTGGCACAGCAGGTATCGTTTAACGATGACGATATTATTGCCAGCTATCAGAAATTTGCCTCGCCGCTGGGCCACGGCGAAGGCCGGGGTTATCTGGTTAAACCGAAAAATGCTGCTGCAGCAATGCCAACTGTGCTGGTGATCCACGAAAACCGCGGTTTAAACCCTTATATTGAAGATGTTGCCCGCCGCCTGGCGAAGGCCGGTTTTATTGCTTTTGCCCCTGATGCGCTCTGGCCGCTGGGTGGTTATCCCGGTAACGATGATGCCGGCCGTGAGATGCAAAGCCGGCTGGAACCGGCAAAAATTGTGGCCGATTTAGCCGCAGCAGCACAATGGCTGAAGCAACTTGACGGTGGCAGCGGTAAGCTGGGCGTAGTGGGTTTTTGTTTTGGCGGCGCCATGACGGGGCGTTTAGCTGCAGATTTGCCAAATGTGGTAGATGCCGGAGTGCCGTTTTACGGCTCGCCACCTCCGGCTGACAAGATAGCAGCGATCAAAGCGCCATTACTGGTGCAGTTAGGTGAGCTGGACGAGCGGGTGAATAACCAGTGGCCAGATGCTGAAGCGCTGTTTAAGCAGCACAAGGTCAATTACAAAATTGAACTGTATCCGGCATCTCACCATGGCTTTCATAACGATTCCACTGCGCGTTATAACAAAGAGATGGCAGAGCTGGCGTGGCAGCGTACGTTGGCGTTTTTCCGCCAGCATCTTAGCTGATACTTGTTTGTGCACGGTGCTTTAGCGTAATCTGGCGGCAGACAAAACAAACAAGGTTACAGCATGAGAATAGCGTTGTTGGGGCTTGGCGATATAGCACAAAAAGCCTATTTACCCTTAATAGCGGCTATGCCAGGCATTACACCACTGCTGTGCACCCGCCAGGCAGCTGTGTTGCAACAGCTAATGCAGCAGTACCGTATTAAAGAAGGCTACACAGAGCTTACGCAGCTAATTGCTGCTAAGCCCGACGCTGTAATGATCCACAGCAGCACCGACAGCCATTTTGCTGTTGCCACGCAATTATTGCAGGCCGGTATCGCGGTGTTTATTGATAAACCGCTCAGTTACAACCTGGCTGAATGTGAGCAACTGCTGGCACTGGCACAGCAGCAAAACCTGCCATTATTTGTTGGTTTTAACCGCCGTTACGCACCCTTGTATCAGGCTGCTTTAGCCACACCGCCAATACAACTGCACTATCAGAAAAACCGCTATAACCTGCCGGCGGATAGCCGTACTTTTATTTATGATGATTTTATTCATCTGCTGGATTTTGCGCTTTATGCTGGCGGTGTACAAAACCCGGCACAGCTTAAACCACAGGTATATGGCAGTTATACCGGCCAGCAACTGGCTAGTGTGCAGGTACACTGGCAATATCAGGGCGCGGCGTTTTCTGTATCAATGAATCGCATAGCCGGTAATAGTTTTGAGCGGCTGGAATACTTTGGTGCAAATCAGCACTGGCAAATTGATAATCTGGTGCAGGGGCATTACGCCGCTGATAATCAGCAGCAGTTACTAGGCTTTAATGACTGGCATAATACCTTGTATAAGCGCGGTTTTGTTACCATGCTGCAGGCTTTTGTGGCGCAGCTGCAACAAGGTGGTACTAACCCGGCGATGAATCAGGCGGCGCTGTGCAGCCATCAGTTGTGTGAACAGGTAGTGCTGCAACTGCAGCAACATAGCCCAGCTAAAAAAATGGCCGCTCAAAGGGTTGGGACTCTGAGCGGCCAATTACAACAAAAGGTACCACGCAACCGGCATACTATATAACTGCCATGCAGCGTGCTTTGATACAGCGCAAGAATAACCTCGTTAGCACTGCCTGCCCAGCGACAAAATGTAAGTGTTTATAACCGGTGTAACAACTCCAGTGGTAAGTGCCAAAGCATGTATAGCCAGCGGTAAAGCTGGTAAACTACGGCGTTATTTTTTGCTTAGGGGGCACTAGTGCGTTACCAGTGGATTTTATTTGATGCCGACGAAACGTTGTTTCACTTTGATGCCTTCAAAGGGTTGCAGTTAATGTTTTCCCGCCAGCAGTATCAGTTTAGTTCTGACGAATATCAGTATTATCAATCAATTAACCTGCCGCTGTGGCAGCAATATCAGCAGGGCGAAATTAGCGCACAGCAACTGCAGGTAAACCGTTTTACCCCCTGGGCCGACAAACTTAATACCAGTGCTTCAGCGCTGAACAGCGCCTTTATGCTGGCAATGGCGGATATTTGCACCCCGCTGCCGGGGGCCACTGAGCTGATAACTGCTTTAAAAGGCCGGGTTAAGCTGGGTATTATTACTAACGGTTTTACTGAGTTGCAGCAAATCCGCCTTGAACGCACCGGTTTTGCCGATGTATTTTCACCGCTGGTGATCTCTGAACAGGTGGGGGTAGCCAAACCTCATATTGATATTTTTAACCATGCATTTGCCTTAATGGGCCACCCGCCGAAACAGCATATTTTAATGGTCGGTGATAACCCGCATGCCGATATACAAGGTGGCATTAATGCCGGTATAGATACCTGTTGGCTAAACCGCCATGGTGCCGCGCGGCCACAAGGCATAACGCCGAAGCATGAAGTCAGCTCACTGCTGCAATTGCAACAGTGGCTGGCAGGTTAGGGGGCTGCAAAAGCAAACCGGCCCGGCTGATTAAGAGCATTATTTAATCAGCTGGTATTGCTGCGCCGCGGTGTCGGTTTGCAGGCCAAAATGGCCCAGCACGTAGTTATAGCTGGCATTTTCACCCCAGATACTGCTGCTGTGAATACCGTATACCAGGCAGCTGCCGGTGGCACACACCACCTGATCGCTGTAACTTTTGATCGAATACACTTTCTGCGCAAAACGGATACCGTATAAGCTGTCAAGAAACGGGCTCGACACCGATAAACCCGCACTGCCGCACGTCGAGTTCCATACATTGTACGGGTAGACACCACAACTTAATAAGCCGCGAAAAGCGCCGGCAATACCAACAAAACTGTTTACCTGTGACGCTATCGCCAGCTTGTCTATTTGCTGTGCTGCCAGGGTGGCGCCCATTGAATGGCCGATAACGTCTATCTTGCCGGTGCAGGAATTGGCTAAGGCCTGTTGCAACGCATTGCGTACCGGTGTTTCTTCACTGCCGCTGTGGTCATTGCAGGCAGCGCAGCCTTTCGAGCCCCAGTCCGGCCGGTAAATATCGCTACTGCTGTAGCCTTTAGTCAGTAAGTAGTTATAAGTGTTATCCCAGCTTGCCGGCGTGGCGGTATTGCCATGCACCAGCACCACCGCATCAACACAAGCTGCCTGCAGCATAAGGCTGCAACTGGCAAGAATGGTAAAAAGGGTAGTAAGCAGATATTTTTTATAGTTATACATGGTGTTAGCTCCTGTTGGGTTGCAACCTAAGCTAAGCAGTTGGCGAAAAATGCACCATAGCACTTTAGTGCTGGCAAACATTAATAAGCTGGTTGCTGAATATATGGACATCCTATAAATTAGGTACTTAATACAGCGCGGCGCAAAAATATAATGCATGCTCGTTTTTTCTGGCCGTCATAATAAAGGTCAAGTATTTATAGTTATTTTTTCAATGGACTATCTAGGTGCGTTTCCTCTATAGGAATTGAGAAAACGAGCATGCACAATAATAAAATGTTAGGTGCAAGGAGTAGCATTGAAACCTGAGATTTCTATAGAAAAAGTATGGTTCGATGATGATGTGACTGAATTAAAAATTTCAGTCTGTAACGGACGCTCGGTATTCACTAACAAAGTTTATGTGGGTAACCATCAAATTTTAGAGTTAGTTAATGCACTTGATGTCTTTAAAACCCATTATTACGGTGGTTTAAAAGACATATTGCTTGGTACGTTTGGCCGTGAATACGCCAATGGTGCTTTTTCTGCGAGGCTTCACTTTCCTAAGCCGGGTGCTTTGTACATAGCAACTCATCAGCAATCTGAGTACTTTGAGTTCAAGGGGCGGGAAGAGGCAAGCGAGGCGAAAATGTACTTAAAAACGGAGCCTGTGCTTTTAGATAACTTTATTCAGGAGCTAAAGGGGTTAGGCAATGGCATTAATGATGTTGCAACGCTCGTTTGCACCTAACAATCCGCGTCATTCGGGGCCAACGGCCCCTGCGATGCTCACAAGTTCGCGCGCATGCGCGGGGCGCTATGTGGCAAGGAGCCATCTTGAACTTTCTTAGTATTCTTAAATATTCGTTGATTCTCATCTTAGTGAAAACCTCAGTGAGCATAGCTTCAACGATGTATTTCGGCGTGGAAAACCTGGCAATTCTTTCGCCATCGGATTTGTTTATCTATCAGTACATCCCGTTAATTTTGGTGAGTTTACTGGTTCTGTCTTTCTACGCTAGAACCCAAAGCAGCCGGACTTTGCTTCATTTGTTAGCTGTAGTTTCGTTATCTGAATTATTCGGTTTTGCCGTTGTTTCTATATTAATGGGGGAGCTCTATGTTTCCCCTACATGGTTTATAGATTTACCAATAGCAGCTTTAATTATCGGGCTTTCTGCCATTATCGGTTCTAAAATCAGAGCTTTAACCAAGTTACCACATAACAAGCCAAGCAACACAGATGCGGCAAGCCGCACAGGCTCTTGAAGCGTTATCAATACTAGGACATTTAAGTGAAACGTATAGCAATACTTGCCTTACTACTCTCTTTTTCTGCGGCGGCTAAGTTTTCTGAAGAAATCGTGTGCGGGACCTATGATGGTTTGGAATACCCTTATAAAAAAATGTTCAAAGGATCTGTGGAAACAGAAATAACGGAAGCTGATGCTGAAGTGAGATATTTCTTTGATATTCTGGGTGAAACGACTTTCGAACAAAGGCAGTGGCTATTCGAGCTTGTTGATAAAGACACAGGTAAATATAAAAAGTCGTTTCCACGCCGCTCGCCATATACAGACAACAAGGTTGCTATAGAACATCAGACTATACAGCCTCATGTGGTATTTACAATCGGTTCTAATACCGTTGCCGGTAGCAACAATGGTGAATTTGGCGGTGAACTGGTTTTAATTGATGAGAATGGCAATGTATCTCACATTGCAGATATGAATGTAGAAGATATTTATCAAATGCCATTTGGTGTGACTGTGACTTCAGGTTTAGCTCATATGGGTTCAAACGTCGGTGACATTCATATTATCCAAGGTGAATTTAAACTCGAAAAGTTTTACGGTTTAGTTGGTGCTCCAAGATCATCATGGTTACTGAGCAATGGTGATTTACTCATCAATAGCCACCCAACAGGTTCTCAAGTCCTTACTAAAGCTGGTTACTTGAAGCGGGTTAAATGTATTACTAACAATTATGTGCCTGCCCGGAGTTAATAGGGCTCTATTCTGGCCGCATTAGCAGCCTGTCTGTTTGTCCATCAGCAAGAAATACTGCTTTATCTGTCATTAACGTTTCGCGCCGATAAGTCGATGTCGTTGAGTTGTTTCTATCTTGCTGTTTCTCAGTGTTCAGAGTATTTTCAATGTGTTGTATGACAGTAATCAGGTTGTAGCGGTGTGCTGGTTTACTGTTTGTGATTTGGAAGTTGGTTAATTAAAACAAGGAAAAACACTATGAGATCTTATGTCGCGGAGTTTATCGGTACTTTCTGGCTGGTGCTGGGAGGGTGTGGCAGCGCTGTATTGGCGGCGGCGTTTCCGGAGTTGGGGATCGGTTTTGCCGGCGTGTCGTTAGCTTTTGGTTTAACAGTATTAACCATGGCTTATGCCATTGGCCATATTTCGGGTTGTCATTTAAACCCGGCGGTATCAATTGGTTTATGGGCCGGTGGCCGCTTTGCGGCGAATCAGTTGTTACCTTATATAGTGTCACAGGTGTTGGGGGCTATAACTGCTGGTGCTGTACTGTATTGCATTGCCACCGGCAAAGCTGGTTTTGATGTATCGGCAGGTTTTGCTTCCAATGGCTATGGCGCGCATTCACCCGGTGGTTACAGCATGCAGGCGGCACTGGTGACGGAAGTGGTGCTGACAATGCTGTTTTTAGTGGTCATTATGGGCGCTACCGACAAACGTGCACCGCAGGGCTTTGCGCCTATAGCGATAGGGCTGTGTTTAACGCTTATTCACCTGATCAGCATACCGGTAACCAATACCTCGGTTAACCCGGCGCGCAGCACCGGAGTTGCTGTATTTGTGGGTGACTGGGCCGTAACGCAGTTGTGGTTATTCTGGTTAGCTCCGATAGTTGGCGCTATAGCAGGGGCATTGATATATCGTTATATCAGTGGGCCCAAAACTGCATAATTATTAGCGCTAGTATTAGCGCTAGCCTGTTGGCAGTTACAATTAGCTTTGTTGTTTTTGTTGTAACTGCCACATGCGGGCATATTCACCGTTGGCGGTCAGCAGTTCGTTGTGGCTGCCTTGCTCTGCCAGCCGGCCTTGTTTTAATACAATAATATTGTCGGCATCGGTAATGGTGGATAACCGATGTGCTATTACCACGCTGGTATGATTACGGGCTACTTCGCGCATGGCTTGTAATATGGCTTGCTCGGACGTTGAGTCGAGCGCTGAAGTGGCTTCATCAAATACCAGAATCGGCGATTTCTTTAAAATAGCGCGGGCAATAGCTATACGCTGCTTTTCGCCACCAGATACTTTTAGCCCGCGCTCGCCTACCTGAGTCGCATCGCCGTGCGGCAGGCTGTTAATAAAGCCGCGCAGGTGTGCTAAGTCTATCGCTTGCTCAACCTCCTGCTCGCTGGCATCGGGGCGGCCATAGCGGATATTGTCGCGTATGCTGCTGTTAAACAGCACAGTGTCTTGCGGCACTATGGCAATAGCGCGGCGCAGGCTGTCCAGTGTAACTGTGCTGATATCCTGATCATCAATGCAGATACTGCCGCCGCTGATACGGTAAAAGCGGTATAGCAGCCGGGCGATAGTGCTTTTACCGGCGCCACTGGCGCCCACAATCGCAACCTTGCTGCCGGGTGGTACCGTAAAACTTAACTGCTGCAAAATAGGGCGTTCATTCTGGTAAGCAAAATCGACCTGCTGGAAACGGATACTGCCGTTAGCAAGCTTCAAGGTGGTGGCATCCGCTGCGTCGGTAATGTCTGGTTTGCGCTTAAGTAAGCCAAGCATATTTTCTAAATCCGTTAACGCCCTGCGGATTTCGCGGTAAACAAAACCTAAAAAGTTAAGCGGTAAAAACAATTGGATCATATAGGCGTTAACCATCACTAAATCGCCCAGCGTCAGCTGTTTACTGACAACTTCGTCTGCTGCCAGCCACATTAATGCAGTAATAGCCGCGGCAATAATCAGTGCCTGGCCCGAGTTTAATGCCAGCAGGCTTAAGCGGTTTTTTAAGCGGGCTTGCTCCCACTTTGCCAGAAAGCTGTCGTAGGTTTGTGCCTCGTAGTGCTCGTTATTAAAATACTTTACCGTTTCATAGTTCAGCAGGCTGTCAACGGCGCGGCTGTTAGTAGTGTTATCGGCCTGATTGGCTTCGCGGGTGTATTTGTTGCGCCACTCGGTAATAACCACAGTAAAAAAGATATACACCGCAACTGCCAACACGGTAACAACGGAGTAAAGCGGCGAGAACAGGGTAGCGAAAATAAGCGCTACCGCGAGAATTTCAAATAAGGTTGGCGCGATATTAAACATTAAAAAGCGCATTAAAAAACTTAGGCCATTGGTCCCGCGCTCAATATCACGGCTAATACCGCCGGTTTGCCGGTCCAGGTGAAACGCCAGCTCTAAACTATGCAGATGCTGAAATACCCGCAGGCCCAGCTTGCGCATGGCATGCTCGGTTACCCGGCCAAACAGGGCGTCGCGCACTTCGCCAAAAAACACACTGGCAAAGCGCAGGCCACCATACAGCAATAACATAGCCAGAGGCACAACCAGCAAATTGTGCTGGCCCTGATCGAGTGCATCGACAATGTGTTTCAGTGCCAATGGCATTAGCAGGGTGGCGGCTTTAGCGGCAACTAATGCCAGTAAAGCCAGCAATACGCGGTATTTAAATTGCCACAGATAAGGCCATAACATGGCCAGTGTCTGTTTCAGGCTGGTTGCTTCAGGTCTTTTCGCGGGTTCAGGTTGTTTAGCAGCAGAGCGCATACCGCGCATATTTGATCCTTGTTACCTCATCAGGCATAGGTGCAAAGGTACGCTGTATCTACCGCTACCTGCAACTGAAACTTACTGTCGGCTGGCACCGAAAAATGCTGGCCGCGGCTAAAGGTTTGCCAGCCGTTTGCTCCCGGCAGTAACACGGTAAGTGCGCCGCTTATTACTGTCATCACTTCATCCTTGCTGGTACCAAACTCATATTCGCCCGGTGCCATTACACCCACTGTTGCCGGTAACTGTTCGCCCTGAAAGGCAATAGAGGCAACTTTGCCATCAAAATACTGGTTCACTTTAAACATATCGGGCTCCGTTAATTAGGGTCTGACACAGTAAACCTGATCCTGACGCCAGATGGAAGTAGTGCCTTAAAATTAGATGGCTTTACGTCTATTTAATTTACATGTTGATGTAAAACAGCTGGTTAGTGCTGTGTAAATTTTATTGACGGTTAGATGTAAGAAAATAAGCGAAATTAAGCAGATAAAGTTAATGAATCTGCCATAAAAGCGCTTTATATTCAGATGTCCTTAATAACACCTCCAGGGAGAACACATGAAAATCAGGACGCTATCAGCAACTATCGCCATGTTATTGGCACCGGCAGTAAATGCCGAATTGTTTATTTCCGAATATGTAGAAGGCTCAAGCAATAATAAAGCGTTGGAGTTGTATAACCCAACCAATAATACAATTGCATTAGATACTTACAGCATTCAGGTCTATTTCAATGGCAATACTAACGCAGGCACCACTATTAATCTTACTGGCAGTATTGCTGCAGGGGCAACCTTTGTTATTGCCGATAACGACTCGGCAGCAGAGTTATTAGCATTAACAGATTTGCAGGTAACACAAAGCCTGTGGAATGGTGACGATACTATTATATTGAGTAAAAATGGTGTCGTGCTGGACTCAATAGGCCAGTTAGGTGTTGACCCAGGCTCTGCCTGGGGCTCAGGTAGTATTACCACCGCGAATGATACGCTGCGCCGTGCCGCTGTTAGTTATGATACCAACCCAAATGACAGCTTTGACCCGGCTGCGCAGTGGCTGGGCTTTGCCCAGGACGATTTCAGTGACATCGGCTTATTTAATGGTGAAGGCGGTGGCCCGGGTGATCCTGATCCAGAGCCGGAACCGATATTAGCTTGTGGTGAGGCAGCAACGCCGATTTATGCTATTCAGGGCACAGGCATGGCAAGCCCGCTGGTGGGCGAAGTGGTGCAGGTTGAGGCGGTGGTAACGCAAACGCTACCAGGTTTACGCGGCTACAATATTCAGGCCCTTGCTGCAGAGCAGGATAATGATCCGGCCAGCTCAGAAGGGGTGTTTGTTTATGTTAACACTACAGATATTAATGTAACGCCGGGCCAGCGTGTGCGCTTACAGGCAACTGTTGCTGAGTTTAACGGCCATACCCAACTGACAAATGTTAGTGCCAGCCTTGATTGCGGCAGTAGCCCCTTACCTGCGCCGACCCCGTTTAGTTTACCGGTTAGCAGCCTGACCGAGCTTGAAGCCGTAGAAGGCATGCTGGTTAGCTTTGAGCAGCCACTAATGGTAAACGATACGTTCACCCTTGGCCGCTTTGGCGAGCTGACATTAGCCAATGGCCGGCGTTATACGCCAACTCAGGTTGTAGCACCGGGTGCCGATGCTATTGCACTGGCGGCAGAGCATGCGCTGAACAAAATTGTGCTGGATGATGCCAGCACTGCGCAAAACCCGGTTACAGTACCTTATCCAACGGGTGGTTTGTCGGCGGCGAATGTGGTGCGTAGCGGTGATACGGTGCTTAACCTTACCGGTACTGTGCATTATGGTTTTAATGAATACCGCATTATGCCAACTCAAAGCGTTAATTTTATTCACAGCAACCCCCGCCCGGCGGCACCGGAACTGGCCTCAGACGGCAATATCAAAGTTGCCAGCTTCAACGTGCTGAATTACTTTAATGGTAATGGCACCGGAGGTGGCTTCCCGACGGCACGCGGTGCCGACAGTATGCTGGAGTTTGAACGTCAGCGCGCTAAAATCCTCGCCGCTATGGTGGCAATGGATGTCAGCGTTATTGGCCTGATGGAAATTGAAAATGACGGTTACAGCGACACCTCAGCTATTGCTGATCTGGTGCAGGGTTTGCGTGCAGCTTCAGGCAACAGCAGCTGGCAATATGTCAGTGCAGCAGGCCCGGTGGGTACAGATGAAATAGCGGTAGGGTTGATCTACCGTGCTGATCAGGTGCAGCCTGCAGGCGAGCTGCTGATCCTTGATTCAGTAAATTCAGCTAAAGACGGCCAGGGCGTGGCTTTGTTTGATGATGGCAGTAACCGGCCTATGCTGGCACAGCGTTTTAACCTGGTAGAGAATAACGCTGAGTTTGCCGTGATGGTTAACCACTTAAAATCTAAAGGCTCGTCTTGCGGTGCTACAGATCCGGATACCGGCGATGGCCAGGGTAACTGCAACCTGACACGTACCCGTGCAGCTGAGGCAATCGGTATTTTTGCTGCAGAGCACTTTGCCGATATTCCGGCAGTGGTAATGGGTGACTTAAACGCTTATGCCAAAGAAGATCCTATCACTACGCTGGCAGAGGCTGGTTATATCAACGTGTTTGAAGCCTTGGGCAAAGTACCTGGCCATGGTTATGTGTTCTCTGGCTTATCGGGTTCACTGGATCACGCCTTGCTTAATGACATGGCGTTGCAGTATCTGGCAGATGCTACTAAGTGGAATATTAACGCCGACGAGCCGATAGCGCTGGATTATAACATCGAGTTTAAATCACCCCAGCAGCAACTAGACTACTATGCAGCTGATGCATACCGCTCGTCAGATCATGATCCGGTAATCGTATCGTTTAACTTGGCAGGGGCTTTACCACCACTGGACGCCAGCCTGGAACTGTTACGCACAGTGCGTGCCCGTTTTGGCATGAGCTTAGTACAACTGAACTGGAGCGGCGATGCGACAGGGTTAACTCTGTATCGTGACAATGAAGCGGTACGTGATTTAACCGCGCCAGGGCGCATTAACGATAACTTCCGTTCTGAAGCGCCAAGCGTGACCTATAAAATTTGTCAGCAGGCCACAGCCAGCTGTTCAGCTGAATTAGTGGTGAACTTTAACTAAGTTTATTGCTGTAAATAAAAACGCCGGCGTGAAAACCGGCGTTTTTTTATTAGTTAAAAACTAACTTAGGCAGCCTGATCTTTCTCTACAGCACCTGCACCTTGCTGGGTCAGAGTTTTATCTGCAGCCAGATACTCAGGGTCAAAGTCATCAACATTAATGGCAAATAAACGGCCACGCTCTGCAACCCGCAACTGCTCTGCTTCGGCTTCGCTAATAACTTTTAGCTGCAAACCTAACTCAGCAACTTCATTCAGACGATAGAACGGCATACGCTTACCTGCAGCATGGGTAACCTTATCAAACACCGGTTCAGCGGCCAGAACATCCAGCAATGCCTGCTCCATTAAACCTAACTGATTTAACGGTTCGTTTTTCAGGTATAAATGGTGGCCCAGGCGTGAACGTGCTTCGCCCGGTGTTTGCATAATGCGGGCAACTTTGTGCTCAATAACATCTGACGCTTTGCGTAAGGTGCGGCCCCACGGGAATACCACCCGTTTTAATACCACACCGATTACACGGTTCGGGAAGTTATCAAACAGCTCATTCAGTGCCAGCTGGGCTTTAGCCAGATTGTCTTCACAGGCCCACTGTACCAGCGGTAAATCGTCAATTTTACGACCTTCGTCGTTGTAGCGCTTTAACACTGCTGATGTCAGATACAACATACTTAAAATATCACCCAGACGGGCAGAGATACGCTCGCGACGTTTTAAATCGCCACCCAGAGTACCCATAGCAACATCCGACATCAGCGCTAATGCGGCACTAAAGCGGTTCATCTGCTTATAGTATTTTGCAGTTGCATCGCCATAAGGCGCGCTGCTAAAAGCACCGCCGGTTAATGACAACCAGAAGGTACGGAAGAAATTACTGATAGCAAAGCCAATATGGCCAAACAGCGCTTTATCAAAGGCTGTTACTGCTGCGCCCTGATCGTCTAACTGGGCAGCTTGCAATTCGGCCAGTACATAAGGGTGGCAACGAATAGCACCCTGACCGTAAATAATCATATTACGGGTTAAAATATTAGCGCCTTCTACTGTAATGGCTACCGGAGCACCCTGATAACCGCGCGCCAGATAGTTGTTAGGGCCCATACAAATGCCCTTGCCACCGTGAATGTCCATCGCATCAATGATGGCCTGACGCATCCGCTCTGTCATATGGTATTTGGTAATGGCTGAAATTACTGATGGCTTCTCGCCTAAATCTATCGAGCCAACCGACATCGTGGTAGACGCATCAGCCATATAGGCATAGCCACCAATACGGGCCATTGCTTCTTCCACACCTTCCATTTTACCAATCGGCAATCTGAACTGGCGACGGATGCGGGCATAAGCGCCAGTGGCCATAGCTACGGCTTTAATACCGCCGGTGCTGTTCGATGGCAGGGTGATGGCACGGCCAACAGACAAACACTCTACCAGCATACGCCAGCCCTGGCCGGCCATTTTTGCGCCACCGATAATGTAATCCAGCGGGACAAAAATATCTTTACCCTGGGTAGGGCCGTTTTGAAACGGCACATTTAGCGGAAAGTGACGGCGGCCAATTTTTACACCCGGAGTGCTGACAGGAATAAGCGCACAGGTAATGCCAAGCTCTTCTTTATCACCCAGCAGTTTTTCCGGGTCATACAGTTTAAATGCTAAACCCAGCACAGTCGCAATAGGGGCCAGCGTGATATAGCGTTTGTCCCAGGTCAGGCGCATACCAATCACTTCTTCGCCTTCCCACTGGCCCTTACAAATAATACCGGTATCAGGAATAGCACCGGCGTCTGAGCCGGCTTCCGGGCTGGTTAGAGCAAAGCAAGGCACTTCCAGGCCTTTGGCCAGGCGGGGTAAGTAATGTTTTTTCTGCTCATCAGTACCGTAGTGTTGCAGCAGTTCGCCCGGGCCTAATGAATTAGGTACACCAACGATGCTGGATAGCACCATGCTCTTGCTGGTCAGTTTTTGCAGCACACAAGATTGCGCATAAGCCGAAAACTCCAGACCACCATATTCTTTTTTGATGATCATGGCGAAGAAGCCTTTGTCTTTTAAATACTGATAGACTTCAGGTGTCAGATCAGCACGTTCATGTGTGGTGTGCCAGTCATCCATTATGGCCAGCACTTCTTCTACCGGGCCATCAAGGAAGGCCTGCTCTTCGGCACTTAAACGCGGCACCGGAAAGTTATGCATTTTGTGCCAGTCCGGGTTGCCACGGAATAAGTCAGCTTCCCACCAGGTTGTACCGGCGTCGATAGCTTCTTTCTCAGTGCTGGACATTTCCGGCATGATTTTCCGGTACACTTTCAGCAGTGGTTTAGTAAGGTATTGCTGGCGCACTGCGGCAATATTCAGCGGCAGCGCAATCAGTAAAAATACTATCCAGCTTACTGCGCCAACAACATCTAATGCAGTACCTGTTGCCAGTATTACTGCGATAACGGCGGTAAACATTGTTAAGCTGGCGCGGTTATACGCCAGTACGCCAATTGCGGCGATAAGTACCGCACAAAGAACTAACCCTTCCATTTTTTTCTCCCAATGAGAGGTCTGACCACTATGCGGTTAGAGTAAAACGCTTTGGCTAAAGTTGCAAGCCTAAAAGCAGTGGTTGCACAAAGTGATTGTCAACTTTAGCCGCAACTCTTAGGCTATTACGTTTAAGCATAGCCGTTTGGCTCAATTTCGCCGCAGCACTTTAACTCAGTTAAGGACGCGTATGTGTGAATTACTTGGTATGTCGGCTAATGCGCCAACGGATATTTGTTTTAGTTTTAAAGGCTTAAAAGAGCGGGGCGGGCACCTTGCAGGATTGCCCGGCTGTCGGATATTGATGTGGATATTGATTTTAGCCGTGAAACCACACCCAATGATGTGGTCACTATTATTGCTATCGGGCCACTGACCAATAATGAGCAGTGGCATAAGATGCAAGCAGGGGAGAGCCAGCTGTTTCGCTATGGCGAACCGCTGGCCTGAACTGAGGGTGTCAGATCCAGTTTGTGCAGTTGTACGTCGAACTGCTCAACATTGTCTTCACCGCGCCATAAGCGCACCAGCATGTAATCCAGCTCTGGTGCTACCCAGGCGTAAATCTGTTTGTCGCTGTTTTCTTCAATGCGGGCGATACGTAAGGTTTTAATATTGCCATAAGGCAGCGGCAGCATTTCTTCGGCCACCACTTTATAGTGATAAGGCTTGCTATCGCCGTGCCGGTTTAGCACGTTGTAGGTAAATTCGGTTTTACCGGCGCGTAAATCCAGTACCAGTTGCATCTGATAACTTATCTGATCCAGCCAGTCGTTCTGCCAATCAGTTGCTTTGGGCTTACGCGCTTTGCCTTCACTTAATACTTTGGCAACAGGGTCGAGGTTTAGCTCGTAGTAGCGGTTTGGGCCAGTGCCGGAGCGCGTCATGACATAACGCAGTGGCTGAATAGCACCATCGGTTACGGTAAAGTCAGATATTTCCTGGCGTTTATCAGAGAATATCATCCAGCTGATATCACTGCTGTAACCCAGTTGATAGCCTTGTTCTGTGTTTTTTAAATAACGGTTGGCTTCACCATGTTGTTTACCTGCACGATACACTAAGTAATCGGCATTAAAACTGCTTAACGGTACGGTTTCAGCACCGGTTGCGCTGCAAAAGAGTGTCGTTATTACAACAAAAGGCGCCCATAAGCGCCAGCTAGTCTTCGTCTTCATCATTGGCATAACCGTTGGCTGCTAATACATTGCCATCTAACCATGCCTGATCTGAGTGCTGTTGTAAACGGTTTTGGCAAAACCAGCGTACAACCAACGGATAAATCCGGTGTTCCTGTTCATGTACCCGCTCGGCAAGGCTTTGCGCGTCATCATCGGCAAATACCGGCACTTTAGCCTGCAAAATAACCGGGCCGCCATCAAGCTGTTCGGTAACAAAATGCACGCTACAACCATGTTCACTATCACCGGCGTCAATAGCTCGCTGGTGTGTTGTTAAGCCCTGATATTTGGGTAAAAGCGAAGGGTGAATATTAAGCAGGCGGCCACTAAAATGTTGTACAAAAGCCGGCGTAAGAATACGCATAAAGCCGGCTAATATCACCAGGTCAGGTTTATGCTGCTCAATGGCATCAGCCAGTGCCAAATCATATTTGTCGCGGCTGGCGTAACTTTTATGGCTCAGTACCTGCGTGCTGATACCGGCTTCACTGGCCCGTACCAGCCCGTAGGCATTAGCTTTATTTGAAATCACGGCACTGACTTTACCAGGGATAAAACCACTGCTGCAGGCGTCAATAATGGCCTGCAGGTTTGACCCGCTGCCGGAAATCAGTACTACGATAGATTTCATCGGTTGCCTTATTCGTTAATAATAACCAGCTCATCACCTGCAGCTGCAGACTGAATTTCACCTAAGTGCCACACAGTTTCGCCGGCATCACGCAGTATGCTGATGGCCTGTTGCAGTTTGTCCTGTGGTACCACTACCAGCATGCCAACACCACAGTTAAAGGTGCGGTACATTTCGTGGCGGCTGATATTGCCCTGCTGTTGCAGCCAGTTGAAAATGGCCGGCCACTGCCAGCTGGTGCCGTCAATAACGGCTTTGGTATTTTCCGGCAATACACGCGGAATATTTTCCCAAAAGCCGCCGCCGGTGATATGACACAGCGCATGTACCGGGGTTTGCTTAAACAGGTTAAGCAGGTTTTTTACATAAATGCGGGTAGGCTCCAGCAGGTGATCTGCCAGGGATTTGCCTTCCAGCATAGTATCCGGGTTCTGACCGCTAACTTCCAATACTTTACGGATTAACGAAAAACCGTTGGAATGCGGGCCGGAAGAGGCCACGGCGATTAATTGATCGCCCGGTTGTACTTTACTGCCATCGATAATATCGGCTTTTTCTACTACACCGACACAGAAACCGGCGATGTCGTAATCTTCACCATGGTACATGCCTGGCATTTCTGCGGTTTCGCCGCCAACCAGCGCACAGCCAGACTGATAACAGCCTTCAGCAATACCGTTAACGACTGCTGAGGCAGTGTCGACATCCAGTTTGCCGGTGGCGTAATAGTCGAGGAAAAACAGCGGCTCTGCACCTTGTACCACCAGGTCGTTAACACACATGGCCACCAGATCAATGCCAACGCCATCATGGCGTTTTAAATCCATCGCCAGGCGCAACTTGGTGCCTACACCGTCAGTGCCTGATACCAGCACCGGCTCTTTATAACCGGCCGGAATTTGGCACAGGGCGCCAAAGCCACCTAAACCACCCATAACTTCAGGGCGACGTGTGCGTTTGACGGCGCCTTTAATACGTTCAACCAACGCATTACCTGCGTCAATATCAACTCCGGCGTCTTTGTAGCTTAACGATGTTTTCTGCTCGCTCACGGCAATCCTCGAATGACTGAAAGTGGAAAGGCTAAAAATTGGCGGCATTTTACCTGCTTAACGCCGCCGACAAAAGCCTTACTGCATAGCATTTGCCATTGCCTGCTTTACATAGTCATATAAACTGATGCTGTTGTCGCGGGTAAACTTGTGGTAACACACTGAAGCAAATGGAAATTCTTTATCGTTCAACCGTATATAAACAAAGGGCGCTTCGCTGTCGCTCTGATCATGTTGCCAGTGGCCGCCAACATTGGCGATAAACAACTCGCCAATATAAGCACCGATAATGTTACATAAGGTAAACACCACCTCGGCTGAGTGGCGCTGCTTTTGTTCCCGGCTGTTTAATTCTGCCAGCAGAACATCAATTTGCTGCAGGCTGTCTATGCTGTGATCCAGCGTTAATTGGTGCTCTTCTGCGGCATATTTTACCGCGTCTGCGGCCGCGGCCTGCATTAAGTTATTCAGTTCTTGTTGTTGCATAATTGCCTCAGGATTTTTGATGAGCGGCCAGAATTAACTGGCGTAATTGTTTACTGCCGGGGCCAAGCGTTTCTTCTTTGGGCGCTACCAGCGATATGGTTGCTATGCGTTCGCTGCTTTGGTTCAGGCTAAGTTGTACCAGAGTGCCACGGGCAATATAGTCTGTCACCATAAAATCCGGCAACCAGCAAAAGCCTAACCCCAGCTGCAAAATTTCTATCGCCTCAAAGAAGTTATCTACTGTCCAGCGTTGCTCCGCGCGCAGCCAACCGATATTTTCCTGCGGTTTCTGTGCGGTGTCGCGGATCACCAGTTGCAAATGTTGGCTCAGCTCATTTTGGTCAATATGGCTTGCCGTGGCTAACGGATTATTGCTACCGGTTAGCGGAATAAAGCGGGTATGGCATAAATGTTCGCCCAGGTAGCCTTTAGGAATCACAGCCGAAGCGGCTATAACCAGATCGGCACGTTTTTGCTGGATAATTTCTGCCGTGCCGGTAATAACGCAATCGATAAGCTGGATGCGGCTGCCGCGGCTAAGCGGATAAAACGCCGCCAGCGCTTCATTTAAATAGCGTCGCGGGTAGGCCAGTTCTACTGCAATACGGATTTCCGGTTCCCAACCCTGGTCGATATTGGCGGCCAGCAATTCCAAATCTTCCACTTGCTGCGTCAGTAGCCGCGAGCGGCGCAGCATCACTTCACCGGCGTCGGTCAGATAGGCTTTGCGGCCGCGTACTTCCAGCAACTCAACACCAAGCTGGGTTTGCAATTTTGCTACAGCATGGTTCAGGGATGACTGGCTTTTATTTAGCAGCTCTGCCGCCTGCGCATAGCCACCGGCATCGACCACCGCTTGCAAAATGCGCCATTGCTCCAGAGTTGAACGTGGACGGTAGGGCATAACGGGTGTGCGCTCCTGTGGCGTTATACGTTGGCGACGATCACCGCCCGAAGCGGCGCCGGATAACCTTCTATGGTTTTACTATGATCAGTTGCATCGAGAAAATCAATTAAACTTTCGTTTTCCATCCAGTCGGTTTTGCGCTGCTCGTCTAAGCTGGTGCGGTTTAGATCCACCAGCCGCACATTGCTAAAGCCTAACCTTTGCAGCCAGTGCGTTAGCGCAGCAACGCTGGGAATAAACCAGACATTGCGCATCTTGGCGTAACGCTCGCCGGGCACTAATACCGTATGTTCGTCACCTTCTACCACTAAGGTCTCCAGGATCAACTCGCCACCCGGGCGCAGTTGGTTTTTCAGCTGTTGCAGAAAATCCAGCGGTGAGCGGCGGTGGTACAACACGCCCATTGAGAATACGGTATCAAACTGTTTCAGTGATGGCATCTCGTCTATCCCAATCGGGATCAGATTAACTGCCGGGTCGGGATTAAAATGTTTAATTGCCTGAAACTGGGCATAAAACAGCTGCGATGGGTCTATGCCGACGACAAAGTCTGCGCCTTCACCGCGCATACGCCACAGGTGATAACCACTGCCACAGCCTACATCCAGTACAGTGCGCTTTGCCAGCGGAGCAATATGCGGCAGTACCCGGTCCCATTTAAAGTCAGAGCGCCATTCGGTATCGATATCAATACCATGGATCCTGAACGGGCCTTTGCGCCAGGGTTTTAACTGCTGCAGCAAATAGCGGATCTGCTGTACTTCACCGCTGCTGATATCGTCTGCGGTACCAAACTGCACTGCGCTTTTCAGCTCAGTAAGCGTGGGCCTGGTTGCCGGCAAATTAGTAATTACTTTTTGCCACTGTTTAAAGTCGCCATGCAGAGCGTCTTTGCTCCAGGCTGCCAGCTGCGCAGGTAACGTCTGTAACCAGCTGTGCAGTTTATTACTGGCCAGTTGAGCGTAAAAAGGCGTGAAATCGAGCATAGCTAACCTTATCTAAGAGTGGCCTTATTTAATTGCGACCATGGAGCAGAAATTAAAACACTGAAACCACAAGGTTTGGCTGGTAAAGCCGGCTTGCTGCAAGCGTTGCTGGTGTTCCGGCAGAGTGTCGGGTTTCATCACATTTTCCAGCGCGCTGCGTTTTTGGCTGATTTCCAGCTCGCTGTAGCCGTTGGCGCGTTTAAAGTCGTGGTGTAACTCCACCAGTAAGTCGTTTGTCAGCTGGTCGTTGTTGATAAACTTTTCCGACAGGAGCAATAAACCACCGGGTTTTAAGCCCTGATACACGCGGTTAATCAGGGTGTTGCGATCTTCTTTGGGTAAAAACTGCAAGGTAAAGTTAATCACCACTATGGCGGCCTGTTCAATCGGTTGCTGGCGAATATCAGCCAGTTTTACTTCAACCGGTATGTCGGAACGAAACGCCTGCAAATGCCGCTCGCAACGTTCTACCATGGCGCTGCTGTTATCTACCGCAATAATACGGCTGTTAGCTGCAGTAATATTACGTCGCATCGCAAGGGTGGCGGCGCCTAATGAACAGCCGAGATCGTAGTAATTGCTGTCGGCTTGTTGAAAGCGGCCGCTAAGCTTGCCAATGGTTTGAATAATCGTTTGATAGCCCGGCACAGAGCGTTGGATCATGTCAGGAAATACATCTGCCACCTGATCGTCAAAGCGAAAATCCTGAATATGAGCCAGTGGTTCGGCGAAAATAGCATCTTTTTGCATAAAAACTTGTCGGTAGGAAACAGTGTAAGTGGCGCTATTTTACCTTAAATACCGCAAAACTACAGCAAGCTGAATTGCTGCTCGCCAGGCCAGGGGTCCAGACAGCTGTGAGGGTAGGCTAAATCCTGTGCAAACTGGCGGCATAACTGCGGCGCTAAATGGTTATCCGGCGTATGAAAAAAACAAAACGGGCTTTTGCCTTCATCCAGCCATTGCTGCACTTTGCTTAACCATGGCTGATAAAACTGCCGGTTTAGCGCCATATCATCGGTAGCGATAAAGCGCAGCACCGGTGTTTGACTGAAGCTTATCGCATGCACCGGCACCCGTGGTTTCTTGGCCTGGGCATCTGTTAACGCCTGAGTAGTTGCCGGTACTGAGAATAAGGCTCTGCTGTCAATAACCACGCGCTCAGCGCCATAATGTTGCAGCATCTTGTGCAGTTGAATTTCATATTGGCCTTTGTCAAAAAAGGCCGGATGGCGTACTTCCAGCGCACAGCGGCACTGCTGGCTAATCTGTTCAACCAGGGTACTGATATAGCTAAAGTCGGCCGGACCGGTGCGGGCGGGTAGTTGCAGGTGCACCAGTGCCAGTTTCTGCCCAAGCACTGCCATACGTTTAAGCCAGTCTTGCAACTGCTGCAGGCTGTCTGCGCCGCCATGATGGCTGATGCGCTGCGGCACTTTTAACACAAAGCGATAGTGGTCGGGTGTGTCTTGCTGCCAGCGTTGTAACGTATCATCTGAAGGATCAGCATAGAAGGTGGTATTGCCTTCAGCACTGTTAAAATAACGGGCATATTGCGGCAAAAAGTCGGTTGCTTTGGCATCTCTGGTGTAGATGGCATTTTTCCATTTGGGGTTGGCCCATACCGGGCAGCCGAGATATAACATAGGTGACTTGACCTTACTCCTGAGGCGGCGTACAACTAACAGACTAAAGCTGGGAAGCATAACATAATGATTGGCAAATCTATCTTAGCTGTGTTGCTGATATTCTCGCTGGTACACTTTGATGTGTCTGCAACTGGTTTGCCCTCCAGGCTGCAGGTAGCATTAAGTTCCGACTCTTATCCTTATATGTTTATCAACAATGAAGGTGAACTGGCAGGCCTGGCGGTAGATTACTGGCGCGAAGTGGCGCGGCAGGAAAATATCCAGATAGATTTTATTGCTGCCGACTGGCCAGACACGTTAAAGCTGTTGCAGCAAGGTGAGGTGCAACTGCACGGTGCCATGGCAAGCACACCAGAGCGCCGTGCTATGTTTAAGCTGACAGAGCTGAATATCGACGCCTTTAGTAATATCTATGTCATGCGCGATTTAATGGGTGTTAACTCGTTAACTGACTTACAGCCCTTTGTAATCGGCGTGGTAGAAAATACCGGCCATTTGTCAGCCTTAAAGCAGCAACTGCCGCAAGGCAATTTTATGTATTTTTCTAATGTTACGGCTTTATATCAAGCCGCCTTGGATGGCAAGGTAGCCGCTTTTACCGGCCTTGACCGGCTGTCGGCTCAATATCCGGGTTATGAAGAACTAAATCGCAAATTCCCTTTATACCGGCGTATTGCGCTACGGCGTATGGAGTTGGCATTCGCGGTTATGCCGGGCAATGATGCGCTGGCACAGCAGTTGGCAGATGCAACCGCGCGGCTTAACCGTAGTTTTATTGATGAGCTGGAAAGACGCTGGCTGGGCGTGCCGGCACAGCAGGATACCTTGCTGCTTGGCGTGTCTATTGATAACCAGCCGTATATGCATGTGTCGCTGCAGGGCGAGGCACAGGGCCTGTTTGTTGATATGTGGCAGCTGTGGTCTGAACAAACCGGCACAAAAATCGCTTTTGTACCGGACTCTTCGTTTAATAATCTGAGTAATTTGCAAAAAGGCCGGATTGATGTGGTGGTGGCTTTTCCAGACAACAAGGGGCTGCCCGACAATTTGCTGGATGCACATCAGCTATACAGCTTTAATTCAGAATTTTTCAGCCTGGCCAAATTACAGTTGAAGCACTTAGACGACAGCAGCACCGGTAAAGTGGGGGTGTTTGAAAATGCACCCTATGTAGCCGAGTTGCAGGCGCGTTATCCACAATTAGCGTTTGTAAGGTATCGCACCCTGAACGAGATGCTGGATGCCTCCTTAAGCGGATATTTACTGGGTTTTTTTGGTGCTTCAGCCACTATGCCAATGCGTTTACAGCAGTTAAACATGTGGGATAGTTTTAGCAAGCTTGAATCAAGCGGCGTCAGCTCGCCGTTGTACAGCCTGGTCAGGGCAGATAAACCTGAGTTGGCAGAGCATATCCGACAGGGTTTTGTTGCGCTTAAGCTTGATACACTGGAACAGGCAGAACAACGTTGGATCACAGATAAATCGCAGCATTATTTTGCCGCTTTTCGCGACAAAGTGCCGTTATCAGCAAAAGAAACAGACTGGTTGAGTAACCATAGCAAGTTGCGTGTTGGTATGCTCAGCGACTGGGCGCCGATGGAGTTTGTTGACGAAAATGGCAATCCTGCCGGAGTTACCGTGGATATGTTTAACTTGCTTAGCCAGCGGATGAACATTGATTTTGATATCACCGTTTACAGCCAGTTCGACGTTATGCTGGCTGATCTGCAGCAGAAAAATCTCGACCTTATTGCCAACGTTTCGCAGCGCGAAGATCGTAAAAGTTATGCGGTATTTAGCGATGAGTTCTGGTCAATACAGTGGGCGACTATCAGCCGGGGCGATGAGGCTACCGTACTCAGTACGGCTGATCTGAATGGTAAACGGGTAGCAATTTATAAAGACTATCAACTGGCTAAACATCTTAACGACGTTTATCCGCAAATTGACGTAAAGCCTGTTGTTGATTTGCGCCGTGCTCTGGATTTGCTGCTGCAACATGAGGTCGATTTTGTCATCGACTCTGTCGAGGCAGCCAGTGAAATGCTGCGCCAGACTGGTTACATGTATCTGCGTGTACAAGTACTGGATGATTTACCGTCTTATCCTTCACTGATAGCTGTACGCAACGATTACCCGCCGCTATTAGAGATCCTGAACAAGGGCCTGCGCAGCATTGGCCAAGCGGAACGGCAACAGTTGTATCAAAAGTGGTTTAGTTTTCAGATAACACAGGGCATTAATAAAGCTCAGTTTAACCGCATGATGTGGCAGATTGGTGGCGCAGCGCTGGTGCTGTTGACATTTTTTGTGCTTTGGAATTTGTCATTGCGTAAAGAAGTACGCCTGCGCCGGCAGGCTGAACAAAAAATGCGTTTTATGGCCACACATGATGATTTAACGCAGTTACCTAACCGCGGCCTGATTAAAGAGCGGATAGAACAGGCTTTATTACAACATGCCCGGCACAATGAAATTCTGGCACTGCTATTTATCGATCTGGACGGCTTTAAAGAAGTCAACGATCTGTATGGCCATGATGTAGGCGACGAACTGCTGCTGAAACTCGCTTTGCTGCTCAAAGAAGCTGTCAGAAAAAGCGATACCGTTGCCCGCTTTGGCGGCGATGAATTTGTTGTGTTGCTCACCGGCCTGCTTAGCCGCGAAGATGCCGCTATAGTTGCAGAGAAAATGCTACACCAGTTAAGCCAAGCGGTCACCTTATCGGTTGGTGAAGTTCAGGTAGGTGCCAGCATTGGCATTGCAGTATACCCTGATGATGGTACCGACAGTGCTAAACTGCTGAAAGTAGCCGATAGCCTGATGTATCGGGTTAAGCAGCAGGGCAAGAATCAGTATTGTTTTTCCCGATCGGTGTTTTCGTAAGCGGGCAGTGACATTAGGCGTCATTTCTATATAATTAGCCGTCATTTTAGTGCCGCTGATTAGCAAGGTAGAAGGAAGGTTTAATGCGTAGCCATTATTGTGGTTTATTAACCGCACAACATGTTGGGCAACAAGTGTCTTTATGCGGCTGGGTTAACCGGCGCCGCGATCTGGGTGGTTTGATTTTCTTAGACTTGCGTGACCGTGAAGGCATGGTGCAGGTGGTCTGCGACCCGGATTTAAAAGACCTGTTTGACGTTGCCTATACACTGCGCAATGAATTTTGTATTCAAATCAAAGGCCAGGTGCGGGCACGACCAGACTCGCAAATTAACAAAGATATGGCTACCGGCGCGGTAGAAGTGTACGCCAGCGAACTTATTATCCTCAATAAAGCTGCACCTTTGCCGCTGGACTCTAACCAAAACAACAGTGAAGAGCAGCGCTTAAAGTACCGCTACCTTGACCTGCGCCGGCCGCTGATGAGTGAGCGATTAAAGTTTCGCGCTAAAGTCACCAGCTTTGTGCGTAACTTTATGGACAGCCATGGCTTTATGGATGTCGAAACACCCATTTTAACTAAAGCTACACCCGAAGGCGCGCGTGACTACTTAGTACCAAGCCGCACCCACAAAGGCGAGTTTTTTGCCCTGCCGCAATCGCCGCAGTTGTTTAAACAACTACTGATGATGTCGGGCCTGGATCGCTACTATCAAATTGTAAAATGCTTCCGCGATGAAGATTTACGGGCTGATCGCCAGCCGGAATTTACCCAGATCGATATTGAAACCTCTTTTATGAGCGCAGAGCAGGTCATGGAAGTGACCGAGCAGATGGTTGTACAAATGTTTAATCAGTTACTGGGTGTCGATTTAGGTAAGATGCCACGCATGCAGTATTGGGAAGCGATGCGGCTGTATGGCTCAGACAAACCTGATTTACGTAACCCGATGCAGTTTGTTGATGTCGCCGACTTACTCAAAGACGTTGAATTTAAAGTATTCTCCGGCCCGGCTAATGATGCCAAAGGCCGGGTAGTAGCCCTTAAAGTACCCGGTGCTGCCGAAAAAGTATCGCGTAAAGATATCGATAACTACACCAGCTTTGTTGGCATTTACGGTGCCAAAGGCTTAGCCTGGATGAAGGTGAATGATGTTGCCTCAGGCGCGGATGGCGTGCAATCGCCGGTGGCGAAGTTTTTAACGCCGGAGATTATCAGCACTATTATTGCCCGCACTGGTGCTGCCAACGGCGATTTAATTTTCTTCGGTGCCGATAGCTATAAAGTGGTGTGTGAAGCAATGGGCGCGCTGCGCTTAAAGCTGGGTGAAGACTTAGGCATTACTCAGCCTGGCTGGAAACCGTTGTGGGTAGTGGACTTCCCGATGTTTGAAGAAAACGACGACGGCAGTTTTTCTGCTGTACATCACCCTTTTACCTCGCCACTGGATACGGCGGCGTTTTTAAACACTGCCAATAACGAGCTTGAGCTGGGTAAACTGCTGTCTAACGCTTACGATATGGTGTTAAACGGCACTGAGTTAGGCGGTGGTTCGGTGCGTATTCACAGCGCCGACGTCCAGGCTAAGGTATTTACCTTGTTGGGTATCAGCGATGAAGAAGCCAGCGAAAAGTTTGGTTTCTTACTGGAAGCGTTAAAATACGGCACGCCGCCGCACGCCGGTTTAGCTTTCGGCCTGGACCGTCTGGTTATGCTGATGACCGGCGCCACTTCAATACGTGATGTGATGGCGTTCCCGAAAACCGCCACTGCTGCTTGTCCGTTGACTGATGCCCCGGGCGCTGCTAACCCGGCGCAGCTGGCAGAGCTTGGCATCGCCGTGGTAGCTAAAGCAGAATAAGTTTTACTATTTTTACCTGCAATACCGTGGCAGCAATCTTGCTGCCACAACTAAGGAGTAACTGATGGCCGGCCATAGTAAATGGGCGAACATGAAGCATCGCAAAGCCCGTCAGGATGCGAAAAAGAATAAAATTTTTACCAAGATTATCCGCGAGCTAACCGTCGCTGCCCGCTTAAACCCTGATGTTACTGTCAACCCGCGGCTGCGTTTGGCGGTGGATAAAGCCCTGTCAGAAAATATGACCCGCGATACGATAGATCGCGCGATTAAACGCGGTGCCGGTGCCAGCGAGGGTGAAAACTACGAAGAGCTGGTATATGAAGGCTACGGCCCGAATGGCGTAGCGGTGATTGTAGAAACCATGACCGACAACCACAAGCGCACCGTGGCCGATGTACGCCATGCGTTCACCAAGGCCGGTGGCAGCCTGGGTACCAGTGGTTCGGTAGCCTATTTATTCAGCCGCCGTGGCGTACTGATATTTGCCCCGGGCGTGGATGAAGATAGTCTGATGGAAGCCGCGCTAAACGCCGGTGCCGAGGATATTATCAGTCATGATGATGGCAGCTTTGAAGTACTGACCGCTACTGAGCAGTTTAATGATGTGAAAGACGCCCTGATAGCCGCTGGTTTTATGCCGGATAGCAGCGAAGTAACCCTGATACCTGCAACCCGTGCTGAAGTCGATGCAGATCATGTAGCAGCGTTTTTTAAAATGCTCGACCAATTGGAAGACTCAGACGATGTGCAAAACGTGTATCACAATGCCGATATCAGTGACGAGCTGATGGCAGAGCACAGTTAAGCGTGGCGCAACAGTGAATATTATTCTGGGCATTGACCCGGGCAGCCGTTTAACCGGCTACGGCGTTGTGCGCCAGGTGGGCATGAAGTTTGAGTATGTTGCCAGCGGCTGTATCCGCCTGACCACTACTGATTTACTGCCCGAGCGCTTACTGGATATTTTCAACGGCGTCAGCGAAATTATCAGCCAAACCCAGCCGACTATTTTTGCCATTGAGCAGGTGTTTATGGCGCGTAATGCTGACTCTGCCTTAAAGCTGGGCCAGGCACGTGGCGCGGCCATAGTCGCGGCCAAACACGCCGGGCTTGAGGTATATGAATACTCAGCGCGCCAGGTAAAACAGTCGGTAGTCGGCACCGGTGCGGCCGATAAAGCCCAGGTACAGCATATGGTGCGCACCTTATTAAAGTTACCGGCCAACCCCCAGGCTGACGCCGCCGATGCGCTTGCAGTCGCCCTGTGTCATGGGCATACTCAGCAGAGTTTAATCAGTTTGGCCGGTCAGGCGCGCAAAACCGTGCGCGGCCGGTTACGCTAAGCGGATTTATCACCTTATTCTATAAGCAGACCTTATGATTGGACGTTTACGCGGTATTCTGTTGGAAAAGCAGGCGCCGGATCTATTAATAGAAGTAGCCGGTGTCGGCTATGAAGTACAGCTGCCGCTGACCAGTTTTTATCAGCTGCCGGCTACCGGCGTTGAAGCCACTATCTATACCCATTTCGTTGTGCGCGAAGACGCCCAGTTGTTATATGGCTTTGTTAATCAAAGTGAGCGCGCGCTGTTTCGCCAATTGATCAAAGCCAACGGTGTAGGCCCCAAACTCGCCCTGACCATATTATCCGGTATGACCGCGCAGCAATTTGTCCGCTGCGTACAACTTGATGATGTCAGCACCCTGGTGAAATTACCCGGCGTGGGCAAAAAAACCGCAGAGCGTTTAGTGGTAGAAATGCGCGATCGGTTAAAAGATTGGGGCATAGCACCTAACACGCCAATTACCGATGGCTTAATGCTGCAGGACGATGAAGCGATTTTCAGCCCGGAGCAAAGTGCAGAGCAAGATGCTGCCAGCGCGCTGGTATCGCTGGGTTACAGCCAGCTGCAGGCGGATAAAGCCGTGCAAAAGGTAAAACAAAGCGGCATGAGCAGTGAGCAGCTGATTAAAGCGGCGCTGCGGAGCATGATGTAAACCATGATAGAAGCTGATCGTTTAATTCAAACCAGTGCCACCCGTGAAGACGAGGTAATTGACCGCGCGATAAGGCCAAAAACTCTGGCCGATTACACCGGGCAAGAGCATGTCTGTCAGCAGATGGCGATTTTTATCGAAGCCGCCCGCGGCAGAGGCGATCCGCTGGACCACCTGCTGATCTTCGGCCCGCCGGGTTTGGGTAAAACCACGCTGGCGATGATAGTTGCCAACGAAATGGGCGTGAATATTAAAACCACCTCCGGCCCCGTGCTGGAAAAAGCCGGTGACCTGGCGGCGCTACTGACCAACCTTGAGCCAAACGATGTACTGTTTATTGACGAGATCCACCGTTTAAGCCCGGTGGTGGAAGAAATTCTCTATCCGGCGATGGAAGACTATCAGTTGGACATTATGATCGGCGAGGGCCCTGCGGCGCGCTCAATTAAGCTGGATTTACCGCCTTTTACCTTAGTGGGTGCTACCACCCGTGCCGGTGCTTTAACGTCACCGCTGCGCGACCGCTTTGGCATAGTACAGCGGCTGGAGTTTTATAAAGTGTCAGAGTTAACGCAGATCATTCTGCGCTCGGCGCATTTTCTTAATTTAGTGCTGGATGAAGCCGGCGCGGCTGAAATTGCCAGACGTTCACGCGGCACGCCCCGTATTGCCAACCGCTTGCTGCGCCGTGTCCGCGATTATGCCCAGGTTAAAGCCAATGGTGAGGTAACTGTAGAGATTGCATCGCAAGCACTGCTGATGGTTGATGTGGATGCCGAAGGCTTCGATTATATGGACCGCAAACTTATTTTGGCCATTATTGAAAAATTTATGGGTGGTCCGGTGGGGTTGGATAACTTAGCCGCTGCCATTGGCGAAGAAAAAGATACCATTGAAGATGTCATCGAGCCGTTTTTAATTCAGCAGGGTTTTATTCAGCGTACCCCGCGTGGCCGTATTGCCTCGCCACGGGCGTATCAGCACTTTGGCTTTGACTTACCGCAAACAGATTAAGCTGAAGGAAAGTATCCACTAACTGGCTGGTGCTGCAGCTAGGCGACAAGTTAAAGTGCAATACGAGCATAGTGGACTATGTGAGTGTTGCGCTTTAATGTCGGCAACAACGCTGCAGTGCGAGCCAGGACGTGGATAAAAAAAAGCCCGCTCAGGGAGCGGGCAACAAGTTGAAGGAGTGCTTCAAAAAATCCAGGGAACATGCTTAAACAGCAACAAAATTTGGTAAGAACACAAATCTCGCTACCAAATGATCTTCACTAAAGTGCGGTAACTTCTTGCCTCACTCTTGCGCTAGCTCAGAACACAGGTGTAATAATAAGGATTTGGAGTAATTACTTCAAACGAGAAAATTTAGTACGCGAGCATTAAAAAAACTAATACTTGTTCGGGGCAGCTTAGTGTAAAATTTCACCGCCCCCTAAAGAGGCATCCTTGCAAACGCACTGTTCATGTGGGGTTAATCTTAAGCATGGAAGATACAGCACATTACTTTTTATCAGGCTTTCATAGTTGTTGTAGAGCTAAGTGTATCTGGCATATAGAGTTAAATGAGGCATAAAAAATGTATTTTTTACGGAACCTCATAAAATTATATGGGTCAACAGAAACAAATGAAAATTACAAGTAGCTGATGAAGAAAAATATAGTTGCCGTTCTGCTTGTCGGGCAATTGAGTTAGTGTCCCGGCTTACTTATCATATGCAGTAATTAAAGCGAATGCTCATGTCAGAAACAGTCTTTACATTCCCTGTGCGTGTGTACTATGAAGATACCGACGCCGGAGGAATAGTTTATTATGCTAATTATTTAAAATTTTTTGAGCGAGCGCGCACCGAGTGGTTGCGCGCACTGAGTATTGAGCAGGATTTGTTATTGTCAAATAATGTCGCTTTTGTTGTTACACAAGTTTTAATGGATAACAAAAAGCCAGCTAGATTTAATGAATTATTGACGGTATCGAGTCAAATCAGTACCTTAAAGCAAGCTAGTATAGTTTTTAAGCAAAGTATTCATAATAGTGCGGCAGACTTGGTCTGTTCAGCGCATATTAAAGTAGCCTGTATTTCATTACAGGAGATGAAGGCCAGGGCTTTTCCGGCCGAAGTTTCAGAGGTGTTAGCGCGTGGCAGGTGAAATTTCTATTTTAAGTTTGTTGATCGAAGCCAGTTTTGTTGTGCAACTGGTTATGCTGATTTTACTGGCGATGTCAGTAATGTCATGGACTATGATTTTCCGCCGGCGTAAAGCGTTAAGTGAAGCAGTGGTTGAAGCAAAGAAGTTTGAAGATAAGTTCTGGTCAGGTGTCGATTTAGCTAAATTGTATAACGAAGTCAGTGCCAGAGCATCAAACAATGGTTTAGAAACTCTGTTTAAAGCTGGCTTTAAAGAGTTTGCCCGGTTGCATAAAACGAATAGCCGTCAACCTGCAGCCGTAATGGAAGGTACGCAGCGTGCGATGCGTGTTGGTTTGTCCCGCGAGGTAGAACGGCTGGAAATGCACTTGCCGTTTTTAGCCACTGTTGGCTCTATCAGCCCTTATATCGGTCTGTTTGGCACGGTATGGGGTATCATGAACTCATTTATCGCCTTAGGTGCTGTAGAACAAGCTACGCTGGCAATGGTAGCTCCGGGTATTGCCGAAGCACTTATTGCTACGGCTATTGGTTTATTTGCGGCTATTCCGGCAGTAATTGCTTATAACAAGTTCTCTCATCAGGTAGAGATGCTTGAGAGCAGTTATGCCAACTTTGTTGAAGAGTTTGCCAACATTCTGCACCGGCAGGCGGTATCTAACGGCGGAGAAGCTGCCTGATGTATGTTCGTAAAAAACGTCGTCTGAAGGCTGAAATAAACGTAGTGCCTTATATCGATGTTATGTTGGTGCTACTGGTGATTTTTATGGTAACAACGCCGCTGATTACTCAGGGCGTGAAGGTAGAATTGCCTAAGTCAGCAGCAGAGCCGATAAAGCAGATGCAAGACGGTAAAACGCCGCTTGTGGCAACGGTAGACCAGGACGGTTTGTACTATTTTGAGAAAGACGGTAAACAGCAAGGGCCATTTACGGCAGCTGAGTTAACTGTTGAGGTGGCCAGCTGGCTGAAAATAGAGCCGGGTACGCAAGTGATAGTAAAGGGTGATCGTAAAGTTAGTTATGATGCTGTTATCCGCCTGATCAATGTGCTTAAAGGTGCTGGTGCACCCTCTGTTGGACTGATGACAGATAACGTGGATTCAAACTGAGATGGCTGTTGCAATAGATCCACAATTGGCAAAATCGCTTGGCCTGCATCTGGCTATAGTGATATTGCTGGTTTTTGGCGCTGACTTTTCCAGTACGCCCGAGATGGTGAACGTTAGTCTGGAATCTGAAGGCAAAGCACCGGTTGAAGCCGTTGCGATAGATGAACAGCAATTAAATAACCGGGTGCAGCAAATGCAGCAAGAGCGTGATAACGCTCGTGCAGCTGAAGAAAAACGTATTCGTGATCTGGAACGCCGGGCACAGCAGGCCGAAAAAAACCGCGCTGAAGAAGAGGCGCGTTTAAAGCGGGTAGCGGCGGAAAAACGCCAGGCAGATGAAGAAGCGAAAAAGTCTAAAGCCGCTGCTGCTGATGCGAAAAAGCAGCAGGAGCAGGAAGCTGCCAAGGCGCGCGAAGCTGAACAAGCCAGAATAGCGAAAGAGCAGGAACGGAAAAAAGCAGAAGATGCTGCCAAAGCTGCTGAGCAAAAACGTAAAGCTGAGCAGGAAGCCGCAGAAAAAGCCGCTGCAGAGCGGGCACGCCAGGCTGCAGAAGCTAAAGAGCGCGCTGAGCAGGAAAGAGCCATGCAGGAACAAATGGCAAAAGAAGCGCAGGCTCGTTCAGCCGCGAGGGCAAGGCAGGCCGCAACAGAAGTACAGCGCTATACGGCATTGATCCGCGATGCAGTGCAACGTAACTTGCTGGTCGATGAAAGTATGCGTGGCCGCTCATGCCGGATAAATATCCGCTTAGCGAGCAATGGTTTTGTTACCAGCGTTGGCGTGATTAGTGGTGATAAAACAGTATGTGACGCCGCTGTGCGGGCTGTGAACCGCGCTGGTACTTTACCTGTGTCGCCAGACCCAGATGTGTATAACCAGTTGAAAGATATTAACTTAACGGTGAGTCCAGAATTTTGATTATGTTTAAATTGTTCAGAAATGCAGTTGTTATTATGTCGATGATGCTAAGCACGGTTGCTCAGGCATCATTAGAAATTGTGATTACCGAGGGTATTGATTCTGCCAGGCCGATCGCAATACTGCCATTTACTTTTAAAGGCGCTAATTTACCCAAAGAGCGTATTGATGAAGTTATTGCTGCCGATCTGATGCGCAGCGGCAAATTTAGCCCGCTGGCCAGTATAAAAATGCCACAACGGCCACCTACGTCAGCACAAATTGACTACGCTGCCTGGGCGCGTGAAGGTGTTGAGGCTATTGTGATAGGTCAGATTACAGAAGTTGGTATTGACCGTTATACCGTTAGCTTTGAACTGATTGACGTATTAAAAGGCAGCAACAGCGCAGATCGGCAATCGCTAAATGCCGGGCGTTTAACCGGCAGCATGGCGCATATTCTTGATAGCCGTGAAACCACTATCAATGGCAGCCAGTTCCGCCAATATGCCCACCGTATCAGTGACATAGTATATGAAAAGCTTACCGGTGAGCGTGGTGCATTTTTAACTAAAATTGCCTATGTATTGGTAAACCGTAACCAGCAGTTTCCTTATCAGTTAATTGTTGCCGATTACGATGGTGCAAATGAACAAGTACTGCTGCGCTCTAAAGAGCCATTAATGTCGCCCAGCTGGTCGCCTGATGGCACTAAACTGGCTTATGTGACATTTGAAAAGCGCCAGTCGCAAATTTATGTACAGGATATTTATAGCGGACGTCGTACTATGTTAAGCAGCACACCGGGTATTAACGGTGCGCCAACATGGTCGCCGGACGGTAAGCGTTTGGCCCTGGTGCTGTCGAAAGACGGTAATGCAGAAATCTACGTGATGGATGTAGCCACTAAGGCATTAACGCGAGTAACAAATCATCGTGCTATCGACACTGAACCGTCGTGGGCACCTGATGGTAAGGAGCTGCTATTTAGTTCGGAGCGAGGTGGAAATCCGCAACTTTATAGCGTAAATTTGTTAACGGGTGCGACCAGACGTTTAACCTTTGAAGGTGAAATGAACCTGGCGGGCTCTTACACTCCGGATGGAAATTCGGTTGTAATGGTGAATCGCACCAGAGGGCAGTATCACATTGCAAAAATGGATCGTCAGACCCGTTTTTTGCAAGTGTTAACAAAGACAAATCTGGACGAGTCACCCAGCGTGGCGCCAAATGGTTCTATGATTATTTATAGTACCACCCATGGTTCTTCGCAGGTGTTAGCACTGGTTTCTATGGACGGTCGTTTTAAAGCGCGTCTGCCGGCGGTAGAAGGGCAAGTTAAGTCTCCGTCGTGGTCGCCGTTTTTATAAAAGAAAAAGCGTTATTACATTAAATACTAAGGACAACATCATGAAATTAAATAAAGTGTTAAAAAGTTTATTGATCGCATTACCAGTGCTGACCATGGCTGCTTGTAGCTCAACTTCTTCAACTGACGCATCTGATGCAGATACCTCAGGTGTTGGCCAGGAAACTGTGCAAGTTGAAACAGTTGAGCAGGCAGTAAGCCCTGCAGAACAATTACGCCAGAAGCTGGAAGCTCTGCGTCAGGAAAACACCATTTACTTCGACTTCGATACAGCGACTATCCGTCCTGAGTTTATTGAAGTGCTGCAAGCTCACGGTGCTTTCTTAACGGCTAACCCAAGTGTTCGTGTAACTGTAGAAGGTCACACTGACGAGCGCGGCACACCAGAATACAACATCGCTCTGGGCGAGCGTCGTGCTGTATCTGTAGTACAGTATCTGCAAAACCTGGGTGTTTCTGCCGGCCAAATCTCTACTGTTAGCTACGGTGAAGAAAAGCCAGCTGATACTTCACGTGGTGAAGCAGGCTTTGCTAAAAACCGTCGTGCAGTGTTAGTCTACTAATCCAGACTCATTACGATATTGATACGCATGACAGTGAAATATACTCTGCTTACCGCAATAACACTGGCTCACGCCAGTGTTATTGCTAACCCGGCGCCGGTTACTGATATTAACCGCAACCGATCTGCGATTAGCACTACTCAACAGGCGCAGCCTGCGGGTTCTATGGAACAGCGCTTAGCTGCGCTTGAGCGCATTGTTGAAGCAAGATCAGAAGCGCAGCTTCGTATGGCACAGCAGTTACAACTGTTGCTGGACGAAGTGAGCGAACTGCGCGGAGTAACTGAAACACATACGTATCAGCTTGAAGAAATCCTGCAGCGTCAGCGCGATATCTATCAGGAAATAGACCGGCGTGTCAGCGCAATACAGACAACGCCGTCTGCCACTATACCGACAATACCAGCAAACACCCCAGTACCTGCTGCCGGTGCTGCCGTGTATTCATCTGATGTTTCTGAAAATGAAGCCTACGATAAAGCGGTAAATATGGTACTGAAAGAGCGCCGCTATGATGCAGCAATTCCTGAGTTCGAAAGCTTTATTCAGAGTTACCCTGATTCAGGCTATGCGCCTAACGCACACTATTGGCTGGGACAGTTGTTATTTAACAATAATGAACTGGCTAAAGCGAAGACGCATTTTGAGCGGGTAGTAAATAACTTCCCGGATTCTGGTAAAGTGGCCGATGCCTTATTAAAATTAGGGCAAGTGGCAGAGCGCGAGAACGACAAAAATGCAGCACTGCGGTACTACCGCCAGTTGCTGGAAAAACAGCCCAACGCTACTTCAGCGAAGCTGGCGCAGGATAGAATCAACGCACTTAAATAATACAAACCCGGCTTAGGCCGGGTTTTTTCTGCAAGCTTTAATACCTCCAAACGCTGGCATTTTGAGCAGTCAGACGACATCAGCGTGGTTTTTAACAATTATTGGTTGCACAAAAGCCGTAAATCAGTAAGATATGCGTCCGCGGTTAGGGTCATTAGCTCAGCTGGTAGAGCAGCGGACTTTTAATCCGTTGGTCGATGATTCGAATTCATCATGACCCACCAACCGCGCAAACTTTGCTATCGAAATGGGCCATTAGCTCAGCTGGTAGAGCAGCGGACTTTTAATCCGTTGGTCGATGATTCGAATTCATCATGGCCCACCACTTCTTTGTTATTCCTGCATGGGTCATTAGCTCAGCTGGTAGAGCAGCGGACTTTTAATCCGTTGGTCGATGGTTCGAATCCATCATGACCCACCATGCCGCCATACTGTATTTTATCAATTCGCAGCGCTATAATAGCCGCCTTTTAAAGCCAGCAGGTAAGCCCTATGGAACAGACGTTGTATTTCACAGAGCAAGACTTTGCCTTTCCGAAAAAGCCACTGCCACTAAGCGGTGACGAAAAGCAAGCCTATAAAGACCGTATCAAAACCCTGTTACAGCAAAAAGACGCCGTGCTGGTAGCGCATTATTATACTGATCCGGAAATACAGGCACTGGCCGAAGAAACCGGCGGCTGCGTGTCAGACTCTTTAGAAATGGCCCGTTTTGGTAATGAACATCCGGCGAAAACACTGATCGTTGCCGGGGTAAAGTTTATGGGCGAAACAGCCAAAATTCTTACGCCGAATAAAACTGTATTGATGCCAACGCTGGATGCCACCTGTTCACTGGACTTAGGCTGCCCGGCAGAGCCGTTCTCGGCGTTTTGTGATGCTCACCCTGAGCGCGTAGTAGTGGTGTATGCCAACACCTCCGCGGCGGTAAAGGCCCGCGCCGACTGGGTAGTAACATCATCGATTGCATTGGATGTAGTGGACTATTTAGACAGCCAGGGTAAAAAGATTCTCTGGGGCCCAGATAAGCACCTGGGCGCCTGGGTGCAAAAGCAAACCGGTGCTGACATGTTGCTGTGGAACGCTGCTTGTATCGTACACGATGAATTTAAAGCTAATGCCCTGGTTGAGCTGAAAAAACAGTACCCCAATGCAGCTGTGCTGGTGCATCCTGAATCACCTGACAGCGTAGTGCAACTTGCTGATGCAGTAGGTTCAACCAGTCAGCTGATTAAAGCCAGCCAGACGCTGCCTAACGACACCTTTATTGTCGCCACCGATAAGGGCATCTTTTATAAGATGCAGCAGCAGATGCCCGGCAAGACCTTTATTGAAGCCCCAACCGGTGGTAACGGCGCCACGTGCCGCAGCTGTGCCCATTGCCCCTGGATGGCAATGAATGGCTTAAAAGCGATTGAGGCGGCCCTGACAGATACTAACGGTCATGAGATCTTTGTTGATGCCGCACAGCGGGAAAAAGCCTTAGTGCCACTTAACCGCATGCTGAACTTTGCAAAAGAGCTGAAAACGCAGGTAAAAGGTAACGCTTAATCAGCTTTTCGGTTGATATGTATAAAAAGCAGGCATAAACAAAGTACTACTGCATATAACAGTTGCAGCGCGCGGTGAATTTCCCTAGTATAGCCGCGCTTGCAACGCAAGTTCCGGAGAGATGGCTGAGTGGCTGAAGGCGCACGCCTGGAAAGTGTGTTTAGGTTAACCCCTAACGAGGGTTCGAATCCCTCTCTCTCCGCCAGATAAATGAAAAAGGCCCACGCTAAAAGCGTGGGCCTTTTTCATTTATGCGTCGAGACAGAGGACTTGATGAGAACCCTTCGGTTCGACAAATTCGCCGGGAGCGAATTTGGACGCACTTTAGTGCGGCCCGCAGGGCCAGCGCCATGGATGGTGCTGGCAATCCCTCGGTGCTGCCAAAAGCTCGGGTTTTTTATTTTAACGCGGTGAGCGAGGTTTTGGTTCGACCCCTGAGTTCGACCAATTCGCCGGGAGAGAATTGGAACGCACTTTAGTGCGGCCCGCAGGGCCAGGGCCATGGATGGTGCTGGCACAAACCGGCAGGATAGCCGTTTTGCATGGCTTTGCCACCCGAAGGGCGAGTGGCATGGATGGCACGAGTGAATCCCTCTCTCTGCAATAAAGTGAGCCTTTTTAATTGCCCGATTAGTTTGAGAATTTGCGCAGGGCAGTTTGAGAATTTAGTCGCGGAAGTTTGTACTTAGCTATTGGTGTAGCCTCGAAAGCGCCTCACATGACATCAGGCCCGTGTAAGCTGTTTTTAAGCTATCAGCACTATTCTGAGAAGGTTAAATCTGTTTAATCGGCACTTAAATAGCTTTTTAAAAGGCAGTTTGGTTCAGTGAGTACAAGCTAATGCTTCAGACGATGCAGTAAATCAGCACGTTGTTTAGCGGGATTAATAATATCTTCACGCGGGTAAGCCCTCTTCGATATACCGAAATTGGTTTCACCGCCTGGATCATCGACGTGGCAAACGTAACCGCCTTCCCTTGCCAGAACAAAGGCAACAGCATGCTGAAAATCTATGGTATGGGTGTTAAGTGCGGTTGTTTGCATGGGCGCGATACAGACAGCTAAGGTCTGCTGTCAGTATCGCGTTAGGTTAGGGGCTGGCTGGATTAAAGCGTTTTGCTAATTACTTTTCAGATAAGCATAGATATACAGGGTGCTCTAAAATACTGACTTCAACCAGTTCTGATATAGCCAACATGAGAGCCAAAACTGGCTCTAGCTGTTCTTTAGAGTATAGATAATCGCCATTAACTGCTGCATTCGACGTTTTAATATATGCAATCCAAAGAAATTCCAGCTCGAGTTTGCAAGATATTATCACTAGTAAATGTTCTTTAACTGCTTGCTCTTTGTCTAAAGTAAGTTTTGCTAATTGAATTAGTAAGATAATGGCCCTATCAAACCCTTCCTCAAAATCTAAAAAAGCTCTGATAGCTGCATTTGCAAGGCCGATTTCAAGTGCAGAGAAAATATCTTTAGAAACTGAAAGGAGAGTTTTTGACGAAAGCCCTTCTGGAGTCAAAGCTCGCTTACCAGTCTCCAAGTGATATATATTTTCGATTTCTTGGCATATAAAAATTATTGTTTTTTCTGCACTTTCAAGTCTCATGTGCTGTTCTTGCTTGCTTAATGCGTCTGCCGACAACTTCATCTGTTCTGCTGATTTTTCTAACTCGGCCCTTGTAAGCTCAAGTGCCACATTGTTCTGGTGCAATGTCATAGCCAGAAGGAAAATACCAAGCAGCGCAAATACTGGATTAAGTGTGCCGCCCAGATAATCTCCAAAGGATGCAGCACTCGAAAGTTCCAGATTACCCGATTTCGTAATTAAGTACGCACCGAACGTAGTAAAACAAACGAAAGCAAATACGCCAATCCATGCTATAGAGTTTAACTTTAGTTTGGGGGTTTTACCGTCATCCTTTGCCATACCAATACTCCTAAGAACAAACAAACTAGATTGGTAAACCTACCATAGTTGTGTTGCTAATTTCGCTTTGATTATTAAGCTCAAGCTTGTCGGAAAAGCTCGATAAATTAGGTTCGTATATCTTCAACCAAACGTATGTTTCTTCGCCCAAACCGACAACTCTTTTACCGTCCGCCATCACAACGACATCTTTATAACGATTAACCTTCAGTTTAAATTCACCGTTTTTGTCGGCAGTTACCGTATCGATAGGATTAAGGTATTCCGCTGAGGAAATAAAGGTGGCGGTTGAAAGGCTTTAGTCTTGTCTATGTAGTCCACTAAATTAATTATTTGACAGTTCTGATGTAGTTTCTTAGACGCTTTCTAAACCAACCGATTTTCACTAAATTTTTTAACTTGTCCTCTTCGCTGTCCCAATGCATCGAGTTAACCAACTCATTGTGACAATACAAATCTAAATTTCTGTATATAGGCGGCTCAAGGGCTTCAATTGATAGCCTTATGCTTTTTGCCTCGTTGAGTTCTGCTTGAGTAATTCTCTCATCCCTGAAGAACGCTTTCTCCAGCTCTATAAATTGGTTTTTTAGGTCTCTATGCAACCATGCTGATTTCGATGTACCTACAACCAAATCTACAGTATTTAGAACTGCTAGTAATAACATTAGCACTGGTGCAAGCTTTGGGTTTTCTGACGTTAAGCTTACTATTGCCGAAGAGCTTAATAAAATGTTTAGTCCTGTTATTATCCTGCTCCAGTCCTCAAAATATGCTTGTCGAGCCAGATGATAACGTATCGATCTTCTCACATCGAAACTCATTGTGTCGTATTCAGTATGATCGCAATACTTTGGTTTACTCATGGGGGAGAGCTAAATAATGCATGAGTTTTAACTTTATCCATTTTTAGGCTTGTTGCCTGAATTGGAATCAGTATTTCTTGGCCTAACAGGTGCAGCTGTCGTGTTAGTAACTGTGTTATCCGAGAACGCACCTCTACCATTGTTACTTTCGTTGATAGACTTTTTATCGCCAGTTGATGGAACAACTGGTGCAGGCTTTTTGTTATTTTGATTTGATGTCATGACTTTCCCCTTTGATAAATTCAACTATTCCCCAAAATATACATTCATTACGAATTAAGTCAAAACAGATTTAGCTGGCGACGGGTGCGCTCAGCCAGTGTTTGTTCTTTTATTATTGCATAAATTTGCACGTCGGTTAGCCGGTGTTCTACCCGCAGCTTTTCGATTGACGCGCCCCGGTTATGCGCGTTGTAAATAGCGATATTGCGCAGCGTGGTTTTTAGTTTGTCATTGCGCGGTGTGTAGGTTTGAATGCCGCCCAGGTAATTGGCCTGGTTTATCATCAGGCGCTGTGCATGCTGCCCGGGGTTTTTCACCACGCCTTTTAACTCTGCTTCAAACAGTGCCACAAGGCTTTGTAGCATGGCAGGTAAGTGATTAAACACGTCTGCCCTTAGTTCTGGCGGCAGGCTGTCTATATCGGTTAATAGATGCTGTAGCTCTTTGTAATCAGCAGTGCCGTCAAATTGCTGCTCACTCATTTGTTACTTAGACGAGCCAACTGAAGGGCTAATGCCATGGATGGCATTACATCAGTGTAGTTTGGCAAGCACATTTCAGATTGCCAGGTGTATTACTGTTTTTCTGGCAATTTTGAACATTTATCGCTAACCTCGCTCAATAAATTACGGGAGTAAAAATGAGTAAGGCCAAGGTGAATATTGCAATGTTAACTTGGGCGCGGGAGCGTTCAGGTTACTCTTTGCCTGAATTCGCCCATAAGCTTGGCGTTACTGATAAAAAACTGGCGCAATGGGAAGTCGGAGAGCTGCAGTTAACCTTCGTACAGGCAATGAAGTTTGCCGAAAAAGCCTATGTTCCGTTTGGTTACTTATTCCTGGCACAACCTCCGGTCGAAAATTTACCTATTCCTGATCTGCGTACTGTTGGTTCTGGAGAGTTACGCCGTCCAAGTGCTGAACTGATTGATCTGCTAAAAAACATGCTGGAGTGTCAGGACTGGTATCGGGACTACGCACGTAATCAATTACTACAACCTGTTGCTGTCGTTGGCAGCTACCGTATTCAGCAAGGTGTTGAAGCTGTTGTTGCAGATATTCGCGCCAAGTTGCAAATTGCTCCACACCCACAAAGAGGGACATGGGAAGAGTATTATCGTGATTTGGTTCAGCGTATAGAGCGTTTAGGTATTCTGGTCATGCGCCAACCAAGCCTTGGACATCATACCCGGCCTTTTAACGTTGATGAATTTCGTGGTTTTGCCCTTTGTGATGAGTTCGCGCCGCTGATTTTTATTAATCATGCCGATGCACCTGGCGCCCGGTTGTTCACCCTGATCCATGAGTTATGTCATATCTGGATTGGGCAAAGTGGAGTGTCTGATGCCGGAGCAAATAACCATCGCGACGAGGAGCGTTTTTGCAACGCTGTGGCGGCCGAGCTATTAGTGCCGACTGATGAATTTAAGCAACTGTGGCGATCTGACGCCGAGGCTTGGCAGCAAAACTTACCTGATCTGCAAGCCCATTTTCATGTCAGCTCCTGGACTTTGGCTCGAAAAGCACTGACATTACAACTTATTAGCCAACCTGAATATGCTGCGTTTATTCAAGCACAAAATGACGCCTATAACGCCAGAGAAAAGAAGGAAGGCGGGCCAAGCTTTTATAAAACGAGAAAGGCGCAAATCAGTGAGTTGTTCTCCAGGGCTGTCGTTAGTGAAGCCCTTAATGGCAAGCTGATCTTAAGGGATGCCGGCTGGATGCTGGGGATGAAGCCAGCAAATGTCGCCAAATTTGCGCAGGAGTTTGGCTTTTGATTTATTTATTGGACGCTAATACTTACATCGAAGCTAAAAATCGCTATTACGATATGGAATTCTGCCCCGCTTACTGGGATTGGCTGGATCAACAATTTGCCATCGGCGTAGCCGGCAGTATTGATATGATTGGGCGTGAGTTAAAAGATGGCAACGATGATTTGTCGGATTGGGTGAAAGCCCGGGGAACTCAATTTATCGCCAATGATGATGAAGCCACACAAAACACTTTTATCGAGATTGTTCAATTTGTTATGGCGCAGGATTTCAGCCCGGCAAACAGAGACCAATTTCTGGCAAAGGCCGATCCGTGGTTGATCGCAAAAGCGAGAACGACAGGTGCGACAGTCGTTACTCATGAAAGCAAATTAAGCGACGCAACAAAAAAGGTTAAAGTCCCAAACATTTGCAAGCAGTTCGACGTTCGATGCATTGATACTTTTGTGTTCTTGCGCGAAACACAGGTAAAGTTTGGGCTTATTTGATTTTTACCTGTTTGTATTACTTTAAACCACCTGACAACAGAGAATACTGACACAGAAACATATTTAGTCAGTATTGTCATTTATGCGTCGAGTGAATCCTTCTCTCTTCTACTCAGACCAATACCAACTGGTGACGTTATAGCGATATCGTTGTGTATTTCCCGTTGTCAGCGCTTTTACCCAATGCTCAGAGCCCGGTGAGGCGGGGTTGAACAATACGCAGCGGTTATACAATGGCGCTATACTGACCGGTTTCTCATCCTTCCCCATAAAAACCAAGTCACCACCGTTGTTGTGGTGCCAGTCTTTATTTAAATACAACAACATACACACTTCTCTGCCGGGTGAGTCATCAGCGTGCTGATTAACAAAGTCGGTTGCACCTAAGCGAAAATAATTGCTGTTAATATCGGGATTAGCGACATTGATATCAGTTAGTGCCACTTTAAAGATACGTGATAATAAAGACATAAATTCATCACCACGTAAAAACGCTAAAAACTCCAGCGCAATATTGCTGCCGGCACCCGGTGCAGGGCGTTGCCACAGATCCCGTTGCACAAAACGGTGTTTTTTCCTGGCTTTTTGCCATTTAGCGCTATCGACGTATAAAGCAGAATAAGTGTGTTTCTGTGTTTGCCAGTAATTTTCTTGCTGTAAAACACGGACAACTTCATCGAGTTTGTTGCTATCAAATAAATTATCGATAACGACATGCTGGGGAGTAGAGTGCAAAACCGTCTTCCGATAGGTGCGTATCGCAGCATCGAGTACTTGCTCTTCATTCAGCCACATTTAAACGACTCACTTGTAGGGGCAGATAGTGTGTTAAAAGTTTGATGATATCGTATTTTAAGCAGTGTTAACTAACGCAGTATTGCAGCAGGGCAGTATTCGGTTAAAATAGCCGCACTTCCAAAAGCCGCTATCCGGTGGTTTTATACTTACTTCCAGTTTCGGAGTTTTCATGCGTAATTTGATTGCGTTGTTGCTTGCTGCCTGGCTGCCTGGTGTTTCAGCTCAGACGGCTGTGGTTTTCAGTGATGGCTTTGAAAACAGCGATGGCGAGCGCTGGCGCCAACTGGGTGATTGCCGGGCCTTGCTTGGTGTACCTCGCTCGGGGGAGTCGGCGCTGCGGTGTAAGTCTGGGAACAGTGTGTTATTTAGCAAAGATGCTATCGGTGAGATGGGCGTACTGGAATTATGGGTGCGGCCTGATTCGAATATAACCGCATACCGCATTCATGTGCTGGTGTCGGATATGCCATCGTTAAATGCGTTGTGGCAGCCGGTTGCTCTGATAGAGCATAGCGGTGGCGATGTAAGTTATAAAGCACACCGGGTGTCTATTGATGAACCGGCTAAGCGCTACCTACGCCTGGATATAGACGCAGTAAATGGCGTGGTATATATAGACGATGTACTGGTAGAGCGCATTTTACTGGCAACCGCTTTACAGAAGAATGAGCAGCGTATTGTTAGTGGTATTCTGGACAAATTGCGTCAGGATCAGAATATTGCTTTGCAGGCGGAGTCTTTCCGTACCTTGGGAGTTAATTACGCCGCCCAGCTGGATTTGCAGCGCCAGTATCTGGAGTACGCCAATGCACTGCATTCCGGTATTGCGCTGGCGCTGGCAAGCTCAGAGCGTAATAAAATGTCTAACCCGATGGCTTATGCCAGTTTTCGCAGCATTATTAATGATGCAAAACGTGTAACAACACCACTGCAACAAGCCCGGCTAAATTCTATGTTAAAGCCGTTTGGTGATTTGGCGACAGCCACACTGAACGTAGTAAGCGCAGGGGCTTACTCTGCTTTTGCTGAGCCGTTTAAGTCTTTTCTGGCATCCAGTTTTGATAAATCGAATTACAGCGATGCGGGGTTAAGCCGCTCTGATCGTAAATTTGCAGAGCAAAACGGCCTGAAAATTTATCAGGATGCAGAGCGCTTTCTGGCTGAACTGGAAAAAGAGTTGCTGCAAGTGGCTGCGCTGGATGCCGAACTACTGAATATTCAAAAGAGTATTGACGGCTTTCGGCGTAATTTAGATAAACAACTGCGCGACACTTTACAACATGCCAGCATGGCGCGCTCTCAGGAAACGATTAGCAGGGCGCTTAGCAAAGATGAAATGGTACGGCAGAAACTCATGGAAGAGGTGGCGGGGAATATTACGCTAAAAGCGAAGAGCTATCTGGATGAGGGTAATAATACTGAGCTTATCCGTTTTGTGCTGAAAACCTCAGAGCAATTGGATCATACCCAAAGCTATAAAGATCAGTTTAATCAGATCACTTCAGCAATGCTAACGCACTATGACCGTTTCGAGCGCTCAGTAAGTAGCAGTCAAAACCCGTTTACCGACGCCGCAGATAAACAGATCTGGGAAAATCATGCCCAAAAGGCGCGCAGTTATCTGCAGCAATCGAAAGAGTCATTCAACCGGGCGTATCTGTAGCAGATAAATTTATTGTTCAGCCTGCGCTCAGGCTAAGGCTTATAAAGTTAGTGGGTACTCTCTTTTTATACCCACTACAGGAGTCTGCTATGAGTGCAGTTAAACAGAATCATGAGCAAGAACCACGTTTTTACTTTAATCAGCAAAAAACGGTGGATTTAACTCAGCAAGAACGTCAGGCATTGAGCCTGGTATGGACTGACAACAGTGACACTGCAGAAGTTAAAACCAGCCGTCGTGATGCCGATACCGCACACTGTGCAGTATTAGGTTACAACTGAGTTTTTACGGTTAAGTAGTAAACAGCTGCGGCTGAATAAACGGGATCATTGCCAGGATAATCGCTTGCTGATACACACTTGAGCGCGTCAGCAGATGGTTGGTTAACATGGCAATGGCTCCACCTTGTTGTTTAATATTATGTTGCGCGAACATAAGGTCGATAACATCACCCAGCTCTTCGCCCTGTTGCAATGCCATGAGTGCAGCGGGTGGAATGGGTAAACTGGCCGAGCGGGTTTTACTGATGCGTCCCTGGTGGGCAATAACAATCCAGGCGAAGCTGCAGTCGCCGTCTAAACCTGCTTCAATGGCAACATAATAGTCTGCTCCCGGCGCGGCAGCTGCAACTGCCTGCTGCCGGTTGAGCGCACCTTGTAAGGTTTCTTCACTGCTCATTGGCTGGTTAGCTACGCCAGACGCAGTATTATACCCGCTGACACATACTTGCTGATGTTCAAATACCTGCTGCAGTGCATCCTGTACTGCGTTTATTTTGGCCGGGTTAGCTGAGGCGACAACAATCTGCATGTTAATTTTCTCTGATCTCAAACCGGTGTAGCATAGCCTTATTTGGCTTTGTACTGAAGAGGGCGCTTGCCCGGATGCGGTTGGCTGATTAGAATCGGCGCCACATAAGCTTATGTATTAACAGCGGGAGGCAGGCATGAATAAAAATGTTGTTACTAACGGGGTAGCCGCAGCAATTACGCTGGCAGGTTGGTATTTACAGCAACCACTTTTACTTAGTGTAGGTTTATTTGCGTTATCCGGTGCTTTGACCAACTGGCTGGCGGTGCATATGCTGTTTGAGAAAGTACCGCTGTTATATGGCTCTGGCGTAATTCCCGCCCGGTTTGAGCAGTTTAAAACAGGTATTTACCAACTGGTGATGACACAGTTTTTCAGCAGCAACAATATCGAACGCTTTTTAGCAGACAAACAGCAAAGCCACAGTAAAGCATTTGATTTTGAACCGGTTATAGCACAGACCGATCTGTCGCCTGCTTTTGACTCCTTGTTAAAAGTAGTAGAGCAATCATCATTTGGCGGTATGCTGGGCATGTTTGGTGGTAGCGCTGCCTTATTGCCGTTAAAAGAGCCGTTTATCGGTAAGCTGAAAAGTGTACTGGTAGAGGTATCGCAAACAGATGAATTTAACCAGCTGGTGCTGGCACAACTGGACCAGCCTGAGCAATTACAAAGCATGCGAGCTCAGGTTGACACTATAGTGCAGCAGCGCTTAAACGAGCTAACCCCTGAATTGGTAAAAGATATTATTCAACAGATGATCCGCCAGCATTTAGGTTGGCTGGTGGTGTGGGGGGGGGTATTTGGTGGTGCTATCGGCGTGCTGGCAGGCCTTATTCAGTAATGCATCGGTACAAATCACCTCAATAAAAAGCGGGTGTACAGCTGACAGTTAAGCGCGGCTTCTGCCGCGCTTAACTGGTGTTTAACCGGCTTTTTGTTGTGCCGCGTACTGCTCTACTTCACGCCAGACGCGCAGGAAATTACCCGACAGAATTTTTTCGATATCGGCATTGCTATAGCCACGCTGCAGTAAGCCGTTGATTAAATTTGGATAGCTGGCAACATCCTTAAGGCCTACCGGTAGCGAATCACCTACGCCGTCGTAGTCAGAGCCAATACCAACATAGTCAATACCGACCAGTTTTACCACATGATCAATATGGTCCAGTACGGTATCTAGGGTCGCAAACGGATAGGGATGTTTTTTGCGAAACGCTAACTCAAAAGCATCATCATCGGCTACACCGGCTTGTTCCGCTGCGGCTTTACGCAGAGCGCCATATTGGTTAGCCATCATGGTAACAAAAGACGAGCCAAAGTTAATTTGTACTACGCCGCCGTTTTTCGCCAGCGCTTTGATCATGTCATCATCCATGTTGCGCTCAAACCCGGGGGTATAACTGCGCAGCGACGAATGTGAAGCGATAACCGGCACCTTACTGATCTCAACTGCCTGATAAAAAGCGTCATCTGATACATGCGAAATATCGATCATCATACCAATATTGTTCATTGCCACTACCAGTTCTTTACCGAACGGGCTTAAGCCATTCCAGCGGCGGCGTAAATCGTAACTGGAATCGGCAATATGGTTACTCTCAGAATGCGACAGCGTAATGTAACGGATGCCGCGCTGATAAAAATGTTGCAGGTTTTCCAGCTTACCATTTATCGGCGTGCCGTTTTCCATGCCCAGCGCCAGTGATACTTTGCCACTGCCAAACTGTTCAAGTACATTTTTTGTGCTGTACGCCATGGCGAATTTATCCGGTGCACGGCCTGCCAGGGCTTCCATGCTGTCAATCAGCTGGTTTGCCAACTGATAACCGCCACCGCTACGCTCGTAAGAGGCGGGGATATAAATAGACATAAAGGGCGCATTTAAACCGCCTGCTTGCGCCCGCGGATAATCAAATTCACCACGCTGGGTTGCCACAGTAACGTCTTCCCAGTCTTTATGCAGCCGGTAGGGCACATCAATATGGGTGTCGATAATAATATATTGCTGCGCCAGTTGCTGCGCGGTGCTGGTTTGTAAGGCTGCGCTGTTATTGCCTGTTGCAGCACAGCCACTTAACAGAGCAGCGCCACAAAATAAGGCTAAAGGAGTGAGTGTTTGCTTCATTATTGTTATCTCTTATCGTATGTCAGGTTCCCGTGACTATCTCAACAGGTTTAACGGCTAACGACAAGTACTGTCAGACCAGTCTGGTTATTTTCGCGTCTGGTGCAGGCCCCGGCTGGGTTTTAACGGCCTGCTATTGTGCGTGTGCACGGGCCACAGCAAGATATGCCTGTGGGGCGCTTTACGCTACAATAACCACCTTATTGTTTTTTGAGATAGTGTGATGCGCATTCTGTGTTTTAGCCTGTGTTGGTTGTTTTACTCTGTGTCGGCTATGGCGTCGGTTGATCTGGAAAAAACCATGAAGAATATGGCCTTTCAGTATAAGCAGGCATATGACGCGCAAAGCGCCGGCCAACTTCTGCCGGTGCTGGATGAGTTGATCAGCCTAACACAACAGTCGACTCAGGCGGATTTTGAGCCGGAAAAAGCCGAGCAGTTTAAACAGGGCCTGCAGCAGGTATTGGCAGAGCTTCAGTTAGCCCGGCAGGCCGCTACGCAGGACGATGTTGCACAGGCCAAATTGCATTTGCAGAAGGTGGATACACTGCGCAAAGAATATCATCAGCAGCGCAAAGTCAGTATCTGGCGTTTATTATTTGGTTAGGCGTGCAGTAAAAACAACACAGCCACCCGACAGGATGGCTGTTTTAGCGAAGCTGATAACAGAGAAAGTAATTTAGCCGGCTAAGCCAACGTAAACGTTTTGTACGTCATCATCAGCATCAATAGCATCTAAAAAGGCTTCTACTTCAGCGCGCTGCGTATCATCCAGTGATACCGGGTTATTGGCACGGTATACCAGTTTAGCTGTCAGTACGCTAAAGCCAAATTCTGGCAGAGCTTTGGCCACCAGATCTAAATCGGTAGCTTCGGTTAAAAACACCACTTCGTTATCGTCACCTGCTTCAAAATCCTGTGCTCCGGCTTCGATGGCAGCCAGTTCAGCATCGGCGTCTGCATTGGTAGGCTCAGCTTCAATCTGACCTAAATGCTTAAAATCCCAGGATATTGCACCGGAAGTAGCCAGTTGGCCTTTGCGGAATAATTGCCGGATACTCATGGCGCTACGGTTTTTATTGTCAGTTAAGCACTCAACAATAACCGGCACCTGATGCGGTGCAAAGCCTTCATAAACGACGGTTTCATAGTTTGCCGGGCCATCAAGCAAACCAGCGCCTTTTTTAATAGCACGTTCCAGCGTATCTTTTGGCATTGAGGCTTTTTTTGCCGCTTCAATGGCAGAGCGTAGTTTGGCATTCATATCCGGGTCGGCGCCGTTACGCGCGGCAACGGCAATCTCTTTTGCCAGCTTGGTAAAAATGCGGCCTTTGGCGTTGGCAGCATCCATTTTATGTTTGGCTTTCCATTGTGCGCCCATTATTGCGCTCCTGTATTTTTAGCTATCAAAACGAACAGGGCGCTAGTCTAGCCAATAGCAGGCTTTTAACGCAACTAATGGCGGGATAAATCTGTTGGAATAACATCAAACGTATTTGTGGCGTGGCGTTATTGCTCAGGCTTCAAGCGCCAATTGCTGTATATGTTGCTGCAACTGCGGATAAAAATGTAAAAAGCCTTGTTCCATTGCGCTATATTGCGGCTTAATTTCGTCAATAATGCCGGCGAATTGATGTGCAAACCTTATTCGGCTGGCAATACGGTCTAATGCCATTCCTAACTGCGGCAGTTGCTGGTAGCTACTGAACCAGTCATGCGTACGCACACTGCGCATTGTGTTTGCCATAACGACAGGCATTAACGGTTCAGCAGCGGCTAAATCAACATAAAGTTGTTGTTTGTAATCGGCGAAGGTTGTGCTGTAAAACTGTTGCCAATGCCTTATAAGAAAGTGATCAAATAACACGTCCAGTGCAATACCGGCAAAGCGGCGCCGGGTGGGAGAGAACAGGGTTTTTAGTTGCCTGACTTGCGGATGCTGATCAGTAAAACTGTCTGTAGCCCGGTGGTTAAGTAAACCTGCCCGGATATCCGGGTGCAAAGTGTCCAGCGGCATACCTTTACAAAAATCACCAAGCAAATTCCCGGTAAGTGAATAAAGATTGGGTTTTGCTAATACAGCATGGGCAAGATAATTCACTTTCATCCTTATATAAGCCGGATAATTACTTAAGGTTACATCTTTGGCGTAAATATCACTTTTTTGTCAAATAAATGGCTGTAAATTTGCTGGAGTTCTTTTGCTATGGATCTTAGTATGGGGTTGAGATACAACTCAATACAAGAGGTAGAGCATGTCAGTAAATAATATCAGCAATAACAACACCGCCCAGTTGCAGTTATATACTCAGGAAAAAGCAGCCACGGCCGCGTTAAAACAACAAAATACTCAGGCTGCAGCGTCTCCTGCCGTAAAAACAACCGATTCAGTGCAAATTAGCGAGCAAGCAAAAGCATTGCTGGCGAAAGAAGCAGTCACAACACTTGGTAATGGTGAGGGTATTGAGCCACCTAACACGGTTGCAGGTAACGGTGAGGGCATTGAACCACCCGTTACAGTTTCTGGCAATGGTGAAGGTATAGAGCCGCCCAACACGTGATTCTAATTAACCTTATGGAGGGGGCACTATGAGCTGGGACACTGTTGAGACAATATTATTTGATCTTGGTAAGCTGGTATTTGTGGCATATTTTTTATTATTTGTTCTTTCAGTGTTTATTGAGCGAAAAGTATCGTCTTTAGTTATCTCACTGATGGTTTTAGCTGTTGCAAATGGAGCAATGACTGCTTTAACTCCGTTGCTCTATCAATTAGCCAGTTTGCCTGGTGTGTTCTATAAGTTTCTGTGGTACGGCGTGTTTATCTTTTTCGATTGTATAGCAATATTCTTACTTTATAAATTTCACAATTTATTGAGACAGAACGTCAGCAGTATTGCAAATATTGTCGGCGTTGCATTTTTGGCTTTAGCGTCAATCCAGACAATTAGATTTTTTGATCGCTTTGTCAGTAATACTGACATTTTCCAGGTACTTTACCAGTACGGCATCCCGATTATTAACGTTATCTTAGTACCTGTAATAGTTGCGCTGTGGGTTGCGAATGTGAAAACTAAGAGTAAAAATATAAGGTTGGCTGTGGGATGAATTGGTTATACTTTTTTATTCTTATAATCATCAACTTCTTTGCGTTTTTTGCTTACCGTAAATTGTTATTACTGCGTTCAATAAGTCAGATTCAGGCTGAGGTTGAGCTGGAAATGCATAGCCGGGCGCATAAACTGCTGGTGCAACGTGATCAACTTGAAGTCGGTTTAGTTAAAGATGCAGCAGATGAAGCTGATGAAAAATGGAAAGGCGATTTAGCTGAATACATGGAAGAGTTTGAGCAGGAAGCCTTACTGCGTTCAAAGAAACGGCTAAACCGGGTTTAATATTAGTACTGCAGGTTAAATAGTAATTCTGCCAATTCAGGCTGCCAGATATCGTTCTTACTTACCCTGTTCTGTTTTATCAATACACCTTCTGCCAGTAAATGCTGGCGTTGCTCTTCGGCTGTTGCTGAGCCTTGTGGAAACGCTAGGCTGCGATCACTACGCAGTACTCTATACCAGGGTACTGCGAGTTCGGTTGGGGCATGTCCCAATGCTTTACCTACTAACCTGGCGCGGCCGGGGAGGCCTGCCAAATCTGCTATCTGGCCATAACTGGCTACTTTTCCGGCTGGAATTTGCTTTACCGTTTGCCAGATGCGCTGATAGTGGTGTTTTGCCATATAAGTTATGCCCATTTGTCGCTACGTGTATCCGTGCTTTAGCATCAGATGGCGTGGCGTGCTACAACCGTTTTGCCAATAGGCGCCAGCGATAGCATGGCCAGTTTTAAATGCTGTATGCCAAAAGGTATGCCGATAATACTGACAAAGCATACCAGCGCGTGGCCAAGGTGGCCGATAGCCAGCCAGATACCAAAAAACAAAAACCAGATAATATTGCCAAGTATACCCATGGTACCGGTACCTATATCGTCATAGCGGTTAATATAGCGCCGGTTTACTGCATCCTGACCAAAGGGCCAAAACGCCATTTCGCCAATAACAAAGCAGCTGCGACCAAAGGGAATACCAATAATACTGATAAAACACAGCAGGCCTGCCAGCCACCATAATAAACCCATGACAAAACCACCCAGCACAAACCACAGTATATTAAACAGTAACCTCAAAATACTCATTTTTTCTTCCTTATGATGTAGTGATATGATTATTCAGGCAGAAAGTGTGCCAAAGCTAATGCATTTAAAAACAATGGCATAAGTTTAGACGAAAGCAGCCAAAAGATGGATTTCACTAACTTTTGACCAAAATGACTAATATGGGATAAGGAGCTTCGGCTTGCAGCTACAACATATAAAAGCAGTAGTGTTTGACCTTGACGGCACGCTGGTTGACTCCGCTTTAGATTTTGCCGCTATGTGCGACGATATCGGCTGGCCGCATGGCACACCTTTACTGGAAACATTGGCTCAGGTGGCTGACCCGGCTGAATGCAGCAGAATTGAGCAGATTATCTGCCAGCATGAGCTAAACGGTGCCAGACAAGCCTGCTGGATGCCTGGCGCTGAAGAGTGCTTACAGGCACTGATAAAAGCGGGTATACCGCTGGCGCTACTGACACGAAATATGCGCGCAGCAACTCAGTTAACGTTACAACGGTTGCAGATCCCTATTCAGCATGTGCTGACACGGGAAGACTGCGCGGCAAAGCCTGATCCGGCCGGTTTGTTGCGTTTTGCTGCTGAATTGCAGTTGCCTGTACAGCAGATGATTTATGTTGGTGATTATATTTTTGATATTCAAACTGCTGCCAACGCAGGTATGGCCTCTTGCTTATATCTGAATCAATATAACCAGCATTTTGCTGCTCAGGCAGATTGGAGTTTCAATCATTTTAATCAGTTAAGCGCAGCATTGTTGCGCTAGCTGCAAGGTAGCGCCGTTAGGTGATTTTGCTTTCTGGTTAGTGAATAAGCTACGATGCTTCTATATTAATAAGAAATAATTTAGCACGGACGGGGATACAAGCGGTGTTGGAGCGTTTAAAAAGCGATTTTTATCTGGCTATGTTAACTCTGGTCGGGGCTATGATTGTGCTGTGTGTCACACCTTATGGCCTGTATCGTCTGTATACCGGCAATATTGTCGTCGGCATTGCAGATTTACTGATGGTAACCTGCTCCATTATCGCTACCCGTGTGGCCTGGCGTAGCGGCGATACGGTAAAGCCCGGCCTGTTTATGGCGGTAGTGTTTTGTATTGGTGCTGTGCTGGTATGCATTAATTTGGGTGTCGATGGCCTGTTTTGGGTCTATCCGTTTTTGGTGTTTATATTCTTTCTGGTGTCTCCGCTTAAAGCCTTTGTGTTATTAGTTGCTATGTTACTGGCCTTGCTAAGTTATGCTTTTTTGCGTCCAGGCAGTGTTTTTGACAGCCAGTTCCAGATGATGTCTTTTATGGTAACGACAACCATTTCCAGCGTGTTTGCTTTTATTTTTGCTTATCGGGCTCAGGTACAACGGCAGGAATTAAAACGACTTGCAACAACCGACAGCTTAACGGGGGCGTCAAACCGGCGTACGTTAAATGATCAACTTGCGGTTGCCATTTATGAGTTTACTAAAAGTGGCCGGCAGTACGGGCTTATTTTGCTCGACTTGGATCATTTTAAACAAATTAATGATAACCATGGGCATAAGGTTGGCGATCAAAAACTGATTGAGCTAATCCCCGTGCTGCAATCTATGTTGCGCTCACATGACCAGGTATTCCGGTTCGGTGGTGAAGAGTTTGTTGTGCTGGTGGCAGATACCAAGCCGGCAGATCTTAACAGATTGGCAGAGAAACTGCGGGCCGGCGTTGAGCAGTGCATGATGTTGCCAGATGGCTCGCACCTGACCACTTCTATAGGCGTGGCCCAGTTACAACCGGGAGAGGATTGGGAAGCCTGGTTACACCGTGCGGATATGGCGTTGTACCAGGCTAAACATCTTGGCCGAAATCAGGTTGTTACCGGCTAATTACACCAACCAGCTTCTGTCAGATAGGGCACCAGAACCGGTGCCATACTGTTCATTACCTGCAACGGTAAGGCTGAAGTAAAGCTAAACTGCTCAGCATCGGCGTCGGGCACATAAGCGGTAAGTACACCAAAATGCTGATACCCCAGATAAAACGCAAAAGTTGCAGTGCGGTTTAGTGCTTTTGAGCTGACATGCTGGCCTCTGGCATTTAGCTGCACCAGACGGTTATCACCGGTGCCGGTTTTGCCACCTATGGCCAGTTTGGCATCGGCATAAGCGGGTTGTAAACGCCGGGCTGTGCCGTCGGTTGCAACTTGCTGCAATACGGTTCTGACCGCAGCCGCTACTTCCACGTCCAACACTTGCTGGGCCTGTGGTAAAGGTCGCTCGAAATGGGTCTGATATGGCGTGTCGGTGGCAAATGCCAGCTTGTCTATCCGGATGGTGGGTACCCGCTTACCATTATTGATAATAATACCTATCAGCTCCGCAAGTGCAGCCGGTCTGTCACCAGAGCTGCCCAGCGCTGTCGCCAGTGAAGGCACCAGATAGTCAAACGGGTAACCCAGGCGCTGCCAGCGCTGATGTAAATCCCAGAATGCCTCAATTTCCAGCATGTTACGGATGCGATTATCCCGTGCGCTGCGAAAGCGGGTTTTAAACAGCCACTGATACACTTCCTGCCGTGTAGCACTGCTATCGGCAATGGCATCTTGCAAACTAGCATCAGGTGTTTGCTGCAGGTAAGCCAGCAACCATAATTCAAGCGGGTGGCTTCTGGATAAATATGCCCGATCCGGCAAATTAAAGGCATCCGGCTGATATTTATCATAGAGTTTTGGCCAGTTGCCTTTTTCGCTGGCAGCAAATTGTTGTTGCATCAGTTCGCTAAACTGCGCCAGAGTGCTGTTCGGGTTGATATATAAGTAGGCCACCGCCAGCCGCTCCGGAGTTTGCCTGCTGCTGGCAATATACAGCTGTAAACGTTGCTCAGCGTTACTATCTTTATATTTTTGCCAGAAACGGCGCAAAAAGGTAGTGCCTTCGCGGTCGGCGAACCGGCGCAGATACTGCTCACGGCGCGGATTATCATCGTCTGCCAGCAGTTGGTAACTGCTATTTTCGCCATGATAAATGCTGTAATTCACCATATCTTGCAACAAGCGTACAAAAGGCAGGTTAATAGATTGCTGCAGTGATTCGGCAATAGTAGGGTTAAGTTTGTCTTCTTCCTTGCGAAAATTGTTAAAGGTGTGCAAGCCGCCACCGGTATAAAAGCTTTCTCTTGGGTTGGCGCTGTACTGGCGTTGCAGCGCTGCCTGTAGCATGGTGTCAAGGCTAGCCCCGGGGTGCTCACTTAAATAACTAACTGCCCAGTTGGTCAGGTTATCCTGGGGCGCTAAATCAAGAAAACGTAATGTTTCGGCGCTTTCTTCGGCATAAAGCCGGTGCAGCTCTGCCACTATTTGCAAATAGCTCACCAGTACGCGCAGTTTGGCAGTTGAGCCCAACTCCAGTTTACTGGAGTCGTTCATATCAAAGGGTTGATCAGTGTTGTCTGTTTGCACCCGCACTTTATTACCGTTATCGGTGCTTTGATATAGCGTAAAGCTGTACCGCACTTTGCTTTGCTGGCCGGGCGATAGCAAGCGATCTGCAAACAGACCTGCCTGTTCAGCACTATTGTAGTTATTTAGCTGATGCAAGTGCTGGCTGATGCTGCGTTGCAGCTCGTTATGAATGGTGGTTTGGCTGCTTAGGTCCAGCCGGTCAAGCTGGTACAGGCTTTGGTTCAGTAACTGGCTAAGCCGGCTACGTACCATAGTGGTGGCTTTAAAGTCTGTGCCGGGTAAAGCAGCCGGAGCGGCCTTGCCATTAAAGCTCAGCTTTTGTTGTATGGCTTTAGTGGCAAGTTCGGCAGGTACTATGCCCTGTTGCTGCATCAAATTAAGATAGCGGGTGCTTAGCTGATCCAGATCGGCACGGCCTTTTAGCAAATAATAAGATGGCCGACGCTGGGCAATAATTAACGCCATTACCTGCTTAAGTGCCAGGCCTTGAGCATCGGTGTAGGGACCGTCCTGGCGCAGCAGCTGATTAACCTGTTTGGGCTCTGCACCAAACCAGGCATAGAGCCCTTCGGCCATACCGTGTACTTCACCATAACTTGCTGTTGCTGCCAGCGGCACAGTATTAATGTAGTCCAGTACGATACGCTGCCTGGCTTGGCGGGTATCTAACCCTGCCTGATAAGCACGGACACTGGCGGATACCAGTTGGCGAAATTTATCAGCAACATCTGATGTAAGGCCTTGGGGGCTATGGCGATATTTTTCTAATTGGGTCGCCAGAGTACTGCCACCTGCAGCCGCCGCAGGAATGCCAGCTGCACGCTGCAGCTGTGACCATACCGCAGCACCTAGCCGTGGTAAGTTTAATACCGGATTTGCCCGGGGGTGCTCGGGTGTCAGTAAGGTTCTGTCTTCAACAAACAGCAAGCTTTTTACCAGTATTGGCGCCATTTCCTGCAAGGTTGCAAATTGCATGGCAGGGGCTTGGGCCTGATACAGCTGTTCTTGCTTGCAGCCGTTAATGATCAGGCCGGTTTGGCTTTTTTCATTATACGGCGGGTAAAAACCATAGTCGGTGTAGCGTCTTAAGCTGTCAGAAAACTGGCTTTGCTGGCTGATATGGAAGCCGGTTTGCTGCAGTTTTTCATGCCACTGTGGCAGCTTACTGTAGCCAAAGCGCTGGTCAAAAGGCCCTGCCTGAGCATAGCGTATTTGTTCTGACGGGCCAGAAACCACCTGGTAGCTTAGTTTGCCCGCCAGCCAGTGCCAAAACGTAGATTGGTAAAAATGGTTGCGGCTTTCCTGATAAGCCGCCACACCCAGCAATATAATGGCCAATAACAATAACCAGCGGGTTAAACGCAATGGCGGCTGCTGTGGGGCAACATAGGGCGTTTCCCGCACATTATCAAACTTCATTCTGTTTAGCAGCGGTGGTGCATTTAATGTTGGTTCAGTCCGCGTTTTATTACCGTTGCTGGTGCTCATACAAGCAGTTTAGTCTCCGTATTTTTCTGATTTGAGGCTACTGGCGCGCAATGCCCGTTGTGGATCTGCGCTAACCTGCCAGCCATGCAGGTTGTCTTTAATTAGCTGACACAGCGCGTTAATATGTTGCGGCCCGGCATTTAGCGCCTCGATGTATTCGTACCGCTGGCCTCCGGCATGCAAAAAGTATTCTTTGTTTTCTTCGCCAATTTCTTCAATGGTTTCCAGGCAATCTGCCGAAAAGCCCGGGCAAAAAATTTGCACACTTTTTACGCCTTGTGCCGGTAGCGCTTTTAATGTTTCATCGGTGTAAGGCTTGAGCCATTCTTCACGGCCAAAGCGTGACTGAAAGGTGGTCATATACTGATCTTTGTTCAGACCCAGTTGCTCAGCAATTAAGCGCGAGGTTTTATAGCATTCACAGTGATAGGGATCGCCATTAAATAGATAGCGTTTCGGGATGCCATGATAAGACAAAATCAGTTTATCGGCCTGGCCATTTTGCTGCCAATGGCGACGAATTTTGTCGGCAGCGGCGGCAATAAAGGGCGCGTAATCCGGATAATGTGACACAAAGCGCAAATCGGGCAACCAGCGGCGGCGCATAAAGTTACGTGCCAGCTCATCAAAGGTAGATGCTGAAGTAGAAGCCGAGTATTGCGGGTACAGCGGCAGCACAATCAGTTTGCGCACGCCTTGGGCAAACATTTTATCTAATACCGAATCAAAACCTGGGTTGCCATAACGCATGGCGAACTCAACCACAACATCGTTCAGGCCATCTTGTTTAAGTTGTGCCGCAACGGCATCGCGCTGTGCCTGAGTATGAAACAGCAGCGGCGAGCCTTGTTCGGTAAATACGGTAGCATAAGCTTTGGCTGAGCGGCGCGGCCGGAACTGCAAAATAACGCCGTTTAATATCAGCCACCACAGCAGGCGCGGCACTTCTACTACGCGGGGGTCAGATAAAAACTGCTTTAAATAGCGTTTCAGTGCTTTGGGTGTGGGTTCGTCCGGGGTACCAAGGTTGGTTAACAGTATGCCGATTTTATCGCTTTGCTGATGATCGAAGTTAGGGGTATTGATATAACGCATAACAGGATAGCTGCTCTTTTGGCTGAAGGAACTGACATTACGCCAATTCGACGTTAACAGTTTACCTGATTAAAGGCATGAGCCGATTTTAGCAGCTTCTGCGCCCTATAAGTAAGCTGAAGGTAAAATTAATCTTGTTACCTTGGTGTTGACAAGGTAGCCTCAAACTGGTGTTAGAAAAGGGAAATATAATGATATCTGTGCGTTGGCATCCGGTGGGCTACCTGTTGCTGGCTGTATTGCTGACAACTGTGCTGGCTTGCATTACACAAAGTGGTTTTAACCTGGCGGCTATAGCTGCGCTTACCGGTGGTGTAGCGGCCGGTGATATTGCGGCCACAATCTGGTTTGACTTAACCCACTTTAGCTTAACTTACACACCTATAGCTCTGGTTAACCTGCTGGCAGTAGCTGTTTTACTGCATTTTTTACCGCTACTGCGGCGTTACTGGCTGGCGGCAGGGCTGGGCGCAGTGTTGCTGCTCGTTATGTTACTGATTATCAATGCCTTAGCGCCTATGCCTACGCTTATTGCAGCAACCCGCAGCAGCGCCGGTACTATCAGCATGTTGCTGTGCAGCAGTGCCGGTAGCTTGTGCTATTTGTGGCTACTAAAACGGAGAAAGTTTTATGCTTAAGTTTGCTATTTTACTGGCGTTACTTTTTGCCGTACCTGTACTAAATGCTGCCCAGCCTTATCAGCTAAAAGTGTTAGCTGATAACCTGAATTACCCCTGGGCGCTGGTATTTTTGCCCGATGGCGATATGCTGCTTACCGAGCGCAGCGGCACAGTAAAACGCCTGGCGGCGGATGGCAGTGAACGTTTTAGCATTCAACCGGCCTTGCCCGAGCTAATGCAGGCATCACAGGCTGGGTTGCAAGATGTAATACTGGCCCCGGATTTTGCGGCTAATAATCAGATCCTGCTCAGCTATGCCTGTGGCACATTAAAAGCTAACAACACCTGCCTTGCCAGCGCTGAACTGACTGCCAGTGGCCTTAACAACATTAAGCGTATTTTTCAGGCTCAGCCACTAAAAAGCGGTGCGGCACACTTTGGCGGCCGTATTGCCTTTTTGCCCGATAACAGCCTGGTATTAACCCTTGGCGACGGATTTGACTATCGTGAGCAAGCACAAAACCCGGCTAATCATTTGGGTAAAATTGTGCGGTTAAATACCGATGGTTCAGTACCGCAAGATAACCCTTTTGTGAATAAACCTGGTTATGCGGCTGAAATATACAGCCTGGGGCATCGTAATGTGCAGGGCATTTTTTATGATGCGCCAAGCCAGACACTTTATAGCCACGAGCATGGCCCGCGCGGTGGTGATGAGTTAAATATTATTAGCGCCGGGGCAAATTATGGCTGGCCGGTAGCCACCAAAGGCATAGATTATACCGGCGCCAGGGTATCACCTTATACCGCTTTCAGTGGCATGCAGGCACCTGTTTGGGGCTGGACACCGTCTATCGCCCCGGCGGGCATGACGTTATATCGTGGTGAGTTATTCCCGCAGTGGCAGTGCAATATTTTTGTTGCCGCGCTGGCAGCAAAAAGCGTGTACCGGCTGCAAATAGAAAACCAGCAGGTAGTGCATGAACAGGTGCTGTTTAGTGAGCTGAAGCAACGTATTCGTGATGTACGCAGCGGGCCGGATGGAGCGTTGTATTTACTGACCGACAGTGACAAGGGCCAACTGATTAAGGTAACTCCTTAAAGTAACACCGGCAAACTAAGCGACAAAAGCTTAGCTGCCGGTTGTGCAGCAGGTATCAAGCTTAGTGGTGGTGATGGCCACCTTCACCATGGGCATGGCCATGGGCAATTTCTTCGCCGGTAGCTTCGCGCACTGATACTATCTCAACGGCGAATTTCAGCGCTTTGCCGGCCAGCGGGTGGTTGGTATCCACGTCGGCTTTAAACATGCCTACCTTAACAATGGTTACCTGGCGCTGACCGTGCTCGGTTTGCACTACTGCTGTCATACCTGGTTGCCATTTTTTTGCGCCCATCAGGTGTTTTACCTGCATACTTTGAATGGCATTTTCGTCGCGCTCGCCATAGGCTTCGGTTGGCGTCAGCGTAACTTCCAGCTTATCACCGGCCGCCTTGCCGTTTAATGCCTGTTCCAGTGCGGGCAGCATTTGCTCGTGGCCGTGCAGATACAGCAGCGGGTGGCTGCCGTTAGAGCTTTCAAGTTCAACACTGGCGCCATTGCTTACGTCGGTTAGGGTGTAATGAAACTGTACTACGCTGTTATCGCTGATTTGCATAAAAGGGGTCCGCTTAGCATAAAGCCGCTATTATCGGGTGTCGGGCAACAAAAATCGACAGCTTTAATAAAAAAACACGCCACAGCAAGCGGTGGCGTGTTTGTTAGTGTAAGGGATGGGGCGGTATCAGGTAGCGGCTTTCATGTTGCTGACAAACTGTTTTAGTTGCGCCAGTAAGGTGGCCGGTTCGTTTTGATGCTGCTCAATCAGCTTAACAATGGCCGAGCCCGAGATAGCACCGGCGGCACCGCTTTGAATCGCATCTTTAACATGCGCCGGGGTAGAAATACCAAAGCCCAGTAGTGGCGGCGCCGGGTTATAGCTGCGAATACGGGCAATCAGTTCGCTGGTTGGCATGGTGGCCACGGTTTCAGCACCGGTTACACCGGCGCGGCTTAGCAGGTAAGTGTAGCCGCGGCCATAAGAGGCAATCTGGCGCAGGTCATCATCATCCACATTTGGCGGCACAATAAAAATCGGTGCTATATCATGCTTAACGGCACTTTGGCGGAACAGCTTGCTCTCGTGCAGCGGCACATCGGCAATTAATACGGAATCCACGCCGGCTGCAGCTGCTTTGGCATAAAAATCATCAATGCCACGCGCCATAACTAAATTGGAATACAACAACAAACCAATCGGAATGGTGGCGTGATAGGCACGAATTTTATGGATAATATCAAAACTGATGGCCGGGGTTACGCCCGCCGCAAGGGCGCGGATATTGGCGCCCTGAATCGTCGGGCCATCGGCTATCGGGTCGGAAAATGGAATACCCAGCTCCAGGGCATCGGCACCGGCGTCTATCAGGGTTTTAATGATCTCAAACGATAACTCTGCGGTGGGGTCGCCGACAGTCACAAAAGGCACAAAAGCACCGCGGCCTTCGCTGCTTAAGCGGTTAAACATCTGCTGATAGCGCTTCATAGGCTGCCTCCTGCTAATACGCTGTGTACGTGGGCTAAGTCTTTATCGCCACGGCCGGATAAGTTCACCAGCAATACCGTTGGCTCTGTCGCCTGTGCCGCCAGTTTCAGCGCATAAGCCAGCGCGTGCGAGCTTTCCAAAGCCGGAATAATACCTTCACTTTTGGCCAGTTGCTGGAATGCGGCTAAGGCTTCATCGTCATTTATTGCCACGTATTCGGCGCGACCGGTTTGCTGTAAATGTGTATGCTGCGGGCCAACAGCCGGGTAGTCGAGGCCAGCCGAGATTGAATAGGATTCTTCAATCTGGCCGTCAGTGGTTTGCATAATTGCGGTATAGGCACCGTGCAAAATGCCATAGCTGCCGGTAGACAGCGCTGCGCCGTGCTGATGGGTGTTAATGCCTTTACCGCCGGGTTCCACGCCAATCAGTTTTACGCCTTCCTCGGCAATGAAATCAGCGAACATACCAATGGCATTAGAGCCACCGCCAACACAGGCGATCACTGCATCAGGCAATTTACCTTCGGCTTTCAAAATTTGTTGCTTGGCTTCTTCGCCAATCATCTTCTGAAAATCCCGCACTATGGTCGGAAACGGATGCGGGCCGGCAGCAGTACCCAGCATATAGTGGGTGGTATCATAGGTTGCCGACCAGTCGCGCATCGCTTCGTTTACCGCATCTTTTAAGGTGCCGCTGCCACTGGTCACCGGAATAACGGTCGCGCCCATCAGTTTCATGCGAAACACATTCGGTTGCTGGCGCTCGATATCTTTAGCGCCCATATATATGCGGCACTTCAGCCCCAGTAGCGCACAGGCTAATGCCGTGGCGACACCATGCTGGCCGGCACCGGTTTCGGCGATCACTTCTTTTTTGCCCATGCGTTTGGTCAGCAGAGCCTGGCCCAATACCTGATTGGTTTTGTGCGCGCCGCCGTGCAGTAAGTCTTCGCGTTTTAAGTAAATTTTTACCAACGGATTCGGCGAAATATTGCGACACAGCGTCAGCGGCGTCGGCCGGCCAGCGTATTCAGTTAACAGCTGTTGAAACTCGGCATGAAAGGCAGGGTCTTCTAAGGCATCGACATAGGCTTGTTCCAGTTGTTTTAATGCCGGTACCAATAGTTGCGGCACAAACATGCCGCCATACTGGCCAAAGTAAGGATTAAGCTTTAGCTCACTCATAGTGAAACTCCCGTAATTGTGAAAAGGCTGAGCGGATTTTTGCAGCATCTTTGATGCCAGGCGCAGTTTCCAGCCCTGAATTGAAATCGAGCCCGGCTACCGGCAATCTGGCGGCAGCAAGACAGTTATCGCTGTTTAAGCCGCCGGCCAGCATAATCGGCTGAGCGGCTTTTTGTTCAGTTAATAAAGCCCAGTTAAAGCTGATACCGCTGCCGCCATGCTGTGTAGGATGATAAGCATCGAGCAAAATACGATCAGCAAGAGCGGTAAATGCAGGCAGCGCCTCTTTTACCCGGTAGGCTTTCCAAATCTGGCAATCCGCTAGCAACAGCGGTTTTAGCGCCGCGATATAGCTGTCATCTTCCTCACCATGTAATTGCACGGCGCTAAGCGCTAAGCTATGCGCCAGCTTAGCCACCTCAGTAGCTTCTGCATTAACAAACACGCCGACATAATTCAGAGGCGCAGCTTGTTGCACTAACGCGGCTTGCTCAGGCGTAACGTTGCGCGCTGATGGCGGATAAAAAATTAAGCCGCCATAATAAGCACCGGCTGCATAAGCGGCGGCTGCATCTTCCTGCCGTGTTAAGCCACAGATTTTATGCTCGCCCAGCACCAGTTTGCGCGTAGCTGCAGTTAAATCAGCTTGCGCCATTAATGAGCTGCCAACTAAAAACGCATCGGCCACCCTGGCTAAATGCCGCACCTGCTGGTTAGTGTAAATACCGGACTCTGATACTACCGTTCTGCCCGCTGGGATCAGTTTGGCCAGATTAAAGCTGGTATCTAAGTTAGTGCTTAAGTCACGTAAATCGCGGTTATTAATGCCGATAAGCTCAGCATTAAGCGCGACAGCGCGCAGGGTTTCTTCCTCGTTACTGACTTCGGTCAGCACTGTCATATTAAGCTCTGCGGCTGTAGCTGCAAGCTGGCGATACTCCTCGTCATTCAACACTGACAGCATTAACAACACCGCATCGGCGCCGCAGTGGCGGCCTAAATAAACTTGGTAACTGTCAATAATAAAGTCTTTATGCAGCAGCGGTTTGTCTACCAGGCTACGCATAGTGCGCAAATACTCATACTTGCCCTGAAAGAACTTTTCATCGGTAAGTACGGAAATACAATCGGCGTACTGGCCATATACCTGTGCTAATTGCTGCAGGTTAAAATCAGCGCGAATAAGGCCTTTTGATGGGGAGGCTTTTTTACACTCCAGAATAAAACGCGGGCCTTGTTGTTTAAGTGCCGCCAGAAAGTCACGTTCAGTGGGTTTTACGTCGTTGATAAAAGCGGCCAGCGGTTGCTGCTGTTTAAGTTGCACCACTTCGCTGCGCTTATGCTCAATAATTTTTGCCAGTACATTCGGCATCTGCTCAGCCATGTGCCGGCTCCTTGATTTGGCTTAGTTGTTTAAATTGCGACAGGGTAGAAAAAGCCTTATTGCTGCTTAATAGTTCCAGCACCGCTTGGGTGTTTATTTTTAAATCATCGCCCATGCCGGCAATTTTTAGCATTGCCGCCACATTTATCGCCACTGCCGCTTTATGGGCGTATTGGCCTTCGCCCTGCAAAATGGCCAGCGTAGCGGCAGCGTTTTCGGCCGGCTCGCCACCGGCCAGTGCTGACAACGGAGTAAGTGCCACGCCAAAGTCATCCGGTGTCAGGCTAAACTCGTTTAGCTTGCCGTCTTTCAGCTCACACACGTAGGTTGTGCCGTGCAGTGCCACCTCGTCACAACCACTACCATGCACCACCCATGCGCGTTTTACGCCAAGTTGCTGCAGTGCCTGCGCCATCACGCGGCACAGTTTCGCATCGTAAACGCCCAGCAGCTGATAATCCGGTGCAGCCGGGTTTACCAGCGGACCTAACAGGTTAAACAGCGTACGGCTTTTTAGCGCATTGCGCACCGGCATCGCATGTTTAATACCGGCATGGTATTGCGGTGCAAATAAGAAGCTGCAGTTAGCTTGCTCAAGGGCATATGCGGCTTGCTGTGGCGGCATTTGAATATTAACACCCAATTGCTCTAACAGATCAGCTGAGCCAGAGCGTGATGACACGCTGCGGTTACCGTGTTTTACCACTTTTAAGCCCATAGCCGCGCCAACAATCGCCGCTGTGGTAGAAATATTAATGGTATTGCTGCCATCACCACCGGTGCCGCAGCAGTCGATACTGCCGGCAAGCGACTGTGGGAATTTTGTGGCTGCTGAGCGCAATGCGCTGGCGGCACCGGCAATTTCATCGGCAGTTTCGCCGCGCATTTTCAGTGCGACCAACAGCGCCGTCAGGTGAACCGGCTCAACGCCGCCTTTTACCACTGCGCTAAAAAACTGCTCGGCCTGGCTGAAACTCAGTGGCAGGCCACTCAGGCTGTGCTGTACTGCCGCTAATATCGGATCTGTCATTTTCAGCCTCGCAATAAATAATCAATGCTGTGTTTTAACAAGGGTTTACCCAGCGTGGTTAAGATAGACTCGGGGTGAAACTGAAACCCCAGCATGCGTTTGTCCTCGTTAATTACCGCCATCGGAATATGCCGGTCATTGGCCAGTAAGGTTAAGGCGTTGGGCATTTCGGTGGCCATTAACGAGTGATAGCGTGCCACCAGAAACGGATTAGGTAGTTCGGCAAATAACGGATGGTCATGCAGCGTTATCGCGGCAGTTTTGCCATGTACGGTTTCACCGGCGCGGCCGACCACACCGCCAAAATGTTCCACTATTGCCTGATGGCCTAAACATATGCCCAGTACCGGAAATTGTGCTTCACACAGTTTTAGCAGTGCCGGCATAGAGCCGGCCTGGCCAGGGCTGCCCGGGCCAGGCGAAAGTACCAGTAACACCGGTTCTGCTTCGCTTTGCATTTGCCGGTAAATATAGTCAGCTGGTACGGTGTTGCGATACAGCTTTACCGTGTAGCCCAGTTGGGCAAATTCATCGACCAGGTTGTAGGTAAAGGAGTCGATATTGTCGAGTAAATAAATAACGGCCATCAGTTACTCCTCGCTGCACTGTTATGCGCTGATACTATGGTGCAGCTATGCGCTGATACTATGGCGTTGATTACCGCCTGGGCTTTGCTGCGGGTTTCATCGGCTTCCGCCTGCGCTATCGAATCAAATACCACGCCTGCACCGGCCTGAATATAAGCCGTGTTATCTGCGACATAGGCCGAGCGGATCACAATGCAGCTGTCAAAATCACCGTTACCTGCTAAATAACCGACGGCGCCGCCATAGCTGCCACGGCGTTTGCCCTCGACACCACGAATAAGCTCAGCGGCTTTTACTTTGGGCGCGCCAACCAAGGTGCCCATATTCATGCAGGCCTGGTAGGCATGCAGCGCGTCAAGTTCAGGCTTTAAGGTGCCGACCACGCGGGAGACTAAGTGCATGACATAAGAGTAACGGTCTACTTTTAGCAGCTCTTTTACATAACGGCTGCCGGGCACGCTGATACGGGCTACATCGTTACGGGCTAAATCGACCAGCATTAAATGCTCGGCTTTTTCTTTCTCATCCTGGCGCAGTTCCAGCTCAATGCGGCTGTCCAGGTCGCGATCTATGCTACCGTCGCTTTTAAAACCACGCCGCCGCGTACCGGCAATAGGGTAAATTTCTACCTGACGGCTTTTAGCATCAAACTTAAGCGCCGACTCGGGCGAAGCGCCAAATAAGGTAAAGGCGGTATCTGTTAAGTAAAACATATAAGGGCTGGGGTTTTGCTGCTTTAACCGGGCATAGGCCGCCAGCGGATCCGGGCAGGGCAGGCGAAAACAGCGTGAGGGCACTATCTGAAAAATATCACCAGCAACAATATGCTGTTTTAGTTTTTCCACTTGCGCGACAAAATCGGCATCGCTGATATCGACCTGCACCTCAGTATTTATTGCCGCCGCAGGCGTGGTAGCAACAGCGGGAGTTTGCAGCAACTGCTTTAGTTGCTCCAGTCGTTTACCAATAACAAAGCAGTTGGCTGGCGCTTGCTCACCACAAAACACGTTGCCGACCAGCCGGCTCTGGCCGCTTTGGTGATCCAGCACTAACAGCGTTTCTGCCAGATAAAACACATAATCCGGGCATTGGTTTTCCGCTGTTGGCACTTCTGGCAACTGCTCAACGGTGGCCACCATGTCATAGCCGATTACACCGCCTAAAAATACCGCGAATGGCTCATCGCTTTGGCACTTAAGCTCAGATTGCAAGGTACGCAGCACACTAAAAGGGTTAGCAGCTAACAGCCGCTCACTCTCTTCGAGCAATAATGCCGGCCGCTGATACGTAATACGCAGTTGGTCTTTAGTTTGCTCAACCGTTGCATTAGTGCTGAGTTTATCCGCCAGATAGGGTAATAAAACAGCGCCATTGTTGCTAACGGCTTTAACCACTACCGTTTGGTCGTTGCATTCTATCCGCAGCGCCGCATCAACCAGCAGCAGGCTTTTTAAGTTATCTTTGCTGTCTATCTCGGCTGATTCTAACAACAACGAATACGGGCTTTGTGCCGTAAGCTGCCGGTAGCACGACAGCGCATCGCTGTGGTACGGCAACTGCATGGCGATACTGGCGACTTCACCCGGCGTATCGGTGATATGGCTAAAAATCATGTTTTACTTTTTCCTTATGATTCATAAATTTAGTCAAACAATTTTTTATTCAGCCGGTTCACACAGTTTTGCAGGCACATAAAAAAAGCCCGCTTCTTGTGGAAACGGGCTTCGGTAATTAAAGCTAATACAACGCCTACACACGCCCGTTGGGAATGTGCCACCACCAGTTAGTCAGGTTAAGGGTTGTGATAAATTGCATTAGCTTTAGTAACCTCGTTTGTTATGCCACACATAAAACCGCAAAACGGTAGCTGGCGTCAAGTGCTTATTTGTTATAACACAGAATTAAAAACGTATAAGCGGCCGGATGGCCGCAGTTTTTAACGCTGTGTTAGTTAACCGTTTTTTCCAGTTGTTGAATTTTCTGCCAAATATCCTCGCTTTCGGCAGTTAAATCAGCATATAAGCGCATATCGCCGTTGCGCTGAGCATGCATTGCCTGCTCCAGTTTTTGATCATAGGCTTTACGCAGTTTTTTTACCGGATCCGATTTTAACCAGCCAAACATAATATTTCCGTTTATTTGACAACACGCCATCACTTACGCCGGGCCTGCGAACTAAGTTCAGTTTATTTTGTGATATATCGCTGCTGTGAGACAATAGCCAGCTTATATTGAGGTGCCGATGAAAATTGATTTACACAGCCATACCCTGTGCTCTGACGGTGTATTATCGCCTGCCGAATTGGTAGTGCGTGCAGTGGAGAAGGGCGTGGATGCGCTGGCCATTACCGACCATGATACGGTGGCCGGTTTAGCTGCGGCACAACACGCTATTACGCAGCTGCAATTACCGCTGCAACTGATAAACGGTGTGGAAATTTCTACCGCCTGGCAGCAACTGGAAATTCATATCGTGGGCTTAAATATCAACCCAGATTGCCCACAGTTTTTACAGCGCCTAGGCACGCAGCAGCAGGCAAGGTTAGTGCGCGCAGAGGAAATGGCGCGGCGTTTAGAGAAAAGCCAAATTCCTGACGTATTGCCGGCAGTGCTTGAGCTGGCTAACGGTGCGGCGTTAACCCGCACCCATTTTGCCCGCCATCTGGTCAGTATTGGCAAAGCCAGTTCGATGGATGGCGTATTTAAGAAGTACTTAGGCCGAGGCAAAATTGGCTATGTACCGAATAACTGGGTTGAAATGGCAGAGGCCATTGCATGGATCCACGATGCCGGCGGTGTGGCCGTACTGGCGCACCCGCTGAAATATAAGCTGACAACGAAATGGGTAAAGCGGCTGGCCGAACAGTTTGCCGCTGCCGGTGGTGATGCCATAGAGGTCATCTCGCCGCAGCAAACGCCGGTGCAAAAACGTGAACTGTGGGCACTGTGTCAGCTACATGGCTTAACGGCGTCGGTTGGCTCTGACTTTCATCAGGTCACAACTTGGAATGACATTGGAAAAAATCTATATTTAACCGACGATGTAATACCGGTTTGGGCTAACTGGCCACTGACAGCCGCAACTGTGCAGCCTGGCTAACCTAATAATTTACTGTAAGAAGAATAACAATGAGTCAATTTTTTCATATTCACCCGGAAACACCGCAGTTGCGTTTACTTAAACAAGCGGTGCAGATTATTCAGCAGGGCGGCGTGGTTATTTATCCCACTGACAGCGGCTATGCGCTGGGGTGTCACGTAGGTGATAAAAACGCTATGGAGCGTATTTTACAAATCCGGCAGGTAAATGTTGATCATAACTTTACGCTGTTATGCCGCGATTTATCCGAGTTATCAGTGTATGCCAAAGTAGAAAACAGCGCCTTTCGCTTAATTAAAAACAATACGCCCGGCGCTTATACTTTTATTTTGCGCGGCACCAAAGAAGTACCAAAACGTTTGTTAAACGAGAAAAAGAAAACCATTGGTCTGCGTATTCCGGAAAACAAAATTGCCCAGGCACTGTTGGAAGAATTAGGCGAGCCGTTACTTAGCACCAGTTTGATTTTGCCGGGTGAAGAATTTGCTGAAAGCGACCCGGAAGAAATGCGCGCCAGGCTGGAGAAACAGGTCGACCTGATTATGCACGGCGGCGTGATTGGTGAAGCGCCAACCACGGTAATAGATTTATCGGATGATGAACCGGTGATACTGCGCGAAGGCCGTGGCGACCCGGCTCCGTTTCGCTAAAATCGTTGCCAGAGCGCGCCAGCTTGACAGATCTGCTGCCAGATAGCTTAACCATACAACAGCCGTTGCCGCTGGCATTTGTACGTGGCGAGGCGGTGCTGGAGCGGCCGGAAGATTTATATATTCCGCCAGACGCGCTGGAAATTCTGCTTGATGCCTTTGAAGGCCCGCTGGATTTTCTGCTGTATTTAATCCGCAAGCATAAGTTTGATATTGTCGATTTACCGGTAAACGAAATTACCCTGCAGTATATGGAATACATAGACCTGATGCAGGGAATGAATTTTGAACTGGCGGCGGAATATTTAGTGATGGCAGCGATGCTGGCTGAGATTAAATCACGCTTATTGTTGCCGCGGCACAGTGAAGTAGAAGACGAAGAGGCCGATCCGCGCGCCGAGCTTATCCGCCGCTTGCAGGAATACGAAGTATTTAAGCAAGCCGCGACAGAGCTGGACAGCCTGCCACGCGATGAGCGTGATCATTTTACTGCCAATGCGGTGTTGGCAGATAACTTTGCGCCACTGCTGATTTTACCGGAGGTCGATTTAGCCGAGCTTACGCTGGCGTTAAAAGACATCGTAAAACGGGCGAAAGACTTTCAGCATCATCATATTAAGCGCGAGCATTTATCTACCCGTGAACGGATGAGCCGTATTCTGGATTTGCTTAGCCAACACAATGGCTATCTGGCGTTTTCCAGCTGTTTTGACGTAACAGAAGGCCGCGAAGGGGTTGTGGTTACCTTTTTAGCCATGCTGGAGCTGACCAAAGAAAAGCTGGTAGACATTATTCAGGTGGAAGCCTACGGCCAAATTCATGTCAAACTTAAAGCAGGTGAGGCATAATGGCCGGCAAAATTAATGACGTGCAGTTAATGCAGTTCGTAGAGGCCGCTATTTTTGCTGCTGATAAGCCACTTAACAGCGATGATTTACAAAGCACAGTGCTGGATGGCTTTAATGTCAGCAAAAAGCGTTTAGCTGATACTTTAGCGCGGTTGGTGCAGGATTATGCCGGGCGCGGTATTACCTTAAGTGAAACGGCATCAGGCTATCGTTTTATTACCAAACCGGAGCTGAGTGACTATTTAGCCAGGCTTTGGCCAGAGCGCTCGCCGCGTTATTCGCGTGCTGTGCTGGAAACCCTGGCGCTGATAGCCTACCGTCAACCGATAACCCGTGGTGAGATAGAAGATATCCGTGGCGTGTCGGTAAGCAGCCAGATTATGCGCACCTTACTCGATCGTAACTGGGTTAAGGTGGTCGGCCATAAAGAAGTACCGGGCCGGCCGGGTTTATACGCCACTACAAAAGAATTTTTAGATTACTTTGGTTTAAAACATTTAAACCAGTTACCCCCTTTGCCGGAATTTCAGGCCATTAGCCTGGATCTGGCTGACACCGTCGTGACGACAGGAGAAATGCACTAATGAGTGAAAAAATCGCAAGTGAAAAGCTACAAAAAGTATTGGCCCGCGCCGGCGTAGGCTCACGCCGCGAAATGGAAGAGTGGATAAGCGGCGGCAGGGTTACCGTAGATGGTAAACCGGCAACGTTAGGCGACCGTATCAGCCCCACCCAACAGGTGCGGGTAGACGGCCACCCGGTACAAATTGCCAGCGAAGCCGAGCAAATTTGCCGCGTACTGGCGTATCACAAGCCGGAAGGCGAAATTTGTTCGCGCACCGATCCGGAAGGTCGGCCGACTGTATTCTCGCGCCTGCCGAATATTAAAGGCGCACGCTGGATTGCCATTGGCCGTCTCGATATTAATACCTCAGGCTTACTGCTGTTTACCACTGACGGTGAACTGGCCAACCGCCTGATGCACCCCAAATTTGAAGTAGAGCGTGAATACGCCGTACGGGTATTTGGTGATGTGAACGATGCGATGATCCAGCGCCTGCGCACCGGCGTTGAGTTGGAAGACGGCAAAGCTAACTTCAAAAAAATCAAAGCTCTGCCAGGCGAAGGCATTAACCGCTGGTTCCATGTGGTACTAACTGAAGGCCGTAACCGTGAAGTGCGCCGGATGTGGGAATCGCAAGGTGCGGTAGTCAGCCGCCTTATTCGGGTGCGCTATGGCGATTTACTGCTGCCAAAACACTTACCTGCTGGTGGCTATGCCGAATACCCGCTGGAAGACGTAAACTACCTGCGCAAGTTAGTCAGCTTGGCGCCGGAAGTGGCAACGCTGGTTAAACCGGAAGACAGAGACGAACGCCGTCGCCGTATGGCCAGCATGAAGCGTGCCGTGCGCAAGCACGATATCGCCGCCAAAACACCGGAGCGTGCGCCAAAAGAGCGCAAACCAACCGAAGCCCGGCCAGCAAAACCGGATGGCGCCAAGCCAGCAGGGCGCAGAGGCCCGGCAGCACCGAAGGGCAAACCACAACGCCAGCCCAACGGCAAAAAGCCCAGCCGCGAAGGCAGAGGTTAATTCATAAACATCAAAATCAACAAGCTTTCCGACATGGAATGAGGAAACGCTTGTTGTTTGTTTAGTGTGAACCTGATAATTAATGTGGCAATATCAATTTGAGCTATTGTCAGTAGCTACAGCACAACTGATATCGACGGTCTGCGGATACCAGATTGGAGCGAAATAATTCGCTGGTACTGCTGCTAAAACATTGAGGAAGGATACTTCAGTTTTAACTGATTGCCAGCTATTTTGTGGACAAATCTCGACCAGATTCACTGGTTTACTACCTTCATACAAAGCAAAAACAAAATTGTGGTGCCATTGCTGGTGGGTTTTAGCTTCTGCTGTCGAAGCGGTATTTCGATCAAAATGTATCGTGCTACAGGCCATGATTACTAAACATGCGAAGCCTGTTAATCCTGCTTTTATATTCATAACTGACTCCTTGTTAGCACCAGACTTTGGCTGTATGTGGCAGATAAATCCCAAGGGTTACAACTCCCAGTAAACCGTCAGTAAAGGTTTGTTGAGTTTGCATTTGTGCAGGCTCTTCACCTTTACAAATAGTACTGACATCGACATGGTGCTCACCAATCAAGCCCCACAAATAGAAAGGTTTTGAATCTTTATAAGTTGGTTCAGAGGATAGTTTCGCCGTGTTTTGTGGATGAACTGTAACTGTTGAGCAAGCTGAAAGCATAGTAATCAGCATGCAGGCTGCAATAACTCTGAGCATCTACATTTCCTTCTATTATTAAGTATTCCTATTTTTGCAGTCTAAATAATAGGTGCTTTATTGTAAATGGGTTATTTATTAATATTTAATTTTATCTTTCCAAATTTTTGATGGTGGCCGTATAAGTATGTTGTTAGGTTTCACCGTACCTTACTTTTACGTATCATTTTATACAGCAGCTCCGGCGATAGCCTGGACGCCAGCGCGGCTAAGCGCTCTTTTAGGCCGCCTATCACAATATAGTTTTTACCTTTTAGCAGCGCTTTTACCGCTTGTCCGGCAAAGGCTTCTGCGCTCATGGCATTGGCCTGGGCGTCATCCATCTGGCCAAGAGCACTGCCATCGCCGGTTAGGGCATTGCGCGATACGTCGGTTTTAACAAAGCCTGGGAAGATAGTGGCCACAGTTAAGCCTTGTTGGAACATTTCGGCGCGCAGGCTATTGGCCCATAAATGCAGGGCTGCTTTGGCAGCAGAATAACTGCCGCGATATTGGGTGCCAACCAGGCCCGCAACCGACGACACAAATACCACCTTGCCACTGCCGTCGGTCAATAGCAGCGGTAATGCCTGACGGGTTAAATTAATCTGGGCAAAATAATCCACCTCAAACAGCTTGCGGTCGGTATCGCTTGTGGTATCTGTAATCAGTGCCCGCTGGCTGATGCCGGCATTATTAATTAACCAGTCCAGGCCGCCAATCTGCTGCTTTATGGTGTGAAGGGCTAAAGTAACGGCAGCACTGTCGGTAATATCCAGCGGCAGTAGCAAATGCTGAGTGCTATTAGCTAAGCTGGCGCGCACCCGTTCCAGCTCTGATTTTCGGCGGGCACTAAGAATAAGTCTGGCGCCGTCTGCTGCCAGCTCACGTGCCAGCGCCTCGCCAATACCACCGGAGGCGCCGGTGATCCAGATCACTTTATTTTGTACTGCGGCATTTTGTATCGTCATGTTGTGCGCTGTCCTGTGTTGGGCTAAGCAGGACATTAAGCCAGCTTCAATGCTGTTGTAAAGCCTTGTTGGGCAGCACTTTGTATTTGCGCTTGTAATAACCGGTAAGCAGGATCATGGCGGTTACACCAATAACGGGTGCCGCCAGCCAGCTAACCAGTTGCCATTGTTCGGGTAGCCATTGTGACAGCATACGGCGGCCACCTGCAGCAAAAAACGCGGTGTAAACAGCAATGCCGCTACCTACCATGCTACTAAAATGTTCAATAATCCAGGCACGCGGTTTTATTTCTTTTTTATAGACATAAAGGCTGATGGTGCTGGCGGTAACCAGGCTGACTACAGCAAAAATGACCAATAGCGGCATGCCCACTGTTATGCCCTGATACGCCACATACAATGCTGTCGGGAACAATACCAACACGGGGCCTTGATAAAACCAGCGGCGTAGCATACTGCGATCGGTTTTGGCATGCAGCACGCCAATAGCATGGCGTACGGTAACCCAGGTAAGTAAGCTTAGCAGAAGTAAAAACTGCGATAGCGGAATACGCCATACCAACATGCGTTCAATTTGCGCAGCGGTCATTTGCTTGCCGGCGGTGTAAATACCGACAGGGTCATATAAACCCATCAGACTCATTACTATGCCTGAGCCGGAAACAATAAGCATAAGATAATAAAACACTTTGCCAGCGTTAATATGCAGCTTACTGCCTTTACGGGCGATAACCGGCAGCCAGTATAGCAGCAAGGCAACGGCACCCAGCGCAATATGCAGATATAGCAGTGTGGTATGAATAAGTGACATGGTCATCCTCCTTGGTTGGTTGATGCAGCATAACGCTGCAGCTACCCCGGCACAGGTGCCAAAAGTCAGGACTTTTTAATATGACTTTTGGCCTATTGCAGTTGGTTTGAAGCTGCGCATAATGACGCTATGAAAACAAAATTTGATTTTGCCGCGCTTGCGGGTGTCCTGACCTGGCTAATGGTGTATGGCATCAGTATTTTTATTTTGCAAAGGGTTCAGCCCGGCCAAAGCCAGTGGCTGATTCATTTGTTGTTTCTGATTTACGGCGGCTTGTTTATAGTGCTTACGCGTGAACAGTCTGACTTTGGCCTACGTGGCCGTTTTGGCCCGCCACTATTGATACTACAGCTACTATTGGCATTTGCACTGCTGTGCCTGTTACCTGGGCGGTATTTTGAATTTTTGCCGATTCTGACCGTGATCTGGGCGGCGATGCTGCCTTTTGTGATGCGTACCGTGCAGGCTATGCTGATTGTGATAATCGTTGTGGTGAGCTGGTTTATTATCGTTGCCTGGCAAAGTGGCAATACTGTGTGGATCACTGCCTTGCTGTACGGCAGTTTCCATCTGTTTGCCGTGTTAGTGCAAAGCAGCACCCGCGATGCCGAAAAGGCCAAAGAAGAGCTGGAGCAAAAGCATCAGCAACTGCAGGCAACTCAGCAGTTACTACAAGCTGCCTCACGCCAGAGTGAACGCACCCGTATTGCCCGTAACTTGCACGATGTGGTAGGGCACCATTTAACTGCGCTAACCATCCAGCTGCAGGTAGCCAGCCATATCACGCAGGGCAAAGCCAAGATACAGGTGGATAAATGCCATCAACTGGCAAAACTATTGCTTTCAGACGTAAGAGAGGCGGTAAGCACCATGCGCCAGTATGCCGGTGTCACCTTGCTGGATGCAATAACACCGTTGCTTGCTCTGTTGCCAGAGCGGCTTGGAGTAAAGCTGCAGATCCCACCCGACATTATGCTTAATGATTTACATCAGGCACAGCATTTACTGTGCATGGTACAAGAAGCTATCAGTAACAGCCTGAAGCATAGCGGTGCCAGCCAGATCTATCTTATTGCCAGTGTAAAACTGCAGCAGTTACAGCTGGTTATTTATGATAACGGCAGTTTGGCGCCACACTGGCAGCCGGGCAATGGCATTAAAGGTATGCAAGAGCGGCTGGCCGAGTGTGGCGGGCACTTGCAACTGGGTAAACAGCAGCAGGCCATTCAGCTTACTATAACGCTGCCTTATATTGAGGGTGATAATGCATAAGGTCTTGTTGGTAGACGATCAGAAATTGATCCGTGATGGCATAACCAGCCTGCTGGCGTTATCGGGCAAAGTAGAAGTTGTGGGTGAGTGCGCAGATGGCTCTGGTGTAGTGAACGCCTGTATAGCGCTACAACCCCACGTCGTTTTGCTGGATTTATCAATGCCGGTGATGAATGGGGTGCAAACACTGGCTGCCTTACAACAGGCTGATATTAACATCCCGGTGTTAATTCTTACCACTTTTGATGAACACGAGCTGGTATTAAAAAGTATTGCACTGGGTGCTCGTGGCTTTTTATTAAAAGATGTATCACTGGACACCTTAGTGCAGGCCATAGCCACTTTAGCGGCTGGCGGTAGCTGGTTTGCGCCCAATATTACTGAGCGCCTGCTGGGCAGCGTGCGTGGCAATAAAACCAGCTTTACTATGCCGGTACAACTGGAACCACTAAGTGATAAAGAGTTAGAGATTCTGCAATTAATGGCGGCGGGTTACAGCAATAAAGAAATTGCCGCCGCGCTTTATAAATCGGAAGGTACAGTAAAAAACCAGTGCTCAGCCATTCTTGCCAAACTAGGAGTGCGGGATCGCACCCGGGCCGTATTGCTGGCACTGGAGCTTGGGCTAATCAGCTAGCCTTTATAGCCATTAGGGTTAGCCGACTGCCAGCGCCAGCTGTCACCGACCATATCATCCAGTGTTTTTTCTGCCTGCCAACCCAGCAGCATTTTAGCTTTAGTTGGCTCGGCGTAGCATACCGCTATATCACCGGCGCGGCGCGGCGCTATCTGGTATGGCACTGCTACGTTGTTCACCTGGCTAAAAGCTTTTACCATATCCAGCACACTGTAACCGGTGCCGGTACCGAGGTTTATTGCTTCAATGCCATTATGCTGTTCAAGATACTGCAGCGCTTTAACATGGCCGCGGGCCAAATCAACTACATGAATATAATCACGCACGCCGGTGCCGTCATGGGTTGAATAGTCATCACCAAATACACTGAGTTTGTCGCGCTTACCCACGGCGACCTGAGAGATAAACGGCATCAGGTTATTTGGAATACCGTTAGGGTCTTCACCGATACGGCCGCTGTCGTGCGCCCCCACCGGGTTAAAGTAACGTAACAGGGTAATGCCCCAGTCGGGCTCGGCGCGAACTAAATCTTCCAGAATATGCTCGATCATCAGCTTACTCTGGCCATAAGGGTTAGTGGCTGAGCGCGCTGCTGTTTCCGGGATGGGCACTTGTTTAGCATCGCCGTATACGGTAGCAGATGAACTAAACACCAGTTTTTTCACCGCAAAATCGCGCATAACACGGCACAAGGTAACAGTGCCGGCAACATTGTTGTCGTAATAATGTAGCGGTATCTGGGTAGATTCACCCACCGCTTTTAATCCGGCAAAGTGTATTACAGCGCTGATCTTGTAGTCGGTAAACAGCTGGCGCAGTGCCTGCTCATCACGGATATCACCGGTAATACTGGTAATACTTTTGCCGCTAAGCTGCTCTACCCGGTGTAAAGCCGCGTCTGAGCTATTGCTGAAGTTGTCAAAGCTCAGCACTTTATAACCAGCGTTCAGCAGTTCCAGCGCGGTGTGGCTGCCAATATAGCCAGCACCACCGGTTAGTAAAATATGGCTCATACCAGTCTCCTTGTAATGTTGGCCTTAAGGCAGAACTTTCTTAAAAGGTTTAACCGTTGACCGGGCGTAAACGCCTGCTGCCAGATAAGGATCGGCATCTGCCCAGTGCTGTGCATCCGTTAAAGACGCAAATTCTGCTACCACTAATGAGCCGCTAAAGCCTGCACTGCCTGGGTCCAGGCTGTCAATGGAAGGTAAAGGCCCGGCTAATAACAGGCGGCCTTCAGCTTTTAGCTGCTCTAAACGGGCCAGGTGTGCCGGGCGGGTAGCCAAACGCTTATCTAAACTGCTGGCAACATCTTCAGAGTAAATCATATAAAACATGGGAAAGTCCTTCTGCAGCGCTGATTTTAACTGGCGCACCTTAGCAGATCCTGAACGTTGTTCCAACGACATTGAACGCATCGGAGCAGTACAGGCTAGGATTTGCTGCAACAGCCTGTTAGCATGCAGAGCGCTATAACAATAACCGGGCAAAGCCCCGGTATTCTAATAAGAAAAATTCAGGGAGTCCGCGTAGCAATGAAACGTGAACAATTCAGCTCAAGCCTGGGCTTTGTGCTGGCAGCAGCCGGTTCAGCCGTAGGTATTGGTAATCTGGTCGCCTTTCCGGTGATGGCCAGTAAAAACGGCGGCGCCGCCTTTTTAATCATGTATGCCTTTTTCGTCTTCTTTATCTGCTTGCCGGTCATGCTGGCCGAGATGAGCTTAGGCCGTCATACGCGACAAAATCCGCTGGGTGCCTACACTGAAATTGGCCAAAACCGTGCCTGGCGCACTGTTGGCTGGATGTCAGTTATTACGCCTTTTATGATTGGCGTGTTTTATCTGGTGATCACGGTATGGATTTTTGGTTATCTGGCTAAATCGATCATGGGGCAACTGAACGAGCTTGCCGGGCCAGACAGCTTTGGTGTGTTTATTAACAGCAATGAGTTGTTTGTCTATATGGTTGTGGTGATTGGTCTGACGTTCTTAATTCTGCAAGGCGGCGTAAAGCAAGGCATAGAAAAAGCATCACGTATATTAATGCCAATGCTGTTTATAATGCTGATTGCGCTGGTGATTTACGTAATGACACTGGACAACGCCATGCTGGGCGTTAAGTTCTTTCTGATCCCCGAGTTCGATAAACTGACTGGCAAGGTGTTAAACGGTGCTCTGGCGCAGGCGTTTTTCTCGTTGTCACTGGCCATGGGTATCTTAATTACTTACGGCTCGTACATTCAGAAAAACAATAATATTGTGCATGCCGGTAAAATGGTGGCGGGGTTGTCGGTGTTGGTGGCGTGCTGTTCGGGTTTACTGATTTTGCCTGCAGTATTTTCGTTTAATCCTGACATCCAGTTAAGTACCTTGTCTGAATCCAGCATCAGTATGATTTTCACCTTTTTACCAAAAATCTTTTTAGCCATGCAGGCCGATATTGGTTATTTCGGTGCCAGCTTTATTGCCGGGTTCTTCTTTCTACTGGTATTTTTTGCTGCACTAACATCCCTGGTATCAATTATTGAAGTGCCGGTGGCCAGTTTAATGGACGGTAAAGGCGTAAGCCGGCGTACAGCCTTGTATTCGTTAGGTGCCGTAATGATACTGTTATCGGTTATTTCGGCTTTATCATTTGGCCGGGTTGAAATGTTTAGCAACCTGCTAAGCTACGGTGGCGTGAATAAGTCATTTTTCGATCTGGTGTATGACATCTTCTACGAAACCATACTGCCGCTTAATGGTTTCCTGTTATGCCTGTTCGTCATTTACCGCTGGAAGAAGCATAATCTGGACGCTGAAATCAGCCAAGGTAACAGCACTTTTGCCGGTTCCTTACTGCAAAAATACGTTAACTTCTCGCTGGGTACCTTTATCCCGCTGATCCTGGCGGTGATTTTTGTCAATACGGTATCGACGATTTTCTTTGGTAAAAACCTGCTGTTTTAAATAAACAGATGTATGAGCAAGGGCAGCTTCGGCTGCCTTTTTTAATCGTTAAGTTTGCCGGAGTCTGATTATGTATTAATATTTAATACAATTTATTGGAGGCATTATGGCACGTAATACATCAGTAACCCTTGGCGAGCATTTTGATCACTTTGTTGCTGAGCGTGTGAAGCAGGGGCGCTATCAGTCTGTTAGCGAAGTCGTACGCGCCGGGTTGCGCTTGCTGGAAGAAGATGAAATTAAGCTAGCACAGCTACGGCGTAAGCTGGAAGCTGCCGAGTTAAGCCCTGTGATAGATAACTTCGATGAGCAGCGTTTTGTCGCCGAGTTACAGCAGAAATACGGTAAATGAAACGGCGCTATCAGCTTAGGCAACATGCCAAAGATGATTTGGAGCAAATATGGTTGTATAGCGCAGAGCAGTGGGGCAAGGCGCAAGCGGATCGTTATCTGTCTCAGTTGTTTCACTGCCTTAACCAATTAGCACATAATCCCGGGCTTGGTAACAGACGGGAGGATGTCCGGGCCGGCTATTTTAGTTTCAGCATATTGCAACATCGGGTGTTTTATCTGCCGGGTGATACCGGCATTGATGTGATAGCGATAATTCATCAGCGGATGGATGTAAAATCAGCCAACATTTAAAAACAAAAGGCAGCGAACTCGCTGCCTTTTCTGTTTTTACACCAGCGTTTATTTCGCCAGTTTATGCGCCATGGCTTCAACTACGGCAGAGATGTCGAGCATTTCTTTCTCACCGCTACGGCGGTTTTTGTATTCCACCTGCTGGTTGTCGAGGTTACGCTCACCAACAACGATGCTATGCGGAATACCCATCAGCTCCATATCAGCAAACATTACGCCGGGGCGCTCTTTACGGTCGTCGAACAGCACTTCAAAGCCCGCTGCCGTCAGCTCGTTATATAAACGCACTGTGGCTTCTTCAATGCGCACTGATTTATGCATATTCATTGGTATTAAGGCAATTTGAAACGGCGCTATGGCATCAGGCCAGATAATGCCGTATTCATCGTTATTTTGCTCAATAGCCGCGGCGATAATACGTGACACACCCACACCATAACAGCCCATAGTCATGATCTGGTGTTTGCCTTCTTCATTCAACACGCCAGCTTTCAGTGCTTGTGAGTAGCGATCGCCTAACTGGAAGATATGGCCGACTTCAATACCGCGTTTTACCACCAGTTTACCTTTGCCGCACGGGCTGGCATCACCTTCAACGATATTGCGTAAATCTGCCACGCTGTAATCTTTAATATCACGCTCCCAGTTTACGCCGGTTAAGTGATAACCGTCTTTATTGGCACCGCAGATAAAGTCGCTCAGGTGAGCGGCGCTGCGATCAACAATAACCGGAATGGGCATGCCAACCGGGCCCAGTGAGCCAGGGGCAGCGCCAATAGCAGCACGGATTTCTTCCTCGCTGGCAAATACCAGCGGGCTTTGTACCTGTGGCAGTTTTTCGGCTTTGATTTCGTTTAGCTCGTGATCGCCACGCAGTACCAGTGCTACCAGTGTTTGTGGCGCTTTATCATCGGCTTTAGCGGCGTAAACAATCAGGGTTTTGCTTACCAGCGCCATATCCTGCTGTAACAAGGCTGCGACATCGGCCACGGTTTTTGCATTAGGCGTAGCCACTTCTGCTAAAGCCTGTGTAGCAGCTGCACGTTCGCCCTGTGGTGCTAAAGCTTCGGCCATTTCGATATTGGCGGCATAATCGCTTTCATCTGAAAACGCGATAGCATCTTCACCTGAGGCTGCCAGCACATGGAATTCATGTGACATACTGCCGCCAATAGCGCCGGTGTCGGCCAGTACCGGCCGGAAGTCTAACCCTAAGCGGCTGAAAATATTACAATAAGCCTGATACATTGCATTGTAGGTTTGCTGCAGGCTGTCCTGGCTTAAATGAAAGGAGTAAGCGTCTTTCATTAAAAACTCGCGCGCGCGCATCACACCAAAGCGTGGCCGGCGCTCATCCCGGAATTTAGTCTGAATTTGATACAGGTTCAGTGGCAGCTGTTTATAGCTGGTAATTTCGCGGCGAACCAGATCTGTAATCACTTCTTCATGCGTTGGCCCAAGAACAAAGTCGCGGGTGTGTCGGTCTTTAAAGCGCAGCAGCTCGGCATCCATTTTGTCCCAGCGACCAGACTCCTGCCACAGCTCTGCCGGTTGCACCATCGGCATCAGTACTTCAATCGCGCCGGCTTTGTTCATCTCTTCACGCACAATTTGTTCTACTTTACGCAGCACCCGCACGCCGGTGGGTAAGTAGGTATACATGCCCGATGCAACACGGCGGATCATGCCAGCGCGCAACATTAACTTGTGGCTGATAACTTCGGCATCGGCCGGGGTTTCTTTGATGGTGGATAGTAAGTACTGACTGCTGCGCATCGTAATTCCGTATGGGTACTGAAAAAATTGCCGCCATTCTAGCAAGGCGGCACAGGCAATTCTATTGGAGTTTTATCGGGTGTTTAATCAGCTTGCCGCTAACCTGTTGGCCACTTGTCATACCACCGACAGAGTACACCTCGCCATCTATCTCTATCAGGCTTCTTAAATCCATTACCGGCGTAGTATCTGCTGCTGTTAGCCAGCGTTTTTCCCCGGGAGAAAATACCCACACTTTACTATCGGGCTCTGAGGCTGTGCCGTTATAGCCAACGCCATTGTAATTGTATGGGTTCGTGCTGCCGCCGATAAACACCAGCATATCTTTACCATCCACTTTGGTATTAATGCCCGCCATGCGATACCGTGCGGTACCGGTTGGATGCTCAATAACCCGCCAGTCGATCTGGTTAGCATTACTACCTACAGTGCCTAAATAGCAAGCCGGTTCACTTTTATACTCACGCTTTTTATCGGCGTAATACTCTAATACTACCCCATCACATACCAACATTTGGTTGTCTGCCATAGCGGCTGCTAAACCAAATACTGGCTTGCCTGGAAACGGTGTCGCTTGCGACCAGCGCTGGGTAAAATTATCAAATACCTGGACTAAATTGACACTGCCATGATCGCTCCAGCCGCTTATCAGATAGATATAACGGTTCTGATAGGTTAACGCCACGGCGTCATCTACCGGCACCGGCATATCGTTTAGTTTGGTGTAGCGCTTGGTGATCGGGTCAATACGATAACTGTCTACCGCTGTTCTTTCGCTGCCATCAGCATTGACGCTAAAGCCACCAAAAACAAAAAAGTTACTGTTTAGCGCCACTGCACTGGCGGCAATACGACCATTGATTTTTTGCGTGCTGGGCACCGCTGGCAGGCTTTGCCAGTTAAATTCACCTACAGTGTGCATCCACACTTTATTATGAATGTCGCCATGCTGTTTGCCCGGGCCCAGTCCCATAAAGCTGGCAATATAGGTTTTACCGCGCACAGAGGTGCTGGCAACGGCGTTATTGCTTACCGGTTCGGGTAAATCGGGCAGGGATGTTGCGGATACGGCAACACAGGTTGCTGCAGCTGCCACACTACTCAGGTAGCTGATGGATTTCAGTAACATGGTTATGTTCTCCGTTCACGGTCCATTTAATATTGTAGTTATACAGTGTCATACCATAACTTTGTTCACCGTCGCGCTGTTTTTTATAAGACGGTCTTGGGTCTTGCTTTAACACTTTATCTATAAATACTTGTAAATCAGGATATTGGGTTTGCTTTTGGCAAAATGTGCTGGCGGCTTCACTAAAACTAACCGTCATGGCTGTTTCTGGTGCCGCGTCGGCAAAACCACCTGCGGCGTCAGGCAGTGCGTCGGAGTATGGCAAATAGGGTTTAATATCCACCACCGGGGTGCCATCAAGAAGGTCTATGCCGCTTAGTTTCAGCATCAGTTTACCGTTTTTGCGCTCAACGCCTTCCAGCTTTACTACGGATAGCCCTATCGGGTTGGGCCTGAAAGTAGCACGGGTAGCAAACACGCCTTTGCGGGTATTACCACCCAGGCGTGGCGGACGTACCATCGGTGACCAGCCTTTATCGGCTGTTTCATGAAACACAAACAGCAGCCATAAATGGCTAAAGCTGTCGATACCGCGCAAAATGGCGTCATCGCTGTAATCGCTTTCCAGTACCAGATAGCCGGTTGCTTCCGGAATCAACCCCGGCTGGCGCGGAATAGCAAATTTTTGCTTGTAGGGCGATTGAATATAACCCACCACATTAAACTGATAAGACGCCATATACTCCAAAGCTTTACTGATCAAACGCGACTGCGGGTATTATGCGGTTTTTTGTCGAAACAACAAGTTGAGCAGGACGTCTAAATGTCTTTGACGCTGCAGGTCAAGATGCGGTAAAACAACAGCAGGAATAAAAAACAACAGATGTGAGATATGGAACGCAAAATTTTATTAACGGAATGCCCCGACTCCAAAGGCCTTATCGCGCAGATCACCAATATTTGCTACAAACACCAGCTGAATATTATCCGCAATACCGAGTATGTTGACCCCGTAAGCGGCCGGTTCTATATGCGCACTGAACTCGAAGGCGTATTTAACGATGCTACCTTTTTGTTTGATTTAGACCGGGCCTTACCTCAGGGCTCAGAGCGCAGCCTGGTTAGCCAACGTGCCAAGCGGGTAGTGGTGCTGGTAACAAAAGAAGCGCATTGCCTGGGGGATATTTTAATCAAGGTATTTGATGGCTCGCTGGCACTGGATATTGCTGCTGTAGTGGGAAATTACCCCGAGCTGGAGCAACTGGCTGCCCGTTTTGATTTACCTTATCATCATGTTTGCCATAAAGGTTTAAGCCGCACCGAGCATGAAGCTGCCTTACTGGAAGTAATAAAACCTTACCAACCGGAATATCTGGTGCTGGCTAAGTTTATGCGTATTTTAACTCCGGCTTTTGTCGCGCAGTTTCCGGAAAAAATTATTAATATTCACCACAGCTTTTTACCGGCGTTTATTGGCGCTAACCCTTACCAACAGGCATTTGAGCGCGGCGTGAAAATTATTGGTGCTACGGCACACTTTGTAAATGATCACTTAGATGAAGGCCCGATCATTCAGCAAATGGTTGCGCCGGTGGATCATAATTTCAGTGCTGCTGATATGGCCCGGGCCGGGCGTGATGTAGAAAAAGCAGCACTGAGTAAAGCATTACAGCTGGTGGTGGAAGACAGAGTGTTTGTGCATGGCAACAAAACCGTGATCCTGTAAACGGTGGGTTTTACATTGGTAGGCTTTTCTCTGATACTTGGCTGACAGTCATTTCTGAGTAATACAATATGAGCCGTATCTTTTTAAGTATGCTGTTACTGTGTGTTTCTGCATTGTGTGCGGCTGAACAAGTCGCGCTTCATCCAAAGCTTGAACCATTAAGGCCATACCTTAACCAGCACTGGCAAGGCGACTTAAGCCAACCAGGAGCCGATGCCAAGGTAATTGACCGTTCATTGTGGAGCAGGGCGCTAAATGGCCAGGCAATAAAAACGGTGCATTCCATTAATGATGGCCAGTATGGTGGCGAATCTTTTATTTTCTGGGATGAAAATCAGCAAAGCCTGGCGTATTACTACTTTACCACTGCCGGTTTTTATACTCATGGCACCATGACCTTTGATACACAGGTAGGAGAAATTATTGCGCAGGAAAAAGTGCAAAATAACCAGAATGGTATTACGGAAGTAAAATCATTCAGCCGGATAATGCCTGACGGTACTTTGGATGTGAAATCAAACTATTTGCAAAATGGCAGCTGGGTAGAGGGCCACCGCGCCACCTATAAGCCAGTGGCGCAGCAACAAATTATTTTTAAATAGCTATTTTTCGCTGATATGGCAGTCGGCCAGATCCAGCGTATAAATATCGTCAATTTTATCGGCGCAGGAGTGACTGACACGTAAATCTTTTACCCGGCCATTGCGCAAGCTATATACCCAGCCATGAATGGTTAATGGCTGGCCACGCTCCCAGGCCTCCTGGACAAAACTGGTGTGGCACAGGTTACGTACTTGTTCCATCACGTTTAGCTCAATCAGCCGGTTTAACCGCTCACTGTCGTCGGCAACTTGCTCCAGCTCGTCGCGGTGCATAGAGTAAACATCTTTAACATTACGCAGCCAGTTATCGACAAAGCCAACCCGTTGCTTGGTCATCGCAGCTTTAACACCACCACAACCATAATGGCCAACCACTAAAATATGTTTTACTTTAAGAATATCAATAGCGTATTGCAGCACTGATAAGCAATTCATATCAGAATGCAATACCAGATTAGCCACATTGCGGTGCACAAATAACTCGCCTGGTAACAGGCCTACAATTTCATTGGCTGGTACGCGGCTGTCAGAGCAACCAATCCACAGATATTCCGGTGCTTGTTGCTCGGATAACTGTTTAAAAAATCCCGGTTGTTCTTTTTCAATCCGGTCTGCCCAATTTCTATTATTGACAAACAGCTGTTTAAAATCTGGCATAAACCTACCCTGATCAGAAAAATCGCGACAAGATAGCCGATCTTACCCGCTTTTAGAGCACCGACCAGCTGAAATTAAACTGTATTGCACGAAAACTTACCATGCAGATTAAGTTAATGCCAGCGGCTGACGAAATGAAAGCAATCTCGCTATACTGTGGCAAAAGTTGTTTTATAACGCTAAGTTCAAAAAAAGGAAGCAAAAATGATCCCCGTAATACTGTCAGGTGGCTCAGGCACAAGGTTGTGGCCCTTATCGCGGGCAAAAAAGCCAAAACAATTTCTACCACTGCTAAATGATAAAAGTATGCTGCAAAATACGATTTTGCGGCTAAAAGGCCTGGCGGGTTTACAAGCGCCCATGGTGATCTGTAATGAAGATCACCGCTTTATGGTAGCAGAGCAGCTGCGCGAGCTCAGTGCAGGCCAGCCAACAATCATGCTGGAGCCGGTAGGGCGCAATACGGCCCCGGCAATAGCGGTTGCCGCTATGCAGGCTATAGCAGATGGCGACGATCCACTGCTGCTGGTGCTTGCGGCCGACCATGCTATTAAAGATATTCCGGCATTTCATCGTGCGGTGGAACTGGCAGCACCGGCCGCCAGGCAAGGCAAACTGGTTACTTTTGGCATAGTGCCTACCAGTGCCCATACCGGTTATGGTTATATTCGCCGTGCCGATATTGCTGACAGTACCCTACCAGCCGAAGTTGCCGCGGTGGCCAAGTTCTTTGAAAAGCCGGATTTAGCCACCGCCAGGCAGTTTGTCGACTCTGGAGAGTACTTCTGGAACAGCGGTATGTTTTTGTTTAAAGCCAGCAGCTTTCTTGCTGAATTAAAGCAATATGCTCCGGCTATTATCAGTGCCGCTGAGCAAGCCCTAGCAAATGCCGCCAGAGATTTAGATTTTATCCGGCTTGATAAAGCGGCATTCTGTGCCAGCCCGTCTGACTCGATTGACTATGCCGTGATGGAAAAGTCAGCCAATACCGCTATGGTCGCGCTTGATGCCGGCTGGAGTGATGTCGGCAGCTGGGATGCATTGTGGGAGGTGATGGCCAAAGATGAGCAGGGTAATGCGTGTCGTGGCGATGTACTGCTGGAACAATGCCAAAACAGCTATGTGAATGCTGAAGAGCGTCTGGTGGCTGTTATTGGCCTTGACGATGTCGTGGTGGTTGAAACTAAAGATGCAGTTCTGGTGGCCAGTAAAACACATATTCAGGGTGTGAAAAACATCGTAGCTAAATTACAAAGTTATGGCCGCACTGAAGTGGATCTGCACCGGGAAGTATTCAGGCCATGGGGCAAATATGATTCGGTAGATAATGGCACACGTTATCAGGTTAAACATATTACGGTAAAACCCGGCGCTAAACTGTCAGTACAAATGCATCATCATCGTGCAGAACACTGGGTCGTTGTCAGTGGCTCAGCGTTAGTACGTAATGGTGACAATGAGTTTTTGGTGACTGAAAATGAATCAACCTATATTCCGGTAGGTGTGATCCATTCATTGGAGAATCCCGGCAAAATTCCTCTAGAGCTGATTGAAGTGCAGTCAGGCAGTTATCTGGGAGAAGATGATATTGTGCGGTTTGAAGATAAATATGGCCGCAGCTGAGGCTATACGTTATTAGCTGATTCTGCATATTCGCTTTGGCAATGGCCAGATAGAGCAGCACTGTTGTCAGTTAAGTGCTGCTATATCCTCTCTTTAGCAACACCTCAGGCACTGGAATCACGGCGTGCAGGTTTAATCTTCATAGCGCTAATGTAGAAAATATGCTTAAATTGAATGTATAATTAAAGCAACAAACCCTGTTAATGGAACAAAAAACCGGCAATATTGCTTTAATCTTAACTGAAGCTGAATGAATGATATTGTTTTTGTTGTTTAAGTGTTTTTTATATCTTTATTTTATTAGATAAATTGCTTATCCTTTGGCGATGAATTATTAAAGGAGATGGCAATGTCAATTTTATTAGATAAACGTGAACTAAAGAAAGCAGCAAAAGAACTAACACTAGTTAAACTAACCGACGTTATTGAAACTCTGAACGCGGTGTTAGCTGAGCGTCAGGTAGAAGTTGAGCTAATCACCCAGTTAGAACAGTTCGCTAAAGCTCAGGGCTTTACGATGGAGCAACTAGGCTACAAATTAAATAATGATTTAATCAGCACAGATACGCAGGATGGTCCGGCTAAAGCGGATAAGCGTCCTACCAAACCTAAGTTTAAAACTATCAATAAAGACAGCCAGTACTTTTATGTTGAGAACGGCCAGCTACAGCTGTTGCGTACTCATACCATGAAGAAAGGCTTGCAGGAGCGTGGTATCGACGTAGTTCCTGTAACTAAAGTTGATAAAAAATACGCTAAGCAAATTGATGGTTTAATTGCTGATGCGACAGCGCAAGCGGTAGAAAACTTTAATGCTAAAGTAGATGCCTGGAATGAATGGGCAGCAGCTAATGCTGAAGAAATTCTTACCAAAAAATAATCAAGCGTTTTAAAGCATAAAGCCCGGGTTAACCGGGCTTGCTATTTAATTACTTCACCAGTGTTTGAGCTGCTTTAATATAGGCATCGCCGCGATCTTTAGCCGTTGCTGTATCCATATGCTCAGAAGCAACGTGCACCTCTTCCAGTACGTCTTTTAATTTGCCGGTTTCAGCATGAATTTTTTCCAGCGCTACTTCGATGGTGTAGGTAAGTTCGTGAATTTCTACCATGGCAAGTGGTGTCAGCTCTCCTGCCAATACGGTTTTTAGTTTTTGATTATATTCACTGAAGTTGGCTACAGCTTGTTCCAGTGTATCTGAAGGCTTACCTTTATAATGATCTGGCCGTTCATCGGCCTGAACCAGCGCAGAACTTAACAGAGCAGCAGCGACAAATGTTGCAGATAAAAGTTTTTTCATACTAAACTCCAAAATGTAAATGAGAACCTTTCTCAACTAATTTAGCATATAACAAAGCCACAGCCTACTAGAAACCCTAAAAAGCTGCGTTTTTGCATCAGTCAGCTTTGGCGACGTACTTTTTGATTAGAATAATTAAGCAAAGTTATACGGTGGCTATTCTGGCTAAAGCCTTATCAGCCTAACCTGGTTTAGGATTATGGCGTAACCTTGCTGCATAGTTTGCTATTTTATATGCATAAAAACTATGTGTAAGGGTTTTTTAGCTTTTCATTCAGTGACATTTTTTTGAACATACAATGAATTTTGGTTTATTTAAGCATTAGTTTTACTAATGCATTTGCTGCAATTTATCTCGTTCGTCGTTTGTGCAAAAAGTCGGCATAATGTACAGCATATAGGCAAAGCTAAACACTGAGGTGAAGCATGACAACATTAGATACTACAGCAGATAAACATAATGTTACTGGTAAGCGTAGCAATGCAGTTGGCCGTGCTTTGCTGATCCGCCGTATTAACCACTTGCTGGCGAAAATGGGCCAGGCGCTCAACACCAGCTCGCTGGTAAGAAGTAAATAAACCAGGCTGTTTTACAGCAGAAAAGCCACGCGTCGCCAACCCGCGTGGCTTTTCTGTTTCTGGTATCTTGTTAGCGCTTATGGCTTGCATTACATTAATGTATAAATGGGTGAGAACTGGGAGCTTAAATAATGAGTGGGCATGAAAAAATTAATTATGTAGAGCTTCCGGCAAATAATTTAGCGGCAGCAAAGCAGTTTTACGGGCAGGTATTTGGCTGGGTGTTTGCTGATTATGGGCCGGATTATGTGGCTTTTGCTAATTCAGGCCTGGATGGCGGCTTTTACCGTTCAGCAAAACAATCCACCGTGGCAACCGGTGCTGCACTGGTAGTGTTGTACAGTAAAGACTTGCAGCAGACAGAAGCTAAGGTACTTGCCGCTGGCGGTACTATCGTTAAACCTGTATTTACTTTTCCTGGTGGGCGCCGTTTTCATTTTGCCGATCCAAATGGCAATGAGTTAGCAGTGTGGTCAGAGCAGTAATATCTTGCCGCTTACGCTATACAACTGGCGTAAGCGGTTTCAGTACTTAACTGCATATTCCTTAACTGCATAAGACGGCCTTATTTTTTGCTGGCAGGTGTCTGCTCGGCTGTTTTAACAACGTATTGCTCAGCTTGTTCAGTGCCGGTTGCAAAAAACAGCTCTGTCGCGGTTTTTTCCAGTGCCGCTTTTGCCTGCTGTTTAATATTGCCAGCTAGTTCTGCAAGCTGGTTAGTAACAGTCTCAGTTAAGCTATCAGTAATATTGTTGGCCTGAGCCGGGGCAGCAAAACCTAGTGTAATGACAGTAGCCAGGGTAAGAGCAGTTAACGTTTTCATCATTTCGTCCTTTTTGTCTTTGGTTAGGGTTAACAACACTCTTACCATTACAAACAGCATGCCAGAATTTAATGTGAAGTTATCCTATTGATTTAGATGATTTTTATGCTAATTTCTTTTGCTCTGTATTTGCATTTTTTAAAATGTCACCAACATGATCTGGTGAAATTGACTAAAAATTAGTTGGTTTTTTATCGGCCACTCTGGTGCTTGGCACCAAACTGCAATAGTCTATACTGCAGACATGCCCCCTCTGAGAGCATTAAAGTGGTTAAAGTAAGTCTGTGTTTTGTGTTGCTGTACTGTATAAGTGGTGCCATCTTCGCTGCTACGCCATTGCGGGTTGTTACCGAGCTGTCGCCACCCCACCAGACAATACAGAACGGAGAAGTAGCGGGGCTTAGCACGGCACTGGTCAAGGCAGTTTTAACAGAAGCCAAATTGGAAACACAGATTGAAATGTATCCTTGGGCACGTTCACTACGTATTGCCAGAAGCCTGCCTAATGTACTTATTTACAATATGGCCCGCACGGCACAGCGTGAGGCTGAGTTTCACTGGATTGGAACTGTTGCGGCATATCAGTTTGGCTTTGTTGCACTAAGCCATCGTAACGATATTAAAATTGAAAAGCTGCAGGATGCTAAGACATTAACTATTGCCGTTCAGCGCGATGATTTATCTGCCAACTTTTTAATGAACAATGGCTTTGCTATAGGGCAGCAATTGGTACTGGCTGCCGATATTACTGAGTCGTGGCAATTATTGCTCAATGGTAAGGTAGATTTAGTTATTGATGATCCCGCAGCATTGGCTGATATGGCGGCCAGTCTGAAATTGCCGCAAGAGTACATCCGTTTTGTTTATGCAATTCCTGAATTGGCACAGCAAACCTGGCTGGCTGCCAATATACAAACATCGGCTGAGCTGGTAACAAGGCTAAAGCAGGCGCATCACAAGGTGGCTGCGACTGCGCTTTATCAACAGGTCATGTCATCGACCTATCATCCGCTGCAATAAAAAACGCCCGCTGTTTGGCGGGCGTTACAAAGCATCAGATTTTTTTGTATTTAATACGGTGTGGTTCCAGCGCATCTGCACCATAGGTGGCTTTTAACCAGGTTTCATAATCTGAGTAATTGCCCTCAAAGAAATTCACCTTGCCCTCATCACGGTAATCCAGAATATGCGTGGCGATACGGTCAAGGAACCAACGGTCGTGCGAAATCACCATAGCGCAGCCAGGGAAATCGAGCAGAGCATTTTCCAGCGCGCGCAGTGTTTCTACGTCCAGATCGTTGGTAGGCTCATCCAGTAACAACATGTTCCCACCGGCTTTTAACAGCGCGGCTAAATGCACGCGGTTACGTTCACCGCCCGATAGCTCGCCGATAAATTTCTGCTGGTCATTACCTTTGAAGTTAAAGCGGCCAACATAAGCCCTGCTCGGGATCTGGAAACTGCCAATTTGCAGCATATCCTGGCCGTTGGAAATTTCCTGCCATACGGTGTTTTTCGGGTTCATGCTGTCGCGGAACTGATCAACACTGGCCAATTGTACCGTATCACCGACGCTGATGTCGCCGGAGTCGGCCTGCTCTGCACCACTGATCATTTTAAACAGTGTAGATTTACCGGCACCGTTCGGGCCGATAATGCCAACGATGGCGCCTTTGGGGATGCTAAAGCTTAAATCTTCGATTAATAAACGATCGCCAAAAGATTTACGCAGGTGGTTAACTTCCAGCACTTTGTCGCCCAGACGCGGCCCTGGCGGAATAAACAGCTCGTTAGTTTCGTTACGCTTTTGAAATTCCTGGCTCTGCAGCTCTTCAAAGCGGGCCATCCGCGCTTTACTCTTGGCATGACGGCCTTTAGGGTTAGTGCGCACCCACTCCAGTTCTTGCTTAATTGAGCGCTGGCGGGCGTTTTCAGATTTTTCTTCCTGTTGCAAACGGGCATCTTTTTGTTCCAGCCAGGACGAGTAATTACCTTCCCACGGGATACCGTAACCACGGTCCAGCTCTAAAATCCAGCCGGCAACGTTATCAAGGAAATAACGGTCGTGGGTAATAGCGACCACTGTGCCCGGGTAATCGTGCAGGAAGCGCTCCAGCCATGCAACAGATTCGGCATCCAGGTGGTTGGTCGGTTCGTCCAGCAATAGCATGTCCGGGCGCTCTAACAATAAGCGGCAAATAGCAACGCGGCGGCGTTCACCACCAGACAAATGCTCGATTTTGGCTTCCCACGGCGGCAGGCGCAGTGCATCGGCAGCGCGCTCCAGCGTATTGTCGAGATTATGGCCTTCTTTGGCCTGAATTAACGCTTCCAGCTCGCCTTGCTCACGAGCCAGAGCATCAAAGTCAGCGTTTTCATCAGCATAGGCGGCGTAAACTTCGTCTAAGCGGGTTAGCGCATTTTTAACGTCGCTTACGGCCTCTTCAACAATCTCACGCACGGTTTTGCTTGGATCCAACTGCGGTTCTTGCGGCAGGTAACCAATTTTAGTGCCTGCCAGTGGCCGGGCTTCGCCTTCAAACTCTTTGTCAACTCCGGCCATAATGCGTAGCAGGGTAGATTTACCCGAGCCATTTAAACCCAGCACGCCAATTTTGGCGCCAGGAAAGAAAGATAAAGAAATGTCTTTTAAAATAGTGCGCTTAGGTGGAACCACCTTCGACACACGATGCATTGAGTAGATATATTGAGCCATGGTTTATCTGCTTATCATTGCTGGTAATAGTGCCAGCAATTGTACGTTATTTTCACCGGGCAGGGAAAGGCGCGCTCTTGGTGTATAAGATAAAACTCGCTTTTACGCCGCGCTTTCTGGTCTAATAGCAACCAGTACTTTACCCCGGGTGGAAATGAATATGAGTCAATTTGCGCAAGATCCAAGTTTTCAACGTTTCGTTGAAGAAGCTAAAACCCATGGTGTGGTTTATGTATTAGCAGACGGTGAAGATCTGCTGGTAGTTGAATCGGTAGAATTTGAAGATACAGACGTAATGCCGTTCTGGTCAGATGAAGCCTCAGCCAAAGCGCATTGCTCTGAAGAATGGGCCGTGTACAAGCCAGAAGCCATTCCGCTTGACGTATTTTGCGATGGTTGGTTAAAAGAAATGTACGACGATGGTGTGTTAATTGGCACTAACTGGGACGAAAGTTTAAACGGCCCGGAAGTGGAACCACGCGAGTTACTTGAAGCCCTGTCACTGGTGCAATAAGCCATTCTGTTGTTTAAAGCCTTGCGGTTTTCTTTGTCGCAGGGCTTTGCTGATCATAAAAATGGCAAAAAAATGACGTTCCTCTTAAACTATCGGCCTTGACGGCACGTATTGTTGGTTTAACAGCCGGTTTGGATATAGTTATGTTATCAGAAGAAGCAGTATTGGTTAGAAGCGCGTTAGAAGCTTTGGGGCTCGAAACCCCGATGCTGGACAATGGTTTGTCGCGCGATCAGAAGTACGACAAGATAAACAGCCTGATGGCAGAAGTCGTCAGCACGCTGGGCCTGGATTTGCGCGATGACAGTTTAAGCGAAACGCCGCACCGGATTGCCAAAATGTATGTTGATGAGATTTTTGGCGGTCTTAATTATGCTAACTTTCCCAAAATTGCATTAATTGACAATAAAATGCAGGTAAAGGAAATGGTTAAGGTAAAGGACATCAGCTTTACCAGTACCTGTGAGCATCATTTTGTCACTATTGATGGTTATGCTACGGTGGCCTATATTCCGGAAAAACGCATTATTGGCTTGTCGAAAATTAACCGTATAGTGCGATTTTTTGCCCAGCGTCCGCAGGTGCAGGAACGTTTAACGCAACAAGTTTTGGTGGCATTGCAAACTTTGCTGCAAACCAAAAATGTAGCAGTAACGATGGAAGCTGTGCATTACTGTGTAAAATCGCGTGGCGTGATGGATGTAAATTCCAAAACGCAAACCACTGCACTGGGCGGTATTTTTAAAGATGATGGCCGCACCCGCGCCGAGTTTCTTGCCCGTTATTAATACATCTTGTTAAACCGTTGACCAATATTAAGGCGCTTAGATGCGCCTTTTTTACGTCTTGGTTTTTGTTGCAAATGCGAATTGTTATCAGTATTATGCCGGTAACTTTTTTACCGGTAGTGTTGTAATGATAGAACGTGGTCGTGGCCCTGTGCTGGCAAAATTTATGCGGTTGCTGCACAGCTACAGCTCGATGTTAGTGTTGGTATTGCTGCTGTTTTTTGCCATTACCGGTATCACCCTGAACCACCCGGATCTCCTGTACAGCACGGCAGGCAAAAGCAGCCGTCAGCAACTGCTGCCGTTACCTGACGCCTTGCAATACGCTGATTTACCGCAGTCAGACAGCGAACAAGAAGCTATTGCTTCGCAGTTCAGGGACTGGCTTAGCAATGAGCATCAGGTGAAGGCTTCGGTATTCAGTTATCAGTTCGACACTGATGATGGCTTGTTGGAGCTGGATTTCAAGCGCCCGGCGGGGTATGCCTCAGTGGTGGTTGATTTTGCTGCTAACACGGCCGAGCTGGAACTGGAGTTTAACGGTTATCTGGCATTGCTGAACGATTTGCATAAAGGCCGTAATGCTGGCCTTAGCTGGCTGCTACTGATTGATCTTACGGCGGTTGCCTGCATTATTTTTGCCCTGACCGGGTTTTATCTGATGCTCAAGCAAGCCTCACGGCGCAGCATTGGCAATATCCTGGCGATGCTGGGCATTTTTATCAGTTTGTTTGCGTATATCTTGTCGTTACATTAACGCCGGTGTTGGCGTATTGCAGAGGGAACATTATGAAGTTAACCGGTGCTTGTTTATGTGTATGTGCAGCGGCCTTGTTTGGGCACGCTACGTTACAGGCTGCACAAAGTGATATTACGCTGGAGTTGCCGGCAATAGAAACCAGCCAATACCACCGGCCTTATGTTGCTGTGTGGGTCGAAGATGCGCAGCAGCAACCGGTAAAATTGATTGCCCTTTGGGTAGAAAAACCAGACTGGTTAAAAGATTTGCGCCGTTTCTGGCGCAAAATTGGCCGCAGCAATACGGCTTTGGTTGATGCTGTAAGCGGTGCAACCCAGAAACCTGGCAGCTACACCTTGCACTGGGATGGTAACAATGATGACGGCGGCGCACTGCCTGCCGGTAAGTATACGCTTTTCGTTGAAGCCGCCCGCGAACAGGGGGGCCGTAGCCTGGCAAAACATGAATTTACCCTGCCAGCGAAGAATGCCGTTATTGAAATAGCCGCCGACGGTGAGCTTGGCGATATCAGCGCAATACTGCGCTAAGTAATACCTGAATTAACAGACTATTAAGGAATATTAAAATGTTAAAAAAAGCAGCGTTAGTTATGTCGGCATTGTGCGTCAGTGCCAGTGTCAGCGCCCACACATTATGGCTGGTGCCCAGCCACTACGTGTTATCTAAGCAGGACAGCTGGATAGCGGTTGATGCCTCTGCTGCCAATATGACATTTGTACCGGATAAAGGCATTGGTTTAACCAGCCTGAAACTGTACAACCCGGATGGCAAAGCGCAGGACGTGACTACCGTATATCAGGGTAAGCGCAAATCTATGGCGGATGTGCAGCTAGCTGGTGATGGCACTTACCGGCTGGAAATGGCCAACCCGCTGCGTTATTTCACCAGCTATGAGTTAAACGGCGAGCGCAAACGTCTGATGGCAAATAAACAGGAGCGCACTGCACAGCTGCCAGCCGGAGCCACAAAAGTAGAAACAGTACAAATGCGCAGCCGCAATTTTGCTTATGTTACGGTAAACAGCCCGACACAAACGGTGCTGAAACTACAAAACGCCGGGCTGGAAATCAGCAGCAATACGCACCCGGCTGATGTGGTAGCAGAAGAAGCACTGCAATTTGTGTTTCATCTGGACGGCAAACCGCAAGCTGGCGTAAAAGGTGTGTTGTCTTATGAAGGTGAGTTGTATCGTAACGATGCTGGCCGGGTTGAGTTTGAAACCGACAATAAAGGCCAGTTTAGCTTTACCCCTGAGCATGCCGGGCGCTATTTAATTGAAGCGTCTTATTCAGCCGATACCGCTACGGCGCTGGCGGATAAAGTGCGTGAATCTGTTACTTTTACGTTCGAAGTAGCCCTGCCGTAACGCGACAATTTACCCTTTTATCCAATAAAGCCAGCCTGTTTCGATAGGCTGGCTTTGTGCTATTTGTTACACTCTGGCGCAAAATATTTGCAGGAAAACCTTATGCGCATTTTTGCTGATGAGAACATGCCACTGGTGCAGTCGTTTTTTGCTCAGTTTGGTGATGTCAGCTTGTTTAACGGCCGTACCGTGAAGGCTGAACAACTGGCCGGGGCTGATATTTTGCTGGTGCGTTCGGTAACACAGGTTGATGCGGCTTTGCTAAGCCAGTGCCCGAAACTACGTTTTGTCGGTACCGGCACCATTGGTATGGATCATATTGATCAGCCGTATCTGGCACAGCGTAATATCAGTTTTTCCAGTGCGCCGGGCTGTAATGCGCAATCTGTGGTCGAATATGTGCTTAGCAGCCTGTGGTATCTGGCGGATAAATATCAGTGGCAGTTAACTGAAAAAACCATTGGCGTAGTTGGCGTGGGCAATATTGGCCGTCGGCTGGTAACGGCATTACAGGCCCTTAATATCAAGGTATTGCAGTGCGATCCACTACGGGTGCAGCAAGAGGCTGATTTTGCCCATACCGACTTTGCAGCCTTGTGTCAGCAAGCTGATATTATCAGTTTTCATACACCGCTTATTAGCAACGGGCCTTTTGCTACCCGGCATTTACTGAATGCTAAAACATTGCAGCAGCTCAAGCCCCATTGCGCAGTTATTAATGCGTCGCGCGGTGCTGTGATTGATAATCAGGCATTACTTAACGAGCTGAGTAGTGCAGACCACAGAAGAGCGGTAGTGCTGGATGTATGGGAGCAAGAGCCGGATATCCTTACGGCGTTGCTACCTTATGTTGATATCGCCACCGCACATATTGCCGGGCATAGTGTTGAAGGCAAAGCCCGCGGTACAGAAATGTTATATCAGCGCTGCTGTGAATTGTTTGGCCAACCGGTAAAACAGCAGTTAAGCCAGTTGCTTGCAGTGCCAGCAATGGAAAAATTGCAAATTAGCGCAGATTTTGGGCTTCCAGATGTCCAAAATTTGGCAAGACTGTTATATGATGTGCGCCGTGATGATGCAATACTGCGCCATTACCTGCAGCGTAACGGGTTTGACTGGCTGAGAAAGTCGTATCCGCCGCGGCGTGAATTCAGCTCATTACAACTGTGTGGCAAGGTGATACCAGGCTACTTGCCGCAATTAGGTTTTAGCCTCGCACAATAACTAGAGGGACTGTCATGGCTTCGCAATATAATGTTGCCGTTTTAGGTGCAACAGGGTTGGTAGGACAACATTTAATCGAAATTCTGGAGCAGCGCGACTTCCCGGTTGCTGAACTGTTCCCATTAGCCAGCAGCCGCTCTGCTGGTGGTACCGTGACGTTCAAAGGCAAAAAGATTAAGGTTATTGACGCAGAAACCTTCGACTGGTCAAAAGCGCAAATTGGTTTGTTTTCTGCCGGCGGCAGCGTATCAGCAATTTATGCCCCCAAAGCTGCTGATGCCGGTTGTGTGGTGATCGACAATACCTCACATTACCGTTACGAGCCGGATATTCCTCTGGTGGTGCCAGAAGTTAACGCCCACGCTATTGCCGATTACCGTAACCGCAATATTATCGCCAACCCCAATTGCTCCACTATCCAGATGCTGGTGGCGTTAAAACCAATTCATGACGCTGTGGGCATTAGCCGTATTAACGTAGCAACTTATCAGTCGGTAAGTGGTGCAGGCCAGGACGCTGTAGAAGCATTAGCCCGTGAAGCCGCGCAGCTGATGAATGGCCGGCCGATAGAAGATGACGGCAAGTTTGCCCGGCAGATTGCTTTTAACGTGATCCCGCAAATTGATGTGTTTATGGATAACGGCTACACCAAAGAAGAAATGAAAATGCACTGGGAAACGCAGAAGATTTTCGGTGACGACAGCATTTCTGTTAACGCCACTGCGGTGCGGGTACCGGTGTTTTTCGGTCATGCCGAAGCGGTACATATTGAAACCCGTATGCCCATCAGCGTTGAGCAGGTAAAAGCGTTGCTGGCCGAAGCGCCTGGCGTAGTGTTACTGGAAAACAATGCAGATTTCCCAACCCAGGTATGTAGCGCGGCTGGTAAAGATGACGTATTTGTTGGCCGCATCCGTCAGGATTTATCGCATGAAAATGGTATAAACCTTTGGGTTGTAGCAGATAATATCCGCAAAGGCGCCGCAACAAACAGCATTCAGATTGCAGAGCATCTGATCCGCGATTATCTCTAGTTGTATTAAGGCCCAGCATGGAAGGCCCCGTATGGGGCCTTGTTGTTTTTTATGCCCGGTTAGTTTCACTACGTTTTTTTAACACTGGTCAGAATGGCCGCCTTGCTTTATATTTTCAGCATTTAGTTACCACATATAGTTGGAACAGTGTTTGCAGGTCGTTTGCAGTTAGCGCTAAAGATTACTGTAGCTGCTGCCGATTTCTTCTGTAAATGCGCCTGATTTTGGGGTAGGGGACATTAATGCCTTGGTTATTTGTTTTACTGATTACTGTGCTTGTCAATTTTTCGTCATCCTTGCAGGCACAGGAAAATACAACCCAAATTCGTGGGCCGCGAGGTTCAGATGCGGTTACTCCTTCGCAAATCCGCGGGCCGCGTAATTCCGATACCGTCGCACCAGCTGAGCAAATTGGCCCGTTAAGCCCGGCCGACACCTTATGGCGGGTGGCTGAACGGGTTAAACCTGCTGGCAATATCAGCCTGTATCAGGTGATGTACGCGCTATACCTGAAAAACCCTGATGCTTTTCTTGAGGATAATCTTAATCATTTAAAACCCGGCGCAATTCTGGTGCTGCCATCGCTGCAGGAAATTCAGCAGGTTGATGTTGCTATTGCCAGGCAAAAAGCCGAACAGGACGACAAAATCTGGGCACAGCGGCAAAAAGCTGCCGCGCCAAAGCCAGTGGCTACCGCAAGTACCGAAAGTGCAGCTGTCAGTGCGACACCGCCGCAATGGCAGGCAGAGTTAAAACGGTTGGATGAACAGCAACGCCAGCAGCTTGATGGCTTACGCAGCCAGTTTGCTGATTCAACGCAACTGGTTGAAACCATGGTGCAGGAGAATTTGCAGCTAAAAACCAGTTTAACCAAGTTACAGCAAGAACTGGAATTGCTCAAAGTACAGCTGGGTGAGGATAGTGAAATTCAGCAGCAAATTGAGCTTCTAGTGCAACAACAAGCACAGCTGCTGCAAGCTAAAGCTGATGAAGAAGCCGCGGCAAAAGTGGCGGCAGAGCAAAGTTTTGACTGGCAAAGCCTGCTGCAAAACCCGCTAAGCTGGATCCTCGCCGCCTGTATACCGGCATTGCTGGTGTTGTTCAGTGTGCTGATGTGGGTAAAAAAACGCGGCCAAAAAACTGAAGAAGTCATTAACGCAGCCCGCACAGAACCTCAGGCAGATCCTACTTATCATTCACCACTGCCGCCGCTGGAAGAAAATGATGATTTGGATGAAAGCCTGTTCGAAATTGATGATGCGCTGCTCGAAGATGCCTTTGTAGATGACACCATATTAACGGCAGACAGCAGTGCTGACAGCGATCTGTTGCAGTTTGACGATGCACTGACTTTTGAAGATGACAGTTTGTTACCAACGGCAGAGAGCAAATCAACAGAGCAGCCAACAAAGCCGGATGAGACATTTGATGCCGATAATATTTTGTCTGACAATGATTTGGCGGCCCTTTTTGCTGCAGATGATGACGACGACGCTATTGTTGAGCTGGCTGATAACGACGATGGTCTGGACGATATATTAAGCGAGCCTGGCACTCAGCCGGACATGGGCGGCGATATTACGCCAGATGAAGAAACGTTTGACGAATTTGATATTGATGATCTGATAGAAGAAGTTGCACTGGATGAAGACGACGAACTGGTTGAATTAGCCGGACAAGAGCAGGATATGCTGGCAGCGTTGGCACGGCCGACTCCGGCACCAACCGAACCGGAGGCTGATACTGAAACCAGCGTTGCTGCAACTGAAGCAGAAATCACCCTGGATGACGCTCTGCTGGCAGAGCCAGAGCAAAGCTTTGACAGTTCAGAGCTGGAAGAGTTTGCCGAAAGCCTGGTAGCGGAAAGCGAAGCTGCGCAGCTTGAAGTGATACCAGAGTATGAACTGACAGATGATGATGAAGCGCTGTTAAATGCAGAATTGAGTGAACTGCTGGACCAGGTAGACACGCTTGACGATGTGGCAGCTGAAGATGCTACTACTAATACCGTTACGCCGCAGGATATCGGGCTTGAGCCATTGCCATCAGAGCCGGACAGCGAACTGGCTGACGAGCTTGACACTACACCACTGGATGCGACGCCACTTGATACTGCATCACTTGATATTGCAGCAATAGATAGCGGGCTGAGTGAGCTGGATGATGCGCTGATTGATGATGCTGAGGCCTTAAAGGCCGAAAATAAAACCTTGCAGAACCTTGATCTGACGGCACTGGATGACACTTCTGTCAGCCGGCCGACAGAGGCGGCATTATCGGTAGAAAACCCCAGCAAGATGCTTGAGCAATATCCTGAACTGGAGATGGCTGATGATGATTTGCTAGGTGAGTTTGACTCGGCTTTTGAGTTGTCCGACCCTGACGGGCCGCTGCCCGACGAAGCTGTTGAAATAGAGCTGGATCCGCTGCCAGAGGCACAGTTTGATACACTGATGACCGAACTGGAAGCGATGGCTGATAATCTTGAACTGACGGATGCTACTGCAGAGGATGTAGCAGATTTCAACCTGACAGATGACACTGATGTAATAGCTGCACCCGTGGTTGAAGATTTTGATTTTGCCGATGACGATTTTGTTGAAATTGACAAGTTGCTGGCCAGTGCCGACCAGCAAGAGCTGGACCCGGAGCGGTTTAACAAGCTCAATGTTGATGTAGGGCTGGACGAGTTTGCCGATATTATCGGCGAGCATGAGCAGCGCGATGTTGACAGAGAAGATAACGGCTACGCAGCCAAGCTTGACTTAGTGCGGGCTTATATCGAAATTGATGACAAAGAAAGCGCCGCTATATTACTGGATGACATTCTTGGCTCTGACGCGCCGGATAATGTTAAAACCGAAGCGGCCAAACTAAAGCAAGCCGAATAACCGCCAACACTGCATATTAATGGCGGTTGCGGTATAATAGCCGCCGTTTAACAGGGGGATGGCATGCGCATTGCGTTAGGTATTGAGTACGACGGGTCTGGGTTTTATGGCTGGCAGCGTCAGCGTGAAGTAAACAGCGTACAGCAGGAACTGGAAACGGCACTGTCTAAAGTGGCCAACCAGCCGGTAGAATTGTTTTGTGCCGGACGCACTGATGCTGGTGTACATGCCACCGGGCAAGTCGTGCATTTTGATACCACTGCTGTACGCGATGATAAAGCCTGGGTAATGGGGACTAATGCCCAGTTACCTGATGCAATCGCAGTGCGTTGGGCCAAAGCAGTACCCGATGATTTTCATGCTCGTTTTAGCGCCACAGCCCGCCGTTACCGCTATATTATTTATAACCATAAATTCCGCCCGGCCATTTTACGCGCTGGTTTAAGCCATTATCATCAAAGCCTGGATACAGATTTGATGCAGCAGGCTGGCGAATATTTGCTGGGTGAGCAGGATTTCAGCTCGTTTCGGGCGATGCAATGCCAGTCGCACAGCCCGTTTCGTAATGTGCATCACTTACGTATTAGCAGGCAGGGCGACTATATTATTCTGGATATTAAAGCCAATGCGTTTTTGCATCATATGGTACGTAATATTACCGGTAGTTTGCTGGAAGTCGGCATGAAGAACCGCCCGCCACAGTGGATTGCTGAGCTATTGGCGGCCAAAGATCGTAATCTGGCAGCAGCAACGGCCAAACCCGGTGGGCTTTATCTGGTAGATGTAGATTATCCTGCGCACTTTGCCTTACCCAAGGCGGTAACCGGTCCGCTGTTTTTACCAGACTAAAGGCTATTTGACTGCCTTGCGGCTTGTACTACTAAGACCAGTTTTTTATATTATGTAGCGTCAGTTTTGTGCTTTAATAGCGCCGGTTTACTGAATTTCGGCGTTTTTTAACGTATTTACGGCATGGCGAGTACGCGGTGCTGTTACCTATAGGAAACATTTATGAGTTGGTTAGAAAAAATCCTGCCCAGAACATCCTCTTCTTCCGCGCGTCGAAATATCCCGGAAGGTGTCTGGACCAAATGCACATCCTGTGAAGCCGTACTATATAAAGCAGATTTAGATCGTAATCTTGGCGTATGCCCCAAGTGTGATCATCATATGCGGGTATCGGCCCGCTCACGCTTAACCAGCTTTTTCGATGCAAACACCACTAAAGAGCTGGCAGCCGAGCTTGAACCGCAGGATTTACTCAAATTTAAAGACAGCAAGCGCTACAAAGATCGTATTGCGGCAGCACAAAAAGACACCAATGAAAAAGATGCCATGGTTGTAATGCACGGCACCTTAAAAGGTATGCCGATTGTCGCTGCATCATTTGAATTTGAGTTTATGGGCGGCTCTATGGCGTCAGTCGTGGGGGCCAAGTTTGTCGCCGGTGTTGAACACGCATTACAGCACAAAGTACCTTTTGTTTGTTTCTCTGCCAGCGGTGGTGCCCGTATGCAGGAAGCACTGTTTTCTCTGATGCAGATGGCAAAAACCAGCGCCGCACTGGCAAAAATGAGCGAAGCCGGCCTGCCATATATTTCAGTGTTAACCGACCCGACTATGGGCGGTGTATCGGCCAGCCTGGCTATGCTGGGTGACGTAAACATTGGCGAACCCAAAGCATTAATCGGCTTTGCCGGCCCACGGGTTATTGAACAAACGGTACGTGAAAAGCTGCCGGAAGGTTTCCAGCGCAGTGAATTCCTGCTGGAACACGGTGCTATTGATATGATTGTTGACCGGCGCAAAATGCGCGATACAATTGCGCGATTAGTCGCGAAGTTTATGCAGCTGCCTGCTCCGGTATCGGAGCACAACGCCGCTTAAGGTGTTATGTCAACTACAACAGTACTGAACAGCCAATCGTGCCAAAGCCTGGCCGATTGGCTTTGTTATATTGAGCAAAGCCATCCTGTGCACCAGATAGAGCTGGGGTTGGATCGGGTATACGCTGTTGCGGCCAGAGCTGACCTGCAACATCTGCCGGGTAAAAAAGTGCTTATCGCCGGTACTAACGGCAAAGGCACCACCGCCTGCTGTATTGAACAACTGCTGCTGGCGCAGGGCAAAACGGTTGGCGTATACAGCTCGCCGCATCTGCTGCAATTTAACGAGCGTTTACGCATTAATGGCCAGGATGTCGCTGACGCTGACTGGATCAGTGCTTTTGCTTTTGTTGAAGCTCTGCGCCAGGACATTGCCCTGACGTATTTTGAATTTACCACGCTGGTTGCATTTCGTTTGTTACAACAACAGCAACCAGAGTACTGCCTGATCGAAGTCGGGTTAGGCGGGCGGCTGGACGCGACCAATATTATTTCACCGGATATCAGCGTAATTACCACGATAGATTTGGATCATCAGGACTGGCTGGGTAATGATCGCGACAGCATTGGCCGTGAAAAAGCCGGTGTGTTCAGAGCCGATGGTATCGCCATTATTGGTGAGCTTAACCCGCCACCATCTGTATTGCATAAAGCGGCAGAGCTGGCTTGTAAAACGGTATTGGTACAGCACGACTATCATTACCAGTACGATTATCAGCAACAGGGCGAAAGTTGGCAGTGGCAAGGTGTAAGTCAGCAGTTTGATAACTTGCCGGTACCGGCGTTGCCGGTGCAAAATGCAGCCTGTAGCCTGGCTGTGCTGGAGCAGCTTAATATGCTGCCCTCAGCACAGCAATTAAGCAGCGTTTTGGCTAATCTGACTCTGGCTGGCAGGATGCAATGGCTGCAACAACAGCCTGCTATTATTGTCGATGTAGCACACAATCCGCAGTCGGCTCGTTACCTGGCCCAGCAACTGCTGCTGCTTAAACCACGTTTCCGGCGTATACTGGCGCTCGTGGGTATGTTAAAAGATAAAGATATTGAGCAGACATTGCTGCCCTTGACGCCATTGTTTGAACAATGGCATCTTGTCAGCCTCAAAGGGGTAAGGGGCGCAACTGCAGAGCAACTTGATAAGGTGCTGGCACCGCATGGTGTGGTAACCCAACTGCATGATGATACGCAAAGCGCTTATCAGCAGTTGCAGCAAGGGCTGCAAAATGATGAGTTATTGGTTGTGTTTGGTTCGTTTATTACAGTGTCAGCAGTGCTGTCATGCCATCAGGAGGCAAAGTGACACCCGCATTTAAACATCGTTTACTCGGTACAGTGATCCTGGTACTGGCCGGTATCATTTTTCTGCCTGATTTACTTGATGGTGAAAAACAGGTTGTGAAAGACGATTTTAAAGTCATCCCAAATCGTCCTGAATTTAAAGGCGTACCACAGCAGCAAGCTTTTGATCAGCAAGCATTTGAACAGGCGCGCACAGAGGTAACACCTGAGCCGGTGGATGAGCTTGCGTTAGATACCGAAGAGCAAACACCAAAAGATGACAATGGCTTACCGTCGCAGCGTTATACTCAGGTAACAGCCCCTTCAGCAGACAGACCCGCAACAACACGGCCGGTGAATGAAGCGCTGGCTCAGGCTGGCTGGGTGGTAAGGGTGGGTAGTTTCAGCAAACCGCAAAATGCCAATGCGTTGGTAGCCAAATTACGCCAGGCGGGTTTTGTTACCTTTACCCGCGATATCAGCAATGCGCAGGGCGTAAAACTGACCAGTGTACTGGTAGGCCCGGAACTGCGAAAAGAGCGGCTGGAGCAGCAACTGCCTAAACTGCAGCAATTAACCGGCATTGAGCGGTTATCAGTAATGAGTTATCAGCCAACCGAAAATAATTAGCCAAGCAGTCGCTGTCTTTGGTAGAATGCGCGCCGTCATCAAACAACCTTTGGTAGCAAATGGTCTGGGTTGATTTTGCCATTCTGGCAATCATAGCGTTATCTGCAGTTATCAGCTTGGTACGTGGCTTTGTTAAAGAAGCTATTTCACTGGCTGTCTGGATCCTGGCATTTTTTGTTGCCAGCCAATATTACCCCCATCTGGCCGGTTTATTTACCTCCATGCAGGATGAAACCCTGCGTAATGCCTGTGCTATCGCTATTTTGTTTATCTGCAGCCTGATTGTTGGCGCTTTAGTTAATTTTCTTATTGGCAAACTGGTGCAGTCTACCGGTTTGTCCGGCACAGACAGAGTATTGGGCCTGGTATTTGGCGCGCTGCGCGGTGTATTGGTTGTCAGCGCGGTATTGTTTTTTATGGACGCTTTTACCCCGGTGGCAAGTGCCGACTGGTGGCAGCAATCAACTCTGATCCCTGAATTCGGTTTTATTATTGAATGGTTCTTCGAATATTTGCAGAACCATTCCAGTTTTATGCAAAAGCCTTAACGCTGGCGAGGAAGAAAATCCATGTGTGGTATTGTTGGTATCGTTGGGAAATATCCGGTTAATCAGGCACTTTATGATGGTTTAACTGTGTTGCAGCATCGCGGGCAGGATGCTGCGGGTATCGTTACCGTTGACCACAACACGCTGCGCTTGCGCAAGGCGAACGGGCTGGTAAAAGATGTGTTTGAAGCCCGCCATATGCAACGGCTGGCGGGAAATATTGGTATTGGCCATGTGCGTTATCCGACAGCGGGTTCTTCGAGTACAGCTGAAGCTCAGCCGTTTTATGTCAATAGCCCCTTTGGCATAGCGCTGGCGCACAACGGCAACCTGACTAACTCGCATATTCTTAAAGAAGATATTTTCCGGGTGGCCCGCCGCCATGTAAACACTACATCTGACTCTGAAGTGTTGTTAAATGTGCTGGCCCATGAGCTGCACAATAGCGGTGTAATGGAGTTGCAAGCTGAGCATATTTTCCGCGCTGTAGCCAATGTACATCGCAAAGTTAAAGGTGGCTATGCTGTTGTGGCGCTGATTATCGGCCACGGTTTACTGGCGTTTCGCGATCCAAACGGTATCCGCCCGTTAGTGATGGGTAAGCGCGAAACGGATCTTGGCACTGAGTATATGGTGGCATCTGAAAGCGTTGCACTGGATGCTGACGGCTTTGCCGTACTGCGGGATGTATCTCCGGGCGAAGCAGTGTATATCACCGAGCAGGGCGAGTTACACAGCTTTCAGTGCGCTGAAAACCCAAGCTACACGCCGTGTATTTTCGAATATGTCTATTTTGCCCGGCCAGATTCAACCATCGACAATATTTCGGTATATGCCTCCCGCGTGGCGATGGGCACTATGCTGGGGCAGAAGATAAAACGCGAATGGGCTAACCTGGATATTGATGTGGTTATTCCTATTCCTGAAACCAGTAACGATGCGGCATTGCAAATAGCCACTGTGCTTGGCCTGCCATACCGTCAGGGTTATGTGAAAAACCGTTATATTGGCCGCACCTTTATCATGCCTGGCCAGGAAGCGCGGAAAAAATCGGTTAAACGCAAACTCAATGCCATTAAGCAGGAGTTTAAAGGCAAAAACGTACTGCTGGTCGATGACTCTATAGTACGGGGCACGACATCACAGCAAATTATTGATATGGCACGTGAAGCCGGTGCGAAAAAAGTGTATTTTGCCTCGGCGGCACCGGAAATCCGCTTTCCTAATGTGTATGGTATTGATATGCCATCGGCCAATGAGCTGATTGCACATGGCCATGATGTGGAAAGCATCTGCAATATTATTGGCGCTGACGGCCTGATTTTTCAGTCACTGCCAGATCTGATTGAAGCTGTACGGCTGGAAAACCCGGAAATTAAACGTTTTGAAACCTCGGTATTTGACGGTAACTACGTTACCAATGATATTGATCAGGAATACCTGAACCGGCTGGACCAAATGCGCAGCGATGGCGCTAAGGAAAAATCCGGCGCAGCGATGGCAACAAATCTGGAAACCTATAACGAAGGTTAAGCAGGGGCCATAACATAAAGGGAGCGTTAAGCTCCCTTCGTTGTTTCTGCTTTAGTAACCGTTTAATGCGTAAATGCCGGGCCGAAGCCGGAACTCCACAATATTGCTGTGGCAGTAAGAATACACACCAGCAGCACCAAACCACAGGTAACCACCGAACTGGCGTAGATAAAACCACGCTCTTCCGGGATATGCATCAGTATGGGTACGCCGACATACAGCAAATATACTGAATAAGCTAAACCAATCAGGCCTATCACCATTACTACCCAAAGCTCCGGATACAAACCGGCAAAACCTACCATAAACAACGGCGTTGATGTATAGGCAGCCAGTTCCAGAGTTTGGGTGTAAGTGGGTTCTGCGCCAAAGGTATGTGCCATCCAGTGCGCCAGCAGTGCCAGTGCAAATACACCGGCAATAAGTGCAATGTACATGGCTACCGACATCATCAGCGCGCTGTCGGGGGTTAGCATAATACGGTTACCTACACCTATACTCCAGCCCAGATATACGGCGGAATAATAAGCGCAAACAGAGGGTATCAGTGCAACCAGCAGAATGTGGATCAGGCTATAACGAAAACTTTCATGTCGTGCATCTATTGTATGCCATTCTTCTTTCGGATGAGCATACAGTCCCCATAAGTGATTCAATATCATAATTATTATCCTTGTCACTACGTCTGTATTATCGGGCTATTTGTAATAGCCGTTACATCAGTTATGACCAATATAATGCGCTTCGTCAAGCATTCTGGTTGAAATTTGACCAAGCAGCTCCGGCAACTATCATCGCTTGGTAGCCAGAGGGCTATCCGCTATAATGCGCGCCATCTGTGAACGACGAACAAACAGCATGCTCAGCGCCGAAATTACGCAGTTATTAAGCCCGGTAAAACAGTTTTTGCAATGTGAAACCCCTGCACAGTGGCTGGTGGTGGCCGCTAAACCACAAAACTTGCCGCTACTGTTGCAGGATCACCTGATTTGTGAATTAAAAGCGGCGCAATCAGCTATGTACCTGATCCGCCGTTACGCCAGCGATGAGCAAAGTGGTGAGGCTTTACTGCAATGGCTTAAACCCTATGAAGATTTTACCTACCGTCAGCACGGCGACTGGAAAGCACTGGCCGGGCTTAGCCTGAAAAAGTCGATGTTGCCTAAGGCTAACTCCGGCTACGCACAGGATCTGATTGATAAAATGGTGCTGCTGATCAAAGAAGAGCTGCATCATTTTTATCAGGTGTTGGAGGTGATGGCTGCAAATGGGATTGAGTACGAAAAAATTACCTCCAGCCGGTATGCCCGTGGGCTGCTGCGCCATGTACGTACCTATGAGCCAGAGGCAATGGTAGACAAGCTGATCTGCGGTGCTTTTATTGAAGCGCGCTCCTGTGAGCGTTTTGCAAAGTTAGCTCCGCTTTTGCCAAAGCCTATTGCCGATTTTTATATTTCTTTACTGCGCTCCGAAGCCCGGCACTATCAGGATTATCTGACACTAGCGACAGAAATAGCCGGACAGGATATCAGTGAGCGCATCGCGTTTTTTGCGGCAATTGAAGCGGAGCTTATCAGCTCGCCGGATGCTGATTTTAAATTTCACAGCGGTATACCGGCCTGAGGTTATAAAATAACACAGTACTCGGCTACCACAACTTTATTACGACCACTGTGTTTAGCCTGATACAACGCCGCATCGGCATCGGCGTATAACTGCTCAAAGCTGGTTTTGTTGCGCGCCAGCGCGATACCGACCGACAGCGTAATGCGTAGTTCCCTGCCATCAATATACAGTTTTTCATCAGCGATTTGCTGGCGCAGGCGCTCGGCGACGTCGACAGCGGTATCGCGATCGGTTTGTGCCAAAAAAATACCAAACTCCTCGCCGCCAATACGGCCAAAAATATCGTATTCGCGCAAGGTGCTTTTTATTAAGCGGGCTACCTGGCGCAGTACTTCGTCACCGGCCTGATGGCCGTAGGTGTCGTTCACGTGTTTAAAGTGGTCGATATCCAGCAAAAAGAACGCCATGGCACTGTGCTGGCGGCTACAGCGGGTAATTTCAGCTTGCACCGAGGCAACAAAACTGCGCCGGTTGGCAATTTGTGTCAGCTCGTCGGTGAGCGCTAAATCAGTTAATTTGCGGGTATGCTCGTTTAAATGCTGTTCAACAATTTTTTGCTTGGTAATGTCTTTAGCTTGTATCAGCATTTCGCCACCAGGCAAGGTTTGCTCTGAGAACAAAAACCAGCGGCCATCTACTAAATCGACTTCAAACAGGCGAAAATCACGTATGCGGCGCAGTTGCTGCACCCGGCTGAGCCAGTTGTCGATATTGTCGGCATCAATACGCGGGCCTTTTTGCGTGCGAAAGGCGGTGTGCATAATGTCGGCAAAGCTTTGGCCAATCAGTTCAGCTTCGGGGCGGAAAAACACTTCCATAAAGGCTTTATTAGTACAGAGCAGAATATCGTCAGCAGAAAAAATGGCATAACCATCGCGACTGACATTAATAAATTCAGCCAGCTGGCCGGCAAAGTGTTTAAATGAGTTTTCCATACTGAAAAAACCTGACACATAACAATGCTATAGTAATACAGCATAGCGGAAATTCAGCCTGTTTTTAAATCTCAGGGGTAATAATGTTACAGCGTTACCGTTTATCACAACTGTTAATTTTGCTGCTGGTTGTGGCACTGCAAGGCTGCAGCCAGGGCAAATATATCTACTGGAAAAAACCTGCACCGCTGCCGGAAGAAGCTGTAACCGGCTTTCTGGCCTATCAGTATATAGGCTTAAATCAGGTTGCTGATGAAGCCGTGGCCGATTACTGCCTGCAGCTTACTACACAGCGCTCGCCGGGGTACCAGCTGTTTTTGTTGCAGCTAAGTTGTGCAGAGCGCTGGCTGGCACAGTCACTGACGGCTGAGCAGCGCCAACAGGCCATGGGCTACTACAACCGGGCTTTAATGCCGCTGGTCAGGGCAGCCATAACCGGGCAGGATACCAGGCCGTTAAATTTGCAGCTTAAACTACAGGTAGACAAGGATGAAAGTGGCCTGGCGTTTGAGCAGTTTTTTCTGGCTGCTGACCTGCAAGCCTACGACCCTTATATGTTGCGCCAGCAGGACAATGGCTTAGGCATTGCTGTTGTGGGACAGCGTGAAAATACCGGCTCTGAACGGGATCGTTATTTTCCGCCGGAAGGCATTTTCCGGCCACTTACTGTGATGCCCGTTAAGCTGGATTTTAGCAACCCGGTGTTGCCGGTGCTGACATTACGTGGCGTTTATATGCAACAGCAGCAACAGTGGCCGTTAGCACAGCAGCAGTATGCGCTGAACTACGATCCCGCTTCGGCCCTTCTGTGTTTGGTAGAAGTAGCGGTGATCGATCAACTGGAAAAAACTGGCCTGTTTAATGCTGACAAAGTAGAGGAAAAGCTCGGTATTTATGCTTTAGAGCCGCTAAGCGAAGATAAAATTCCTGTCCTGATGATCCACGGTTTAAATTCCAGCCCGTTAATATGGCGCCGTTTAAGCTGGGCGATATTCTCTAACCCGCAGTTGTCGGCACGGTATCAGGTGTGGCATGCATTTTATCCCTCCGGCCCGCCACCGTTTTTTAACGCCATGCGTTTAAGAAAACATGCCGATGATTTACTACAGCATATTTCGCCTGATCTGCAGGCTGTGGCCGCCAATAATATGGTACTGGTGGGGCATAGCATGGGTGGTATTATCAGTAAAACCTTTATGCAAAACAGCGGTACAGCGTTGTGGGATACCACTTTTTACCGGCCAGCAGCTGAACTGCGGGTCGACGCTGATACCCGCCGCACCTTGGAAGATATTTTTATCTTTAGCGCCAAACCCTATGTAAAAGGCGTAGTGTTTATTGATACGCCGCATCGCGGTGCTGCTACTGCCGATAGCTGGATTGGCCGGCTGGCATCGATGATGATAACCCTGCCTGTAACAATGAAAAACGTGTTTGGCAAGATGTGGCTGGCGTTAACCAATGACGATATTAAACCGGCGATGCGCGGCTATATGAGCGGCTCTGGCCCGAACAGTGTTGATGTGCTATCGCCAAAGCACCCTTTGGTGCAGCAACTAACATTACTACCACTGCAGGTGCCGGTGTATTCCGTGATCGGTAATAACAACGTGGGTCGCTGTGCTGATTTTGCCAGTTGCCCGGCGCTGAACGATAGCGTGGTGCCCTATAGCAGTGCACATTTACCACAAGCGCAGGCAGAATATGTGGTTGCCTCACAACATAACTCTTACCAGTCACCGCAAGCTATTGAGTTTATTTTGAAAGTTTTATCTTCAGACACTGCATTATCACAGTAATCCTGCAGCCGCTATCAGCGTAGTGTGACAGTTGCTGGTGCAATAGCGGCTTTTTTCCTTGACAAGCCACCTGCTTTCGCTCTAATTTAGCACAATTATTGAAATATGGTTGCGCAATCATTTTGTGTCAATGACAGTTTTGGCGATGCTTACGTCAATAAGTTGCTGTATTTAATTGGCCTGTTGTAGGTTTTTTTTGCATAACTTGCAGCTAAATGGTAGCGCAAACATTTGTTTGATAAAAATAACTGAGCCCTGTGTAAGTGCTTGAGCTGCAGTAACGACAATAACTCCGGGGGGAGAAACAATTATGCCAATCAGCAAACTAAAACCAGTTAGTAATTTAAGACCTGTTAATAAATTAAGAAAAAGCTATCTTCTGATCTCTGCTGCGATGCTCGCGGCAGGGGCAGGCAATGCCTATGCACAAAGCACTGAGCTAGCGCCAAGCACCAGTAGCGAAGCGCGGGCGATAGAAGTTATCCAGGTTACAGCCACTAAGCGGGTAACCACTATCCGTGAAACACCACTGGCGGTTACCGCTTTTGACCAAAATGCGCTTGATGATAACCACGTACTGCAACTGGATGATTTACAAGGTACGGTACCCAGTTTGCATATTGCGCAAAACGGCACACAAAATACGCCTATGGTGTACTTGCGCGGTATCGGCTCGTCGGATCAAACTGAAAGTGGCGACCCGGCAGTGGCCTTTCACGTTGACGGCGTTTATTCTGCCCGTTCGCAGGGCGCATCAGCGCTGATGTTTGATTTAGAAGGCGCTGAAATTCTGCGCGGGCCACAAGGCACCTTGTTTGGCCGCAACGCCACCGGCGGTGTGGTTAACCTGCACACTGCCAAACCTAAGCTGGACTACTTTGAAGCTAATGCCGAATTTACTCTGGGTAATTACGATCGGCGTGCCACCCGCGCAATGGTTAATTTACCGCTGACAGATACACTGGCTATCCGTGTAGCGGCTGCGGTGGATAAATCTGACGGCGTGGTGGATATGGCACCGGGCTCTGCAATGGGCAAAAAATACGGCTCTACCGATTTAGCCGCTGCACGTTTTAGTGCCTTGTGGCAACCGAATGACAACTTTGACTGGTTCCTGTCGTATGAAAACTTCATCGATCAGGGCACCGGCCATATTCCTACTGTAAGTGGCGGCTCAGATCGCTCGGCTTATATTCAGGAACCGGGTTTTAATGATTTTGTTATCGACAGCCTGCGCACCCGGTTAAATTACAACTTTGATAACGGCATTACAGTGTCGTATATCGGCGGTTATACCGACTCTTCCCGTGAATCTGTCTGGGACAGAAGCTGGGATGAAAACAAATATGAATGGGGCGGCTGTGTCGAGTGCGATCACGAAGCCACTCAGCACGAGTTACAACTGAAAAACGAAGACAGCGCCCGTCTGCAGTGGATGGTTGGCATGTTTTACTTTAAAGAAAACAACAGCACCATTTTTGATATTGTGCACCCGGATGTTGATTACGAAGGTGGCAGCACACCTAACCCGAATTTATGGTCTACTTACCGTCAGCCGGATCGTGGCTTAAAATCAAACAGTATCTATGCGCAAAGCACCTATAAACTGACCGATGTGTTCCGCATTAGCCTGGGCCTGCGTTACACCGAAGACGAGCGTTGGGACCGAGGCGGCCGTAATATTATGTGCCCTGATGTTAAACGCACAGAAAACCTGCCGCTAAACAGTGACTATGTCGGCCTGCTGGACCCGGATAATCTGCTAAATGGACTGGCACCAAACAAATTTCTGGTACAGCCGGGGCAGTGCTGGGTAGATACCTACAACGATACCAGCCCAAGTTGGGATAAAACCACCGGTATGGCACGGTTAGAATGGGACTTCTCGCCGACAGTAATGCTGTACAGCTCTTATGCTACCGGCTTTAAATCCGGCACTATTCAGGATGGCGGCCGTTACACCGGCACAGGCCCGTTTACCCAGGCCGATTTAGACGCCATTATCGCTGACAATAACAATGACGCAGCTGGTACCAGTGCTTATGTGGCCCCAGAAGAAAATACCAGTATTGAACTGGGCTTAAAAGGCTCGTTTCTTGATAACACGCTGCAGCTATTTGCTGCGTTATTTACTACCGAATATACCGATTTACAGGTAACCAGTAATGTTACTACCGAAACCGGTGCCGACTTACTGCGTAAAACCAACGCCGGTAAAGCCACGATTAACGGTTTGGAAGTAGAAGCTAAATGGCTGGTGGGCAGCAATGGTGAGCTAAACGGTACACTGTCGTATCTGGATGCGAAGTACGATGAGTTCCTGACTACAGACTCCAGCTACGGCGCTGATGGCATAGCCTTTAACCCGTCAGCCGGTAACCCGAACCTGCCTAATCTGCTGGATTTCAGTGGTAACCACCTGGTGCAGGCGCCGGAGTTCAGTATGTCGCTAAGCTACGAGCATTTCTTCGAGTTAAGCAATGGTGCTACAGTGCGGCCACGCTTACGTGCCAGCTATTCGTCAGAGATATGGTTTGATCCGGCTAACCGTGGCGACCGGCCGGAAGGTTTCCGTGATCTGCCCTATGCTGCGGATATTGACCGCCAGGATGCCTACACCAAGCTGGATGCCAGCCTGGCTTATCAGCCATCTGCCGGCAACTGGAGCCTGGAAGCTTTCGTTAATAACCTGACTGACAAAGCAATAAAAAGCGATCAGGGCCGCTGGAACAGTAACCCGGTACCTAACTATATGTGGCAATCGCCGCGTACTTTTGGTGTACGGGTAAAAGTAAGCTTTGAATAACTAAGCCGGAATAGCCAAACCAGAATAGCTAAACCGGAATAGCTAAGTAAAATTAGCCATAAAAAAAGCCGCTGACACCAGCGGCTTTGTTATTTATAGCGCAGCTCAGGTTGAGCTGCGCACCATAATGCTGTAACCGACATCCACCGGTGCCACCGCATGGCGGCCTTTACCGGCGGCACTAAACAGCATTTCTACCGCCTGGCGGCCCATCTCGGAGCGCGGTGATGCTACTGACGTAATGGCCGGCTCTACCAATGCTGATGCTTCTAAATCATTAAAGCCACAAATGGCAATATCTTTGGGTACGTTTAAATTCATCCGTTTACTTTCAAACAAGGCGCCCAGCGCCAGGTCATCATTACAGCAAAATACTGCATCGCACTGGTTGTCTGATTCGGCAATCACGGCCTGTAATAACTGGCCGCCAAGTTTAATCGATGATGGCTGCACTGTGGTTTGCACAAAACTGCGACACGGCTGTGGCCAATCAGCTATAGCTTGTTTAAAGCCCGCCAGCCGCTGCTGGGTGCGCGGGTCCATGCGGGCGCCGACAAAGGCCGGTGCGCGATAGCCTTGTTGCAGCAAATGCTTCGTCATATCGTAACTGGCCTGATAGTGCGAAAAGCCAATGTTCATATCTATTGGCTGGTTGGTCAGCTCCATTATCTGCACCACCGGAATATCGGCCTGCAATAACAGCTTACGGGCATAATCGGTTTGCGCGGTACCGGTAACGATAAAGCCTTCCGGCGACTGGCTTAGCAGGGTAGCAATCAGCTGTTCTTCTATCAGCGGCGAGTAATGACAGTCGCCGAGTAATACCTGCAAATTTTTTGCTTTAACCGCCTGATAAATACCCTGCAGTACATCGTTAAATACAATATTGGATAACGATGGAATAATCACCGCCAGCACACCGGACTTTTTTGATGCCAGCGCACTGGCGGCATGGTTACGGATATAGCCGATATCGTGAATGGCTTTTTCTACTTTATTGCGTAATTTGTCAGACACCTTGGTTGGATCTGTCAATACCCGCGATACCGTGATGGCGCTTACACCGGCAACTTTGGCAACGTCTTTTAAATTTGGCTTTGGGCTCATAAGCTTAGCTCTGCAATCTTTTACATGACAATACTGTATTGCGGGTTGTTAGTCAAAATGGTTGCGCAATCATTGGTGCTGGTTTAAGCTCTAAGCCAACAGGCAACACTAACAGGAAACAGCAGCTTATTATGCGCGCTACAGTAAGCAGAACTATTGTGATTATGGGCGTAGCCGGCAGCGGCAAGTCAACCGTTGGCCAGTTACTGGCGCAGCAGCTGGGCTGGCGCTTTATTGAAGGCGACGATTTTCACAGCCCCGAGGCCAAACAAATGATGGCCAGTGGCATACCGCTGGCTGAGCATTTACGTGAAAGCTGGGTGCAGGCACTGTGTAACGAGCTTAGCGCCTGTAAAGCGGCAAAACAGCCTTGTGTGTTGAGTTATTCCGGCTTAATTGCCCGCCACCGCCAGCAAATTCGCAGCAGTGCAGATAACGCGCATTTCTTTTATCTGCAGGGTGATGCCGCTTTGCTGGCACAGCGCCTGGCGCAGCGGCAAAATCATTTTATGCCACCGGCTATGCTGCAAAGCCAGTTGCTGACGATGCAAAGTTGCGACAATGAAAATGATATAACCATACTGGATATCACACTGCCGGCACCACAGTTGGTACAGCAGATAACACAGTTTTTAGCAGCGTAAAGCGACACCTGATTGCGCTATCATATTCAGCCGCAGAGCTGATGCCATAACAATAGTTAACAGTGGATAACAGGGTATGACAGTTCCGGCTTCACAAAGCATAACAACGCAAAATACAGTCACAGCGGTACCGCTGCGCGAAAAAATCGGTTACGGCCTCGGTGATATGGGCTTTAATTTCTACTGGGCCAATATTTCGGCATTTTTGCTGATTTACTACACCGACGTTTTTGGTATCTCCGCCGCAGCGGCCGGTACCATGATGCTGGTAACAAAAATAGTCGATGCTTTTACCGATCCGTTAATGGGGGCAATTGCTGATCGTACCCGCAGCCGCTTTGGTAAATTCCGGCCCTATTTGTTATGGCTGGCGCTGCCGCTGGCCGCTGCCGGAGTGCTGACCTACAGCACGCCGGATTTAGGCGAAACCGGCAAACTGGTGTGGGCTTACGGCACCTATACGTTGTTAATGCTGGTGTATACCGCCATTAATATTCCTTACTCGGCATTATCCGGTGTGATTACCAGCGACAGCCAGCAGCGTACTACGCTGGTGAGCTTTCGTTTTATCGGCGGTTTTAGTGGCGGCATCCTGGTAACTTATTTAACGCCCAAATTAGTGCCGCTGCTGGGGCAGGGCGATGACGTGCTGGGTTGGCAGCTGACGATGCTGGTATTTGGTATTGCCGCTGCGCTAATGTTTTTAGTCACTTTTCTGACCACCAAAGAGCGTATCGCGCCACTGAGCCTGCAACCTAATGCGGTGCGGCAGGATTTAATCGACTTAAAAAACAACAAACCCTGGCTGGTGTTATTTGCGCTGGCGCTGATCATTATGGTCACCATTACCATGCGCGCCGGCAGCGGCGTGTACTACTTTAAATACTATGTAGAACGGCCCGATTTAGTCGGCGAGTTTTTATCCTCCTATATGCTGGCATTGGCGCTGGGGGCTGCCGCCACACCGCTGATGACGCGCTTTATCGATAAAAAACGCCTGATGGTGCTACTGATGTCCTTAGCAGGGATGCTTTCCATCAGTTTGTACTTTGTACCTGCTGATGCCGTAGGCGCTATTTTTGCACTGAATCTGGCAATTGGTTTTGTGCTGGGGCCAAAATCACCGCTAGCGTTTTCGATGTATGCCGACACAGCCGATTACAATGAATGGCGCACCGGGCGCAGGGCTACCGCCATGACCTTCGCTGCCGCTACCTTTTCGCAAAAACTCGGCGGCGCTATTGCTTCGGCGTTAATTGGCTGGTTACTGGCAGCTATTGGTTATGTTGCCAACGAGCAGCAAAGCACGGGTTCGCAAACCGGCATAGTGCTGCTGATCTCAGTGATCCCGGGGGTTATAGCGCTGCTGGCGGCCTTTGTTATGCGCTATTACAGCCTGGACAATCAGCAACTGGCAAAAATTCAGTTTGATTTGCAACAGCGCAAGGCAGAAGCCGCGCCGCTATAAGTTAATTTTATCCGGAGTACTATGTTGATGGCAGCCACTGGCATGCAACCTGGTGATAATAACCAGCGTTATGACTTATTCAGCCCAACCACTATGCCGCTGGCGGCGGCGTTTTTATGGAACAAACAGTTAATGGTGCAACTTAACTGCCGTGGCTATGCCACCGCGCAGTTTATGCAACCGGAGCCTGCCAAATACGCCCATGCACCAAATCTGGAAGCAAAAACCTTTATGCAGCCGGAGCAGCCGTATTACGCGCATCATCCGGGCCGCTTTGTCTATATTAAAGATGAGCAAAGCGCTGAGGTGTTCTCGCTACCTTACGAGCCGGTGCGCAGCAAAGCCGACAGCTTTGTGTTCTCTGCCGGTAAAAGTGATATCCGCTGGCAGCTGCAGCAACAGGGTTTGCAGCTGGAATGGCAGCTATGCTTAAGCCCGGACCAGCCGCATGAGCTGTGGCAGCTTACCGTGACTAACCTGAGCGCAACACCACGGCAACTGAGTATCTATCCGTATTTTCCGGTTGGTTATATGTCGTGGATGAATCAGTCAGCAAAGTTTCAGCCAGAGCTGAATGCCATAGTGTGTTCCTCCGTTACGCCGTATCAAAAATACCCCGATTACTTTAAAAATAAGCTGTTAAAAGATAAAACCTTTTTATTGGCAGAGCAGGTACCCACCAGTTGGCAATGCGCGCAGCAAGCCTTTGAAGGTGAGGGCGGCCTGCATGCGCCGGATGCTTTGCAGCAAACCGAGCTCGATGGCGGCGATGCCTTATATGAAACCCCGGCTTGTGTTATGCAATACCGGCTGCAACTGGCAGGCGGTGCACAGCAGGTTTACCGCTTTGTGTTTGGCCCGGCGCTGGATGAAAGCGAAATTGCCGCTGCCCGGCAGCGTTATTTTTTAACGCCGGATGGCTTTAGCAAAGCGCAGCAGCAGTACAGCGATTATATTGCCCAGGGCCAGGGCTGTTTAACTATTGAAACACCGGATACCGCGCTGGATAATTTTGTTAACCACTGGCTGCCGCGCCAGGTGTATTACCACGGCGATGTAAACCGGCTTACTACAGATCCGCAAACCCGTAATTATCTGCAGGATAATATGGGCATGAGCTATGTGCGGCCACAAGCGTTTCGCACGGCGTTATTAACGGCGCTGGCGCAGCAGCACAGTAGCGGCGAAATGCCGGACGGTATTTTGCTGCACCCCGACGCCGAGCTGAAATATATTAATCAGGTGCCGCATACCGACCAGTGTGTCTGGTTGCCGGTGTGTTTAGCGGCTTATCTGGCCGAAACTAACGACACCGCTTTATTGCAGCAACAGATCGCCTTTGGCGACAGCACAGAACAAGTCACTGTGTTTGAACATATTTGCCGCGCCATGAGCTGGTTGCTGCATAAACGTGATACCCGCGGCCTGAGTTTTATTGAACAGGGCGACTGGTGCGATCCGATGAATATGGTCGGCTACAAAGGCCGCGGTGTATCGGGTTGGTTATCGCTGGCGGCCGCTTATGCGCTTAACTGTTGGGCCGATATTTGTCAGCAGCTGGGTGAGCATAAGCGCGCTGAGCAATACCGCAGTGATGCCGACAGTTTTAATCAGGCGGTTAACCAGTATCTGTGGGATGGCAAATGGTATGGCCGCGGCATTACCGACGATAATGTGGTTTTTGGTGTTAGTAAAGACGCCGAGGGCCGTATTTATCTGAACCCGCAAAGCTGGGCCATGCTAAGCGGTGCCGCTAATCAGGAACAATTGCAGCTTATGCTGGCCGAAGTTGATGCCCAACTTGCCACCCCTTACGGCGTGCAAATGCTGGCACCGGCCTATACTGCGATGCGCGACGATGTTGGCCGCGTAACGCAAAAACACCCGGGCTCGGCCGAAAATGGCTCGGTATATAACCATGCGGCGGCGTTTTACCTGTATGCGCTGTACCAGATTAACCAGCCGGATAAAGCCTTTGCGGTGCTGCGCCAGATGCTGCCCGGCAGCACAGAGCAAGACTGCCTGCAGCGCGGTCAGTTACCGGTGTTTATCCCGAATTACTATCGCGGTGCTTACCAACAGTTTCCGCGTACCGCCGGGCGATCCAGCCAGTTATTTAATACCGGCACCGTGCACTGGGTATATCGCTCGTTAATCGAAGGGCTGTTTGGTGTAAAAGGCTGTGCCGACGGCTTATTGCTGCAGCCGCAACTGCCAACCGACTGGCCGCAGGTTAAACTGACACGGCAATTTCGCGGGGCGCAGTTTTCTATAGTAATGCGCCGGCAAAGCGGCATCAAAGTAGCACAGCTAAGTGTTGATGGCCGTTTACTGCCAGAGCCGCTTATTCGCGACATTGTCGCCGGCCGGCATTATCAGGTCGAGCTGCTACTGCCGCCGGTTTAATAACAGCATAAGGAACCGCTATGATCCGCATTGGCTTATTAGGCGCTGCCCGTATCAGCGACAAAGCAATATTTCAGCCGCTTAAGCAACTGGACGGCTTTGTGCTGCAAGCAGTGGCAGCCTCGACATCAGAGCGGGCCCGCCAGTATGCCGGCGCGCATGGCATCTTACATGTCGCCGACAGTTATCAGGCGTTGCTGGAGCGCGATGATATTGACCTGATTTACAATGCGCTGCCACCGTCTGAACATGCCCACTGGACCATAAAGGCGCTTGAGCATGGTAAGCATGTATTGTGCGAAAAGCCCTTTGCTATGGATGCAATTGAAGCTCAGACGATGGTGCAGGCAGCGCAAACCTCCGGCAAGCTATTGCTGGAGGCATTTCATTACCGCTTTCATCCGTTGTTTGTTGAGGTGATGCGCCTGGTGCAGGCCGGTACTATCGGCACTATCAGCCATTTACGGGCGAATTTTTCGGTGCGGATCCCGTATTTTGCCGGCTCGCTGCGCCATGAAGCGGCATTGGGCGGCGGCGCCATGATGGATTTAGGCTGTTATCCGCTGCATTGGGTGCGTACTGTTATGGGCTCTGAGCCGGGGCAGGAGCCGCAAGTGTTAAGCGCTAACTGTATTACAGCCAGTGCGGCAACCGGCGGTGAACAAATTGATATCATCAGCCAGGCACAGCTGCAATTTGCTAATGGCGCTATTGCCGATATCGGCACCAGCATGGCAGAGCATTTAAGCCGCACACCCGATACCAGCCTGGTGCTGGAAGGCAGTTTGGGCAGTATTGAAGTAACCGGCCTGATTACGCCGCAACAGGGCAACAGTATTAAAGTGATTACTGCCGGGGCCGAGCGGCAATACAGTGTGCCTGGCCACAGTACTTATTATTATCAACTGCAGCACGTACAAGATTGCCTGCAAGGCCTCGCCACCGCCTTAACCGGTGGCAGCGATGCCATTAATAATATGCGCTTGCTGGACCAGATCTATCAGCACGCCGGGCTGTTAAGCCGTGGTAGCTGCCGCCGTTAGTCGCGGCAGCTGGCATTGCAGCGCTGCTGGTTGTTGCCTATTATGCCGGTTATAGCAGCATTAGGGTTATACCGGCATGGATCATCTATTAGCCATTAAAGTGTTTTGTCGTGTGGTTGAAACCGGCACCTTTAGCCGCGCCGCAGATTTACTCGATATGCCAAAATCCACCGTAACCAAGCTGGTGCAAGAGCTGGAAGCGCATTTGCGGCTAAAGTTACTGCACCGCACCACACGCCGGGTTACGGTAACAATGGAAGGCGCGGCCTATTACGAGCGTACCACTAAGTTACTGTACGAACTGGACGATATCGAAAGCAATATCAGCAATGAACAGAGCACACCGCGGGGCCGGCTAAAGGTTGATATGGCGTCGGCGATTGCTAATTTTATTCTGTTGCCGGCGTTACCGTCTTTTATGCAGCAATATCCGGAAATTCAGCTGGAGTTAGGTGTTAGTGATACCAATATCGATTTGCTGACCGACAATATAGATTGCGTAATTCGCGGCGGAGAGCTAAACGATACATCGCTGATTGCCAAACGTATTGCCGAGCTGACCTTTGTCACCTGTGCTGCACCCGCTTATTTGCAACAATACGGCACGCCGCAAACGCCGGACGAGTTAAGCAGCAAACACCGTATTATTTATTATCGCTCGCGTAAAACCAACCGTGTAGTGCCACTGCGTTTTAGCAACCGGCAACAATCCATGGAAATTCAGCAGCAGGGCAGCCCGTTGTCGGTAAACGACAGCACCGCACAGTTAACCGCTACCTTAAGTGGCCTGGGCGTAAGCCAACTGCCGTTATTTATGGCGCAGCCTTTTCTTGATAATGGTAAGTTGCAGTTGGTACTGCCAGACTGGCAGCGCGCAGCCTTTCCGCTGTATCTTATTTACCCGCCAGGCCGTCATTTGAGTGGCCGCTTAAGCACCTTTATCAACTGGGTTATGGCGGTGTTCCAGCCGTACCGGCCGTATTAAACCAGGCTGAGATAAAACGGAATAATTTATACCAAAACATTATTCACCACTGTGAATAATGTTATCGGGAATTGCTTGTTTATCTAATTTGTACCGTTCGGTATATTTCTCATCATTATCGGTTAGCCCCACAGGGGCATAGACAGTGTAAGGTGAAAATATGCAACGGTGGTTGGCGGCATTAGTATTGTTATTTGGAATAATAGGGCAGGCGCAGGCGGATATGCGCACAGAGCAAATTTCACAGCTTTCAGTGGAATATTTAAAAGGCGAAGGCAGGGTAAATGGCGTGCGCCTGGCTTACCGGCCGCTGGAGTTTCACTTTACTACCTTGCCGCTGCTGGGCGACGCCAATATGTATCTGGAAGCCAGCACTAACTTTTGGCAGTACGGCCAGCCGTCAAAGTATCAAACTAATGTGGCGCTGGCATTATCACCGGTGCTGAAAAAGCAGTTTGCCAACTGGTATGGCAAACCGGTGTTCTGGGAGTTTGGTATTGGTGTCAGTATGCTGACCAAGCGTGAATTTGCCGGTAAAGATTTAGGCTCGCATTTTCAGTTTGAAGACCGGCTGGGCCTGTTGATTGGGCTTGACCAGCAAAACAGTAAAATGCTGGCTATTCGCTATATGCATTACTCTAATGCCGGTTTATCCAGCCGTAACCCCGGCATGGATTTTGTTAACATTGCCTATTCCTGGCGGTTTTAAGCCGCCGGGCTGTCATCTGTCAGCGCATTAAAATACAGCTGCCACTGGTTATCGCTCACTTTTAAATAACTGCTTTGGCTGTACCAGTCGCCCAATACATAACGCTCTGCGGGCTGGCCATTTACCTCCAGCTGATGCACCGCCGGGCGGTGGGTATGGCCGTGGATCAGCTTTAATACACCGGCTTCTGCCATCACTCTGGGTACTTCACCCGGGGTCACGTCCATAATTTGTGGTTGCGCCTGTGCCATATACTGCTGTTTATATTTGGCACTTCTGGCGCGGGCTTTACGTGCCAGACGCTGGCGATACCATAGCGGCATATTCAGCATCAGCCACTGCCACCAGGGCTGGTTCCACCATTTACGGAATTTCTGGTAGGCAATATCCAGCGTACACAGGCTGTCGCCATGCATAATTAGCGTTGGCTTGCCGTATAAATCAATCACCTTTGACGGCGGCAATATCGCCATGCCACAGCGTTTGGCGTAAGCATCGCGTAGGAAAAAGTCGCGGTTGCCGTGAATAAAATACAATGCTACGCCGCTATCGCTAACGGTTTTAAGTGCGCTGGCCACCTGTTGCAGTAATGGCTCGGGGTTGTCATCACCAATCCAGACTTCAAATAAATCGCCCAGAATATACAAGGCTTCGGCGTGGATGGCGTGCTCGCGCAAAAAGCGCAAAAAGGCGGCGGTAATATCGCTCCGATCTGCCGCTAAGTGCAGATCGGCGATAAACAGCGTGTGCTGCTCAGACATCAGCTCTGACATTAACAGGGCTTAAGCGTGCAGTTCGGCTTTTTCAATCACTACCGGTTTTACCGGCACATCGCTGTGGCCAGCATTGCGGCCGGTGGCCACTTTTTTAATCTCGTCAACCACGTCCATACCTTCAACTACTTCGCCAAATACGCAGTAACCCCAGCCGGAGCCTGTTTCAGAGCTGAAGTTTAAGAAGTCGTTATCGGCGATGTTGATGAAAAACTGACAGGTGGCAGAATGCGGATCGTTGGTACGCGCCATAGCAATAGTGCCTTTTTTATTTGGCACTTTGTTGTTGGCTTCGTTTTTAATCTGGCCCTTGGTGTCTTTTTGCTCCATATCGGCAGTAAAACCGCCGCCCTGGATCATAAAACCGTTAATCACACGGTGAAAAATGGTGTTGTCATAAAAGCCGTCTTTTACGTAGCTGATAAAGTTTTCTACCGTGGCAGGGGCTTTGTCGGCAAACAGGTTTAATTTAATTACGCCGTAATTGGTGTGTAAGCTAATCATAATCAGAGTCCTTATTTCAAAGTGGCGCTATTCTAACGTAGTCAGGCCAAATCATAAAGCAAGGATAGCCGGGTTAAGGTGCTGGTGATACACTAGCGCGCTGGTGCAGCAGCTGCACTGGTTTAGCGTTTTTTAGTCAAAGGACTTCGAGGAAGACATGTTACAAATTTATAATACCTTAAGCAGAAAAAAAGAACTTTTCACACCAATTGAACCCGGTAAAGCAGGGCTCTATGTCTGCGGTATTACTATTTATGACTACTGTCATGTCGGCCACGCCCGTACCTATGTTGCCTTTGATGTCATAAACCGCTACCTGCGCTTTTTGGGTTACGACGTAACCTATGTGCGTAATATTACCGACGTAGACGACAAAATTATTAAACGCGCCGCCGAGAACAACGAAAGCTGCGACGCCTTAACCGAACGCTTTACCCAAGCCATGCACGCCGATTTTGCTGCGCTGGGTTTAATGCCGGCCGACATAGAACCGCGTGTTACTACCCATATGGCCGAAATTATCGCCCTGATTGAAACCCTGGTGGCCAAAGGCTATGCCTATGTCGCGGCCGATGGCGATGTGTTGTTTGACGTTAGCAAATACGAAGCCTATGGCGAGCTTAGCCAGCAAAACCTGGAGATGCTGCAATCCGGCTCGCGGGTAGAAGTGGCCGACAATAAAGACGATCCGCTGGATTTCGTATTGTGGAAAGGCGCCAAGCCGAGCGAGCCGTTCTGGCAATCGCCGTGGGGCAATGGCCGGCCGGGCTGGCATATTGAATGTTCTGCCATGAGTGCCAAGCATTTAGGCGAGCATTTTGATATCCACGGCGGCGGTTCAGACTTGCAGTTCCCGCACCACGAAAACGAAATTGCCCAGTCGACCTGTGCCCATGGCCACAAGTACGTTAATACCTGGATCCACACCGGTATGGTGCAGGTAGATAAAGAGAAAATGTCTAAATCCTTAGGCAATTTCTTTACGGTAAAAGACGTACTGGCGGAATATAACGCCGAAGCGGTACGCTACTTTTTATTATCCAGCCAATACCGCAGCCAGCTGAACTACTCGGCAGAGAACTTAACCCAGGCGCATGCTGCCTTAGGCCGCTTATACACCGCGCTGCGTAATGTTACGCCAAGCCACAGTATTGATTTAAACAGCCCGTACATTGTGCGCTTTAAAGCGGCAATGGATGATGATTTCAACACTCCCGAAGCCTTACCGGTGTTGTTTGAACTGGCGCGTGAAGTAAACCGCTTTAAAGAAACCGAACCGGCCAAGGCTGCCGAGCTGGCTGGCATATTAAACCTGTTAGCCGGTGTGCTGGGCTTGTTACAGGGCGATGCTGAGCAGTTCTTACAATCAGGCGCGTCAATTGATGATGTAGCCGAAATAGAAGCGCTGATCGCTAAGCGCAACACCGCCCGCGCTAACAAAGACTGGGCAGCAGCAGACGCCGCCCGCGATGCGTTAACGGCCAAAGGTATTATCGTAGAAGATAAAAACGGCGTAACCAGCTGGCGTAAAGGCTGATTAAGCTCCCGTGATAAAAAAACCGCCTGCTGGCGGTTTTTTTATGCGTGAATGTTGCAGCAGGCAGGCCTAAAAAGCTGATTGAAGTTTTGCTGAAATAGGCTGTACCTGTAAGTTATTGTAAGTTGGGAATAGGCGGTGTAATGTTTGAGTATATAAAATTACCAACGTCGGGTAGCCCGTGTTTAAATGCGGGGCGCCCGTCGAATAAGCTTTAGCTTCTAGGAGTAGAAATTAAAATTATGGATGATGATTACAAGAATCCCCTGCCGGGGAAAACCTATATAAGTCCATCACTCCCAGATTTTGGTAACAAGGAAAGACAGGTTCGTATTGCATCTAAAATTCTACCCTCTGAAGATGGCTATGAATACGTAAAGGAACGCGACGAGATAGTTTTAAGAAAAAAGCCAGACGCAAAAACTTATATAACAGCAAAATTCTTAGAAGATTCTAGGCAAACCTTCGTATTAACTATACAAAAATTTGTATCAGAATCAGGACAGCCTTACGGGGCTGGGTTTTCATTTGTAGGTGAAGAAATAGGTCGGTTCTGTGAATTTCTGGCAAATATCCAATCTGTAGATTTCAAGAACAGAGCTAAAGTAAATATAACTGATGAAGAGCTTCGAAAAATAGCTTTAACCACTCATCAGGCTAAAACATTTCTTACTGAAAATCAGGCGTTGTTTGCTGAAGCATTAAAATCCGAAGTCACCACGGAAGACCTTGTTGCGGTAGGATTTCGAAAGAAGCAGCTAGGTTACTATCACAGACTTTTGCATGACGAGAGCTACTTCGACAAATTAAAAATTAAAAATAAATGTTCTAATGAAGCTTTGTGGCAAAAGTACTTTGAAAAGAACCCTTGGGTGTTTGGTTATGGACTAGGTTACATATTCTTGTCCAGTCTTGATGATAGAAAGTTAGAACAAGTGGTCCAAGGGCATAGCGCAGTTTCGCATGGTAAGCGTGTTGATGCTCTTATGAAAACAAAAGGTATTATATCCAATCTATGCTTTGTTGAAGTTAAGACTCACACGACTGCTTTACTAGATGCTAAGCCTTATCGATCCGGCTGCTGGGCGCCTTCAAAAGAATTAGCTGGTGCTATCGCGCAAGTCCAAGGTACTGTCGCCTCCGCAGTAGAAAATCTATCTAGCAGAATTAACCCAAGTGATAGTGAAGGCAATCCAACAGGCGAAGAAATTTATAATTACCAACCTAAATCCTATTTGGTAATAGGCAATATGGGGGAGTTTGTATCAGAGCAAGGTGTAAACAAAGACAAATTGCGGTCATTTGAGCTGCTTCGTAAAAATACCACTAATCCTGAAATTATTACATTTGATGAACTTTATGAGCGCGCAAAATTCATTGTCCAGCACAACCAAAGCTAACACATATAAGCTTTCCCAGTGTTAATAGATAAAACCGCTCTTCCGGCCAAGCTAGCGGTCTGCAACAAGTTGCTCACCTGTGTAGCGGGCTTCAAAGGTAAAGTCACATGAAGATAATCTTTAGCTCTCCATTTCCCCCCCTGTGGTCAAAAGGGGTGTCAGAGATAGCATCTCTTCTGGATGCTAAAGTTGTATATATTGGCGATTTATTAAGAGCAGAAGTGAAAAGCAACTCTTTGCTCGGAGAGGAAATAAAAACGGTGTTTGATAGCGGGCAAATTCTCAAGCCAGACTTGGTAAGCGAGCTGCTATCACAAAGGTTCTTTAATGATTCTGATAATAAAATATTGGTTAACTACCCAAACAATAAAACGCAGTCAGAATCGCTTGCGAAATTTGTCAAAAATAGCGCATATCGCATCAGTGCTTGTGTTGTGGTTAGTTCAGACAAAGCGTCAATCACAAAAAAATTTGAATCACAGTTTCACTGTATGGATTCTTCTCACCCCAAATTGGAAACGTCGGAAGGTAATCCTGAATGTGAGATATGTAACAAACCTATGATTCATTCCTATGATTTAAAAAATCACCAAGTTACCCACCTAATTGACTCATACTTTGACGACAATGGTGCCTTATCAGGTGTATCTACTTTAAGTAGAGTTCTAGGCTTGGAAACAATTCCTTTCACAACCCCGAAAGAGGTTGTAAATCAGATCCAAGGTTTGAGCCATGAAAATGTTTAACACATATGAGCTTTCCCGGAGGCCGTAGGTAAAACCGCTGTTCTGGCCGCGTTAGCGGCAAGTCTGTTGCCGATCAGCAAGATAAACTGCTTTATCTGTCATCATGCTTGCCGGGCTATAGCCTGCAACAAACGAATAAATGAGAAAAAGGGGTCGGAGTTAATAATCGCTGATTTTTTGCAAGCTACTGAAATATATTGGATTAGCCAGACAGACCTTTAATTGTTTTCGACCCCTTTTTGACCGAGTATGAGAGTGAATTCATTCACTTCGCATGGAAAACAACGGCCTGGTGACGGCAATGAATTTTAGGCCGTTGCTACAGGTTTAAAAATCAGCCCTTTAAGATCTGCTGTCTGAACAGCTTGATAAAAGCTATCTGCAGCAGATGAAGTGAAAATTCTTAAACCCGCACCTTTAACCCGAAATAAAGGCGTGTCTGAAACTGCATTTAGCTTTAACACCAGCTTGCTAAAACCTCTGCCAAACTGACCCCCGCGACGGATTTTACGCTCTGATTGTTGTTCATCTACCGCATCAAGCTCAGTTAGCACATGAATAATGGACCAGGCTTCGCCATCAACGGAAATTGGTAATAACTCACAGCTTTCTTGTTGATGTAGGCCCAATTGTTCACAAACTGTAGTTTTAGCTGCAAACGCCGTGGCATTAAATGCCGCTATATCCGGTGTTAACAAAGGGCGCTCACCCGGTACGGTAAGCCAGGATACTTTTATACTTTGCCACTTATCTGCTATTGGCTTGCCGTGTAAATCCATTGGCTCAAGTTGACCAAGCACCAATTCCAGCGGGGTTTCTTGCAACATGGCATAGTTTTCAACATCAGGAATTATGGCAAAACAGCACAGCTCTTTATCAGGCACTTTCTAACCCCTCTGTAATTGGAAATACGCCATCCTGCAGATCTTCGCCAATTTCACGTAAGGTTTCAATAATGTCATTGCGCCCCATGCCTTCTGCGATAGTGGACTCAAGCAAAAACTCAACATTTAGAAAGTAGAAATGAGTATGCACTTTAGTGTGGGGCGATGCCGCAGGTAATGTAGGATGAGGGCAGCACTTTAGGCCTTTAGGCAAGAAAACACCATTGGCTTCGTTATCAATGTCGATACCAAAAGCTGCCAGACGGATACGCGATCTAATGGCGCGTGGATGATTCCAGGCAACGATATGGTGTGCTGAGGTATCAGCAGGTTTGTTGCGGCCTGCGGCTAGCATATTGGCTGTGAGCCTTTGGCTATGACACCGGGTATGTTCCCACCTGATGTGTCGATTTAGGCGAATAGCGCGCTCATCAATAATGCCTCGGCGATATCGAACGGTATCAATTATTTCATCCCGATAAGAGATGGCGTATCTCATAGAAACCGACTGAGCGTATTCTTTTTGGCCTGTGACGTTTTCAATGTCCTGAGCCAGCTCAGACACTGACAGGTAATGGATCTCTGGTTTATTTTGCATATTTGGCCTCCAATAAGCTCAAATTAAAACATAAAATAAACAATTTTAAACCTATAATTTACAGTGTTGTGGTGTGATACGAGAAAAAATTGTGAAGAAGATGAGCAGTGCCGCTGAGTGAAAAAGAACTGCTTACTTAAAAGCGATGCCAAACTGAATGTTGGCGAGAAGTGATTTTATGCGTTAGCTGATGCTCTGCTAAACAGAATGATTATTTATTAAGTGGCGCATTTTTTCTGTTATCCACTCCGTGATTTCACTATTTGGGCTGTCGAGGCGTTTTACTATGCCTATTTCAATTAATATATCGCTTAAAAAGTCGGTTTTTACCGCTGTTATTTGCTCAACAAACCACTGCGCCCCGGCGATATGCTCCGGCACTATTGCCCAGCCCTGATTTTGCGTTACCAGCTCACAAATTAAATAGTAACTGTCTAAATCCCAATGGTTTGGGCTTAAGGCATTTTCGCGGTTCTCGCCGGAACGGTTACATAATACAAACTGCCGGTGCTGCTGCAGTTGCGCCAGACTTAATATGCCGGCATCGGCCAGCGGGTGCTTGTTACCGACAATCAGTATTTTTTTAAAATGCCCTAAAGACTGTAAGGTTAACTCTGCCGGCAGGGCGCTGTTGCTGAGCATAAAACCAATGTCGGCTTTTTGCTTTGCAATGGCCGTGGCAATGTCGTCTTGTGAGCCATTGGTAATAACTAAATGGGTGCTCGGAAATAAATCGCCGACCTGAGAAAAAATAGAGTGAATGGTTTCCAGTGGTAAGGCTTCATCTATCGCAATACGCAGCGAAATGGGCTCTTTATTGGCCGCCGCCAGCGCTCTTGAGTCCAGGCGCAGGCATTGGTTAAGCACGGCGCGTGCTTCGGGTAGCATTTCTTTACCCAGCGCGGTTAGGGCCGGGAATTTCGAGCTGCGGTCAAATAGCTCAAAGCCTAAATCGAGCTCTAAATTAGCAATGGCGCTGCTGATGCGCGATTGTGCTTTGTGCAGCTGCCTGGCCGCTGCGGAAAAAGAACCCAGCTCGGCAGCGGTAACAAAGGCCAGTAATTGATCTAAGGTCCAGTTCATTTTTATCTCCTGCGGCGGGGCTGTTAACAGCCGTTGCTTGCTTTATACCTATCCGCTATGCGGATGATAACTAACTTTAATGCATCTTATTTTTATATATAATGCCGGTGTTTTCACACTATGGGTATCAGGTCATGCAAGTCGTAACACCCGTTCAGCCGCAGCAATCTGTCGCCGGCGCATTTTGGCGTTTTGCGATTCCGTCTATCGTTGCCATGTTAGTCAGCGGTTTGTATCAGATTATTGATGGCTTTTTTGTCGGCCACTTTGTTGGGGCCAACGGGCTGGCGGGTATCAATATGGCAATACCACTGCTGGGTTTAATTATGGGCTTTGGTTTGCTGGTGGGTATGGGTGGTGGCAGCTTGTTGTCTAAATACCGTGGTGAAAACAACCTGGCAGGCACTCAGGCAACACTGGTTACCGCGCTGGTGTTGGTAGTGTTAATTGGTTTATTCGCCACCCTGGTGTTTATTACCTTTGGTAAAAGCCTGCTAACGCTGCAAGGCGCAACCGGCATAACAATGCAAATGAGCTGGAGCTATGTGCAGATCATGTCGTTTGGTGCGCTTATTTCCATTGGGGCCAGTGCCATGCCGATGCTGGTGCGCAATGACGACAGCCCGAACCTGGCAACGGTGTTTATTATTGTCGGTGCCTTAACGAATATTGCGCTGGACTATGTGTTTCTGGCTCATCTGGATATGGGATTACAAGGCGCAGCTATCGCCACTTTAATTGCGCAACTGGCTACCTGCGTGTTGTGTCTGCGTTACTTTATGTCGTCTAAAGCCAAAACCGCTCTGACGATAAAGCAATGTGATAAAGCCATTGCCAGCCGTATTGTGCAGTTAGGCTCATCTAACCTGGTAATGTTTATCTATTTCAGCTTTGTTATGGCGTTTCATAATATGCAATTTATGGCCTATGGCGATACCACGCAATTAGCCGCTTTTGCAATTGTCGGTTATTTAGCCAGCTGTTATTACTTCTTTGCCGAGGGCTTGGTAAGCGGCTTGCAGCCGCCGGTAAGCTACTACTTAGGCGCCAAACAATACCAACGCATTACGCAAACGGTAAAACTGGCGTTTTCTGTCACCGTTGGTTCGGGTATAGCTATGGTAATACTGCTTAATCTTTTTCCGCAGCTGTTTATCGGTATCTTTACCACTGGCAACGAGGCATTGCTTGAGGCAAGTAAAAACGGTATCCGGCTGCATTTGATGGCACTGTTTTTAGATGGCTTCCTGTTTATGGCCGCTATTTACTTTGTTGCCGTTGGTAAGAGTGGCCAGGCGCTGTTTGTATCTCTGGGCAATATACTCATTCAGCTGCCATTTTTGTTTATTTTGCCAAAATTCCTTGGCATTGATGGTGTTTGGCTGGCCGTGCCGTTATCCAACATCGCCTTTGTATTGATTGTACTGCCGATGCTGTTAATCAACCTCAAAGGCCTGAGGCAACTGCATAAACAGCAGGGCAATAGAAATGGCAAAGAGGCGCTACTTTATTCGTAAGCTGTTAAACCACAACTATCACATAGCTAAAGGCTTAATTTGCCATTGCCACTAAGTCTGAGCGGATAAACTGAGATAACACCGCCTGGTGTTGCTGAGCCCATAAGCTTATTGCCTGGCTGTCATCCGTGGTTATCTGTTCAATAAAAGCACTGGATAATGCCTGGGTGGCGGCTTTGATCACCTGCTGCTGTGGCTGCGTATCTTTACCGCCACGCCAGCCTGAAAAAATATTGTGGCTACCTGAGCTAAACACCGCCAGCACTTTGTAGCTACTGGCCATGGCGTTATACAAGTCAAACCTGTCTTGTGGCGATGAATAAAAACCCGGTACCCGAATTTCATCTTCGGTTGTAGTGATATGCAAAGTGGGGATGCTCACGTCAGCCAGTACTTTATCCAGCGGCTGTTCGTTATAAAAAGGCGGGGCTGAAATTAAAATGGCCGCTTTGATGCGATCATCTTTCAAACTGACCAGGCTGCCGTTTTGCTCAACTTGGGCACCGCTCAATAACATTGAGGTATTGGCACCATACGAGTGGCCGGCCATCACAATATTTTGGTTATCAAAATCAGCTGCATGGGTTGACGCTAATATCTGGTCCAAAGCAAACTTCACATCCTGAACTCTGGCTAAGGCTTCGGTTGTATCGGCCGCGTCCATCAAGCGAAAAGCTAGCGTGAGCCTGCTGCCGCGCCAGACTTTGCGATCACTGCCGTCATGCTGTAAATGCAAGCTGGCATAGCCCTGGCTGGCCCAATATTGGCCGAGGTAAGCATAACGCTCTTTCGATCCACCTAAGCCATGAGAAAACACAATTAATGCCTTAGCGTGTTGCTGCCGCGCGGGTTTAAACAGCAACGCCGGCACAACCCGATCCCGGCTTTGGTCCAGCCAGTCAAAACTGATTTCTTCAATATTCAGCCATAAGCGCTCAGCAACTTCTGCCGAGTATTTTACCGAGGGCAAATTAAGTTGCTGTTGCCAGACAACAGGATCAGGTAGCGGTTTTTGCGCGCAGCCAGTTAATGAGATCAGCAAAGCAACGATAAATGCGCCAACGCCTGCTGCTTTAATGATGATATGAGATCGCATAAAAGTCCTCTTGGGTGGAATCAACCCGCTTAATACGCTCAAAAGTGGTTTAGGGTTTGGTTTCGGGTCATTACACGCTAACAGTATCCGGGTGAATAGAAAAAATAAAAAGCGATCTGCTATTAGCATTCTTTAACGCGTCAGGTTTTAATAGGGTTGCTGGCTTTAGTCTGAAATCAGCAATAAATAAGCCTGAGTTACTTCGCTGATATGCGCTTGCATAGCCGCTTTGGCGCCGTCTGCGTCGCGCCGGCTGATGCACTGATAAATTTCTTCATGCGCCAGAATATTGGGCCCGGCTACCTGTTGCTGAATTTTTCGCGCAAATAACCGGCTTAGTTCTGAGCTTTCACGCAGTTGCCACAGCCATTCAATCATCGATTGCAAGGCGCTATTACGGGTGGCAATGGCGATAAGCTGATGAAATTTGCCGTCATAAGCTTCGGCTTCAGTGCTTTTTTGTGCCTGTACCAGCAGCGTCATTTGTTGCAGGTAGGCCTTGAGTTTTTGCAGCTCTTCATTGCTGATGCGCTCAGCTGCCAGCGCCGCGGCATCGCCTTCCAGCAGTAAGCGCGCTTCCATAATTTCCAGCGGGCCGGGGGCGTCGTCAGCCACTATTGAGCTTTTCAGGCCGTGGCGGTTTTCTGCCGCTTTTTGCACATAAATACCGGAGCCCGGCCGAATTTCTACCAGGCCGGATACCTCCAGCGCTATCAGCGCTTCGCGCACGGTTTGCCGGCTTACGTCATAACTTTGCGCCAGATCCCGCTCGGCTGGTAAGCGGCTGCCGGGAGGAAGTTCGCCGGCGCTGATCCGCCCGGCCAGCTTTTCGGCAATTTGCAGGTAAAGCCTTGCGCCTGCGCCTGCGGGTGCTGGGCGCAGTGGGCTGGTGTTGGGTAATGTCTGTACAGTTTTTGTCATGATACTCGTTTAAAAAAGTAGGCTTTCAACAAAATTGGCTTTCAAAAAAATTGGCCAGACCAATTATTTTTTATTGTAAATTGGCCTGTCCAAATGTTAGTGTCTATAAATTGGCCAGACCAATTTAGTCGGTTGGTCAGCAATATTCAAGTTTTTAGTTGAGGAACACTATGAAAATCATTGATGCCAAAGTTATTGTAACCTGTCCGGGCAGAAATTTTGTTACGCTGAAGATCACCACCGATCAGGGCTTGTATGGTATCGGTGATGCAACGCTTAATGGCCGCGAGCTGGCGGTTGCCAGTTATTTGCAGGATCACCTGGTACCGTGTCTGATTGGCCGCGACGCCAGCCAGATAGAAGATATCTGGCAGTTTTTCTACCGTGGTGCTTACTGGCGCCGTGGCCCGGTGGGCATGACCGCCATAGCTGCTATTGATGTGGCGCTGTGGGATATTAAAGCCAAAGCGGCCGGTATGCCGTTGTATCAGTTGCTTGGTGGTCGCAGCCGTGATGGTGTTATGGTGTATGGCCATGCCAACGGCCGGGATATTGCCGAAACGGTAGCAGAAGTGGGTAAGTACATTGAGCTGGGTTATAAAGCTATCCGCGCCCAAACCGGCATACCGGGCCTGGCCAGCACCTATGGTGTATCAAAAGACAAAATGTACTACGAGCCGGCAGATAACGATTTGCCGTCAGAAAACCTGTGGTCTACCAGCAAATACCTGAACAGCGTACCCAAGCTGTTTGAAACACTGCGCGATACCTATGGTTATGAGCATCATCTGCTGCACGATACCCACCACCGTTTAACACCGATTGAAGCAGCGCAGCTGGGTAAATCGCTGGAGCCGTACAAACTGTTCTGGCTGGAAGATGCGGTACCGGCAGAGCTGCAGGAAGGTTTCCGTTTATTCCGCCACCATACCACTACGCCAATAGCGGTGGGTGAGGTGTTTGCCTCTATCCATGATTGCCAGCAACTGATCAGTGAGCAACTGATTGATTACATCCGTACCACCATAGTGCATGCCGGCGGTATTACCCATTTACGCCGCATTGCCCACCTGGCCGAGTTATACCATGTGCGTACCGGCTTCCACGGTGCTACCGATTTAAGCCCGGTAACCATGGGCGCGGCGCTGCATTTTGATACCTGGGTGCCAAATTTTGGTATTCAGGAATATATGCGCCATACCGATGAAACTGACGAAGTGTTCCCGCACGATTACCATTTTGATAATGGCTATCTGAAGGTGGGCGATACCCCGGGCCATGGTGTCGATATCGACGAAGCCAAAGCGGCAAAATACCCGTATAAACGTGCCTATCTGCCGGTAAACCGGTTAGAAGACGGTACTATGTTTAACTGGTAATGGGGTTTAACTGGTGAGAGGGTTTAACTGGTAAACAGCCCATATTGTTGGTAAAAGCCTGCACCAGCGCCACAGAGAATGCTGTTGGCGCTGGTGCAGGCTTTATTTTTTGTGTAACTTAAGCTGTTGTAAGCAGAAAGATATTTGGACAGCCAGCGGGCGCCGGTATAAAGTCGGTTAATCACGCTGCATGCTTAGTTAATCTTAATGGACGCTATGTCGAGCAAAAAACCTACCATCAAAGATGTGGCCCGGCTGGCCGGGGTGTCGTTTAAAACGGTGTCGCGGGTGGTAAATAACGAAGCCTGGGTCAGCGATGACATTAAAACCAGAGTGCAGGCCGTTATTGCCCAACTGAATTATCAGCCCAACCGCACGGCACGGCTAATGCGCACAGCGCCGTTTTCGCTGGCGTTTGTTTACGATAACCCCAACAGCCACTACGTAATAGAAATGCAAAACGGCATTTTATCGCAGTGCCGCCAGAAGGGCTTTGAGCTGGTGATCCACCCGACAGATTCTCACTCTGGCCAGGTGTTGCAGGAGCTGACCACCATTATTGGTAGCAATCAGGTCGGTGGGGTGATTTTGACACCACCGTTGTCAGAAAACCGTGAACTGGTGCAGCAATTGCTGGCCCAGCAGGCCAAGGTGGTGCGGATAGTGTCAGGTTCGGCACCGCCGGATGATTTGTGCCCGACCATTTATGTCGATGATGAACAAGCCGGTTTTAACATTACCCGGCACTTGCTAGCGCAGGGCCATCGGCGTATTGCTTTTTTGGGCTATCACAAAGATCACCAGTCGTCACTGGGCCGCTATCGTGGCTATTGCGCAGCGCTGCGCGAAGCCGGATTAACGGTGTCAGAACAACTGGTAATCACCGGTGATTTTACCTTTGACTCCGGTGTCGCCATGACCGAGCAGCTATTACAGCGCGGCGACAAACCCACAGCACTGTTTGGTTGTAATGATGAAATTGCCGCCGGTGCTTTATTTACCGCCCGTATGCACCAACTTGCGGTACCACAAGACTTGTCGATAGTGGGCTTTGAAAACAGCCCGTTCTCGCGCCAAACCTGGCCGAGGCTAACCACGGTGCATCAACCCAACGCTGAAATTGCCGCCAAAGCAGCCGCTTTGCTAATTAGCCTGATGCTGGAGAATGAAACGCAAACTGCACATTGTGGCTTTGAGCTGCAATTGGTATTGCGCGATTCTGTTTCCACTTTGTAAAAATCAATATTTCAATACTAAACAATAGCTTAAAATTTATGTCAACGTTGTCATATTTTTAATTGACAACGTTGACAGTGTGATGCTAATTTGAACCTAGAGTGATTAATAAATCACCGCCCAGCAAGCTCGGGTACACAGGAAAAGACGTTCAATAAACCATAATTGGCAACAAGAGAGCGCAGGTATGAACAGGTTGAATCAGCACAAGTTAGGTAAGAAAACAGTTCTTGCATCGATCCTGGCGTCGTTATTATTTCCGGCGCTGGCCCAGGAGCAACAACAGCAAACAGCATCTGAAGATGATAATTATGAGGTTATTTCCGTAACCTTCCGCGGTAGTTTAGTGGCTGCGGCAGATATTAAACGCCAGGACACTAAGGTAACCGACGCCATCACCACGGAAGATATCGGTAAATTTCCAAGCGAAAACATTGCTGAAGCTATTCAGCGCATTCCCGGCGTGCAAATTTCTAACGTTAACGGCCGTGGCTCAACAATCAGTGTGCGCGGCCTTGGCTCGCAATATGCGCGCACTACGCTGAACGGCCAGACGATGGCCAGCGCCGATTTTACCAGTGGTTTTCGGTTTGACATTATCCAGACTGAACTGGCGTCGTTGATTGAGGTGATTAAATCACCCACAGCCGATATGGACACTGGCGGTTTATCCGGCACCATTAATATTGATACCGCTTCGCCTTTGTCATTCAGAGAGCAAAAAATTCTGCTGTCGGCCAATGGCCAGTATTCAGAATTTTCACCCAGCGGTGATGTTACACCAAAAGCCAATTTTACCTATATTGACCAGTTTGCCGACAATACCGTGGGTGTGTTGCTGAACATGGGCTATCAGCAGTTAGACGACCGGGTAGATAACCTCTGGATGGACCGCTGGTTTGTTGATGCACAGGACGATGTTACACCGCGCCGGCCACGGTATCGCCGTATTGACCGTGAAACCGACCGCACCTTGTTTAATGGTACCCTGCAGTGGCGGCCCAGCAACGAATTTGAAGCTAAATTTACTGCCGTATATGCCGGCGATGACACCAAACAGGATCTAAATCAGCAGGTGTTTTTGTTTAATGAAGATCAGATCACCCGCTTAGGTGCTGCTGAAAATGGCGTGTATAACCAGATCCAAATTAATAACTTTACCACTGAAAATAACCGCCAGCTGGAAGAGAAAGACGCAAAATCAGAGGCCTACACCCTGGAGCTGGATTACGACTGGAACGACTGGGCTTTTAGCAGCGTGCTGCATTACACCGCGGGTAAAGCGGTACATGATGAAGAAGCGGCGATATTAGCCACGGTAATTTCCCAGGCTACGCTGGATATCTCGAACCCGTCGAACGTGGTGTTTAATGTTGCTGAAAACTTAGCCGATCCGGCGCTGTATCCTGCGGTAATGCCGCGTAATGAATACCCCAATGGTGCCAGCCGTCAGATGGAGTCAGACGAAACCGCACTGCAGTTTGATGCCACCCGTCTGCTGGATTGGTACGGTTTTACCAGTATTTCTACCGGCGTGAAATACCGTAAAGAAACACTGGAGCGTGAAGTATACCGTACCGACCGTGCTGCTATTGGCGATGCCGATCCGGCAGATTTACCGTCAATGGCTGAGTATGGTTATCTGGTAACGGATTTTCTTGATAACCAGATGAGTATCCCGCATAGCTGGATAGCACCCAATATTCAGGCCTACCGTGATGCACTGGTGGCAGAAGGCGTAACAGTACCGACTTTGTTTGCTGCTCAGTCCAGCTATTCAATGGAGCGGCAAATTACCTCGGCCTATCTGATGGCTAATTTTGAAACCGAAGTATTTGGTTTGGCACTGCGCGGCAATTTTGGTGGCCGTTACGAGCAAACCAAGCGTGATGTAAACACTTATCTGACCGGTGACACTCACCCGGATAACGAAGAAATTAAACTGGCGATAGGTGAAATTACCCAAAGCTATGATTACAACAACTTCCTGCCAAGTGCTAACTTTGTGCTGGCACTGAACGATGATATGCAGGTGCGTCTGGCTGCTGCCAAGGTATTGGTAAGGCCCATTTTAACCTCCAGCACCCAATTAGCTCCGTCGGAAACCTCCGGGGCAAACTCGGTTGGCAGCCGCACTTACACGGTAAACCTGGGCCAGCCAGAGCTAAAAGCTCTGACGGCGAATCAGCTGGATTTAGGCTGGGAGTGGTATTACAGCGAGGGTGATTCGTTAACGGTAAACCTGTTTCAGAAAGATATTAAAAACGGCACCGTCAGTGAGCTGGTGTGTCCGGCGCAATACAACGGCACTGCCCTGAATATGGCCGGTTCAGAATGTGTTGACGCTAGCGGCAATATTTATGACATCACCGCCATTTACAACGACAGCTCAACGCTGACGGTAAAAGGCTACGAAATTGGCTGGAACCAGGGGCTGGATAACCTGTTACCGGTGGCCGGTTTTGGTTTAAGTTCTAACTATACCCGCATTCTGGTAGACGAAAGCGAAGGTTTTACCCTGAGCAATTCATCTGAGCAAACCTGGAATATTACCGCCTACTGGGAAAACGAGGAATTCAGTGCCCGCGTAGCACTGAACCATCGTAGCCCTTATGTGCAGGACAGCAGCGATGCATTTTTTGCCCGTGAAGGCCGGGTGGTAAACGGCCGTAATCAGGTAGATTTGCTGTTAGGCTGGACCATCAGCGATCAGTGGTCGATGCGTTTTGGCGCACTTAACGTAACCGGCAAAGATGAAGAAGCCTACCGTGATGAGCAAACCCGTGCCTGGCAAACCACCAGTGTGATCGGCCGCAGCTACTATCTGGGTGTAAGCTTTAACCTGTAATACTTCGTAAAAACAGTAGCCTGCCGCCTGGGGCAGGCGCTGTGTTGTGCATTATAACGATGATAATAAAAGGACATCCCATGCATTTATCCCCGCTAAATTTGTCTCAGTTTCGCCGCAAGGCACTGGCATCCTGCTTGTTAGCAGGTGCGCTGTTAACCGGTTGCAGCCCGGCAGTTGAACCACCGCAAACCGTAGTGGCAGAACAACCAAACAGCGCAGGCGCTGAACCGGTGCGGCAACTGTTTGAACGGGTGGCAGGCCAGGCTGTGCCGCATGTGCATTTTTCGCTGGTTAACGATGAGCAGCCAGATTGGTATCAGGTTGAGGCGCAGGGCGGCCAGCTTTATGTCAGTGCTAATGCGTTAACGGCACTAAGTTATGGTACTTATGAATATCTGCGCCAGATTGGCGCTATGTCAGTAAGCTGGGAGGGCAACCGGGTGCAGTTGCCACAGCAGTTTGCCGATTACCCGGCCGAGCGGGTTACAGCATTATTTCAGCAGCGCGCTTACTTAAATGTTTGTGCTTATGGTTATACCACGCCGTGGTGGAGCTGGGATCGCTGGGAGCAGGAACTGGACTGGATGGCATTGCACGGGGTAAATAATCCGGTAGCGATGGAAGGCCAGGAATATATCTGGCAGCAGCTGTGGCGTGAATTTGGTGTGTCAGATGAGGATCTGGCCGCTTATTTCTCTGGCCCGGCGTTTACCCCCTGGCAGCGGATGGGCAATATTGAAGGCCATGAAGGCCCGTTGCCACAGGCTTATATCGATAAAAAACATCAGTTACAAAAACAGATCCTGCAAAAGATGGCCAGCTACAACATGAAACCGGTAGTACCGGCGTTTTCCGGTTATGTGCCGGAGCAATTTGTTAAAATGTTCCCCGACGCCAGAATTATTGAAATGAAAGCCTGGAGTGGCTTTCCTAAACCCACCTACTGGCTGGACCCTGCTGATCCGCTGTTTGCCAAAGTGGCCAAACGCTTTATTGAGCTTTATAACGCCGAATATGGTGAGCAGCAGTACTACCTGATGGATGCCTTTAACGAAATGCTGCCGCCGGTATCAAGCGATAACCGCTATCAGGATCTGGCCGGTTATGGCGAGGCACTGTATCAGTCGCTGGCGCAGGTTGTACCCAACGCCACCTGGGTTATGCAGGGCTGGATGTTTGGCTCCGATCAGCATTTTTGGGATCTGGCCTCCATCGAAGCATTTTTAAGCAAGATACCTGATGACAAAATGATGATCCACGATATCGGTAATGACCGTTTCGATGTCTGGCAAAAAGCTAAAGGCTTTTACAACAAGCAGTGGGTATTTGGTTTTATCCATAACTATGGCGGCAGCAACCCGGTATATGCAGATTTTGACTACTACCGTGAAAAAGTGGCTGGTGTGTTGCAGCATGAAGATAAAGGCAACCTGACCGGTTACGGTGTTTTCCCTGAGGGGATACATGGCACATCGTCGGCATACGAGTATATGTTCGACGTGGCCTGGCAGGGGCAGGCCACCGCCACCGGCGAATGGCTGCAGCAATACCTGAATGCCCGTTATGGCAGCACCAGCCCGGCGCTACTGTCGGCCTGGAATAAGCTGTACAAAGCGGTATTCAGCACTAAATATTGGGAGCCACGCTGGTGGGAAGGCTCGGCCGGTGCTTATCTGTTATTTAAACGGCCATCTATCGAATACCTGCGTTACACCGGTGCGCCGGGCGATTTAACCATGCTGGATCAGGCATTGCAGCAGCTGGTCGCGCTGCCGGCGAAAGAGCAAAGTACGACGTTATTCCGCTATGATTTGGTCGACTTTTCCCGCCATTCGACTACCCAACATATTGATATGTTGCTGCAACATACCATGCTGGCGTATCAGCAGGGCAAAGTAGAGCAGGGCGATAATTTCCGCCGCCAGGCCGGGCAACTGATACTGGGGGTGGATGCATTGATTGGTGGCCAGCAGGAAACGCTTTACAGCTGGGTTAATGATGCCCGCGCTTATGGCGACACGCCGGAACTGGCGGCGTTTTATGAGCGCAATGCCCGCAAGCAGGTAACCAGCTGGGGCGGCAGCAGCTTAAAAGACTATGCCTCCAAAGCCTGGCAGGGTATGTACGCGCACTTTTATCTGCCGCGCTGGCAGGTGTTTTTCGATGCCCAGCGCCAGGCCGCAGCAAGCGGTAAGCCACTGGATACTGCCGCACTGGAGCAGCAATTAATTGCCTGGGAAAACGCCTGGCTGGATCAGCCGTTACCGCCTGCATCAGCAGTACCGGATGATGTGGTGTCTGCAGTAAAAGCGCTGCAGCAACTGGTGAAAGCCAGCAAAGCACCGCCGTCAAACCTTTAAGCAGGAAGGCACTATGCAATCACAACGTTTGCTGGCATTAGATTTATTCCGCGGTTTAACCATTCTGTTTATGATTATGGTTAACAGCCCTAACACCTATGGCGAGTTTTCCCATGCTTACTGGGATGGCGTTACCTTTGCCGATTTTATTTTTCCGTTCTTTCTGGTGATTGTTGGTGTGGCGGTAGCTATCGGTTTACAACCGGTAGCGCGCACCGCCCAGCAGCTAAGCGCTGCGCGGGTAAAAATTTTGCGCCGCACCCTGATCCTGTTTGGCCTTGGCATCTTCGTTAACCTGATTTACCTGAAATTTGCCGAGCTGCGCATTCTTGGCGTACTGCAACGTATTGCGCTGGTATATCTGGTGTGCTCGCTGCTGTCGATGCACTGCAGCACTAAGCGTCTGGTGCAAATCACAGTGTTTATTCTGCTGAGTTACTGGTTACTGATTTTACTGGTACCGGCTCCTGGTCTGCCTGCCGGGCAACTGGAGCGTGACGCCAACCTGATTAACTGGTTCGACAGCCAGTTTCTGCCCGGTATGTTGTGGCGCGGTAGCTGGGATCCGGAAGGCATACTCAGCACTTATCCGGCCATTGCCAGCGGTTTATTTGGCGTCATTATGGGCCGGCTGGTGCTGTTGCATAAACAACAGTTACCAACACTGGTAATGCTGCTGTTTGTGCTGGGTTTTAGCAGCTTTTTGCTCGGTTGCCTGTGGAGCTTGTGGTTTCCGCTGATTAAGCAAATCTGGAGCAGCTCTTTTGTTCTGGTAACCAGCGGTATGGCCAGCATGGTACTGGCATTACTGATTTGGTACACCGATGTACAGCAATACCGCAAGTTCAGCCATATTCCGCTGGTGTTTGGCGCCAATGCCATTGTGGCTTATGTGCTGCATGTGGCGCTGGAAAAACTGCTGGAACTGCCGGTAGCAGGTGTGTCGGTACATGGCAGTTATTTACAGTTGGCAGAGCAACTTGGCTTAAGCCGGTTTTTCAGCGCCGGGCTATGGATACTTGCCTTTCTGGCCTTGTGTTACGTGCCGGTATGGTGGATGTATCAGCGCAAAATCTTCGTAAAAATTTAATGACATCAGTAGTGCAGTCTGAGGAGATTTTAGTGCAGCAAAGCGAACCACTTTTTATCGGGGTTGATGGCGGTGGCAGCAAATGTAAAGCCCGGCTGGAAAATGCCAACGGCCAATTGCTGGCTGAAGCAATAGCAGGGCCAGCTAACCCGGCGACAGACTTTGCCCAGACAACCGACTCAATACTCAGCGCCTGTCAGCGCGTGTTGCAGCAAGCCGGTTACGCCAGTGCAATGTTAGCGCAAAGCCATGTGGTGCTGGGGCTGGCCGGGGTAAATGTACCCAGGGTACAACGGCAAATGCAAAACTGGCAGCACCCTTTTGCCAGCATGCAGGTAACTACCGACTTACATATTGCCTGCCTGGGTGCCCATGGCGGGCGCGATGGTGCCATTTTAATTACCGGCACCGGTACTGCCGCTTTTGCCACTGTTAACGCTAAGCAATGGCTATTTAGCGCGCAGGGCTTTCCGCTGGGTGATCGGGGTAGCGGTGCCTGGCTTGGCTGGCAGGGCGTGTGCGCCACGCTGGATGTGCTGGATGGCTTACAACCGGCAACGGAACTGACGCGCAGTATTTGCCGTCGTTTGGGAGTAAGCAGCAATACCGATCTGATCAGCTGCTGCATAGGTTACAAAGCAGCAGATTACGGCCAGCTGGCACCACTGGTATTGCAGCAACAGCAACAGGGCGACCCTTATGCCTGCGATATTACAGCACGGGGCCTGGGGTATATTCAGGCCTTGCTGCAACGGCTGCAACACACCGGCGCAACCCGCATTGTGATGATTGGCGGTTTAGCACTGCAGCTGGCGGCATTATTACCGGCAGCATTACAACAGCAACTTAGCCCGGTGCAGGGCTCGCCGGAAGTTGGCGCTGCTGCACTGGCCCGGCAGTATTTTCTGGAGAAAGTGATATGACATTAATGCGACAGGAAGCCAGCGAAACCTGGCAACGCATTCAACAGCAAATCGACAGTAACGGCAGCTTATACGCAGAAGTGGCAGAGCGTATTCGCAGCTTTGATCCGGCCTTTGTGTATATTGTTGGCCGTGGTACTTCTGATCATGCCGGTGTATTTGCCCGCTATCTGATTGAGGTAGAACTGGGCGTGGTGGTCGCTGCCGCAGCACCGTCGGTGGCCAGTTTATTTTCCCGTCAGCTTAAGTTACAGCGTGCGCTGGTGCTGCTTATTTCACAATCTGGCCGCAGTGAAGACATACTGGCACAAGCACGGGCCGCCAAACAAAGCGGAGCTTTGGTGGTAGCGCTGGTAAACGATATCAGCTCACCGCTGGCGGCCCTGGCCGACTATGCAGTGCCGTTACTGGCCGGGCCGGAAAAGGCTGTGGCGGCAACCAAAAGTTATTTGTGTACGCTGGCGGCGATATTACAGCTGGTGGCGCACTGGAAACAGGATGCCGCGCTGCTTGGCGCATTAACCAGCTTACCGCAAGCACTGCAAAGCGTACTGGCGCAACCAGCCCAGCTGCAACTGCCGCACCTGCAACAACTGCGGCATTGTGTGGTGTTGGGGCGGGCCTTCGGCTATGCCATCAGCCGCGAAATTGCGCTTAAAATTAAAGAAGTATGCGGTATTCAGGCTGAAGCTTTTAGCAGCGCCGAGTTTTTACACGGCCCGGTGTCGTTACTAAACCAGCCACTGACTTTGTTAAATGTGGCGCTGGAGGATGAAAGCGCTGGCGCGCATCAAACGCAAATTACCGAAGTAAAAAAACGCGGGGCTGAAGTCGTCACATTACAAATCACCTTGGCGGATATTCATCCGCGCCTGCAGCCATTATTGCTGATGCAGCGCTTTTATCTGGATATTGAAGCCATAGCGGTGGCGATGGGCAAAAACCCGGATGCCCCGGTGGGGCTGAATAAAGTGACCATTACGCTGTGAGTGTTAAATTGTGAGTGTTAGATTATGAGTTTGGCGAATAACCCTGCACAAAGCCTGTATGTAGCGCAATGCTTTGATGGCAGGCAGCAACTAAAGGATGTCAGGGTAGACTGGCAAAACGGGCGTATCAGCGCTATTCAGGCCGGGATTAAGCCCACCCAACACAGCCAGCAATTACAGGGGCTATTGTGCCCCGGTTTTTTTGACATTCAGGTAAATGGCGGCGGGGGCGTGTTATTTAACCAGCAGCCGGATATTGCCGCGCTACGCACTATCAGCCAGGCGCATCTGCAGTTTGGTACCACCGCCATGCTGCCTACGGTTATTACCGATAAATTGCAGGTAATGCAGCATGCCGCCGATGCGGTGGCGGCTTTGTTACCACAAGCCGGGCATACGATAGTGGGCATTCACTTTGAAGGGCCGCATCTTTCAACCGCCCGGCGGGGCATTCACCCGGCAGACTGTATCCGGCCATTATCGGATGCTGAGCTGGCACTGTTTTGCCGTAAAGATCTGGGTATTGTTATGGTGACGTTAGCCCCGGAAACAGTGCCGGTAGCGCAAATTCGTGCGTTATGTGCTGCGGGCGTTATCGTCAGCCTGGGCCATTCTGCCGCAACGGCAGAACAAGCGCTGGCAGCCATTGACGCCGGAGCACGCTGTTTTACCCATTTATTTAATGCTATGTCGCCGCTTACCAGCCGCGAACCCGGTATGGTGGGGGCAGCCCTGGCAAGTAATGAGGTGTATTGCGGCCTTATTCTCGATCATCTGCATGTACATCCGTTATCTGCCCGTATTGCTGCGCAATGTAAAGGTGAAGACAAACTGATCCTGGTCACCGATGCGATGGCACACACCGGCAGTGAGCTACAAAGCTTAGCCTATCAGGATACCGAAATTCGCCGCGACGGCTTAAAGCTCACGCTACCCGATGGCACGCTGGCTGGCTCGGCACTGGATATGCACGCGGCACTGCGCCATTACCACCATGATTTAGCATTACCGCTTGGCAGCGGTTTAAAAGCGCTTAGCACTAACCCTGCCGTGTTATGTGGCCTGCAGAGCGATATTGGCTATCTGCAACAGGGCGCGCTGGCCAATATGTTGCTGCTTAATGCCGATCTACAGTTACAACAGTGCTGGCTACAAGGCAGCCGGATTAATAACAATAACAGGAGAGTTGTATGACGCAGAGCAAAGCCGCAGGCAGCCTGCAACCGATTATTATTATCGGTGTGCTGTTTTTTATGTTTGGTTTTATTACCTGGCTAAACGGTGCTTTAATCCCGTTTTTACAACTGGTATGTCAGCTGGGTGAAGTAGAAGCCTTACTGATCGCCTTCAGTTTTTATATTGCCTACGTGGTAATGGCGCTGCCAATGGCACGGGTGCTGATATGGTCCGGTTATAAAAATGCCATGTCAATTGGCCTTGGCCTGATAGCGCTGGGCTGTGCACTGTTTATTCCGGCGGCGCTAAGCCAGCAGTTTGGTGTGTTTTTGCTGGCACAGTTTGTCGTGGGCTCCGGGCTTACCTTACTGCAAACTGCGTCTAACCCTTACCTGGTCAGGGTAGGGCCGGAGCAATCTGCCGCCGCGCGTATTTCGCTAATGGGCATTTTAAATAAAAGTGCCGGTGTGCTGGCACCTTTGGTATTTACCTGGCTGGTGCTGCAGGATCTGGGGCATATCACCGCTGAAAGCCTGGCCTTGCTGGATGAAACACAACGCCAGCAACAGCTGGAAATGCTGTCGCTGCAGCTGATCACGCCTTATGCCGGGATCGCTGTGGCCATTTTGCTGCTGGCAGTGGCACTGCGCTTTTCTGCCTTACCCGATTTACCAGCCGAGCCTGCGCCGGTTAGCACTGGCAAGGGCGATGCCTCGGTATGGCAGCACCGCCATCTGGTGCTGGGCGTTATTACGTTGTTTTGCTATGTCGGCGTTGAAGTCATCGCAGGTGACACCATTGGTTTGCTGGGCTCTGCACTAAAAGTACCGGGCGCCACCACGCTTACCTCTTATACGTTAGCCTTTATGGTGCTGGGTTACAGCTTAGGCTTATTGTTAGTACCGCGCTTACTGTCACAGCGCCAGGCGCTGGCCATTTCGGCCGGGCTGGGGCTGGTATTATCGCTGGCAATCTTATTATCTGATGCCGGTAGCACCGCTATTTCAGCCTTACTGTGGGGCTGGGCCGGTATTCCGTTGTTGCCTGATCCTGTCAGTTTGGTGGCGCTACTGGGGCTGGCTAATGCGCTGGTATGGCCGGCAGTATGGCCACTGGCACTGGCGGGCTTAGGTTCGCTAACTCCGAAAGGTTCAGCCTTGTTAATTATGGGTATTGCCGGTGGTGCTGTGCTGCCGCTGGTATACGGTGCCTTATCCGAGCAAACCGGGCCAATCAGTGCTTATATGGTGCTATTACCTTGTTACGCGATGATTTTGTATTACGCGCTGCATGGGTCTAAGCCCAAACAAATCGCTGCAAAGAGGTAAATTAATGAAGTTGTCCGTATGTGCATTAAGTATGAGTATGGTAATGCTGGCTGGTTGCCAGAACAGCCCTGCGCTAACCAGAGCAACCCCGGCGCTAACTGAAGCAAGCGACACCCGCCAGTGGCTGGCCGGTGATCACCATGTGCACACCCATTACAGCGTACGCTGGGATAGCAGCGTGTTTCCGCCAACCCCCATTATTGGCGGCGATGCCATCTATTCTATTCCGCTTAATGCCCAGATGGCGGCGCACCACGGCTTAAGCTGGCTGGTGATTACCGATCACGGCGGGCCAAACCGCGCCAAACTGGCGCTGGAACAAGCTTATCCGGAACTGCTGGCTTCGCGTAAAGCCCTGCCGCATATTCTGCAATTTTACGGTATGGAGTTTGATGTGCCGGGTAATAGCCCCGGTGGCCGTCATGCCACCTTTATTATGCCAAAGCAGCCAACTGAAGCGCAGCAACTGTATGAAATAGAAAGTAAATACAATGGCCGCCAGGGTATGCCGCCATCAGCAGATAAAGCCGACGATGCCTATATGCTGCTGGCATTAAAAGCCATGAATGCCTTACCAGATAAACCCTTATTGCTGGCGAATCACCCCGGCCGGCTGGCAACCGGTTTTCGTGAATACCATAAAATTACCCCAAAGCAATTACGTGACTGGCAAGACACGGCACCCGGGGTAGTTATAGGCATGAGTGGTGCCGAAGGCCATCAGGCGGCGGTATTTAACCGCGATGGCAGCCTTAAGCCAGACGGTGTCCGCGGTGAATACCCCGGTTACCCCACCATGGGCGGTTACGATCAAATGACCGCGCGTTTAGGCGGCGTCTGGGATAGCCTGCTTAGCGAAGGGCGCCAATGGTGGGTAACTGCAGTATCCGACAGCCACGGTCATTACACCGACGGCTGGGCCGATTTCTGGCCCGGTGAATACGCCAAAACCTATGTTTATGCCGATAAAACCTATGACAGTATTTTCGACAATTTAAAAGCCGGCCGTGTATTTGCCGTTACCGGCGATTTAATTGACGCCCTGTTTGTTGAAGTAGCAGTAAAAGGCTCAGATCGCAGCGCCGGTATCGGTGAAACCTTAACGGTAACACCGCAGGATGAACTGGTACTGCGGGTACGTTTTCGCGATCCGGATACCTTAAACGCCGACGGCGATAACCCGCAGGTGGCACGGGTTGATGCCATTATGGGCCAGATCAGCGGCCCGGTGGCCGACCGCAATAGCGATGAAACCAGCACGACCCGGGTATTGCAGCGCTTTTACCAGCAAGACTGGCGACAACAAAATGGTTTTAGCGTATTTGAACTGCCACTTGGCAAAGTAACGGCCGATCAGTACCTGCGCCTGCGCGGCACTAATCAGCGCGACGAGCTGGAACCTCTGCCGGATGAAAAAGGCGAAAACCCTTGGAGTGATCTGTGGTTTTACAGCAACCCGGTGTTTATCAGGGTTATGTAAGGCACAGCAAATAAGGTAAAGCTATTAAACGGATTCGTAACAGGATCAACGTTCCGTTATGCGAAAAACTTATACACACTGTTGCGTATCCAATTGTGCTTGCCTAAGGATACGCTGCAATGTTTATCGCCAAAAACACCATACACAATAGAAATCCCGTTGTGCATCTGAGTCGAGTGGTGCATCTGTGTCTGGCTATATCACTTTTGGCATCATTCGCCAGCAGTGCAAAAATAGCAGACTCTGCTGAAAGAAAAACTCCAGCTGTCGCTCCCGCAAGCTTTGACAATCCTATTATTAAATACGATACCAAAGACCCAACCAACGAGGTGGGTGATTTTATCTATACCGCAGATCCCGCCGTTATGGTGGTAGATGATACTGTTTACCTTTACACCACGCACGACGAGCAGTCAGTGGATGGCAAAGATTATCGCATGTACGACTACCGGTTATGGACCAGTACAGACATGGTCAACTGGCAAAATAAAGGCGCTGTGCTCAGGTACTCTGACTTTAAGTGGGCCAGAGGAGATCAAAAAACCGGCAACGCCTATGCCCATCATGTTATCCAGCAAAAAGATCCGTCGGGTAAGTCACGCTATTATTTTTATGCCGCCGTAGAAGGCGGCCAAACCGACGGTAAATTTGGTTTTTCGATTGGCGTAGCTGTATCAGACAGCCCACAAGGGCCCTTTACCGATCTACGCGGCATACCGATGATTTTGCTGGAAGATACCGCCAGGGATAAAGATCACAGCTGGCGTAATATCGACCCTGCCGTCTTTATTGATGATGATGGCAAAGCCTACCTGTACTGGGGAAATAAGCAGTTATGGTGGGGTGAGCTTGAGGCAGATTTAATCCATCTAAAAGGCGAAAGCTACACGCTGGATGCGGCAGGAAATATGCAAAACCGCGATACCAGCAAGGTAAAAATTCATACTGTTGATACCTTGCCTAATTTTGAAGAAGGCCCTTACCTGTCAAAGCACAACGGTATCTATTATTTAGTCTATGCGGCGGGTTTTCCGGAAAGCCTTGCTTATGCCACCAGTACATCCGCAACCGGGCCCTGGCAGTATCAGGGCATCATTATGGAACCGCTGCCTAACACTACGACGATTCACCCGGCGATGTTTGATTTTAACGGCAACACCTATCTGGCCTATCACAGCGCCGACCTGCCCGGAGGTGGCAATTACCGCAGATCAGTCTGCGTGGACAGAGTGTACTTTAATGCAGATGGCACTATTAAACCTATTGTCAGAACGTTTAAAAAATAGCGCGTTAAGCGCCCTATGCAGATGATACAAAAAGGAAACTCATTATATGCAACAGATAAAAAAACCAAGGTGTGACAGCATCCGGCTGAGCTTGCTGCTCGCCGCTTGCTTATTTACGGCGCAGGCCTTGGCGCAGGTAAACGACACCATGACACCGATCGCGCCACCTGATCAGAGCAATACGATCGACATCGGTACTGGCCCATTGCCTGGCGCTAAAACACAAGAGACATGGCATTCTCAGTATGGCAGCCGGTTTGTTCGCAACGTCACCCTTGCCACGCTGACACCCTTTTTGCCCGATCCGAAAAAGGCCAGCGGAGCTGCTGTTATCGTTGCACCCGGCGGCGGTTTTCGCACACTGTCGATGGATAACGAAGGCTGGGAGGTTGCTCAGGCCCTGGCCAATCAGGGCATTGCAGCCTTTGTGCTTAAGTATCGCTTAAATCAAACACCGGCGGACATGGCGGAATTTAAACGGGCGATGGACGAGATGTTTTCGGCAACCGGGCGCCGGCCGCCGCGGCCTGATCCGGCACAGATGAAGCTTAACCTCGCGCCGCAGCTGGAAGACTCCCGTGCAGCCTTCGCGCTTATCCGCAGCCGCGCAGTAGAGTGGAACATCGATCCGGACCGTATTGGTATGCTAGGTTTTTCTGCCGGTGCCATGCTTACTATGGCAACCACGCTGGTTGATAAAGACGTTGATAAAGAGGCTAGGCCCGCCTTTATTGGCAATATCTACGGTCCAATAGATGCGGTAGAGGTACCAGCAGATGCACCACCGCTATTCGTTGCACTGGCCGCAGACGATCCGTTCTTCGCGAATGGGGAATTCGGTCTGATTAAGAGCTGGCATGCCGCCAAAAAGCCGGTTGAGTTTCACTTTTACGAGCAGGGCGGCCACGGCTTTGGTATGTACCCCAAAGAAACCACCAGTACCGGCTGGTTTAATGCTTTTACAAGCTGGCTAACAATGCACGGGATGTTTAAGCGTAAAGAGTAAGCATCAGGCGAAGATAGGGCGAGTTTCTTGCGTTGCTGTTACGCTTACAGTTAAACCGCTACCCGGCTCCGGTATGCTTGCGTACCGGAGTCGCAATTTGCGATCTCAAAAAGGGCTGCGAACTTCGATGTCACTGCATAGATACTCGTACTCAAGCTGTCTTTAATTTAAAACTCGGTAACTAAGAGTTTTACAGGATCTCAGCAAAGTGCCAAAAGCGAATATTCACTGAGATTCGATTAAATCGGCGCTTTTCCTGCGGATGGCTAGTTTGTTAGCATCATTTTTGCTTCAGCGGTTACACCGCTTAGCAAAGATTTCGCCTTTGGCGAGATACTTTCTTTTGCCTTGCCAAAAGAAAGTATCCAAAGAAAACGCAACCCGATTCCGCTCGAAAGCCCGCTGAAAAATAGCGATTTGAGGCGAAAACGTAACTCGCGATTCGCTAGCGTCGAATCGCTCAAACACCCGTTTTCTTAAAACCTCAAATCGCTATTTTTCAACGGCTCGCTCCAACGGGGGGAGGCGCAGTAGTTAGATTGGTCTTGGCATATGGCTGCTTTTCACTCAAAGCGAAGATCGTCTGTGTGTCAATAGCGGAAATTCACTGAGATTAGATCAAATCGACGCTTTTCACTGAAAGCGGACGTTTGTTGTAGCCGTAAGAACCGACGCTTTCGAAAATTTCGAGACCTCAATACATTGCCAAAATGTTCTTAAACGCACATCATCCTCTTCTCGTTTCCGCAGGTTTCCGGTCATAAGGCTACAAGGATGCGGCTAAAATTAGTTGACAACCACATTCTAAATCTATACAGATTCTCATCGTAAATAAAAGCTCATGACTATCGCCTAAGTGCCCAGATACTCCCCTATTGTAAACCGCAGGAGTTCTTTGTAGGTTCGTGGTTACAGGTACGTTTTAAGATGATTTTCATTCTGAACGCTCCAATTTTAATGATACGTCTGCACGCATAGTGGCCTAGCAACAATCAATAAAGAAAGCGACCAAGCGGATATTAGCTCAAATTGCAGTAAAGTTATTCCAACAGCAGGTAAGGGAAAAATGTGGCAAAAAACGTAGCAACACCAAAGCAGACCGCCGGTGGTGGATTCACGTTTGAAGATAAGGTGTCGGCATCGTTTATGTTGAAGATGCTTTCTGGCGACAACCCTTTGTCTGCTGAAGACGGACAAGTAGAGGTAATTCGGTTCCAAAAACGAGCAGATGGCTGGTTTCTGGACGACCTCGTACTCGAACTTCGGAGACCGGACAATAGTTTTTGCAGACTCGCCGCTTCAGTAAAGAGCAATTCCCAGATTACGAAATCTGGTTTGCCAACTGACTTTCGGGATGCAGTGTGGGAGCAGAGGCTTCACTTAGGAACGAAGCAATTTGACGTGAATGCAGATTATCTCTCGCTTGTGACGTCAACCATCGAGTTGGAAGTGAAGACTGCCTGGGACGGTTTGCTTACAAAAGCGATCGCTTCGGACGTTACTCTATTTGCAGACCGACTTGGTACCGCCAACTATTCAAATAATATCGAGCGAGCTATTTTTAGCAGCCTTCACTGCCCACCAACGATTAATGCTTCAATAACACCGGTAGACACCACGGAACTGTTACAGCGACTACGACACTTCCAATTCGATTTCGGAAGCGAGCCTTCAGAAGACGAAAACAAATGCATCCATCGATGTGCGGATCTGCTTAGAGATGGAGGAAAGCCGCACGCTATTCTTTTATGGAATAACCTTAAGCAACTAGCGAGGGAATTTGCTACGGCTGGCGGAGATTTGACTCGGGGGCAACTGGCAAACATGCTCCGGCGTCAATTCTCTCTGAACGAGTTTCCTAATTACGTTTCTGATTGGAACAAGATTTCTGCTGATTTCAAAATCCGCACTGAGCATGTAAGAGACCGCTTAGCTGGTAGCCTTGAACTTGCACGAGACAAAGCGGAGCTCCCAAAAATTAAGCATTCTATTATTGCATTAGTCGGAGCTAGTGGTTCAGGAAAAACCGTCCTAGCAAAACAACTTGCTTACGAAGAGGCATCTAACGGACATGTCGTTTGGCTCACAGCTTTGGATATAAACGCTTCTTCAGCTTCTGTGCTACTCGCCAATCTCGGTCTTAATTATTCTTTCCTAGAATTAGTTGAAAAGTCTACTGGAAAATCAGGATGTATAGTTATCGACGGAGTAGAAAGACTTACCCAAGTTGGGTTGTCTAATTTGGCAGTGTTACTGAAACGGTCGCGATTGCACAAAGATTCAACGGCGTGGTCGTTCGTGTTCACCTGTGTCATCGACTCATGGGAACACACATTTTTCGAACTCAAGCGAGAATGTAACAATGGACTTAATGTCTCGGTTGAAATGGTGGAGTTCCAATTCGACCGCAAACGCGCCCAAATTGTTGAGGCATTCCCTACTATTTCACAAATGTTATTGCGTAAAAATTTGTCCGGTCTGTTTTCAAATTTAAAAATACTCGACTTAGTTTTGTCGAATGCTAGCAATAGTACACAAACCACATCTTGGGTCGGGGAGACGGATATTCTCGAATGGTACTGGACGCAGCACATTCAAAATGGAATGAATGGAACTGCGCGCTCGCGATTCTTGCAAAAATTGGCATGTACAGAAGCGAATAATTTTTTAGCCGCCGTTCCGGTCATTGATTTCGACAATAGTGAATGTTTGCTTTCGCAAGATTTGATATCGGATCAGGTCATCTGGGAGCGTGATGAGAGATTCGGGTTTGAACACGATCTTTTGGGTGATTGGGCGCGAACTCGTTTTCTGTTAAGTCGACAGCATGAATTTTCGCGGCTCGCCCCCGAATATTCAATAAATCCTCGTTGGCACCGTGCTATACGGCTATTCGGTTTACGATTGCTCGAAAAAGAATCTCGAATCGAAGATTGGGAAATGCTCCTTTCCAAGTTGTCACCAGACGACCAAAACAAAGTCGAAAGCGATTTGATCTTGGAATCAATTGTATTCGCAGGAAATGCTGAAGCACTGCTCAAGCAAGTATGGCCTGCGCTATTGGCAAGAAATGGAATACTACTCAACCGCCTCCTGACACGATTCCTGCACACAGCAACGCTACCCGCCCCTTTGTATGGAAGCGATCTTAAGTTTGCCGCCTTGCTACGAATTCCTTTCTGGCCACTCTGGCTCCCTATGCTGAGAGTCTTATTTGAGAAGAGAGCCGAGACGATCTCAATAGCGACTGAGCAAGTCACGCGTATAGCCAGTCTTTGGCTTAAATGTTCTCAAGTTAACTGGCCTCTTCGCACTGAGGCTGGACAGATATTACTTGACTCAACCCTGCATATTATCGAGGAGATCCGGTCTCATGATTGGCAGGTGGACAGTGATTTATGCAGTAGTGTATTTTCGCGGTTTCTGTTCGCCGCTTCTGTCTTCCCGAATGAGGTTTCTGAACTTGCACTTGCTCTCGTTGAGCGATGTGAAAAATCACTTTTCGTCGAAGATGAAATAATCGAGTCTGACGTAAACGAAATAGAGTCTGAGGAGGATGGTGTAGCAGAGCTCTTTGGACTGCGCGGCCCATTGTCAGCACCATGGACAGATGGCCCACTTCGTCGTGTAAATCAGTGTGTTCGTAAAGGGTTTTTAGCTAGTAGCGACCCGCTAAAGTACTTGTTCGCAGCGCGTCCCGACCTCGGCAAAGAAGTATTGCTTGCACTTCTTATACGGGAACCATTACCACAGTATCATGATTATTTCGGCAGCGTTTTTAATGAGTTTCTACACGTCAATACTGAACAAGATTGGTCACCGCCGATGTATTTTTTAGGCCCATTCTTTTCATTTCTTCAAATCAACCAAGAGAAAGGGATAGAAACAATCGTTACGCTGCTGAATTTTGTAACGGATCGTTGGATAGAAGCTCAAGACAGCTCCCCTCCAGTAATCAGTATTTCGGTAGGAAGCGAAGACATCGTGTTTTTTGGCTCCAGTGATGCGTACTATTGGTATCGCGGTTCATTTCACTCTCCAAACGTGGTTGCGCCAGCGCTGATGGCGCTGGAGAAGTGGCTCTATATGTACTTGGAGAACGAAGAGCCAATAGCCCCCGTTATCCAACGCATATTATGTACTTCCAGGAGTACAGCTTTATTGGGTGTGTTAGTGGCTGTTGGCCGCAAGTCGCCTGAGCTATTCCATAATGAACTCCGCGCATTGGTGCCTGTATGGCAACTTCAGCTTTGGGAAGAGAACTACAAATTACAGGACCTTGAATCTTTATTCGGAATGCAAATGTATCAGTGGACGCAATGGGGGGAGTCTATTTGGAACTCAGCTCACGAATGGCATACGCTTGCACATAGAAAGACAACACTCGGCGACGTGCTACTTCAGAGATTTTTTACCGATGCAGAAGCACGTTCATTTTTGACTAGCGTAAAGGCCAAATGGGTAGAAGACCTTCAAAACTTAGAAGAGTCGGAGGAAGCTGGTTTTCTTGAGAACATCACTTTGAGGTTCGATGAGAGCAATTGGCAGATGCGGAAACTTGAAAATGGTATCACTCTTGAATTCATTGAGTCGGAAGAAAGAAGACTCAAACTCGCGGAAGTTCGTGAATCACACGAAAAACATATGACGGTTCTCACTTTTCCAATGACCTGCCGAAAAATGATTGATGAGCAACTAAAGCTGGAACCATTAGCTTTGGAAGCTTTTTGGAATCGGCTAATGGATATTGCAGAGGATGCCGAACAAGCTCGTAGTCGCGGGAACAGGCCCGAAGACGCTATTATTGGTGGTATAGCGGCCCTGATGATCTTGCACCAAGATTGGTTGGCCGAAAATCCTGAGCGAGAGGATTGGTGTGTTAAACAGTTTATCGATGTATTTAATAACCCTCCGCAGCGACCTCAGTTTCACAGTGCGAATTCTATTAGCAACTACCACTGGGATAATTTCGCAGCAATGTTTATTCCAAAAATGCTTGCTGATGATCCGAACAACGTTGCAGTTAGAAGTATTTGCGCATATTTCGCGTTAGCCTTCAATTACAGCGTCATTCAAGATCTGATGACTTTTGCATTTAAAATACGTGAATCTCTTGGTGATAACTTTAAACGATTACAGCATCTAATTCTTATTTCCTCAGGAATACGTAATGTCCACATTGTCACACATGGTGGGAACAGCATATGGGATTGCCCTGATATTGAGTACGATGCCGATGTACGTTACAACGATTTGATCGATCAATTCGAAAAGTCATCGTTACCAGCCGAAATCCCGAATCTGTGCGGTATTGCTGAAGAGGCCTGTGAAACAATCATTAAGATGGTCCATCAACAACATTTAATATCACACGTTGAGCCACTTTCAGACGAGGTTGAAGCGTCAATTGCAAGGCGGATTCAACGCGGTTATGGGTTTGAGCCTAAGCAATTGCAAGCGGGCTTTTGCTGGCTAGAAAGAGTGGAAGAAGCTATTGATAGCAAAGAATTGACGGAATTTGTGACAACCCTTGAAGGTCTCTTGCTTGGCATGTTACGTCCTCTAGGCGGAGTTGACGAAGCCTTATTCGATCAAAATAACCAAGATAATTTCTTTGCTGTACCAGGGCAGTGGAACACTTGGATATTCGACCTTGTTGCAGCAGTTATTCCAAAAATCGCGAAAACATATTCAGCTCAACAGTTATGGAAACCAATCCTATCATTCGGACTGGAACGACCACATTGGGTAGATTCGTTTATATCAGCTTGGTTCATCCACGGATCGCGAATTGAAGAATGTGAAAACACTTTCATCCAAGAATGGAAGGCAATGATAACTTTCGTTTGGACTCACCATAACTGGAGGCAAACTGAAGTACAAAATTATAGATCGGAAGGGAAATTACATAGTCATTTGATGGGGTTTAGTCGCACTGGTTATTGCTACCTTAAAGACGAAAAGTATCGTTCGTACATTGCATCGATGAAGCCCGAAATCGAACAATGGACAGAAGAGTTTTTCCCACACCCTGATGCCACCAGTACATTTGCGAATTTCCTAACTTGCCCTTCGGCCGTCGACTACCTTCGTGACGGAATCCGAAAAATTGCAACTATATCAAATCAGTTTGAAGATTGGCACTGGCGCGATTTCTATTATCTGGAGCGTTCTTTGCTTTCTTTGCTTGAATACGACTGGCAAAACAACTTTCGCTTGATTCTTTCTGACACCGAAGTTAGGTGGCAATTCTCAACTATTCTAAAGTTGATGTCTGATCGGCAAGTTGCACAGGCGTTGGAATTGCAGGACAAAATGCTGAAGACTACGTAGGGTTCGACTTGATAACGATTGCTATCTGAGGCACAAAATGAGAACAGACACGGATTCTCGGTGTGTAACTCAACATGGGGATCAAATTGTTAAGCTATAGAGGAGGCTACATGAAGGATTGGGCTGTTCTTTTACAAGCTATTGCGTCCCTGCTATGGCCCTGATCTGAACAGCTGCTTTTCGCTCTTTGCCAACTTTCATGGAGTTTGGGGCTTCATTTGTAAAAGGGGAGTCGATTTATTACTCTGATAATAACGTTTTCTCGATATCGCAGATCCGCGCCATCAATACCAGAGGATCAAAGGTCGATGCTTTAAAACCAAATTTTTTGTAAAACGCTTGCGCACTGTCATCGATAGCATGCACCAAAATGCCAGCACCACCCACCGCGTTCATCGCTTGTATCGAACGCAAGATACAATCTTTTAAAAGACCTGCGGCAATGCCTCGACCTTGATATGCACTATCCACTCCAAGCCTAGCCAAAATTACCATAGGTATCGGATCTGGACTATTTCTTCGTAGTGAACTGAATGCTTGCTCTCTTGATACTGAGCCCATGGCAATTGCATAGTAACCAATAACTTGGTGAGTCGTCGTGTCATTGACCACATAGACTCTCGCGGTTCCGCGCTTTTGACTCTTTAAGGCTTGTTTGCTTAACCAGCTATCTAGTTCTTCAATACCACACTGAAATGGGTTGAGTTGATGCTGCTCGGTGAGTAGTGTTGGTGCACTTATTCCCAAGGTGCTTTCCTATTAAACAGATCTTTCATGCCTTCAAGCGTCTGGGGCTCTGCACGGAGTTCGTTATCGAAAGCTTCAAGAGCTTTTGCTTCAAGTACAAAATCCCGCTGTTCAGCCAGTACATTATGCGCTTCATTGAGCGCCGCTTGTTGAATGAACACGGTTCTATCGACCTTTTTTAGGCTTGCTGCTGCATCGATAATGTCTCTCACCGCTGGCAGTACTCGCATGTTGATTGGCGCTGTTTTTGTGGCCATGACACCATCCCGTATATCTATTTAATACACAGTTTAGGCGGTTTTTCGGTGTAGTCAATAGATATACATGATTTGTAGCCAACTGATTTACTGGGCTAGTGCTCTTTCCAGTTAATTATGAATGATTCAGTCGGAATTAACTGGAAAGAGTATTTGTAGTTGTTGACGCAGACTTTTCACAACGAACGTCAGCTTGCAGATGTACAGTGGACAGGCGTTTATTACAGGGGGCACATTTTTCAACCTTCGCTTAACTTCCGCTGAGCCTGCAGCTCTACTCTGGCTTCTGGCTGGGTGATATACCTTTCTATTGCGGCCATTAGCACTGGTGCATCAATACCGTAAGTAGACGTCATAATGACAAAATCAGCACCGGTCCATTTGCGGGATGACGCCATTTGCTTATTCACTTTAGCCAGATACGACGCCGGTTCGACTAAAATATTTTCCTGGGCAACTGACAAAAATATCGCCTGATTATTGTGGATTTCACCACGGTATAAATCGGTGATGGCCTCCCACGGAATACTGACTTTGCCTTTGGGGTAGCCAAAGGTAAAACCTGACGGGTCGAACTGGATATAGGTTTTCGCCAGGCGGCCGCTAAATAAACCCACCAGCATCACCGCACCGGTAAGGGCAATCAGCAGGGTAATGCCATAAAAAATCTTATTATCGTCAGGCTGAAACAGCATAAGGGTGCTGCCAAATGCCAGCAAGCCAATACCGAGCAAAGCGATGCGCTTTTTGGATGCGTGGATAGGTTCGCCGCCGACAACGGTTACTGTGCGTAATGACTGCCGCTGTAAGCGCAATTTGCGAATAATAGTGTGAGCTGCCACTGCAAAGCAGGAGCCAAAAAATACCAGTGTGGTGATGCCGGTATTAAAATCCTTCTGAATAATCAGCAAGCCACTTAAGGTAAAAAGCAGGCCAATCAGGGCAAAGAGCCAGTCTTTAAAAGTGATTTTATCCAATGTTGATTCCGTAGCAGGTTTTGTCATTTAAGCGGCTTAGTTACTTTGATATACACCAGAACGATGGCCGATTTTAATTACGCTGATTATCAGTTGCTCGTCCCTGATTTCGTAAATAATGCGGTATATTCCCTGACGCACACGGTATTTGTCTACCCCGGATAACTTAATGCAGCCTTCAGCTCTTGGGTTGAGCGTTAAGGTATCAATTTTCGCCAGTATTTTTTTAACGTCAGTATTGGGGATGCTTCGCAGATCTTTTGCAACCGACTTTTTAAACACCAGCTTATATTTTGCCATGCGCTTTTAAGTCATTAAGTAAGGCTTCATAGCTTATTTCCGGCTCGGCTACTCTGTCGGCGATGGCGGCTAAATCTTGCTGATCTTCGGCAATTAATAAACGCACTGCTTCATCGATAATTTCGGACACCGAGCTATCGGTTGCTGCAGCGCGTAGCTTTAAAGCCTGATGAATTGCCGGTGCAAAATATACGGTCGATCTTTTAGACAGCGAACTCATATCACTACCCGTTGCAATGTAAACATACTGACATTATAGCGCTATAACGTTATAGCGCCATGGGCAGATAGCTCCCGCTGTATTGACGTTTGCTATGTCAGTTATCTGTCGTGATACAGCTCACAGGCTTCCAGTGTATTCTCAACTAAACTGGCCACTGTCATCGGGCCTACACCGCCTGGCACCGGAGTGATATAACGCGCATGCTTTACCGCTGCGCCGTATTCCACATCGCCTACCAGTTTGCCTGAGTCTAACCGGTTAATGCCAACATCGATAACCAGGGCGCCCGGTTTTACCCAATCTCCGGGGATAAATTCCGGCCGGCCTACAGCTACAACCAGTAAATCAGCACGGCGTACCTGAGCTTCCAGGTTTTTGGTAAATTTATGACATACTGTTGTAGTACAACCTGCCAGTAACAGCTCCAGCGCCATTGGCCGGCCAACAATGTTGGAGGCACCTACGACAACCGCATCCATGCCTTTTACATTAACACCGGTGCTTTGCAGCAGTGTCATAATGCCTTTAGGCGTGCAAGAGCGCAGCGCTGGCATGCGCTGGGCTAAACGGCCAATATTGTATGGGTGAAAGCCGTCGACGTCTTTGTGCGGGTTTATGCGTTCTAAAATAGCGGATGAGTCTAAGCCGGCAGGTAACGGCAACTGCACCAGAATACCGTCTACAGTGTTGTCGTTATTTAAGTTATCAATTAATTCCAGCAGCTGTTGTTCAGTGGTATCAGAGGGTAGGTCGTAAGACACAGAATGAAAGCCAACTTCTTCACAAGCCTTGCGTTTGCTGCCTACATAAACCTGAGAGGCCGGGTTTACCCCTACCAGCACTACGGCTAAGCCCGGTGCTCTTTTACCTGCTGCAACCCGGGCGCGAACCTGAGCAGCCACTTTATCTTTTGTTGCCTGGGCAACGGCTTTGCCATCAATAATTTGTGCTGTCATTTGCTTACGTCTCTGCCATGATTTTACTGTGGCATATTTTCGCACAGCTACCAGCAGAACTCCATCCTGCAATGGGCGTAGCGCAATAGGTTCAAATAATAGGCAATCAGTTGATTTGTGCAAAAAAAGGTTTGACGCTATTGCTGGGCGGCTGTAATATTCCGCCCCGTTGCAGCAGTGCAGCAAAGTCGGTGATTGGCGCAGCTTGGTAGCGCACTTGGTTTGGGTCCAAGGGGTCGCAGGTTCAAATCCTGCATCACCGACCATCTTCCTGACAGTAGCTAAGAATGTATTTTAGCTGCCGTTAAGTAGCTTGGTAGGGTTTAGATTGTGCGCCCGTAGCTCAGCTGGATAGAGCAACGCCCTTCTAAGGCGTGGGTCATAGGTTCGAATCCTATCGGGCGCGCCATAACAAGCGCAAAACAGTTTCAGTGGTGGTTGTAGCTCAGTTGGTAGAGCCCCGGATTGTGATTCCGGTTGTCGTGGGTTCGAACCCCATCATCCACCCCATCTTTCCCAGAGTTCTTATAGTCGGTGATTGGCGCAGCTTGGTAGCGCACTTGGTTTGGGTCCAAGGGGTCGCAGGTTCAAATCCTGCATCACCGACCATTCTCTCAGCGTAACAGTAAAAAAATAGCGCACTTGGTTTGGGTACTCTTAATCCCACTGGTCGCAGGTTTAAATCCTGCATCACCGACCATTCTCCCTTCTTTAAAGCAAATACTTTTTAACAGCAATTATTCACTGTCAGTTATTAAACAATAAAATCCAGTTCCCAAATCCTTAAATCTTATTGTATGCTGCTATTTAATATCAGATTAAGGATGATTATCTTGATAATTGCTGAAACCCCACGCTTGCGTATCCGGCATCTTACGGCTGCAGATGCTGCCTTTACTTGCCAGCTATTAAATGAACCCTCTTTTATTGAAAATATTGCTGATCGTGGTGTGCGCTCCAAGTTGGACGCTCTGCATTATTTAGCCGAGGGGCCAATTAAAAGTTATCAGCAACATGGCTACGGCTTATTTCTGGTTGAAACCAGCGATAATCAAATACCGATTGGGTTTTGCGGACTGCTGTTTCGCGACTATCTGCAGGAAACCGATATTGGTTTTGCGTTTGCACCTCAGTTCTGGGGCAAGGGCTATGCGCTTGAGGCGGCTTCTGCTGTGCTGCATTTTGGCTACCAGAAGGCTAAGCTCAAACGTATTGTTGGCCTGGTCAGTGCCGGTAATCTCCCGTCAATTAAAGTATTAACCCGCTTAGGTCTGAGTTTTGAGAAAGTAGTGCAGGTTCAGCCGTCATTAAAAGATGTTCAGCTGTATTCCTAAACGCTGACAGGAATGTAATTTAATTACAGTTTTAGTCGTTTTTTGTAGGCTGTACTTTGTGAATGGTAGGTATTCATAATAGCTATAGTTAAATTATATCAATAAGTTATGATTTATATGTTCCTATCTTTGTTTTTCTAAACTGTAACCTCGGTGGAATCAGGTTACAGTTTTTGCTACTATAGCCGCCGGAACAACCATTGGAGGAGTTATGATTAACCCATCCTGGCGGCGGGTCGTGCTTAAAGTTGGCAGTGCCCTGATAGCGCCGGAAAACCAGGGGTGTAGTGAACAGTTCCTGCGTCCCATCGCTGAATTTATCCGGCAGTGCCGGTTACAGGGTCTTGAAGTGATCCTGGTGTCATCAGGTAGTGTGGCTGCTGGCCGCCATCATTTTAATTTTCAGCATCAACGGGTTCCTATCGCACTAAAACGGGCGATGGCAGCTGTTGGCCAGAATCAGCTAATGAATTTCTGGAGCCGCTGTTTTGACTTTCCTTGTGCACAGGTATTACTGACCCACGGTGATCTGAGCGACCGGGTGCGTCACGTTAATATTCAAAACACGTTAAAACGTTTACTTGACCATCAGATACTGCCTATCGTCAATGAAAACGATACGATAGCCACTGATGAGCTAAAAGTAGGCGACAACGACAATCTCGCTGCTATGGTAGCTACGGTTGCGAACGCAGATGCTTTAATTATTTGTTCTGACGTTGATGGCCTGTATACCGCAGATCCAAACAAAGACCCAACAGCCAGCCTGATCCCTGAGGTGCGTATTATTGACCAGCGTATTTACACTCTGGCCGGTGGTGCTTCATCTAAAGTGGGTACCGGCGGTATGTACACCAAAATTGAAGCAGCGGAAAAAGCTGCTGCGCACGGTATAGATACCGTTATTATTGATGGCCACAAACCAGACGGTTTTCAGTGTATTTTAGCGGGTAAAAATCCGGGCACCATTTTTTATGGTCACGCTAAGCCCCTATCGGCTAAAAAACATTGGGTACGGCATACACTCAGAGCCAAAGGCGAAATTTGGGTCGACGATGGCTGTGTTGAAGCTTTATGCCGCCAGGGCGCTTCATTGTTGTGTAGCGGTATAGTAAACATTAGCGGTGAATTTGATTCAGGTGATGCCGTTTTGGTGCGCTGTGCTGCTGGTAAGCGTAAAATTGCCAAAGGTGTCAGCCGTTTTAGTGCCAGCGAATTGTTTTCGATTAAAGGTCAACAAAGCCGCGATATTGCTTCTTGCCTTGGCTATTGTCCAACGGGTAGTGATGCGGTGATCCATCGCAGTGAAATGATGTTACTGGAGAGAATATGAGTACCGATGTCGCGGCAACGATAGCCGCTAAAGCGTCACAGGCAGCTAAAGCTGTCGCAAATTTGACGACAGAGCAGAAAAACTTTGTTCTGCAGAGTATGGCAAACCACATCCATAATGCCAGCGCTGCAATACTTGAAGCGAATAAAGATGAAGTGGCCACGGCCAGTGCCAATGGCACCAGTGCAGCTATGCTCGACCGTTTAACACTCAATCATGACCGCATTGATGCCATGGCCAAAGCCATAGAGCAAATTATAGCCTTGCCGGACCCGGTTGGCGCAACGCGGCATATTGAACAGCGGCCAAACGGTATTAATATCGAAAAACGCCGCATTGCACTGGGCGTTATTTGTATGATTTACGAAGCACGGCCTAATGTAACGGCGGACGCAGGGGCTTTATGCTTTAAATCCGGTAATGCGGTTATTCTGCGCTGCGGCCGTGAGGCTATTCAAACCAGTCTGGCCATAGCGGCGGCGATGCAACAAGCGCTGCGCGAACATGATTTGCCCGACGAAGTCGTGAGCATAGTGCCGGATCCTGATCGTGACTTAATGCTGGCACTGTTAAAACAGGATCAGTATATCGATTTGGTAATACCACGTGGTGGTGAAGGCTTAATCCGCTTTGTTACCGAGCACAGCCGTATTCCGGTTATTCAGCACTACAAAGGTGTCTGTCATCTGTATGTTGACCAAAGCGCCGATTTAACTATGGCACTGGGGTTGTTGCTTAACGGCAAAGTACAGCGCCCCGGCGTGTGTAATGCGCTCGAAGGCTTATTGGTAAACAAGCACATTGCCACTGATTTTCTGCCGTTAGTAGCCAATGCGCTGGCACAGCACGATGTAATCGTACATGCCTGCAAAAACAGTATCGGTTACTTTAATCAGGCGCAGCCCATTGCTGATAATGAGTTTGGTCAGGAATATCTGGCGCCGGAAATTGCTATCCGGGTGGTAGACGATCTGGATGCCGCCATGGCGCACATTGACCAGTTTGGCAGCCAGCATACTGAGGTTATCTGCACCAGCGATCAGGCCAATGCAGAGCGCTTTATCCGCCAGGTAGATTCTGCGGTGGTCATGCATAACGCCTCGTCACGCTTCTCTGATGGTGGTGAGTTAGGCTTAGGTGCTGAGATAGGTATCTCTACCAGTAAGCTGCATGCTTACGGGCCGATGGGCCTTGAAGCGCTGACCACGGAAAAATATGTGGTAACCGGCAGCGGCCAAACCCGCAGTTAACTGCCGTCACGACCGAAAAAATCAACGCAGCAATAGTAATTTATTGACTATGCTGCGTTTTTTATTTTGTCGGCATACTGGCTTAGTACGGCCTTGTTAAGGGCTCGACGTCAGACATTTACCCCGCTATAATGCCGCGTCCTATTTTATAACAGGTCTGGTTCAGTGCTGCGTTTTGATACCAGATCACACTAGTAAGGCGTTAATTACACGCCCGTTTTTGAATTTGAGGTAACAAGATGCAAGTTTCTGTGGAAACCACTCAGGGTTTAGAGCGCCAAGTAACTATCACTGTTCCGGCCGACAAAATTGACTCAGAAGTAAAAAGCCGTTTACGTGATCTGGCCAAGCGTCAGCGTATCGACGGTTTCCGTCCGGGCAAAGCGCCGGTAACACTGATCCAAAAGCGTTATGGTCTGGCAGTATTGCAGGAAGTTGCCGGTGAGCAAATGCAGCGTCATTTTTATGATGCCATTATTGCCAACAAACTGACTCCGGCAGGCGCACCGACTTTTGCCCCAGGCCAACTGGAGCAAGGTAAAGATTTAGAATTTAAAGCCACTTTTGAAGTGTATCCTGAAGTTGAAGTTAAAAACCTGGATAAAATTGAAGTAAATAAGCCCGTTGTTGAGATTGCTGATGCCGATTTAGACAAGATGCTGGATACCCTGCGTAAACAACACGCTAAATGGGAAGAGGCCACAGGCAAAGCGGCAACCGGCGATCGGGTAATTATTGATTTCGTAGGTTCTATTGACGGTGAAGAGTTTGAAGGCGGTAAAGCCACTAACTTCACTTTAGAGCTGGGCCAGGGCCGGATGATCCCAGGTTTTGAAGACGGTATCGTAGGTAAAAAAGCCGGTGAGCAAGTTACTGTTGATGTTACTTTCCCTGAAGAATACCACGCCGAGAATTTAAAAGGTAAAGCGGCAAGTTTTGCTGTTACGGTAAACAAAGTAGAGCAGCAGGTACTGCCTGAACTGACTGACGAGTTTGCCACCTTGTTTGGTTTAGAAACCGCTACTGTGGATGCACTGAAAGTAGAAGTGCGTAAAAACATGGAGCGTGAACTGAACCAGAATATTAAGGCTAAAGTAAAAGACCAGGTTATCAAAGGTTTACTGGCTAACAACGACGTAGACGTGCCACAAGCACTGATTGCCGGCGAAGTAGATGTACTGCGTAAACAAGCTCTGCAGCGTTTTGGTAATAACGTGGATCCTAAGCAATTACCAGAATTGCCAGCGTCACTGTTTGAAGAACAAGCCAAAGATCGCGTAAAAGTAGGTTTGTTGCTGGGTGAAGTGATCAAAACGAATGAACTGAAAGTAGATGATAAAAAGGTTCAGGCGTTAATTGAAACTGTTGCTTCTGCTTATGAAGATCCGCAAGAAGTGGTACAGTATTACAACAGCAATAAAGAGCTGTTACAAAGCATGCGCAATGTAGCACTTGAAGAGCAAGCCATTGAAGTTATTCTGGCCGGCGCTAAAGTGACTGAACAAAAAGCGGCTTTTGACGAGATAATGAACCCGCAAGCTGCCAACTAACGTTGACTTATTTTGGCTTGACGGCTTTAATGGCTCGGACAACAGTTCGGGCCATTTTATTTTCTGCAACAGCAAAACCCAGCCATTTAAAGGGAACTCTGAAATATGTCTATGCCGCAACATTTAAATGACATAGTAAACGCTCTGGTACCAATCGTTATTGAGCAAACAGCCAAAGGCGAACGGTCATTCGATATCTACTCACGCCTGTTAAAAGAGCGGGTTATTTTCTTAACCGGTCAGGTTGAAGATCACATGGCCAACCTGATTGTGGCGCAATTATTGTTCTTAGAATCAGAAAATCCGGAAAAAGACATCTATATTTATATTAACTCGCCAGGTGGCTCTGTTACCGCTGGTTTGTCAATTTACGACACTATGCGTTATATCAAGCCGGATATTGCCACGGTATGTGTTGGCCAGGCGGCCAGTATGGGCGCATTTTTATTATCTGGTGGTACTAAAGGCAAACGTTACTGTTTACCCAACGCGCGGGTGATGATCCACCAGCCGTTAGGTGGTTTCCAGGGCCAGGCAACGGATTTTGAAATTCATGCCCGGGAAATTTTAAGCATTAAAGAGAAATTAAACCGTTTAATGGCTGAGCACTGTGATAAAAGTTATGAGCAGGTTTGCAAAGATACTGAGCGTGATAACTTCTTAAGTGCGCAGCAAGCCTTGGATTATGGCCTGGTAGATGCCATATTAACCAATAGAGAAACGAAGTAATCATTTTAGGCAGCTCTGCGTTACAGGGCTGCACCGTAGTGAAAGAGGTAGTTACATGTCTGATCACCGCACTGACGGCGATAAGAACGGTAAACTGTTGTACTGTTCTTTTTGTGGCAAATCACAGCATGAAGTGCGTAAGTTGATTGCAGGCCCACAGGTTTATATTTGTGATGAATGCGTTGATTTATGCAATGACATCATCCGCGAGGAAATTAAAGACATTTCCCCGAAACGTGATGCCGACAAATTGCCGGTGCCGCGCGAGATCCGTAATCATCTTGACGATTATGTCATTGGTCAGGATCATGCGAAAAAAGTGCTGGCAGTGGCGGTGTATAACCATTACAAACGCCTGCGCAGTGCTCAGCATAAACAAGACGTTGAGCTGGGTAAAAGTAATATTCTGCTGATAGGCCCTACCGGTAGCGGTAAAACCTTGCTGGCAGAAACGCTGGCCCGTTTACTCGATGTGCCTTTTACCATGGCTGATGCGACCACCCTGACCGAAGCCGGTTATGTTGGTGAAGATGTCGAAAATATTATTCAGAAGCTACTGCAAAAATGCGACTACGATGTAGAAAAAGCCCAGCGTGGCATTGTTTACATCGATGAAATCGATAAAATTTCGCGTAAATCTGATAATCCGTCTATTACCCGTGATGTATCGGGTGAGGGCGTGCAGCAAGCGCTGTTAAAGCTGATTGAAGGTACTGTTGCCTCGGTACCACCGCAAGGTGGCCGTAAGCATCCGCAGCAGGAATTCCTGCAGGTTGATACCTCAAAAATTCTGTTTATTTGCGGCGGCGCTTTTGCCGGCTTGGATAAAGTGATTGAGCAGCGCTGTGCCAAAGGTTCTGGTATTGGTTTTGGTGCTGAGGTACGCAGCAAAGAAAGTACGCGCAGCTTAAGTGAATCCTTCCGTGATGTAGAGCCGGAAGATTTGGTGAAGTACGGCTTAATTCCGGAATTTATCGGTCGGTTGCCGGTTGTTGCCACCTTAACTGAGCTGGATTTAGCGGCCTTAGTGCAAATTCTCAGTGAGCCGAAAAATGCTCTGGTAAAACAATTTGCCGCCCTGTTCGCGATGGAAGATGTTGAGCTGGAGTTCCGTGAAGACGCACTAAAAGCCATTGCACAAAAAGCAATGGAGCGGAAAACCGGCGCCCGTGGCCTGCGTTCTATTGTTGAAGGTGTGCTGCTGGATACCATGTATGAACTGCCATCAATGCAGGATGTGTCAAAGGTAGTGATTGATGAAACCGTGATCCGCGGTGAAAGCGACCCTATTTTGATTTATCAGAGCAGTGAGCCCGTTGCGGCTGAGTCACATTAATCCTGTCACAGGAAAAAAAAGGAGCTGAATCAGCTCCTTTTTCGTATATGTAATTGAAGTTTTTAAAACGAACCCCATATACTGAAACATATTCGCGCCTGCAGTAACTAAATTCGAGAGAGTATCAATGACATCAGAACACGCTGAACGTTTGCATATGCCGGTGCTGGCACTGCGCGACGTGGTCGTTTATCCCCATATGGTTATCCCGCTGTTTGTTGGTCGGGCAAAATCGATTAAATGCCTTGATGCGGCCATGGAAAACGACAAACAAATTTTTCTGGTTGCGCAAAAAGACGCCACGCTGGATGATCCGGCAGCGACTGATCTATATGAAGTAGGTACGGTTGCGACGATTTTGCAATTACTAAAACTGCCGGACGGTACCGTGAAGGTATTGGTAGAGGGCAGCCGTCGTGCCCGTCTGGCTGAATTTACAGAGACAGACAAAGCCTTTGCGGCCTATGTTGATATTATCGAAACTGCGGAAGTAGATAGCCGTGAGCAGGAAGTGTTTCTGCGCTCTGCTATTAATCAGTTTGAAGGTTATATCAAACTGAATAAAAAGATCCCGCCAGAGGTATTAACCGCGCTGACCGGTATAGATGAACCGGCACGGCTGGCCGATACTATGGCCGCGCATATGCCGTTAAAAGTGGAAGATAAGCAAAAAGTGCTGGAAATCTTCGACGTGACCGAGCGGCTTGAATATCTGATGGCGATGATGGAGAGTGAAATTGATATTCTTCAGGTAGAGCGCCGTATTCGCAGCCGGGTGAAAAAGCAGATGGAGAAAAGCCAGCGCGAGTATTACCTGAACGAGCAAATGAAAGCTATTCAGCGCGAACTGGGTGAGCTGGAAGATGCGCCGGACGAATTTGAAACGCTGAATAAAAAAATTGAACAGGCACAAATGCCACAAGAAGTGGCAGATAAAGCCCGTAGCGAGCTACAAAAGCTGAAAATGATGTCGCCAATGTCGGCAGAAGCTACAGTGGTGCGCAGCTACATCGACTGGCTGGCTAATGTGCCGTGGAAAAAACGCAGCAAGGTGAAGAAAAACCTGGCGGTGGCCGAGCAAATTCTTAACGCAGACCATTACGGCCTGGAAAAAGTGAAAGAGCGCATTGTTGAGTATTTAGCCGTGCAGCAACGGGTCAATAAGTTAAAAGGCCCAATCCTTTGTCTGGTTGGCCCTCCGGGTGTGGGTAAAACGTCACTGGGGCAATCTGTTGCCAAAGCTACCGGACGTAAGTACGTGCGGATGGCGCTGGGCGGTGTGCGTGATGAAGCTGAAATTCGTGGCCACCGTCGTACCTATATCGGTTCTATGCCTGGCAAAATCATCCAGAAAATGGCTAAGGTTGGCGTGCGTAACCCGCTGTTTTTACTTGATGAAATCGATAAGATGGCATCAGATTTTCGCGGTGATCCGGCAGCAGCCTTGCTGGAGGTATTAGATCCTGAGCAAAACACGGCATTCAGTGATCACTATCTGGAAGTGGACTACGACTTATCTGATGTGATGTTCTTCGCAACGTCCAACAGCCTGAATATTCCGGCGGCATTACTGGACCGGATGGAAGTGATTCGTCTGGCCGGTTATACCGAAGATGAAAAGCTGAATATCGCCAGGCAGCATCTGATCACCAAGCAAATTGGCCGCAATGGGTTAAAAGCCAGCGAGATAGTGATTGAAGATAGCGCTATTATCGGCATTATCCGTTATTACACCCGCGAAGCAGGGGTGCGTAGTTTAGAGCGTGAAATCTCCAAACTATGCCGCAAAGCGGTAAAGCAAATACTGCTGACCAAAGATTTAAAGCAGGTGGTGATAAACCAGCAGAATCTGGAAGATTACCTTGGTGTGCAGCGTTATGACTACGGTAAAGCCGAAGACAGCAACCGTATCGGCCAGGTAACAGGTTTAGCCTGGACTGAAGTAGGCGGTGATTTACTGACCATTGAAGCGGCATCGGTGATGGGTAAAGGCAAATTGACCTTTACCGGCTCACTGGGTGATGTGATGAAAGAGTCTATCCAGGCGGCGATGACAGTAGTGCGTAGCCGCGCCGCAGGTTTGCGTATCAATGAAGACTTTTATGAAAAACGCGATATTCACGTGCATGTACCGGAAGGCGCCACGCCAAAAGATGGCCCCAGTGCCGGTATTGCTATGGTAACAGCGCTGGTATCAAGCTTAACCGGTAACCCGGTGCGGGCTGATGTTGCCATGACCGGTGAAATTACGCTGCGTGGTGAAGTCTTACCCATTGGTGGCTTAAAAGAGAAGCTGCTGGCAGCGCACCGTGGTGGCATTAAGCGGGTACTTATTCCACATGACAACGTGCGCGACTTAAAAGATATCCCAGATAATGTGAAAGGGGATATCGAAATTTGCGCGGTAAAATGGATAGACGAAGTGCTTGAACTTGCTTTACAAGAGCCGTTGGAGCGTGTTTCAGTGGTTGAAACGGTAAAAAATCCAGCAAAAAGCAAAAAAACGGAAAAAAATCCTGCGTAGGGGCTTTTCATTCCTGTTGGCTGTGCTAAGTTATGGAAAGTTTCGACCAAGCCCTTGTTATACAAGGGCTGCAGTCAAAGCCAGAACTATTAGTTTTGCTGCTTTTTTGCTTGCAAGCGTCAAAAATGCTTGTTATAACGATGAAGCTCACTTACAGAACTAATGAAGTGTAGTTGTTGAAAATAATAACAATTGAAGGGGATGATATTGTGAACAAGTCTCAACTTATCGACAAAATTGCTGCTGGTGCAGACATTTCTAAAGCAGCAGCAGGTCGTGCTTTAGATTCGTTCATTGATGCTGTTACCGAAGCTCTTAAAGAAGGCGACTCTGTAGCATTAGTTGGTTTTGGTACTTACAGCGTACGCGAGCGTGCAGCCCGTACTGGCCGTAACCCACAAACTGGTGCAACTATTCAAATCGCGTCTGCGAAAATTCCTTCTTTCAAGCCTGGTAAAGCGTTAAAAGACGCCTGTAACTAAGCTTTAGTTTGGTACAAACACAGTGCCAGTTTTGGGAGTACATTGTAGTTAAGCTTGGCCGGTCAGGTTCTGATTAACTACAAAAGGCTGCTTAATACGGTAACCACAGTCTCCCAAAGGCTTCTCTAAAAAAAGCGCATCTGTTAAGATGCGTTTTTTTTTACGGCAACCAAGATGCGTTTTTGTTGCCTCCCAGCCGTTAAAGATGAATAAAGAGATCGTGCTAAGATGTTAGAGAGAATCAGAGAAGGCTCGCAGGGAATCATTGCCAAGTCTATTTTAGGCTTAGTGATCCTGACGTTCGCATTAGCAGGTGTTGGTAGTTATTTAAGTACGCCTGCCGAAGTTAATGTGGCAGAGGTTAACGGTGAAAAAATCAGCCGTGAAGACTTTGACCAGGCATTTCAGAATGAGCGGTCACGACTGCAACAGCAGTTTGGCGAAATGTACGCCACCCTTGCAGCCGATAGCGCTTATATGAATAATTTTCGCAGTGAAGTGCTGGAACGTCTTATCGACGAAACCCTGCAAAAGCAATTTGCTGCAGAGCTTGGCCTGCGTGTCAGTGATGATCAGGTGCGTGAAGCTATCCGCGGCATGACAGAATTTCAGGTGGACGGTCAGTTTAATAATGACCGTTACCAGGCGCTCCTGCGCCAGGCCGGTTATCAGCCTGATCAGTTCCGCGAGCTGATGCGCGAGCAAATGTCGCGTAACCAACTACTAGTAGGCTTATTAAGCAGTGAGTTTGCTACAGTCAAAGATATGCAGTTGTTGGCTAAGTTACAGCAACAAAGCCGTGATATTGAGTTTGTACGTATCACTGCGGCTGACTTTGCCGATAAAGTTGAGCTGACTGAGCAAATGCTGCAAGACTATTACACAACTAATATGCAGCAATTTGAGACTGAACAAAAAGTTGCCATTGAGTATGTTGAATTGTCAGCCGCCGCGCTGGCGTCAGATACCGAAGTTACTGAGCAGCAACTGGCTGAATACTACGAAGCTAACAAAGCCCGTTACACCCGCGATGAACGTCGGCAGGTTGCGCATATCATGCTTGAAGCCGAAGAAGACGACGCTGAAGTCGCCGCAAAAGCTGAAACTATTTTACAGCAGTTAAAAGCCGGTGCTGATTTTGCCGAGCTGGCTAAAACAGAGTCTGCTGACACCTTTTCTGCAGAAAACGGTGGTGTGCTGGACTGGCTGGCTGCCGGTGATGTTGACCCTGAATTTGAACGTGTTGCTTTTGCCATGAAAGAAACAGGCGAACTTAGCCCTGTGGTTAGAAGTGCTTATGGTTATCACATTATTAAGTTAGTTGCTTTGGAACCGGCGCAGGTTCAGGAATTGGCAGAAGTATCGGCAGATATTGCTGAACGTATCAAGCAAGATGCAGCTACTGCAAAATTTTATGAATTGCAGCAACGCTTAGCCGAAGTGAGTTTTGAAGTGCCGGATACGCTGGAAGATGCAGCTTCGGCAGTGGACATGAAGGTTATATCAACGCCTTTATTTAGCCGCAATGAAGCGACAGAGCCTTTGTCCGCTCCTGCGGTAATGAGTAAAATTTTCGATAACGGCTTTATTGAAGAACGCTTAAACAGTGAGATTATTGAGCTGGATAACCAACGTGCCATTGTTGTGCGTGTTACTGATTACCAGCCAAAACGCACACTGTCGCTGGAAGAAGTTAAAGCTGAAGTTGAAGCGGCTGTTCGCGCAGAGCAAAGCTCGTTGTTAGCCAAAGCAAAAGGCGAAGAAATACTGGCAGCGGCAGCACAGAGCAGTTTAAAGGCCCAGGCTGAGCAAGCGTCGCTGACGCTGGAACAGGCTACAGATACACCACGTTTTGGTGGAACTCTGGATGCGCAAATTCGTGCTAAAGCTTTTGCTATGCCTCGCCCGGCGGATAAACCGGCTATTGAGCTGGCCACACTGGCAAATGGTGATACTGCACTGGTGTCGGTGCTGGCAGTGAAAGATGCCGAAGTGACCATGGTGCCTGAACCTGCCCAGCTGGATCGTCTGGCAGAGCAGCAGGCCGAACAGTATTACCGTGCGGTAATTGCAGCATTAAAAGCCAAAGCGGAAATAAGCCGTAACCTGCGCGAAGCGGTAACGGATACGGAATAACAAAGATATAATGATAAAAAAACCGTGGCTTGCCACGGTTTTTTTATGTAATAGCGCTATTAATCAGTTTGCGGCTGTAGTCATGCTCGGCGTGAGCAAATACATGCGCCGTGTTACCGTAATCCAGCGCTTTACCCTGATGCAATACCAGTAAATCGTCAGCAATATGGCGTACCAGCCGCAAATGGTTGGTGATCAGTAAGTAAGCCAGACCGGATTTTTGCTGTAGCTCCAGCAGCAGGTTAACAATTTGCGCCCGCAGTGATGGGTCCAGTGCGGTAAGGGCTTCATCTAAAATAAGCAGTTTAGGGTCAAGGATCAGGGCTCTGGCCAATGCTACCCGTTGCAACTGGCCGCCGGAAAACATGTGAGGGTAGTATTCGCTGTGTTCATCCAGCAAACCGAGCTGTTTTAATGTCTGGCGTATTTTTAACTTGCGCTGTTGCGGGTCCAGCACTGTGCTGAAACGCAAGACGTCGTCCAGCATCTGGCCTATTTTCTGGTGCGGGTTTAATGATTTAGCCGCATCCTGAAAAATAAACCGGATAACATGATTGTACTGCCGGTAGTGGCTTATTTTAACGGGCTGGCCCGCCAGCAGGATATCGCCGCTGTCTGGTTTTTCAATTCCTACCAGCAGCTTTGCCAATGTGCTTTTGCCTGAGCCGGTTTCACCGACAATGGCCAGGGTTTTACCTTCTGCCAGCGTAAAGCTGATATTTTCCAGAGCGATAACGCTGCGCTGACTGAACCAGCCACTTTGTTTGCGATAGGTTTTACACAGATCTTTGACTTCTAGCAGCGTGTTCATACGTCTTTTTTACCGGTTAAAGGAAAATGACAACTGTAGTAATGATTTTGCAAACGCTCCAGTGTTGGCGTTTTTACACATTCTTTGCGGGCATTGGGGCAGCGCGGGCCAAGACGGCAGCCTATGGGTAAATGTTGCAGCACCGGAATACTGCCCGGCAGCGCATACAAGGGGGTTTTGGGCTGCAGATTAGGCTGAAATTCCGGCACGCTTTTAATCAGGGCATGGGTATAGGGATGATACGGATGTTTGATAATACTGGCGGTTTCGCCGGCTTCAACCAGCTGGCCACAGTACAGTACACTCAGGCTTTGGGTGTAACGGGCTATACTTTCTAGCTCATGGCTTATCAGCAATACTGAGGTGCCCTTTAGCTGGTTAAAACTGGCCAGCAGACGAAATAATTGCGCCTGGGTGGTACTTTCCAGTGCAGTGGTGGGCTCGTCAGCAATCAGTAGTTTCGGGGCTTTGGCAATCGCCATAGCGATCATGATTTTCTGGCAAACGCCTTCAGACAGCTGATAAGGATAGCTTTGCAATACTGCTTGGTGGTCACGTACGCCTACTTTGTGCAGTAAACCAATAACCTTGCGCCGGCGCATATATGCGCGTTTCCACCAGGGGCCTTCCAGCAGATGATCGGGAATAGCCTCTTCGAGTTGCTCCAGTATCGCGGCGGTAGGGTCAAGGCTACGGCTGGGTTCCTGGTATATCATGGCAATATCACGGCCGATCACTTTACGCTGCTGATCGTAGGGTAAACGTAGTAAATCCTGGCCACACCAGTTAAAGCGGTCGGCATTGACCAGCCAGCGCTTGTTCAGCACGCCAACAATAGCTTTGGCGATTAAGCTTTTGCCTGAACCAGATTCACCCACCAGACCACGGGTTTCGCCCTCGCGTAAACTAAGATTAACTCTGTCGACCGCACGAATTAACCCGTCCGGGGTTTTCAGCTCTATGGTCAGGTTTTTTATATCAAGTAACAGCATTAGTTTTCCCGCCGCTTTTTCATGGCGTTACGAAGGCCATCGCCCACCAGATTGACCGACAGTACTGCAGTAAAGATCAGTAGCCCCGGCAGTGCTACGCCGGCAGGCGCAACATAGATAAGATCCAGCGAGTCGGCAATAATAGCGCCCCATTCTGCAGTGGGAGCCTGAGCACCAAGCCCAAGAAAGCCCAGCGCAGCGATGTCCAGAATAGCAGTTGATAGTGCCATCGTTGCGGTTACGGTAAGCCGCTCCCAGATATTGGGCAAAATAAGCCGGGTAAGTACCTGCCAGTTGCTGGCGCCGTCTAAACGGTATGCGGTGACATAATCCTGATTCAGCTGTTCGGCTATAGCATTACGGATGCTATGGACAAATTGTGGCAATAAAGCCAGCATAATGGCCCACAGTGTGTTTATCAGGCCAGGGCCCAGTATGGCAACGATAATGATCGCCAACAGCAGGGAGGGGATAGTCAGCGCCAAATCGAGCACATGGTTTAATGCACTGGATTTTACGCCCTTGCTCATACCTGCCAGTACACCGAGCAACAAGCCTATCAATAAAGCACCTACTACTGTGATAAGGGCAATACCAAAGGTATAACGGGCTCCCACCAGCATACGTGAGAACATATCGCGGCCAAGATCATCGGTACCAAACGGATATTGCACCAATCCCTGCTCGGACCAGGACGGCGCAATGAGCAATAGTGCATCGTTTTGCAGGTAGGGATCATGTGGTGTCAGCAATGGCGAGAGCAGCGCCAGCAGAAAAAACAGAATAAACAAAACCAGCCCGGACATGGCACTGTGCTGCCGGGCAAATTCGCGCCATAGCAGTAATAGTGGTGAGCGGGCTTGTTGCTCATCTGGTAATAAACGAAAGCGGGCCATCTCAACGCTTCCTTGCTAAAGGGTTAAACAGCGTATGCAGAATTTCCGTCAACATATTTACACTGATAACCAGGGTTGAGATAACCAGCAAACCCGCTTGTATAGCCGGGTAATTGCGCTGATAAATGCTGTCTATCAGCCAGCGGCCAATGCCGGGCCAGGAAAAAATAACTTCAGTAATCATGGCCAGCGTTATAAGGGTACTAAATTGCAGACCTATCTGGCGGATAACCGGCAACAGGGCGTTACGCAGAGCATGCCGGTACAATACTTGCGCCCGGTTAAGCCCTTTGGCACGCGCCGTTTTTATATAACTTTGTTCCCAGACATCCAGCATAGAATCACGGGTAAAACGGACCATCACGGTAGTGGGGAAGGTTGCCAGCACTAATGTCGGCAGCAATGTATGGCGCAAGGCATTAAGCAAGGCTTCGGCCTGGTGCTGGCTGTTAGCCAGCAGAATATCCGCCAGCATAAACCCGGTAACATGCGGGATTTCATATAAAACGCCAATGCGACCAGCTGTCGGCAACCAGCCAAGCCCGATTGAGAACAGCATAATCAGTAGCAGTGCCCACCAGAATATCGGTATTGAATAACCTGCTATCGCCAATGCTGAAATAATGCGGCTGACAATACCCTCTGGTTTTATCGCGGCAATAATACCCAGTGGAATGCCGACAAAAAATGATACCAGCAGAGCATAAGCGGCCAGTTCCAATGTGGCTGGCAGCAGTATTTTAATCTCTTGTAGCAGCGGTTGTTTGCTGGCAAAAGACAGGCCCCAATCGCCACTGAAAATACGTTGCAGGTAGGCAATATACTGCTGTATATAGCCGCTATCTAAGCGGTACTCTGCCGTTAATTGTGTGGCCAGTTCAGCAGAAATATCTGTCATGCCGGTAAAGTTTTGCAGCGTATTTCCCGGGAACAGATACCCCAGGCTAAATGCCAGTATACTCAGAGCAATAAAGACAAAAACCAGTAAAAACAGGCGACGTAGCAGATACAGGATCATTTAACATCCTTAACGGCTGTGGCCAGCGATATACCGCCGTAAGGGTTAATGTCAATGCCGCTGATGTCACTGTTAAGCGCCTGAAAGCGCTGCGAATGAGCGATACTCAGCAGCGGCATTTGCTCGGCCAGATATTGTTGAGCCGCCATATAGTAGCTGCGGCGTTGCTTTTGATCCGATGTCAGCAGTGCCTGGCTGATTAAGCGGTCAAAGTTAGCATCGCACCAGTTGGCTCTGTTAGTGCCGGTTTGTGCGGCACTGCAGCTTAACAGCGGCCGGAAAAAGTTATCCGGATCGGCATTATCGGCCGACCAGCCGATCAACACCGAGTCATGCTCGTTATTACTCAATTTACGGCGAAAACTGTTCCACTCATAAGAGACTATCGTGGCCCTGACACCAATTTGTGCAAGATCTGCCTGCATCATTTCGGCCATTTTAAGTGCATTGGGGTTATACAGACGTTGCACCGGCATTGCCCAGATATCCATACTAAAGCCATTGGCATAGCCTGCTTCGGCCAGTAATGCTTTAGCCTGGGTTTGATCAAAAGGTAATTGTGGCAACTCAGCATTATAGGCCCAGGAAGTTGGCGGTAATACAGAGTTTGCCGCTGTGGCATAACCAAAATACACCGCCTGTAAAATGGCTTCGCGATTAATTGCCATCGCCAGTGCCAGCCGTACTTTGGCATTGTCAAAAGGTGGTTTGGCGGTATTAAATGCCCAGAAACCAACGTTCATACTGGTACTTTCCTGCACGTCGACATCTGGTCGCTGGCTGATAAGGCCAAGCTCTGCCACCCGAGGAAAGGCCACCACATCACATTCGTGGGTGAACAGTTTAGCCATCCGCCGGGCGTTGTTTGGCACTATGTCAAACACTAACTGCTCCGGTTTTGCCAGCTCGCGCCAGTAGGTCTTGTGGCGGTAATATCGTATCAGTACGTCTTTTTGGTACTCTTTAAAGCGAAACGGCCCTGTACCAACCGGATGGCTGTCAATGCGGCCGGGTTGGCCTTGAGCAAGCACGGCAGCGCCGTATTCTGCAGATAAAATGGCGGCAAAATCAGTAGCCAGATTGGATAAAAACGAGCTGTCCGGCCGGCTTAACTCAAACCGTACGGTAGTGCTGTTAACAGCAATTACACGTTCAACCAAATTGGCCCAGTCAACACTTTGAAAAAACGGGTAGTTACCGCCGCCCTGATAATGAAAAGGATGGCTTTTATCCATAATACGGTTAAAGGTAAATACTACATCGTCGCTGTTAAATGCCCGGCTGGGGCTAAAGTACTCGGTTTGATGAAACTGCACATCCGGACGCAGCGTAAACTCATACACGGTGCCGCTGTCATTTACTTGCCATTGGGTGGCCAGTAAGGGTTTAAGCTCGCCACTTTGCGGGTCAATATCCAGCAGGCGATCATATAATTGCTGGCTGATAGCATCAATAGTCGTGCCGGAAGTGACCAGTTGCGGGTTAAACGACTCTGGCGAGCCTTCAGAGCAATATACTAAACCGCTGCGCACGGTTTCAGGCAACTGCGGCTGACAGGCACTTACAACGGTTGCCATCAGCAGAGGCAAAAAACGGCGCCTGGGTGCCGACTGTATTATCTGGCTAAAGCTAACGTTCATGGTTGCTGGCTTTCCAGTAACTGATATTTTTTCATATAGCCACGTAGCTGATGATAGGTCAGATTCAACAGTTCAGCCGTTTTTTTCTGGTTATACTGGCTGGCAGCCAGCGCCTGTTTAATCAGGCTTACCTCAAAATCCTGCGACAGAGTTTTAAAATCCTGCACCTGGTTAAAATCGAACTGGTTACTCTTTGCTGCAACTACGGCAGTGGTAGCAACAGGCAACGCGTTCGTGCTTTCCTGTACCGGCAAGGCTTGTGCCTGCGGGCGCAGAGCTTTAATGCGCTGTCTTGGCCGGTAAGGCGATTCAAACGGGTCTAGCTGAATGTCGTGCACCGGAACATAAGCATTATTAGTGCGGTATACGCTACGCTCTACCACATTTTTCAGTTCGCGCACATTACCGGGCCAATGGTAGTCAAGCAGGGTGCGCTTGGCTTTTTCACTAAAACCACTGAACAACTCAAAGCCCAACTCGCGCGCCATATTAATGGCAAAATGTTCGGCCAATACCATAATGTCTTCCTGGCGCTCACGCATCGGCGGTAAAGTAATAACATCAAACGCCAGCCTGTCCAGTAAGTCGGCACGGAATTCGCCCAGCTCAGCTAATACCGGTAAATCTTCGTTAGTCGCACAAATCAGCCTGACGTCCGTTTTTATCGAACGGCTGCCACCTACGCGTTCAAATTCGCCATATTCAATTACCCGTAACAGCTTTTCCTGCACTAAGCCCGGCGTGTTAGCCAGCTCGTCAAGAAACAGAGTGCCGCCATGAGCCCGCTCAAAACGCCCTTCATGGCGTTTACTGGCTCCGGTAAAGGCACCGGCTTCGTGGCCGAATAATTCACTTTCCAGCAGGTTTTCATTCAGTGAGGCGCAGTTAAGCGTAAGGTATTGCTGATCCCAGCGTTGTGACAAAAAGTGCAGACGGGCTGCAATCAGTTCTTTACCGGTGCCACGTTCACCGATAATTAATACCGGTTTGTCTAACGGGGCTATTTGTGAGACCTGATCCAGCACATTCAGAAAACTGTTAGACTGGCCCACCAGATTATCTTGTTTGAATTTTATGCTCATGGCGTGCTATTTGTTAGTTAAATTGGCTAATTAGTAGTGTATTTCATAATATCCGTCAGCAGAAGCTTTAACGCAAAATAAATAAAAATTGATACTAATCATTGGTTTAAAATAATCTGCAAAGTTGGCAAGGAAACTGAATAGATTAGGTTGTACTAAACCAGTCATTTAAGAGGTAAATATTATGGGTATTTTTTCACGCTTCTCAGACATAGTGAACTCAAATATCAACGCGCTGTTGGATAAAGCCGAAGATCCGGAAAAAATGGTCCGCTTGATTATTCAGGAAATGGAAGACACCTTAGTAGAAGTACGTTCTTCTTCTGCTAAAACCATCGCCGAGAAAAAAGAGTTGCAGCGGGTGGTAAACCGTTTGCAGGAAGAAGTAGCCGACTGGCAGGCTAAGGCTGAGCTGGCGCTTAGCAAAGAACGCGAAGATTTAGCGCGCTCTGCGCTGATTGAACGGCAAAAAGCGTCTGATCAGGCCAATGCAGTGGCAGCAGATATTACTAATTTGGACGAGCATATCAGCAAGCTGCAGGACGAAGTAGCACAGCTGCAGGAAAAGCTGGCGGATGCCAAAGCTCGGCAGAAGTCTATGTTGATGCGCCAGAAAACAGTGGCATCACGCCTGGAAGTGAAAAAGACGCTGGACAGCAACCGTATTAACGATGCGATGTACAAGTTTGAGCGTTACGAGCAGAAAATTGATACGCTGGAAGCCCAGGTTGAAGCCTATGACTTAGGTAAGAAAACCCTAAAGGATGAGTTTGCTGAACTGGCTGCACAGGACAAAATTGACAATGAACTGGCGGCATTAAAGGCTAAAGTTAATCAGAAAGATCAAGACGCCTGAGCAGCAGGCGTTTAGGAGTAACTCATGGATTTGTCAGAAGTCATTGGTGTACCAATTATCCTGTTTATGATTTTTGTTGCACCGATCTGGGTAATCATGCATTACCGTAGCAAGAACAAAATGGGGCAGGGGTTGTCAGATCAGGAACTGTTACAGTTAAATGATCTGGCGCACCGGGCAGAGAAAATGGCCGATCGCATTAAAACGCTGGAAGCTATTTTAGATGCAGAAAGTCCGAAATGGAGGTCTTCACATGACTAAGATTAAGCGTGAACTGTTACGTGATGATGCCAATGGCAAGATAGCCGGCGTATGCGCCGGTATTGCCGACTACTTTGGCTGGGAACTTTGGTTGGTGCGTATCATTACCGTATCAGCATTTTTTCTTGGCGCCGGCGGTTTGGTATTAGTGTTGTACATAGCAGCCTGGGTGGTGCTGGAAAAAAAGTCCAAAGCCGCCTTCAGAGCAACAACTACGGCTGATTTAAGCCCGGCAACAGAGAAGGTGGTAGAGGTGAAAACCCGGTTATGGCAGCGCGGCGAGGCACCAAAAGACGCGCTGCAGCATTTAACCAATCAGTTTAACGGACTGGAGCTACGTTTGCGTGATCTTGAGCGCCACGTTACATCAGCTAAATTTCAGTTAAATCGCGAATTTAACAGCCTCTAGGGTGGTAAGCCTTAGCTTATGAATGTATTTAAGCATCTTCAACATCAAAGGCGCGAGCTAACAGGCCGCGCTTTTGATCGTCATTTACGCCTGGGGGTTACCGGGCTTAGTGGCTCAGGTAAAACAGCATTTATTACCTCATTGGTACATCAGCTGACGCAGGGCGACCAGCCGTCTAATCTGCCATTTTTTGATGTAGTACGTGAGCAACGTTATCTGGGCGGACGTTTGGCAAGCCAGGTACTGGCGGTGCCGCGCTTTCCACTGGAACAAAACCTGCAATATCTGCAGCAAACCCCACCAGCCTGGCCGCCATCAACCACGGGCTGGAGTCAGTTAAGCCTGCAACTGCGCTACAAAGCCGCGTCAGGTTTGCGCTCTCACCTGCAGAGCCACAGCGAACTGGCGCTGGATATTATCGATTATCCCGGTGAGTGGTTACTGGATTTACCGATGCTGGATATGAGTTATGCCCAGTGGTGTGAGTTTAGCTGGCAGTTGTTTGCCAAAACCCATCGCAGTGCGGCGGCACAACCGTTTGCACAATTACTGCAAAATACCAATTTGCAAGATGCCAGCGAATTACATCTGCAGCAGCTTACTGACAGCTACAAGCAGTTACTGACACAATTTCATCAAACGCCCGGTGCTTACTTAAATCAGCCTGGGCGTTTGCTGGTGCCGGGTGTGCTGTCTGGTGCACCTATGCTGCAGTTATTTCCATTGTTACCGCAACAGGCAGAGCAACCCTCTGCACTGGCAACCCAGTTAGAGCAGCACTACGACAGCTATCGTAAACATGTGATCAAGCCGTTTTACCAGCAACATTTTTCTGGTCTGGATCGGCAGGTTATTCTGGTCGATTGCCTGTCGGCACTCAATGCCGGTTATGCGGCTATTACCGAGCTGCAGCAGGCGCTGCGGCTTATTTTACAAAGCTTCAATTATGGCCCGTCCAGCCTGTTAAGCCGGTTGTTTAAGCCAAAAATCAGTAAAGTGTTATTTGCGGCCAGCAAGTCTGATCATGCTACGCCTGAGCAGCACAAAGCCCTTACTTTGCTGTTGCAACAGTTATTACAGCAGCCGCTGAAAAACAGCCAGTATCAGGCTGCTACCACTGAGGCTATGGCGATAGCCGCAATACGGGCCAGCAGCAGTGGTTTTGTGCAGGCTGACGGTTTGGCGCAACCTTGCATCAGCGGTACCGGGCTGGATCAGCAAGCACTGACCTATTTCCCCGGCGACATACCGCCAACCGTGCCACCTCAAGCGGTGTTTGAACAACATAAGTTTGCTTTTTTACCGCTACGGCCACTGCCGTGGAACGACACTCAGGCTCTGCCTCATGTGCGGATGGACCATGTGCTGCAGTTTATCCTTGGAGACAAATTACGATGAGCGAATTAAAGCAAGCCCGTCATTTTAGCCAGCCAAAGCTAACGCCAGCAGCCGTTGAGTTAAAAAGCGCCAGTTATTACCACGACGACAACTTAATTAGTGCACCAGCAGCGCCTGCCAAGCCGGTAAAAACTAACCGCTGGTGGTGGCGCTTGTCTGCGGCAACTTTGCTGACTATTGTCGTGCTGTCGGTTTGGCAATGGGGGCTAATGTTGCAACACAGCTGGCAACAAAGTGTGCTGCAGGGAGGCCTGCTCAGCCTGGTTACTGTGGCTGTACTGGTGCTGCTAACCAGCCTGATCTGGCGTGAAGTAAAGCTATGGCGTCGTTTGGCCCGCAACCGGCAGTGGCAGCAAAGCGCACAGCGTATTCGCCACAGCGTACAATTTGGCGAAGCACAAAAGCTGTGCCAGGCGGTGGCGGCCAGTTTGCCGGCAAACCCTGATATTAGCGCAGCAATAAACCAGTGGCGCGCGGCAGTAAAAGATGAGCATAGCGATGAAGAACAACTGGCGTTGTTTGAGCATTTTGTTTTGACCGTGCTGGATAAACAGGCGCAGCAAATCATTTATCGTGCTGCCACAGATACCAGCATGGCGGTGGCAATCAGCCCCTTTGCATTGGCCGATATGATATTGGTGTTGTGGCGCAGCAGCCGTTTGGTGCGTGAACTGGCGCAGCTGTACGGTGGTGCTATCGGCCAGTTGCGCAGTATGGTGCTGTTAAAACGGCTGTTTGCAGCGCTGCTGTGGGCTGGTGGCTCAGAGTTAGCGCTGGATATGGCATCCGACGTTATTGGCAGCGAGTTAACGGCTAAGTTATCGGCCCGGGCCGGGCAGGGCGTGATTGCCGGCTTATTGGTAGCCCGCCTTGGTAATCTGGCGCAGCAACAGTTGCGGCCACTACCGGTAACGGCTGCTGCCAAAGTCAGTATTAAATCGCTTGGCCGTGCGTTATTACAACGTTTTAGCACTGCTGCGCAAACTAAAGCTGACAGTGCCGGATAAACTTTTCTGATACCGCCAGACTGCAAGATGTCTGGCGTGCTTCCATTAATATTAGTTTCTGCTATTTGTTACAGCGACTTTAACTTTCAGTAGCAGTAACTTTATGCATGACAATAATAAAAAAGCCGAAACCCTGTGTATTCACGCCGGTAAAGAAAAAAATCAACACGGTACTTTAGCCACGCCGTTGTACCAAACCTCCACCTTTATTTTTGATAACGCCGAGCAGGGTGCGGCCCGTTTTGCCGGTGAGGCTGAAGGCTATATTTACACCCGACTGGGTAACCCGACCACCCGCGAGCTGGAGCTGAAAATAGCGGCGCTGGAAGACATGGCTGATGCTGCCGCCACGGCTACCGGTATGGGCGCTGTTGCAGCCAGTACTATGGCTTTTTTACAGCAGGGCGATCATCTTATTGCCAGCAAAGCCATTTATGGCTGCAGCTTTGCACTGTTTAATCATATGTTTGCCCGTTACGGCATTGAAGTTAGCTTTGTCGATATGACAGACCACGCGGCGGTTGAACAAGCCCTTAAACCTAATACCAAAATGCTGTTTGCTGAAACGCCAATAAATCCGAATTTGGTGGTGCTAGACCTGGCCTTTCTTGGTGACTTTTGTCAGCGCCATCAGCTGATTTCAGTGATAGACAATACCTTTCTTACGCCGTTGCTGCAAAAGCCAGCCGATTACGGCATTAATATCGTCATTCACAGCGCTACCAAATACCTTAACGGCCATGGCGATGTGGTAGCGGGGCTGATTGTATCGGACACAGAAACGATAAAAACCATCAAACTGACCACATTAAAAGACATGGGCGCCACCATTAGCCCACATGACGCCTGGTTGATTATTCGCGGTTTAAAAACGCTGTCGGTGCGGCTGGAGCGCCACTGCAGCAATGCACAGACGGTAGCGGAATATCTGCAGGCACATCCTGCAGTGCGCGAAGTGTTTTATCCCGGCTTACCGTCGCATCCGGGCTTTAAGTTTATTGGTAACCAGATGAAAGCCGCCGGTGGCGTGCTGGCGTTTGAACTAAATGCCAGCCTGGACGACAGCCGCTATTTTATTAATCAATGTAAGTTGCTTAGCCTGGCGGTAAGCCTGGGCGATGCCGAATCGCTTATTCAACATCCGGCGTCGATGACGCACAGCCCTTACACCGCAGAAGAGCGGCAGATGGCTGGCATCAGTGATGGTTTAATCCGTGTTTCGGTAGGGTTAGAGCACGTTGATGACATTATCGCCGATCTGGCGCAGGCGCTGGATAAAATGCAGCAACGCCAGCGTTGAGTCACCAGCCTTGTAAGGCTATGTTTACGCCAGAGCAGCCAACTTTAGGCGGCAACGAGATTAACTCTTGCCGCACTATCGCTTAGTATCCGCTGTAACTAATTATCTGCTCATTATTCAAATTACAAAATGGCAGCTAAGCGGGACACTCCCGTATAACAGATTATTCAACAGGTTGTGTATGAGTAAGTCGAGTAAATATGTCTCCCGTCAGTCGGACGACCAGGGTGTGATTGCCTGGTCAGATGAAGAAAACCAAATATGGCACGAACTGATCACCCGTCAGCTTAGCGTGATCAAAGGCAAAGCCTGTGACGAATATATGGCTGGTTTGGCAAAGTTACAGCTACCCACTGACCGCATTCCGCAACTGGAGGAAGTCAGCAAGGTATTGCGCGCTACTACCGGCTGGGAATGTGCTGAAGTACCGGCGTTAATCAGCTTTGATAAGTTTTTTGAATTGCTGGCCAATAAGCGCTTTCCGGTGGCGACCTTTATCCGCAGCCGCGAAGAGTTTGATTATCTGCAGGAGCCGGATGTGTTCCATGAAATTTTCGGCCACTGCGCTATGCTTACCAATCCGGCGTTTGCCGAATTTACCCATATGTACGGTAAATTGGGCCTGTCAGCCAACAAGCAGGACCGCGTTTATCTGGCCCGACTATACTGGTTTACCATTGAATTTGGTTTATTAAACACCGCGGATGGTTTACGCATATATGGCGGCGGTATTTTATCGTCGCCGGGTGAAACCACCTACGCCCTTGAATCTGATGTGCCGGAGCGTAAACCCTTTGATGCGGTAGACGTATTACGTACGCCTTACCGTATCGATATTATGCAGCCGGTGTATTTTATGATTGAACGTATTGACCAACTGTTTGATATTGCCCATCTGGATATGATGGCGCTGGTTGAACAGGCCAGAGCACTGGGGCTGCATGCGCCAAAATTTCCGCCCAAAGAAAAACAAGCAAGTTAGGATTACAGAATGTCTGAATTAAAAGCAATGCAATGTGAAGCCTGCCGCGCTGATGCGCCTAAAGTATCTGATGCCGAGCTGCCTGAGTTAATGCGGCAGATCCCCGATTGGACGCCGGTGGTGCGTGATGGTATTTTGCAACTGGAGCGCGAGTTTAAGTTTAAAAACTTTAAGTTAGCCTGGGCATTTCATAACAAAGTGGCCGAGCTGGCAGAAGCCGAAGGCCATCACCCTGCGCTGTTGCTGGAGTGGGGCAAGTTAACGGTAACCTGGTGGTCGCACTCGATTAAAGGCTTGCATAAAAATGACTTTATCTGTGCAGCCAAAACGGATGCTTTACTGTCCGCTTAGTGTTCTTTGTGTGAGTGGTGCCGGGGCGCCACTCATTGCTGTCTTTTGTTGTTCACTGCCGCGTTGTCTTAGCTGCCACTTGTCGCAATAACCCGCTAAATCGTCTTTTTGTTCACATTTCTTTACAAAACTACTGGTCTCTTCTTAGCGTTATACCGTATTATGTTGTTAATTACTTGGTCTTGGGACACTTTGCGGTATGCGTTTAGAAATTCAATGCCAGAACAGGCTCGGCCTGGCACAGGAAGTATTAAATGTACTGGTAAGTTATCAGCTGGATTTGCGCGGTATTGAAGTCGATCCCAGTTTAAGCCGGATGTACGTGTCATTTCCGACAGTAAACTTTGAAAAGTTTCAGGAGTTAATGACCAAGATGCGCCGCATCACCGGCGTAGAAGATGTTAAAACCACCGCTTTTATGCCGTCAGAGCGTGAGCATAATGAACTGTCTACCTTACTTAAAACACTGCCGGATGGCCTGATTGCCGTTGATATTAAAGCCAATGTCACGGTAATTAATGACGCTGCACTGGAAGCGTTGTCGGTAGAGCATAACGCTATCGCCGGTCAGTCATTGCAGGGCATGGTTAAGGGCTTTAATTTTCAGCGCTGGTTAGAGGGCGATGATGTGCTGGCGCAAACCCGGCGGTTAGAAATTCACGGCAAGCGCTTTGTTGCTGATATTTTGCCGGTGATGGTGCCGGATGAAACCGGCCATGAGATTCTGGCTGGTGCGGTGATTAATTTAAAATCTGAAAGCCGGCTCGGCCAGCATATGGTGGCGTTTAAAAAAGGCGATCAGGAAAGCTTTAACACTTTGCAGGCGCACAGTAACTTAATGCGTAGAGTGGTACGCGAAGCGAAAAAAATGTCACAGCTGGATGCGCCCATTCTGATTATGGGTGAAACCGGCACCGGTAAAGAGCTACTGGCCCGGGCTTGTCATGCTGCCAGCAGCCGCACCGGTAAACCTTTTTTAGCCCTTAGCTGTGCGTCGTTGCCAGACAACGTAGCAGAGTCTGAACTGTTCGGGTATGGCGCTAATGCCTTTCCAGGGACTGTTGAAGGCAAAAAAGGCATTTTTGAACTGGCCAATGGCGGCACGGTATTCTTAGATGAAGTAGGCGAGATGTCGCATCAGTTGCAAACCAAGCTGATCCGCTTTTTGCAGGATGGCAGTTTTCGCCGAGTTGCCGATGAAAACGAAGTAAAAGTCGATGTACGGGTAATTTGTACCACGCAAAAAGATTTACCCGGCATGGTGCAGGAAGGCAAGTTCCGCGAAGACTTATACTATCGCCTTAATGTGCTGACGCTGGCTTTACCGGCACTGCGTGAACGCAAACAGGATGTGCTGCCGCTGGCCGAATTTTTTATTGCCCGTTTTGCCGCACGGCTGGGCCGTAAAGCGCCAAAGTTAACCGACAGCTGTGCTAATTTTCTGCAAAATTATCCCTGGCCGGGTAACGTGCGTCAGCTGGAAAATGCATTGTATCGTGCTATTACTCTGCTTGAAGGCTTTGAACTGGATAAAGAGCATTTGCAATTACCCAGTTACAACAACGATTTTGGTTATTTAGAGCAAGATTTCGACGGTACCCTCGACGAAGCGGTAAAACGCTTTGAAGCGAACCTGTTGCGCAAATTGTTTCCGGCCTATCCCAGCTCGCGTCAGTTGGCAAAAAAACTCGGTTTAAGCCACACGGCAGTGGCCAATAAATTACGTGATTACGGCATTAATCGAAAGAGTGTAAAAATTTAACTACGCTTTGTGCGTAAAACTGTACTGCAAAGGGGCTGCCAAAGCGATTTGGCGGCCCTTTTTGATCGCTTTTTCAGAAAGTCGCCGTTTTGTATCAGCAGCTTTACAAAACAGCAGTTTAGCAGGCATTAAGCTGTTACTTGCTGCCCCCTTCCTTTTTTTTGCCGCAAGCGCATTATTAGCGCCAACCAAGACGTAGTTAGGACTATAACAATGACAGATAAAATTAATCCGCTGGGAACTGATGGTTTCGAGTTTGTTGAATATACCGCCGCTGATGCTGACGGTATTCAGAAATTAAAAGATTTATTTTTTGCGTTGGGCTTTACCGAAGTCGCACAGCACCGCTCGAAGCAAGCCTGGTTATATAAGCAGGGCGACATTAACTTTATTGTTAATGCTGAGCCAAACTCGCAGGCCGAAGAGTTCGCCCGTAAGCACGGCCCCAGCGTGTGCGCCATGGCATTTCGGGTAAAAGATGCGGCTCATGCATTAAAACATGCCGTTGCTAACGGCGCTAAAGAGTATAAAAACCAGATTGGCCCGATGGAGCTGAATATCCCGGCTGTTTACGGTATTGGCAGCAGCCTGCTGTATTTTGTGGACCGCTATGGTGCCAGCTCAGTGTACGATGTTGACTTTAAATACTATGACAACTGGCAGCTTGAAATGACCAAGCACAGTGTTGGCCTGGAAGTGCTGGATCATTTAACGCATAACGTTATGCGCGGCAATATGAATACCTGGGCCGGCTTCTATGAAAATATCGGTAACTTCCGTGAAATCCGTTATTTTGATATTGAAGGTAAGCTTACTGGCCTGGTATCAAAAGCGATGACAGCACCCTGCGGCAAAATTCGTATTCCAATTAACGAATCTTCTGATGATAAATCTCAGATTGAAGAATTTATCCGCGAATACAAAGGCGAGGGTATCCAGCATATTGCGCTGACAACCGAAGACATCTATGAAACTGTACGCACTTTGCGCAGCCGCGGCATGGATTTTATGCCAACACCGGAAACCTACTACAACAAAGTAAACGAGCGGGTAGTGGGCCACGATGAAGACTTAGAGCAACTGCGGGACTTACGTATTTTGATCGACGGCGCGCCAATGAAAGACGGCATTTTGCTGCAAATTTTCACCAAAACCGTGATTGGCCCGGTGTTCTTTGAAATTATCCAGCGCAAAGGCAACGAAGGTTTTGGCGAGGGTAACTTTAAGGCACTGTTTGAGTCTATCGAAGAAGATCAAATTCAGCGCGGAGTGTTAAGCAATGCGTAAATGGGCATCGTTTCCGTTAAAGGAAGGTGATGTATCAAGACAGGCGCACGCAGATTTTCCTGAGCAGGCGATATATGAGCGTGAAACCGGCCGCAGCGGTTTTTTTGGCCCGGCCACGCACTTTCATCACCGCCATGCGCCTACCGGCTGGATTGACTGGCAGGGGCCACTGCGACCACACCTGTTTAACTTTAATGACATAGGTGCAGATAACACTAATTCGCCGTGGGCCGTGCCAAATTTGCTGTTTAATGCGCATTGTAAAATGCGCACCTGGCGCCTGAATGACAACATGAGCAAGCTGGTGCGCAACGCCGACGGTGATGAGCTGCTGTTTATCCACGAAGGCAGCGCCGAGCTGTATTGCGATTACGGCCATATGACAGTACGCGACGGCGATTATATTGTTATTCCGCGCTCTACCATGTGGCGTTTAGAGCCAAAACAGCCGATGTTTATCCTGTTGGTTGAAGCTACTAACGACAGCTATCAGCTGCCGGAAAAAGGCCTGGTAGGTAACCACGCAATTTTTGACCCGGCAATGCTGGATACGCCGAAAATTGATGATGCCTTTAAAGCTCAGTACAGCGAGCAGCAATGGCAGGTTGAAGTAAAACGCCACGGCCAGGTATCGGTGATTACATATCCGTATAACCCGCTGGATGCGATTGGCTGGCATGGCGATTTAGCGGTAATGCGCATTAACTGGCGCGATATCCGCCCGCTGATGAGCCACCGCTATCATTTACCGCCGTCGGCGCATACTACCTTTGTTGCGCAGCGCTTTGTGGTGTGTACCTTTGTGCCAAGGCCAATTGAAAGTGATCCCGGTGCGTTAAAAGTGCCGTTTTACCATAACAATGACGATTACGATGAAGTACTGTTTTACCATGCCGGTGACTTTTTCAGCCGCGATAATATCGAAAAAGGTATGGTCACTTTCCACCCGGCCGGTTTTACCCATGGCCCGCACCCCAAAGCCTTTGCGGCGGGGCGTGAGTATAAAAAGAAATTTACTGATGAAGTGGCAGTAATGCTTGATACCCGCGACGCACTGGAGATAGGTACTGCAGCGCTGGCCACCGAAAACCCGGAATACGTTAACAGCTGGAAAGTTAAACCAGAGCAGGCGAAGGAATAATAATGAAGTTAGCAAGTTTAAAAAATGGCAGCCGTGATGGCTTGCTGGTTGTAGTCAGCCGCGATTTAAGCCGCTGTGTAGCAGCGCCGGCAGTAGCCGCCACTATGCAGCAATTGCTGGACAGCTGGGCACAGTTAAGCCCGAAGCTGGAACAAGTATATCAGGCGCTGAACAACGGCAAAGTAGACGGCGAAATGGCGTTTAATGAAGCTCAGTGTGAATCGCCTTTACCACGTGCATATCAGTGGGCCGATGGCAGTGCTTATGTGAACCACGTTGAACTGGTGCGCAAAGCACGTAATGCCGAAATGCCGCCAAGCTTCTGGACCGATCCGTTAATGTATCAGGGCGGTTCGGACGATTTTATCGGCCCGCGCGACAATGTTGAAGTGGTTAGCGAAGACTACGGTATCGACTTTGAAGGCGAAGTCGCAGTCATTACCGACGATGTGGCGATGGCGTGCAGCGCTGATGAGGCGCGCAGCAAAATCCGCTTACTGATGCTGGTCAATGATGTCTCCTTGCGTGGCCTTATTCCGAATGAGTTAGCCAAAGGTTTTGGCTTTTTTCAATCCAAGCCGTCATCGGCATTTAGCCCGGTAGCGGTAACGCCGGACGAGCTGGGTGATAACTGGCGTGATGGCCGTGTGCATCTGTCGCTGCTATCTACTTACAATGGCAAACTTTTTGGCAAGCCCAATGCCGGTATCGATATGACATTCGACTTTGGTCAGTTAGTCGCGCATGCGGCGAAAACCCGTAATCTAAGCGCCGGTGCGGTTATTGGCTCGGGCACGGTATCAAACAAGCAGGGCACCGAGTATGGTACTGCTGTGGATGAGGGCGGTGTTGGCTACAGCTGTATTGCTGAAATTCGCATGATCGAAACCATTCGTGATGGTAAGCCATCTACTGCTTTTATGAAGTTTGGCGATACTATTCGTATGGAAATGCTGGATGCGCAGGGTAATAGCATCTTTGGTGCCATTGACCAGAAAGTAGTGCAATATAAAGCTTAACCCTTAGTAAGCGGATGCGGATGTACTTTTTTCTGCGACCGTTGAAGGCATGGATGCCTGAGTCGAGCCCCCAGGGATGGGTTTACGGCGTGTCGCAGAAAAAATGTACGCAGCAGCTGCGTATTCGAAGCTCGGTATCTTAAGGATAACAATGAAACTCTACGGCTACTGGCGCTCTTCAGCAGCATATCGTGTGCGTATCGCGCTAAACTTAAAACAACTGACGTTTGAAAATCTGCCGGTACATCTGGTAAAAAACGGCGGCGAGCAACACAGCCCTGACTACAAAACACTGAACCCGGCAGAACTGGTACCTGTGCTGGTAGATGATGATCTTAGTCTGAACCAGTCGCTGGCCATTGTGGAATATCTGGACGAAACCTATCCGCAACCGGTGTTGTTGCCGGAAGAACCCGCAGCACGGGCCAAAGTACGCGCGCTGGCACTGGATATTGCCTGCGATATGCATCCGCTGAATAACCTGCGCGTATTGCAATACCTTACCGGGCCTTTAGCATTAACTGAACAGCAAAAACTAAACTGGATTAACCATTGGCTTAATACCGGCTTTGACGCAATTGAACAACGTTTAAAGCAAAGTGCCGGGCAGTTTTGCTTTGGCGATGAAGTAACGCTGGCTGATATCTGTTTAGTGCCGCAAGTTTATAACGCCGAGCGCTTTGCGCTGGATATGAGCGCCTTTCCTACAGTGATGGCCGTACACCACAACTGCCAGCAACTGGCTGCTTTTGCTCTGGCAGCCCCCGAGCAACAGCCAGATGCACAAATAAGTTAAGGTTAAGAATGTTGCTGCCGTCGTGTAATAACGGCAGTAGCATTTCATCTGTTTTGCTAGACGATTAGCTATGTTCGCCTATGCTTATACAAATTTCTGTCTTCCAGATACAAGTCCACATTGCTTAGCTGACAGCAACATGCTGTAGTAGTGCCTGATCAGCGTTAACCGTGCAGCGGCCAATATGGCCGAAGAGGTACAAAATTATGAGTAAACTAATGGCCGCAGTGAATCAGCGGACAAATCTGGTAGGTAACAACCGGCTGGAGTTACTGTTGTTTCGTTTGTATGGCCCCCAGCCGTTTGGCATTAACGTGTTTAAAGTGCGCGAAGTGTTACAGTGCCCGGAGCTGACAGAAATGCCCGGCTCCAGCCCGCATGTGCGTGGTATTGCGCATTTACGCGGTGTACCGGTGATGGTAATTGATTTAAGCCAGGCTACCGGTGGTAAACGTATTGAAGATTTATCTACTGCTTATGTACTGGTAACCGAATACAACCGCCATACGCAGGGCTTTTTGGTAAGCGGTGTCGACCGTATTGTTAACACAAACTGGGATCAAATCATGCCCCCGCCCAAAGGTGCGGGGGCAGGCCACTACCTGACAGCCGTTACCCAGATTGACGGTAAGCTGGTACAAATTATTGATGTAGAAAAAGTCTTCGCAGAAATAACACCGGTTAACGAAGAGGTGAGCGAAGATATTAAAGTAAAAGCAACAGAGCGTAATTTTAAAGACTTGATTGTGTTGGTAGCCGATGACTCTGCAGTGGCACGTAATCAGGTAAAGCGGGCGCTGACTTCAATCGGTATTCAGGTTGAACTGGTCAACGACGGTAAACTGGCGCTGGATTGGCTAACCGCCAAAGCGGCAGAATTAGGCGGCGATATTTCTACAAAAGTGCCGTTGCTGATTTCTGATATTGAAATGCCGGAAATGGATGGTTACACGCTAACAGCAGAAATAAAAGCTAACCCGGCACTGCGACAAATGCATGTTGTGTTGCACTCATCGCTTAGCGGTGTATTTAATGAAGCCATGGTGAAAAAAGTAGGTGCAGATCAGTTTATCGCTAAGTTTCACCCTGACGAGCTGGTGTCAGCAGTACAAAAATGGATGCAGGCAGACTAAAGCTGATTCTGGATTGAAAAAGTAGACAGGCATTAAAATGAAAGTATTTTCTCTACCCAAAAGGCCGCTGAACCGCGCTTTAGTTTACGCCGGCTTGTTCGGTATTATATTTCAGCTAACGGCGGCATGTTACGCCTGGTGGCATGATATTGGTTTACAGGCCAGCTGGTTTTTAACCTTATTGGCGCCTTTATTGTGTATAGCATCCGGAATGGTTTCTGCGTTGCAATTACAAAAAGAGCCAGATTAACCCGGCTATTTGCGCGGTTTAAACATACCCTCTATCCGCACATCGCGGATCCCGGTTTCGGTAAAGTAAAAATTTATCTGGCCGGGACCGCGGTTAAAATAATAGGTCTCATCGTTTAGTTGCAGCACAAAGTTTCCCGGTGCATTTACTGCCAGCGGATCCGCAAACAACTTTATAGAGTATTGCTCCAGTTGTAATTCAAAACTGCTAAGCGGCTCGTTAACAAAGTCAGGCACCCAGACATGGCTGTTATCCTGCAGAATGACAGCAATAGAATATTTTTGTGGTACAGAGGGGACATTCAGGCTTTGCTTACCAGCATTAAAGCGGTAGGTACCATCCTGACGGAAGTAGCTAAAGCCGAAATCGAATGTCTTGCTGCTATTGTCGGTAAGCGTTACTTTGCCCTCACCACTGATATCAAACTGTGCCTGACTCAATGGTGTGAACAGTAATGCTGTGCATAGCAGCAGGTATTGCAATTTCATGATATTGGCCCCGTATGATACCAGCCCGTTAGCGGTTTATACCTGTGTCATACTGACCATTAGTTTCAGCTGTTGGCCTGGCTGCAGGTAGTTGCCGGTATTAATATTGTTCCACTTTACAATGTCAGACACTGAAACGCTGAAACGTTGTGCAATTCTTGCCAGAGAGTCGCCTTTGCGTACCTTGTAGGTAACAGTGCGGGATATTCCCTTGTTACCTGTTGCAGTAATAGGTTGCCATATCGCTAGCTTTTGGCCTGGTTTAAGTGCAGAGCGCTGCGCTATAGCATTCCACTTTGCCAGTTCAGCCACTGTAACCTTGTGCTCACGGCTAATATCCCACAGGGTATCGCCATCTTTAACAATATACTCCAGCTTAGTACCGTTATTACCTTGTTGCTGTGCTTTGGCTATCCGGTTTGGCTGGCTCAGGCTGTAATTCGCCTCTTCAGCAGAAGATACTGGTAACAGCAAATGTTGGCCAAGGCGAATGGTGTTGCCATCAAGTTTATTTATACGCTGAATAGCACTGATATTAGTGTCATGCTTTTGGGCAATTTTACCAAGAGTATCGCCCTTAGCTACGGTGTAGCGTTTCCAGCGTAGCCATTCTTTAGTGGGCGTTTGCGCCAGCTTTTGCCGGAAGGTTTCTACCTGATGTACCGGCAGTACTAAATGGTGCGGACCGTCAGGATCAGTGGCCCATTGGCTGAACCCCGGGTTTAATGCCTGTAGTTCGGCAATACTCAGCTCTGCCATCTCTGCGGCTATGGCCAAATCAATTTGATTGCCCACTTCTACCACATCAATTTTCGGTTCATTGGCAATAAACTTCCAGACAATATCAAAATCATCCGGGCGCTTGAGAATATCTACCAAAGCTAGCAACTTAGGCACATAAGCGGTAGTTTCGGAAGGTAAATCCAACGACCAGAAATCTGTGGGTAAACGCTTTTGCTTATTGCGTTGAATAGCTCTTAAGATCCGGCCTTCACCAGAATTATACGCGGCAATGGCGTTGAGCCAGTCACCTTCGAGTTTATCGTGCAGATACTGTAAATAATCTAACGCCGCCCGGGTGGAGGCCACTACGTCACGACGGCCGTCATACCAGAAGTTTTGTTTTAGACCAAAACGCTTGCCGGTAGCAGGCATAAATTGCCACATGCCAGAAGCAGCAGCGTGTGAATAGGCAAAAGGATCGAAAGCACTTTCTACAATAGGCAGTAACGCCAGTTCCAATGGCATTTGGCGTTTTTCCAACTCTTGCACGATATGGAATAAAAACGGCTGGGCACGGCTGGCTACTCTGTCCAGGTAGGCCTGATGGCTGCTGTAAAAGTTACGTTGTTCCACAATCGGTCGGGTTTGTGGCACATTAAAACTCATTTGCAACTGAATGCGCTGCCATAAATCTTCTAATTCTGTGGCATCAAGTTCAATAATATCATTGCCCGAGGCTTCGCCTGCACTCCATAACCGATTGGCTATTTGCTCGGCACTGGCGGCGTGCTTATGAAAATCTGCCGGCTTATTTTGTGGGGCTTTTACTACAGGAGGTATGTTAGTTTTTTCAGTGCTATTTGTACTAACACATCCTGCAAGGATCATGGCTCCAGCCAGGGCAGATAATCTTCTGAGCATTATTTTGTTCCACATGTAAAAAATCGAATGTTACCTGTTCGGTCACTGAATGCAAGTCAGCTTTTAAACTGGTCCTTACTGGCTCTTAACCAGCTAAACAGCGCTAACGCTGTATTTTTTTGCCATTTTTGCTGTAGGTTTTTGTTATTACAGCGTAAAAACGGATTAATTTGTTTCTCTTTTGCTAACCCTGCAGGCAGGGTTGGCTGTTTTGCCAAACGTAAATCATGACAACGTTGCGTGTATTCGAGTAGCGCCGCGTTATCTGGTTCCACAGTTAAAGCAAATTTTAAATTAGACAGGGTGTACTCGTGGGTACAGTAAATCTGGGTGCTGTCGGGTAATGCCAGCAACTTCTGCAGCGACTGCCACATTTGTTGCGGGCTACCTTCAAACAGCCTGCCACAACCTGCGCTGAATAAGGTATCACCAGAAAACAAAACCGGTGCTGAATAAAACGCAATATGGCCCAAAGTATGTCCTGGTACAGCAATAACAGCAAAAGTAAGCCCTAACTGAGCAATGACAACCAACTGATTATCGCTCACAGTTTCTGTAAGCTGCGGGATGCGGCTATGTTCCATAGCCGGGCCTATTACTCTTACATTTGGAAATTGCTGTTGTAGCTCTGTAATGCCGCCAGTATGGTCAGCATGATGGTGTGTAATAAGTATTGCCACCGGTATTTTTTGCTGTTGCTGTAAAAATGCCAAAACCGGGCTGGCGTCACCGGGGTCAACTACAATGCAACTGGGGTTGTCTTGCTGACATAACACCCAAATATAGTTATCCTCAAACGCTGGCACTGGAGTAATGTGATACATAATGACAACCATCTTAATGAATCCGGCTGTTAACTTAACATGAAACCGGCACTGAGCGAAAAAGACCGTACTTCGCCGTCAGACTGGCAGCAGTTTACGCAAGGGCAAGCGCTGGCTGATGCAATATCCCGTCAATTGCAGCCCTGGTGGCAGCAAATTTTTGGTTACTACATGCTAAAAGTTGGCGATCTCAGCTGCCAGCTGGACACCAGCAACTGCAAAATTCAGCATCATATTGGTGTCGGCCGGTATTGCCAGCAAACCATGTTGCTGGCTGAAGCAGACGCTTTACCTGTTACTGAAAACAGTGTAGACGCTGTGTTGTTGAGCCATTGCCTGGAATACACTGCAGATCCACATCATGTGGTACGCGAAGCACACCGGGTATTGGTACCCGATGGTTATTTGTTGCTCAGTGGTATCAATCCGTACAGTAGTGTCGGTTTATTAAAATGGCTGCCCGGGCTGGCGCAGAAATATCCGTGGCATGGCCGGTTTTTCAGTGCATCACGTATTAAAGACTGGCTGCACCTTATTGGTTTTGAAGTGTTGTCAGAGCAGCGTTTTTTTTGCTCTGCCATGCTGGCAAAAGAATATAAAGCAACCCGCTGGCAGCTGTGGAACGAGCAATATATGAATTATTTTGGTGCGAGTTATTTGCTGGTCGCCCGTAAACGCGAGCTGCCGCTGACACCTATTAAACCAAAGTGGCAGTTAAGCCCCGCTTTCGCGCAACAGGTTAAAGGCGTTAGTGCCCGACAGCGTTCAGATTAGCTTTGCTGCTGCAAGTAGCGGTTGACACCCGCTATCGCATCGTCTGCCGCTAGTGTCATAAAATGCAAGCGTGGGCTTTCAGCTTCCGGCGGCGGGCTTATCTCAAAGCCCAGACTGGCATAACATTGCAGGGCAATATTGTTGTGCCGGTGTACGTACAGCGAAATGTTACGGTATTGCTGGTTTAGCGCCTGAATGATCAGCTCACTAATCAAAGTTTTAGCCAAACCTTTGCTGCGTTGCTGTGGGTGAATAACCAACCTGGCCAGATGATGGCAGCCAAAACGGTCACAAACCTGACCAAAGCCCAGTACGGTATTGTTGTCGCTATCAAGTAAGCTGTAGCTTTGGGTACCAGGCCGGCACAACAGTTGAAGAAAACGCAGCTCGGTGCACGGATAATCAAAGTTATCGCCGCCCCAGCTTTGTTGTTGCTCAGTACTACTAAACCAGTGTTGCAGTTGCAGCATTTCACCGACACTGGCCAGTACCAGTTGTGTATTCATTCAGCTCTCTGTCAAAACGCCTAAGCGGCTTTACCACATTAAATCATCAGGAATTTTAAAGTCGGCGTAGGGGTCGTCTTCATCTACCTGCTGTTGCTTCACATTCAGCACAATAATACTGTCGCTCTGACGCTGCTTAATTTTTTCGGCAACGGCGGCAGGTACCAGATAATACTGTTCGTCTTGCTTAGCAATGGCTAACAGGCCACGGCTTAGCTCATCATGCAGTTTGTTATTCACATACAGCCGCTTAACCAGCTTGCCATCAGTAAAGTTGTAGGCCACTTCGCCCTGAGCTTTAATAGTGTTGTTGCTGATAAGCTGTTTAACCTGTGCAGCTATCGCTTTTTGCTGCAGTGCAGCTTGTTTTTGCTGGTTTAAAACACGGTCGCGCTCTATCTGTTGCTGGCGCGTTTGCTCTGCCAGCACACTGGCTTCGTTAACTATTTTCTGGTTCTTGCCAGCCTGAACTTTTTGCTGGTGCTTCTCTTTTTTAACGGCTTTTAACTTTTTGGCATCGGCCAGGCCAGCTTTTAACAGTTGTTCTTTTAGTGCATTACTCATGGTATATCCTGATCATTCAATGCTTTTTAGCGGTAGTCATAATGCGCTTATAGTAGCGCAAAGGCTGCCAGTTAAGAAATCAAACTAACTCAATTTGCCAGCTTCGGTTATCATATAGCGGTAATTTAAGGTTTAAGAGGTTCACTTTGCCATTTAATGATTTATCGCTTGATCCGCGGCTAATGCGCTCGGTACAGCATCTGGGCTTTGTTAAGCCAACTGAGATTCAGCTTGAGGCGATTCCTGCTGTGATGGTTGGCCGTGATTTAATTGTGTCATCGCAAACCGGTTCAGGTAAAACGCTGGCTTATTTATTGCCAATGATGCAACGCTTGCTAAAAAGTCGGCCGTTGTCCAAGCGTGATGCGCGGGCGCTGATACTGGCGCCGACGCGCGAATTAGCCAAACAGGTGTATGCGCAGCTGCGCTTGTTTGTGTCTAATACACCGTTAACGTCAGCGTTGATTGTCGGTGGCGAAAACTTTAACGATCAGGAAAAGCTGCTTAAACGTGAGCCAAACATCATTGTCGCCACGCCGGGCCGTTTTGTTGATCACCTTGAGCATAAATCAGTATTTATTAATGGCCTGGAAATGCTGATCCTCGACGAAGCGGATCGGATGCTGGATTTAGGCTTTATGCCGCAGCTAACGGTGATCAATAAAGCTGCAGATCACCGTTTACGCCAGACTTTGCTGTTTTCTGCCACATTAGATCATGCAGAAGTAGATGAACTGACACTGGCATTACTGAAAAATCCATACCGCGTTGCTATTGGTGCTTCGCATCAGCAACATCAGGATATCAGCCAGCGGTTTTTTCTGGCCGATCACCTCAGTCATAAAGAAGCTCTGCTGCAGCACTTTTTACAGCAGGATGATATTAAGCAACTGATTATTTTTACCGCCACACGCGAAGATGCCGAGCGCTTAGCGCTGCTGTGTGAGCAGCTTGGCCGCAGCGCCGTGGGGTTAAGCGGAAAATTAACGCAAAGCAGCCGTAATGCGGTAATGCAGGCTTTTGCTACCGGCAAGCACCAGGTGCTGGTAACAACCGACTTAGCCTCGCGTGGCCTGGATCTATTGCAGGTATCGCATGTTATTAACTTCGATTTGCCCAAGCATGCAGAAGAGTATGTGCATCGTATTGGCCGTACCGGCCGTGCTGGCGCCAAAGGCCAGGCGATTTCATTGGTTGGGCCAAAAGATATAGCAGCACTGGAACGCATTGAAGCCTTTTTACGCCAGCCAACCAGTTTTACTGAAGTAGAAGGATTAGCCGCTAAGTTTGACGGTAAGCCCAAAGTAGCAAAGGCTGCAGTTAAAGCTGTAGCCGGCAAAAAAGCGCTGCAGGGTAAAGCCAAAGCTAAAACTAAAGCGGTTAAGCCGCTGACGAAAAACGCACCGCAGTTTTTTGAAGGTGGAGACGATGGTTTAGCTCCGGTAAGGCGTAAACAAAAATAAATTAACACTGATTATTTTTTCAGCACTATTGCTGCTACACTAAAATTGTTGCTGTTTAGTATGCTGACAACAACAGGGTTATCAGTAACGTGGCTCATGTTGCTGGTACGGCCAGAGCAGAAATATTTTCTGCGCGGCAGGCAAGGTTATTGACCCCTTATATGGCTTACCTGATAATGAGGGCGAAAATATATGCTAGCCAGCTGAGATGGCCGGTTATATTTAAGTCGCCAGCGAGCTGGCAAATTTAGTTAAAGTAAGAGAGTGTTATGTCACAGTTAATTTCCGGTTCAGTTAAGTGGTTCAACGAAGAGAAAGGTTACGGTTTCCTGGAGCGTGATGGTGGTAAGGACGTTTTCGTTCACTTCCGTGCGATCAACGGTACCGGCCGTAAAACTTTAGTTGAAGGTCAGAAAGTTACTTTTGAAGTAACTGAAGGCCAAAAAGGCCCACAAGCTGAGAACGTAACTGTTATCGGGTAATTCCGGCCAGGCTTGCATAAAACCGGCTTTTGCCGGTTTTCTGTTATCTGCAAAGTGCTAATCAATTAAAACGGCAAGGCCAGTTGCTGTGAAGCAGCAGTTTTAAAGCCTATTTGTAGACCTATTAATCTTACCCCTTGCTGCTGGCGGCGTTGCCAGGCTTCATCCAGTAGTGGCAGCAGTTTATCAAGCTGTAATGGCTGACCTTGTTTTTCTACGGTTGTCTGGCGAAAGTCACTGAACTTTAGTTTAATACCCACTTTCTGAATCGGCGTCAGTCGTCCTGCTGCAGTGTTGCTATAGTGATCCAGCCTGCGTTGTAACTGTGGCAGCAACTGACTTAGTGTTTCTACGCACTCGGTATATTGCAGTAAATCATGCTCCAGCGTGCGCTCTACCCCCAACGATTTTCGTTGCTCGCGGCTGCATACCGGCCGCTCATCAATACCCTGGCTGCGCTTTAACAAGCTATCGGCCAGGCTGCCAAACTGTTTTACCAGTAAAGGCAGCGGGGCGGTGGCGATATCGGCGCAGTAGTTTAAGCCCAACTGACTTAAGCGCTCGGCTGTTTTTGCCCCCACACCTGGCAGGCGTTTAAGCGGCAATTTTTTAACAAAGCTGCTGACGTCATCAGGCGTAATAACGCATAAACCATCTGGCTTATTTTCATCGCTGGCAATTTTTGCCAGAAACTTATTCGGTGCCACACCAGCCGAGGCTGTAAGGCCGGTTTCAATAAAAATACTACGGCGGATATCTTCAGCAATGCGCGTGGCGCTGCCATGAAACAGCGGGCAATCGGTGACATCCAGATAAGCTTCATCTAACGACAATGGCTCTATACTGTCGGTATAGCGGGCAAAAATAGCCCGGATTTGCCGGCTGGCCGCGCTGTACTTCTCCATATTACCACTGAGTAGGGTCAAGTGAGGACACAGCTTTAACGCCTGGCCGGTTGGCATTGCTGAACGCACGCCATAAGCCCGGGCAGGGTAGTTGCAGGTAGATATTACGCCGCGGGCTTGCCTTGAGCCGCCAACAGCAATAGGAATATGTTTCAGCGCCGGGTTGTCGCGCATTTCCACCGCAGCAAAAAAACAATCCATATCTATATGTATAATTTTGCGCATGCAAACACCGAGGCTGTTTTTATATACAGTATATTAGGCTGTGTTTTTTATATTGTAAAGCTTGCAACACAGAGTCACCTTGTTAAACCAGCCATGCATTTGTTATTTAGAAGTTTAGATGGCTAAATTGCGGGTGCATAAAGTCATATTTAAAGGTAGAATGGCGGCCAATTTTAGTAAGCCAGTTTTGATTCAGCTGAATTTGATTAAGACTACGCGTGCAAGCCGCACCAGGAGAGAGCATGTTAAAGCGTGATATGAATATTGCCGATTTCGACCCACAGTTATGGCAAGCGATAACCGATGAAAACGACCGTCAGGAAGCGCACATTGAGCTTATCGCGTCAGAAAACTATGCCAGCCCACGCGTACTGCAGGCGCAAGGCTCTCAGCTGACCAATAAATATGCCGAAGGCTACCCGCATAAACGCTACTACGGTGGTTGTGAATATGTTGATATAGCAGAAGATTTAGCCATTTCCCGCGCTAAAGAACTGTTTGGTGCCGATTACGCCAATGTGCAGCCGCATTCTGGTTCACAAGCTAACTCTGCGGTATTTCTGGCGCTGTTAAACGCGGGCGACACTATTTTAGGTATGAGCCTGGCACATGGTGGCCACTTAACTCACGGTGCTCATGTCAGCTCGTCCGGTAAACTGTATAAAGCGGTTCAGTACGGCCTGCACCCAGAAACCGGCGTGATTGATTATGATCAGGCTGAAGCGCTGGCGCTGGAACATAAACCAAAACTGATTATTGCCGGCTTCTCTGCGTATTCCGGTATTGTTGACTGGCAGCGGTTTCGTGATATCGCTGATAAAGTAGGCGCTTACCTGATGGTTGATATGGCCCATGTTGCCGGTTTAGTAGCCGCTGGTTTATATCCGAACCCGGTACCAGTAGCTGATGTGGTAACGACTACCACACATAAAACGCTGGCAGGCCCGCGCGGTGGTTTAATTTTAGCGCGTAAGAACGAAGAAATTGAGAAAAAGCTGAACTCAGCGGTATTCCCGGGTGGTCAGGGCGGCCCGTTAATGCACGTTATTGCCGCTAAAGCAGTAGCTTTTAAAGAAGCACTGCAGCCGGAGTTTAAAACTTACCAGCAGCAGGTACTAAAAAACGCTGTGGCGATGTGTGATGCCATGCAGCAACGCGGTTATAAAGTGGTTTCTGGTGGCACACAGAACCATCTGTTTCTGATGGACTTAATTGACAAAGACATTACCGGCAAAGAGGCCGATGCCTGGTTAGGGCAGGCGCATATCACGGTAAATAAAAACTCAGTACCGAATGATCCGCGTTCGCCGTTTGTGACCTCAGGTTTGCGTATTGGTACACCGGCGATCACCCGCCGTGGTTTTAACGAAGCCGAAGCGCGTACTGTGGCAAACTTTATTTGTGACGTGCTTGACAGCCGTGGCGATGCCGGTGTGATTGATAAAGTGCGTGGCCAGGTATCTGAGCTGTGCAGCCGTTTCCCGGTTTATGCGTAAACGCTGATTAAGTGCTATGATGGCCGCTATTGCGGCCATTTCTTTATCTGGCCCTTTCTTTTTGGCTTTTTGGCAGCTTAGCAGGATTTCTATCATGTACTGTCCGTTTTGTAATGCAGACGATACCAAGGTAATTGACTCACGTCTGGTGGCCGATGGCCATCAGGTACGCCGCCGGCGTGAATGTCTGGCCTGTCATGAGCGTTTTACTACTTTTGAGTCAGCCGAGCTGGTGATGCCGCGCATTATTAAACGTGATGGCTCGCGTGAACCCTTTAACGAAGATAAGTTGCGCAGCGGCTTGCTGCGTTCGCTGGAAAAGCGGCCGGTATCCACCGAGCAAATTGAACAGCTGATCAATAAAATTAAGTCTCAGTTGCGTGCCACCGGCGAGCGGGAAGTGGGTAGTCAGTTGCTGGGCAACCTGATTATGGATGAGCTGGTTAAAGTAGATAAAGTCGCTTATGTGCGCTTTGCTTCTGTATACCGCTCGTTTAAAGATATCCGCGAATTTGGCGAAGAAATTGCCCGCTTAGGGGAAAAAGCCTGATGTTTAGCGCCGCTGATACCACTTTTATGGCCCAGGCTATCCGCTTAGCTGAGCTTGGTCGTTACACCACCAGCCCAAATCCGAATGTTGGCGCAGTGCTGGTGCAAAACGGTGTGGTGGTTGGCTCTGGTTATCACAGACAAGCCGGTGGGCCCCATGCCGAAGTGTTTGCTCTGCGTGAAGCCGGTGCGGTAGCCAAAGGCGCCACCTGTTATGTTACGCTAGAGCCCTGTAGCCATTATGGCCGCACGCCACCTTGTGTTGAGGCATTAATTGCTGCCGGTGTTGCCCGCGTGGTAGTAGCGATGCAAGACCCGAACCCGCAGGTAGCCGGGCGCGGTGTGGCAATGTTGCGCCACGCCGGTATTGTCGTCGATGTGGGATTGCTGGAAGTGCAGGCGCGGGCATTAAACCCGGGGTTTTTAAGCCGTATGGAGCGCAAACGCCCCTATGTGCAGCTAAAACTGGCTGCCAGTTTAGACGGGCGCACCGCGCTGGCTAACGGCGACAGTAAATGGTTAACCGGCGCTGCCGCCCGCTCAGATGTGCAGCATTACCGCGCACAAAGCTGTGCTATTTTATCTACCGCTACGACAGTGCTGGCCGACAATGCCCGGTTGAATTTACGTGCTGAACAACTGCTGCAAAGCGTGACAGCACTGGAAAGTGGCGAACTGCGCCAGCCCAAACGGGTGATTCTGGACCGAAACGGAGTACTCGATCAGCGCCAGGCAATATTTAATGACGGTGGCGAAGTATTACTGTGCGTCAGTAAGGTTGAAAACTCGCGGCAACTGCCCAATATCGCCAGACAAATTCATTGCCCTTTAGATAGCAATGCGCAATTTGATTTAATGGCACTGCTGGAACACTTAGCACTGCGCGAAAATGTCAACACCTTGTGGGTCGAGGCGGGGGCTACATTGGCCGGTACCTTATTACAGTTAAATCTGGTGGATGAGCTGATAGTGTATATAGCACCAAAGCTGCTGGGCAATGCAGCTCAGCCGCTGGCAGTGCTGCCCCAGTTTACTGCTCTGGCGCAGGTGCCTGAATTAAGCTGGACAGACATACGTATGGTTGGGTCGGATATCCGCCTTACTGCCACGTTAAATTCTGCGCCAGCCGCATAACGGGATAACCTATGTTTACAGGTATTATTGAAGCCACAGGCAAGTTAAGCGCAGTACAACAGCGCGGTACTGATATCACAATCACTATCGACAGCCAGAGCCTGGACTTTTCTGACGTAAAGTTGGGCGACAGCATTGCCAGCAACGGCGTGTGTTTGACGGTAACCAAACTGGGTAAACACAGCTTTGATGCTGACGTGTCATCAGAAACCCTGGCTCACACCCTGTTTTGTCACTACAAAACCGGGCAACTGATTAATCTGGAAAAAGCCATGCTACCAACAACGCGCATGGGCGGGCATTTAGTCAGCGGCCATGTCGATGGTGTTAGCAGCGTAACCAAAATTGAAGCCAGCGGCCGCGCCTGGCACATCTGGCTTACGTTGCCCAAAGCACTGGCGCATTATATTGCCGCTAAAGGCTCTATCACTATTGATGGTGTCAGCCTGACGGTAAATGAGCTGAGCAATGATGCATTCAGGCTTACTATAGTGCCGCATACGGCAGAGCAAACTACCATTTCCCAGCTTAAAGTAGGTTCTAAGGTACACCTTGAGGTGGATTTAATTGCCCGTTACCTGGAACGTTTACTCAGTAAAGACAACGGCAGCGCCAGTAGCGGTGTCAGTATGGCGCTGTTGGCTCAGCGTGGTTTTTTATAAATAAGGTCTGTTATGCAACTGAATACTCCTGCTGAAATTATTGAAGACATCCGTCAGGGCAAAATGGTCGTGCTGATGGACGATGAAGATCGCGAAAATGAAGGCGATCTGGTGATGGCGGCAGAATATGTTACGCCCGAAGCGATTAATTTTATGGCTACCCATGGCCGCGGTTTAATTTGCTTAACGCTAACGAAAAAGCGCTGTACACAATTGGCCTTACCGTTAATGGTTGATGCGAATAAATCGCCGTTTTCTACTAACTTTACCGTGTCAATTGAAGCAGCAGAAGGTGTTACTACCGGTATTTCAGCAGCAGACCGTGCCCGCACAGTTAAAGCGGCAGTGGCACGCGATGCGAGGCCCACCGATATTGTGCAGCCTGGGCATATTTTTCCGTTGATGGCACAAGATGGCGGTGTGTTGGTGCGCGCCGGTCATACAGAGGCTGGTTGCGATCTGGCCCGTTTAGCCGGGTTGGAACCTGCCGCGGTAATTGTTGAAGTATTAAACGACGATGGCACCATGGCGCGGCGGCCTGATTTAGAGCTATTTGCGCAAAAACACGGTATTAAAATTGGTACTATTGCCGATTTAATTGAATACCGTAACTTAAATGAAACCACCATTGAGCAGGTGGCCAGTTGCCAGCTACCTACCGAAGTGGGCGAGTTCAAGCTGGTGACCTTTAAAGATACCATTGATAACCAAATTCATTTTGCTTTGGTAAAAGGTGACATCAGTGCCGATGAGCCGACTTTAGTACGAGTGCATTTGCATGACACCTTCAGTGATTTGTTAATGGCCGACCGTGCAGCAAACCGCAGCTTTCCATTACATACCGCCATGGCGCGTATTGCCAAAGATGGTGGAGTGCTGGTGTTACTGGGCAAGCATGAATCTACCGACGAGCTTATCCGCACCGTGCAGGCGTTTGAAGCCGAAGATAAAGGGGAAAAGCCGCGCAGTGCACCGTGGAAGGGCACCTCACGTAATGTTGGCGTGGGCTCGCAAATTCTGGCCAGTCTGGGTGTAAAGAAAATGCGCTTACTTAGCCAGCCAAAAAAATACCATGCGTTGTCTGGTTTTGGCCTGGAAGTAGTGGATTACGTTAGCGAGTAACCGTGCTACCGGCTTACCAATAAAGCGTCAGCCAACATAACAAAGACTATGCCGGTTTAGGCAGTGTTGTGCTATTATGCACGGCTAATTTTCAGCGGTCAGATTTTAAGGGCAACTTATGCAGGTTATTGAAGCAGGGTTTTCTGCCAACGGTAAGAAGTTTGCGTTAGTCGTAGCGCGGTTTAACAGCTTTATTGTTGAGAGCTTATTAAGCGGTGCAACCGACACATTGCAGCGTATTGGCAACGTGGCAGAGCAGGATATCACCGTGATCCGTGTACCGGGCGCCTTTGAATTGCCGCTGGCAGTGCAGCGTGTTGCTGCCAGTAAAAAATATGACGGCATTATTGCACTGGGTGCAGTTATCCGCGGTGGTACGCCACATTTTGAATATGTATCCGGTGAATGTACCAAAGGTATTGCCCAGGTAATGATGCAACATGACATTCCGGTAGCTTTTGGTGTACTCACGGTAGACAGCATTGAGCAAGCCATTGAGCGCGCAGGAACCAAGGCTGGTAACAAAGGTAGCGAAGCTGCCATGTCTACGCTGGAAATGGTTAACCTGCTGGCCAAGCTGTAACAGGAAGAGACGCACAGATGAAACCTAATGCCCGTCGTCAGTCACGGTCACTTGCAGTACAGGGAATATACAGCTGGCATGTCAGCAAAAACCCTATTGCAGATATTGAGCAACAACTATTATTAGAAACCAACGTTAAACATCTCGACGTTGGCTATTTTCAGGATCTGGTGCGTGGTGTGGTAAAAAACCATGCGGTACTGGATGAAGCATTAAAACCTTATTTAGATCGGCCGTTCGATGAAATTGATTTTGTTGAAAAAGCCATATTGCGGGTGTCAGCTTACGAGCTGAAATACCGTCTTGATGTTCCGTACAAGGTGATTATCAACGAAGCTATTGAGCTGGCCAAAGCGTTCGCCGCCGACGACAGCCATAAGTTCGTTAACGGCATTCTGGATAAAGCCGTACGCGTACTGCGTCCAAGTTAAAAGGAGAGCCGACATCAGTCGGCTTCTTAGTTTTATGGGTGAATTCGAACTCATTTCCCGCTATTTTGCCAACTGTGGCGCCAAACGCGCCGACAGTGCTATCGGTGTTGGTGATGATGGTGCTGTACTGCAGGTGCGTGATGGCTATGACTTAGTGGTTACCACCGACACTATGGTGGTAGGTACGCATTTTTTCCCTGATGATGAGCCCCGTGCGCTGGGCCACAAACTAGTGACCGTAAATGTCAGTGATTTAGCCGCCATGGGCGCAGAGCCAGCCTGGTTATCGCTGGCGCTGACATTACCAGCCGTGGATGAGCCCTGGGTGGCAGCCTTTGCTGCAGGCTTACACGAAACCGCTGAATACTATAATTGCCAGTTAATTGGCGGCGACACCACCCGTGGCCCGCTTAGTCTGACCATGATAGCCAAAGGCATAGTACCGCGCGGTAAAGCACTGACCCGCAGCGGTGCCAAAGTAGGTGATTATATTTATGTTACCGGTACTTTAGGTGACGCTGCTCTGGGGCTGAAACTGTGTCAGGGCCTGCATGAAGTCAGTAAAAAACATCAGACCCATATTCTGCAACGTTTTCATTATCCTTCAGCCCGTGTTGCACTTGGCCAGGCGCTGAGGAATATTGCCAGCAGTGCGATGGATTTATCCGATGGTCTGTATAGCGATATTCAGCATATTATGAAGCGCTCTGCGGTGGGGGCCAGTATTGATGTTGCCCGTTTGCCACTGTCGCAAGCGGTTAAAGACAGTTGCGATAGCGCCACGGCAATACAACTGGCGTTATCTGGCGGTGAAGACTACGAACTGTTGTTTACCGTACCAGAAGCCCGGCGCGGTTCGCTGGATGTATTACTGTCGCCCTACGGTGTTGGCGTTAGTTGTATCGGCCGTGTTACCGGTGCTGCCGGTAAGCTGGAGCTGAAACAGGGCGAACAACCGTTTAACTACCAGCATAATGGCTTTAAACATTTCTTATGAACGAACTGAAGTTTAACCTCAGAAAGTGGTATCAATTTCTTGCAGTGGGTTTTGGCAGTGGCTTATCGCCGGTAGCGCCGGGTACGTTTGGCACGCTGGCAGCCGTGCCATTGGTGGCGTTGTTGCTGTGGGCTGGCAATATTTGGCTGTTGACCTTTGTTGTTATTGGCAGTGTGCTTGGTATCTATATCTGTGGTCAGACAGCAACTGAAATGGAAACTCATGACCATAGCGCTATAGTGTGGGACGAAATTGTTGGCTATGGCATTACCATGCTGTGGGCCCCGCTGCACTGGCAGACGTTTTTACTGGGGTTTGTCTTATTTCGTCTGTTTGATATTGTAAAACCTTGGCCGATAAGCTTGCTGGATCGCCATCTGGGCGGCGGTATTGGCATTATGCTTGATGATATTGCGGCCGGTGTCGCTGCGCTTATCGTGTTGCAATTGTTACTGCCGTTTTTACCATTGGGCTAACGCAAAATAAGAAAGAGAGTGCATCAATGAAAAAAGCCTTACTGTTGTTTTTATTGTTGTGTCCTCTTACTTTGTATGCGTACAACCAACCATCGGTATATGATTTTGATATCAAGCACTGGAACAGTGCTGATGGCCTGTCCAGTAATTCAGTACGGTCTGTCAGCCAGGATTCGCAAGGGTTTATCTGGTTAGCGACTCTGTATGGCCTGAATCGCTTTGACGGCGTACAGTTTGAGCATTTTACCAAAGAAAGCCATCGCCATCTGGCCAGCAATAGTGTTACCCGCCTGCTGCATGACAGTCAGGGCTATATGTGGGTGGGCACGAAGTCTGGCCTGTCGGGGTTTGACCCGCTGACATTACAGTTTGAACGTTATCAGATCCTCTCTGAAGTTACCGCTATTATTGAAGTCCGCCCCGGTGAAATCTGGGTGGCAGCTGATCATTTATTTCGTATCTACAATGGCCATGTCAGCCGGGTAGAGCAGGTGCTTTCGCAGGTCAGCCAACTGGAGCTGGTGGGTGAGCATATCTGGATCATGGGGTCTGAGCAGCTGTACCGCATGGATCTGGATGGCAATGTAAAAAGCTACACCTTACCGGCCGAGCTTATTCAAACTCCGGTTTATGATTTGTACTGGACCGAAAAAGGTTTACATATTGCCGGTGAGTCGGGGTTTTATCATCTGAATGTTGCCACTAGCGAGGTACAAAAGTGTCAGCTACCGGATCAAAACAGCACTGCAGTATACAAACTACTGCGTGACAGCCGTGGTAATAGTTGGATATCAGCCCACCGTAAATTATTTCATAAACATGCCAAACAGCCCTGGCAGCATATTACCGGCGACGAACTGGGTAGTTACCCTTGGTTTAGTGATATTTTTGAAGACCGTGATAACAATATCTGGTTGGCCAGTTTCAGCGATGGCTTATACCGCGCAGCAGTAGGAAATATTCGCCGGGTAGTACCGTTTCAACCAGACGCTGTGGTACGCAGCGTCGCCGTTACCCCATCAGATACATTGTTGGTGGCCGGGCAGTCGGATATTGGCGAGTTAGCAGCTGATGGTCAATACCACAGCCTGATCAATGCTGAACAGCTAGGCAGCGGCACCGTGCACGACATTTACTGGCCAGATGCCAACCATGTATGGCTTGGTACTGACAACGGTATTCTGGCATATCAGCGGGATACCAGGCAGCTTACGACACAGTTTGATAGCTTAAAAGGCTTTGCCGTAAGAGTGCTGCAAGCAGATACAACGGGTGGTTTATGGATTGGCGGTGTGATGGGGCTGGTGCATTACCAGCACAACACGCTGACACCGTTTGCGTTGAACACTGATCTGGAATCCCGCCACATTACCGTGTTGCAGCAAAACGATAAGCAACTGGTATTTGGCACTACCCGCGGCTTATATCAGTACGAACAGCAACGCCTTAGTCGGTTGGGCGTTGGCACGGCGTTGTACAACAGTTACATTACCGCCTTGCTGTTGTTACCCAACGGCCATTTACTGGCCAGCACGCTTGATGACGGCATCTTTATTCGCCGTGCCGACAACAGCTGGTATCAGTTGCATACCGCTAACGGGCTACCGCACAGCCCGGTAGTCAGCATGACATACGATGGCGCAACAGATTATATCTGGATCAGCAGCCATAAAGGCATTTTTCGTTTACGCGCGGCAGAGCTTGACCGGCCAAATCTGGATAACCTGCCAATAGAGGATGTACTGGGGCCACATGATCGCCAGTTGGGCACTGTACCCGGGCGTTGTTGTAACGGCGCTGGCCATGCCAAGGTCGCATTGTGGCAGCAGCAGTATTGGTACCCTACATTAAAGGGCCTGGTGGCCGTGCCGGCAGAACTTAACCGTAAAGCTGATAAGCCCGTACAGCCGGTAATTAAACTGGTGCAGGGCCAGCAAACTTATGTTCTTACCGCAGAGCAGCAACGTTTGGTATTAGAGCTGGACGATCGCAACATCAGCATTAAATACTCTGCGTTGGAATTTATCAAACCAGCCGCTTTACAGTTTCGCTATCAGTTAACCGGCTTTGAACCTAGCTGGCATGACGCTGCAGACCGGCGTGAAGCCGTTTACACTAACCTGGAACCCGGGCGTTTTGTGTTTCGCATACAAACCCGGCTGGAGAATGAACCCTGGGCTGCTGCGCAAACACAGGAGCTTGAACTGATTGTGCCCAAGCGCTTTGACGAAACTCTGGTATACCGTGGCTTATGGCTGGTGCTGTTTTTGTTTTGTCTGTACGGCCTGATCTGGCTGTTAAGGCGCAATACTGTGCACCAGCAACAACAGCTGGAGCGCCTGGTAAAGCAGCGCACACAGGAGCTGGAAAACAGTAACCTGAAACTAAATGAATTAAATGAACAACTGGCATTACTAACCCATAAAGATAGTTTAACCGGTCTGCGTAACCGTCGTTTTATGTTTGAACAGTTGCCAAAAGACATCGAACACTTTCAGCGCAACCGTGAGTCTATGCAAACGCAGGGCAAATGCGTGGCGTTAATTCATCTGGATCTGGATAACTTTAAACAGGTTAATGATCAGTTTGGTAACAGTGCTGGTGACAGCTGTATTCAACAGGTAGCCGGTTTACTGATCCGTGAAACACGTGGCTCAGATTATGTTGTACGCTTTGCCGGTGAAGAGTTTGTCCTGGTGCTGCGTGATATACCGCTTGAACTGGTAGAGCAGTTTAGTTATCGCCTGAATGAGCTGGTGGCTAAAACGGTGTTTAATTTACCTGACGGGCACCGCACCCGCTTAACCTGCTCAGTGGGCTATGCTGTCTACCCGTTAGAATTACTTGGCGGGCAGCTGATCAACTGGGAAGTATCGTTACAACTGGCTGAAATGGCGTTGTACCATGTTAAACATGCGGGTAAAAATGGTGTAGCGACTATTCACTTTGATCAGCAGGTTGATGCCTTTGAATTTGAAGACTCATCGCATGTTGAAGCACAGGTAGAGCGTCTACTGGCCGCCGGGTTGGCACATTTTGAACTAAAAAATACCCGCTGATAACGGTTTGTTAGCAGCGGGTTTTTAGTGGTGTTAACGGTTAAAGCCGTTGTTGGATACTGGCAAGAATACCGTTGCTGTCCAGCGCCAGCTCAGTATAAATTTCTTCCTGGCTGCCATGCTTAATAAAGTGGTCCGGCAAACCCAGGTTCAGGCTTTGCACCGCCAGCCGGGCTTTAGCAATAAACTCATTAACGGCTGAACCGGCCCCACCGGTTATGGCATTGTCTTCAACCGTGACAAACAGCTGATGGCTTTGTGCCAGTTCAGTTAACAAGCCTTCATCAAGGGGTTTGACAAAACGCATATCTACCAGAGTGGCGTTTAACTGCTCTGCTGCATGCTGACAGGCACTTAACAGCGGGCCAAAAGCCAGTATGGCGATATTCTCACCCTGGCGTACCACTTTGGCTTTACCCAATGGCAGCAATTGCATTTGCGGCTGGGCATCAATACCGGTGCCACTGCCGCGCGGATAACGCACTGCTGCAGGTCCCTGATACTGATAGCCGGTATATAGCATCTGGCGGCATTCGTCTTCGTCTGATGGCGTCATAACCACCATATTCGGAATGCAGCGCATAAAGCTGATATCAAAAGCCCCCTGATGGGTTGGGCCATCGGCACCGACTACGCCGGCACGGTCAACCGCAAACAGCACATCAAGGTTCTGCAGGGCTACGTCATGGATCAATTGGTCATAACCGCGCTGCAAAAAGCTGGAGTAAATAGCCACTACCGGCTTTAAGCCTTCAATTGCCATACCTGCGGCTAGCGTAACGGCATGCTGCTCGGCAATGGCGACATCGAAATAGCGTTTAGGGTAGCTTTTAGAAAACCGGACTAAGTCAGAGCCTTCACGCATAGCAGGCGTAATCGCCTGTAAGCGTTCATCCTGCGCTGCCATATCGCATATCCAGTTGCCAAAGATGTTCGAAAAACTGGGACGGCCAGCCTTTTTCGCCGGTTGCTTTTTATCATCCGGGTTAAATTTAGATACGGCATGATAGCCAATAGGATCAGCTTCTGCCGGGGCATAACCTTTGCCTTTTTTAGTGACAATATGCAGCAGCTGCGGCCCTTTTAAATTACGCATATTGCGGATGGTATCTACCAGCCCCAGTACGTCGTGACCGTCAATTGGGCCGATATAGTTAAAGCCCAGCTCTTCAAAAAAGGTGCCTGGCGTGACCATGCCTTTAAAGTGCTCTTCAGCACGGCTGGCCAGTTCATGCAGCGGCGGCACACCACTTAAAATCTTTTTACCGCCTTCGCGCAGGCTGGTGTAAAAGCTGCCGGATAAAATACGGGCAAAATAGCGATTTAAGGCACCAACGTTTTCTGAGATCGACATTTCATTGTCATTCAGAATAACCAGCATGTCAGGCCGTACTTCGCCGGCATGGTTTAGTGCTTCAAAGGCCATACCGGCGGTAATAGCGCCGTCACCAATGACAGCAACCACTTTGCGGTTATTGCGTGCCTGCTGAGCGGCAATCGCCATACCTAAAGCCGCACTGATTGACGTACTGGAGTGGCCGACAGACAACACGTCGTATTCGCTTTCTTCGCGATACGGAAAAGGGTGCAGGCCATCTTTCTGGCGAATGGTGTGCATACGCTCAGCCCGGCCGGTCAGAATTTTATGTGGATAAGCCTGATGGCCCACATCCCAGATTAACCGGTCAAACGGGGTGTTATACACATAATGCAAAGCAACGGTAAGCTCTACCGTGCCTAAGCCAGAGGCAAAGTGGCCACTGCTCTGGCTGACACTCTGCAACAAATAACTGCGCAACTCGTCACTGAGTGCGGGCAGTTTGTCCTGTGGCAGCTGACGCAGCTGCTCGGGTAAATTAGCCTTGGCTAATAACGGGTAATCGTTAATATCTAACGCCATAATCCATGCCTGTGTTAAAACCTGCGTTCGATAATATACTGCGCAAAGGCGCGTAGCTCATCAGTGTTATACGGTAAGCTAGCCAGAGCGTTCAGTGCATCCTGATATAATTGCTGTGCTTTGGCTTTGGCATTGTCCAGCCCCAGTAATGCCGGGTAGGTTGATTTGTTTGCCTTGGTATCGGACCCCTGTGGCTTGCCAAGTGTGCTGGTGTCGCTTTCAATGTCGAGAATATCATCCTGCACCTGAAATGCCAGCCCTAAAGCTTGGGCGAACTGCACTAAAGCATCGCGCTCTGCTAAGTTTTGCCGCTTGCTACACAACCAGGCCAGATGCACTGCACATTCAATCAGGGCGCCGGTTTTCAGCCTGTGCATTTGTTCAAGCTGCGCCAGGCTGGTGTGCTGGTTAGTTTGGGCTAAATCTATCGCCTGGCCACCGCACATACCGCTGTAACCTGCGGCCTGTGACAGCTGTTGCAACATTTTTACGATATTGCTGCTATCTACCTGCTGATACGGGTGTGCGCTTAATATCTCAAAAGCCAGTGTTTGCAAAGCATCACCTGCCAGTATGGCAGTGGCTTCATCAAAAGCTTTGTGGCAGGTGGGTTTGCCACGGCGTAAATCGTCGTTATCCATCGCCGGTAAATCGTCGTGAATAAGCGAGTAACTGTGCAAGGCTTCCAGCGCTGCAGCCGGGCCGTCTAAATCATGCAGGCTGGCACCAAGCAGTGTGCCGCAGCTATACACCAGAAAAGGCCGTACTCTTTTACCACCTAGCAATAAGCTGTACGACATAGCAGACAACAGCCGCTGATCGGTAACAGTGCGGTTGTTTAACTGCTGCTGTAAATGTTGTTCGACCCGCTGCTGGTATAACGCTAAACGTTCAGGTTGCACCTTATTCTCCTGCTGGCGGGTCAAAAGGTAATAATGATTCCTGTTGTTGTTGCTGCATCAGGATCTGGACTTTTTGCTCTGCTGCTTGCAACAGTTGCTGGCTTTGCCGGGCGAGGGTAATGCCGCGTTCAAATTGTTGCAACGACTGATCCAGCGATAGCTCGCCTTGCTCCAGTTGCTGCACAATAAGCTCAAGTTCAGACAAGGTTTGTTCAAACTGGCTTAAATCTGCTTTTTTCTTGCTCATACTACCCCCGGAAAAAGTGTGCGCAAAGGTACCTTAGCAGGCTATTATGGTCAATCAGAAAGCGGATGTGAAAGGCTAAATTGATAATTTTACGTAATTTATGCTTAATCATTCTGCGTGGTTGTCGATAAACAACTATCGTCTAAGATAAACTTGTACAGATAGCTGGTGCAGTAGTGTTGCAATTAAGGAGAGTAAAGTGGATTTAGCTACCCTAGTTGGTATGTTAGGTGCAATTGGTTTTATTGTCATGGCGATGATTCTGGGTAGCAGCGGTGCGCCTGGAATGTTTATGGATACAGTATCAGTACTGATTGTGTTTGGTGGCTCTATCTTTGTGGTTATCTCTAAGTTTACGCTGAGCCAGTTTTTCGGTTCAGGCAAAGCCGCCGCTAAAGCCTTTATGTTTAAAATTGAATCGCCCGAAGAGCTGATCGAAAAAGCCGTACAACTGGCTGACTCTGCGCGTAAAGGCGGTTTTCTGGCACTGGAAGAGGCTGAAATTCCCAATTCGTTTATGCAAAAAGGTGTCAATATGCTGGTGGATGGCCATGATGCCGATGTAGTACGTGCCACCTTATTAAAAGACATCAGCCTGACCGAAAAGCGGCATGAAACAGCAATCGCTCTTTTTAAGAGCCTGGGTGATATTGCCCCGGCGATGGGCATGATCGGTACGCTGATAGGCCTGGTGGCGATGTTATCTAATATGGATGACCCTAAAGCGATCGGCCCGGCCATGGCAGTGGCGCTATTAACCACCTTGTACGGTGCTTTTATTGCCAACGTAATAGCCATACCACTGGCTGATAAACTGGCTATTCGTAACCAGCAGGAAAAGATGAATAACCAGTTAATTCTCGATGCGATACTGGGTATTCAGGATGGCCAGAACCCGAAAGTGATTGAAGGTATATTGCGTAATTATTTAGCGCAGGGTAAACGCGAAGTAGTCCCGGCGGAGTAATGTATGAGTGATCAAGCAGAAGAAGAATGCAAATGCCCACCACCGGGTTTACCGGCGTATATGGGTACTTTTGCCGATTTAATGGCGCTGTTAATGTGCTTTTTCGTCCTGCTGCTGGCATTTTCAGAAATGGATGTGCTGAAGTTTAAACAGATTGCCGGCTCAATGAAATTTGCCTTTGGTGTGCAAAATAAAATTGAAGTAGAGGATATTCCCAAAGGCACCAGCGTAATTGCGATGGAGTTTCGCCCTGGTCGCCCCGATCCAACGCCTATTGAAACTTTGCAACAGCAAACGATTGAAATTACCCAGCAGGTAATTGAATTTCAGGCTGGCGAGGAAGATTCTGCCGGCGGGCGACAAGAGCAGCGCGAAGACTTAAGCGGTGGCCAGTCGGTTAGTAATGCTGAAGAAATTATGGATGGTGAATCTGCGGCGGCAGCAGCCGAAGCACAGGCGGCGCAGGAGCAAACCAATGAAATGGTGAAAAAGCTGGCCGAGCAACTACAGCAGCAAATTGTTGATGGCGCTATAGAGCTGGAATCTCTGGGCCAGCAAATTATTATCCGTATTCGTGAAAACGGCTCATTCCCATCGGGTTCATCCTTTTTGCAACCCAGGTTTAAACCGATAGTGCAGCGTATTGGTACTTTGCTAAATGAAGTACCCGGCGAAATTACTGTAACCGGCCATACCGATGATATTCAGGTATCTGACGAGTTACACAGCAATAACTGGGATTTATCGGCCAAACGCGCCGTATCAGTCGCCACCGAAATGGTAAAAGCAACCGGCTTTGACCGTACCCGTTTAGTTGTAGTAGGGCATGCAGACACCAAGCCGTTAGTACCTAATGACACTGAGCAGGGCCGGCGGCGCAACCGCAGGGTTGAAATTGCCATTATGCAGGGTAAAGCCAAAGAGTCAGACCCTATAAGCCTGGAGCCACCCAGCGAGCAGCCATAACCATCCTCAGCAGTGCGCAGATTAGGTCTTTCTGCACAGATCCGCTATAATCTGCGCCACTTTTTTTCCTGCTAAACAATGCTGCTGCCTGATGATTGAATTTCTTATCAAATTACACCCCGAAATCGCTATTAAAAGTAAATCGGTGCGCAAACGCCAAACGCTGTTATTGGAGCGTAACCTTAAAACCATTCTGCTACAGGTTGATGCCGGTGTTGAAGTGAGTAATAACTTCGATCACCTTACAGTGCGCTGTGACACTACAGGTGATGCTGTGCAACAGGAAGCGCTGCGCCAGCGCTTAATTGACCGTCTGGGGTGTATTCCGGGCATTGTTTATTTTGCTGAGATGCAGTCGGGCGGCTTCAGCTCATTGCACGATATTTTTGAGCAGGTACTGGCGGTATATGCGCCGCAGCTGGAACATAAAACCTTTAGTGTGCGCGTGCGCCGCAGTGGTAATCATGAATTTACCTCAATCGAAGCCGAGCGCTATATTGGCGGTGGTTTAAACCAGCATGTTGCCAGTGCCAAAGTGCAGCTGAAAAAACCGGATTTGGTGGTCACGCTGGAAATCAGAAAAGATCGGCTGATTATGGTGCGTAAGATGCACCAGGGCATGGGCGGTTTTCCGCTGCCATCGCAATCAGATGTGCTATCACTGATCTCCGGTGGCTACGATTCTGCCGTGGCTAGCTACCTGATGATCCGCAAAGGCCTGCGCACGCATTACCTGTTTTTTAACCTCGGTGGTGCGGCACACGAGGCCGGTGTGCGGGAAATGGCCTTTCATATCTGGCAAAAATACAGCTTGTCGCACAAGGTGAAATTTGTCAGCGTCAACTTTGCTCCGGTAGTAGATCAGATTCTGGAAACCATCGACAATGGCTTAATGGGCGTGGTGCTCAAGCGTATGATGATGCGCGCGGCCAGCGACGTAGCAGATAGCCTGGGCATTAAAGCCATCGTTACCGGTGAAAGTATCGGCCAGGTATCCAGCCAGACCATTACCAATTTAAACGTAATAGACCGGGTTACGGAAATGTTGATCCTGCGGCCGCTGATTTATCAGGACAAGCAAGAAATTATTGACATGTGCCGCAAAATTGGTGCTGAAGATATTGCCAAAAGTATGCCGGAATATTGCGGTGTTATATCGAAAAAGCCCACGGTGAATGCGGTATTATCAGAAGTGTTGGCTAACGAGCAGAAGTTTGATTTTACTGTGCTGGAGCAGGCGGTGAAAGCGGCAAAAGTGCTGGATATCCGTACGATAGATTATCAGGCCGAACAACAGGCGCATGTGGTGACTGAACTGGCACAGCTGCCTGCCGATGCAGTAGTGCTGGATATTCGCAGCCCGGAAGAAACCGATATTAAACCGCTGACAGTTGAGGGGCATAACGTGGTTGAACTGCCATTTTTCCGTCTGGCATCGCAGTTTGCTAGCCTTGATCAGAGCAAACAATACTATTTTTACTGTGAGCGCGGCGTCATGAGCCGTTTGCAGGCTGTGGTATTGCAGGAGCAGGGCTTTAATAACGTATCGGTATACCGGCCTTAATATTATGCACGGTGCTGCAATTGCAGCACCTGCTGCATCAGTTGCGTATTAAACGGCACAGCAATGTTATACCGTGCCGCCTGGGTAACGATATAGCCATTGATGGCGTCTATTTCGGTACGGCGTTTATGGATAATATCCTGTTGCATTGACGAGAAGTTCGCTGCAGTGCTTTGGATAACTTGCTGCACTTTTTCCAGCATTTGCGCGTATTGCAGCGGATAACCTGTCGCTTCTGCCACCTGGCATACTTCGGCCAGGATCTGATTTATCTGCTGTTGATACTGTACTTTTGCCAGCTCACCATTGTTGCAGTTATACAGTGCTGTCAGCGGGTTTATTACCGCATTAATTGCCAGCTTGTGCCATAAAAACGGCACAATATTGTCTGTTAGTGTAACCGGCCCAAGGGCAACATCCATCGCCTGCTGCACCGCTAAATGCTGATTTTTCGCTGCCGCGTTTAACGGCGCCAAGACGCTTTGGCCTTGCCCGGTGTGGTGCACCGTAGCGTCTTGTTTTAGTGCACCATGGGTTGTGGTGATAAACCACAACCCATGCGCTGGGCCAATCAAAGGTAAAATGTGTTCTGTAGCAGCCATGCCATTGTGGCTCAGTACCAGTTGCGCATCAGGTGTCAAGACGGGCAACAATGCCTGTACCGCAGAGAGCACAGCATAGCTTTTTACCGGAATTAATACGGCTGTAAGGGGCGCAGTAGCGTAGGCAAAATGAAGGGGGTGCTGATTAAAGCAGATATCAACCGGTGCAGGTTGTCTTAACCAGAGTTGTACCGGCCAGCCTGCCAGTTTAAAGCGGCTGGCAGCCAGTAAGCCTATTGCGCCCTGGCCGACAACCGTCCAGCTTAACGCTGGCTGCGCGGGCGAATTTTGTGCCACAGGGCCCGCACCAGATAAAAACTGACTATGCCGACAAGATCTGCCAGTAAATCCCACCAGTCGCCGTTACGGCGGGTAAAGTAGTGTTGCGACAGTTCAATAGCACCGCCGTATGCACCCAGCAATATAAAGGCCAGCCAGGGGCTGAGTTTAAAGCCTTTCCACAGCAAGGCGCTTAATATGGCAAAGATACCAAAGTGCGCCACTTTATCTAAATGGGCTATGCCGCCACCAATGCGGTGGCCGCTTAATTCAGCCAAAAAGCTTGCAGTAGCCACGGCAAAGCAAAAAACACACAACCAGCGATAAAATGTTTGCGACACAAAGACCCCCGAAGATATATGGCGCTCGGATTGTAGCAGTTTTCTGGTTATAATCACCAGCAGACAGAATGGCTTATGATTAGGAGATGCTGCATGCCCTCATTTGATATCGTTTCAGAAGTAGATCAGCAAGAAGTGCTGAACGCCGTGGAAAACGCTAACCGCGAACTGGATACCCGGTTTGACTTCCGTGGTGTGCAGGCCGAATTTTCATTGAAAGATAAAGTGATTACCATGAAAGCTGAAGCTGAGTTTCAGTTGCAGCAAATGCTGGAAATTTTTCTCGCCAAGGCGGTAAAGCGCAGCCTGGACGTGCGCTCATTTAAAGAGGGCGATGTAGTGCACTCTGGCAAAACCTACAGCCAAAGCTTAAGCCTGCTGCAGGGTATTGAACAGGACATGGCCAAAAAGCTGGTCAAGCTGATTAAAGATAACAAGCTAAAAGTGCAGGCCGCTATTCAGGGCGATCAGGTGCGGGTAACGGGTAAAAAACGTGATGATTTACAAGAGGCTATGGCTTTAGTGCGCGCCAGCGAGCTGGAACAGGCGTTTCAGTTTACTAATTTCAGAGATTAGTCTGAAAAACGCTATGCCGATTGGCTTTAGCCGTCTGGATTGCTGTTGACTTTTAATTTCCCCACGCTACACTGCAGGCGGCTCCGACAGGGAGCCGCTTTTTCTGGTGCTGCAGGCAACTGCAGGTAAACGGGAATCTGGTGTAATCCAGAGCTGCCCCCGCAACGGTAAACAACTGAACTGTGTTCAATGCCACTGTCCAAAGATGGGAAGGCGAGCACAGGCGCAAGCAGGTTGTCAGCCCGGAGACCGGCCGGAAAAAAACCTTCAACATTATTAAATGTGCGGTGGGCACATTTTCGGAGCCTATATGTTTAAACCTGCTTTTGCGGCCGTGCTGGTCGCATCTTGCTGCTCTGCTGCAGCTGACACTACTGAATACTCTAATCTTGAACATATCAGTATTTATGCTAACCGCACGGCAACGCCGCAGCAAGACGTGCTAGCCAGCGTAACGGTGCTGGAGCGTGACGATATCGTTGCGCGCCAGGCCAATGATTTACCCGCTTTACTGGCGCAACTGCCAGGCATTAATTTATCCCGCGATGGTGGCCGGGGCCAAAACAGCAGTGTTTATATCCGCGGCGGTAATACCGGCCACACTTTGGTGATTATTGACGGCGTGCGCAGTGGCTCGGCTACGTTGGGTTATAAAACACTGTCCATGTTACCGCTGGAGCTGATCGAACGAATTGAAGTAGTACGCGGCCCACGCGCAGCCTGGTATGGCTCGGATGCATTATCCGGTGTTATTGCTATTACTACCCGGCGTAGCAATACGGTAGAGCTGAACGCTAACGTTGGCAGTGACGGTCAGGCGGGTACAGATATCAGTTTAAGCCACACTGTAGATCAACTGACTTTACGCGCCACAGCCGGTACCAGCCGTGCCGACGGTTACAACGTGCAGCCGGCACAAGATCCAGATCGGGATGGATATAATCAGAAATTTGTTAAAGTAGCAGCCGATTACCAGAGTGAACTCGGCTTATGGAGCGCTCAGGCAGATGTTAACTCAGGTTTTTATCAGTTTGATACCGATTTCGGCAGCGAAGATGAAGCTGACACCTTAAGCCGGGCTTACTTGCTGGGTTGGCAACATCAATTGGGGCAGTGGCAGCATCAGGCTCAACTGAGCCGTAATCTCGACAGCGATACAACTTTCGGCCCTGATTCACGTAGCCCCTTTGTTACTGAACGCGACGAGTTTAACTATCAGGCTGCTACCGATATAACAGACACTTTCAGTTTTGTCGGTGGCGTGAACTGGTACCATGAACAAGTTGATCAGTCAGCGACGGCGTATGAAGAAACCAGCCGCATTAACCGCGCTATATTCGGTGGCGTCAATTACCAGTGCAGTGCGCTACAACTCGAAGCTGCAGTGCGCCGCGATCTTGTGAGTCAGTATGGCGGGCAAAACACCTGGCAACTGGCGGCTGGTTATCAGTTGGCAGAGCACTGGCTAATACGTGCAAGCCGCGGCAGCGCATTTAAACTACCTACCTTTAACGAGCTGTATTATCCGGGTTTTGCTAACCCGGATCTCCAGCCGCAGGAATCTATATCCGATGAATTAGCGTTGGTTTACCAAGGTGATGTGCTGACAGCAGAACTTGCGTGGTTTGATCGTGATGTAACCAACCTGATCCTGGCTGGCGAAGATCAAGCTGAAAATGTACTGCTGGCAACTGTGCAGGGTATTGAGTTCAGTATTAAACAGCAGTGGCAGCAATATGGCAGCCAGTTTACCTATACCTGGCTGGATACTGAAAACCGTACCAGCGGGAAAAAACTGGAGCGCAGGCCGGAGAATACGATTAATTGGCGTGGCAGTTATGACGCCGATAAATGGTCAGCATTTGTTACAGCTGACTATCAAAGCGCTACCTATCAAGGTGCTGACTGGACAACAGGCGGTGATCGTCCTGATGCTGCGGCACATACGTTATGGGGCTTAGGGGCGAGTTATACGGTATCACCGGCATTAACTCTGCGTGCCAAAGTCGATAACCTGTTTGATAAAGACTATTACACCAGTCATGGTTATGCCACTCAAGGCACTAACTTTGGTCTTAGTGTTAGCTATACACCGCAGTAAATGCAGTTGTGAGAAAAGCGTGCTTAGGCACGCTTTGCTAATTTTGTTTTAGCATTTTAGTGTAGTTTTGTCTGAACTTGGCCATCTTCGGTGCCACAATAAACTGGCAATAGCCTTGCTCGGGGTGTTGCAAAAAGTAGCCCTGATGGTACTCCTCAGCCACGTAAAACGGGCCTGCCGGGCTAACCTCTGTCACAATGCGCTGGGTAAATACCTGGGTACGCTCAAGCTCTGCCATTACGCCGCGCACCAGTTGTAACTGTTCATCATTATGATAAAACACCACAGAGCGGTACTGGGTGCCAACATCATTACCCTGACGGTTTAACTGGGTAGGATCATGCAAACTGAAAAAAATCAGACAGAGTTGCTCAAAACTTATGATATTGCTTTCAAATTGCACCTGCACCACTTCGGCATGGCCAGTGTCACCCCGGCATACCTGTTCGTAGGTAGGAAAACTGTTTTCACCACCCATATAACCACTTAAGGCCTGAATAACGCCGCTAAGCTGGTTCATTGCGGCCTCTAAGCACCAAAAACAGCCTGCACCAAAAGTCGCCGTTTGTATTGCCATATCATCTCTCCTGTGGCCCAGTTCTTGTAGCCCAATACTGAATGTATCCTAACATTAGGGTATGCACCAGTTTATACCGGCAATACGCCAAAGCCTTGTGTAGCGATCAGAACGGTTAGCTACAGTGTGTCATTTCAGAGAGTTACCGCGCAGTTAACTCTGGATGCCTTGAGCTGTTTTAACCAGTATGCTACGGGTGCCGGTTTGGCAAAAAAGTAGCCTTGCATCTGTTTGCAGCCCAGTTTAATTAAAAAACGGCGCTGGATATCGGTTTCAATACCTTCTATCACCAGTTTTAGCTGCAGTGCTGCTGCCAGTTGGATCACCGATTGCACTAACCTGACCTGTACCGGGTTATGCGGTATTTCTTTAAGGAAACTTCGGTCGAGTTTTATTTTATCCACCGGCAGTTTACTGAGCATGCTTAGTGATGCCTGGCCGGTGCCAAAATCGTCCAGGGCAATACTGAAGCCGAGTTTTTTCAGTGCGTGTATTTTGTCAAACAATGGCTGTTTATGGCTGATAATACTGTTTTCTGTCAGCTCCAGCGTAAGCTGGCTAAGAAGAGAGGGTTGGTGGGTCGCCACGTCAATTAAAGCATTGTAAAACGTGTTTACCAGTAAATCAGAGCCTGCCAGATTAATCGCCACCGGATAGTTAAGCGCCTGTGCTTTGAACTGCCGCACTATAGCGATAGCCTGGGTTAGCACCTTTGACGATACCTCGCCAATCAGGCCGTACTGCTCGGCCAGCTTTATAATGGTTTCTGGCGAGACAAAACTGCCATCAGCACGGGGCCAGCGTAATAAGGCTTCGAAGCTTTGAATAGTGCCATCCGGCGTTACTTTGGGCTGCAACCATAGTGTAAGTTCATCCTTATGTAAGGCTTGTTTTAAATCAGCCAGCAGTTGTAAATCAAGGTTGCGCTGTTGTAAAGAATCGGCCTGATAATAAGCGACAGGGCAGTTGTAGGCGTCGGCCAGTTCCAGCGCCGATTCGCATTGCTCCAGCATTTCCTCAGCGCTAAGGTTGTTTGAGGTAGCGATGCTTACGCCAATTTCATACATGGGTTTTATGCTGCCGGCAGACAGTTTTAGTTCAACAGGCAACAAATTACGCAGTTGGGTTACCTGCTCACTAACCGAGCTGCTGCTGTGAAGTAAATCTGTCCACAGCACAAATTTCACTCCTCTTAAGCGACCAAACATTACCTGCTCTGGCAGGGCATTTTGTAGTTGTTGGGCAAAAGTAGTTAACAGCTCGTCGCCAGCCTGATAGCTATTCTGGTGATTAAAGGCTTTAACATGGCATAACCTGATAATCAGCATCAGGCCCGCTACTGTGCTTTCACGCTGTTTATGTATCAGGCGTAATAAAAAACCGGCGTTAGGTAATGACGTCAGGGTGTCGTAGTTGTGCCACAGTTCGTGCTGCTGTTCGCTGGCAGCCAGTTTTTTATGCATCAGCTTTAACGGGGTAATATCATCCAGTTGCAGTAAATGATGCTGCTGTTGTGTGCTGCAAAGATGGTTCAGTAACAAATGCTTGCTGTTGTCTGCCAGCAACTGGCACTCAGTGTCATGCCCCAGCCAGAATTCTGTTTTGTCCTGCGGTGTGGTGCTTATGACCTCTGTTAAATGTCTGTGTTCGGCGTTTGTCAGTGCCAGTGTTTGCTGTGCTTTGGCGTTGGCTTTAAGAATATACCCGCCTGCAGTAACCAGTAGCGTGGCTTTACTGTGGTGATTAAAAATGTCCTGATACAGCTGATGGCTTTCCATAATGTTGGCGTTTTGTGCTTTTAGCACTGCGGCATTACGGTTTAAGGTGCTAAGCATGCGCATAATGGTAAGCGGAATACACAGATTAAAAAATAAAAACAGCAAGCTGTGCAGGTAAGTGTGGGTAGCCGGTAGGGTAATAGAAAAGTTAAATAAATTTACCGGTGTATCGCTGTACAGAATGAATAAAAATGGCAGCACATTTATTGCCATTACCAACAGCGTTACCGTGCGGTTAAAAAATAGCAGCGCAATAAGCGGGGCGGTATAAACAAAAATAACCCCCAGCTTTGACAACTCAAAGTTATCAATAAAAAACAACATGCAGAGCCCGGCACCAAACACGGTAAATAATAAAATAACCCGACTGATAGCCAAATGGTGGGTAGAAAAATACAGTGCTAGCAATAAGATAGCGTAAAAACTGGTTGTTATGCCAATGGTGTACCAGGCACCAGCCTGATACGCCTGCCAGGAGCTGTGCAGCACTATAGTTAATACCAGCAACAAGCCAGAAGTGAGAATAATGCGCAGAGCACTTTGTTGTAATACGGTTGCGGACGGCGAATTAAGGTGTGTTTCAGTTAATAACAGTAGATTTTTTATACGGCTTAACATGAATTGTCCACTAAATTAGGCTTGGGATCCGTATGCTTGCACAGCGGAAAATACGCATTGGCTATTAACTTCCTGTTAAATGACAGCCTAGCGTAAACAAATACCTGTATCGGGACAATAGCAAAGTGAAAACTGTTTTAAACAGTGTATAAAAATGTATATAAATTGGGCAGATGTAAGCAGCAATTATGACTGCCAGCGCTACCTGGCAGCGGTATTGCCACTGTAAAACTGCGACACCCCGGCGATGCGCTCTGCGTTTTGTTTATCCAACAGAATAAACTTAAACGGCGTGAACAATGTTGCGGGTTTTTCCGCTGTATTTACCGACACCACAAACTGGCGCTGCTCGCCCGCTTGCAATCTAAGCGCGGCGTTGCTGTTTAGCTGGCTATGGGCCATACCTTCAATCTGCAGCTGGTATTGGCGTGCGGTTTTGGTTTTATTGATCACGTTTAACGTAAAGGTATTTTCAATAGCGCCATCAGCGGTTACCCGGTACAAGGCGTTGCGCTCACGGTACACAGTTAGCTCGGTACTGGTTCTTGCCATACCCCAGCCGAAAATAGCAATGAGAGTCACTAAAATGGTCGCAGCGTAAATCAGATGCCCGCTCAGGTTCGACCGGCTGCTTTGTTCTGCTGTGTAGCTTATCAGGCCTTTGGCATAACCAAACTGACTCATGGTCTGATCACAGGCATCAATGCACAGGCCGCAATTAATACACTCGTATTGCATGCCGTCACGAATATCAATACCTACCGGGCATACCTGTACACAAAGGTTACAGTCTACACAGTCGCCTAAGTTTGCTGGTTTATCACCGTGGCGTTTACGCGGCCCCCGCGTTTCACCACGCGCTGCGTCATAAGTTACCAGTTTGGTACCGGTATTAAACATGGCCGACTGAAAACGCGAATAGGGGCACATGTGTAAGCACATTTTTTCCCGGATCAGCCCGGCATTAAAATAGGTGCATAAAGCGAAAAACCCCACCCAGGCGTACACCTGCCAGGACGCCTGCAACGAGAAAAAAGCTGAATACAGCTGCGATACCGGAATAAAATACGACATAAATACCAAAGCGGTAATAACAGACACCACCAGCCAGCTCAGGTGTTTCGCCAGCTTTTTAGCCAGTTTATCCAGGCTAAATTGAGCGTTATCTAACACCCGGCTTTGGTTATGGCTACCCTCAATACGCCGCTCTATCCAGACAAACATCAGTGTCCAGACCGTTTGTGGGCAGGTATAGCCACACCACACCCGGCCATACAGACGCGTTACGTAAAACAGAGCAAAGGCCGCCAGCGTAAATAACAACGCCGCGATCAGTAAATCTTGCGGAAATAAAATAATAGAAAATAGCTCAATGGTTTGCTGAGCGGCGTTAATTCTAAATGCCTGTTCACCGTTATATTGAATAAAAGGAATGCCAATAAACAGTGCCATCAGCAGCCAGCTTAACGCGCGGCGTATGCGTTGATAAAAGCCGCTTTGCTCACGGATATAAATTTTCCCGCTGCTATCTTTGGTGGAAAAAATAATCTGATCTTCAGGAGGTAAAGAATACGCCATAACAAGTACCTGCGGGAATTAACAGCAGCGGCCGGTGCAGCCAGTTGCGGGCGCATTTTAAGCAGCAAAAGAAAAAAGATGCAGATACAAAAAAATAAAATAAAATAGATACAGCATTGTAAGGGAGCAGAGTAATGAGCCGTTTTAAGTACCAGCAACTGGCTAACGAGCTGTTACAGCAAATTAATGCCCGCCAATGGCAGGCAGGGGAAAAGTTGCCGTCAGTTCGCTGGTTATGCCGGCACTATCAGCGTTCATTGGCTACGGTGCAGCACGCCTTACATTTGCTTGAAGCGCAGGGCGTAATAGAAGCCAAAAGCCGGGCCGGTTATTTTGTTAAGTTTGCGCTTGCACCAGTGCAAACTCCGCAATTCAGCCAACATATCCCTGCACCTAATATGGTTACGGTGCCGGATATGTTTTTTGATATCATGAACCGCAGTGGTGCCTTTGACATATTCCCCAGTGGTCCTCAGGTTGAGTTTACTCACCTGAACAGTTTAATGCGTCACATTGGCCGGGCGCTGCGCCAGCAACCTTTTAGTAAGGCAATGTATTACGACGAACCGCTGGGGTTATATGAGCTGCGGCTACAGATAACAGAGCATTACCGCAGCACAGGCCTGGCGTTAAGTGCACAAAATTTGTGTATTACAGCCGGTTGCCAACATGCGTTATTTTTGGCACTAAAAGCCAGTTGCAAGCCCGGAGATACCGTGGCGGTTGAATGCCCGGCTTTTTACGGCGTGCTGCAATTGCTGCAGGAGCTTGAGCTTAAAGCCCTGGAAATACCCACCTCGCCGGGATCTGGCCTTGATGTTGACAGCCTGGAGCAGGCATTGGAAAACTGGCAGATCAGCGCCTGTGTGGTAACCCCGGCCTTTGCCACACCGACCGGTGCTTGTATGCCGGCCACGCAGCAGGCTAAATTGATTAGCCTGGCCAATAAACACGATTTTGCCGTAATTGAAGATGACATCTATGGCGACTTGGGGTTTCACCAGAGGCCTAAACCGCTTAAATCGCTTGATACGCAAGACAGAGTAATGCTGTGCAGCTCGTTTTCTAAATCCTTGTCGCGTGATTTGCGTATCGGCTGGATTGCTGCCGGCCGTTGGTCAAAGGCCGTGGCACGTTTAAAGCTGGTAAGCCAGTTAGCCAGCAGCCAGGCTATGCAGCAGGGTATTGCCAGCTTTATGGCTGAAGGCCACTATAAAAGGCACCTTAACCAATACCGCCAGCAGCTGAAACACCAGCGTGATCAGTTAATTAACTGTTTACAGCACGATTGGGCCAGTGATATTCAGTACACCACGCCACAAGGCGGGTTGGCGCTGTGGCTACAGCTTGATAAGGGCATAAATTGCCAGCAGCTGTATTTGCAGTGCCTTAAGCGCGGCATAATACTGACGCCGGGGGTGATGTTTTCTAATAGCAATAATTTTAACCATTATCTGCGGTTAAGTTTTGCTCATCCTATTGTCGGCAGCAGAAAGAATGCTCTGGCCGAACTTGGCCGTATGCTGCTTAAAATGCCAGCTGAACAAATTTAGCAGCCGGGCAGATGGTCGTCCGCTATTGAATTAACAGATACTGTTATGCTTTGGTGCCAGCGCTTAAACAAAAAAAACGTTAGCCTTGTCGAATTTACCGGTTGTTATCCGATTAGGAGCAGATAGCCTGCCAGACTGCATGGTTGGCTATTATTTGTAGCGACTATTTATAACAACTATTCACAACGCTATTCGGAGAAACAGCATGAGCCGCATGATATTTGTTAACTTGCCAGTAAAAGACTTAAAAGCCTCAATGGCGTTTTATACCGCACTGGGTTTTACCAATAACCCGCACTTTACTGACGATACCGCCGCCTGTATGGTTTGGAGCAAAGCAATAAACGTAATGCTGCTAACCCATGACAAGTGGCGCCAGTTTACCAACCGGCCTATCCCTGCAACAACCTCAAGCGAGGTAATGCTGGCGTTGTCGTGCGACAGCCGCGAAGCAGTTGATGCTATGAATAATGCTGCTAAGCAGGGTGGTACAGCAGATATTAACCCCGTTCAGGATTTAGGCTTTATGTACAGCCGCGCTTTAACCGACCCGGATGGCCATATTTGGGAACCGTTCTGGATGGACCCTGCCGCAGTCCCGGCCGAATAAGCCGGTTTCACCGCGTACGCTGTCAAAGCATCACGCTGGCTGGTGGCGTAATTCCAGCTGCTAGTTTGTCTCTTTAAAGATACGTTGCTATAGTAAGCACATTGCGCTGAGTGTGGATTGCTATGCCAGAGATAGACGCCTTTTTGGGCCTTTCATTCTGCTTGTATTTCTTTGATAACAAGCAGCATAAATTACCTCATATACACGTTAAGTACGGTGGCTATCAGGTGATTATTGCGATTGAAACGGGCGAATGTCTGGAAGGGTATTTACCGAATAAACAGCGTAAACGGGCAGAGTGCCATATTGCAGCGCACCGTGCGCAATTAATGGATATGTGGCGCAAAGCGGTAAAAGGGCAAAATCCCGGGAAGTTGGAGGATTTATGTTAAAGATCATTGACGTAGATTGGATTGCTGATTATACACTTACGCTGAAATTCAATGACGGCTTTGAAGGTAAAGCTGATTTATCTGAGTATTTTTGCCGTCCTCCTTTTTCAACAATAACAGACTTTAAGAAATTCTCTTTAACCGCAGAAGGTTCTTTAAACTGGAGTGGAAATGAGCTGTCTGCTGCTACGCTGCGTGATGCCACGCAGGGCGAATATAAGGCGTTAGATTTAAGCGTTAATGTTACGGAGATAGAGCAGGTTATTAAGCAGGCTTCCTGGGATTCCATGCAGGAAGGCAGGCCTGATATTTTGCAGGCGGCCATTCGCGCTTACGTTGAACAGTTTGGCCATAGTCAGGTAATTGCCAAAGCAGGTATTAAAAGCCGCACCAGTGCTTATCGTTCACTCAAACCGCAAACCACACCAAGCTTTGCTACTCTGGTTCAGCTGGGGCATGCCGTGATTGAGTTGGCAAAAGATCGCATACCCCCCACGCCTGCACTTAAGGTGTAAGGAGCTTTTCATGAGTAAAGTTGTAATTGTAACGGGTGGTGGACGGGGGATTGGTGCTGCAACGGCTAAGTTGCTGGCATCGAGCGGATATTGGGTTTGTGTTAATTATCGTGCAAATGCCGAAAGTGCGAAGGCAACGGTCAGCGCAATTACAGCAGTGGGTGGTAAAGCATTTTCATTTCAGGCTGATGTATCCAATGAAAGTGACGTCATCGCCTTGTTTGATGCCACTGAAGCAAGGTTCGGTGCTGTTACTCATTTAGTTAACAACGCGGGAATTCTGCTACCACAGTCTGGTTTTGCAGGCATTGATGTAGAGCGATTCAACAAAGTTCTGATATCTAATGTGACGAGCTGTTTTCTTTGCTCGCGTGAGTTTATAAAACGCACCAAATCACAGGGTGCTATCGTCAATGTGTCCTCAGCTGCTGCCCGAACCGGTGCACCATTTGAATACATCGATTATGCAGCATCTAAAGGTGCGATGGACTCTTTAACAAAAGGCCTGTCGCTGGAAGTTGCAGCACAAGGTATTCGGGTGAATGCCGTCAGGCCGGGTTTTATTTATACAGAGATGCACGCAGATGGTGGTGAACCAAACAGAGTTGATCGTTTATCGTCGCAGATCCCACTGCAGCGTGGCGGCACAGCTGATGAAGTTGCCAATGCGATAGCCTGGTTATTATCAGACGAAGCATCTTATGTTACCGGCTCTTTTATCGATTTAGCCGGTGGGAGGTAATTTAATATTTTTAGTTTAAGGTCATTTGCTAATGAAATATCTCAGGTAAAAGTTGACGCAAATCATGTGCAAGCTACTTGGTAATATATTATTGGCGTTGCTGCCTAAATGAGCCCTTGCCGCGAATACTTCCGCGAGGGACTTTCTTTAAAAACTGAGAAGGAATACACAGCATGTTATCTGTTCGCTGGAAGATATTGATATTTTCAATGCTTGCATATCAGGGAGTACTTACCTGGGCTACATTGGATCTTGTCAATACCGCCGCTTATTTAGCCACCACAAATTGCTTAAGCAACTGTGACAGTGCTTTTCCATATATCACAATGAACCAAGGCGGTTATGAAACATTTTGTAAGCTGCTAATAGCGGGCGCGATCTTTGTTTTAGTCAATCTGATTACCTACTACTGCACGCGCAGCCCGGCAGCATCTAAAGACACATAAAACCGGAGCGAAAAACCGTGCTCCACAGAGGCTGGCATTCCGGTTGCAAAGCCTGTTGCTAAGCGGCCGTATTCGGCAAAGGACACACCAACGAGGCCATGATGTTTAAAGACGTACTAAATTTTTGGTTTAAAGAATTAGAGCCCAAGCAGTGGTGGGTGTCAGAGCCTGGCTTTGATGCGCAGATTAAACAGCGCTTTTTGCCACTGTTGCAGCAGGCTGCGGCGGGTGAGTTATTTGGCTGGCGCGAAAGTGCTGCAGGGCGTTTGGCAGAAATTCTCGTGCTGGATCAGTTTTCGCGTAATATTTACCGTAATACCGCAAAAGCCTTTTCGCAGGATGCCATGGCGCTGGTATTGGCACAAGAAGCCGTGGTGGCAGGTGCACTGGAACAGCTTAATGCCGATGAGCGTAATTTTTTACTAATGCCCTATATGCACAGCGAATCTCCGGTTATTCACCAGCAAGCAGAAACACTGTTTAAGCAATTTGCCCCAGCGGAGAATTATCAATTTGAGCTGAAACACAAAGTAATAATTGACCGTTTCGGTCGTTATCCGCATCGTAACGCCATTTTAGGCCGTACGTCGACAGCTGAGGAAATTGAGTTTCTTAAACAGCCTGGCTCGGGGTTTTAGCCCGGCCAGCGGTTAGGTGGCGGCGGCTTGAAGTATGTTTTGCGGTTATTTAGCTGCTGTTAAACAGGCTACTATTTTGTGCCGAATTTCTCGTGCTCGCCAAGGTTTGGCTGCTCACCTTTAACCTTCGCCTGCACTGTTTTAAACATTTTTACCATTGCGCTGCTGTCGCTGTCCCAATGCTCGCCTTTTTGCACTTTAATTTCCAGCATACCGACATGGGGCGAGTCTTTACCGTCAGGAAACCAGGCCGCAACAAAAGGGTTCCAGTATTTATTGATCAGCGTTTTATCACGAGTAGCGCGGCCGACGCCGGTCAGCGATACATACACCTGATTGTCAGCATCGGAGAAGGTTAAACAGACATCGTGATCACGTTCTATTTCCAGCACTTTTTCCGTGGATAAATCAGTATAAAACCACAGTGTGCCGTCGTACTCATCTTGCACTAACACCATAGGGCGGGATCTTAACTCATCACCGTGGCGGGTTGTCAGCATGGCTGTTTTTATCTGTTTGATAAGCTGCCAGATTTTTTGCTTATGCTCCGGGCTGGACATAATTCCTCCTGTCTATTTATCGGAATAAGGTTGTTTTCAACCGGCGTTAATGTTTCAAAATTACATACAGCGCATGGATAATGCCGGGTATAAAGCCAAACAGCGTCAGCAAAATGCTAAGCCAGAAATGACCTTTAAGGCCTACTTCAAGAAAAACCCCCAGCGGTGGCAGGATTATTGCGAAAAGGATTTTTATAGGATCGGTTGCGGTAACTGCCATAACAGGCTCCTTAGGTTGTGAGTCAGATGTGTTGCTTGCCCGACTCTCATTGCTCTGTTTAAACCAAGCACTATCTATGCCGTTTATCGTAAAAAGCCTTGGTGACGTCATTCAGATAGCGACAGTATTGCTCTGCAGGGCCTTTTGCGGCTGGGCTTTTGCCAATGCTACTACCGGGAAGCGCTTATTACGTTTAACGGCTATTACCCGGTGTGGTTATTCTGTGGCGGGGAGGGAAAGAGTATATTTTATAGCCTAGTGTGCAAACTTTACCGGTATTTAAACTGACTAGTTCAGCGCTTAAAAAATAACAAGCCGGTCAACTGACCGGCTTGGGCTGGTGAGGCCGCCAGATGCTATCAGGCTTTGCTGGCAGCAATATATTCGTCTACCAACTGCTCTAATACATCCAGCGGTACCGCACCGTTTTTCAGCACCACATCGTGGAACTGGCGGATATCAAACTTATCGCCCAGCTCAGTTTTAGCTTTTTCGCGTAGTTCGACAATTTTGATCATACCAATTTTGTAGGCGGTGGCCTGAGCGGGCATGACGATGTAACGCTCTATGGCTTTTTCTACCGCGGTTTGCGTATTAGGCGTGTTATCCAGCAGGTATTGTATCGCCTGATCGCGGCTCCACTTTTTGGCGTGAATACCGGTATCTACCACTAAACGGCAGGCGCGCCACAGTTCCATGGCTAAACGGCCAAAGTCTGAGTATGGGTCCTGATACAGGCCGATTTCTTTTGGTAATAACTCGGTATATAAACCCCAGCCTTCAATGTAAGCGGTGTAGCTGCCAAAACGGCGGAACTTAGGCATGTCTTCCAGTTCTTGCGCTATAGCCAGTTGCATATGGTGGCCCGGGATACCTTCGTGGTAAGCCAGTGCTTCCAGCTCGTACTTGGGCATATCGCTCATACGGTACAGGTTGGCGTAGTAAATGCCGGGGCGGCTGCCGTCCATCGACGGGCGTTGGTAAAACGCTTTACCGGCACTTTGCTCACGAAACGCTTCTACTGCTTTTACAACCATGTCGGCTTTGGGTTTTACTAAAAACAGCTCGTCCAGCCGGGTGCGCATATTATCAATAACCGCAGTGGCTTCAGCCAGGTAGGCGGCTTTGCCTGCTTCGGTATCCGGGTAGTAAAACTGCGGATCGGTTTGCATAAACTGGAAAAAGGCTTTTAAGTCACCGTCAAAGCTGGTTTTTTGCATAATAGCCTGCATTTCTGCATGGATACGGGCTACTTCATCCAGGCCAATCTGGTGTATTTCATCGGCCGTTAAATTGGTAGTGGTAATGCGCTTTAGCTCATCATTGTAAAATGCTGCGCCATCTTTAAAGCGCCATACACCGTCAACGGTATCAGCTTGTTGCTCCAGCGTATTTAAATAGCGGATTAAGCTGGTATAGGCCGGTTTAACACTGGTTAACAACGCTACTTTGGCTTCATCCAGCAATAATTTTTTGCTGTGCTCATCAGCATCAAGCTGGCTGACTTTTTTACTGAAATCGGCCAGTAAGGTGCTGTCGGCACCGGTATCAAATGGGGCGCCTTTAATGACATTCTCACTGGCTGAGAGCACCAACGGGAACACAAATTTAGGTGGAATAATACCAAGCTCAGCGCGTTTTTGCAGTTGCTCCTGCAGTTGATTAAACAGCGCAGGTACGGCATTTAACCGGGCAATATAAGCTTTAGCGTCGCTTTCACTGCTAATGCTGTGTTGGTTGATCAACGTTGACGGCACCTGCGAATGGATACCAAACATCTGGTTAACCGGGTAGCTGTACAGCCGCCATTTGGCTTCATCCAGAGTTTGCTGCAGGTTTTGTTGCATCAGCAGGTAGCTGATACGGGTATTGTCGTCCAGTTTGCTGACATCAACGGCCTTTAACATGGTTAAATGCTGCTGGGTAAGGGCTATATCTGCGTCGAAGTGCGCGTCGGATAAATCCTGCCATTTATCGTAGTCATCTTTAATGCCCAGCCGGGTTTGCCGGATCGGATCACGGCGCACTTTGTCCATAAATATCTGTTCAAACAAGGCATTAGCCTTATCTGACTCAGACTGGGTTACCACTGTTGCCGGTGCATTGCTTTGCTGCGGGCTCTGGCTTTGCTGCGGGCCACAGCCTGCCAGTAAAGCGGCAGTTATGGCAAGTGGCAGCAAAGCTTTGCGGGTAAAGGCGGTTTTCATATAGTTTCCTGTCTTATTGTTAGAGTAATAGTTTTATTCTACGCAACTGGTGGCAGATGAAAAGACAGCGTATCGCAACGATAGGTTAATCAGCCCTAGATAAACAACGTGAGTAAATCGTTCAGGTAGCGCGCGCCTTTATCGGTAACCTGCCAGTGTGTGGCGCTAACGCTAAGCAGGCCTTTTTGCTCGGCATCGCTAATAGCGCTGGTAACCGTACTAAGCGGCAAGCCGGTATAAGCGGTAAAGTCGGCTATCGGGCAGGGTTCCAGCAGGCGAAAGCGGTTCATAAAAAACTCAAATGGCCGGTCTTCAGCCTCAACCTGTTCACGGCTGTCCATATAGCCACGGCTGATATCCATATAGCCTTTGGGGTGCTTAATTTTCACGGTACGCAAAATAGCATTACGTGACGGCAGGGTAATTTTGCCGTGCGCGCCGCAGCCTATGCCTAAGTAATCGCCGTAGCGCCAGTAGTTAAGGTTATGTTTGCACTGATGGCCGGGTTTGCTATAGGCAGAAATTTCATACTGCTGGTAACCATGCTGCTGTAACAGTGCCAGCCCCTGCAGCTGAATATCCCACAGTGTATCGTCTGGTGGCAGTACTGGCGGGCGTGAGGCAAAGACTGTATTAGGTTCAATGGTCAGCTGATACCAGGACAAATGCGGCGGGGCTAAATCTATGGCTTGTTGTAAGTCGGCCAGTGCGCCGTTAACATCCTGTTGCGGCAGGCCGTGCATTAAATCAAGGTTAAAGCTGCCAAGGGGCAGATTCTGCGCCAATTTGGCAGCCCGTATGGCTTCGCCGCTATCATGAATACGGCCCAGCGCTTGTAATTGCGCGGTTTGAAAGCTTTGCACACCAATAGAAAACCGCGTTACGCCTGCCTGCACATAGCCGGCAAAGCGCTCGGCCTCTACTGTGCCGGGGTTGGCTTCCATCGTGACTTCCATATCGGCGTCGCAGTTTAACCGCTGTTTTACGCCGGTTAAAATCTGGCCAATACCTGCGGCAGAAAATACGCTGGGCGTGCCACCGCCGATAAAAATGCTGCTTAAGTTACGCCCGGTTACTAAGGATAAGTCTTGTTCTAAATCGGCCAGCAGGTGGGCGATATATTCCTGCTCCGGAATACCTTGCTTTACTGCGTGCGAGTTAAAATCGCAGTAGGGACATTTTTGAATACACCAGGGAATATGAATATACAGCGCCAGCGGCGGTAACTGTAGCGCCACGGTTAACGCGCCTGCAACTGGCTAAGCAATTGTGCCAGTGCTTTGCCACGGTGGCTAAGCTGTTGTTTACGTCCGGGCGGCAGTTCTGCACTGGTGCAGCCTTCTGCAGCAATGTAAAACACCGGATCATAGCCAAAGCCGGCACTGCCGGCCGGGGTCTGTGTAATCTCGCCATGCCATACGCCATGGCATACCAGCGGGGTTGGGTCTTCAGCGTGGCGTAAATACACCAGTACACAATGAAACTGCGCTGTGCGCTGTGCCGCTGGAATATCTTGTAGTGCACTAAGCAGCTTAGTGATATTGGCGGCATCGGTTGCCGCTTCACCGGCGTAGCGCGCCGAATATATACCCGGTGCGCCGCCCAGGGCGTCAACCGCCAGGCCAGAGTCATCAGCTATGGCCGGTAAACCGGTAACCAGAGCGGCATGGCGGGCTTTTAAAATAGCGTTTTCAATAAAGGTCAGGCCGGTTTCGTCGGCATCGGTTACGCCCAGTTCCGTTTGCGGCACTATCTGGTAGTGGTAAGGGGCCAGCATCTGCGACAGCTCTGCCACTTTGCCTTTATTGCCGGTAGCCAGCACAATTTTTTGTGTCATTGAAAGCTCTTCTTAATCTACGTAAAAGGTCTGGTCGAACTTTAATAATTGCGACTCATTGCCACTGGCCACGGTTATCGTAAAGCTAAAGCGCTGCTCGTGATAAAACGGCAACTGCGCCAGATAATATACTGCATCACCTTCAACTACTTCGGTAAATTCCAGTTTACGCTGGCGGCCCTGCAAATCTTTGGCATTGCCGCTCAGGGCAACTTTTTGCGCCTGCTGGTTGTTTTTATCCAACACCGAGATGTTAATCACCGCATTGTATTTACTACGTTGTAGCTGGTATTGCAGGGCTATTTCCGGTGTTAGCAGCGGGGCAGGAAAGGCAATATAGTGTACATCCCAGTTACCCAGTTGTTTTTTTTGTTCTGCCGCAGCGCTAAAGCTAACGGCTAAGCCCAACAACAGGGCGATAATAATGCGGTTCATAGTTCACCTCGGTATGGGTTCAGGCTGTTAAGTATAGTGGTTTAAGCGCTTGCCAGCTGGTTTTTCACCAGCGGTGGCAACTGTTTCGGGGCAATAATCAGTACCGTTTTATGCCGCCCGGTTTCACCTTTTTCAATGACCACCTGTGATTTGGCAACAGCGAAACTTTTGGCCAGAAACTTCTGTAAATGGGCGTTGGCTTTGCCATCTACCGGTGGTGCAGTAATGGCAACTTTAATTTCATCGCCATAAAGCTCCACCCAGGCATCGCGGCTGGCTTTGGGCTGAATATACAGTTTTACCCGTATATCCGCCCCGCATTGAGTTACTGCAATCAAAAACCCGGAAACCAGCTACTAAACAGGATGTTTAAAAATTGCAGGCCAACCAGCACTACCAGTACCGATAAATCCAGCCCGCCCAGTGGCGGTAAAATATTACGCACCGGGCGTAATAATGGTTCGGTTAACTGGTGCATGACATGCTCTACCGGGCTGCGGCCCTGGCTAAACCAGCTAAGCAGAGCACGGATCACTAAAATCCAGAACAGCAAGGTAAGAATTTCTTTTATCAGAAACACCACTGACAACACTAAACTGGGCACCAGCAAAACCTGGCCCGACTGAATAAGCTGCAGCACCAGCAATTTTACCAGCATAATGCTGTATGCCAGCACCAGCGAGGCGGTGTCCAGCCGGCCAATGCTGGGAATAACCCGGCGCAGCGGCAATACCAGCGGGTTGGTGGCTTTTACCACAAACTGGCTGAACGGGTTGTAAAAGTCGGCCCGCACCAGTTGTAACCACAGGCGCAATATCATCACCATCAGGTACAGACTAAAGGCAGTATCAATTAGAAATAGCACAGCTTGCATCAGGTTCTCCGCATCTTAAATTATAACAACGATGAAAATTACAAACTCTGCGCCATTTCCTGCGCCCGTTTAATGGCGGCATACATGGCATCTGAAACCATTTTTTCAAGGCCCTGGTTGGCAAAAGTGGTTACCGCTTCATGGGTTGTGCCACCTTTTGATGTGACCTGCGCGCGCAAATCAGCAAAACTGTGATCGCTATCCAGTGCCATGGTGGCTGCGCCGAGCGCGGTTTGTGCCACCATCTGTTTAGCTTGCGCCGCGTCAAAACCCAGTTGCTCTGCTACTTGCTGCATCGCTTGCATAAAAAAGAAAAAGTACGCCGGTGAACTGCCGGTAACAGCAATAACATGGTCTATTTGTGCTTCGTTGTCTAACCAGACATTCATGCCAGTGCCACTGAACATATGATCAACAAAAGCTTTTTCATAGTTAGAACAGCCCTGTGGCAGCAAGCCGGTAACGCCTAACCCTACCAGTGATGGCGTATTGGGCATAGCACGCACCAGGCGGATATTACCCAGCCACTGCTGATAGCGCGCTACGGTAATACCGGCTGCCAGGGTAACAAACAGCTTTTCGGCTATTTCCGGTGCGGCGCTGATTAACGCTTCGCACAGCTCCTGCATCATTTGCGGTTTTACCGCCAGCACGATAACGTCGGCTTTGGTTACAGCTTCAACGTTATCCAGTGTGGTTTGAATGCCAAAATCGGCGGCCAGCGCGGTCAGTTTAGGCTGGCTGCGGTTAGCGGCAATAATGTTTTGTGCCGGATAACCCGCGCGCACCATGGCGGCAATAACGCAGCGTGCCATATTGCCCGCGCCGATAAAGGCAACAGTATTGTCATTCATCTGTGTATTCATTCCTTGTGATAATCTCTTGCGCCAAAAATTGCGGTGCCCAATCGTATCATAGTTGCGCCATATCGCAGAGCCAAAGGCCAGTCATCCGACATGCCCATGGATAATTCATCTGCCTGCGGGTAGTGCTGCTGTAATGTTTTCGACAGTTGCGCCATAGCAGCAAAGGCCGGTTCGCTCATGCCCGGTGCCGGTATAGCCATTAAGCCTTTTAATTGCAGCTGTGGCAGGCTGCTTACGTCGGCAGCTAATTGCAACATATCTGCCGCAGCAATACCGGCTTTGCTGGGTTCATTGCTGATATTCACCTGCAGCAGCACTTTAAGTGGCCCCAACGCCGCAGGGCGCTGTGCTGCTAAACGCTCAGCAATTTTAAGCCGGTCGATACTGTGTACCCAGTGCGCGGTTTCGGCTACCAGCCGGGTTTTGTTCGACTGCAACGGGCCGATAAAATGCCAGATAATATCCGCATAACTGCTTAATTGTACTACTTTTTCAGCTAATTCTTGCGGGTAGTTTTCAGCAAACTGGCGCTGCCCGGCCTGATAGGCTGCAACAACAGCAGATACTGGTTTGGTTTTACTTACGGCCAGCAGTTGTGGCGTTAATTTGGCCGCTGGCAAAGCCTGCAATTTTTCCGTCAGGTTCTGATAGGCGAGGTTAAGTTGTTCTGCTATGTTATTCATAAAGATTGGCAACGTGGAGTAGAAATTGTCATGGATATTACCGAATTATTAGCCTTTAGTGTGCAACATAAAGCGTCAGATTTACACCTTTCCGCCGGTGTACCGCCATTGATACGGGTTGACGGTGACGTACGCAAGCTGAATATCCCGCCGCTTACTCATAAAGACGTGCATGCATTAGTGTACGAGATTATGACTGACAAGCAGCGTAAAGAATACGAAGAACACCTCGAAGCCGACTTTTCCTTTGAAGTGCCCAACCTGGCCCGGTTTCGGGTTAACGCTTTTGTGCAAAACCGCGGCGCGGCGGCGGTGTTTCGTACTATCCCCAGCGAAGTGTTAACGCTGGAAGATTTAGGTGCACCGGAAATTTTCAAAACCATTGCTGAAAACCCGCGTGGCCTGGTGCTGGTTACCGGGCCAACAGGCTCTGGTAAAAGTACCACATTGGCAGCGATGATTGACTACATTAATACCATGCGCCACGACCATATTCTGACGATAGAAGACCCGATTGAATTTGTGCACAATAATAAATCCAGCCTGATTAACCAGCGTGAAGTGCACCGCGATACCCATAGCTTCAGCAATGCGCTGCGCTCAGCCCTGCGCGAAGACCCTGATGTAATACTGGTAGGTGAATTACGCGATCTGGAAACGATTCGTCTGGCGATGACCGCCGCTGAAACCGGCCATTTAGTGTTTGGCACTTTACACACCACTTCAGCCCCTAAAACCATCGACCGTATTATTGATGTGTTTCCCGGTGAAGAAAAAGACATGGTGCGCTCGATGTTGTCAGAGTCACTGCGCGCGGTTATTTCACAAACTCTGCTGAAAAAGGTGGGCGGTGGTCGTATGGCGGCGCACGAGATCATGATTGGGATACCGGCGATCCGCAATCTTATCCGCGAAGATAAAATTGCCCAGATGTATTCGGTAATACAAACCGGCGCATCGCATGGCATGCAAACCATGGATCAATGTTTGGTGAATCTGGTAAACCGGGGTTTGGTATCGCAAAAAGATGCCGCGGCCAAAGCGCAGGACAAAAACACCTTTGGTGCCATGGGCAGGATATAAACGCTTATGCAGCTAGTTGATTTTCTGGAAAAAATGGTAGCCGTTAAAGCATCGGATATGTTTGTTACCGCCGGTATGCCGGTAGCAGCAAAGATAAACGGTGAAATGACGCCTATTGATGAAACACCTCTGACGGATGCTGCGTCATTAAAGCTGGTGCTATCGGCAATGAATGATAAGCAGCAGCAGGAGTTTATGAGCAGCAAAGAGTGCAACTTTGCGATTGCCAACGAGGCGGGCCGGTTTCGGGTGTCAGCGTTCTGGCAGCGTGACTGCGCTGGCATGGTGGTACGCCGGATTATTACCAAAATCCCTAACGTGGACGATTTAGGCCTGCCGCCGATAATGAAAGAAGTGATCATGTCCAAACGCGGCCTGGTGCTGTTTGTTGGGGGTACAGGTACAGGTAAATCAACGTCACTGGCGGCTTTGCTGGGGTACCGTAACCGCAATTCTAAAGGCCATATTCTGACGATTGAAGATCCAATCGAGTTTGTGCACGAGCACCATAAAAGTTTAATTACCCAGCGCGAAGTGGGTATTGATACTGAATCATTCGAAGCTGCACTGAAAAGCTCATTGCGCCAGGCACCGGATGTGATCTTAATTGGTGAGATCCGCAGCCAGGACACAATGGAATATGCACTGTCGTTTGCCGAAACCGGCCATTTATGTATTGCCACACTGCACGCCAACAATGCCAACCAGGCAATTGATCGCATTATGCATCTGGTGCCCAAAGAGATGCACCAGAAGTTGCTGTTTGATTTGTCGTTAAACCTGCGCGGTATCGTTGCGCAGCAGCTTATTCCCACTGCAGATGGCCATGGCAGGCTGGCAGCCATTGAAGTGCTGCTGAATTCGCCCTTAATTGCCGATTTAATTGCCCGCGGTGAAATGGGCGAGATTAAAGCGGTAATGACAAAATCACGCGAGCTGGGTATGCAAACCTTTGATCAGGCGCTGTATGATTTATATCAGCGTGGCCAAATTACCTACGCTGATGCTATTCACCATGCCGATTCTCCGAATGATTTACGCCTGATGATTAAACTGCGCAGTGGCGATACCAAAGGGGCGGGGTTCCTGTCTGGTGTTACTATTGAAGGTTTTGAAAATAAAGACAATTAACCAGCCGTTGTTACAGTGAGGTCGCTATGAGCATTGCACAGATCATGACGCATCGCAGCAAACTGATCACCACCATGGCCGATGCCAGCCTGGCCTCACTGCGCGATGTATTTGCCAGGGCACGCTTTCAGCATGTGCCGGTGGTGGATCATACCAACCGCCTTGTTGGTATAGTGTCGGTAAAAGATTACTTTCGTGAGCTTAGCCCGGTAATGGACGCCGCCAGTGATCCGGCTATCGGGCTGTTTATCCGTTCGCGCAAAGTGCATCAGGTGATGGTAAGTCCGGTGATTACCGTCAGTGAAACTACCGGTGTAAAACAGGCTGCCGCGCTACTGCTGCAACACAATATCAGTTGTTTACCGGTAACCGACGAATATAAGCATTTGCTTGGCCTGGTATCATGGAAAGACATACTGCGCGCCGCGCTGCACAAGCCGGCCAGTTAGCTGTTAACCGGCGCGCTGATAGCGCTTATGCAAAATAGCCACCCGTTCAACATAGGCCTGGGTTTCGGCAAAAGGCGGAATACCATTATAACGGCGCACATTACTGCTACCTGCATTGTAAGCCGCTAAAGCCAGCGGTAACTCACCATTATGTTGTTTTAACAGCTGGGCCAGATAACGGCTGCCGGCGGCAATATTATGTTCTGGCACACTGGCATCGCTGATGCCAAGCTGTCTGGCGGTACCGGGCATCAGTTGCATTAAGCCTACTGCACCTTTTCGTGATACAGCTGACGGGCGAAAAGACGATTCGGCATGAATAACCGCTCGAATAAGCGCCGGGTCCAGTTGGTGTTCATCTGCTGCTTTGGCAATAAACTGATCAAAAGGCCGGGTATACAGTGGCACCGTATGCCAGTTAACTGTTGCTCCCGGATCGCAGGCAAAGCAGTCAAACCGCATCACCTGAAAAGACCGGTTTAGCGGCTGGCGATCGGAAAACATCGCAGTGCCATCGCTTTTAACCGATTTATATACCGCAATGGTCGGGGTGGCTTTTGGCTGTGCCTGCACCAAAGCAGTATTGGTACTGTCGGGCGAAAGCTTAAGTTGCTTTTTTTCAGCTGTGTGCGGCTCAGCAGCCAGCATCAGGCTACAGCTTAAGGCAAACACAGCAATGGCAACACCGGCAGATGACAAAGCAACATCCATGCATAAATTAAGCGGACTGAAAGTAAAGCACTAAGCCACGCAAAGCTCAAGCCATACCGGTTGATAAAAGCTTTAGCGGCTTTTATCCCGGTGCAACTGGCGGTTAACCCATAACAGTACCGCTGCCACAATGACAACCACTACCGGCACACTGATACTTTGCCACTGCCGGGTATCCAGTTGTGGCAGCCAGTAACCCAGTGCATCAATGGCTTTGTCGCTAAGCTGCACGGCGTAATAACTGATTGCCACCAGCGATAAACCCTCGACCATTTGCTGCATATTCAGCTGCAGTTTTGCCCGCTTATCCATTGACGCCAGCAACTGCTGGTTTTGTTGCTCCAGTTTTAAATTAATCCGGGTGCGCAGCAGCTCGGTAGAGCGGCCTAAACGACCAGATAAGGCATGCTGGCGGTATACCACCGATTCACTGGTACGAAATGCCGGTGTTAAGCGCCGCTCGGTAAAATCCTGCAATGACAACAAGCCCTCTATCGGCGTTTCGTTCAGGCTTCTGATCCGGTCCAGTGTTAGCTGGTAATAGGCTGCGGTGGCTTGCAGCCGCGAGCTGGTTTCGGCGATCAGGTGCTCAGTCTGGGCCGCCATGGTAGTAATTTCGTTGAGTAAATGCTCATCATCACTCAGGCGCAGTTCTATACGCTGGGTAATATCTGACAGGCGCTGCTCCAGCATATTTAGTTTGCTCAGCGCCTGGCGCGATTGTGGCCAGCCCAGCAGCGATAATTTGCGGTAATTGCCAAGATCAAACAGCTGTTGCACTAAACGGCCCAGCGCTGCCGGGCTCAAGCCCTGATCCAGCAATAACATACGGCCGGCACCTTCGGCATGTTTTTGAAAGTCGGTCCAGATGCGGGCTTTTTGCCCGGCCAGCATACTGCTGATGCAATTGTCCGGATTAAACAGCTGGTTGGTATCGGCATAGCTTTTTAGCTGTGCCGGCGTGATGACACTTAGCTGAACCACTCGGAAAATCTGGCCCGGAATATTATCCAGCCAGTTTTTTGCTGGCAGAAAATCCAGCGGATCATCAAATAGCTGCTTTTCACTGCCACTTTGAATAAAGATATAGCTGGAAAACTCGCCATGTTTTTCAAACCGCAGGCTGCCGCCAAACAGTGGCAGATTAATGTCATGATCGGTTTCACTAAAATGGCTGCCTTGCTGGCTGGCCAGTTGTTGCATAAAGCTAAGTTCGCTGCTGCGCGAGGCCGGTGATACCGTAAGCATAAACTGGCACAGTCGGCTTGGTGCCGTTAACGCCGGGAAGGTGCGCTGTTGCAGTTCTTTATCCAGTACGTCGCGCAGTGGATGGCTGCGGTTATGTAGTCCGGTCATAATAATGCTCCTGGATCTGAAGGCACAAAGCGGGAATGAGCACAAACACCGTTAGGTTAAGCAAAGCAGCTAATGTGCCAGTGCATTGGCCTGTGCCAGCTACAGAGCAATATGGGCCTAAATCATTGCTATAAAATGATATTTTCTTTACGTCTTGATGTAGTGCCCGACATCGCGGCCCTTGTCGGCGGTGGGTTTGCCCTGAAATAACGCAGCCGCGGCATAATTCAGTGCGCACTCTGTTACCTTTAACGCTGGCGGCAGGTTACAATATTGCTCTTACCTTTTGTCTGTTCTGTCGGGTTTTAACTTTATGTCAATTGTGCTCAATCGTAATCTGGTTGTGGCGGTGGTCAGTGTTTTGCTGGCAATGCTGACTATTCAGTCTGGTGCTTCTATCGCCAAGCAATTGTTTCCGCTGATTGGCCCTGAAGGCACTACCGCATTGCGGCTGGGGTTTTCTGCGCTGGTGCTGTGGCTGGTATTCCGGCCGTGGCGCAGCTTGCCAACAAATCGGCGTGACTGGAACGCAATAGTTACCTATGGCTTGTGTCTGGGCGGAATGAATATTTTGTTTTATCTGGCTATTGCCCGTATTCCATTGGGTATTGGCGTAGCGCTGGAATTTACCGGGCCTTTGGCCGTAGCGCTGTTTTTATCACGGCGTAAACGCGATTTAATCTGGGTAGCCTGTGCTGTTGCCGGCATTTTATTGCTGCTGCCGGATATGCGCGGTACCGATGCGCTGGACCCCATCGGCGTGCTATTAGCACTTGGCGCAGGTGCGTGCTGGGCCGGGTATATTTTGTTTGGTAAACGCACCAATGCCCAGGCCTCGGGCGGTATTACGGTGGCGCTTGGTATGACAGTGGCAGCTGCCTTTTTGGTGCCAATAGGTGCCGTTAGTCAGGGCATGGCACTGCTAAGCTGGCAAGTGCTGCCGCTGGGGCTGCTGGTGGGTATTTTATCCAGTGCTTTGCCTTACACATTGGAAATGGTGGCACTGCGCAATATGACATCGCAAAACTTTAGTGTTTTTATGAGTATGGAACCGGCAATAGCCGCGTTGGCTGGCTTTGTTATTCTGGCTGAGTTGCTTACGCTATGGCAGTGGCTGGCGATTGGTCTGGTTATCGTGGCATCGCTTGGCAGTTCGCTAACATCCTCCGGGGCGAAACCCGCCCCAGAGAATTAACGCTGATTACATTTTTGGCATTACAACAGTGTCCAGCACGTGGATCACGCCATTGCTGGTTTCGATATCCGTTGCAATGACTTGGGCACCGTTTACGTATACTTTGCCGTCTTTTACTTCAATGGCCAAGTCTTGCCCCTGTACTGTTTTAGCTGAGGTTAACTTAACCACATCTGCAGCCATGACTTTGCCTGCAACAACATGATAAGTAAGCACTTTTGTTAGTGCGGCTTTGTCTGCTACCAGCGCGTTTAAATCGGCGGCAGGGATTTTGGCAAAGGCCGCGTCATTTGGCGCAAATACTGTGAACGGGCCTTTACTTTTTAATGTGTCTACCAGCTCAGCAGCCTGTACGGCGGTTACCAGCGTTGAAAAATTGCCAGCTGCTACTGCGGTATCAACAATATCTGCTTTCATTTTATGGTTGTGCGCCTGTGCTGTGAGAAGCATCGAGCCCAGTAATAATGAACCGGTAATAAGGTGTGACAGTTTCATAGTGTTTCCTTTTTTGCACAAAGTTAGACATAACAGTCGCCATTACAAACGCAGGCTTGCGGCATAAGGATCAGATTTATCTTTTTCTGTTTTAGCTAAACCACAGTCGATTATTTAACGTACGGCGAAAAACTTGATCCAGCCCTGTGCAAGTGGTGCAGTTTTTCGCTATATCTGTTGTCTGATACTAAAATACTGTTAGAGGAGCGTATTTATGACCATTACCACTGTTGCCCAATTAATGACGGCTGATCCTTTGTGTGTCACCCGGGAGGCCAGTTTAAAAGATGCACATGATTTAATGCGCGGTAAAAATATCCGCCATATTCCGGTAATAGATGCCGATGGCATTTTGGTTGGTATGTTGACGCAAAAAATTATGATCGCCAAAGTAATGGGCTTAATGGCGCAGTTCGGCGCAACCGCGCTGGAGCGTAAAGAAAAGCAACAACTGGTAGCCGATATGATGGCCACCGATTTTGCTGCAGTAACGCCGGATCAATCGTTAAAAGAAGTGGCGGGCTTTTTCGTTAAAAACCGTCATGGCTGTATGCCGGTGGTAGATGAAAACAATAAACTGAAGGGCATACTGACTTCTTCAGATTTTGTCCGGTTAGCGGCGGAATTATTAGCAAGGCAATAAAAAGACCAGCGAAAAAAAGCCGGCCTTTATGGGGAAAGCTCGCGCCGGTTTACTCACGCCAACGCGCCGTAAACCCATCCATGGGGGCTCGATTCAGGCATCCATGCCTTCAACGGTTGGCTTAGAGTAAACCTCTGCTCGCCTGCTGGTTCCGCTTAGTCGGCTAAGCTAACACCCATTTCTGTTAACAGGTTATCTGCGCCGTCCAGCTGCATTTGCCACAGCATAAAACGGTGATCTACCTGAATAGAACGGGTGTTGTCCGGGTTGTAGTCCCAATCTGAAATGATGGAATCCAGCGTGCCGTCAAAGGCTAAACCTACCAGTTCGGCTTTGCTGTTTAATACTGCCGAGCCTGAATTGCCGCCGGTAATATCCAGTGTAGCCAGGTAATTTACCGGTACGGAATTTAAGCTCTCTACTTTATACGGGCCGTATTGTTTGGCTTTTATGGCATCCAGCTGTTTTTGTGGTGCGTTAAATTCACCTTCACCGGTCGCTTTGGCCGTAATACCGCGTAGCGTGGTAAAGGGCGCCCAGGCGTTGCCATCTTCATTGCCGTGTGCGCGGCCTTTTACGTTACCGTAAGTTACCCGCAGCGTGCTGTTAGCATCCGGGTAAACTGCCTGGCCTTTAGACTGCATAAAGGCAATTTTGGCACGCATATAGCTGGCGTAGGCCTGCTGAATTTTACCGGCCAGTTCTTCTTCCTGCGCTTCACGTTTTAAATCGGTTTTATACAGTGCTACTGCGGCTTTAACAAAAGCATCGCTGCTTTGGGCAAATTGCTGTGGCGTGCTGTCCAGCAGAGCAGTGCGCTTAGCCGGATCAGTTAAATCGCTGTTGGCGTACCAGCTGTCAATCAGGTTTTTCAGTTGCTCGTTGCCCATACCATCTTTAATGCCCATCGCTTTGTCAAAATCTGCGTTACGCTGTTTTTTTGGCAAAGCGGCGTATTTGCTCAGGTTGTGCAGGTCCAGCGCTTTTTCTACGCCAACATCCAGGTTGCGCTCCATACCGGCTACAAAGGCTTGGTAGCGCGGAATGTCGCGCTGCTGAAAGCCAGCTTTACGCTGTGCATCGGGTTTGGTACTTTCCTGTGCCAAACGATACAGGGCGCGTGAGGCTGCCAGCAGGCGCGGAGTAGCGTTGTTTAGCAGGTAATTGGCACGCTCCTGGGTTTGGTTTTCTTTTAACAGTTTTTCTATTGCTGTTAAGTCTTTAGCGTAGGCTTTTTTATTTTCGCTGCTGCTGTTAACCCAGGCGGTAAGGGCTTGATGCTCTTGCGTTTTACGTTGTAAAAAGTCGCTTTGGGCAAAGCTGTCCAGCATGCCCTGGCGGTTTTTCATATAGTTGTTTAACCCGGCAACACGGCCGGCGTACTTTAGCTCAGCATCTTTATTGCTGGCCGTTTCGCGGGCAATAATATCCAGCGTGTCTTTAAACTGGGCAACGGTATTGGGGTAAGCCCATTCAAAGGTATCGCTGACTTCGCTTGGTAAACGGTGACGGTTAGTGCGGCCGGGGTAACCCAGCGCCATGACAAAATCACCTTCTTTTAAGCCGTCTTTGGCCAGCGTTAAATGGTAATCCGGTTTATACGGCACGTTATCTACGCTGTAATCTGCCGATTTACCCTCTGGGCTGACATAAGCACGGTAGAAACTGTAATCACCAGTGTGACGCGGCCACATCCAGTTGTCGGTGTCGCCGCCAAATTTGCCGACACCTTCGGCCGGAGCATGTACTAAACGCACATCTTTAATTTCCAGCTGTTTAATCAGGTAAAACTCTAAGCTGCCGTAATAGGCGGCTACCGTACAGCGGTGACCTTCGTCTTTTTCGCATTCGGCAATAGTAGCTTTCTGGTTGGCTTCAATAGCGTCGATACGTTTTTTGCCGCTTAGTTTAGCGGTTTTGCCATCAATCACTTTATCGGTAACGTTATTTACCGCTTTGGTAACAAAAATGCGGCTGCCGGGTGCAGCGGCAACTTCGTCGCCTGGCTGTTGGGCTAAAAAGCCGTTGGCCAGTAAGTCGTTTTCTGGTGTGGAGTTATGCGCAATGCTGCCATAAGCACAGTGGTGGTTAGTGGCAACCAAACCATTGGGTGACACAAAAGAGGCAGAGCAGCCGCCTAAACTAACAATAGCTGCAGCAGGGAATTCGGTTAGTTTGCTTAAGTTAGCCGGGTCCAGTTCAAGACCGGCAGCTTTTAACTCGGTGGCAATTTGCGGCAGTTGTTGTGGCATCCACATGCCTTCATCAGCCATGGCAAAACTGCTGGCCAGCGCCAGCATCAGAATGGATTTTTTCATAAGTACTCTTTTATTTTTAATTTTGACAGGAATGTTAAACGTAAGACGACAGCTATAGTCGATGCCAGCGCTGGCCTTGTCAATACTCGGCTAAAGCCGCAGATGCCGCTATGCGACGGTTATCGCAGTTCAAGCGTTGGGTGATAGAAGCAGTTTATTTGTCGGAAAACCAGCAAGGTTGATTGCGGCCCAGCCGTTTGGCCTGGTACATGGCCGTGTCGGCCTGGCGCAATAGTTCATCACAGTTGGTGTCACCCTGAAATAGCACCAGGCCGATACTGCAGGCGCATTGATGCATATTGTGTTCAGACAGCGGGAAAGGTCGGGCCAGCTCGTTAGCAATTTTAGCGGCAATGTGCTGAATATGCAGTTTGCTGCGCTCAATTTCGGTATCAATATCGCGTAGCAGCACAATAAATTCGTCGCCGCCAAAGCGCGCCACGGTATCGGCCTGACGCACTGCACTTAATAACCGGTGTGCTACTTCTACCAGCAGGCTGTCACCGGTTTTGTGGCCGTAAATATCGTTGACCGGTTTAAAGTTGTCCAGATCGATAAACATTAGACCACTGAATTTCAGGCCGCGCTGGCTGGATGCTATAGCTTGCAGTAAGTGCTCTTCCAGTAAGCGGCGATTGGCCAGACCGGTTAAGCTGTCATAAAAAGCTAACCGGCGGATTTGCGCGGCGCTAAGGCAGCGGCTGATGGCCAGCTCAGCAAGGTTGCTGTAGGTTTTGATTTCTTGCAGCAGCACCGCACAGGGCTCAGCTGGCTGATAATGATAGATGGCAAAGGTGCCCAGCACTTTGTTCTGAGCGTTTTTTATTGGTTGTGACCAGCAGGCTTTCACCCCGGCGATGGCCGCCAGTGCCTGATAAGGCTGCCAATACGGGTGCGTGCTGATATCCTGCACTATTACGGTTTCACCGGTAGAAGCAGCTGTGCCGCATGAGCCGACGCCCACGCCAATAGCAACACCGTCCAGTGCATTATTATATTCATCCGGTAACGAAGGCGCCGCGCCGTGGTGCAGGGTTTGGCTATCTTGGTCCAGCAGTAAGATAGAGCACAGCATGCCCTGATGTAGCAGCTCTACCTGAGTGACCAGATTATGCAGAATGGCTTTAAGCTCAGCGCCTTCACTGATCTGGCTTAAGATCTGATTTTGCAGCAGCAGCTCTTGGGTGCGCTGGGCTACTTTTTGCTCGGTTTGTTGCAGGCTGCATTGGTAGCGGGCGTTTAGCAGGCTGAGTTTTGTGATCTGTAACGCCAGTGGTGCCAGCATTTGCGTTATGCTGTTGGGCTGGGTTTTATCCACACTTGCGTTATTTGGCCGGCGTTTGCCAACCAACAAACTGGCAATATGTTCGCCGTCCAGCATTATCGGTGTAGCGTAATTTTGCTGGCTGTTTTCAGCAGTTATTTCAGCTGCCTGTTGTAAACCAAAGCGGGCATCTGGCCAGTCGGATGATGCCAGCACTTTGCCATATATATCAAGCAATGCAACGGGTAAGCCCATTACCTGCAGAATGTTGTTAAATACGGTGTTAAGTTCTGAAAAATCAATAGTAGCGACCAGTTTGCTGGCTGGTTCATTATCAGATAGGTGCTGCGATTGAGCGCTGCCAGCGGATACGTCCTGCATCTGGATTTGCTTAGCCTCGGCTTACATATGCGGTGATTTAACCCTAATAATGTTAACAGTGTAGTCAAGGGAAGGTATTGTCGCCATGTAAACCTTAACCTTATCACAAGTTAAACCAGCGCAGGGTATAGGTTCAATACCTTGCGCTGGGTGTATATGTTGAAGCTAAACCTGCCGTTAAAATGGCCCTTTGTTATTTATGCCGTTGTTGTAGTACGGTAATTACGTCGTTCAGTTCCAGCTTTTGGCTGCGTAGCAATACCAGCAGGTGGAAAATTAAATCAGCCGCTTCGTTAGCCAGCTCTTCTTTGTCACCAGCCATGGCAGCCAGAGCAGATTCGACGCCTTCTTCACCGACTTTTTGCGCGATGCGTTTTACACCTTTGGCAAACAGGCTGGCAGTGTAGCTGCTGGCCGGATCGCTGCCTTCGCGGCTTTTAATTACTTGCTCTAAGTCGTACAAAAATGCCAGTTGCGGGCTGTTGGCGCTGTTATCGTGCCAGCAGGTTTCGGTGCCGACATGGCAGGTTGGGCCTTGCGGCAGTGCCATTACTAAAATGCTGTCTGCATCGCAGTCGCTGTCGATACTAACCAGCTGCAAGGTATTGCCCGAACTTTCACCTTTGGTCCACAGCCGCTGTTTGCTGCGGCTGAAAAACGTCACCTGGCCGCTTTGCAGTGTGTGTTCAAGTGCCTCTGGGTTCATATAACCCTGCATCAGTACTTTGCCGGAGATGGCGTGCTGGACTATTGCGGGTAATAACTGGTTATCGGGCCAGCTTAGCGCTTTTATCTGTTCTTCGTTCATAAGTAACCTTTTATCATGGCCGGATGCTGATACCATCGGCAATCAGCTTAGCTTTTAACGCCGCTATCTCAATAATACCTTTATGAAACACACTGGCAGCCAGGGCGCCGTCAACGTCGGCCTGTTCAAATACGTCAGTAAAGTGCTGCATAGTACCGGCGCCACCACTGGCAATTAATGGCACAGTACAAATATCGCGGATGCTTCTTAACTGGGCGATATCATACCCCTGGCGTACACCGTCCTGATTCATGCAGTTAAGCACTATCTCGCCGGCACCACGGCTTAATACCTCGGCTACCCAATCACGGCTAAGCCATTGCGTTTTCTGTGTACGGCTCTCGTCACCAGTAAACTGGTACACCTGATATTGGCCCGATACGACATCAAAAAAGCTGTCGATACCTACCACCACACATTGTTGGCCAAAGTTGTGATTCAGCTCGTTAATCAGCTCGGGCCGTGCCAGAGCGGGGCTATTAACTGAAATTTTATCGGCGCCCATTTCTAAAATCTTACCGGCATCAGCCACCGTTTTTATACCACCGGCGACACAAAACGGAATGTCGATCACTTCTGCTATACGCCGCACCCAGCTTTTATCGACTACGCGGCCATCGCTCGACGCAGTGATATCATAAAACACCAGCTCGTCAGCGCCGGCCTCGGCATAGCGCTGTGCCAAAGGTACTATATCGCCGATAATTTCATGGTTACGAAACTGTACACCTTTAACCACTTTGCCATCACGTACATCCAGGCAGGGAATTAACCGTTTTGCCAGCATGCTATGGCCTCCTGCAAAGTAAACTTACCTTCTAGCAAAGAGCGACCCAAAATAACCCCGGCTACGCCGCTGCCAATTAAGGCGCGGATATCATCCAGCGAGCCAATACCGCCTGAAGCCTGCCACTGAATTTGCGGGTAGTGAGCAACCAGCTCTTTATAAAGCTGCACGTTAGAACCACTTAAGGTGCCGTCTTTGCTGATATCAGTGCATAGCACATGCTGAGCGCCAGCGGTGATATAGCCGTCCAGCACCTGTTCCAGCGTAATATCAGACTGTTCTATCCAACCATGTGACGGCAGGGTTTTCTCACCTTTTTCATTGATGGCAACATCCAGCGCCAGCACAATTTGCTCGCCGCCGTATTTGCGCACCCAGCTTTGCACCAGTTCGCTTTGGCGAATGGCCAGGCTGCCAATAACCACACGGCCTGCACCGGCGTCCAGTAAGTCAATTAAGTCCTGCTCGCTGCGCACTCCGCCGCCTACCTGAATATGCAGCGGAGCAGCGGTCATCAGTTCAGTTAATAATTTCAGCTGACGTTTAGTTGCATCTTTAGCGCCGGATAAATCAACAATATGCAGCCAATCGGCACCGGCCTGAGCGTATTGGTTACGCAGATTAATAGCTCTGAAAGCATATTCAGTTGTATTGTCATAGCGGCCCTGATAAAGCCTAACCACATTACCGTCAATAAGATCGATTGCCGGAATAATCATAAACGCCACTCCAGAAAGTTCTGTAATAAACGCGCGCCGGTTTTGCCCGAGCGTTCTGGGTGAAACTGGGCACCGGCAACATTATCTTTGCCAATCACCGCGGCAAAATCGCTGCCATAATGGCATAGCGCAAGTGAATACTGGCTGGACGCAACAGCAAAGCTGTGAACAAAATACATATAGTCTGTTTCGTTAAAGCCACGCATCAGGGCATGATTGCTGATATTTTTCAGCGTATTCCAGCCCATATGCGGCAAGCGCAAACCTGCGCTTTGCATCGGCAATACTTCACCGGGGATTAGGTTTAAACAAGGCACATCGCCTTCCATGCTGTGGCCGGTTAGCAGTTGCATACCCAAACAAATACCCAGTAGTGGTTGTTGCAGGTCTTGCAGCGTATCAATCAGTTCAGCCTGTTGCAGCTTGGCCATGGCGTTGTGCGCCGTGCCTACACCCGGCAGCAGCACTTTATCTGCCGCTTTAATTACCCTGGCATCACGGCTGATGCTGGCGTCAACGCCTAAGCGTTTAAAAGCAAAATACACCGAGCTGATATTGGCGCAGCCGGTATCAACAATTACCAGTTGCATTACAACACTCCTTTTGAGCTTGGCAGCGCCTCGCCCGATACGGTAATAGCCTGGCGCAGTGCGCGGCCAAAAGCTTTAAACAGGCCCTCTACCTTGTGGTGTTTATTACCTTCGGTAATGCTTAAGTGCAGTGTCATTAACATGGCATCACTTAACGAGCGGAAAAAGTGCGGCACCATCTCCAGCGTTAAGCCGCCAACGGCGCCGTCGCCCAGCTCGCCGTTAAACACAAACAGCGGCCGGCCGGATAAATCCAGTACACACTCAGCGCGGCATTCATCCATCGGCAGTACAAAGCCAAAGCGGTTAATACCGCGCTTGTTGCCCAGCGCCTGCTTTAAAGCCTGGCCCAGTGCCAGTGCTGTATCCTCCACACTGTGGTGATCATCAATGTGGTAATCGCCGGTAACTTTTACCTGCAGTGAAAAGCCGCCGTGTGTAGCAATTTGCTCCAGCATATGGTCAAAAAAGCCAACACCGGTGCCGAAGAAATTATTGCCGCTGTTATCCAGATCAACGCTGATTTCAATATCGGTTTCACGTGTGGTACGGCGCACTGTAGCTTTGCGGCCGCGGCTTAGCAGTTGTTTGGTAATCTCGCTCCAGCCCAGCGTAGCGCGATCGTAACGAAAGGAGGGCAAGCCCATATTTTCCGCCAGCTGTACATCAGTAAGCCGGTCGCCAATCACATAAGAGTTGGTAAAGTCGATTTTACCCTGCTGCAGGTAGTCTTTTACCAGCCCAAGTTTAGGCTTACGGCAGCTACAGTTATCCTTGTCAAAGTGTGGGCAAATCAGCACATCATCAAAGTTAATGCCTTGTGAGGTTAACAGCTGCATCATTTTATTGTGCGGCGCATCAAAGGTAGCGCGCGGGAAGCTGTCGGTACCCAAGCCATCCTGATTGGTTACCATCACTAAGCGGTAACCGGCGGCCTGCAATTTTAATAACGCTGGCACTAAGCCAGGCTCATAGGCCAGTTTTTCCAGGCTATCAAGTTGCTTGTCTACCGGCGGCTCTTCTACCATGGTGCCGTCGCGGTCGATAAATAAAATAGGTTGGCCACTCATGCGCGTTCTCTCTGTGCTGTTTGTTGTAATGCTGCCTGTTGTAAGGTTGTTGGTGAGTTAAAATAGTCGTCCATTACGCTGTATAGCGCCTGCATTTCAGCCGGGCTACCGATAGACACCCGCACCACCTGCGACAACCCCAATTGACTGGATTGATTACGAATTAAAATACCTTGTTGTGCCAGTGCAGCTACGCAGGCTGCCGCATCGTCTACTTGCAGCAATACATAGTTGGCATTGCTGGGCCACACTTTACTAATGCCGCTGCGCTGCCTGGCATAAGCGATAAACTCGGCCCGCAAGGTGTTTATCGTTGTTACCGTGTTTTGCATCAGCGCGACAGATTCTGCCGTTAACGCTTGAGCGGCAATTTGCGCTACCGGCTCGGCCAGCGGGTAGGGCGCGATCATTTGTTTTAGCGCATTAATAATATCCGGCGCCGCAAGGGTGAAACCACAGCGCAGGCCCGCCAAAGCAAAGGCTTTAGACAGCGTACGCAATATCACCAGGTTCGGATATTGTGGCAGTAAATCAACCACCGACGCCTGTGGCGCAAATTCAATATAGGCTTCGTCCAGCACCACTAAAGCGCTGTCTTTGTAGTGCTCCAGCACGGCAATAATTTGCTCACACGGGATTAAATCGCCGGTGGGGTTATTCGGGCTGCAAATAAACACCAGTTTGGGCGTGGTAGAAAATAACGCGGCTAAATCCAGCGTAAAATCGGCGGTGAGCGGCACTATATTTACCGGCACCTGGTTACTTTGCGCGCTGATGGCATACATGCCATAAGTAGGCGGGCAAATGCTGATACTGTCTTGTTTCGGTTCGCAAAAGCTGCGGATCAAAAGCTCAATGCCTTCATCGGCACCGCGGCTTACCAATACCTGCTCTGGTGTTACACCGGCATAAGCGGCATAGCCGTTAATAACCGCTTTGGGCTGGCATGACGGGTAGCGGTTAAAGCTGCCGCTAAGCTGATACTCCGGTGCCAGTGCGTTTTCGTTGGCATTAAGCCAGATAGCACCGCCGCTCATACTGCTGCGGGCAGAGGCATAAGGCACTATGGCTTTTACCGCATCACGGGCCAGTGAATTAATACTGTTACTCATGGTTTAATCCTTTGCTTGATCTGTCAGGGCCGCTAAACGTAAGGTGACGGCGTTAGCATGCGCCTGCAGACCTTCTGCTGTGGCCAGCACTTCGATGGCCGGGCCTATATTGCGTAGACCGTCGGCGGATAATTTTTGCACCGTGTAACGCCGGTAAAAGTCTGTTAATGACAAACTCGATACGGTTTTGCTGTAGCCGTAGGTAGGCAGCACATGGTTGGTGCCACTGGCATAATCTCCGGCCGATTCTGGCGTCCACTTACCAACAAAGATACTGGCGGCGCTGGTAAACTGCTCTGTCAGCGCTTCATCACAAGCGGTTTGCACAATTAAATGCTCCGGTGCATAGGCGTTGGTTACCGCAACAGCCTGGGCTAAATCGGCGGTTAAAATATAGCGACTGTGGCTAAGTGCCGCTGCGGCAATCTCTTGTCGAGGCAGCTGTGCCAGTTGGCTGGCTACTTCAGCTTGTACTGCGTTAATCAAATCAGCACTGTCACTGACTAAGATCACCTGGGAGTCGGGGCCATGCTCAGCTTGCGACAGTAAATCGGCGGCAACAAAGGCTGCATTGGCGCTGCTATCGGCCAGCACCAGCACTTCCGACGGCCCAGCCGGCATGTCGATCATGGCGCCTCTGGCATCCTGGCTTACCTGCTGTTTGGCTTCGGTCACATAGCGATTACCCGGGCCAAAAATTTTATCTACTTTGGCAATCGCTTCTGTGCCATAAGCCAGCGCAGCAATCGCCTGGGCGCCGCCAATGGTGTAAATCTCGCTAATGCCGCACAATTCAGCCGCATACAGAATTTCCGGCGCTATATCACCGGCGTCTGGTTTACCCGGCGGGGTAACCAGCACTATGCGATCACAACCGGCTAACTGCGCTGGTATACCCAGCATCAGCACTGTAGAGGGCAGGGGGGCACTGCCGCCCGGAATATACAAACCCACTGCGGCGATGGCACGGCTTTTTAGCTGGCAGACTACGCCCGTGCTGGTTTCTACCTCGATATCGCGTGGCAACTGCGCAGCGTGGAATTTACGGATATTGTCATACGCCAGCTCTATCGCCGCTTTGCGCTCTGGCAGTAAGCGGTTTAACTGTGCCAGTTTTGTTTCCGGGCTTAAGCGCAACGGGTTGGCATTTAGGCCATCAAACTGCTGGCTGTATGCCACCAGTGCTTCATCGCCTTGCTGGCGCACGGTATCAATAATAGTGCGTACCTGAGCGTTTAAGCTGGCAGAGTCGGCAAGCTGTGGCCGCGCCAGTGCGGCTTGCTGCTCAGTGGCGGATAATTGTGCCCAGTTAATTACCCCAGTCATAGCTACTCCATCATCTTTTCAATTGGCAGTACTAAAATCGAGCTGGCACCCAGCGCCTTTAATTGCTCCATGGTTTCCCAAAACAGTGTTTCACTGCTAACCACATGAATGGCTACCATATCGTTGTTACCCGCCAGCGGCAGCATCGTCGGGTTTTCGGCTCCCGGTAGCAGTGCGATTACTTCGTCCAGACGCGCGCGTGGCGCATGCAGCATAATGTATTTGCTTTCGTTGGCTTGCATTACACCGTTAATACGCGGCATCAGTTTATTGATCAGTTTTAGCTGGCGCTCGTCGGTAAGGTTTTTACGCTGAATAAGCACTGCTTTACTGCGGTAAATCACATCCACTTCTTTTAAACCGTTGGCCTCCAGCGTGGCGCCGGTAGATACCAGGTCACAAATGGCATCGGCTAAACCGGCACGTGGTGCCACTTCTACCGAACCTTTTAAATTAACAATGCGGGCATTTACGCCTTGCTGCTTTAAATAACGGGCGAGCAAACGCGGATAAGTAGTCGCGATGGTTTTACCTTCCAGCGAGGCTGCACCGCCATAGTTTTCTTCCTGCGGTACAGCGATGGACAGGCGGCAGCCGCCAAAATCAAGCCGCTTCAATACGGTATAATCAAAGCTGTCGTTATCCAGTTTGCGCTGCAGTGATTCTTCTTCCAGTACGTTTTCGCCAACGATGCCCAAATCACAGACGCCGTCCATCACCAGGCCCGGAATATCGTCATCTCGTACGCGCAGGATATCAATATCCATATTCTCGACATGGGCGATAAGGCGTTGCTCGCGCAGGTTAATTTTTAAGCCACAACTGGTAAACAAGGCCTGGGAGTCGACCGACAAGCGGCCGGATTTCTGCATGGCGATACGTAAGCGTTTAGATTCTGTTGCCGGACTCATAATGGTCTCCGTGACGATAATAAAATGAACAAAGTAATAAACAAAAACCCCGGCCTGGGCGCGGGGTTTTTGTTTATTACTTTACCACCGGAGCGCCAGACCATAGCCCTCCGACAAAGCGGACGGCTAGTACCTATGATGATGGCGCAGTACAGTAATAATATTCATATTCAGGGTTTTGCTGGTTAAGTTGCTATACAAGTTACCCTTGTACAGCAGTAAGTGCAAGCCTGTTTTGGTTTTGAATGTATTATAGATTTGTTTTTAAGTGTTTGAAATTAATTTACTTTATGTGTTTTTGAGCCGCGGGCGGCAATAAATTATTTTCTTTGAAAATGCAGATATGGGAATTCTAAGTGTAAAAAACGGTCAACTTGTATAGTCAATGCAGTGTTGGGCTTAAGTTTATCGGCTGGCTGCCGATAATAGTAAATTGCTTTGAGGAGAAGCTGATGGACGCTTTTATGCCTTTTATCCAGCGCGTACCCGGTACGCCGGTCGAGCCTGATCCCAAACAGGTAGTGCCGGTGTTTAAAGACGCGCGTTTAAGCCCGATAAAACCGCATGAGCAGAAATACCTGATCCTGAGCAGGCCCACACGTAAACGCGATCGTCGTCAGCAAGACTACCCGGCAGCACCTTACACCACACCGGAAGAAGATTTGCATGTTGATAAAGACGGCCATCTGGATATTTTTGTCTGAATTTGCCCGCTGTTAAGGCATAATAGCCGCCTTATTTTTCTGACGGTTGTTTCAGTGTTGCCTACTTCCTTTTATTACAAACTGAGTTGTTATGCGTAAGCAGGTTGCCAGCGCCTTTGCGCCAGGCGGTGTTTTAGCTGCGCATATTGCCGGTTTTAACGCCCGCGATGCTCAACTGCAAATGGCGCAGGCGGTAGCCGATGTGATCGAAACGCCGGGCGCGTTGGTGGTAGAAGCCGGTACCGGTACCGGTAAAACCTATGCCTATTTAGTGCCGGCGCTGCTGAGCGGGAAAAAAGTAGTGCTATCTACCGGTACAAAGAATCTGCAGGAACAGCTGTATTTCCGCGATTTGCCTAAGGTGGTTAAAGCCCTGGCCAGCCCGTTGCAACTTGCGTTACTTAAAGGCCGCAGTAACTATCTGTGTTTGTTTCGTTTAGAGCAGCATTACCACCATGTGCCGATGCAGGACGATCAACTGATCCAGGATTTAAGCCTGATCAAAAAATGGTCGGCCGAAACCCAAAGCGGCGATATCGGCGAGTTAAGCTACATCAGCGAAGACTCCAAAGCCCTGCCTTATGTCACCAGCACCACCGACAACTGCCTGGGCAAAGATTGTCCGGTGTATGAAGACTGCCACTTACTCAAAGCGCGCAAAAAAGCCCAGGCTGCCGATTTGGTGGTAGTAAACCATCATCTGTTTTTTGCTGACCTGGCATTAAAAGACACTGGCTTTGGCGAACTGCTGCCGCAAATGGATGTGATTATTTTTGACGAAGCGCATCAGCTGCCGGATATTGCCAGTGACTATTTTGGTGAAAACGTCTCCAGCCGTCTGTTACTCGATCTGTGCCGTGATATTGATGTTGCCTGCAAAACCGAACTGCGCGACCACCCGCAACTGGCGAAAACCGCTGATAAAGTGGCGCAGCTGATAAAAGACTGGCGCCTGCAGTTTGGCAATGATGCCACCAAAGGCAATTGGCGTGAAGCCTATCAAAAACCGGAGATGCAAACTGCGCTAAACCGCGTTAGCGAAGCCATAGATATGCTGTATCTGGTAATGAAAAGCAGCCTGGGCCGCAGCGACTTAATCGACAACGCCTTTGAGCGCCTAGCGCTGTGTAAAGCACGCTTATTAAAACTGACCGATATGCAGCAAAACGGTGTCAGCTTGTGGTTTGAAACTACCCGGTTGCACGTTAGCCTGCATTTAACGCCGCTGAGTATTGCCGATAAATTTCGTGACATTGTCGCTGCCGATAGCCGTAGCTGGGTGTTTACCTCGGCTACCTTGTCGGTCAATAACGGCTTTAGCCATTACACCGCGCAGATGGGGCTGAATAACGCCAAAACCCTGCTGTTGGAAAGTCCGTTTAACTACGCTGAGCAGGCACTACTTTGTGTACCACGGTATATGAGCGAGCCGCACGAACAGGGCATGGCACTGCAGTTGCTGCAAATTGCCGTTCGGCTGATAGAGGCCAATAACGGCCGCTGTTTCTTTTTATTTACCAGCCACCGCATGCTGCAACTGGTAGCGAAACAACTGCCCGATTTAGTGCGCCAGCCGGTGTTAGTGCAGGGTAGCAGCGGTAAGCGTTTGCTGCTGGAGCAGTTTGTTAAATTGGATAACGCTGTGCTTTTGGGCACCGGTAGTTTTTGGGAAGGCGTAGATGTGCGCGGCGATACGTTAAGCTGCGTGATTATTGATAAACTCCCCTTTGCCTCACCGGACGAGCCGCTACTGCAAGCGCGCAGTGAAGACTGCACTATGCGCGGTTTAGATCCCTTTGCAGAAGTGCAGCTGCCACAGGCGGTGATCACCTTAAAGCAGGGCGTAGGCCGCTTAATTCGGGATGTTACTGATCGCGGCGTGATGGTGATTTGCGATAATCGTTTAGTAACCAAACCTTATGGCGAAGTATTTTTAACCAGCTTACCGCCGATGCGTCGCACCCGCTCACTGGACGAGGCAGTAAGCTTTTTACAACAGATGAAACAGGACAGCGAACGTGAATAAAAGCGCCGTGGCCGGCATAAAATTACTTGCCTTAGATACCTCGACCGAAGCCTGCTCAGTAGCCTTGCAGGTTGGCACAGATATTTTGACGCTGGACGAAGTCTGCCCGCAGCAGCATAGCAAACGTGTGCTACCGATGGTGCAGCAGCTGTTAAGTCAGGCCGGTATCAGCCTTACTCAGTTCGACGGTATTGTATTTGGCCGTGGCCCCGGCAGCTTCACCGGCGTACGCATTGGTGTGGGTGTAACCCAGGGCCTGGCCTTTGGGGCTGACATACCGGTATATGGCGTTTCCACCCTGGCAGCGATGGCGCAGGCCGCGCACCGGCTATATGGCGCTAACCAGGTAGTGGCGGCAATAGATGCCCGTATGGCTGAAGTCTATATCGGCAGTTTCAGCTTACAACAGGGCCTGATGCATGCACTCAGCAGCGAAGTGGCCATTAAGCCACAGGATATCACCGGCTTTGATATCAGCGGTGAAGTCTATGCTGTTGGCACCGGTTGGCAAACTTATGCTGACGCCTTACTGCAAAAACAGCCTGCTGTTATTGCCCGGGATATTTTATATCCGTCGGCACAGGATATGCTCACTTTGGCGCTACCGGCACTTGGCGCAGGGCAGTTTATCGCCGCAGAGCTGGCAGAGCCGGTGTATGTGCGTGATGATGTTACCTGGCAAAAACTGCCCGGAAGGGATACCCGTCCTACTTGAAACTGCAGCGGTGTTGGCCGCAATCGTGAACCCCAATCACATAGATAACTATGCTCATGGGGATTCACTCACTTGCCGCCTGGCTGCAGCTCCAACTAGTTAGGGTATAAAATAACTTGGTTATTAATGCTTTCTGGTTATAATTAAGCCAGTTTGCTTAAGTGATGATGCTATGACGTTAAACGTTAATCAGAGCCTGAATGCTTCCACCAACATTAGCAGCGTATTCGCCGGTAATGAGTCTCGCCGTGCGCCGCCGCGTAATGAAACGGCTACCGAAGTGCCGCAAGGCCGTGGTGTACGTGCCAGCAATGAGGTGATAAGCCAACTGGATGATGAGCGTCGCCGGCAAGCAAGCTTCAGCTCTGCTAACGACCGGCGCAGCCAACAAGCCATCGATGCCTATCAAAGCCAGGCCAACGAGCAACGCCGCAGTGAAGTACAATCGATGCTGGGTGTCGATCTTTACGCCTGAATAAAACCAATCATCGTTTCTTGCCGTAGTCTAAGCAGAGATATTCTGTATAGAGACGGTTTATGACTTCTACTTGTTTAATAACCGGTGCCAGCTCCGGCATCGGCCGCGAATTAGCGCTGCATTACGCCGCCAACGGCTGGATAGTATATGCGGTGGCGCGCTCAGCCGACAAACTGCATGAGTTGGCGCAAAACTCTGCTATCCGCGCTTTGCCGCTGGACCTTACCGACAACACCGCACTGCAGCGTACTGCGCAGCAATTAAGCGATGACGGCGTGGTGCTGGATTTACTGCTACTTAATGCTGGCACCTGCGAATATGTTGATGCCAACGATTTGGATTTAGCGGCGTTTGAAAGCACCTTTGCCATTAACTTTCACGCTGTGGTGGCCGCTACCAAATACTTTATGCCGCTGCTAAAAGCGTCTTTAACGCCGCAACTGGCAATTGTCAGTTCGATGGCGCACTTTTTTCCTTTCACCCGCAGTGAAGCCTATGGCGCCAGCAAGGCCGCAGTCAGTTATTTTGTCGATAGTTTACGGGTAGATTTAGCCGATAGTGGTATTAGTATCAGTTTAATTGAACCAGGTTTTGTTGATACGCCTCTAACGCAGAAGAACGATTTTGCTATGCCATTTTTAGTGCCGGTAACACAGGCCGCCAGCCGCATTTATACCGGTTTAGCAAAGGGCAACAGCCGGATCCGCTTTCCGCGCCGGTTAAGCCTGCTGTTAAAGCTGTTGTCATTACTGCCGTATGATTTGCGCAACAGTGTAGCCAAAAGGATGAAGCAATAGTGGCGAGCGTTAAAGGTTTTAACTGGCGTGCTCTGGTGGGTTTTGAGCTGTGTTGGTTTGCGCTGGTGTATTGGCAGCAACAGGCTGTACTGCCGGTGCTGGCGTACTTAGTTTATGGTTTATGGCAACTAGATAAAGCGGGGCGCGTTGCAGTACTGCTGATATTGCTGGCAGGTCTCGGCATAGACACGCTGTTGTTGCGCCTGGACGTTATACAGTTTAGCGGTGACGCGCTATTGCCGTTGTGGTTTGTGCTGCTGTGGGCTGTGTTTGCTCTGGCTGCAGTGGAGTTTATGGCCAAAGTACTGACTAAACCCTGGCTGGCAGCCATATTGGGTGCCAGTGGCGGGCCTTTATCGTACTGGGGTGGAGCGGCGCTTAGCGGCGGTGTCTTGCAGTTTCCATTGCAGCTTTACTCTGCAGTCGTGTTAATCGTGGTCTGGGCGCTTATTGCCATCGCGCTTGGCCAAAGCAGGAGGTGGTATGCTAAAGCCGTATAGTCTGTTATTGCTGCTGGGTTTAGCCGGTGGTATTAGTTTTAATGCGGCGGCGGTGCCGGAGTTGACAACGGTTGGCGAGGGCTCATACCGCTATATGTTCTGGCAGTTATACGATGCCCGCTTAGCCAGTAAAGATGGTAAGTTTGAGAATTATCAGCAAAGTACACCTCTGTTGCTGGAGCTGACCTATAAACGTGATATTACCAGGCAGCAGTTTATTGATGCCACTGTAGATGAATGGCAAAAATTGGGGCACAGCAGTAAAGTACAACAGCAGCAATGGGTGCAGCAGTTGCAGAGCCTGTGGCAGGATGTGAAAAAGGGCGATACGCTGGCAGCGCTGTTGCAAGATAATGGCAGTGTTAAATTTTATTTAAACGGTGCTGAAACCGGTGTACTGGACGACAGCGCTTTTGGCACGGCTTTTTTTGATATCTGGCTGCACCCTGATACCAGCGCCCCTAAATTGCGCCGCCAGTTAATTACAATAAATTAACGTGACACCATCGAACCGGTTTGCTCACGCTAACGCGCCGTGGACCCTTCCCTGGGGGCTCGACTCAGGCATCCATGCCTTCAACGGTTAGCTTAGAGCAAATCGGTTCTCACTTCGCAGTGTAAACTAAGATGCATGCTACTTAGTTTGCTGAATATATTGCATCAGCTTTTTCGCAATCTGGGTATTATCCTGAAAACCGACAAAATCTTTAGCATCTTTGCCATACGCCAGCACTGCTACATCTGCAGCCGTGTGGCCGCCAGTAGTCCAACCGGTGTAGGAATATTTTGCCACCAGTTGATTGGACAGCTTACGCAGCATGGTTTCATCCTGTGTTCTGGCTGCCAGCAGTGCTTGCTGCTCTTCTGCCGTTAAACTGATTGACGTCAGCTTTGCCCACAGTGTCAAAGCGGCGTTATCGGAATCCGCTTTTTTCAGCTGCTCTGCAATACTGCGGCCGGTAGCGGTAACTTTCCGTACTACATCCGGCAGCCATTGGTATTCACCAGCAGCACCCAATGACATACCGCCGGTTTCATGATCGGCAGTAATCACCAAAATAGTATCCGGGTGTTTATCAACATAAGCTTTAGCCACGGCAATGGCTTTAGCAAAATCGTCCATTTCGGCCATCGCACAGGCGATATCATTGTCATGGCCACACCAGTCAATCTGGCTGCCTTCTACCATCAACACAAAGCCTTTTTTGGCTGGCGTTAATAGTTGCAGCGCTTTTTCTGTCAGGGTAGCCAGTTGCTTATCCTGCACGCTGTTTAATACTGCCGGTAAGGCTGTTTCAGCTAACAACGCCATGGCCGGGGTTTTAGTTAACGTATCTAGCTGCTGCCAGCTGTCGGTGTATTGAAAACCCAGCTGTTTAAACTCATTAACCAGGTTGCGGTCATCACGAATAAAATAATCTGTACCGCCACCTAAAATAACGTCGGCAACGGTTTTACCTTCGATGCGGTAATCCAGGTACATATCGGCGATTTCGTTGTAATTACGCCGGCTTTTATTGTGCGCTAAAAACGACGCCGGCGTAGCGTGGTTAACCTGAGAGCTGGCCACAATACCATTGGCTTTGCCCAGCTTTTTTGCCAGCTGCATCATGGTGCCGATAGGAATATGCTGGCGGTTTACTGAAATAGCACCATTGTAGCTTTTAAAGCCGGTGGCCAGGGCAGTTGCGCCTGCGGCTGAGTCGGTAACGTAGGTGTCATCGTCAGGGTAGGTGCTTGCCATGCCCAGCCACAGCTCGTCAAAAATAGTGTTTTCCACTTCCGCAGTGGCTTTGTCATCACTGAAATAACGGTAACCGGCCAGATATGCCGGGCCCATGCCATCGCCAATCATATAAATAATGTTTTTCGGTGCAGCTAGTGCTACAGCCGGTGCCAGCAATAAAGACAGAGATAACAAATGACGGCGCATGAAGGTTTACCTTATATAGGGCTTGATGTTCTGGGTTGCTAGTGTACTTTATACAAGTGCGATGACAAACCTATGTCGATAAAACGCTATTTTGTCAGGCTTAATGCTTTACTTTGTATCCGAGACTGAGCGCAGCTAAATTAGCCACAGGTAAATGGAACTGAATTAAAACTGAACAATCGAAGCTCTGGTAAATGTGCGTAAATGCGTATAAATGTGTCATAAGTATACATAGTCAAGCTGTCTGTAACGGCGCTATGTGATGTCAGCAATCAGTAAGGTCTGGTGTATGTCAATTATAACTACAAGAAAGACAATCCTATTTACTCTTTTTTTCGCTGGGCTAGCTTGCCTGTACACGCCTGTTATGGCTGATGAGCCGAAGCTGGTATTACAGCTGCTGGCCGATGCTGAGCAGCGTAGCACAGAGCATAAATTACGTAATAAATACCGTAAGCCAGCAGAAACGCTGCAGTTTTTTGGCATTGAACCACAGATGTCTGTGCTGGAAATCTGGCCGGGGCATGGCTGGTATACTGAGATTTTGGCGCCTTTTCTCAAAGATGACGGCAAGCTGACATTGGCGCAATTTCGTCATAACGATGGTTCGTTAAAAGAAGAGCGCAGTATTTTCTGGGCTCGTGTCAGTGAGCGGCTTATGCAGCGATTGACTGAACAAAGCGATTACTTTGGTGAGGTAGCCAATATTGAGTTAGATCCGCCCCTGCTTTCACCGCCTCAGCAAGAACAATTTGATATGGTGCTGACCTTTCGCAATGCGCATATCTGGAACGAAAGCGGCCACTTATATGGCACCTTGCAAAGTATTTTTCAGGCACTAAAACCCGGCGGCGTGCTGGGTATGGTTGAACACCGTTCTGCCCGTCTATCTGATATTTCCAGCTCAGCAGTTGAAGGATATCTGGATGAAGCCTATGTTATTCAGGCAGCAGAGCTGGCCGGGTTTGAACTGGTAGCCAGCAGTGAGCTGAATGCTAATCCGGCAGATACCAAAAATTATCCCAAAGGCGTTTATGCTTTGCCGCCAACGCTGGCGATGGGGCAGTACAATAAACAGCAGTATATCGCCATTGGTGAAAGTGACCGCATGACGCTGAAATTTATTAAGCCCGTGGAATAAATAGCGCTAATTGTACAATGTCAGCAATTATGGGATGATTGCTTGTTAGAGTAAAAACTCAAATAAACACTATTTAAGCACTAAAGCGCAGCAACAGATTGCGTGCTTGTGGTTTTATACCTATAAAATAATAACCTTAGACAAGAGGAGAAGACGGTGGATAAAGTTTGGTTAAAACGTTACCCGTCAGGCGTACCCGCAGAAATTAATGCCGATATTTACCCGTCATTATTAAGTATATTTGAACAAAGCATTGCCCAGTACCCGGATAAAACCGCTTTTATCAATATGGGAAAAAGTATCAGCTATCGTGAGCTGGACCAGCAAAGCACCGCTTTTGCCGCCTATTTGCAAACGGAGTTGGGGCTGAAAAAGGGCGATGCTGTCGCTATTATGATGCCCAACCTGTTGCAATACCCGATAGCGCTTATGGGCGTGTTACGTGCCGGTTGTACAGTAGTAAACGTGAACCCGCTGTATACCCCGCGCGAGCTTGAACATCAGTTAAACGACTCCAAAGCGAAAGCTATCATTATCGTAGAGAATTTTGCTCACACCTTAAGTGCAATTGAAAGCAAGGTGAAGCTGGATCACGTTATTCTGACCAAAATGGGAGACCGCCTTGGTACTTTAAAAGGTGCAGTGGTCAATCTGGTGGTTAAGTATGTCAAAAAGCTGGTGCCGGCGTATAAACTGACAAAGTTTGTCGGCTTTAACACTGCGCTGGAGCAAGGCGCAACACTCAAATATAGTAAGCCTGATATACAGGGGGCAGATATTGCATTTTTACAGTACACCGGTGGTACAACCGGCGTATCAAAAGGCGCCATGTTAACGCACCGCAATATGGTGGCTAACCTGGAACAGGTGAGTGGCTGTATTGATAAATTGCTGGAAAAAGGCGCCGAGCAGGTAGTTACGGCATTGCCGCTTTATCATATCTTTGCTTTGACAGCGAACTTCTTCACTTTCTTTAAGTATGGTGCAACCAACCTACTGATCACCAACCCTCGTGACATGAAAGGCTTTGTCAAAGAGCTGCAGAAGTTTCACTTTACTATCTTTACCGGTGTCAACACGCTGTACAACGGCTTACTAAATACCCCTGGTTTTGCTGATTTAAACTTTAGCGGCCTCAAGGCTTCTATTGGCGGTGGTATGGCAGTGCAACGCCCGGTAGCCGAGCGTTGGCAAAAAGTAACCGGTACCCGCCTGATGGAGGGTTACGGTTTAACTGAGTGCTGCCCGCTGGTAACGGTAAGCCCTTATGATTTAACCAGCTTTAATGGCAGTATTGGCTTGCCTGCGCCCTCTACAGATATTCGTCTGGTTGATGAGGAAGGTAATGACGTTGCCGCCGGAGAGCCCGGTGAGATGTTAGTAAAAGGCCCGCAGGTGATGCTGGGTTACCTGAACCGGCCGGAAGAAACAGAAAAAGTGCTCAGAAATGGCTGGCTTTACACCGGCGATATTGCCCGTATGGATGACGAGGGCTTCTTTTATATTGTTGATCGCAAAAAAGACATGATCATCGTATCGGGTTTTAATGTGTATCCGAATGAGATAGAAGAAGTTGTAGCGATGAGTGACAAAGTACTCGAAGTTGCAGCTGTCGGCGTGCCGAATGAGGCGACCGGCGAGGCGGTTAAACTCTTTATTGTGAAAAAAGACGCCAGCCTGACCGAGCAGGAAGTGATCCAGCACTGCCGGCAACATTTAACGGGCTATAAAGTACCTAAACTGGTAGAATTCCGTAAGGAATTACCAAAAACTAATGTTGGTAAAATTTTGCGGCGTGAACTGCGCGGATAACGTGCAACACTGCAAACAGCCGGCTTTTAGCCGGCTTTTGTTTTAGCGTATAACAGGTAACAGATGATTGGTGTAATCACAGATAACAACGCGTTGGCAGCCTACTGTCAGCAGGCAGCAAACAGCACATTACTGGCGGTAGATACTGAGTTTATCCGCCAGAGTACGTTGTTTCCCAAACTGGGTTTAATCCAACTATATGATGGCAGCCAGCTGGCGCTGGTGGACCCTTTATCAATTACCGATTGGCGGCCGCTACAGCAGCTGTTTGCTAAACCAGAGCTGATTAAGTTATTGCATTCGTGCAGTGAAGATATCGAGGCGCTGGCAACGGTGGGTATTACGCAGATTACGCCATTATTTGACACCCAGCTTGCAGCCGAGCTGTTAGGCTGGGGCAGTAGCATGGGCTATGCCCGGCTGGTAGAGCAGCTTAGTGGCGAAATACTGGATAAAAGTGAGTCCCGTACTGACTGGCTGGCCCGGCCATTGTCGCAAACCCAACTACAGTACGCAGCAAATGATGTGCATTTTTTGTTTCCGCTGTACCAGCAGCTTACTGAGCAAATGACACCGGCGCAGCAACAATTATTGCTGGCAGAAGGGCAGCAGTTAATGCAGCGGCGTGAGCAGCAATTACCGCTGGAATTTAAGTATCTTGAAATTAAAAACAGCTGGCAGCTTACCCCAAGAGAGCTGGCAGTGCTGCGTGAGTTGGCTGCCTGGCGCCAGCAATATGCGATGCAGCGTGATCTGGCGCTGGGGCTAATTATCAAAGATATTCAGCTTATTGAGCTGGCAAAACGCCGCCCGGCAACGGCAGAAAGTTTGCTGAATATTCCGGGGATGCCACCGCGGGAACTGCGCCGTCATGCCAAAGCACTGATTGAGTTGATTAGCACAGCTAAAGAACTACCACAGACAGAGTGTCCGCAACGTTTTTATCATCCGTCACAGTTTGCCGGTTATAAAGAAACGGTGACCCAACTTACTGCTGCGGTTAAACAAGCCTCAGCTGAGCATAATATTCCGCCTGAATTTATGTCAGTAAAACGCCAGTTAAATGAATATCTTAACTGGTGCTGGCGGGTGACAGATCAAGAACGAGATCAATTGCCCGTACCGGAGTATTTAAAAGGTTGGCGCTCTGAGTATTTAAAGCCATTTTTGCCGGTTCCGGCCCATATCACTTTATAAAAGGGCGGGCACTACGTAATTCTGGCAGTTTTGGATTAGTGTTTTTTTTCGACATTTTTGTTCGATTTTTGTCATAAAACTATGTTGATCCCCAGTAAAAACCATGGCGTAACACTTCAGCAATTCATAACTGAAGGGTTACAACAATGAAAGAAATAAAAAGCTTTGCTTTACCTGCAGTGCTGGCAATATCGCTTACAGGTTGCTGGTTAGATGATGATGACGATCCGGCTCCAACGCCAGAGCCTCCTCCTCCGGTAGTGGTTGACGCTAGTGTGCAGGTTGTTCATACCGCGATAGACGCACCCGATGTTAACGTGTTAGCCAATGATGATGCTGCTATTGAAGGACTCGCCTTTGGCGAAGCATCTGATGTGTTGTCGCTGCCGCCCGCTACCTACAGTATAGCCGTTGACGCTATATTACCCGGTGAAGACAACACCGCTACGGTAATAGGTCCACTGGATTTAGCACTTGAAGAAGCAACCCGCTACACCGTATTTGCGGTTGGCAAGGTTGCAGAGGAATCCCTTGAGCCTTTGGTTGTTACAGGCACAGTGGATGACGTAGCTTCTGGTAAAATCCGCCTGCAGGTAGTGCACGCCGCCTCTACAGCGCCTGAAGTCAGTGTACATGTTACCGCGCCAGACGCCGAGCTTGGTACGCCGGCGGTGACCTTCTCATTTAAAGATTTTACTGATCCATTAGAGCTGGACCCGGCAGAGTACCGGGTACGTATTACCTTACCTGATAATGAAACAGTAGTGTTTGATAGCGGTACGCTGGATTTAAGCACTGCGGGTACAGATCTGGTTGTTGCAGCGGTTGACAGCCAGTATTCGGGCGAGTCACCGGTTTCACTGCTAGCCGTAGGGCAGGATGGCAGCGAGATGGCCATTCTGGATGCCGGTGCTACTGCCTCATTACGGGTAGTACATAATGTTTCTGACGCACCGGCAGTAGATGTGTTAGTAAACGACAGCATAACCTTGGTGGATGCACTGGCATTCCCTGATTTTACAGATTATGTTGCAGTAGAACCTAATACTTACAACGTAAAAGTTGCTGCCGATGCAGATAATAGCGTAGTGGTGATAGACGAAGACGTTACTGTAGAGGCCGGTGCTTTTTACAGCGTGCTGGCAGTAGGTTCATTGGGTGAAGGGACAGTTGAACCGCTGATCCTGGCTGATATGCCACGCCGGGTGGCTACTGAAGCCAAAGTCCGTATTGTACACGGTTCAACACTGGCAGGTAATGTAGATATTTATGTCACGGCTGATGGTGATATTGCCACCGCAACACCTGCTTTTAGCAATGTGCCCTTTAAAGCTGAAACAGGCTATGTTGCACTGGCTGCTGGTGACTATGTTGTTAGCGTAACGCCAACCGGTACTAAAACCGAAGCGATTGAAGCGCCGGTAAGCCTGGAGGCAAACAGCATTTACACTGCTATAGCGCGTGATGGCGTAAATCTGGATGCAACCATGATAGGGTTAATCCTGATGGATGACTTTGTTACTGTACAATAAGCGTAGACTGTAATCAGTGACACAATATTGAAGCCCGCATTAAGCGGGCTTTCTTTTTATAAACCATACAACAAAATATTTTGCTGAGTTAAACCGGTTTTGCTAATGTGCAGCAGCATTATTGACAAAATCAGGAATAATAATAATGAAAGGATGCATAGTTGTAGTGTTGGTTTTTTTATTCAGTATGGCTAACGCTGCTGAATTGCCGGTAGAAGCCTTTGCCAGCGCCCCGAGTATCGACATGCTAAAGTTATCGCCCGACGGTACAAAATTATCCATGACCCAGACTGTCGATACGGAGAAAGAGCAATTAGTGCTGGTTAAACTGTTTGATCTGGAAACGGGGGAGCAGAAGTTTCTGGTAAAAGCCGACAGCCGGGATCTCAATATTTACTCTGTGGTGTGGGCCAATAACAAGCAGTTACTGGTAAAAGCGGCTTATGCGTCGCACCGCTACGGTACGCCGGTAACCGAAACCCGGTTAATGGTTATTGATACTGAAACCGGTAAAAATCGCAGTGTTATCCGGGGGCAGCTGCAGCGTAAATTAGTCCGCACACCGCAATTTCAATCAAATATCGTAGCGTTAATGCCGGAAGACGAAGAGCATTTCTTACTGGCATTAGACGGTTTCAACCATGGAGTAGGCACCAGTGTGGTTAAAATTAATCTCAATGGTGATTTATCAAAAATTGTTGCCCATTCCCGCGAGAACCTGATTGACTGGGTTGCCGACAGGCAGCACCAGCCGCGTATCGCTATTTTCCGCGATGATACGCAATATCAGATTAAAGAGAAAAAGCCAAATAACGATGAGTTCCGTTTATTGTGGCAGTTTGAAGCCTTATCAGAAGATACGATTTGGCCGATAGGCTTTGATGAAGATCCAAACCTGTTATATGTGTCGGCTTACCATAATGGCAAAAAAGCCATATTTAAAGTCGACCTGGCGAAAGACAAGCCAGAGCCCGAGCTGATAAAAGCTGATCCTGATTACGATGTACCTGCCGATATTTCATATTCCTGGCAGGACAAGAAGATTATTGCCGTCGGTGAAGATTATATAGACCCTAAGTATCAGGCATTTCAGAAGGCGGTGGATGATGCTTTGCCTGATGCTGATAATTATATTGTTAGTATGAGCCACGACCAGAACCGTTATATCGTGCTTACCAGCAGTGAAACCAATGCCGGTGCTTACCTGTTAGGCGATCGTAAAGCCAAAACATTACAATTTCTGCTACCTAAATTCAGCCAGTTGGCACCAGAGCTGATGGTGGCAAAACAAAAAATTCAATATAAGGCCCGCGACGGTTTAACGATAGAAGGCTATCTGACAACGCCACAAGGCTACCAACAGGGGACATTGCCAACGATTATTTTCCCGCATGGCGGGCCGATATCTTTTGATGATGACGGCTTTGATTATTGGACACAGTTTTTTGCTAATCGTGGTTATGCAGTATTGCAAATGAATTTCCGCGGCTCATATGGTTATGGTTTTGACTTTATGCAAATGGGCCTGCAGGGCTGGGGCTTGCAAATGCAGGACGACGTAGAAGACGGCACGCGCTGGTTAATTGAGCAGGGCATAGCAGTACCCGGAAATATTTGTATAGTAGGTGCCAGCTATGGTGGCTATGCGGCGCTGATGGGGGCAGTAAAAACACCTGATTTATATCAGTGCGTGGTAAGTTTTGCCGGCGTCACTGATGTCGAAGATCTGGTAAAATCGCAGCGCAATTTTACCAATTATGAAATCGTCAAGAAGCAAATAGGCGATAATTTCGATCTGCTGGAGCAGCGTTCGCCGCTGACACATGCTGATAAAGTTCAGGTGCCGGTATTGTTAATACACGGTACTAAAGATCGTTCTGTGCCGGTAAAGCAAAGTACAGCGATGTTCAGAGCACTGAAAAACAAGAAAAAATCAGTAGAGTATATTGAACTGGAAGACGGCGATCATTACCTGAGTACCAACAGCCACCGGCTGGAAACCTTTAAAGCGATGGATCGCTTCTTGAAAAGCCATTTACAGCTGCCAGAGCAGCGTGTCGCAGTTAATTAAGTTGCAAATTTACAGTAATCTACAACAACAAGCCCGCATTAAGCGGGCTTTGTTTATCCGTGTTGGAGATTTAGCGCTTATCTTCCGGGAAGGTAACGTTTAACTCTAACACCGACAGCTCGTCGCCGCGTTGCTCTAATGACACGGCGATATCTTCCGGCGAAATATCCACGTATTTGCGGATCACCTCTAAGATATCACGCTCCAGCTGTGGCAAATAATCCGGGCTGTTACGCCGTCTGCGTTCATGCGCTACGATGATTTGTAAACGCTCTTTAGCGGTATTGGCGGTGGTTTTCTTACTCGAGCGAAAATAATCCAGTAATGACATCCTTTATCCTCCAAAAATCCGCTTTAACAGGCCTTTTTTCTCTACGGTTAAAAAGCGAAACGGCACTTTTTCACCCAGCAAGCGCTCAACGGTATCTAAATACGCCTGGCCGGCATCGCTGTCTTTGTCCAGGATCACCGGCTGGCCTGAGTTTGAGGCATTAAGCACGGCTTGTGATTCCGGAATAACACCCAGCAAATCAATCGACAGAATTTCTTTTACATCTTCTACGCTGAGCATTTCGCCTTTTTCTACCCGCTCGGGGTTGTAGCGTGTCAGCAGCAGATGTTCCTTAATGGCATCCAGCCCTTGCTCGGCGCGGCGTGATTTACTCGACAGCATACCCAAAATACGATCAGAGTCGCGTACTGATGATACTTCAGGGTTGGTCACCACTACAGCTTCATCAGCGAAATACAGTGCCATCATGGCACCGGCTTCAATACCGGCGGGCGAGTCACATAAAATAAAGTCGAAATCTTTTGCCAGCTCGTTTAATACCCGTTCTACGCCTTCTTTGGTCAGCGCGTCTTTGTCGCGGGTTTGCGAAGCAGGCAGAATAAATAAATTGTCGGTGCGCTTATCTTTGATCAGTGTCTGTTTTAAATTGGCTTCGCCGTTGATCACGTTAACAAAGTCGTACACTACGCGCCGCTCACAGCCCATAATTAAATCTAAATTACGCAGGCCGATATCAAAATCGATAATAACGGTTTTGTTGCCTTTTAACGCCAGGCCTGTACCAATGGCAGCACTGGAAGTGGTTTTACCTACGCCGCCTTTTCCTGACGTTACTACTATGATTTTTGCCATAGTGAAATCCTTACGCTAATTCTGCTAATACCAGTTGGTCGTCTTGTAATTTTATACAAGCCGGCTTACCCCAAAAATCGCCCTGCAGGCTGTCGCTAAGCCAGTAATTACCAGCAATAGACACCAGTTCAGCCTGTAAGTTGTAACAAAAAATACGTTTAGTGTTGTCACCGCCTGCTCCGGCAATAGCTTTGCCGCGCAAGGTGCCATAAATATGAATATTGCCGTCGGCAATGACTTCGGCACCGGCACCAACGGTACCTTTAACAATTAAATCTGTGCCTTTGGCATATACCTGCTGACCAGAGCGCACTGTCTGTTCAACAATTTTGCTGTCCATCGGTATATTAACTGTGCTGGTTACCACTGCTGTCTGGCGTGTAGTGCTGCTGGCAGCTACCGCAGTTTTGCTGTCTTTGGCCAGTTGTAATGCGGCCAGGCCAGCCTGCTGCGCTTGTTGCTTTAATTCACTGCTGGCACCACACACACCTACCAGCACCAGTTTTAACTCGATAAAGAGTTGTTTTATCGCATGAAAATCAGGTGTTTGCTCTACATCCGCTAAATTAAGAATAATCGGCGCCTGATAAAAAAAAGCCGGAGCCTGAGCCAGCTTCTGCTTAAGTTGCTGTGAGAGTGAACTGACACTGAGATCGGTACATGACAGCACCGATAAAGGAAATAAGCTGCCTTTTAGTTCCAAAGACTGATCTGACATAAGGGTATAGTGCGCACTTGTTATTATTTACCATAACCGGGTGTTTTACTTTAGCCAAACCCCGGCATTTATTTGCGTTGCCGCGAGTCTGCGGGTACGCAATACAAGGCTGTCATGTTATAGTTTAGCCCTTAGTTAAGCAAGGTTGATGCGTGGTTTTATTCGATGCTGTGTGCCGTTTACAAAAGTGTGCGAAAAGACAGTACCTATCTGTATGTTGAGCGCCGCGATGATTTTAGCAAGGTGCCTGAAGCACTGTTGCAAACCTTTGGTACCCCCGTGCTGGTTACGCTGATCAATTTGGCACGGCGGGAACATTTAGCGCTGGCGGATATCGATAAGGTAAAGCAGCAATTGCAAAGCCAGGGCTATTATTTACAGATACCGCCGCCGGTAGACAATTTACTGGCAGAGCACAAGAAGCTGTCACAACAGTAACTTCCCATTATCAATAGGTTTTTTTATGTTTAGATCTCTTATCTGTGTCGCCGTTAGTACCTTTTTAAGTGTGGCTGTAATAGCACAGGAGCAAAATAGTGACAGCAAACCCAGTTTTGCCGACTACACCGCAACGTTAAAACAAGAGGCATTAAGCAAAGGTTATGCACCTGAATTACTTGAGCCGGTATTTGCTTCGCTGACGTTTCACGAACGCATTGTCTCTGCCGATAAAAGCCAGCCGGAATTTGTTGAAACCCTCAGTACCTATTTACCCAAGCGTGTAAGTGAAACCCGTATCAGGATGGCGCGTGAGAATTATCAGCAGTATTTGCCGGAGCTGGAAAAAATTGGCCAGAAATATGGCGTGCAACCACGCTTTATTGTTGCGTTGTGGGGGCTGGAGAGCAGCTTTGGCCGCATTATGGGCAACTATTCAGTACCATCGGCATTAGCCACACTGGCGTATGAAGGCAGGCGTGAAACCTTTTTTAAGCAAGAGTTTTACCATGCGCTGGATATTCTGGTGCAGGGCCATATCAGCCTGGATGATATGAAAGGCTCATGGGCCGGAGCCATGGGGCAAAGCCAGTTTATGCCCAGCTCTTTTATGGCCTACGCGCAGGATGGTGACGGCGATGGTAAAAAAGATATCTGGACCAATCAGCTCGATGTATTTGCCTCTATTGCCAACTATTTAAAACAACAAGGCTGGGATAACAGCAAAACCTGGGGCCGCGAAGTCATACTGCCGGAAGGTTTTGATATTGCCAACGCCATAGCCCGCGGCAGCCTGCAGCGCAGCGAATGGCTGGGGCGCTGGTCGCAATCTGAGCGCAGCCTGGCAGACTGGAATAAACTAGGTTTGCAGCGGCTGAATAAAACGGCTTTACCAGCACGTGATCTGACAGCTGCTCTGGTACTACCCGATGGCGAAGGCGGCCGGGCTTTTTTGGCGTACGACAACTACAAAGTACTGATGCACTGGAACCGTTCTTACTACTTTGTTACCAGCGTGGGCTATCTGGCTGATTTAATTGTGGCTGAGGATTAACATTCATGGCATACCAACACCTGGATATTAATGGAAACACTATCGGCTTGCCTGTCGGTAAAGTTGTTTGCATCGGTCAGAACTATCAGGATCATATTGCCGAAATGCAAAGCAAAACAGCCCCTGAAGCGCTGTTTTTTATTAAACCCTCTACAGCGCTGTGTGCAATGGCTCCCGGTTTTACTATTCCCTCAGCACAAGGCGCAGTGCATAACGAAACCGAGCTGGCGGTACTGATTGGCCAGCCGTTAAAGCAGGCCGGTTATGCTGCGGTAAATGATGCAATCTGGGGTTACAGTTTAGCGCTGGATCTGACGCTTCGTGATATACAGGCTCAGCTTAAGCAATTGGGGCGGCCGTGGGAGATAGCCAAAGGTTTTGACGGCGCCTGTCCGGCAGCTGGTTTTGTCGAAAAAGCCCGGGTGCAGCATCCGCAGCAATTGGATTTTAGCCTGACAGTTAACGGCACGCAGCGCCAGCAAGGTAATACTGCCAATATGATTCGTGGTATTACCCAGCTTATCAGCGAAATGAGCCAGCATTTTACGTTGTTGCCAGGCGACATTGTGCTTACCGGTACTCCGGCAGGTGTTGGCCCGCTCAGCTCTGGTGATACGCTGCAGCTACAACTTTCCGATCTTTTTACAGTAAACAGCAAGGTAAACTAAAGATGGCGTTAGCAGAGCGGTTCTGGGAAGCAAAAAGCCTGGACGAAATGAACACTGAAGAGTGGGAAGCCTTATGCGATGGCTGCGCTAAATGTTGTTTAAATAAGTTTATCGATGATGACGAGGAAGAGGGCCCGACAGCCGTGCTGCATCAGGATGAACAGGTGCATTACACCAATATCGCCTGTCGCTATTTAAACAGCCATAAGTGCGAGTGTACCGAATATACCCAGCGTACAGTGCTGGTGCCTGACTGCATCGCATTGACAAAGGAAAATCTGAAACACATTTTCTTTATGCCTACCAGTTGCGCCTACCGGCGTTTGCATGAAGGGCGCGGCTTGCCGCACTGGCATCCGTTACTCAACGGCGGTAAAAAAAGCCTGATGCATAAAAAACAGATGTCGGTGCGCAATAAAACCATTTCTGAGTTACAGGTAAACCTGGACGACTTTGAAGATTTTATCGTGCGCTGGCCACTAAACGATCTGGATTAAACAGCGTTGAGCGGAGTTACTGTCTTGTCATTTTTTGATTATATTCAGCAGGTATTTACCCATTTCAGCCCGATAACAGTTCAGCTATTGCTTAGTGTGACAGTGGTGGTGCTGTATTTTATTATCAGCCGCCGGGTTATGCCGCTGCTATATCAGGTTATTGCCCACAGTAAACTGAAAGCAGAGATGAATAAACGCGCAGCGGCGGTGTTTCATATTCTGCTGGTGTTACTGCTGGTTGTGGTGCTAAGTATCATCTGGGGTATTGATATCCGTGGCTTGCTGGTGTTGGCCTCATCGATGATTGCCGTGGTGGGGGTTGCGTTATTCGCTGCCTGGAGTCTGCTTAGCAATATTACCGCGTTTTTTATCCTGCTGGGGCAAAAAGCTTTTGCCGAAGGCATGGAAGTGCGGGTAATAGACGGCGGAAATTATCTTGAAGGCCGCATTGTGGAAATTAACCTGTTTAGCACCGTATTGCGTACCAAAGACAATGAGCAGGTGGTCTACCCGAATAACCTGTTAATATCGCGCCCTGTTATCGTATTTCCAAAGAAAAGCCGTACTGTGGTGCATAACACCGCAGCGGAAAAAGCCCAGCGCTGGCGGCGTAAGATGTTGATTAGCCAGAAAAGAGATTGATTTTTTCGTGACAGCGCAAATGGCCGCTGGTACATTTTGCCTAACGCAATGATAACCCCAAAGCAATGATAACAATAATACTATGCTGCCCAGATGCGCTTAAAACAAATCAAACTGTCCGGCTTTAAGTCGTTTGTTGACAGCACCAGTGTACCTTTTCCACAGCAGATGACTGCAGTGGTTGGCCCCAATGGTTGCGGTAAGTCTAACGTTATTGATGCGGTGCGCTGGGTACTGGGTGAAAGCTCAGCTAAAAATCTGCGTGGGGATGCCATGACCGATGTTATTTTTAATGGCTCGTCGCAGCGCAAGCCGGTGTCACAGGCATCGGTAGAACTGGTGTTTGAAAATACCGAAGGCCGCCTGGCAGGTGGCCTGGCCGATCGCAGTGAAATAGCGATTAAACGCATTGTAACCCGTGATGCGCAGTCGAATTACTTCTTAAATGGCAGTAAATGCCGCCGGCGCGATATTACCGATATTTTCCTTGGCACCGGCCTTGGGCCGCGCAGCTACGCCATTATTGAACAGGGCATGATTTCACGCCTGATAGAATCCCGCCCGCAAGAGCTGCGGGTGTTTATCGAAGAAGCCGCCGGTATTTCCAAATACAAAGAGCGGCGCCGTGAAACGGAAAACCGTATTAAACACACCCGCGAAAACCTCGACCGGCTGGCGGATGTGCGTGAAGAGCTGGGTAAAAACATTGAAAAGTTAAAACGCCAGGCTACAGCAGCGCAGCGCTACAAAGAGCTTAAAGCGCAAGAGCGTAAACTAAAAGCCGAGCTGACAACGATAAAATGGCTGCAGTACAGCAACCGGCTTAGCACGCTGGAACAGCAATTACAGCAACAGCAAACCGAGCTGGAGAAATTTCAGTCGCAGGAGCTGGGCGATCAGCGTGTGTTGCTGGAACTAAAACAGCAGGCGCAGGATGGCAGGCAGCAGCTGGATCTGGTGCAAAGCCGGTTTTATCAGCAAGGTGCCACGATCAGCAGGCTGGAGCAGCAAATTTTGCATCAGCGCCAGCAACAGCAAACGCTCAGCGCACAAATGCAGCAGGCAAAGCACAGCCTGAGCCAGGCAGAAGACTTTATTGCCACCGAGCAGGCGCAACAAACTGAGCTGCAGCAACAACTGCAACAGGACGGGCCACAACTGGCCTTACTGAGCGAGCAACTGGATGAACTTACCCATCAACTGCAGCAACTGGAAGATGAACAACAACAGCAACAACAGGCTTTTCAGCACTGGCAACAGCAGCATTTTCGCTTACAGCAACAACAGCAGCAACAGCAGTTGCAATTACAGAACCAGCAACAACAGTTAAATCAGGTACAGCAACAACAGCAGCAACTTGAGCAGGAAACCACAGAGCTGTCGCTCGAGCCGCTGCAGCTGCGCATCAGCCAGCTAAATGCAGAGCTTGAACACACCACACAGCTGTTGCAACAACATACTCAGGCGCATAGCCAGGCTCAGGACGATTTACAGCAGCATGAGCAGCTTAGCCGCCAACTGGAAGCTGAGCAGCTAAACGCCAATAGTGAATTGCAGATGCTGCAGCGTGAGCAGCTAAAGTTGCAGCAACAGCAAAAGCAGCAGGATAACGAGCAGCAACAGTTATTACGCCAGTTACAGGTTAAACCCGGCTGGGCCGGTGCTGTTGCGCTGGTATTGGGGCAATTGCAGCATGCGGCTGTAGCGCCGCAACTTCCAGAGCAACCCGCCACTGTGGTAACGGCTAATAAGCAGCCAGCCATAGCGGGCACGCTGGCAGAGGTAATACTGGCAGGCGTATATCCGGAAAGCTTCAACCATATCTTGCTGGCAGAAACATTAACTGGCGCACAGCAAAGTGTTGCTGCTCTTAAAGCCGGCCAGTCAGTTATTTGTCAACAGGGTTACTGGCTTGGCAGCAACTGGGCGCTGCTGGCCAGTGCCGCGGCGCAAGACAGTTATTTACTGCGCCAGGAGCGTTTAGCCCAGCTGATTACTGAGCTGGCCAGTGCAGAGCAACAGCAACAAAGCATTGCCGATCAGTTGGCCGCCCAGCAGCAGGCTCAGCAGCAGGCGGCCGATACACTGCAACAGGCACAACACAGCCTGCAGCAGGTGCAGCGACAAATACAACAGCAGCAAACCGGCGTATTACTGGCTCAGCAAGAGCTGCAGCAAGCACAAAAACTGGCGCAAAAGCTGGCAACAGAACGCGAACAATTGCAGTTACGCCAGGCACAGTTGGAAGAAAGCATCGAGCAACTGGCGCTGGCACAAGAGCAAAGCGCTGAGCAGCTACTTGAACATGAAGCAGACCAGCAGCTGTTACACAGCCAAAGCGGCACACAACAGCAGCAGTTACAGCAACTGCGCGCTCAGTTTGAACACAAGCGCAGCCAGCAACAGCAATTGCTGATGCAACAAAAAGTGGCCGAGCAGCAATTACTCGCGCTGCAGCAAAGCCTGCAACGTGCCACAGCGCAGCAACAGCAGTTGCAGGAGCAGTTAAACCAATTAAGCAATAAGCTGCAGCCGGATGATGAGCCCGAGCTGATGTTGCAGGAGCAACTGCAGCACAGCCTGCTTGAGCGCGAAGAGGCTGAACAACAGATGATTGCACAGCAGGAACTGCTGGGTGCTACCGAGCAACAAATCCGCCAGTTAGAGCAAGGGCAACAGGGTATTGTGCAAATACTGAATAAAAAGCGCAGCGAGCTGGAAGAACTTCGCCTTGATAGCGAAGGTTATCGTGTACGTGCTAACAATATGCTGGAGTTGCTGCGCGAGCAGCAGGCCAGTATGAAAGATATTCTGCCGCAATTACCGGCCGATGCTGAAGAGGCGCTATGGCAGCAACAGCTGGATAAAACCATTGATGCTGTTGGCCGGCTTGGGCCTATAAACCTGGCGGCTATTGAAGAGTACGAACAGCAAGCTGAGCGTAAGCAATATCTGGATGCGCAGAATAACGACTTAACCTCAGCGATGGAAACACTGGAAACGGCTATTCGCAAGATAGATAAAGAAACACGGCAGAAGTTTAAAGATACCTTTGAGCAGGTAAACGAAGGCTTAAAAACACTGTTTCCGAAGGTATTTGGCGGCGGCAGTGCTTATCTTGCCCTTACTGAGGATGACTTACTGGAAACCGGTGTTACTATCATGGCGCGACCGCCGGGTAAAAAAAACAGTACAATACATTTATTATCGGGTGGTGAAAAAGCCTTAACCGCTTTATCATTGGTGTTTTCGATTTTCCGGCTTAATCCGGCGCCTTTTTGCATGTTAGATGAAGTAGATGCGCCACTGGACGACGCCAACGTCGGCCGGTTTTGCAATCTGGTGCGGGAAATGTCAGAAACAGTGCAATTTATTTATATTAGCCACAATAAAATTGCCATGGAAATGGCGGCGCAGCTAATGGGCGTGACAATGCAGGAACCCGGCGTGTCACGTGTTGTTGCTGTCGATGTGGATGATGCTGTTAAAATGGCAGCAGCCTCTTAATTAAAGGTAACCTTATGGCTGACGAATTACGTTTGGTTTTTATTATTATCGGCGCCTTAGTCTTAGGTGCATTGTTGCTGCATGGCTTATGGACAGTGCGTAAAAACGCCGGCCAGCCCAAGCACAGGTATTATGACGAGCAGGCTGCTAAGGCAGCTGATGAAAAAGCAGATGGCTTTGACGAGCTGGGCGTAGGCGCGGTGCGGGTAGTAAAGGCAGGCGATAAAACTGCAGCAGTTAAACCGGCCGTTTCGCCGGCAAAAACATCAGTGTTTAAACGCGCTGAAACTGTAGCAGCAAAGCGCCCGCTGGCCGCCCCGGTAAAAGCCGAAGTGCAAAGCGAGCTGCCGTTTGATGAGCCCAAAGAGCCGCAGCTTAATTTTTCTGCGCTGGCAGATGATGACGAACCCAGGCTGCACACCGAGGCTGACTATGCTGTTGAGGCTGAACCCGAGCCTGAGCCACAAACAGCAGCCGTGGTTGAAGAAGAGCCCGCCGAAGTGCTGATCCTGTATGTATTATTGCCTGAAGGCAAAGAGATGAAAGGGCCGGATCTGCTGTCGTCGTTGCTGACATTGGGCTTTAAATACGGCGAGATGGATATTTTCCATCGTCATCTGGACAGCGCAGGCTCAGGCGCAGTGTTATTCAGCCTGGCCAATATGTTTAACCCCGGCACTTTTGACTTAGAAAATATCGAAAAGCTGGGCACCCGTGGCGTGAGTTTATTTATGACCTTACCCGGCCCTGGCGAGCCGCTGCAGAACTTTAACCTGATGCACAATGCAGCAAAAAAACTTGCTGAAGAGTTTGGCGGCCAGGTGCTGGATGGCCAGCGCAGCGTGTTAACGGTGCAAACGGTGCGGCACTATGTGGATAAAATCCGCGAATTTCAGCGCCAGCGTTTAATCCACGGCTAAAGCTGGCAGCTAACGGCGAAAATAATATCAGCTAAAACGGCAGGCAGTATTCCTGCCGTTTTTGTTATGGCAAACTCAGGCGTAAATTTTTACAGGCAAAGTTATTTTATGAGTCAGGCTATTTTGCAGCAACTGCAACAACTGCGTCAGCAACTGGAAGAATACAGTTATCAGTATTATGTGTTAGACAACCCCACGGTGCCCGATGCAGAGTACGATCGCTTATACCGCCAGTTACAGCAACTGGAAACAGAGCATCCGCAGCTTATCACCTCTGATTCACCCACTCAGCGGGTTGGTGCAGCTCCGCTGGCAAAGTTTGGCCAGGTAAGCCACAGCATACCGATGTTATCGCTGGACAACGCTTTTGATGCCGCCGATTTCAGTGCGTTTTATAAACGCATGGCCGAGCGGTTAGACAACAGCGCCGAGTTCAGCTTTTGCTGTGAGCCAAAGCTTGATGGCCTGGCTGTTAGCATTCGCTATGAAAATGGCGTATTAGTGCAAGCCGCTACCCGAGGCGATGGCTATACCGGCGAAGATATTACCAGCAATGTGAAAACCATTCGTGCGGTACCGTTAAAACTAAAAGGCAAAGCGGTGCCGGCCGTGCTGGAAGTACGCGGTGAGGTGTTTATGCCTCTGGCCGGTTTTACGCAAATGAATGACAAGGCCCGCGCAGCCGGTGAAAAGGTGTTTGCTAACCCACGTAATGCTGCAGCAGGCAGTTTACGCCAGCTTGATCCCAAGATCAGTGCACAGCGGCCATTAATGTTTTATGCCTATGCGGTGGGCGCAGTTGACGATCCACAAGGGCTGCTCAGCAGCCAAAGCCATTATCAGCGTTTAATGCAGTTAAAGGACTGGGGGCTGCCGGTATGTCCGGAAATTCGGCTGGTAACCGGGGCAGAACAAGCGCTGGCTTATTATCAGGATATTCTGCAGCGGCGCAGCCAACTGGCGTATGAAATAGACGGTGTAGTGATAAAGGTGTCCGATTTAGCCCAGCAACAGGCACTGGGTTTTGTTGCCCGTGCACCACGCTGGGCGATAGCGTTTAAGTTCCCGGCGCAGGAAATGCTGACAACCTTACTGGATGTTGAGTTTCAGGTTGGCCGCACCGGGGCTATTACGCCGGTCGCACGGCTGGAGCCGGTGGTAGTGGGCGGTGTTACTGTCAGTAATGCTACCTTACATAATCAGGACGAAATAGCGCGGCTGGGCGTTAAAGTAGGCGACAGCGTAATAGTGCGCCGGGCAGGAGATGTGATCCCGCAAATAGTCTCGGTAGTGCTGGAGCAACGCCCGCAAACAGCGCAGGATATTGTCTTTCCACAGCAGTGCCCGGTATGTGACTCGAAGGTAGAGCGGGTTAGCGGTGAGGCAGTAGCGCGTTGCAGCGGCGGTTTATTTTGTGCAGCCCAGTTAAAAGAATCAATTAAGCATTTTGTTTCACGCAAAGCCATCGATATAGAAGGCCTCGGCGATAAATTGGTAGAGCAACTGGTCGAACAGCAACTGGTAAAAACCCCTGCTGATATTTACACCCTGGATATGGCAGCACTGGTAGGGCTGGAGCGGATGGCCGAGAAGTCGGCGCTCAAGCTGCTGTCGGCTATTGAACAGTCAAAACAAACGACTTTGCCGCGTTTTATTTATGCATTGGGTATCCGTGAAGTGGGCGAGGCGACAGCGCTCAATCTGGCGAATCACTTTGCCTCTTTAGCCAACGTGCAGCAGGCCACGCTGGAGCAGTTGCTGCAAGTGAATGATGTCGGCACTGTCGTTGCCGAGCACGTGAAAAGCTTTTTTACCGAGCCGCATAACCAGAGCGTTATTACCGCTTTAGTAAACGCCGGTATCAACTGGCCGGTTATAGAACAACTGGCGCAAACTGAGCAACCTTTGGCCGGGCAAACCCTGGTGCTTACCGGTACTCTGGTTAGCATGGGGCGTGATGATGCCAAAGCCAGGTTGCAACGGTTGGGCGCAAAGGTGTCTGGTTCAGTATCGGCGAAAACTCATGCAGTAATTGCCGGTGATAATGCCGGCTCTAAACTGGCCAAAGCCACCGAGCTGAATGTACCGGTGTGGAGCGAGCAACAGATGCTGGATGTATTTGCCCAGTATGGGGTGAGCTAAGATGCCGGATTTTCTTTATCAGTTGTTACTGGATTGGGGCAGTTTTTTCCGGCCTTATGTGCGTGATATTGCCCTGGCTATGGTAGCAACCTGTCTGGTGGTATTTGGTGATGATTTAAACCGTTTTGTGCGCCGCCAGATTGCCCACATGCATTTTATCTGGCGCACCAGCATTTTTATTCTGCTGTGTGCCTTTGGTTACGGCGCGCTGACAATTTTCCTGACACCATTGGTGGCAGGCCAGTTGGGCCGAATAGGCAACCTGTGGTTGCCTTGGGTTTGTCTGGGTATTTTTACGCTGCTGGGCATACTGGCACAACGTAAGCGCCAGCTATGACACAGCCACCGCTCTGGCCGGTGCTGGACGATCACGGCCTGCATAAAGTACCGCTGCGCTTTTACTGGCTGTTGCTGTTGTTGTTGCGGCCTTATATTTGCTGGGTGCTGGTATTAACGTTGCCGCAGGCGCAGCGCGATATGCTGACGTTATTTTATCCACGCCAGACTGATTTTATCCTCGCCTGTGTTGTGGCAGCACCGCTGCTGTTGCTCATTGCGGCCCTTAGCCAGCGAAAACCTAAAGGCCATAGCGGCTGGCGGCATATCTGGCGCTTTGGTCGTGGCTTAATGTTGCTTGTAGCCATACCTGACCTGATATTAACCATAGTGCACTTGCCATCACAGGTGATGCTGGACGCGCCCTGGCGTATGTTATCACCAGTGTTGATACTGGTTGGCTGTTTGTGGTTGTTGCGTTCGCGCACTCTTAAAGCGGTGTTTGCCGAATGGCCGGAGCCGGATAAAACAACGCACAAGCCTTAATTGTTGAACAGTGGTGAGAATATTGCTCATCCGAGTAACGCTTTAATCGTTTGGATGCTGAGAAACATTTTAGCAATATCGGCTTTTCCGCCTTCGTCGAGACGGGTAAATCCCAGTGACAGGTAAAAGGCAATGGCATCAGGATCGGCATCCAGGTAGAGTCCGTAAATACCAATTTCTTTTGATGCTCTGTGTACCCTGTGTAATGCATCAGACATCATTCTTTTTCCGATACCTTGCCCTTGCAGGCTTTTATCTACGCCTAACATCACCAAGCGGACACAGGGAATATCTCTGGGTAAACTGCCCTGAGACAGCTTGTCTAATTCTGGTGCTGATAATTTAAAGGACGCTAAGGTATAAAAAGCAGAAAAGCATTCACTGTTCCCGGTATCTAATAATACATATGCCTGAGAGAAGTGCTGGCTGATCTGCTTTTTCAGTGAAGAATGAACAAACTTATTAATAATCTTGTTTCCGCAGTCGAATTTCTTCTGCCGGAAATACGTTTTACCCGTATCATATTGCTCTATAATAAATTTTTTATCGCTCACTAAAAGTTCCTGCTGAAAGTAAGTCCTTTAACTCTTCAGTAGGTTGTGCAGGTTTAGATAATGCTCTAAATAATGCAACTTGTTCTGAGTGTTGCAGTTGCGCTTGTTCTATTACCTGTCTTGCGGCTTTTAATGCTGGTTCGATGATAAAACTCGTCATATCGACCCCGCGCAAAAGGGCTGCCTGTGCCAGCAACTCCTTATTTCGCTGTGTGGTCTTCAAATCCAGCCGGGCATCTTTTTTTAACGCTAATGAAGCCATGCCATCTCTCCTGTACGGTTGTTGTACGTATCCATACTGCGAGAGCAGGATGCCAAAGTCAAGTAAATAATGAACGTATATTGTACGTATGTTTCCAAGCGTAGGCTAACTTAAACGGCGGTTTCGTTTAAATACTTTTGCCTTAACTGCAGATAACGCTCCTGTTGCCCGGCTTTTAGCTTACTGCTGTCAATAAGGTACTGGCATTGCTGCAGCAGGTTTTGGCGTTGCTGCGGCGGACAAAGCGGGCGTGGGGCTGTTAACAGTGTTTGTAGCAGGTTAAGCGCTATGCCGGCGTTTTTCGGCATAACTTGTGCTGCCATAACAAAAGCGGCAAACGCTTCTTGCCAGTTACCATGCTGGTACAGGCGCACTGCATTGTTATTCAGCTCTCTTGGCCCCTGCGGCATACGTTCGCGTTCTTGCTGCTCCTGGTGCAGGTACTGCATAAATACCGGCTCAGGCTGTTGTTTACGGCAATGCTCGGTAATTTGCCGGAACAGTTGCCTGGACGCATCAGCTAAGCCTACTTCATGCAAGGCTTTGGCTTTATCCAGCGCATCTTCCAGTGAAGTAATTTCAGGTTGCGGTTCAAGCTCTGCCAGCAATTGCCGGGCCTTATCGCGATGATCCTGCAGGTACATCAGCCGGGCTTGTAATACCTGCTGTTGTTCGGTCAGTTTATGGCTGGCAAATTGGTGCTGCACCATATTCAGTGACAACGTGGCCTGACGGTTCAGCCGCGATTGCTGTTCAGTGTCCTCAGTGCTCAGGGCAAAATCTATACTGGCGCGGGCCATATTCAGATATAAATCGGGTTGTTCATAAATTGAATTACGGGCAAATTTAACCATATCCCGGGCGGCACGATATTGAATTTCATAATCGTGGTTCAGCCGTGACAATTGCAGCAGCTTTTGCTGGCGTAGCAAATTACGTGGCGCTATGTTAGCAGCAGCCAGAATGTGTTGTTGAGCCTGTTGGTAATGCTGCTGACGAAACTCCAAATCACTTAAACAATCCAGTGCAAACAGCCGGGTTTCCTGCCGTTTTAGCATCTGTTCCAGCTCAGTAAATGCCTGTTGTTCGTTGCCTTGTTGCAATAAACAGCGCACCTGGCCAATTCTGGCCCAGCTAAATGGCTGAATTTGTAGCATGGCCGTAAAAAATACCCTGGCATCGTCCCAGTTGGCTTGTTGCAGTAAAATATCACCTTTAATTTTAAGTAGCAGTGGAAACAGCTTATGCAGTTCCGTTTTTCCAAGCTGGATATTGATGTGCTGCAATGCTTTGTCCAGCGCGTTCTGTTCGAGTAAATCATAAACCGGCCGTAGCAACTGTTTACGTTTTAGCACCCGCTCAATGCGCTGCTGCAAATCGCGGATAATAAACGGCTTAGCCATAAACTCATCCGGCTGTAATTCCAGCACACTGTGTACCAGGGCGGGGTCGGTCTCGGCGCTGATAAAAATCACGCCGCAGGCTGGCTTATGCAAACCGCGGGTTTTTAATTCATCAAATAGCTGATAGCCATCTTTGCCTTTAGACAAGTTGTAGTCACAGATCACTAAGTCGTAACTATTTTGTCGGCAAAGCTGCAGAGCTGTTTGTGCCCGATCGGCCAGCGCAATATTCTGATAGCCCAGCTGTTCCAGCGCATAACGCAGAAAACTCTGGCTCAGGCTTTGATCATCAATTATCAGAATGCGTTCGTCGCGTTTAACGGCAGGTTCCATAGAGGCAAAACAGATCCCAGGCAGATTACTGTCGTTACTATAGCAACTTTTTAACAATACAGAACAGGGAAATATCAAAGGATTTGGTGGATTGTACTGGGGCGGCATGCAATGCTTCGAACCAGTGGCAACCGTGTCTTAGTAAAGAGAGAGCGGTGCTTTGCTATGGTTTTATCAGGAAGTGGTGGATTGTACTGGGGCGGCATGCAATGCTTCGGCGCAGTGGCAACCGTGTCTTAATAAAGAGCGGGCGGTGCTTTGCTATGGCTTTATCAAGAAGTGGTGGATTGTACTGGGTTCGAACCAGTGACCCCCGCCTTGTAAGGGCGGTGCTCTCCCAGCTGAGCTAACAATCCATGGGATATCAATTTTTCATCAAACGCTTTTAAGATTGGTGGATTGTACTGGGTTCGAACCAGTGACCCCCGCCTTGTAAGGGCGGTGCTCTCCCAGCTGAGCTAACAATCCATGGGATATCAATTTGTTATCAAACGCTTTTAAGATTGGTGGATTGTACTGGGTTTTAATCAGTGTCCACCGTCTCGTCGTGAAGAGCGGGCGGTGCTTTTCATGATAAGACATCAAGTGGTGGATTGTACTGGGTTCGAACCAGTGACCCCCGCCTTGTAAGGGCGGTGCTCTCCCAGCTGAGCTAACAATCCACGCTGTTTGATGGCGCTCATTATAGGGAGCATGAAAAAGCTGTCAACATTATTTTGGCAATTGTGGTTTGCCTGCTGCAAAAGTAAACATTCTGCCGTGCTTTAACGCAAAACAGTTGTAGCCGCTCCGCCTTAGCGGGTGCATCCGGCGCGCGGCATTGTTACAATAGCCGCCATTATTGCACTGTGATGGATAAACTATGTCTCTTGTTACCCGTTTTGCGCCAAGCCCAACCGGTTATTTACATGTTGGTGGCGCCCGTACTGCCTTGTTCAGCTGGTTATATGCCAAAAAGAAGGGCGGCAAATTTATTCTGCGGATTGAAGATACCGACTTAGAGCGTTCTACCCAAGAATCGGTTGATGCCATTTTAGAAGGCATGACCTGGCTGGGGCTGGATTACGACGAAGGCCCGTATTACCAAACCAAGCGCTTTGATTTATATAAAGAAGTGGTAGCACAGTTGGTGGCTGACGGTAAAGCTTATAAGTGTTTTTGTACCATAGAAGAAGTTGACGCTATGCGTGAAGCGCAAACAGCCGCCGGTGAAAAACCGCGTTATAACGGTATGTGGCGTGACCGTACCGATCATCCGGCGGATAAACCCTTCGTGATCCGTTTTAAAAATCCGCAAAGCGGCACTGTGGTAATTGACGATCTCATTAAAGGTCGTATCGAAATTGCCAACAGCGAGCTAGACGATTTAATTATCGCCCGCAGCGACGGTACACCAACTTATAACCTTACCGTGGTGGTTGACGACTGGAAAATGGGCATTACCCATGTGATCCGCGGCGATGACCATGTTAATAACACGCCAAGGCAGATGAATATTCTGGCCGCGCTGGGTGCAGATATTCCAAAATATGCCCATGTGCCAATGATCCTGGGCGATGATGGCAAGCGCTTATCCAAACGCCATGGCGCGGTGGGCGTAATGCAATACCGCGACAACGGCTTTTTACCCGAGGCCTTGCTTAACTATTTAGTGCGTTTGGGCTGGTCGCATGGCGATCAGGAGATTTTCAGCAAAGACGAGTTAGTGCAGCTGTTTGATCTGGATAGCTGTAACCGCGCACCGTCGGCATTTAACACCGATAAACTGATTTGGTTAAACCAGCACTATATGAAAACCCTGCCAGCAGAGCAGGTAGCAGCGCAGCTACAGTGGCATATTACTGAACAAAAGCTGGATATCAGCAATGGCCCGGCGTTAACTGAACTGGTGAAAGCTCAGGCCGAGCGGGTAAAAACACTTAAAGAAATGGTTGAGGTAAGCCGCTATTTCTATGAAGACTTCAGTGAATTTGATGCTGATGCTGCAAAAAAACATTTACGCCCGGTCGCGTTGGAACCTTTGCAGGCCGTTGCAGCCAAACTGGAAGCATTAAGCGACTGGTCAGTATCGGCCATTCACGATGCGATAAACGCCACGGCAGAGCAGCTGGGTGTGGGCATGGGTAAAATTGGTATGCCGCTGCGGGTGGCGGTAACCGGTGGCGGAAATTCTCCGGCTTTGGATATTACGCTAACCCTGATTGGCAAAACACGCAGCCTGGCGCGGTTGCAAAATGCGATTACTACCGTGCAGCAGCGCGCGGCGCAAACTGAGCAATAAGCGGTAAAAGCCCGGATAACCCGGTTCAGTATCACTGGGCAGGGTTATGTTGGCTGATACAATAAAAAAGCCGAAAGGCAGGGAACAAATAATAACAACCGGGATGGCAATATAACTCATGGGTAACTAATCATACAAAAGGAGTGACCAGACGGAATAATGCCTTCTTTTTACAAAGGTATCAGCGCTGTGCTGATGCTTTGCTTGTATGGGGTACAAGCGAGCGAAACAGAGCACTTACCCAGTAGCGAAGAGCCACTGCAGCCGATAGGCTTCTTTGGCACCGTGACAGGTGATGTGGAGCTGGGGTTTTTGCTGACATCAGGCAACACCGACTCTTTTGCTATCCGGGCAAACAGTGAACTGGTACATGAGCTGGAATATTTTCGTAACCGGTACCAGTTGCAAAGCCTGTTGCAAAAAAATAACGTGACCGATGCCAGCACCGGTGACAAAAACCAGGTTACCACGGCCAGTCGTTACGGTTTTACCGGCCAGAGTAACTATAAAATTGTTACCGGCAGGCAAACGGTGTTTGGTCGCGGTGCCTATTTGCATGATAAGTTTGGTGCTTTTACAGAGCAGGCTTCTTTGGTGGTGGGATACGGTAACCGGCTTTATGAAAAACAAAGTGACTACTTTGATCTGGAAACCGGTCCCGGTTTCGGCCATCAGGAAGCAGCGTCGGGTAACACCAACACTGGCCTGATCTGGTATCTGGCGGCGAATCTGGATTATCAGTTATACGATACCAGCAAATTTCGCCAGACATTGGAAAGCGCTATGGCATTGAACGGTGAAAACTCTACCGTGTTAAGCCGCAGTAGCCTGACTACTCAGGTAGCCGACCGGCTGTCAATGCGGTTTAATTTTGTGGTGAAGTTTAACTCTGATCCCGAAGGGGATCGTAAGCAGATGGACACTGAAACATCAGCTTCGCTGGTGTATACGTTCTGATGTAAAAAGCCGGTGAAAACCGGCTTTTTTGTCTTTGAGTTTTACTGCTGAAAAATCAGTGTAATACGCGGGCGCGTAAGGTTCCCGGTATGGTTTTTAACTCGTTCAATGCCTGCTCTACATCGTCTGAATCAATATCAATGACGACATAACCGATATCAGCATTGGTTTGCAGGTACTGGCCGGCAATATTAATATTCAGCCGGGCAAAAGCTTCGTTAATTTTGGTTAGTACACCGGGTTGGTTTTTATGCACATGCAACAAGCGCGAACGGCCTTTATGTTCCGGCAGTGAAACTTCCGGGAAATTCACTGCAGACAGGGTTGAACCATTGTCGCTGTATTTCACCATTTTACCGGCCACTTCAAAGCCAATATTTTCCTGCGCTTCCTGGGTTGAACCACCGATATGCGGTGTCAGGATCACGTTGTCAAAGGTGCGCAGTGGCGAGATAAACTCTTCATCGTTACCTTTAGGTTCAACCGGAAACACATCAATAGCGGCACCGGCCAGCTTTTTGCTATGCAGCGCCTCAGTTAACGCATCAATATCCACTACAGTGCCGCGCGAGGCATTAATTAAAATACTGCCAGGTTTCATTAACTCAAGTTCGGCTTCACCAATCATGTTCTTGGTTTGCGGTGTTTCTGGCACATGCAGGCTTATCACGTCTGATGTTTTTAGCAAGGTGCCGAAGTTAACCTGGGTAGCATTGCCCAGCACCAGCTTGTCTTCAATATCGTAAAACTGCACCCGCATACCGATGTTCTCGGCCATAATGCTAAGCTGAGTGCCGATATGGCCATAGCCGATAATGCCGAGGGTTTTGCCGCGTGCTTCAAAAGAGTTGTTAGCCGTTTTTTGCCATTCGCCACGATGGGCGGCGGCGTTACGCTGCGGAATACCGCGCAGCAACATAATAATTTGCCCCAGTACCAGCTCGGCTACCGAACGGGTGTTAGAGAACGGTGCATTAAATACCGGGATAGCGCGTTTTAATGCTGCGGTTAAATCTACCTGGTTGGTTCCGATACAAAAGCAACCAATAGCAACTAACTTACCGGCGGCATCCAGCACTTTTTCCGTCAGTTGGGTGCGCGAGCGGATCCCGATAAAGTGGGCGTCTTTAATGCGTTCGATCAGCTCGTCTTCCGGCAGGGAAGTTTTTAAATACTCAATGTTGCTGTAGCCCTGGTTTTTAAAACTTTGCACGGCGCTTTGGTGCAAGCCTTCTAATAGCAATATTTTAATTTTGTCTTTGGCCAGCGAAAATTTTTCCATGTCACGTCTCTTCAATAAATTAAAAGTAAAATCAGTTGGTTAGTTATTATTGTTATAGTTTTTCGTGGCCTTGAGCTGTTATTTAGCGAATAACCTGTGTACCGGTGGCACTGCCCACCAATACCATGTCGGCAGCGCGCTGCGCAAAGATGCCATTAGTGACTACGCCGACAATATTATTAATTTGCTGCTCCAATACCAGTGGCTCGGTAATGGCTAAATCGTGTACATCGAGAATCACATTACCGTTATCGGTAGTAACACCGGCACGTAATACCGGCCGGCCGCCGAGTTTTGTTAGCTCACGTGCCACATAGCTGCTGGCCATTGGGATCACCTCTACCGGCAATGGAAATTTACCCAGCACTTCAACCTGTTTGCTTTGATCAACAATGCAAATAAAAGTATCGGCGACCGCCGCCACGATTTTTTCACGGGTAAGGGCAGCGCCACCGCCTTTAATCATATGTTTTTGCGCGTTTATTTCGTCGGCACCATCAACGTAAACACTAAAACTGTCAATGCTGTTTAAATCCAGCACCTCGATACCCAGCGCTTTGAGTTTTTCGGTAGATTGTACCGAGCTGGACAGCGCACCTTTAATGTCATACTTAATGCTGGCCAGGGCGTCGATAAAATGATTTACCGTAGAGCCGGTGCCTACGCCAACCACGGTATTACGCGGGATAAACTCCAGTGCAGCCCAGGCAGCGTTTTTCTTCATTTCATCTTGTGTCATCAGCTGTTCCAAATTCGTTTAGCCATACAGATGGATATTATATCGAAAGGGCCTGCCGACAAAAGGGCAAAAACAGAAAAACGGCAAAACAGTTGTTTTCGGGTGTTGCAGTGAGTAAACGCCGGCCACAATACCCGCTCTGGCTCGTCACAGCAACTCGCCCTACTGCCTGCGGCAGGGCTCAGACACTCTGTGACGACCAGATCGCGTTTCTGGCCTGCTTTCGTGGTTTAAGCAACAAGCGTTCAGCGAAAATCAAAATATTTACCCGGCGTAATAATCTGCTCTAGCGGAATATCCCAGGCCTCACGCGGCACGGCTTCAACCTGCTGGCAGTTATGCGCCAGGCCGATAACCTGACAGTGGCTGTCGGGGAAGAGCTGCGACAAAGTGCGATCATAAAAACCGCCACCCATGCCCAGGCGGTTGCCGGCTGCATCAAAGGCGACCAATGGCGTAAAAATAATATCCAGTTGCTGCAGCGGTATTAGCCGGTGGCAGGTTGCTAAAGGCTCTGGTATGCCAAATTTATTCGGGTAGAGCAGGGTGTCTTTATCGTAGCGCACAAACAACAAATAACCGGCTACAAAGGGATGCAACACCGGCAAATACACGCTTTTGCCCAGTTGCCACAGGGCCTGAATAAGCGGATAGGTATCCAGCTCGCCGTCATTGGCTAAATACAGTGCTATATGCTGGCCTGGCGCAATAATGTCGCTGGCGAGCACCTTTGCGGCTAAATCAGTAGCAGCCTGTTGCTGGGCCTCGGCGCTTAGCTGTTGCCTTTTAGTGCGGGTTATTTTTCTCAGTTGCTGGCGCTGGCTTGTTGTATCGGGCAAAGAAGAGTTCAGTGTGGCGGTAGTCATATAATTGAGTATGCCTGAACGGTGGCAGAATAAAAGAGGTTCTCCAAATTGCCGTGTCTGGTGTTAGCCCTTGAACCATAGGTTCAAGGCGGGAGTCAGATGGCTGCCTCAGGCTTCCCGGTACGGGCCGGGCTTGCACACTGGCAGCGCAGAAGAATCCCTAGGTAAAAACAATTATCGGCTCAGGGACATCCACCTGATCACCAACAATCCAGAGAACAGGCTTGAGTATAACACCGCAGTTTGCCCTGTATAAGGTTATTCATCGCAGTTTTGTGCTGGCTTATGCTAGTTGCATGGTTTTTCAGCAACTTTTGTTTACGCTTTAAGCCATTATTAAAACTGCAGTGCGAAGGTTGGCGCTTTTTCGCTGTGGTGGTAGCATAAAGGCAGGTAATCACAGCACGAACAGTTATATGAGCAGCCCTTTTTTATTAAGCTACGACGAATGGACCTACAAGCTGGATCAGGCTTATGTTATGGCGTCTGCAGCCGAAGTGCATGGTTTAATTGCCGGTTTGTTAAGCGCCGGGGTAGAGCCCGATGCACAACAACTGCTGCCAGTGCTGCACGATTTTCTTAATGATGGCCAGGCATTGCCGGCAGAGGTTAAGCAACATGTTGCCGGGCTAATTGAGCTTACCCACAAGGAACTGGCACAAAACGATTTTAGTTTCAGCATGTTATTGCCAAGCGACGATGACAGCCTGCCAGAGCGGCTGGATGCGATGGTAGAGTGGACCCAGGCATTTTTGGTCGGCTTTGCAGTACAGCAAACCGATTTGTCACTGGTATCAGATGATGTGCGTGAAGCACTGGATCAACTGAGCGAAGTTACCCGTATTGATATTCACACCACCGATGATGGCAGCAGTGAGGAAAACGAAGAGGCGTATTTTCTGGTGCTGGAACATATCCGTATTATGGCGCTGGCCTGCTACACCGAAGTGGGGCAGAAATTTAGCCCTAAACCTGTCGGTAATAAGACATTACATTAAATGACACAGACTGCTGTAACTTCAGATCTCCCGCTGTTTGATATAGTGATCAGTGGCGGCGGCATGGCCGGTAGCACGTTGGCCTGGGCATTACTGCAGGCTAATCCGGCGCTTAAGCTGGCAATTATTGAACAGCAGGCTGAAACAATCAGCCAGGCCAGTTTTGACAGCCGTAGCATAGCGCTGGCCGCAGCCAATGTTGATTTGCTGCAGCAATGGGGGCTATGGGCAGATATTAAGCCTAAAGCCTGTGCTATTGAGCATATTCACGTATCTGACCGCGGCCATTTCGGTAAAACCCGGCTTAGTGCGGCGGAATATCAGCAACAGGCGCTGGGTTATGTGCTGGAAGTCGAGCATTTAGGCGCGCTGCTGTCAGAAAAACTAGCAGGCTATAAACAGTTGCAACGCTTTGCTCCCAATACCCTGGCGGCAATAACGCCAACGCAACAACAGCAGGTGCTGACATTAAATGATGGCACAGTACTGCAGACTAAATTACTGCTGATTGCCGAAGGTGGTTTATCGCCCAGCCGCAGCCTGGCAGGTTTTAGTGTGCTGGAGCGTCAGTATCAGCAGCATGCTGTGATTGCCAATCTGGCATTAGTACAGGGGCACCAGCACACAGCCTTTGAGCGTTTTACTGAACATGGCCCCATCGCATTACTACCGCTTACCAAACAGCGCTATTCGCTGGTGTACACCGCCACACCGGATGAAGCAGCCAGATTAATGCAGCTTGATGACACTGCTTTTGTAACACAGGTACAGCAGGCATTTGGCTACCGCGCCGGTATCTTCAGTGGGGCGGGGAAGCGGGCCAGCTACCCGCTTAGTTTACGTGTCAGCGGCGATATAGTGCGCCATCGCACTGCGCTGTTAGGTAACAGTTTGCACAATGTGCACCCGATAGCCGGCCAGGGCTTTAACCTGGCGCTGCGTGACATTGCCGAACTGGTACGCCAGGTTAACGCTGCGCCGCATGATATTGGCGGTTATACCATGCTGCGCGCCTACCAGCAGGCCCGCCAGCAAGATATCAACACCGTAACCACCGCCACCGATGCGCTGGTGCGTATTTTCTCTAACCGCTCGCGCTTAATGGCGCTGGCACGTAACACCGGTTTACTGGCGCTGACACTGTGCGATGAATTAAAACGTCCTGTGGCCGAACAGGCCATGGGGCTGCGGAGCTAAAATGCAAAATGTTGATATCACTATTGTCGGAGCCGGCAGCGCCGGGTTAACGCTGGCTTTGCTGTTGGCGCCACTGGGGCTGAGTATCGTGGTGCTGGAGCAGGGCGATGCGCCACATAGCAGCAATATTAACCATCAGCGCGTCAGTGCGCTCAACCTGGCCTCGATGCGCGTGCTTAGCCATATTGGCGCCTGGCCAGCTATTGCCGCTACGGCACAAAGCTATAACCGGATGCAGGTGTGGGACGCCGACAGCTTTGCCAGAATTGAGTTTGATGCAAAAGCCGAGCGTTTATCTGAACTTGGCTGGATTTGTGACAACGAGCAAGTGCGTGTGGCGCTGTATCAGCAATTACAGCCGCACAGCAATGTACGCTTAGAGTTTAACTGCACGATTAACAGCCTGGCGCAAAGCGAGCGCGATGTGCTGATTAATATTAACCGGCAACAATTGCTGTTAAGCCGCCTGCTGGTAGGTGCCGATGGCGTAAATTCTATGGTGCGCACTGCCATGCAGCTACCGCTTACCCACTGGGATTATGAGCAGCAGGCTATTGTGGCGACCATCAACACCGCACAGCCACACCAGAGTACTGCACGGCAGGTATTTTTACCGACCGGGCCGCTGGCGCTGTTACCGCTGCCTGATCCGCAGCAATGCTCTATTGTCTGGAGCTGTAACCCCGAGCGCGCGGCAGAGCTGTTGGCCATGCCGGCACAGCAGTTTAATCAGGCCCTTACTGCTGCCAGTAACAGCGTACTGGGTGTACTGCAACTGCATAATGACCCCAAAGCCTTTGGCCTGAAAATGCGCTATGCCGGTAGCTGGCTGCGTGGCCGCGTCGTGTTGGTGGCCGACGCCGCTCACAGCATACATCCGCTGGCGGGGCAGGGTATGAATTTAGGCCTGATGGACGTTGCTGCATTAGCAGAACTAATCAGTGAATATGTGCGTGACAATAAAGACTTTACCGACAACCGCCTGCTGCGCCGTTATGAGCGCTGGCGTAAGGCCGAGGCGCAAACCCTGATTACCGCGATGGAAGCTTTTAAACGTGGTTTCAGTAATTCACAGCCGCTGCTAAAGCTGGTAAGAGCTGTTGGTATGAGCGGTATTAATCAGTTGCCGTGGTTAAAAGCTCAGATCATTGCTGCAGCCCTTGGCAACAGTGGCGACTTGCCAAAACTGGCACAGCCACAGGCAAAAACCGCGCGCCGTGCCTGAGTTAGTTTTTTTGGTAATTACGGCTGTCGCATTACAAAAACTAATTAATCTGGGGCTGTTGGCAACGGGAGCCTTGCGTTATAATCCGAGCGCCTTTTTATCCGCCGATGCTGCATAAGTTAACTAAAACTAAGCAGTGGCGCTGAATTTCCGGCGCCTTGCGGGCCTTACATTAAGCAGGACATAACAATGGCTAATCAAACTGCGTTACATGGCAAACACCTCGAAGCCGGTGCCAAAATGGTCGACTTCTTCGGCTGGGACATGCCCATCAATTACGGCTCACAAATTGAAGAACACCACGCGGTACGCCGCGACGCCGGGATGTTCGACGTCTCTCATATGACTATCGTTGATTTAAAAGGCGCCAATACCCGCGCCTTTTTGCGTTATTTACTGGCCAATGATGTCGCTAAACTGACCGTGCCGGGCAAAGCGCTGTACAGTGGCATGTTAAATGAAGCCGGTGGCGTGATTGACGATTTAATTGTCTATTTTCTGCAGGAAGACTTCTTCCGTCTGGTGGTCAATTCGGCCACCCGTGAAAAAGATTTAGCCCACATCAACAACGAAGCCAAGGCTTTTGATGTAACCGTGACTGAGCGCCCTGAGTTCGCGATGATTGCGGTACAGGGCCCAAATGCTAAAGCCAAAGTGGCCACCTTATTAAGCGCTGAGCAACAAGCTGCAGTTGCCGGTATGAAGCCATTTTTTGGTGTGCAGGCCGGCGATTTATTTATTGCCACCACCGGGTACACCGGTGAAGACGGCTACGAGATTGCCTTACCAAACGGGCAGGTCGCCGATTTCTGGCAAAAACTGCTGGACGCCGGTGTAGCACCGGCCGGTTTAGGTGCGCGTGACACCCTGCGTTTAGAAGCCGGCATGAACTTATACGGTCAGGATATGGACGAAACCGTATCGCCACTGGCAGCCAATATGGGCTGGACCATTGCCTGGGCACCGCAAGAGCGTGACTTTATTGGCCGTAAAGCTATTGAACAACACAAAGCCGAAGGCACCTTTAAGCTGGTTGGCCTGGTGATGGAGCAAAAAGGCGTATTACGCCATGGCCAACGCGTAGTGGTAGAAGGTGGCGAAGGTGAAATTACTTCAGGTACTTTCTCGCCAACACTAGGCTACAGTATTGCCATGGCCCGTGTACCTGCAACTGCAGGCGATACAGCCGAAGTGGATATTCGCGGTAAGATGGTTGCGGTTAAGGTAGTGAAACCTGCTTTTGTTCGCATGGGTAAGAAAGTTATCTAAACTGTGACAGTAATTAAAAAAACAGACTAAATAAGACGACACCAGCTAAGGATTAAACAATGAGCTCAATTCCTAACACATTGAAATACGCCAGCAGCCACGAGTGGGCGCGCGATGAAGGCAACGGTATCTACACTGTAGGTATTACTGAGCATGCCCAGGGCCTGCTGGGTGATATGGTGTTTGTTGAATTACCAGACGTAGGCGATGCCGTAACTCAGGGCGATGACTGCGCCGTAGCCGAGTCAGTAAAAGCGGCCTCTGATATTTATGCGCCGCTGTCAGGTGAAATTGTTGAAGTAAACGAAGCGCTGGCCGACTCGCCAGAGCTGGTAAACAGCAGCCCGTACGAAGATGGCTGGATGTTTAAAATTAAAGTGTCTGATACCGCTGAACTGTCAGCACTGTTAGACGCTGCCGGCTACAAAAACTCTATCGACGAGTAAGCCAACTTAGCAAATCCGTTTAAGCCCCGTGCCCGTAGTAGTTACCTGTTAAGCCACGGGGCTTAACTTTTAGTAGCAACAAAACCTTACCAGGACATTCAAGGCATGACCAACTCCGCTGTGAAAACCCTGTCGCAACTTGCGAACCACGACGAATTTATTCAGCGCCATATCGGCCCGGACGCGGCAGAAACCGCTGCCATGCTAAGTGAGCTGGGTGTAGACAGCATTGAAGCGCTGATTGCCCAAACCGTACCGGCGGATATCCGCCTGACGACGCCACTGGCCACCGGCCCGGCCCGCACTGAAGCCGATGCGTTAGCTGTATTAAAGCAAGCTGCGGCAAAGAACAAAATGTTCAAATCTTACATTGGTATGGGTTATCACCCAACGTTAACGCCGAATGTGATCCTGCGTAATGTGCTGGAAAATCCGGGCTGGTACACGGCTTACACGCCATACCAGCCGGAAATTGCTCAGGGCCGGTTAGAATCGCTGTTAAACTTCCAGCAATTAACGCTGGATTTAACCGGTATGGAGCTGGCCAGCGCCTCGTTGCTGGACGAAGCCACTGCCGCAGCTGAAGCCATGGCATTGGCCAAGCGCGTAACCAAGAGCAAGTCTAACCTGTACTTTATTAGCGACGATGTACACCCGCAAACTATCGACGTGGTAAAAACCCGCGCCGAAATGTTCGGTTTTGACATCCTGGTAGGCAAAGCAACCGATGCAGCTGCGCACGACGTATTCGGTGCGTTAATTCAATACCCAACCACTAACGGTGATATCCGTAACGACAGCGAATTAATTGCCCAGTTACAGGCGAAAAAAGCCATAGTTGCGGTAGCTACCGATCCTATGGCGCTGCTGCTGTTAAAAGCGCCGGGCCAGTTAGGTGCTGACGTAGTATTAGGCAGCGCCCAGCGTTTTGGCGTGCCTATGGCCTACGGCGGCCCGCACGCCGCGTTTTTTGCTACCCGTGATGCGTACAAGCGCTCAATGCCGGGCCGTATTATCGGCGTGTCGAAAGACCGTCGCGGTAATCAGGCACTGCGTATGGCGATGCAAACGCGCGAGCAACATATCCGCCGTGAAAAAGCTAACTCGAACATCTGTACTGCTCAGGTGTTGCTGGCCAATATGGCCTCATTCTACGCGGTATATCACGGCCCGCTGGGGCTGAAAAATATCGCGCAGCGTATTCACCGCAATGCCGATATTTTTGCTGCCGGCTTACAAGCCAAAGGCGTGGCATTAGTAAACAGCCACTGGTTTGACACCGTCACCTTTAAAGTGGCCAACCGTGCCGACGTTATCAACCGTGCTTTAGCGGCCGGTGTGAATCTGCGTACCGACGTTGCCGACTCATTAGCGGTAAGCTTCCATGAAGCAACCAACAGCGCTGATATCGCTGAGCTGTTTGATATCGTACTGGGCACAGGCCACGGTTTAAGCGTAGACACGCTGGACAGCACTATTGTTAAAGACGGCAGCAAGTCTATTCCGGCCGATCTAGTGCGTAACGACAGCGTGCTGGGCCACCCGGTATTTAACCAGTATCACAGTGAAACTGAGATGCTGCGTTATATCAAAAAGCTGGAAAACAAAGACTTATCATTAAACCACTCGATGATTTCGCTTGGCTCATGCACCATGAAGCTAAACGCCACTGCTGAGATGATCCCGGTAACCTGGCCTGAGTTTGGTTCCTTGCACCCGTTTGTGCCGCGTGACCAGGCCGAAGGCTATTACGAGATGATTAACCAACTGGGTGACTGGCTGGTAAACATCACCGGTTACGACAATATCTCTATGCAGCCAAACTCGGGTGCTCAGGGTGAGTACGCCGGTATGGTAGCTATTCGTAAGTACCATGAAAGCCGCGGCGAAGGCCATCGTAATATCTGTTTAATTCCGGTATCAGCGCACGGTACTAACCCGGCCACTGCCGCCATGACCAGCTACGACGTAGTGCTGGTAGAGTGTGACAAGCGCGGCAATATCGATATGGCGGATCTAAAAGCCAAAGCCGCAGAAGTGGGCGACCGCTTAGCCGCTATCATGGTGACCTATCCATCTACCCACGGTGTATTTGAAGAAAGTATCCGTGAGCTATGCGACGTTATTCACAGCTACGGCGGCCAGGTGTATATGGACGGCGCCAATATGAATGCTCAGGTAGGCTTAACGGCACCTGGCTTTATCGGCTCAGACGTATCGCACTTAAACCTGCACAAAACCTTCTGTATTCCACACGGCGGTGGCGGTCCGGGCATGGGTCCTATCGGTGTGAAAAGCCATTTGGCACCGTTCCTGCCTAACCACGCTGTGGTAAGCATCGACGGCACCGGTAGCGACAACGGCGCAGTATCTGCTGCACCATTCGGTAGCGCCGGTATATTGCCAATCAGCTGGATGTATATTGCCATGATGGGCGGCGAGGGCTTAAAACAAGCTACTGAATACGCCATCCTGAACGCAAACTACATGGCGAAAAAACTCGACCCGTTATTCCCGGTACTGTACCGCGGCACTAACGGCCGGGTAGCGCACGAATGTATTATCGACATTCGCCCGTTAAAAGAAGCCAGCGGCATTACCGAGATGGATATTGCCAAGCGTTTAATGGACTTTGGTTACCACTCACCAACCATGAGCTTCCCGGTAGCCGGCACGCTGATGATTGAGCCCACCGAATCAGAAAGCAAAGCCGAGCTGGATAAGTTTATTGAAGCGATGAGCACCATCCGCGCCGAAATTGCCAAGGTAGAAGCAGGCGAGTGGACAGTGGACAACAACCCACTGGCCTACGCACCGCATACCATGCAAGACATTTTCGACCCGGCATGGGACCGCGCCTACGAGCGCCAATATGCCGCCTTCCCGGTAGCCTTCGTGGCAGAGAACAAGTTCTGGCCAACGGTTACCCGTATCGATGACGTATACGGCGACCGCAACCTGATCTGCTCTTGCCCAAGCCCGGAAGCGTATCGGTAATTGAAAGGGGTCAGATCCAACACCGCGCAGCGGTTTGGCTCTGACCCCAGTTTGCCAACTGCGGTCGGTTGTAGCTGATTGCCTAGTGAGGGATGCGTCCTTGGGTAACAGTAAGCGGGTAAACTAGTGAAACGAAAAAAGCGAACCCACGGTTCGCTTTTTTTCGTTCAATAATAAGTGAGATTTAAGTCGAGCTTGGTGAGTGATACAGGCTGAATCTTATCGAATGACTCCAAGCCAGCCCTCTTTCATCGGCATAAAACGCTTTTTATTGCTAATTACTGGATAGCAGTAATCTCAATAGTATCGTTATATAGATCTGAATAGTTATCCAGCGACTGAGAAAGAAATCCGCGTTCAATTTTTCCGCAACCAATGTAAATAAGTTTTGTGCCTTGAGGAAAGTAAGAGTTCATTGCATCTTTAACTCGGATCGTCTGAATTGCTTTTGTATCCTGCGCTTTTTCTTTGTTATCGTCAGAGTCGTTAATATGTTCAGATATGGATACAAATGTTTGTGTATCGTTTGGCAGGTTCTTACCAACGAAAGAAAGAATATTTTCTAAATTCGTTTTATCTATGTCTTCTTTGAGTATGGCATCGAGTAAAAATGGGAATCGATGAGCTACACCTGCTTTTTCTATCATTGCGTTTAAAGAAAAATGATATGCCATGACTGTTTTATGTAACTCAACACCTTGTCGAGGGAACGAATGAATTTTGTACAAGTCTAGGTATCTTGGGTCTGTCAACGGTTTTAGTGCTAGTTGTCCTGTGTAGTTTGTAAAAATTTCCCTAAACGTTCTTTCTCTGAGCGCGCGTACTGAAAATGTTTCTTGCTCGGTGCCCATTGAAGCTAATGACTCTTTTACTTCCTCTAGTTTTTTTTGATAAGAACTAATATCTTCCTGCATCTTCTTGTAAAGGGTGATGTTAGCTTTGTTTTCAACCCACTGAGAAAATGTAAGTCCATCAATATTTTTTTTCAATAGGACACCGTAATCATCATTGATTTCTGTAGTGATTTTATCAATATTCTTTTTAGAGGTATTGATGCTAGACATCTTATCAATAAGCTTCTGTGTGATATGTGATTCAAGCTCAATAGTGTCGTTGTATTTCTGATAATGACTATACAGTCCTTCAAGAGAGTAAGATAAAATCTGAGTACATGCAGGACATCTATCAATATCGTTATAATTTTGGCTCTTGATATTTATTTTTGTCCTCTTCAATATTTTATGGTGATTTTGCAGCAAAGAAAGTTCATTGCACAACCTAATATATTTATTGCGTTCTTCCTCAAGAGCACTCGATTTTTGTACATATTTTTCGACGTATTCTTCGGCTTCAATTCCGAAAGTCTCATCTACTAAGTTAGAAAATTGGAATTCAGATTTTTTGCTGTAACGTTTTAAATTGCTAATATCATTTGATAGTCGATCTTTTTCTTTACTAAGATTCCTATGTTCGACTCGGTCAAAACTATTACTTACACCGAGATAATAATCCAAGTAGTCCTCTTGAAATCCTCTGTAATACTGGAGATTGGAGAATGATTCACGTAAGTAAACCCAGCCGACTGATTGAGAAATATAGTAAGGCAAGAACATGCTTTCAAGCGGCGCGGACTTAAGTTCACCTTTTTGTTCAAGGACCAAAGAGAAACCAACTAAATCTCTTATGTAGTCTTTTAGCTTCACGTGTTCAGCGCTATTGTCTGCGTTCACTCCATGAAAAGGGATAATTCTACCCTTAGGTTCTTTTATGTATATTGATTTGGAATCTCTGACTATGCAGTATTCTTGCGTTGATTGATTACTTTTTATCGTAAAGTCAACACGGAAGGTTGGTTGATAAGTAAGAATCTCAGAAAGGCTTTCCCTCACATCGTTAACACCAAACGTATACATTAAGCTCTGAATTAATGAGCTTTTACCTGATGTATTTCTACCGCTTATTAAGTTAACACTTGGAGAGAACTCTTCGCTGAAACATCGGTTGTGAGACTCTGAACTCACAAATAATTTGTCGAACGTTATTGTTGTTTTCATTAAATGGCCTCTCCATGGTGTTCAACAAAAGCGCATAAAGCTGTGAAGAAAATATCGATCTCTTTGAGGTTGAGGTTGAATTTACCTCTTATATCAGAAACGTAGGCTTCAAACATTTTGCTATGACTGTAGTGATTCATCGAGTAATCATTTTGATGGACAAAATTTTTGATGATTTGATGCTCATTATTCGTCATATCTTTTAATAATTCGAATGTATTCCTTATATAGTTTTCGTAACTGTTTTGGATGCCAATAGGGATGCGAAACTTGCGAGCTAACTCTGCGGAATATTCTCTCCAAAGCTGGAAAGTCTTTTGCTCTGTTTCAATAATGTCGATAGCTTTTTTGATATCATCGCCTTCGACTCTTTTCGAACTGTCGAGTAACGTAATAACCTTACCTTGGTTGTATGTCGCTTCAACCTCTCTGAACATTGTCAAAAGTAGTTCAACTGCTGCAGCTGAATCCGATACGTGCGAAAACTTTCTACTCATTAGGCCAACGAGACAGTCTTTTTGAGTCTGTTTTGTTCTTGGAAAATCGACCCATTGAATGTGAAGGTTGTTCAGTTCTGACTCGAAGTATTCCGCTCCATTACTCTTGCAAAAGTTTTCTACCTTTTTGCTGAGAAAATATTTGATATCATCGGGTATAGAATCATAGTTATGTCTACAATTCTGTTCATTGAATACATGAGTTAGTTCTTTTTTTCCAGCATCTTTCTCCTTTTTATTAGGCCGAAATTTAAGCTCAATATCAGAGTTCGAAATGAATGTCAGTTCATGCGTGTAAGTATGGCATTTTGGTGATGGATCGTCTCTTAGTCTGTTTCCAACCTCAAGAATTTTCGCTATTACTTCGGAGAACCTTTCATCAATTTTCCAAACGTTACCTGACAGTTTCTTGGCTTGGTAGGAACGAACTTCTTCTATATTGCTTCTACAACCAGTTCTATAGCAATAAAGAAAATCATCATGGTGCTCAATACTTAGGAAGAACTCTCTGTCCTTGAAGCTATCGTAGTCGCTTAGAAGCAAATATAATGCACAATTTCGCTGAAACTCGAAACCAAGTAAGGCATCTATACCAGAGTTAGCTGAATTTTTTCTTGTACTCAATATTTCACCTTTGTCCAAACCCTAATTAAATCTTTATGTGCTAATGTCGTTTGTTTTCTATATGTTTCAGTAACAGTCTCATCTGTGTTGCTGTGTTATATTTTTTTGATTTGACTATCAAAGGGGATTTGCATTTTCATAAATAATTATCTCAAAGTTCATTTATGTTCCTTGATAGTTAATAAAACTAGCCCATTGTTTTATGAATATTTCGTACTGCTACTTTGTGGCAATCTTCAACCGCTCATTTTCACAAACCAACACACCTTTATCGCATTGAAGCTGTGCCAATTTACTCATCCGTTCTGCTGCCTGAGCCGTTGCGCGCTGAAAGCCCAGCAGGCCCAAAGCAGCAGATGCTGCATCCGATACACTGATGGCGTGCGCGTCTTGTACTGTTAGTAACAAAGCATTAGTCAGCTCGGCATCGCACACATTTTCCAGCTTGCGGGTGGCAATGTCTGTGCTGTTCCAGTTTCTTAGCTTGACTGTGTTGCGGCCATGCGGCCATAGCACTTCGTCTGCATCTACCTGAATTAATCCTTTGGCGGCAGCACTTGCTATGGCTTGGTCTACAGTGCGTTTAATTTTCGCGCCAACACGTGTTAAGCCTGCGGCGTTTGCTAAGCGGGTGGCAACTAAGCTGGCGAATATCGGGTATTCGGTCTCAACAATACGCTCTACGGCGTACACCAACATGCTTAGAGGGATGGCACTGAAATCATCAACATGCGGAATATTCAGCTTAGACACATCAGCTTTTTTATACGGCGTAGTGCAGGCTTCAAATTCCGGTTGTTCTTCTTCAACCCGCAGAATAGGCGCTGCAACGGGCTCTGGCGCGGCAGTTTTGTATTTCACTTGTTGGGTACTGTTAGCTTGCGCTGCCATCGACAGCATCAGCTTGTCGTGTTGTGCTATAGCATGGTCTATCAGCACTTTCAGCCTGTGTAGCTCAGCCTCTGGGTCTCTGAACCAATCGGTGGACCAAATGCGCTCAAAGCTCCAGCCCAGTCCTTCGAGCACACTCTGGCGCAGCCGCTCACGGTCGCGTGCCGACGCTGCCTCGTAATAGCCGGTGCCGTCATACTCCAGTGCCAACACAAATTTATCAGGGTTGTCCGGATGCCTTATAGCTAAATCGATGTAATAACCCTGACTGCCGACCCGGGTGGCTACCTGAAAACCTAAGCGCTGGATTGCCTGATGCAGCAGAGCACCAAACGCAAAGTTTTGCTCCTGCTCTTTTTCATGAGATTTGCTTAACTGGCCTGATTCGGCAAATTGCAAAAAGATTTGCAGTGAACGAACTCCAAAAGGGCTGTCGGCTCCAACTTTCAGTTCATCACCTTTGAAATTGGCAAATACTTCCATCGCCAGTCGCGCACGTGAGATTAATACGTTTAATCGCCGTTCACCGCCGGGCTTATTCAGCAGGCCAAAGTTCTGGCTTAGCTGGCCGGTACTGGTTTTGCCATAACAAATGCTGATAAAAATAACGTCGCGTTCGTCGCCTTGTACGTTCTCCAGGTTTTTTACAAAAAACTCATCACCACCTGCATGTCTTGCAAAGAACTCATCGGTTTCAGGGTGCAGGCGGCGCTCTTTTTCCAGTTCCAGCAATATGGCATCACGCTGCGAAAGACTAAACGCGACCACGCCTAAAGATAAATGCGGTTTGGTCAACGCATGGTCCAGCACTTTCGCTACTACCGCTTCAACTTCACCCGCATTGGTGCGGGAGCCACCCTTGTCGTAGTGGGTGTCCGGTAAATAATGAAATTTCAGCCCTGTTGCATCGGGGTGAAAGCCAGGGCTTGGAAAGGCCAGCAGCTTGTTTTTATAGAACTGATCATTTGATACTGCAATCAACGAATCGTGACGGGAGCGGTAGTGCCAGCGCAGCATTTTACTGGCTGCACCGCGAGCTTCCATCAGCGCCAGAATACTTTCCATTTCGGCTGTGGCGCTGTTTTCCAGCTCTTCTTCTTCCAGTTCAACGGCTTTACCAAACAAGTTGCTTGGTGGCATCTGCTTATTGTCACCCACGACAATCACTTGCCGTCCGCGCAGCATGGCGCCTAAAGCATCGGGTGCCGGAATTTGGCTGGCTTCATCAAAGATCACCAAATCAAAATCTAAAGCACCTTGTTTCAGGTAAGTAGCTATAGACATAGGACTCATCATAAAAATGGGCTTTACTTGCTGGATCACGTTACCGGCTTCCGCCAGAAGTTTTCTGATCGGAATATGGCGTTTTTTCTTACCAAGCTCGCGCAGCACCAGTTCCATTTCACCTTTAGCTGTCTTCTTGGGCAAGCGCTCGTACAGGCGGTTTACCAACAGCTCTTGCGCGAAAAATAAACTGTCGCCATCTATGCGTTTAAAGTCGCGCAGGCTTTGCTCATGTTTATTACGGTCAAATCGGCGTATTGCTTCCGAGCTGTCGTAGGCATGATCAACCAAGCCGCGATAATAGCTAAGTTCGAATGCTGTCATTAGCAGTTGTGGGGCGGCATTCCATGAGTAAGCCAGTTCAGTGAGAGCCTTGATTTTATAAAGCTCAAGTGACTGAATAATCTGGTTATACCGTGCGAAATCGTAAAGTAGCGCTGAGTTTTTCCAGCCTTCTAACCAAACATTGAGTTGCGAAAATTGCAGTGACGCTAAGTCGTAGTTTGGATTGCTGTTATCTATCTGTATCAGCTCATTCAGCGTTTGTACCTGTATAGCAATGCCGTCACAAAGTTTTGTCAGAGAGTTTGCCTGGTCGCGGAGCAGTTTTTTATCAACGCCTGTATCAATCAGCTTTGCCAGTGACTGAGGCAATTCAAGACGGGCAACTTTGTTATAAAAGGTACTGATCCAGCTGTGAATTTGAGTTAAGTCACTTTGCTCTGAATATTCGCCTTGCCACTGAGAGCCAAAAACTTCAGCTAATAGCGAGTGGTAACTGGCGAGCTCTTTTTTGGCGCTTTGATAGGCTAAAGCGGTGTCTAACGTGGTTAGCCACTCTGCAGAGGAGGCGGGTAGAGTGCCACGCCAAAGTCCGGCTAACTTTGCTTTTGCTTGTCGGTAGTCAGATGACAGGAAACGCCACCATTTATCTGTTTTTCCAATCAGCCCTTGTCGGATACTCAGTAGATCGGCATCCAGTGCCTGAGCGATAAAATGTTGTTCACAACTGGCTTTCAGTGTTAAGAAATTAGCTAAACAGGCCAGGCCGTTATCGATCCTTTTTTGCTCAGAGCCCCATAGCAGGTTATCTACTTTGACACCTTTGAGATCCGGCACTTCCGATAGCCAGGTTGAAGTTGAAATCAGAGGTGTTACTTGTTGCAGGCTTTGTGGTTTCTCAAGCTGCAGAAAAGTACTGGCTGTTTCAGTTTGCACATCAAGTTGGCTAAGTAACTGGCTTATTTGTGCCAGCGCTAAGTTTAGCGCCTGCTGCAATGCAGGAGAAAAGTCAGTACGGCCAGACATAGCAAAAGGATGTGCTTCAGGCACGCCGACTCGCTCTAACTGCTGCACTAATTCCGCAACAAGCTTTCTGGCATTGCTGTATTGTTCTGCGGTCCATTGTTCGAAACAGCTAAAGGGTAAGACAGGTAATGAGCTGTTGGGATCTTCTATCTTCAGTTGCAGCAGGGAGCCTAAGGCCTCAATGTAATTGACAGCGCTGCGCAGAATCGGAGCCCGGATCGCATGCACATAATCATCAAGCGAGGCTTTCGATTCGGCTAAATCCAAAAACTCCTGTTCACGATTTTTTGTTTGCGGCCGTCCTTGCTCAAGTGATTCTGCGATAGAACCCAAGACAGTTTTTTTGGTGCTTTTATGACTGTGCAGTTCGAGTACGGCAAAGCCCATGTGAGTCTCATCAAGGCGTTTTTTTACCACCTCAAGCGCGGCCATTTTTTGCGCGACAAAAAGTACCTTCTTACCCAGCGCAACAGCTTCAGCAATGATATTGGTAATGGTTTGCGATTTTCCCGTGCCTGGGGGGCCTTGAATAATCAAGTCTGCGCCAGACTTCATCGCTAAGATAGCTTCAATTTGGCTGGAGTCGGCGTCTTTTACCAGATGGAGCTTTTCCGGATGATTCAGATCTGCCGGATTGATGTCTGCAGTCTGGTCAAAACCATCACGGAACAAGCGGCCAATCAAAGGCAACTGGGATGGTTTTTTTCCTTCAGGCCAGCCAGCCGGGTCAAGGTCCATATACATCTGAAACTTGCCGAAGGAGAATAGCCCTAAACCAATTTTATCCTGATGCACCCGCCACGATGGTTGCGCTGTAATCGCATCTGACACAGCCTGATAATAATCCGAGACCGTCATTTCATCGGAATAGGCAGGAAGCATTAACTTGAATTCTGTTCTTAATTTTGCAGCTAAAGTCAGATTTGAGCCCAGATCTTCGCCGGTGTAGCGTAACTTAAAGCTGTCTCTGGCCGAAGAACGATTAAGCTCAACAGGCACCAGAATCAAAGGTGCGTACCTGGATACAGATGAGTTTGTCGGTTCATTCCACTGCAAAAAACCAAGTGCTAAATACAACACTTCCACACCTTGCTCCTGCAGCATGGTGTGAGCCTCAGTCTCAAGCTTAAGCAGTGCTTTATCCAACTTGGCAGGTATCAAACCTGTCTGCAGATATTTGTCGCTAAAACGGGATGCACCTTTCTTTTGCTCTAAATATAAATCAAGCGGGGGTAATTCGGACTCGTTATCAGACTGAAAGAATGTTCCTTCGTCCTCGTTGTCGGCAATTTTCTGTTGGTACTCTTCAGGAAGTGGCAAAAAACTGAGCGTGGTTTCTTGCTCAACCAGCATTTCAAAAATTTTTGCTGATTGTTCATCAATAATATCGAGAGATCTGCTGCCACTGCGGTAATTCAGTTGTGGGTTGGATCTAAGACCCATATCAAGTAATTCAAGACGCGCACGCTCCAGCTGCTGCTCAACAACCATAAAATTCCCTCTCTGGTTTTATTGATGAACCATCGCCTTTATTGTTTGTTATGGGGATGGTTAAAAAACTAACATAACACGGTTGTTTCTAAAATCAATCTTGCTGTTTGTTTGGAATAAAAGATAGCGCTTTGGAGTTTGAATTGGGTCGTAACAATAGGTGTGCGGTGGCATAGCGGCAGGGCAGAAAGGCTATGTTTTAAGCTACCCCAGGCTTCTTTGGTGGAGTAGGGCAGATACACCAGCGCCAGGTTATTGGCCTTATTGCTGCCTTTAGCTTTACATTGCCAGGCTACCTTGCTCGTTTTTAGTCGGCTTTTATCATGTTCTTAATTTCCTCATAGCGCCTTTTGTAATTTTGATAACCAGCTGATGCAGGAGTGGCGATTTTAAGGCTTATCTCACTGTGTTGCAGTGCTTTGTTTAGCTGGCCATTAGCAGCATAAAGCTGTGCTAAACCATCATGTAACGAGTCTGATTCAGGATGCGCAGCGACAGTGTGTTTTAATATTTCCAGGCCTTTTTCAAGATCTTCATTAGCCCACAAATGATACATACCGGCGTTGTACATTCTGCTTTGCGTAGGTGTAATTTTTATCCCCACTTCTACAGATAATGCCTGATAATGCAGCAATATCGCTTCTAAGCCCTGTTTGATTTTTGCTGTTGGTAATGGAAATTTGCGATATAGGCTGCGTAGTGCGTAGAACGGCCCAACTGCAATAGTGGACATATGGTACTCTTGCTCCATATGTTCGGCTGCAAATCGAAATTTCTCCGGCGCATTCTGTTCAATATATTTTGCCAATTCTATGTAGCCATTGCGCATAGCGACAGAATTATCGTAAGGGTCATCGAGTCCCTCATTTGCCATATTCATATACAGGAAATTATGATATTCGCGTCGGGATTTTAAAAACGCCATTACTGACTTTACTGTTGTTTGGTTGTCCCAGTACAGTGATGGGCTAAAGGCGAAATGAGCGTTAAAAAGCTCTGGCCTGGCTTGCATGGTATGGAGGGTAAACAGCCCGGCCATTGAGTGCCCGGCAAGAATTTTAAAGCCGTTGGTAGAGTACTGTTTAGTGATATGAGGGATTAACTCTGTTTCTATATATTGCAAAAACTTATCGGCGCCACCTGTGTCCGGCAGATCATTCAGTGCGGTAGGCGTAAAATCCCGCAGCCGATGTTGGTGTTTTATCCCAACTATGATGAACTCTGGCATCAAGCCGCCTTCAGACAAAATGTCTGTAATTTCAAAAAACAGTTGCATGTACTGGTCATTGTCAAGCAGGTAGATCGTGGGATAGCTATGGCCAGAGTCCGCTTGGTAAGACGTTGGTAGCTTTACATAGAAGTTGAAATCCTCAACAAATACCTCAGATTTAATGCTGTGTTTGGTTATTATGCTTTCAGCAGTCAAAGCGGTATTGGTGCAACATATCAGTAAAAATGCTGACATTAATAAGGTGCTGATTCTGTTCACTTTTATGCTTCTCTGGCTAAAAAACTAACTCTCTTTGTACATTCAGACTTAACAATTTTCAATAAAAAAGGAAATTATCGGTGTTGGAATTAGATATTTATATTGTTGATGCTTTTACCCAACAGCAGTTTAAAGGCAATTCTGCTGCTGTGGTGCCACTACAGGAATGGCTGTCGCTTGAGTTAATGCAAAACATTGCTGCAGAAAATAATCTTTCAGAAACCGCTTTTATCTGCGGCTTATCAGCCAATAAATATGAGATCCGCTGGTTTTCGCCGTTAACAGAAATCGATTTTTGTGGCCACGCCACATTAGCGGCATCCTATGTAATATTTAATCATCTGGGCGGGCAGGGTGAAATTGAGTTTTTAACCTCGCAAGTTGGCGCACTGTTGGTTAATCAGCATAGTGACGGCAAAATTGAAATGAGCTTTCCTAACCAATGCCCGCAAGTTGTTGATCAGGTGCCGGCTGCGTTGTTAGCCGGTTTGTCTGTGAAACCAATACAGGTATTAAAAAACCGCCAGGCCTATTTTGCGGTAATGGCATCGGAACACGATGCTAAAAGCCTGAGCTATTCTTCAGAACAGCTGAAGCAGTTAGCCCCCTTTGATGTGGTGGTTACCGCTAAAGCCAGCGAATATGACTTTATTTCGCGCTACTTCTGGCCTGCTAACGGTGGCGATGAAGACCCGGTAACCGGGTCAATTCATGCCGGCCTTGCGCCATATTGGGCGAAACAACTGGCTAAATCTGACTTGGTGGCTTACCAGGCATCACAGCGCGGCGGCATATTATTTTGCAGTCTTAGCCATGATCGGGTGTTAGTGTCAGGGTTTGCGGTGCTGTATTTAAAAGGCACCGCTTACATCTAGCTACACTATTAGTCTTGCACCTTCACTGCACCATAAGCTTCTGTTCCCCACAGTGGCACGGTAGATAAGCTGTGTTTAAAGCTGCCGGAGGTTTCTTTGGTGGAGTAGGACAAATACATCAGCGTTTGGTTTTCAACGTCGAGAATACGGCGGATCTTCATGGTTTTAAAGAAGATGCTTTTTGATTTGCTAAACAGCACCTCACCATTTTTACTCTTATCTATTTTGGCAATCATATCGGCTGTGATGGGGCCGGTTTGGCGACAGGCGATAGAGCTGTCAGACGGGTCGGATAAGTTCAGATTGGCTTCGATACTGGAGACATGACAGGTAACACCGGTTACCACCGGATCGACAATGGCATCGAGCTTTATATCCTTGGTGGTAAATACGCCCAGCGATACGTCGCCCACTTCATTTTTGTTACAACCTGCCAGCATCAGTAGTAGTAATACACAGTAAACAGCGCGCATGGTGGTGTCTCCTTGGGTTAAATATGTCAGTACTCAGTAAGCCAGCATACCATCGACGGTGACGAAAGCGGTAAATGCGCTTTACCAGCCAGCAGTCTTTAGTTAGCGTTGACCGGGTTTTACACCGACCAATCTTCAAGCTGTAGATCTGCTACCCGTTTAAGTTCTCTGGTGTTATTGGTTACCAGGATACAGCCTGCAGCTATTGCATTACCGGCGATAGCCGCATCATTGGCGCCTATGGGCGTACCTTGCTCTGCCAGATAGCGCTTAATGTGGGCGGTAGCATCCACAGCCGGTTTATCCCATGGCAGTATGGCGTCGATACGTTCGATAAACTGATCGACAATATCATTATGCTTTGGCGAGGCTTTTTTGCCGATAGCGCCAAACCTTAGCTCGGCGTAGGTAATGGCTGAAATAACCAACCGGTGTTTCGCGGAGACATGCTGTTGCAGGGTGTGCAGCAGTGCGGCGGGGCGCTCGCGCATTATGTACGAGCAAATATTGGTATCAAGCATGTACAGGTTTTTCAAAGCGCCTTTCATAGCACAACCCTGCCATCTTCAACTATGTCAGAGCGCTCCTGCATAAAATCGGCATCTGCTTTGGGGGCGTCGGCAAAACTGGCCCAGCTTTTACGGGCTGGGCGCAATACCAGAGCGTCGCCTTCGCGGCTGATTTCTACTTCGGCCACACCTTCAAATTCAAGTTCTTTCGGAATACGTACAGCCTGGCTTCTGCCGTTGGTAAATAGTGCTGCTGTTTTCATTGCTCACCTCAAGTTTGGCCTATCACAGGCATATGTCAGTGTAGTTGTTGCTTTGCATATGTCAAGCCTATGCCTTCGGGCTTGGCGGTATTCAGATGCACACAGCATCTTGCGTGGCTTACTGCTTAGATTTTGCCGCCAAACAGCAGATAGTGGCAGTTATCTTTGCTTTATCCATGTACAATGCGCGGTTTATTAGCGCGTTCAGCTTTTGAGTGCACACCTGTAGGAATTTTGATGAAAAAAACATTCGCTTTAACTCACTCTAAGCTGAATACGGCCCGTTTAACAGACGCCATTAAACACGAGATTAAAAAGTACCTTGCCCGCGAGCGCCGTAAAGCGTTGCCTGACGGTATGAACTACTGGACGTTCGATTGCCGCTTTGGTGCTTCAGCTGAGGCGGCCGAAAAGATTTTTACCTCTGAAATCAATAAACATATTGATGCTGCCGCAGCACAAGAGCTGGCGGAATTTTATGTCGAAATTCTGGCCAGAGCTTGCCAGCATAAGCCACGTTTACATGACGAAGCCGCAGACTGATTTTTATCACCAGCTTCCCCCTTATTTTGACTGTGGCTATGCTACAGAGGAACTTTTATGCAATTTTCATCGTTAGATTTAGCGCCGGATTTACTGCGCGCGCTGGTTGAATATGGTTACAGTGAGATGACACCGGTGCAGGCTCAGGCGATTGTGCCGGCACGGCGCGGTAAAGATTTACAGGTTACCGCACAAACCGGTACCGGTAAAACCGCCGCCTTTGCTATTCCGCTGCTGCAACGCATGCTGGATACCCCCAAAGCAACAGAGGAACGCCGCCCGCGGGCGTTGATCCTGACACCAACCCGCGAATTAGCTGAGCAGTTAGCCAATGCGATAAGTAGCTACGCGCAGTTTTTGCCATTAAGTGTTACGGCATTATACGGTGGCGTAAAAATGGGTGGCCAGGCGAATAAATTAACCGCCGGCGTTGATATGGTCATAAGCACCCCCGGCCGGTTGTTAGAGCACCTGGCCTTGGGTAACGTGATCTTAAGTGACGTGGAATTTGTCGTGCTGGACGAAGCCGACCGCATGCTGGATATGGGCTTTAGCACCGATGTGCTGAAGTTGCTGCAAATGACAGCCGCTAAACGCCAGACTTTGCTATTTTCTGCCACCACCTCACCTGCGGTAAATGAGCTGTCGCACAAAATTTTAAATAATCATCAGCAAATCCGGGTGGCTAAAACCAATAGTGCGGCCGATACGGTAAACCATGTGGTGTACCCGGTAGAAGAAAACCGCAAGATTGAATTATTTGAACAGCTGCTGGCAGAAAACAACTGGTTTCAGGTGTTGGTATTTACCAGCACTAAAGAGCAGGCCGACCAACTGTTAGCCGGCTTACAACAGCGCAAAATTGATGCCGCAGTATGTCATGGCGATAAAAGCCAGGGCGCCCGTCGCCGTGCTATTGCTGATTTTAAATCGGCTAAGTTACAGGTTTTAATTGCTACTGAAGTAGCCGCCCGTGGTTTGGATATTCAGGGGCTGGATTATGTTATTAACTTTAACCTGCCTTATTTACCGGAAGACTATGTGCACCGTATCGGCCGCACCGGCCGGGCAGGCGCAGCTGGCACGGCTATTTCTTTTGTCAGCCGTGAAGAAGAGCAAAGCTTAGAGCGTATTCAAAAGCTAATGGGTAGCGCTATTAAGCGTATCGTTAAGCCGGGTTTTGAAGTGAGTAACCGTGGTTCACTGCTAAAAAGTATCTCGCGTAAGGTACTAACCGGGCGCTCCAATAAAGCAACTGAAACCGTAATAGAGCTGGAAAACTCAAACAAGGCCAAACCTAAAACAAAACCAGAGCGCGCTAAATAATATAGTCAGGCCATGTTCATAATGTTGTGCCACGCTTAATGGTGTTTAACGGTATTAAAACTCACATCTTTAAGGAGTAAGTTATGAATACGTCAGGAAAACCCATTATTGCGCTGGGCTTAATTTGTGTATTGGCCGCTGGCGTGGCGGGCTGCGAAAAAAACATTATTAATGAAAAAACCGGTGTACCCGCGACTGACACTGTAGTGAAAGAAGGGCTGGCTGATGATACCAACGTATCCAGTGCGGTAATGGCGGCATTGCAACGTGAAGAGCAGCTTAAGCCATTTAACTTTCATATTGAAACCCGTAAAGGCGATGTAACGCTGATGGGGAAAGTGAATACGGCTGAGCAACGCATGCTGGCCGAGCAGATCACCTTAGCCACAGCGGGCGCGCATACGGTGCAAAATAAAATTGAGGTTGAAAACAACTAACATTGCGGCGGTGTTTCTGGCTGATGTGGTGGTGTTTTAAGCATGAATTTGTGATTGCTGCTTTTGTTTAGCGCTATTTTTCTATAGGTTAACCTTACTTAGCGGAGTAATGGAATTAACACCTATGAAATTAAGCGGTTATTGCAATGCCTTATACAGTATCACCGTGCTGTTTGGCAGTATTACGTTGTTGCCGGGCATTGCTCAGGCACAAAATGTTAGCCCTGCACAGATTGAGCGTTCGCTATCGCTGCGCGATAACTGGATTAATCTCACCCGCAACCTGATGCTGGAACCGCAATGGGCCGCCACCGGCCACAGCTTTCACTACAAGCTAAGCGTGGAAGGCGGTTTTATGTTCTACCGCGATACGGTAGTGGCGGCAAAGCCTGAACCTGCTTTTGATCATCAGCTAATCAGCCAGGCGCTAAGTAAGGCAACAGGGCAGCAGTTTAACGCGCTGCAACTGCCGTTTGATAGTTTCCGCTACAGCGATAATGGCCAGCAGATCCAGTTTTATTATGATAACCAAAGCTGGCAGTGTGCGCTTAACGGCACAGCATGTGAAAGCTTAACCCGGCAAAATCAGCCTAAAGCCTTTGGTGTGGTAAGAGATTTGCGCACGCCAGCGCACAATCCGGCACGTAAATCGCCCGATGCAGCTTATCAGGCGCAGGTAATAGCCCATAATCTGGTGGTTACGGCAGCAGATGGCACGGTTAAGTACCAAAGCCAGGACGGCAGCGCAGCGCAGTTTTACGATGCTGAATCTATCCGCTGGGCGCCCGACAGCTCGGCTTTACTGGTGATGAAAGTAACACCCGGCACCGCACGCTTTGTTAGCCGGGTTTTGTCATCGCCGCAAGATCAGCTGGAACCCAAAACCCTGACTCAGCTTTACCCCAAACCCGGTGATGCAGTAGATATTGACCAGCCGGTACTGCTACAGCTAAAAACCGCTAAGGCAACCCAGATAGATAACCAGCTGTTCAGCCAGCCTTATATGCTGGACAACGTGCAATGGCAAGCCGACAGCAGCCGTTTTACCTTTCGTTATACCGAACGCGGCCACCAGTTGGCGCGTATTATTGCCGTAGATGCCAAAACGGCGCAGCCAAAGGCACTGCTGACAGAGCGCAGCAACACCTTTATTGACCAGTGGGCTGCATTTTATCAGCCGCTGCAAACGCCAGAGCAGGGTTTTATCTGGCTGTCAGAGCAGGACGGTTGGGCGCATTTGTACCGGTATGATAAAGACGGCAAGTTAAACAATCAGATCACTAAAGGCGACTGGCGGGTGCGCGAGGTGTTGCATATCGATGAGCAGGCGCAGCAACTGTGGTTTGCTGCCAGTGGCATGAATGCCGGGCAGGATCCCTATTTTGTGCACTATTACCGTATTAACTTCGATGGCAGCGGCCTTACCGCTCTTACCAGTGCCAATGCTGATCATCAGCTGAGCTTTTCGGCAGACCGGCAATATTATATTGATCTGTATTCGCGGGTAGATTTACCCAATGTGGCTGAATTGCGCCGCGCCAGTGACGGCAAATTGCTGCGCACCCTGGCCAAAGCGGATATCAGCCGTTTAACTCAGGCTGGTTTTAAAGCGCCGCAGCCGTTTGTGGCGAAAGGGCGTGATGGTAAAACCGATATCTGGGGTTTAATCGTTACGCCGCAAAACTTTAACCCTAAGCTGCAATACCCGGTAATTGAAAATATTTACGCCGGGCCGCACGACAGCTTTGTGCCCAAAAGCTTTTGGCCGTTTGGTTTTCATTCTGGCGGCGATAAAGTTATTGGTATGCAGGCGTTGGCTGATTTAGGCTTTGTGGTGGTACAAATTGACGGTATGGGCACCAGCAACCGCTCTAAGGCCTTTCATGATGTTGCCTGGCAAAACCTGGCCGATTCCGGTTTTCCGGACAGAATTTTGTGGCATCAGGCCGCAGCTCGGCAATTCCCCTGGTACAATATGGCCGCAGGTATAGGCATTTATGGTGCCTCGGCCGGTGGCCAGAGTACGGTAGCGGCGCTGCTGTTTCATCCGGATGTTTACACCACCGGCGTGGCGTTTGCCGGCTGTTATGACAACCGCATGGATAAAATAAGCTGGAACGAGCAGTGGATGGGCTATCCGGTAGGGCCGCATTATGCTGCCTCGTCGGTAACAGAACATGCCGAAAAACTGCAGGGCCAACTGCTGATTATTAACGGCGAGCAGGACAGCAATGTGGACCCTGCCTCTACCATGCAACTGGTTAATGCATTAATTAGCGCTGATAAAGATTTTGATTTACTGCTGGTGCCGGGCGGAGAGCACAGTACCGGGCGCTCCAGTGGCCCCATTCGTTATATACAACGGCGCCAGTTTGATTTTTTTCTGCGTCATTTACAACAGCAGCCAACAGCTGACTGGAATACTCTGGGTTCTGGCCAGGCTGCAAAAGCCGGGAATTAACTATGTTTAAAGTGTCTTTTTCTTTATTAGCGCTATCAGCAGCGGCACTGAGTGTGGTGTCTTGTGCTGTCAGTACACCACCACAGGCAGTGACGGTAAAACTGCGGGTGCTGGAAACCTCTGATCTGCACGCTAATGTCATGGACTACAACTACTACACTGCCGCCCAGGATCCCAGCATTGGCCTGGCGCGCACAGCCGGCCTGATTGCAGCCGCCCGGCAGGGGGCCGTTAACACCGTGCTGGTGGATAACGGCGATTTAATTCAGGGCAGCCCGATGGGCGATTATGCTGCACACAAAGGCCTGGCGGACGGCGAGGTACACCCGGTGTATCAGGCTATGAATGTGCTGCAATACGATGTGGGCAATATTGGCAACCACGAGTTTAATTACGGCCTGGATTTTTTGCAAAAAGCCCTGGCTGGTGCCGCTTTTCCGTATATTAATGCCAATGTGTATTGCGCACAGCCGCAGTGCTGGAACGGCATAAAACAGGGCGGGCATTTATTTACGCCTTACCTCATCAAAGACACTGTGGTAACCGACACTGCAGGTAAGCAGCACAGTTTAAAAATTGGTTATATTGGCTTTGTACCACCGCAGATTATGCAGTGGGACAAGCAGCATTTAACCGGCAAAGTACGTGCTGCCGGTATTGTGGAAACAGCAATAAAACTGGTGCCGCAAATGAAAGCGCAGGGGGCCGATCTGGTTATTGCTATCCCGCACTCGGGCATTGGCTCCAGCGAAAACCCCGGCGATGCGAATGCTGAAAACGCAGTGTATGCCATTACCCAGGTGCCGGACATTGATGCGGTGCTGTTTGGCCACAGCCATTCTGTTTTTCCGTCATCACGCTATAAGGATTTACCGGGAGCAAATATTGAAAAAGGCCTGCTTACCGGCGTTGCTGCCGTAATGCCGGGGCGTTGGGGCGACAATATGGGCCAGGTAGATTTCACCCTTAGCCTGCAACACGGCAAATGGCAGGTAACTGATGCTACTGCCAAAGCCGTAGCTATTTATGACGGGGTTAAAAAAGCGCCGCTGGTGGCGGCAGATAAACGTATTCACACCGCAGTGCAGCAGGCACATCAGGGCACAATTGATTTTATGCAGCGCCAGATTGGTGTGGCGTCGGCCGATATGTATAGCTTTCTGGCCCAGGTACAGGACGACCCCACCGTGCAAATTGTAGCTAACGCCCAGATAGCCAAAGTGACTGCTATGCTACCGGCACAGCTGCAGCATATGCCGGTACTGTCAGCAGCATCACCGTTTAAAGCTGGCGGGCGGCGCAGTTCACCGACAGATGCACAGCAGTATATTCAGGTGTCGGCCGGTACGTTAAGCTTTCGCAATGCTGCAGACTTATACCTTTACCCCAACACTGTGGTGGCGGTAAAACTCAGCGGTGCTGAATTAAAAGACTGGCTGGAATGTTCGGCCAACCAGTTTAACCGCATTGATGTGACCAGCAGTGCGCCACAACAGCTGATTAACTATGAACACCCGACCTACAATTTTGATGTAATCGATGGCGTAAACTATCAGATAGATGTTACCCAGCCAGCCAAATTTGGCCCCGACTGTGAGCTGCTAAACGCAACCGCCTCGCGTATTGTTAACCTGAGTTATACCGACAACAGCGGTAAAGTATTTAGTGGTAAAGCACTGGCCGAAAAGCAGTTTATAGTGGCAACCAATAATTACCGCGCTTTTGGTGGCCGTTTTGCCGGTACCGGCAGCGAGCATGTGGTAATGGAGTTGCCCGACAGCAACCGTGAAGCGCTGGTAAGTTATATCGGGCAGCAATCCGGCTACGACGCGGCCAGCGGGCAATACAGCGGCCAGGTAAATCCGGCGGCCGACAATAACTGGCGTTTTCTGCCTGTTGCCGGCAGTGCGGTGCTGGATATCCGCTTTAGCACGCAAGACAGCAAAACAGCAGAAGACTTTGTCCGCCGCTATAAACAGTGGCCCATGACCAAGCTGGGCACCGACGAGCTGGGGTTTGCCCAGTACCGTATTGAGCTGCAGTAGATACGACCAGAGCGCAATAGTAGAAAAGAGTGAAAGAGTATGTTGAAAATTGCCGCAAGTAACAGGCTGAGTTTTACCCTGCTGTCTGAACAGGATGCCGGGTTGCTTTTTGAAGTAGACCAGGATCAAGAAGTTATGCGCTACCTTAACGGTGGCAAGCTTACAACGATGCAAAGCATTGTTGATGTATTTATACCGCGGATGATGCAGTACCGCAGCCCGGCGCAAGGTTATGGTATCTGGCAGGTGCGGCGGTTAGAAGATAACGCTTATATCGGCTGGGTATTAATACGGCCGATGGGTTTTAACATGGCCAGCCCCAGCACAGATGATATCGAACTTGGCTGGCGTTTTAAGCGGCAGTACTGGGGGCAGGGTTATGCCAGCGAGGCCGCCCGGGCTGTGGCTGATGCGGTGCTGGGAAATAATAGCAATGTTCAGTTTTTGTCGGCAATTGCCATGCCGGATAACGCCGGCTCAATTGGCGTTATGCGTAAACTGGGTATGCAGTTTGTAAAACGTTATCTGCACCGCGATGCGCTGGGGGATGTAGATGCTGTGTTGTACCGCATAGAGGTTCCTCAAGTTGAAACTAAATAAACTCGTGGCCTGGTTTGGCGCGTTAAGCTGTTTATTGGCTCTGCAACTAAGTGCTGACACGGTGTATCTGGTGCGCCATGCCGAAAAGCAAGGCGACAGTAAAGATCCGCCTTTGTCAGAATGCGGTAGAGCCAGAGCACAAGCACTGGCCGATTATTTTGCCAATATTCCACTGGCCGCCGTGTATGCCACACCGTATCAGCGCACCCAGCAAACAGCTGCAGCAGTGGCCGCTGCCAAGCAGCTTAGTGTAACAGATTACGACCCGAATCAGAGTGGGCAGTTAGTGGCACAGTTAACCGCGCAGGGGCAGCCGGTATTGGTAGTAGGGCACAGCAATACTGTGCCGCAACTGGTTAGGTTGCTAAGTGATATTGAAATGGCCGCATTGACGGAGCAGGACTACAACCTGTTGTATCGGGTTGAATTGGGGCCGCAACCCGGCGTGACGCTAAGGCGGCAGACGTTTGAATGCGACAAGCAGGCATCTGAATAAAAAAGCGCTGCAGCTTTTCCGGTTGCAGCGCTTTTGCGTGATGGAGCTTGCTTTTAGTTACAACTGCCGGTTAGCGGTCCAGGTTCATTACCTTGGTCCAGGCTTTAACAAAGTCATCAACAAACTTCTGCTTCGAGCTATCAAAGGCGTACACCTCGGCCACGGCGCGCAGCTCTGAGTTTGAACCAAAGATCAGATCAACAGAGGTGGCGGTCCACTTTTTGTTGCCTGATGCACGGTCAAAACCTTCGTATATGCCGTCTGTGGCAGACTTTTTCCACACCGTAGACATATCCAGCAGATTAACGAAGAAGTCGTTGTTTAACGTGCCTGGCTTAGCCGTGAACACACCATGTTTGGCACCCTGATAGTTGGCATCCAGCGCACGTAAACCACCTACCAGCACGGTCATTTCCGGTATGCTCAGGTCCAGTTGATCGGCTTTATCTACCAGCATCTCAGTCGGTGATTTGTAGCTTGCTGCCGCGTCGAAGTAGTTTCTGAAACCATCAGCTGTCAGTTCAAGCAGGCTAAAGGCATTAACGTCTGTCATGTCCTGAGTGGCATCACCACGGCCCGGTGTAAACGGCACTGTAACGTTATAACCGGCGTCTTTGGCGGCTTTTTCAATTGCTGCCGTGCCGCCCAACACGATTAAGTCAGCCAGTGACACTTTTTTACGGCTGGTATTAAAATCTTGCTGGATGGCTGTTAGCGCTTTGATTACTTTTGCTGTTTCAGCCGGGTTATTTACTGCCCAATCTTTTTGTGGCACCAATGCAATGCGCGCACCGTTAGCACCACCACGCATATCGGTGTCACGATAGCTGGCAGCAGAGCCCCAGGCTACACGCACCAACTCAGGCACGGTTAAACCAGATTTTAAAATACTGGCTTTCAGTGTTTTAACATCACCGGCTTTAATGTTGGACTGGGTTTTTTCGTCAATCGGATCTTGCCAAATCAGCGCCTCTTTTGGTACTTCTTTACCTAAAAAGTTACGTGGTGGCCCCATATCGCGGTGGGTCAGTTTGTACCAGGCTTTGGCAAAGGCTAAGCGGTATTCTTCCGGATCCGCTAAAAAGCGCTCGGCAATCTTGCGATACTCCGGGTCAAACTTCAGCGCCAGATCCGCAGTGGTCATAACCGGCGGGTTAAATTTACCTTTGATATGCGCATCCGGTACCAGTTTATGCAGTGATTCATCGGTTGGCACCCACTGAATAGCACCGGCCGGGCTGCGGGTTTGTTTCCATTCAAAGTTAAGCAGGTTGCTTAAATACAGCGATGTCCAGCGCGTTGGCGTCTGAGTCCAGGCACCTTCTAAACCGCTGGTAATCGTATCTTCAGAATGGCCTTTGCCACAGTTATTTTTCCAGCCAAACCCTTGCTCTTCCACCCCGGCTGCGGCAGGTTCTGCCTCCATACACTCTGCCGGTTTACGGGCACCGTGCATTTTACCAAAAGTATGGCCGCCGGCGATTAACGCCAGGGTTTCTTCATCGTTCATGGCCATGCGCTCAAAGGCGATACGGATATTTTTCGCTGAACCGAGCGGGTCCGGTACGCCTTTAGGGCCTTCCGGGTTAACGTAGATCAACCCCATGTGGGTCGCGCCCAGCGGGCGTTGCAGCTTACCGTCTTTATCTTCACGGTCGCTGGCCAGCATTTCAACTTCCGGCCCCCAGTACACTAGATCGGGTTCCCAGTCGTCGGCACGGCCACCGGCAAAGCCGTAGGTTTTAAAGCCCATATTCTCCAGCGCCACATTGCCGGCCAGCACAATAAGATCTGACCAGGATAAGGCTTCGCCGTATTTTTGTTTTACCGGCCATAATAAGCGTCGGGCTTTATCGAGGCTTGCGTTATCCGGCCAGCTGTTTAGCGGGTCGAACCGCTGCTGGCCACCACCGGCGCCGCCACGGCCGTCCAGGGTGCGATAGGTACCGGCACTATGCCAGGTCATGCGAATAAAGAAAGGGCCATAGTTACCAAAATCCGCTGGCCACCAATCTTGTGACTGCGTTAACAGGGCGTTGATGTCTCGCTTTACGCTGTCTAAATCCAGTTTATTAAAAGCGTCAGCATAGCTGAAGTTGGCGCCATAAGGGTTAGAGCGTGTATCGTGATCGCGTAGCACAGACAAATCAAGTTGTTGTGGCCACCAAAACAGGTTAGTTCTTACTGCACCCTGCTGAGCACTCCCCTGACCTGAGGCACCAGCTGGTTTAGTCATGGTTTTGTCACTGGCAAAGGCGGCACCGGATACCAGCAACATGCTTATCATGCCAGCCAGCGCTCTGGTTTTAAAAGTTTGTCTATTCATTGTCAGCTTCCTTTTAGTTAACGTTTTATTATTATCTGCAGTGCTGATGCTGAAGGGGATCAGACACTGAGTTAAACAACCGCCAAACTAGTATAGTAAGAAGCTAATTTGCTGATGTGAATTAAAACGATGATGCTAATCGGTAAAATCGATGAGCTTGTCACCAAATATATGCTTTATGCTGCCATCTGCGGTCATTGTCGCAATACTTTGTTGTATCGCTTGCGAGATTTTTGGGCACTGACAGCTTTTGGCTAAGCCGATATATACGGGTTGTGGCGTAACAATATTGAGCGGAAAACTGACTTCTCTAATCTGGGCTGCCAGCTCCGGATTTTCCTGCAACACGGCGCTGACCTGGCTTGGCGGCAGCAGTGCAGCTGTTACCCGGTGTTTGGCAACAATTTCAAGCGCGGAGTAAATAGAGTTTACCCGTATAACCTGGCTTGGCGGCATGGCGTTAACTATTGCTGTAACTTTAGGGTGAAAACCATAGTTGCGTATTGCTGCCAGCGTCATGGTAGATAATTCAGTGACTTGCTGTAGCCTGCGGTTGTCCGTTGCAGACAAATAAACCCGATCCGGCTGGCGGGCCCCATAAGGGATATATTCAATTGCCTCTCTGCCATCACCGGTTTTAAGAATACCTACTACCAAATCGCTGTCGCCATCGGCAAGTTCTTTCAGACAGCGGCTGGAGGGGGTAGCTTTGCTGATTGATAGCTCAAAACCGGCGCGACGAGCCATTTCCTGCATAAAATCTACTGAAACACCCTGGGCTGTTTTTGCTGGGTTATTGAAATTAACATTGCCGGGAAATTCCCAGACACACCACCTGAGTTGCTCTTTAGCAAATAACGGAAAAGCCGCAACTAAGCAATATAATAAGGCTGGCAATTTTAGCATCGTTTCAATACCTCCGGTGGCCATGGGGTAATCAGTCTATGGCGAAAAGTACACGGTAACCAGCTGGCATTTTGGCTGATACTGTGTGGATAAGTGTATCTTATTGTTAAAAGATGGAAAAATTAAGGCATAACGCCGGGTTTAGTTGGCCGGCGTGGCCTGTATTGTCGCAGATGTTGTTATTGGACAATGCTGGCGGGTTTCACACCTGGAAAAACAACCAATTAATTGGCTTTCTGCTGGTGTTGGCGGGCAAACCGCGCAGTAAAAAGCTGTTAGCTGCCAAGCAGCGCCAGCGTTTGTTGGTAAGGCAGGCGCAGGGCATCGATGGCTTGCTGCTCTGATGTAATATTGGTATAGCCTATTACCAGACCATAACGTTTGCTTTTACCGGCGTACCATACCGACAGCGGAAATACTAACAAGCGGTGTTGCTGCCAGATTTCGGCCAACTGTTCGTCCTGGCTGCCGCTTTTTAAGAATGCCACAACATGCATACCGCCATCGGTTAGCTCGACATAAAACTGAGTTGGGTAAACCTGCTGCAAGGCGTTTAAAACCATTTGCCGCCGTGCCTGATACAGTGCGCGCATCTTTTTTAAGTGTTTAAAAAAATGTCCTTCAGCAATAAAGCGGCTGAGGATCTGCTGCGGCAGCAGCGGCAGGCTGGTTTCGACGATTTCCGCGGTTTCGTGAAAGCGGCTGACCAACGCTTTGGGTAGCACTATGTAGCTGATCCGCATGGCCGGCATAATAGTTTTGCTAAAAGTACCGACATAAATAACCCGGTCAGCCGGATCCTGGCTTTTTAGTGCCGGCAGCACTTTTTTGGTGTAATGAAATTCGCCATCGTAATCATCTTCCACTATCCAGGCCTGTTGGGTTTGCGCCCAATCCAATAGCTGCTGCCGCCGTGGCAGTGACAAGGTAACCGCCAGCGGGCTGTGGTGCGCCGGGGTGGTAATAACAAAACGGGCATCGTGATGGTGCTGCAGCAAATAATCGACATTCAACCCGTGGCGGTCAACCGGCACATAGTGCAGGTTTTCAACAATGCGTTTTAACAGCTTCTGGCCGAAAAAATACCCGGGATCTTCATACACTACCTTATCTTGTCGTGTCGCCAGCGCTTGTAAAATCAACGCAATACTGTGTTTGTAGCCGCTGGTAATGCAAATCTGGCTGGCGCTGCAATTCAGGCCACGTGAGATATTCACGTAGTTAGCAATGGCTTCACGCAGCGGCGGATAGCCCATTACCGGCGGTGTCAACATTTGCTCCGGCCGCATCGCCCGGATGGCTTTGCCGGATAACAACAACCACTTTTTATACGGAAACTGATCCAACGACGGAATACCCAAGCGGAAAAATCCCGGGTTGTCGCGTAAGTCAATTAAGTTCTGCAGTTTGCTATCTTCAACCGGCACGGTTATCGGCGCTTTAGTAATATTTAGCTGCAGATCAGGGTTAACCTGAGTGCCGCGTGCGCCTTTGCTGACTAAATAACCCTCTCCAGTCAGAATGTTATAGGCCGTTTCGACGGTTTTTTTTGCTACGCCCAAATCAGCGGCCAGTACGCGGATTGCTGGCACTTTTTCACCCGGTTTCAGGTTGCCGTTTAGGATTTGCTGTTTATAGCGCTGATAAATAGCCTGATAACCGGTCATTATGTCCTACCTAAATTCATTAGTTTTGTATCTTTCAAATATGGCATGAAAGGCTAGACTTTGCACATCAGAACAACACCGTAAGCCGAAATTAATCGCGGCTTTGCCAGGAGAATGTATGAAACTGTTGCATATTAAGGTCAGCCCGAATTTAACCGGCTCGGCGTCCAGAATCGTTGCCAGCCACCTGTTGGCTAAATTACAACAGCGCTACCCTGCATTAACTGAAACAGTGCTGGATTTGGCACAGCAGCAGCTGCCGCATCTGGATGCGTTAACGGTTAGTGCCTTTTTGACCAAACCTGAATTGCGTACAGAAACACAACTACAAGCTGCAGCGTTGTCTGAGCAACTGGTTGATCAACTGCTGGCACACGATACGCTGCTTATTTCATCGCCGATGTGGAACCTGGGCCTGCCATCTGTATTAAAAGCCTGGTTTGACCATATTACCCGTGCCGGCCGCACCTTTGCTTTTACTGCCGAAGGCGAAAAAGTTGGCCTGGTAAGCAATAAAAAAGTGTTGGTGGTGATGGCTAACGGCACACCTCTTATTGGCCAGCCCAACGAAGCAGACGACCAATTTACCCCTTATATGACAACTGCTTTGCGTTACATCGGCATTACCGATGTGCGTTTTATCCGGGTGGATGGTACCCATCACCCGCAAACAAAAGCTGCAGCGGTGCCTGAAGCTGTGGCGGCTATTGATTTTCTGCAACTTTAACTTAAAACCTTGGAGCAATAACTATGACTGCACGACTGAACCACTTTGAAACCGCACCGGCTTTAACCAAAGCGCTGATGGATGCCAGCATGGCAGCGTATAAAACCTCGATTGACCCGTTGATCAAAAGCCTGATCGATATCCGTGCATCGCAGCTAAACGGCTGTGCTTTTTGTCTGGATATGCATATCAAACAGGCAAAAATTAAAGGCGAGCGTGAGCTGCGTATTTATCATGTTGCCATCTGGCGCGAATCTCCGCTGTTTAATGCCAAAGAAAAAGCTGCCCTGGCACTGACAGAGGCGCTGACTAAACTGGCAGATACCGGAGTAAGCAACGAGCTGTACCAGGCGACCAAAGATCATTTCAGCGATGTGGAAATTTCTGAGCTGACCTATAGCATCGGCCTGATTAACTTCTGGAACCGGATGCAAATTCTGGCGCTGATGGAACCAGGCTCGCAAGATGCCGCTTTTGGTTTAACTAAAGCCGGTTTGAACTAAAAGAGGATTGCCAGCGATGCCAGTCGCTGGCAAACGTCACAACTTTAATATGTTAGCCGGTAAGCGGCCACTGAATTACCGAAAAAAGTCGGTACGTACAGGGTGTTTGTTTTGGCATCCCAACCGATATCGGCGGTATTGAGTTTTTGCTGCTGCGTGTCCAGTACAGGTTCCATCCGGCCATCGGCGTAAACATAGTAAATAATACCGGCCCAGCAGCTGACAATAAAATCACCGTTACCTACCGGTTCCAAGCCGTCGGCGCGTTGTGAGAAGCCTTTGGCTATTTGCGTTATTTCGCCGCCTTTATCTGCTTTTAGCAGCAGGTCTGCCGCAGCTATGTATAAGTCGCTGCCGATACTCTTTAAACCATTAGCAGCAATAATATCTTCCAGCCAGATACTGATAACACCATTGGCATATTTGTATACGCGGTTTTTGCGCGTATCAGAGATATACACCACGCCGTGCTCATCTATCGTTACGTCATTTAAAAACACTGCATCCGGCGCGGGAATTTTTGCTGTTACCTTAGCGGTGGCAATATCAATAATCACCAGTTCGGTTAAGTCTGCTACATAAAGTTTGCCCTGGTATTGTGCCAAACCTTTAGGGGCATTTAAGCCGCGCAGCCAGTTATGCTCACGCATGGTGCCATCGGTATTGAGCAGGGCTACACCACCTTCGCCATCGGCGGCATTACCTTCACCATCAATTTCAGACACAAATAAAAATTTATCGTCTTGCTGCTTATACACCAATACAGACTCGGGCACGCGAAAGCCGTCGGTTTGCCACAGCAGTTCCAGTTGTGGTTTAGCCAATGTTGGCAGGCTAACTATTAAAGCAAGCATTAGCATTATTCGCATCTGTTAGTCTCCTTAGGGTATTTAGCGCCAGAGTAACGCTTAGGTGGTGTACTGACGAGAAAATCCTGGTTTTTTTTGCCGTATGCTGTGGTTTTTCCATATCTGAAATAGCCAGATATCTCTGCCGCTGCAATTATCAGCGGCCATAAATTATATTTTGTTGTTAATTTAGAGTCGGGTATATTATTTGCCGTCTATAAACAATACCGGAAAGGATTCAGCGTGTTCAGAATATTTGGCTTGTTACTAACATTGGTTTTTCTGCAGGGATGCAACGTCGCAAACGAGATAGAAACCCTGAGTGACAACACCGGGCAAGAGCTGGTATGGACTTTTATTCAGTTTAACGTGCCTGAAGAGGGCGGTAATATAGAGTCTTATTACTACTTTGCTGAAGTAGCAAAACCGTTGCTGGAAAAAATCAACGGCAATAAGCTAACTAATGGTTTTATCTATTTGCAAAATGTCCATTACTGGGGTTCGGACGATGTTATTTATGCGTTTAAAGATAAAGAAAACGCTGGCAGCATTCTGTTTCGCATAGAAGATATCCGCAAACTGAAAACGCTGAATAATGCTCCTATTGTTGGGCAGGGCATTGAGCAGTATGCTGAAGATATTGTAGAACAGCTAAAAGACCTTGATCCGGCCAATGCGCAGGGGTAATGCGAATAAATTAAACAGGCTATTAAGTTAAAGCCAAAAGCGTTTCAGTTATCAGCGTTTTACACAAACAAACAGCGCATTGCCGGAGGTAGTATCCCATGGGGATATTTTGTCATAGTCGTGCGCCAATATATGTACTTCAAAATAAGGGCTTAATAGCGCCTGCAACCGGGCAAAGCTGATGGCAACCATAGGGTGTTCATCCTGCCACAGCTGGACATTTTCGCCGCAGGTTCTGGCGATGCGCAGTTTAAGCGCTTGTTGCTCGCCATCGCCGCTGTAGTGCCACAGCGATTCAAACACAAAGTGGCTATCATCGTGTGTGGTGCTGTGACGCACAGCGCTGTTGTTGCAAATCTTGTCTTTATCTACCGCATTAAAACAAAACATTCCGCCTGCATTCAGCGCTGCGTACACACTGGCAAGGCATTGGTTTAGCTGAGCAATATTGGCACTGTAATGAATGGAGTATAAAAAGCAGGTAATTAAATCAACCGGCTGATCCAGTGTAAAGCTGCACATATTTTGCAGCATAAAATGGGCTTGCGGGCAGCGTGCCTTTGCTAAATCCAGCATCGGTTGGTTTAAATCCAGCCCGCTGCTTTGGTAGCCATAGTCGATAAAATGGCGAATGTGCGGGCCGGTGCCACAGGCTAAATCGAGGTGAGTTTTGCCGCCGTTGCCCAGCAGCTGGTGCAGCCGCTGTACCGTATTACTTTGCGCGGGGTAGTTGATGTCGCAGCACATTAAATCGTAAAAACCGGATAAATCCGTGTATAACGCATTGGATGACATCATCGCTGCGTACTGCTCAGGCGAAATTAAGGTGGCGCATTTTATAGCAGTTCAGCTGTTTTGGCTATCCGCTGTAGCGGCAAAACGCTGCTGTAAATAAGCGATAATTTCAGCGGATTCATACAGCCACTGCACGTCGCCGGCAGCAGTTTCAATGCGCAGGCAAGGTACTTTTATTTTGCCACCGCCGTTTTCCAGCTCGCTACGGTATTGCTGATTATGCTGTGCATTGCGCTTGCTGATAGTAAGCCCCAGCCGCGCTATTTCTTTGCGTACTTTAATGCAAAACGGGCAGGCACTGAACTGATACAGCGCCAGTTGTTGGCAGGCGGCATCCACGGCAGCTTGTTCAGCCGGGCTGCGTACCATTGCCTTGGGTGTTGTCAGCTTTTCGGCTAACAGCATAAAAGGGGTTAAAATCAGACGGATTAAGCGGAAAAATAAACGCATATACTACTCTGCTGGTTAAAGTGTTTATCGGCCAATACGGCAATAGCGGCGTTAGTGTACCATTTTGTCGCTGGTTATGCCTGTGCTGCGGCCTGCTGTAACAGCTTAACCGCAGCACTGCATATTAGCGGTGATAAGCGCCTTCACGCTCTGGCTGGTATAGCACTTCGTCTACCGTGATGGTTGACATATCACCACCTGGCAGGGGCCAGTTAATGCTATTGCCCACGCGCAGGCCCAGTAAAGCGCTGCCTACCGGCGCCAGTATTGAAATGGCACCACTTTGCGCTGCGTCTTTAGGGTATACCAGTGTTAAGCAACTGCTTTTACCGTCACCAAAGCTAAAACGTACAGTAGAATTCATACTCACCACATCGTCAGGCAGTTGCTGAGGCGCGACTAAGTTGGCGCGTTCCAGCTCCTGACGCAGGGTGTCGCTGCCAATGGTATCGGCAGGCAGGCTGCTAAGCAGCTGATCCAGCCGGTCAAAGTCGGTGGTAGATACGGTGATATCGGGTGTTTTCATTAAGATCTCCTGGTTTGGCGGTGTGTTACGTTCAGTACTGTCAGCACGCGAAAATGCAGACGCTGGCGCAGTACGGTTAACTGAATACTGGCGTCGGGAGCTTTGCCAATCAGCGCAGCCCCTAACGGTGAGACAATTGAGATACAGCTTCGGCGATAGCAGGCTTGTGATGGATAAACCAATTGCAGCCAGCCGCGCTCGTCGGTGTCGGTATTATGCAGCTCAACGGAACTGCCGGGCCGGATACAACTGGCATTGGTGCTAAGCCGGTGCCTGGCCGTATCGTCGGCAATAAAATGCACAATGTTTGCCAGCTGCAACGCACTAAGTGGTAACAGTTGCTGGCAGGCCAGTGCCGCAATAGCGCGGCCAACGGCGCCGTAAGGCCGTTTGGGATAACAGAAAAACATCGAGGCTCCGGATCAGAGAAGCAAAAATGACATCAAGGGTTTAAACAGAAAAAGTGTTCAGCCGGCTTTGCGCAGGGCAAAACCGGCCCAGGAATGGAAGGCGATAGCGATATTGTAAGCGCGCAGCACGCATGGCGTGTTGGCGGTAAAACATTCAGGGCTTTGCATGGCGATACCATAGTGGATCTGGGGCTAAAGTTCAATCCGCTAAACCACGACATTAAGTAAATAGCTAACAGAATAATTGAAAATAAGTAAGTGGTTTATTTTGTTTGTTGTTAAATAAAGGTGTTTATTTGCTTAAATAAAACCATTAAAGTATGCGCCAGTATTTAACATTAAATAACGGAGTATAAATGTTGCGCATGTTACCGCTTTCCGCCGCAGTTATGGTGGCGCTACTATCAACCGGCTGTGTCAGTACTTCAAAAAACGACACCTCAGCAAGTTCGGCGGCGGTAAATGCCGAAACGGCCAAGCCACAAACCGTGTTTGCTGCCAGGTTGCAACCTGTTGCGGGCGTAACAACGGCTGAACTGGCCGATAACCGCATTAAAGTGTCTTTTCCGGGCATCACGGCGTTTTCGCATGACGGAGCCAATATCAGCGATGAATTACAACGCCAGCTTAGTGCAGTGGTTGAATCGCTAAAAGGCACAATGTATCAGAATGTTACAGTGCTTGGGCATACCGATAGCTCCGGCCAGTTGGCCTACAACAACAAACTATCGCAGCAGCGGGCAGAGCAGGTTATGGCCTTTTTGCAGCAGCAGGGTTTAGCGGCTGAGCAACTTGTAGCCGAAGGCCGTGGGCCGTCAGAGCCGATAGCGGATAACAAAACGGCGCAGGGCAGGGCAGCAAACCGCCGGGTAGAAATTGAAGTAGCGTTTTAATCGTCACTGTTAAGCATATATAACAACGGCTGCCTGCGGGTGGCCGTTTTTATTTATGGCGGCTTCAGGTCTGTTGTTGATGGCAGAACAACAGGCTTGCCGCGCCAGACAACGCTTTTGCATTGCCTGTGGCGGTGCTATCAGTTAGTGTTAACCACTATTAACGAAACGGAATAATCAATGCTGTCCAGTTTTGCTGTATTAACTGCCATATTGTTGTTACTTACCCTGTTACCTCTTAGCCGTATTAAACACTGGTTAGTACGCGGGCTGGACTTTCCCCGTTTGCAGCTGGCCGTGCTAAGTGGCTTGCTATTGGTTATGCAACTGGCGATGCTTGATCTAACCAGGGGTAGCAGCCAGTTGCTGATCTTACTGGCGCTGGGCTGCCTTGCAGTACAGGCGTGGTGGATTTGGCCATACACCCGCTTACACCGCACAGAGGTACCCTTAACCAAAGCCGCCAGTGCCGACCGGCAAACGGTATCGATAATTACGTCTAATGTATTGATGACAAACCGTAATGCCCCTGCTCTTATTGAGCTGGTGCAGCAGCATAAGCCCGATGTGCTGGTAACGCTGGAATCTGATATGTGGTGGCAGCAGCAACTGGACACGCTAAGTGCTGATTACCCGCACAGCATAAAGTGCCCGCTGGACAATTTATATGGTATGCATGTGTATTCACGCTTACCGCTGCATAATGGCGCAGTGCAGTATTTGGTTGAGGCTGATGTGCCTTCTATTCATGCCGAAGTAGAGCTAAGCAGTGGCCTGCGGGTGGTGATGCATTTTGTCCATCCGGCGCCGCCAAGCCCAACTGAAAATGAAAGTTCTTCTGAGCGGGATGCCGAACTGCTGGTATTGGCGGTTAGTGTGGCGAAGTGTAAACAACCGCTGATTGTTACCGGTGATCTGAACGATGTAGCCTGGTCAGAAACCACCCGGTTATTTCGTAAAGTCAGTGGGTTACTTGATCCGCGCATCGGCCGGGGCATGTTTAACAGTTTTCATGCAGCTTACCCTTTTGTCCGCTGGCCGCTGGATCATCTGTTTCACAGCCGGCACTTTAGCCTGCAGCAAATAAAGCGTTTACCCAGCATTGGCTCCGATCATTTTCCGCTGTTAATTACCTTATGTCTGGAAGGAAAAACCACCGGTGAGCAAACAGTAACGCTTGAGCCGGACGATATGCAGCTGGTTAAAAGTGATTTAGCTGAGCAGGCAGTATCACCAGAGCAAGTGCACCGGCCAGAGCGATCTGCCGGTGCACCAGTGGCTTAGTTAGTTAGCATCCAGCCGTTGTCTGTCATGCGAAGTGTCAGGGTTTGTTGTTTTACCTGATACTCGTCACCGGCTTTAAAATCGCCATATTGCAGTTTTAACATGCCGGCAGACATGCCCGTCGCCATTTTTTCCAGTGGGTTGCCGGGCCGCTCTGTTTGCTCGTCCATAAAGGCTTTAAACGACTTTTTAAACACTATGTTGTAAGCCACCTCAGCACTGTAGTGGCTATCATTGTCCGACCAGCCGTTAAGCTTCTTTAGCTCGTTAATCTCAACTAAACCTTCGAATCGGGCATCATACTGCTGTTGTAGCAGCTGTTTTAGTTTAGTGTCACCTGGGGTGTCAGAGCAGGCGGTTAAGGTAACGGCCAACAGGATGGTCGTGAGAATACTGATAATTTTCATCATTACGCTTCAGTTAAAAAATAAGTGCAGCGATTATGATACAAAACGCCTCACCACTGCCAGTAACCGCTGACTAAATTATCAGCGGGCAAATTACACCAGAGGGTTAGTCATCCATAAAAGGCTCAGTATTAATATCGTTACGGTAAATAGTGGTAAAAGTGTTATTAGCAATTTTGGTCCACTTTTCACTGACATTATCCAGCGGCTCTGACACCACTATGGTGCTGCCAGATGGAATGGGTGGTTTACCGCCTTCAAACTCTGCCATGCAACGGCTGTCTGTGGAGACAAACTGCGTCATCGGTGCTTCGTTGTAGGAATAGCGCAGAGTATAAAGCTTGGTTCCGTCAGATATAGCACAAGACAAATTCAGTACGCCGTCTTTATCAATCTGGTGTAATGCCTGCAATACTTCTCTGACCATTTTCTGCATTGCGGCTTTGGGGTTGTCGAGTAAACCGTAGGTGATCGCCAGCAAAAAAAACGTTTCGCTATCGGTAGTGCCTTGCAGTTGCGGGTATAACTCAGGCGCAATTTTCAGCTGTAATTGGCGGCGCAGCTTAGGGAAATGGCTGATATGGCCGTTATGCTGAAACAACCAGTTTTTATACCTGAACGGGTGGCAATTGGCACGTTGGATATCCCCCGTGGTGGTGGCCCTGATATGCGCCATAAAGGTATGCGATTTAACCTGATGACATAAATTATTCAGGTTGGTGTTGTGCCAGGCGGGTAAATCATCTTTAAACAGGCCAGGGCTGGCGCGTTTGTCATACCAACCAATGCCAAAGCCATCTCCGTTTATGCTTAGTAACTGGCCACTCTTGGTGTAGTTCATTTGGCTGTGCCGGCTTTGTACTACCAGCGAATGATCGGGTTTGGTGACCAGTGTATCCAGATATATCGGTTTACCGGTATAGGCTATCCATCTGCACATAAGATACCTCTTTGTAATTCAAGCACTTTGGCACTGGGATACCGGCTTTCATAGAATTTATGTACTTGCGATACAGCAAAATCAATGATGGCATCAGCAATATTAACTCCGGTTACTTTTTCTATACCCTGCTCGCCGGTAAAGTCGGGTGAAACGTTTATCTCCAGCAGCATAGGGCCATCATTAGAACGGACAAAATCCACACCGGAGACATTGATACCAATAGATGCGGTGGCAGATAACACCATTTGCTCTTCTGCTGCGCTTAGCTGATAAGGCTCTGAGCAACCACCAAGCGCGACATTGGATCTGAAATCGCCATCCTGTGAGCGGCGACACATGCTGGCTACTACTTTACCACCCACTACAAAGGCTCTGATGTCAGTACCTGATGCTTCTGTTACAAAGCGCTGAATAATGTAGGACGCCCCCAGCTGGCTAAAAGTTCTGACAATGTTATCCATCTCTTTTATGGTGTTAACCAGAAAAATACCGGTGCCTTCGGTGCTTTCAATCAGTTTAATAATTATTGGCATACCTATTACTTTAGCCAGTTGGCGAAAACCTTCTGGTGTGTAAGCAATACCGGTAGCAGGAAAGGGTAAACCCCGGGCCAGCAGATACTGCAGGCATTTTAATTTGTCGCGCCCCAGGCGTAGCGCAGCAGGTGACTCGCTAACGTAAGTGCGGCCGCAAATAAATTGCTGTAATACGTTGGTGCCGTAATCCGTAAAGTTAACGTTTAAGCGCGGAATAATAGCATCAAAGGTTTTGGTAATGTCTTTGTCGCGCCAGCACATAGTGGGTTTGTCGGTATCCAGCACCATACTGATGTCACGGATATTATATAACTCAGCAGTATGGCCTTTAGCCCTGGCAGCCTCCAGCAGCCGGTGGTCGTCTTTCTCCTGATCGGTAGATAAAATACAAATATTCATGTCAACTATACCTCAGTAATTGTTGCTTAAAAGTTAAGTGTAGCACAGGGGAATTGATGTATTGCCCGGTAAGGGCCGCCAATTAAGGCTACACTTAAAAAGTCTGTATTTGGGTTGGCGTAATGTCAAAGCCGGATAAAGTGGTAAGACATGCTGAAATTCAGGGCAGACCGGGTTGCTTGATCCGGCTGTCGTAAGCAATTAATGCAGAGGATAAGTATGTGCGGAATAGCAGGAGAAATCAGATTCGACGGTAAGGCATCAACGCATTATGTTGATGCAATGTTAGAAGTGCTGGCGGCGCGCGGCCCTGATGGCAGAGGCGTGGCAGCACAGGGTAATGTGTGTTTTGGTCATCAGCGCCTTAAAGTCATTGATTTAACCGCTGCCGGGGCGCAGCCGATGCATGATGCCGGGCTTGGGCTGACGATAGTGTTCAACGGTTGTATTTATAACTACAAAGCACTGCGCCATGAGCTGGAACAACTGGGGCATCAGTTTTTTTCTACCAGTGATACCGAGGTTATTTTAAAAGCCTACGCGCAGTGGCAAGAGCACTGCCTGGCAAGGTTTAATGGCATGTTTGCCTTTGCTATCTGGCACCGTGATAGCAACAGCACCTTCTTCGCTCGTGACAGGCTGGGTATTAAACCCCTGTATTATCATCATAACGGCAATGGGTTGTGGTTTTCATCTACCTTACCATCGTTACTAAAGTGCGCTGAGGTACCCAGCCGGCTTAACCCGCTGGGAGTACATCAATATATGTCGTTTCGCGCTATAGTCGGCGCCGACACGCTGTTTAGCGGCGTGTATAAGCTGCTGCCGGGGCATTGGCTGAAAGTCAGCGCTGATGGCGGCTTACAGCAGGGCTGCTACTGGCAGTTGCATGCCGACGTGGATAACAGTAACCAGCGCAGCGAGCAGGATTGGCAGCAATCTTTGAAAGATGCGTTGTTTGCCAGTGCCAAACGCCGGTTGGAAGCTGATGTCCCGGTAGGGGTATTATTGTCCGGCGGGCTGGATTCTTCGTTACTGGTTGGCATGCTTAGCGAGCTGGGACAAAAGCAGTTGCATACGTTTTCTATTGGTTTTGACAATGTGGCAGAAGAAGAGGGCAACGAGTTTAAATATTCCGACATTATTGCCAGCCACTATGCTACCCGGCACCACAAAATTCATGCCCGGCATGACACCTTGCTTGCTCATTTGCGGCCTTGTATCGATGCGATGTCAGAGCCGATGGTAAGCCATGATGTGATTGGTTTTTATTTACTGGCACAAGCAGTAAGCCAGCACGTTAAAGTGGTACAAAGCGGGCAGGGCGCTGATGAAGTCTTTGCCGGCTATCACTGGTATCCACCGATGACCGACGCCACTGACAGCAACGCGGCACAGCGTTATGCCGATGCTTACTTCTCCTGGGACCAGTCGCAGTTATCGCAGGTGATGGCGCCTGATTTCTGCCTTCGTAATTATTCGCTAAATTATATTCAGCAGTATTTTGCCAACTGTGATGCACGCCTGCCGGTAGATAAAGCGTTACATCTGGATACTACCGCTATGCTGGTAGACGATCCGCTGAAACGGGTCGACAACATGACCATGGCATTTGGCCTGGAAGCGCGGGTACCTTTTTTAGATCACGAACTGGTAGAACTGGCATTTCAGATGCCACACCCGCTGAAGCTGCGTGACGGTGGTAAATATTTATTAAAACAGGTGGCCAGAGAGATTATTCCGGCCGGAGTGATTGACCGGCCCAAAGGTTATTTCCCGGTGCCTGCGCTGCGTAAAATGCAGGGCGAATACCTGCAACTGGCCAAAGAAGTGTTCAGCCAGCCTGTAGCGCGCCAGCGCCAGCTGTTTAATATGGATTACATTGACACTATGTTAGCGCAGCCAGAGCAATTCACCGGCCGGTTTGGCTCTAAATTGTGGCAGGTCACATTGCTGGAAATGTGGTTGCAGCAGCATAATATTCAGTAACTGATAGTAAGTAGCTGATAGTAAAAAGCCCCGGCGGCTTTAGCAGACGCTGGGGCTTTGTCAGCAATTACATTAATGCTTTAGTGGCGGGTTGATTTTTTCAGCGCCCGCATTTCGTCGTGGCACTCTTGCATCGTTGCCATAGATTGCAGCAAAGCTGCTTCATACTGCGGCGGCTGCTTTTCTTTTAACGCTATGCGAAACTCTTCGAGGGTTTTGTCTTCAACTTCTTCCAGTTGGCTGATATAGGTGTGGTCTTTATCTGAAGACATGGCGCCAATAACTTTGGTATACACTTTGCGGGCTTCAACTGAAAAAGCTGAGCCTTCTTCACGCTTACCATCATCCTGTATGGCAAATGGCTGTAACTGTTCTTTTACCATACGACGCGCGGTAACCATGCGGTCAAAAAATTGCACCAGATGCTTATCTTCAACTTTGTCTTTGGCATCACTATAAAATTCTATGCCGCTATTCAGCACCTGAATAATGTCTGATACATGTTTCATATCCGGGGTATTTAACTGTGCCATAGTAGGTTCTCCTTAATAAGTAAAACTTCAACGGCAACCCATATTGGTTACCGGTAGTGAACGTGTCCAGGCAGCAGGACAATAGTATAGGTGCAGTATGCGGGCCAGAATGAAAATCAGCGTAAAATTAGCGGTTTGTTTGTTTTTAATTTGTTGATTTTTATGGTTTAAATGGTTTGTGATTTTGTGCGGGCAACCCGGTGCAATGCTGACGGGGTAACATAACTAAACGTAGTTATTTCATCTTTTTATTAACATTCAGGTAATTCTTACCAGCCGGTTGCCTGTACCCGGCTATTGGGCTAAGGTGCCGCACAAGTTATAAAGCCGGTGCAAAGAATATAAAGAGGCCATTATGCAATATTCCGTTTTGGGCAGCAGCAAGCTTAACGTATCAAGAGTGTGTTTGGGCAGTATGACCTGGGGATGCCAGAACAACCAGGCTGATGCTGACGCCCAGCTAAACTATGCGCTGGCGCAGGGTGTTAATTTTATTGATACTGCTGAAATGTATGCCATTCCGCCCACTGCCGACACTTATGGCAGCACTGAGCGCATTATTGGCAACTGGCTTGGCCGTAACCCCGGCAAACGCGCGGATATAGTGCTGGCCAGTAAAATGGCAGGCAATGGCCTGGCGCATGTGCGTTGTGGTGGCGATATGACGCCGGCTACGTTGTTACAAGCAGTAGATGACTCCTTGCAGCGCTTAAACACCGATTATCTCGACTTATATCAGTTGCACTGGCCTAACCGGGTGTCGCCGCATTTTGGTAAGCATCGTGTTGGCCGTATTGGTTTTTCTGCGGTAAACAGTGAGCAGCAAACAGAGCAAATACTGGGTTTACTGCAGGCGCTGGATAGCTGTGTAAAAGCCGGTAAAATTCGTTTTTGTGGTTTATCAAACGAAACGCCCTGGGGTATCAGCCAGTATCTGCAGTTAAGCGCACAGCACCAAGTGCCGCGCATGGTATCCATTCAAAATGAGTTTAGCCCGCTGCACACCAAAGACTGGCCCTATTTAATTGAGCAGTGTGTGCACGAAAACATTGCCTACTTACCCTGGTCGCCGTTGGCCGGTGGTGCTTTAAGCGGCAAATACCTGAATGGCGCCCGCCCATCCGGGACACGCTGGAGTATGTTGCAGCGCAACGGTTTGTTTCGCGATACGCCGCAGTCGAACAGCGCCATAGCGGCGTTTACTGAATTGGCGCAAAGCCATAATGTCAGTGCCACCAGTCTGGCGCTGGCGTGGGTTAATCAGGTGGAGGGGGTTACGTCTACCATTATCGGCGCTACCGATATGGCGCAGCTACAGCAGAATATCGCGGCGTTTAGCCTGCCGTTAACCCCGGCCATGCTGGATGATATGACACTGTTTTTACAACAACACCCGACGCCGTTTTAGCGAACAGCAGCGCTGACGCTTTTTACTTAAACAATACCGCCGCGCCACGGCGTAGCGGCCAGGCCAGCGTAAGGCCGCGCAGCAGCATAAATACGCACAGGGCAAACCACAACGCATGGTTGCCGGCGCTTTGCGCCAGTGCGTAACACAGGGCAAAGCCGGCGAACGACAGTAACATGCTGTTACGCATGCTGCGCCCTTGTGTAGCACCGATATAAATGCCATCCAGCAGGTAACTCCATACCGCCACTAACGGCAGGGCGATAAGCCAGGGCAAGTAAACTGCCGCAATGTGTTGCACCTCTGTAATAGAAGTAAGCAGCGTTATCAGCGCCGGGCCGCCCAGCCAAAACAGCAGGCTAAACGTGATGCCAAGCAACAGGCCCCACTGCGCCAGTATGGCAAACAGCAGCTGCAATTCACTGTGATCTTTTGCGCCCATCGCTTTTCCGGTCATGGCTTCGGCGGCATAGGCAAAGCCATCCAGCGCGTAAGACACCAGCATTAAAAAGCTCAGTAGCACGGCATTGGCGGCTACTACGCTATCGCCAAGGGCAGCACCGCGAAAGGCGATAAACACAAATACCAGTTGCAGGCACAGGCTGCGGATAAAAATATCGCGGTTTAGCGCAAATAAACGGCCATAGCCGCTAAGCTGTTGCAGCTGTAACAGCCTTACCGTGCCAAGCTGCTGCGCCCGCCACAGCCGGCGCAGTAAATACAACCCCAGCAGCAAGGTACTGTAATCGGCAATTACCGACGCTGCCGCCACACCGGCCACATTCCAGCCGAAAACCGGCACAAAAAGTAAATCCAGCACGATATTCAGGCTTTGGTTCCATAACAACAGCCACATAGGGTAGCGGGCATTGTGCAGGCCTAAAAACCAGCCCAGTAACACCATATTCAGCAGCGCCGCCGGCGCACTCCAGATGCGGATCTGAAAATAAATACCGGCTTGCTCCAGCACGTCGCTGCCGGCATTGCTGAACAACTGCACCAGCGGCATTACCGCCGGGTGCAGCAGTAACAGCAGTAAGGCTAACCCTAATGCCACCAGAGCCGCCTGCAGCAGGCTATTGCGTATAGCATTGGCATCTTCTGCGCCAAACGCCTGCGCCGTTAAGCCGGTGGTGCTCATGCGCAAAAAGCCCAGCAGTAAAAACAACAGGCTGATAAGGCTGCTACCCAGCGCCACGCCACCTAAATACCACGGGTGTTCAAGGTGGCCAACCACGGCGGTGTCCACCAGGGATAGCAGCGGAATAGTCAGGTTAGAGGCAATCATCGGCAGGGCAATTAATAGCACCTGCTTTTGTTTGGGCAGGAAGAGATTCAGCAAAGCGTGTGTTTCATCAAGCAGTTATCAATATTTGGCATACTAGCACAAGCATTGACAAAGAAGGCAGCCGTAACGATACGGGCACAGCACGTACTAGGCCAGATTTGCCGGCGGGCCTGGTCGGCAAGGCCCGCCGTCGCCGCGGTTATTCGGTTTTTGCTTTAATGCTCTGCTGTAAAAACTGCAGCATCTGTGTGGCGATTTCACCGCCATGAGTTTCAATGGCGAAATGGCCGGTGTTAAGGAACTGCACCTCAGCGTTGGGGTTATCACGTTTAAAGGCATTGGCGCCTGCCGGTAAAAAGAACGGGTCTTTTTCGCCCCAAATAGCCAGCAACGGCGGTTGATGGAGGCGGAAATAATCGTGTAACTGGCTGTACTGCTTAATGTTCTGACCATAGTCAACCAAAAGATCCAGCTGTGCTTCTACACCAATACGCTCAATTGCCGAATAAGCTAATTGATAAGTTTCCGGTGCAATCAGCGACGTATCTGTAACGCCTTCAGTGTATTGCCATTTCAGCATGTCAACGGTATTAAAGCGGCGCAGTGCTTCACGGTTTTCCGCTGTAGGATTAGCCCAGGCTTTTTGCATATCAGCCCAGCCAGCGCTTAAACCTTCTTCGTAGCCATTGCCGTTCTGGCTAACGATGGCGGTAATTTTTTGCGGGTTGTTTACCGCCAGACGCCAGCCCACCGGAGCTCCGTAATCGAACACGTACAGGGCATAGCGGTCCAGCTTTTTCGCCACGGTGAAGGCGTCAATAACAGCAGCCAGATTGTCGAAACTGTAGCTAAAGTTGACGCCGCTGTTAACCGTAGTTTGGCCAAAACCCGGCAAGTCCGGCGCGATAACATGATATTTCGTTGCCAGTTGCGGTATCAACTGACGAAACATATACGATGAGGCACCAAAACCATGCAGCAGCAACACTGTAGGTGCCTGTACTGAACCGGCTTCGCGGTAAAACACCTTTACACCCTGTATATCTATGGTCTGGTGGTGCACCTGTGGCGGATTTTCTGCACTGTTGGCATACAAAGAAGCGGTTAAGCTTGCTGCGGCAAGCAGCATTTTGGGCGTTGTCATGATAGCTCCGTATAGTTTGGCTTAAGATGAATTAAGTAACCATTAAAATTGTAATTTAATGGTTATTGTGCAAGTCTGGCGCACTTGTGCTAACCTGTCAAATTAAATTTTAGGGGTTACTATATGGCTGCTTCTGCAAAACCGCACGACGACAACCTGAGCGCCGCACCGATGCTGGGTGATCACCTTGCGATGGACCTGCTTAATACCGAAGCGCGTAACGACGACAAGGCCGTTGAATACTGGCACAGCGATGCAGATGTACTGCGCTGGCTGGCACAACACAACATCGTTCCGGCCGCAGAGGGCGGCGCATTCGCTGCCGGTGAATTGCTGGCGCAGGCCAAAGCACTACGCAGCCTTGCCAAAGGCTTGATTAGCGCGTTTAAAGCAGGAAAGTTGCAGGATATCAGTGGTTTAAATGAGTATTTGCATGCGTACCACAGTATGCTGCATTTAGCGCCCGATAATAACGGCAAGCTGGTGTTAAGCCGGATTGCCAGCGGCGCAACTATAGCGTCGCTGCTGGGGCCGGTAGCCGAAGCTGTGGCTCAGCTGTTGGTTGAAGCGAATGTTGAGTTGGTAAAACAGTGTGAACATCCGGATTGTATTTTGTGGTTTTATGACCGCACTAAAGCGCATAAGCGGCGTTGGTGCAGTATGGCGTTATGCGGCAACCGTTATAAAGCGGCGCAGTTCAGAAAAAGAGGCAATAGCTAAGCTGGCTTGCCAAAAAAGGCGTTATCACAGCGGCTATTGCTGTGTTATCAGGTTTAGCACTGCGGCACAGGTCGCAGCTAAGCGGCAAACCGGCGCTGGCTTTGTGCTGCTAATGTTCCGATAGTATATACTGGCCGCCTTTTACATTGACCAGTCGCCGGAGAATTATGACAGGCGTTACCAAGGCTACAGCGTCTTTAGCTGCAGCACCTGCTGCACTGGCCCTGCCGGTGGTTGGGGCGGTTAGTTTTGTGCATTTGCTAAACGATCTGATCCAGGCGGTATTACCGGCTATTTATCCGATGTTAAAACAGCAGTATCTGCTTAGTTTTACCCAGATTGGCCTGATCACGCTGATTTTTCAAATCACCGCGTCACTGCTACAGCCCGCTGTAGGCTTTTATACCGACAAACACCCTAAACCGGGCTTATTGCCGCTTGGCATGGTATTTACGCTGTTGGGTTTGGCAATGCTGAGTATGGTAAACAGCTTTAGCATGTTGCTGCTGGCATCAGCGATGATTGGCCTGGGTTCCTCTACCTTTCACCCTGAAGCCTCGAGGGTGGCTCGTATGGCCTCAGGTGGCCGCTACGGTTTGGCGCAGGCGGTGTTTCAGGTGGGCGGCAATGCCGGTTCGGCGCTGGGGCCATTACTTGCAGCCATTATTATCATTCCGCGCGGCCAGGGCAGCATAGGCTGGTTTTGTTTGTTTGCCATTTTGGGCATCATTGTACTGCAGCGGGTTAGCCGCTGGGTTATTGCCTCACATGCCACGGCGCACAAGCGCAGCAGCGTAGTTGCAGATAACGGTTTGTCGCCGCGGCAAACCAAACAGGCATTGCTGGTATTGGCACTGCTGGTGTTTTCTAAGTATGTGTATATGACTTGCCTGAGCAACTTTTATACCTTTTATCTGATTGAAAAATTTGCCGTATCGGTTGCTGACTCGCAGTTGTTCTTATTTCTGTTTTTGGCGTCTGTGGCTGTTGGCACCGTAATAGGCGGCCCGGTGGGCGACAGAATTGGCCGCAAGCCGGTGATCTGGGTATCTATTTTAGGCGCAGCGCCGCTAACCTTGTTGTTGCCCTACAGCAATCTGTTTGGTGTAGCGGTACTGACAGTGCTGATAGGCTTGGTAATGTCGTCGGCGTTTTCTGCCATTATCGTGTTTGCGCAAGAGCTGGTACCGGGCAACATTGGTATGATCTCAGGCATTTTTTACGGCATGATGTTTGGCTTTAGCGGCATTGCCGCTGCGGTGCTGGGTATCGTGGCCGACGCCACCAGCATTACCTATATCTTTAAACTATGCGCCTGGTTGCCGCTACTGGGCATGCTGGCAATATGGCTGCCGGATATGCGGCGCAGCCAGTGATGCCGTTGCTTATGCAACTGTCATTTTGCCTTGCAATACGGTAACTGGAGTCGTTAAAAAATAACTTGTCAATTTGTAATTATTTGTATAGCGTCAACGTGTTCAGCTTGAGTTCACACTTTGTTAAGTGCTTCTTCACAGGCTAAGACAATTAAAGGGCAAACTGTACCGAAAGGGCAGGACGCAAAGCCACTGATCTAAAAACTTTTCTATGAAAAGTGCATGATGGCAGTGGTTGCATTCGCTTAGCTATGTATCTTGGATATATTTCAAACAACCTTTGATAAAAAGGATGTTTTCTAAGCAGTTTTCCCTTGAAAACAGGCCATGAATTATTTTGAGGGAAATATGAGACTAATCATTATTGTAACTACCGCTTTAACCTTGGTTGCATGCAGTAGTAAACCATTTATATCTACTGCGGAGCATCAGGATAAGCTTAAACAGCGCTGCATCTCGGCCTTAGCTGACGAGCTGAAACAAGATAAGGCTGCTAATAACAGATGTGACTACGACGCTATGATGAGTATGTATCTCGCCAAAAGATTATATGAAACTGGTGCAGATTCACACTATGCCCAGTGTAAAACCCTGCATGCTGAGAAAGAGCAGGTTGACGAATGTTTTAAGGCAACGCAGGTAAAATACTACGATAACTGGATGACAATGCCGCCGATGAAACTTGCTAAGTAAGACTTAGTCCGGCAGCAGTAACATTAGGATCGGATAATCGGAACTGGCAATTCCGGCAACAGGCGATTACTGCAGTGAAAGCGAGCCGCAGCAAGCAGATGCCGTAGTCGGGCTTTAAATGTTGTGTTAAACAAGGTATCCCCATGCGGTATGAAAGAGCCGAAATGGAACAAGCGTACACCAAACTTGTTCAGCAAGAAAAACCAATATTTGCCCTTTTGGCAGCTGTTATTGGACTAGTACCGGCAACATTATTCTTGATCCTGCTGGGGCAACATTTTATTCTGAGCCTCATTGTTGCCAGCTTTGTGTTTCCGGCTATCGCGGGGCTGTTTGCCAGATATGTGGGGCGTTTATATTCCTCAGCTGCCCGAATTCCGGTGATGTTGGTTGTCGGGTTTGCATACATTGCTTTAGGGCTTTTGCTCCAGGCTAAAGTGATTTGGTTTCTGGCTGCGCCAATACCATTTGGAGTGGCATTTGTAACCAGTAAAAAGTCTCTGACAAAACCCGAATGGCAAGCCATCAGTGAACATTCAATTAAGCCTTTTCAGCTTAAAGAAACATCTGGCTTCAGAAAAGCCGCACTGCCTTTGCTAGTGCTTTTTTCTTTGCCTGCTCTGTCATACTTATATTTTATGCTGCCCGATAATGCTTGTTTAAAAAGTATCGAACAGAATAATTACTTATCTGTTACTGAAAAATGTACCTTGGGCAAAGCTGGCTCGATTAGGAATTGGTTGGCAGGTAATGATCCGGCATCAGATCACAAGTTTGGAACCTATTACTCGCCAACAAAAGAAGCAATGCTCATACGGACCAAAGCAGAATCGGGCGAAGCACAGTTTCAAATTCTTTGGTGGTCAATTGTTGATGAAGCCTATCGGCCAGGACCGGATGCTGAGCAGTTTGCCGGCAGCGATAAATATGAAAACGATGCCAGATTTTGGCGGCATAAAGCGGCGTTACTGGGGCATCGTCCTGCAGTTGAAAAAGAATTAGCCATCTATTCTTCCGTTGCGCAACATGTCAGAGCTGAAGCGTTTAAACAACAAGCAATAGCGTTCTCAAAACAGCTTGCTGCTGCAAAGATAGAAAGGGCGGATGAGCTGGTAGCTGCAGCCAATAACATCGTTACCCAAAGCGATATTGTGCAACGTTATCGCACACAGTTAGCTGACCTTGAAGCCTTGTCATTCGATGAGTTAGACAATCTGCTGTATGCCGTTGAGAACGCTGAGTTCCACTATAATATCCATGATTTTAATAACGATTTTCCAAACACCGGGTATTACACAGGTAGTATTCAGATTGAAGTTGATGAAGATAAAGCTCTGGATATTCTCAAGGTTATGTCTGTTAAATTTCAAAATGCTGAGGCGTCTTATAAAGTCTTTAAAAGACTGGCAAGGAGCAATAGCAAACTGGCAATTCCCTTTTTAGAACAAGCAGCCAAGCAGGGCCATATCGAAGCGGCCGCACTTCTTGGCAAAATACTGTATTGCCAAAATAGCAGAATGGAAGGGCTGGCCTGGCTGAAAAAAGCCGCAGACCTGGGTAGCAATGTCGCTCGCGAGCAGCAAAAAGAGATTGGCTTAACCCGAAACCTGAAGGCGTGTGGCTAAGCTGATTCAAAATAGCAGGTAGAGCGAAAACCCGACAATGACTATAAAAAATGGCTACTAGCGGACATTGTGATTAAGCGGTTATTGGTTTATTAGCTCCGACCCAATACTCTCCCGTTTATTAGCTCCGACCCCATACTGGCATGCTTACATTTTTAAGCTGTGCGCCTGGTTGCCGCTACTGGGCATGATGGCAATATGGCTGCCGGATATGCGCCGAAGTGGGGCACAGTAGCAAGCCTGCTTGTTGCTGCCATGTTGCTGAATCTCTGTCCAATATGGGAAAAACAGGGCTATTGCCCTGCTGTTTCCAACTCATGGCGTGCGGCCGTGGCCAGAAAATGGCTGCGATCACGGTATTTGTCTGGCGAGGTTTTAACTTTGTTGTCTATGCGGCTGATTAAGGTGTCAGGTATGCTGATGTTAATCCGCTTTGGCTTGCCTTCAAATGCCGACATATCGACATGTACCAACAGCCAGGCGTTGCAAAAGGCGTAGTCGGTTAATTTCTGATAGGCCAGTACACCGGCATCTTTAATATCCTGTACCGGCAAACCTTGTTCCTGCATCTGTTCCAGCAGCATGGTAATGGCTTCTGTAACCATCGGCGCTATGTCTTCCTGACAATCTGCAGCGCTATAGCAACTGAAATTATCAGTACACAGCGCTGGCACCACCAGGCCGAAAGCTTCACCGTTCTTGGGCTCTTCTATACCGACTGAAAAATACATACATCACCTCGCAGCTGTAACAAGCTAAATACCTGCCGATTTCTTAATGGATTTAACTGTACCTATTGGCAGTGAACCTTTAGGGTGAGGCACAGCAAAAGTTTTTCCGGTAATGGGGGAGTACCAAATCTGGTGGCTGCCTTTACCCTGGCGTTTTAGCTCACAACCGGCTGCTGAAAGCTCCTTTATCAGATCCGTCGATTTCATTGCGCCTCCCAACCTTGGAATAATTATACACACAGATACACACACGGCAATGTGCAAAGTGGTTTTCAGTAGTGGCACGGGTTGCAAATCGCTGGTATTGCATCTAAGTGAAAAAGCATACACTCAATTTTATTGTGCCTTTTAATCATACAGCCTTCAGCAATTGTCAGATTTACAATGCCTGATAAATTTTCCGCCTGACGTTGAAAATTCACACTAAGGCACAATTAATCTCTGCGACTGTTAAAAATAAGGGAATAAAGTGGAAATTAGTTTGCGCGAAGTAACAAAGGATAATTGGTTAGATGTTATTCATCTGCAAATAAGCCAGTAGCAAGAAGACTATGTTGCGCAAAATGCAGAGTCGATAGTGGAATCACACTTTTACGATCATTACGTAAATCGTGCCATTTACCGGGGCGAGGAGGTGGTGGGGTTTTTACAGTATTATCAAGAGCTGGAAGAAGGTTTGCCGGATGAATTTTATATTGCCCAGTTTATGGTCGATTTAAAACTACAGGGGCAGGGTATAGGTACTGAAGCAACCCGGTTGGCAATAGCGGAAATAAGCCAAATTCCCGAGTGCAAAATTATCTCTATTTTGTATATGCCAGGCCATCATGCCATGCGCGACTTTTACGCCCGTTTTGGTTTTGTTGTTACTGAAGAAGACGAAAACGATGGCGTGGTGATGGAGCTTAAAGTACGAGACTAATGCCCTTTACGGCTGCTGATAGCCCCAGTACGGTTTTACGCAAAGTGATTTTCAGCAGGAGATAGGCGGTAAATCGCTGGTATCGCAAATTTTAAGCGGCAAGCGCCCGCTAACGCCGTGCCATATCAAAGCAGTTTGGTATACCAGCAGCGATGTTTGTTTGATATCGTCGCTGCGAATTTAAACGGCGGGTATGAGCGAATAGCAGAGTTGGCTTCTAATTCGTTAATGATGAACTATTTCGAGTTAGATCGGGAGCGGAGAGGGGACGATTAAAAGAGTTTGTTACACAACCTTTACAGAGCTCCCCGCCGACTATACTCAAACCAGCCCTCCCTGACAGTTTGTAATTGCAACTTGGCGCTAGCAACGATAGACTAAGTTTGGTATTAGAAATTGCTGCAAATGAGCAATTTTTAGCTAAACAAGTCTGAATTTATTTCAATTAGATGCTTCTTTTGTGAATTGATGAAAATGAGCCCAAATAATAACTTATCTGACAAAGATATTAGGGAAGCTTTAAAGAAGTATTTGCTAAGCAAGCCAACTCCCCCTCAAGTTGTTGTTGATGAACTCTCCGTTCATAATGGCAATGCAATTGCAGACATAGTGGCATTGGATAAATATGCTCACTGTTTCGAAATTAAAAGCGATAAAGATACTCTGTCTAGACTTTCACGACAGATTTCTTTTTATGATTTTACATTTAAAAAAAATACGCTTGTAACGACCGAAAAATATTTATTGAAAGCTGAGTCTCTAATTCCAGACTATTGGGGGATTTTGTTAGCCAAGAGAACAAACAGTGTAAAAATAGTTAACTATCGGAACGCCAAAATCAACCGAAATTGGAATGCAGAAAAAGCTCTTCTAACCTTATGGAAAAGTGAACTACTCGAAGTCGACTCAAGGTTATCAAGTGGCAAGTCACCTAGAAGTAATTCTAGAGCACAAATAGCAAAGAAAATAGTTGACGATACATGTAGTAGGTTGGTTCAAAAAAGTTTTTTTGAAATATTAGCCGATAGATTCGAAACTAAATACCAACCCTTCGAAATAACTAAATATTGTCTATAATAAATGAAATATGACAGTTAACTGTAGTTTCGATCCACTTTGAAGGGCTGCCACAAGTAGTAACTATGACGCCCCCCTTAACTTTTTTAGTTAAAGTTCGATTGGCAACTCTTTCGATATAATCATCTCCGTTGGAAAAATGTTTACCTCTGTAGAGGCCACAATTTAGTACCTCCTTGGCCAGATCATAGAATTGGTAGTCGCCGTGAGTTTTCAGTGCTCCGCCCCTTACTCCAAAAGCTACATCAAGTTGAGTATAAATAATTTTAGGGCATTGCACATTCCTCATGATTTCAACTGGAATATTTACATCTGAATATTCCGGAGAAACCACTGTATAATCACCGTAGATCACGTCTTTTTGTGAGATAAAATCTAGTTTATCCCAAAGGCTATTTTCATAGCGGGTAAATGTGCAGCTGGACTGTGGATCTATTAGTTCTGAAATTGGAGAAGTAATAGATGAAGAAGTGACTATTATGTCCTGCACACTATCAAGCTCATCGCATCTATTAAGAAAAGATGAACAATTATTAGCCATTGCTTCATAATTTTGTTCATTAACAATCCGACAGTCTAGTATCAAATCAAAAGAAATGTCCCCATTAAACTGGGAAAATAATTTTTCTAATTTATTTTTAGTTATATTAAAACTTAGTAGGTCTTCATCCACTAGCCTGATAGCCAAATAGGCTTTATCTCCGAGAGTGTTTAAAACTGACTGCAAATGCTCAGGCTCTCGGTCAAGACCAATTACAGGGATAACAGAGTAATCGGAAAACTCATTAAGAACAAATTGATAGAATGGAACCCCGCCAACATTTATGCCTGAAGGAATATCAAATACATCTAGGTAGAACCAAAATGGGTGAAATTCTTGAGCCATTCCCATACTTTTTCTGGCGGATAAGACATTATTAACTATTTCGGATTGAGATATTTTATTTGGTCTTGGTATGTCGAAAAAAGGTATTATTTCTTTTATTCTTTCTTTAGAGAGTAAAGATAAAGCTCTAATTTCATTTTGCTTAGCTTTTAAAAAAGGCACATATTTCATTCTTCACCCCAAATTATAGTTCTAGTATTGAACTCGGTCACTAATCCACTGTGTAATTTGTAATCTCGTCTTTCCCGTCTTATTCTTCCTGCAACTATAGATGGGTGCACTCCTACCATTGTAGCTAAATCAATAATTGATTTTAATTTATAATGATGGCCAAATTTTAAAGGACTCCTATTCCATAAATGCCTTGGAATCAGATTGTTTTTGGCATACATATCTGCTTCAATTTCTATATCGGAAGTAGCTTCAAAGTCTTCTGAATCTAAGATTGGAGTATCCAACATTTCTAGGTGTTGACATATATGGCCTAGCTCGTGAAACAATGTAAACCAAAAGTTATCTAATCTATTGTGTCTCAAGCTCATTCCAATGTACGGTCTATCCGTTATGGTTTTTCCAACAACACCGTCAATGAGTGAAGATTTAATAGTCGGTTCATAGATAAGTATGATTCCAACTTCAAGAAATAACGAAGGTAAATTTACTATTTCCTTAGGGACTAAACTTAGGTTTTTAACTCTTTCCAAAAACAAATCATCGACAAGGTTTAAATCGAATGATTGGATCTTTTGAGAGGATTCAATTTTATGTGCTCTATTATTTATTATTCCAGCCCAGATTGATCCATATAACTGGCTGCTTTTTTCTGATTTTCTAAATAATCTCTGCGTGCTACCCGAAGCTGATATGAATGCAACGACATCTGCTAATTCATCTGAGACTATAACACCTCTATTCAGAAGCTCTTTTATTGGAAGATGTTCCCAGTTTTCTTTTACTTGTTTGTATAAAGAAACAAGAGAATTATTTTCATCAGCAATATTGTTATTGGAGTCAATGAGGTATATGTCGAAATCATCTGATTCTGGACTATTCATTGTAGAAAACTCCTGCTCGATCTTTTTCCATTTCAAGATAATGTAGATTTTGCTTGTTAGGATCTAAACCAAAATCGCGCATGCCTATCTGATGATAATACGGTAGTGCTTGTGGAAGTGAGTGTAAAGCGAAGCCTTCTTCGTATGCTAGTTTTTGATTGATATATTTCCCAGCTTCTCTCAACATCAACGTGCCCAAGCCCTTGAACTTTGGTGTGCTAACAGGAGTTTTCCTATTACATGGGGCTACCGCTAGAAAATCTACGTAGTGTATTTGACTGGGGGAAACTCTACGTAGTTCGGGATGCAACACAATCATCGCACATTCAATACTGCCATTATTTTCAATAGTAAACCAAAGATAGCTATTAGATTTAAGAACTTTTGCTTTATGATGCCACTGCCAATGGGAGTCTCCAAAATTACAGTCGTTAAGCATCTCGCTATCTGATTTCAACGGAAATTGCAGCCTATAGGCATCAAAGACGTTTACAAACTGCGCTACCCACTCCGATTGCATTTGCATAGATTTTACAAGATCTAAACCAACCAGAAGTTCAAGGTCGTGCTCCCGTGATTGGTTGTCTGCAATCTTCCCTCTCCAAACTGAGTCTTTCATATTCAATCCATTAATTTTTCCCCAGTCTAGCACCAAAGATTCAGAATTAACAAATCGTTCTGTTTCGGTGCAATAACAAGCTATATATTAACAACTGGTTTTTCACAAACCGGACCTTTAGCGGGGCGGCACTTTGCCCTGCGGATTACAATTCATTTGCTAAAGCTGTTGCTGATACTGCTGCAAAAAATCGACAAAGGCGGTTACCCGTGCCGGACGAAAGCGGCCTGGCGGGTATACCGCGTAAATACCGGCTTGCGCTAAGCTCCAGTCCGGTAGTAGGCGGATTAACTGGCCGCTGCTTACCAGGTCGCGGGCGCTGTAGTCGGGCAGTATGCCCATGCCTGCACCGGCCAGCATAAGTGCTGTAATGGTTTGGGTAGAGCTGGTTTTAAGCGCTGCCGGCAAATACTGGCTTATTTGCTGTTTGGCCCCGGTTTGTGGGTCAGTTTGGCTAAAAGTCCACTGCTGCGGTTGGCTAAGCGGCGTAAAGGCGATAAAGCGCTGGCTGGCTAAATCGGCCGGTAGTAGTGGTATGCCGGCTTGTGCCAGATAGGCCGGGGCGGCCAGTAGCCATTGCTCAAAGTTGCCGAGCTTACGGGCATGCTGGCCGGAGTCTTTTAACCAACCGGCGCGAATGCTTAAATCGATACCTTCTTTGATTAAATCTTTAACCTGATCGCTGCTGCGAAACTCCACCTCTAAGGCTGGATGCAGTGCCATAAAGGCCACTACGGCAGGGGCCAGGATGCGGTTGGTGTAATCTTCCGGTGCGCTTAATACCAGCTTGCCCTGCAATACCTTGTCGCTGCTTTGCAATTGTTGCAACGCTTGTTGCAGCTCGTCCAGCAGTGGCAGACAGTCGCGCAGCAGTTGCTCGCCGGCGCGGGTTAAGCTGAGCTGGCGTGTGGTGCGGCGAAACAGCGCTACCCCCAGTTGCTGCTCCAGCGCTTTTAACTGCAGGCTAATGGTGGTTTTGCTGCAGCCCAGTTGCTCGGCCGCCGCGGTAAAGCTGCCGGCCTTCTGTAAACGCTGCACCAGTTGCAGGCTATTTAGATCCGCTTGATTTGGCATGATTGTTTTAATTTATTAAACAGTTATTTTAATATTAAGCTATTTTTCTGTGTTAATCGAGCCGCGATAATGCCTGCACATTAATTGTTAAGACAGCAACCTTGTGAGGAAAATAGGATGGAATTAGTTATTTTAGGGGCATCAGGTTTTATCGGCTCGGCCATTACTGCCGAGGCACTAAGCCGTGGCCACACTGTAACGGCAGTGGTAAACCGGCCGGAGCGCATAGCGGCCAAAGCGGGCTTAACGGTGGTAGGGCTGGATATTAACGATACGCCTGCGTTAACCAAACTGCTTAATGGCAAAGCCATAGTGATCAGCGCCTTTAGCGGCCACGCGCAGCAAGACGTAAAGGGCTACTATTTACAGGCGTTTAATTCGGTATTTACCGCGGCAACGGCAGGCAAGGTCGGCCGTTTGCTGGTAGTCGGTGGTGCAGCAACCTTACTGCTCCCCGATGGCAGCCGCTTACTGGATAGCCCGGATTTCCCGCCGGAATATCGCGCTACTGCCGAAGGTGCGGCAGAGGTACTGCAGCAGTTGCGCGGGCAAAATGCGCTCAGCTGGAGCTTTTTATCACCGGCGGCAGAGATTTTTCCGGGCGATAAAACCGGCAACTTCCGGCTGGGCTCAGATAATTTACTTGCCGACAGCGCAGGCAAAAGCCGTATCTCTAACGGCGATTATGCTGTAGCTATGCTGGATGAAGTTGAGCAGCCGCAGCATATAAACCAGCGTTTTAGCCTGGCGTATTGATTAGGCGACATTGCCCATAGTTAATGGATTAACCAATAAAACGACAGATGGCTGGCGCTGACTACCAGCGTCAGCTGATTGCGCAAAGCGCGATAGCCTATGCTGTACTGGCGGTTAATGCCGAGACGGTATTCGGTTAACCGCAGCAGTACAAACAAACAGGCCTGAGCAAGTAAGAAGTATTCAACCGCGGTAAATAAGGCGATAAAACTCAGCACCGGAAAGATTACCGCCGCTATGGCTAAACGGTCGGCTTTTGCTGTGGTTGTAGTGTTGCTATGCAGTACAGGCCACAACACGCCGGCCATAAAACCTAAAATCAGTGCACTGTACAAGCTGTAGAGCTCAAGCGTTTGTGCCGCACTGAGATAAAAAGGTTGCAGGTACAATAGCGGCAGGGCAATAAAAGGCATTAAGCCGGCATAACCCAACACGGATAAGCGTGACATTATAAGTTCTCCATTAAAATAGCCTGGCGCTCGTCTTCGGTTAAAATACCCACTAACACTGTGCGACGGCGTAGTTTATTCATCCGCTCGCCGTTATCCAGCAGTGCCGCCTTAAACAGTTCCGGCTGGTTAAGACAATCTAAAATACTGAACCAGTGAATATAGCCACTATGGCGCAGTAAACCGGCCTGATAACGTTGTTCCAGCGTGTTTAGTACTTGCGCCAGCCGTTCGGGCTCGGCCAACAACTTATCGGCCATGGCACTGTGCAGGCGTAAGATCTGCGCATCGGTTGCCGCGCTTTGTTTGGTTAAGGTGCGCCGGCGCATGGTTATAGTGTGCAATCGCCGCTTGAGCAGTTACTGCGTTTGGCGGCCCAGTAAGCATAGGCTTTGCTGGCCAGCCAGTAACAAGGCGGCAGGCGTAAAAACGCGACCAGCCAGCTATGTCCAGCCAATTGCCAGTAGTGCAGGCTGGCGTCTATGCCAATTAAAAAATGATCCTCCCGCCACAAATGAATTTGCTGCATCATGGCCGCTTTATTTACCCCGGCAAAGCCGCTAAAGCCCTCCGCGCTGATATCGATAAGCTCCAAATGCGGCCGCAGTTTCGGGGCCAGCCAGTTAATTTCGCGCCGGCATAAAGCACAGCTGCCATCAAAAAACAGTTTTTGCATCTCTTGCCTCTTTTGCACTGCTAAGTGCTTAATTGCGCTGTTGGCTAAATACTGTTGCTGCGGTTACGGCTGGCGCGCATTATGGATCAGTGCGTTTATTCGCTATTGCTGCTTGACCTTGCCATGATGGTAAGGTTCATACTGCTCTTAGTGTGATGCAGCAGGAGACAGAAATGAATATTGGTCAGGCAGCCGCGGCAAGTGGCCTTAGCGCAAAAATGATCCGCCATTATGAGCACAGCGGGCTGTTGCAGCCGACGCAGCGCAGTGATGCTGGTTACCGGCAATACCAGCCAAAAGATATTGAAATACTTAAGTTTATCCGCCGCGCCCGTGTATTGGGCTTTTCGCTGGCCGATATTGCCGGCCTGCTGGCGCTGTGGCAAAACCCGCAGCGCTCTAACACTGTAGTAAAGCAGGTGGCGCAGCAGCACTTAGCCGAGGTAGAGCTGAAACTGCAAGAGCTGCACGCCATGAAACAAACCTTGCAGCAGATGATAGCGCAGTGTGCGGCAGACGGTGGCGCGCACTGTGCCATTTTACAGCACCTGGCTAAGCCAACGCGTAGTTAAACCAGCAGCGGAGACAAACTAATGTCGAAAGCAATGTCGAAAGTACTGTCAAAAATAACGCTTAATATCAGTGATATGCACTGCGGCTCTTGTGTTGGCAAGGTAGAAAAAGCCTTACTGGCGGTGCCGGGCGTGCACTCTGCCAGTGTTAACCTGGCCACCGAGCAGGCACAGGTAGAGGGCAGCGCCGCTGTGGCGGCTTTAGTGGCAGCGTTACAGAGCGCCGGTTATAAAGCCACAGCGCTGGAGCCAGAGGCGGATAAACAGGCTGCGCAGCAGGATAAAACGGCACAAAAGCAGGCAGAGCAGGCCCTGTTGCTGCGCGATCTGTGGCTGGCGGCGGCGTTAACTTTACCGGTATTTATGCTGGAAATGGGTGCTCATCTTATTCCGGCGTTTCATCACTGGTTAATGGCCACCCTGGGCCAAAGCCTGAACTGGCAACTTCAGGCGGTGCTGACCACGCTGGTGTTGCTGGGGCCGGGGCGGCGCTTTATTCAAACCGGTATTCCGTTGCTGTTAAAAGGCAAGCCAGAGATGAATTCTTTAGTGGCGCTGGGCACCTTATCGGCCTGGGGCTTTTCGCTGGTGGCCACCTTTATGCCGCAGCTGCTGCCGGACGGCACGGCGCAGGTGTATTTTGAAGCCGCAGCGGTAATAGTTACGCTGATTCTGCTGGGGCGTTATCTGGAAGCGCGCGCTAAAGGCCAAACCGGGGCGGCGATACAGCAGTTGCTCAGTTTGCAGCCGGCTACAGCAACGCTGTTAATAGACGGCAGCCAGCATAAAGTTGCGCTGGCGCAAATTAAACCCGGTGACCTGTTATTAGTGCGCGCCGGTGAGCGTATTGCGCTGGATGCCAAAGTAGAGCAGGGCGAGTCCTATATCGATGAGTCGATGTTAAGCGGCGAGCCGCTGGCCAAAGCCAAGCAGCGCGGCGATGCGGTATATGCCGGTACGGTAAATAAGCAGGGCGTGCTGCAGGTGCGCGTAAGCAAAGCCGCCGGCGATACCGTGCTTGCACAAATTATTGCTCTGGTGCAGCAAGCGCAAAGCGACAAATTACCCATTCAGTCGCTGGTAGATAAAGTAACGGCGATTTTTGTGCCACTGGTGATGTTGCTGGCGGCTGCTACCTTTGCCGCCTGGTGGCTGTGGGGGCCACAGCCGGCCCTTAGTCTGGCGCTGGTCAATGCCGTTGCGGTGCTGATTATTGCCTGCCCCTGTGCTATGGGCCTGGCCACACCCACCTCGATAATGGTGGGCACCGGTCGCGCTGCGCAGCTGGGCATCTTGTTTCGCCAGGGCAGTGCACTGCAAACGCTGCGCGATTGTAAGGTTATTGCGCTGGATAAAACCGGCACCTTAACCGAAGGTAAGCCGCAACTGACCGACACCTTAATACTGCAACCCGGCCTGAATGCGCAGGCTATGCTGGCGCTGGCCGCGGCACTGGAGCAACAATCTGAGCATCCGCTGGCTGAAGCTTTAGTGGCTGCCGCGGCGGCTCAGCAACTGACATTGCCGCCGGTAAGCGACTTTAAAGTGCACAGCGGCATGGGGGTAAGCGGCACGGTTAACGGCCAACAGGTTGCCATTGGCGCCGACCGTTTTATGCAGCAGCTTAAGCTGGAGGTAACCGCGCAGGCGGCTCAGGCCGATACGCTGGCCAAAAGCGGTAAAACGGTGTTGTATCTGGCGGTTGATAACAAGCTTGCGGCAATGCTGGCGGTGGCCGATACGTTAAAACCCGGCTCAGCAGAGGCGATAGCGGCGATGCACCAACTGGGTTTAAAAGTGGCGATGATCAGCGGCGACAATCGCCATACCGCCGAAGCGATTGCCAAACAATTGCAAATTGATACCGTGGTGGCCGAAGTGTTGCCGCAGGGCAAGGTTGATGCCGTAAAACAGCTACGTGTTGAGTTCGGTGCTGTGGCTTTTGTCGGTGATGGTATTAATGATGCACCGGCGCTGGCAGAGGCCGATATTGGCCTGGCGGTGGGTAACGGCACCGATATCGCGATAGAAGCGGCCGATGTGGTGTTAATGCGTGCCGATATTATGGGTGTAGTTAATGCCATAGCGCTTAGCAAAGCCACCTTGCGCAATATCCGCCAGAATTTATTCTGGGCCTTTGGCTATAACGCGCTGCTGTTGCCGGTAGCGGCCGGAGCGCTGTACCCGGCCTTTGGCCTGCTGTTATCGCCGATGCTGGCCGCCGGCGCTATGGCGTTATCCAGTGTGTTTGTGGTTACTAACGCGCTGCGGCTGCGCCGCTTAGCGCTTTAAAAAAGCAGCTTTAACCGGCCCGCTTTAATCAGCCAGCCCGCGTTAACCGGTTAGCGCCGTAATCCAGCTTAAATACAGCGGCAGCCCAATCAGTACATTTAGTGGGAAAGTAATGCCCAGAGCCGCCAGCAGGGCCAGGCCGATATCGGCATCAGGTATGGCGGCGCGGATGGCAGCCGGGGCGGCAATGTAAGAGGCACTGGCTACCAGTGCCGCGAATATCAGCATACTGCCACTGCTTAACCCCAACAGCAGGCCCAGGCCAATACCCAGCCAGGCCAACACAAAGGGGGCAAGCAGTGCAAACAGCATTAGCCGCCATTGTTTAACCGGCAATGGCGAGCATACTTTGGCGGTGCACAGGCCCATTTCCAGTAAAAACAGCGCCAGCAGGGTGTTAAAGCCGCCCAGCAATACCGGTGTAATCGCCGATAATCCGTCATGGCCGTACAGCCAGCCAATCAGTAAACCACCGCCGAGCAATAACACGCCGCGGCTGGTTAAGGCTTCATGCAGTATCGCCAAAGAGCCCGCCTTACTGCCGTTAACATAACGATACAACCACAGCATGGTAACAATGGCCGGTAGCTCAAGCAGCACCAGATACAGTGTGGTTTGCGGCTGTATAGGCAAGTTGTGTTGCATCGCCAGCGCCATTGCTACAGCAAAGGTACCGGCGCTTACCGAGCCATAATGCGCGGCAACACTGGCGGCATTGGCGCTGCTAAGGCGCACCAGTTTGCGTAACAGCGGATACAGCATTAGCGGCAGCGCTACGCCGGTGGCGGCAATCAGGCCAAGCTCGGGCAATATCGGCATCAGCGGCACACCGTGCAGTGCCATACCGCCTTTTAAGCCCAGAGTTAGCATCAGCAAAATCGACAGGGTTTCGTAGATCGGCAGCGGGACTTTTAGATCTGATTTTACCAGCCCGGCCAGCAGGCCCAGGGCAAAAAACGCTATTACAACATCAGGCATGACACTCTCCGAAAATTAAAGCTGGCGCAGTGTGCCGAAAAACTTTTCTATTGCCTAATTAATAATATCGGTGTTTTATATAGATAATTATCTATGGCTTTATTTGTCGATGTAATTGAAAGAGGGCGCAATGGACGTACGGCAATTAAGTTTTCGCCTGCTGCAGGTGTATATCAAGGTAGTGCAGCTGGGCAGTGTTTCCGCCGCGGCGCGCGCGCTGCATTTAACCCAGCCAACAGTGTCGTTGCAGTTGAAAAAACTGTCTGAGGTGTTAAACGAGCCGTTATTGCACAGCCACGCCGGCGCCTTGCAGCCCACTGCGGCGGGCCAGGCGTTGTATCAGGCAGCCTGTGATGTGCTAAGCCGGTTTGATGATTTAGGCAGTGAAATCAGTGAACTGCACGCCGGGCGGCGCGGCAGCTTAAGCATAGCGGTGGTGAACACCGCGCAGTATTTAATGCCGCGTATTCTGGCGCCGTTTTACCGGCGTTTTCCACAGATTGAGGTGACCCTGCATATTGGCAATCGGGCGCAAATTCTAAGCCGTTTTGAGCAGCAACAAGACGATATTTACCTGTTCAGCCACCCGCCGGGCGGCGAGCATGTGCTGGCCACGCCGATAGTGAAAAACCCGCTGCAGCTTATTGCACCTTTAGATCACTGGGCGGTGGGTCAGCCACAGCTGAGTTTTGCAAAGCTAAAACAAGAGCGGTTTTTGCTGCGCGAGCCCGGCAGTGCCACACGGATGATGTTTGAAGCCTGGCTTAGCAGCCAGGGCATACAGCTTAGCCACAGTATGCAGATTGAAAGCAACGAAGCGATAAGGCTTAGCGTGGCGGCGGGGCTGGGGTTGTCGGTTATTTCCGGCCATACTTTGCTGGAAGGGCGGGAAAAGCTGGCGGTGCTGGATGTAGCCGGTTTTCCGCTTAACAGCCATTGGTATCTGGTGCGTAATGCTGACAAGCGCTTATCTTATGCCGCGCAGTCGTTAACCGGCTTTATTGCCGCGCATTTGCCGGATTGCATTGAGGCCGACTGGTTGTTAGATGCAGTTAAAGCGTAACAGTGGGGCTGCGGCAAACGCAACACCACTGTTATGGGCTGTTATGCTACGGTTGTAGCTATTTTAGTATTTCATCAACCGAGCCCTGCGCCAGCGGGTGGTAACCGGGGCGGGCTTTTTCGTATACGGCACGGGCAAATGCCAGGCCTTCGGGCGTAGTGGCAAGCTGTTTATACAGCGGAATAATCAGCTTACGCCGGCCAATACCAATCAGATATTGCTCCAGCGGGGCGGCAATTTCCTGATAGCCGGTTTTAAGTGCCAGCAAATACCAGGCATGGGCAATTTCGCTGTTGGTCGATTGCGTCAGGCTAAAGGTGGCGTCCAGCTCGGCCAGTTGCTCCGGTGTTATAGTCAGCGGCAGATTATTAATAAAATATAGCCATTCGTGTACTGTCCAGTTGTCGGTAGGCAGGCTGCTTAGTTCGCTGTTACCGGCCAGCCAGTTGTTGGCGTGTTGCTGTACCTGATTAAACGCATCTGACTGCGGATCGGGTGTGCCCGCTGGCAAGCCAGGCTGGTAAATCCAGCTTTTTGCCTCATCCAGCGACACTATGCCGGGGTATTTTTGCAGTAAGTGGGTATTTAAGTAGGTTACAAAGCGTGCGGTGTCCAGGCTTTGAAACGCATGGTCGTCAAAGTACTGCCGTACAAAGGGGTCAAACTTGTCGCGGCCGAATTTTTGCTCCAGAAACATTAAAAACAATTGACCTTTGGTGTAAGGCACGCCGCTAAAGGCATCGTCCGGATCACGGCCATGCAGGTCAAGGTGCAAAATGCTGTCGTTAGCGGGTAGCTCTGCCAGCTCTTCTTTTAAGCCCTGTACTGATAACGCCTGCTCCATAATGGCGCGATCGGTGCCGAACACCTGCTCCATAATGCGGTTTTCGACATAGGAGGTAAAACCTTCATTGAGCCATAAATCGCGCCAGGTCGCGTTAGTTACCAGGTTGCCGGACCAGGAGTGCGCCAGCTCATGGGCAATTAAACTGACCAGGCTGCCATCACCGGCCACCACGGTGGGGGTAATAAAGCTCAGTACCGGGTTTTCCATGCCGCCAAACGGGAAGCTGGGCGGTAAGATCAGTAAGTCGTAACGGCCCCAGCGGTAGTCACCGTACAGCTGTTCGGTGGCATCGATCATTGCCTGGGTGCTGGCAAATTCTTCGGCCGAGGCGTTAAGAATATAAGGCTCGGCATAAATGCCGGTTTGCTCACTCATGGCTTTAAATTCTAAATCACCGGCGGCTATGGCAATTAAGTAAGCCGGAATAGCCTGCGGCATAACAAACTGGTAATCGCCATCGCGAATCATGCCCGGTTCATTATTGGCACTCATAATAGCCAAAACATCGTCACGGGTTTGAATGCGGGCGCTGTAGGTCATGCGTACGGCCGGGGTGTCCTGAATGGGGATCCAACTGCGGGCATGAATGGCCTGGTTCTGGCTGAACATAAAGGGTGTGGTTTTACCGGCGGTTTGCTCTGGCGTTAACCACTGCAGGCCAGAGGCTTTATCGGTAGAGCTGTAGTAAATACGCAGGGTTTGTGCCTGAAAGGTCGGGCTGATTGTAAGCTTGCTGCCCAGCACTGCATCGCGCTGCCCCAGGTTAAAAGGCACTTTTTGCCAGTTACCGTCGGCACGTTTAGCGTAAATGCGCTCTATATCCAGATCGCGGGTGTCCAGATATACCGTGTTGCCGTTGTTGTTTAGCCAGTTAAGTTGTAAATCGGCAAAGCCGGTTAGGGCTTTTTGCTCAAAGTTAACGGCTAAATCCAGGTGCAGGTGCTTTACTGTTACGGCATCAAAGTTGGCGTAGGTATAGGCATCAGTAGCGGCCAGAGTATCGGTAGCGACAAAAGCATAGCTGCTGCAGAGCAGGGCCGTGCTAAGGGGAAGCAGGCGTACAGACATGGTGTTTCCTTAAAATCGAAAGAAAGCAGAGTGTAAAGGCAAACTCAGGCCAAATACAACTGTACAAATAGTAACAACTTAAACAGCAAAGCTTTGCTGTAATGCGCGTTAAACAAAACACGAGGTTTATATGAAATTAGCCACTATTACTGCCGCTTTGGCACTTACACTTACCGGTGCTGTACAGGCCAGCCCGTTACCGGATTTTCCGTTTATTAATGTTACCGGTGCCGCCAAACTGGAAGTTGCACCGGACAAAGCCCGTATTCAGTTTGTGATCCGTCAAACCGCAGATAAAGCCGATGCCGCTACTGAAGCGGTGTACAAACAGGGCCGTGATTTGATGCAGTTTCTGGCCAAGCAGGGCATTACCGAAGCCGACATTGACGCCGCCCAGATTAACAAAGAAGCGCTGTTTAAAGACTACAACGACAGAGCCATAACCGGTTACGAAGCCAGCCAGCCCATTACGGTAACGCTAAACCAACTGACCAACTATGTTGCGGTAATGGATTATTTGTTTAAACAACCGCAAATTTTCTCTATCAGTGGCAGTTTTGACAGCAGCCAGCGCGAACAATACGAGCAGCAGTTAAGTGAAAAAGCCGGAGCTGATGCCCGCAGCCGGGCCAATAGTTTAGCTGCGGCGCAAGGCGTTAAAATCAGTTCTGTATTTGCTATCAGTGAGGCATCAGGCTGGGGGGCTATGGCCGGTGATTTTGGTTTTGGCGCCGGCTCGGTAAGCTATGGCGCTATGCGTAAAGCCGACATGGCAGAAAGTAGCAGCAGTAACTTAATAGTGCCAAAACATATTCAGTTAGAAAAATCAGTTAATGTAATTTACAAAATTAAGCCCTGATCCAGGCTGTTTGTCTCAATGCTGTCGTGTCCGGGCCGGCAATAGGCTAAGGTAAGCGCTTATCTTAGCTTATTTAAGGAAACCTGATGACACTTCAGTTCGGCCCTTTGCTGGTAACTGCGGTTACCGCCAGCCTGTTAGTGGCGTCGTGTTCAAAGCAGAATACGCCGCCACCGCCACAGGAAGAGCAACCCCTGCTACAAACCAGTTTTAACGCCAATTTCGCCGGTTATTTTCAGAAAATTGCCTCAGATGAAATGCAAGGCCGCGCCCCGGCCACTAAAGGTGAAGAAAACACCGTGCAGTATCTGGAGCAACAATTCACCCGCATTGGTTTAACACCGTACAGCGGTGACAGCTATCGCCAGAGCGTGCCCGTGGTGCAGATAGACCCGGTTAAAGTATCGGCATTAACGCTAACCGATAACAGCGGTACCAGCAGCACACTGACTTATAAAACCGATATGATGGCCTGGTCTACCCGTATGCTGGGGCAAATTGACGTCGCCGACAGCGAAGTGGTGTTTGTTGGTTATGGCATAGTGGCACCGGAATATAACTGGAATGACTACGCCGGTTTAGATGTAAAAGGCAAAACCGTGGTAATGCTGGTAAACGACCCCGGCTACGCCACGCAAGACCCAGAGCTGTTTACCGGCAACGCCATGACATACTACGGCCGCTGGACGTACAAATACGAAGAAGCCGCCCGCCAGGGGGCTGCTATGGCGCTGATAGTGCACGAAACCGACGCGGCTAGCTATGGCTGGAACGTGGTGGCGGGTACCTCGCCAATACGGTTTGAGCTGGCTAACGACAACAAGAACCTGCATAAAACCGAAGTAGAAGGTTGGTTATCACTTGATGCTGCGGAAAAATTATTTGCCGCCAATGGCACCTCGTTAAAACAGCTGCGTCAGCAGGCGCTGAGCAAAGATTTTAAGCCGGTACCACTTAACGCCAAAGCGGCGGTTAGTATTAGCAATAATTTGCGTGAGCTTAGCTCCAGCAATGTTATTGGCTATATCGAAGGCAGTGAAAAGCCCGATGAAGCTGTGATTTATATGGCGCACTGGGATCATTTCGGCCTCGATTTCAGCCGCCCGGACGATAAAGTATTTAACGGCGCCCAGGACAATGCCGGTGGCGTTGCCGCCTTACTGGCCCTGGCCGAGCAGTTTAAAGCCGGCCCGCCACCTAAGCGCTCAGTCGCGTTTTTAGCGGTAACGGTAGAAGAACGTGGCCTGCTGGGTTCGGCCTGGTATGCGAATAACCCGTTATTTGCCTTAGATAAAACCGTGGCCGGTATTAATATGGATGTGATTAACGTATACGGCCCGATGCGCGATGTGATGGTATTTGGCTATGGCAGCTCAGAGCTTGAGCCGATACTGGAAAAATACGCCAAAGCACAAAACCGTTATACCGCACCAGAGCCGACACCGCAGGATGGTTTTTACTACCGCTCAGATCACTTTAACCTGGCGAAAAAAGGCGTGCCTATGCTGTATGCCCGCGGTGGTGTAGACAGCTTTGAACATGGCAAAGACTGGGGCCTGGAGCAGCGGCGCATTTATGTGCGCGATTACTACCACAAAGTAAATGATGAGTTTGACCCCAACTGGGATTTACGCGGTGCGCAGCAGGATTTACACCTGTACTATCAGGTAGGACACGAGCTGGCCAACGGCAATAGCTGGCCAAACTGGCATCAGGGTAAAGAGTTCCGCGCCGTGCGTGATGCTTCTTTAAAGCAGTAATAACGCCAAGGGCACCTGCGGGCAGTTTGCTGCAGGTGCGCCGATGGTTTGTTAAAAGTATGGTTTGCAAAACGCATTGCCGCTGAAAAACATAAAATAAATAAAAGGGCTGAATAATGGTGTCGAAGTTGGGCTGGCAATTAGTGCAGCTGGGTCGAAGGTTGTGGGTACGTACCGTGGCTTTTGCTGTGCTGGCACTGTTTTCAGCCTTAGTTGCTGTGCTGGTTCAGGATTATATACCAGAAACGCTGTCGGACATTATCGGTGCCGGTGCTGCCGAAAATATCCTTAATATACTGGCCACCAGTATGCTTACTGTTACCACCTTTTCACTTAGCGTTATGGTGGCGGCCTATAGTGCATCCAGTAAAGATGTATCGCCGCGTGCGACCCGTTTGTTAATGGAAGACAGCACCACACAAAATGCACTGGCAACTTTTGTTGGTTCGTTTTTATTCAGCATTGTCAGCATTATTCTGCTTAATACCGAAGTGTATAATCAGCGTGGCCGGGTGGTGCTGTTTCTTGCTACTATTTTAGTGATTGTGCTGATTGTTGTGATGATCCTGATTTGGATCAGTCATTTATCCAGCCTGGGCCGGGTAGGCGAAACCGCCGGTAAAGTGGAAGATCAGGCTTATGCAGCGTTAAAACGGCATAATAAATATCCCTGGCTGCAAGCACAGCCGCTACAGAGCTTGCAGCAGATCCCAAAGGATGCCAAGCCGGTGCTGACAAACACCATCGGCTATTTACAGCTTATTGATATTAAAGCCATTAATAAGTGGGCAGCAGAAAACAACTGCCATGCCTATGTGGCAGTGCGCCCCGGCGTATTTGTTGAACCCTGCCGGCCACTGCTGTGGCTGAGCCCGGCACCGGCAGATACCAGCTCGGTGCCGCTGGATGCGTTTTGTATCAGTAACTACCGCACTTTTGATCAGGACCCGCGCTTTGGTTTGCTGGTACTGGCTGAAATTGCCTCTAAAGCCTTATCACCGGCGATTAATGATCCCGGTACTGCCATCGAAATTATTGGCCGGGGTATGCGGGTGTTAAGTAACTGGCAGGCCCCATCGATGGATAAAGCAACGATACAATATCCGCAGGTATCGGTGTTACCGTTGTCACTCACCGATTTATTTGATGATTTTTACACCCCGATAGCGCGTGATGGCGCCGCTATGCTGGAAGTGCAAATTCGCCTACAAAAAAGTCTGCTGGCATTGGCCGGGCAGCGGGCAGAGTTTCGCCCGCATACACAACGCCATTCTACGGCAGCGCTGGCCCGGGCTGAACATGCAATGGCCTACAGCGAAGATATTAAAACGTTAAAAGCACTGCACCAGCAGCTGTGTGACAGTTAGTGGCATAACTAGCTGCATAACTAATGCCGCATTTAGCGCCAAAGGCGCACAGCGTTGCCCCATTGCAGTTTGCGCTGCAGTATATTCAGGCTGCGCTGCTGCCCGGGCGAGCTGTCATTTAGCCAATAAATAAATACCGCCACAAACAGGCTGCTTAATGCCAGCTCCTGGCCAACTCTTGCCACGCCGCTGGCCGTTAAGCCAGACGCTTCGCGCAGCCATTGCACCGTGCGGCTAATGCGTAAAATGCCGCCCAGTTGCAGATGAATATGGCCGGGTTCCAGCTTATACAGCAGCATTTGCCCGGTGACTTTATGGTGGGGCGAGAGCGGCGCCAGCCAGTACTGAATTGCCTGTTGCAACCTGGTGGCGGCAGGCAATTCAGTAGCTATCTGCGCACTTAGCATGGCGACATCTGCGCGGTCAAACCAGGCATCAACCAGGTCATCTTTGGTGCGGTAGTGCTGATAAATATCCGCCAGGCGTATCTGCATGGCGATGGCTATCTGTTGTAAGGTTAACTGCTCCCAACCGGTTTTTGCCGCCAGTTGTAGCGCAGTATCAAGGATTTGCTGTTGCATAAGCTGTACCTTTGTCTGCTGCCGGTTTTAAGTATAGGTATGTCAGCGAAAACAGCTGGTAAAGCGATTTAAAAGCGCTATAGTTTTGCTATGTCTAAGCTAACAAGAACAATAGGTTATGCAAAAATATCTGACAGAAATACGCTGGGGCATTATTTTTACCGCTGTAATGCTGCTATGGATCTGGGTAGAGCAGTTGACAGGCCTGCATGGCCGGCATATTGCGCAGCACGCCACCTACACGAATTTATTCGCTATACCGGCAATACTGGTTTATGTGCTGGCGCTTAGGCAAAAAAAGCAGCGCGATTATAACGGCATTATGAGCTGGAAACAGGGCATGCAGTCTGGGTTGTTAATAACACTGGTGGTAGTGCTGTTAAGCCCGGCAGCACAGTGGCTTACGTATATGGTTGTTAGCTCGAACTATTTCCTCAATATGCAGGCCTATGTTGTGACAGAAGGCATGATGACGACGGAGCAGGCTTTAGAGTACTTCAGTTTAACTAACTATATGCTGCAAGGTGCAATCGGCGCAGCCATTATGGGCGTGCTTACCTCGGTGATAGTAGCGTTTTTTCTGCGCAGTAAAGGTTAACCCTGATGTTGAATGTCGCTGAATTAATGAGTACCAAACCGGTTAGCGTATCGCCTGACGATACCTTATCGGTGGTAAAACATATTTTTGATCATGTGAAGTTTCACCATGTGCTGGTGGTAGAACACGGTATTTTGCTGGGAGTGTTATCTGATCGTGATTTATTTAAAGCCTTAAGCCCGCATATTGGCACCGCTGCAGAAACACCGCGCGATTTGGCCACGTTAAATAAAAAAGTGCACCAGGTTATGTTGCGCCAGCCGGTTACTTTGCATCCACAGGCGAAAATAATGGACGCTATTCATCTGTTTAACAGCGAAGGCGTGTCCTGTATTCCGGTGGTAGACAGCCAGAACCGGCCGCAGGGTATTTTAAGCTGGCGCGATATTATCCGCACGCTGGACCGCACCGATAAGCGCACTGCGCAGTAACTGCTTGTTGGGGGTAGCCAGATTTCTGGTGAGGGAACCAATTTGCTCTAAGCTAACCGTTGCAGGCCAGGATGGCCGAATCGAGCCCCCATGGATGGGTTTACGGCGTGTTAGCGTGGGCAAACTGGTTTCCGCCACACCGAACTACAATGCCTTTACTGCTTTATCACCGCCCGGCAGTGAATAGCGCATAATACGTAAAAACACCGTGCTGTATTGGCGCACAAAGCTTCCGGTGTTGTATGGAATAGCATATTTTGCCGCTATGGCCTGCACCTGTTTTGCCATAGCAGGGTAGTGCCGTGCCGGGATATCAGGGAATAAATGGTGCTCTATCTGGCAGCTTAAATGGCCGGTTAAAATATGCAGCCAGGTAGGGCCGGTAAAGTTAGATGAACCGAGCATCTGGCGGTAATACCACTGGCCACGGCTTTCGCCTTCGCACTGTGCCGCGCTAAACACATGCACTTCTTTGGTAAAGTGGCCGCAGAAAATTACCGTTGAAGTCCATAAATTGCGGATTAAATTGGCCAGCAAGTTACCACACAGCACCCATAGCCACATTGGCCCGGCGATAAGCGGGAAGAATACATAGTCTTTAATTAGCTGGCGCGAACCCTTGCCAAAAAAGGCTTTTTTCAGCTCGCTATCGCTAACCTGTGAATGCCGATCAGCCTTCTTCTTGCCAAAAAATACCCGCTGCGCGGCTAATTCATGGTAAGACACGCCCCATTGAAACAGCATGCTTAGCAGCAGGTAAGTGCCGCCTTGCCATAAATTACGCAGCCGCCAGCGAAAATCATTACTTAAACGCAGCAGGCCGTAACCAAAGTCGCGATCTTTGCCAATAATATTGGTGTAAGTATGGTGCTCAAAATTATGCGTACGCTGCCAGGAACCAGCATCGCAGGCAATATCCCACTCGTAACGTTTGGAATGCAACACCGGGTCATTCATCCAGTCATATTGACCATGCAGCACATTGTGGCCAATTTCCATATTGTCGAGAATTTTCGCCAGTGCTAAAAGCAACACACCTGCCAGCCAGAGCCAGGGCGTAATAAAGCCCAGCACCAGTAAAATACGCCCGCTTAGTGCGCTTAAGCGTTGTACCAGCAATATACGGCGGATATAGCGCGCATCGGCGTCGCCTAATTGCTGTTGTACCTGCTGTTTTACACTATCCAGCTCTTGCTCAAGCGCGGTAAATTGTTCAGTGGTTAGTTTCATCAAAAGTCCTGTTACAGCTTAATCACAAGGTCGGTTACGCTCTGGCTTACACACAGCTGAATTTGCTCGGCACCATGGCCGCTTAGGGCGCCGCTGCGCAAATCGCGCACCTGGCCGGACACTTTGTCGCACACGCATTGAAAACACACGCCCATACGACAGCCAAAACGCGGTGCCAAGCCATGCTGCTCAGCGTTTTGCAATAAGCTCTGCTGTGTATTCAGCGTAACCTGAGTGCTGATGCCAGCGCGGATAAAGCTGGCGTTTAACTGCAGGCCAGCCGCCGTGTGTTCTGCAGGCGCTGCTATAGCTAAGCCAAACTGCTCTTGCCGGATCTGCGCTGCACTTACGCCGCTATTAGTAAGCGCCGTGCGCATCTGCTGCATAAAACCCGCCGGGCCACATAGATAAAACTGCTTGTTGCTGCTGTTAGTCATCAGCTGTTGTTGCAATGTTTCAGCAGGCTCGGTGCGGCTGTCAGATAACGTTAAGGTAAATAGCGGTTGGCGTGCTGCCAGCTGTGTCAGCTCACTAAGCAAGGCGGCGTTTTCACTACCGCGACAGCGATAAAACAAGCTTACCGGCGCTAACCAGTGGCGCTGGCTTAACAGCATGGCAGCAACGGGCGTTATGCCAGAACCGGCGGCCACAAATACTGCCGCCGTGGCCGCTTGTTGCCAGTAAAAATCGCCCTGCGCTTTGCTGATATTTACCACAGCACCATTTTTCAGCTGATTTAATAACGGGGTAAATTCACCGGCGCGGTTAATTTTGCAACACAGCTGTATGCGTTGCTGGCTTTGCCACAGGTTAAGTGGCGAACAAATACTAAAAGGCCGGCTGATATAGCGGCCATTGTGCTGCAGTGTTAATAACACATGCTGCCCTGGCACAAAGCCTGGCCAGCGGCCGGATACCTGAAAGGTTAATTGCAGCATATCAGCCGTTTGCCATTGCCGACACAGCAGGCGGGCACGGTATTGGCCGGGTAAAAACCCCGGTGCTAAGCGCTGCAATAGCGGCAGAAAGTACAGCGTTAATGAACTCTGGTTGCCCAGCATTAAACAAAAGTTACGCCAAAGGCGGGATAAAAATGGCTTCACTACGGGATCACGCTAATAGTTTATTTCAGCGTACATTTGTACACTAAAATATCTGGTTTGGCCAGTTTGGTTCTTATTTCAGTGGTTTAATTTTAATTAAGTTTATGAATTTTATATGGTTAAATATTGTTAGTGGAATGCCAAAATATAAAGTTCAGTGCACAAGTGTATATTTATTTAAAGGGTGCTGGTGGTGCCGGTTGTTAGGTAGGCATTTTTCCGCCAGGGTTGGTGTTGTGTGTGATAACGCACAGAAAGGGCATCTGGCATACAGTATATTCAGCAGATTTAACTTGGCGTTGCTGGCAGAGATTGTCGGTGTAGCGTTACACAAGAGGTACCTATGTCAACAAAATCGAAAGTGCTGAGGAAAAAGCGTAGCGGCAAAAGAGTGTCACTGTATGGTGTGCTAAAAGAAAATGAAGGGATAAAAAAAGAAATCAGCGTAGCGGCAGACGAGCTTAACTCGGTTAACGATGTACTAAAGCAAGGCCAAAGCTCGGTTAGCGTGATCCAGCAAGCCCTGAAGAAGAATGAAGACGCTGAGAATATCGTTGCCAAAGCAGCTGAAGATTTAAAACGGGTTAATATCAAACTGTCGAATGAAATTGCCATGCGTATAGGTATTGAATCTGAGCTTGATGATGTTAAAACCGATCTGGCAGCCGTGCGCGATGATTTAGTTCAAGCCCAGGTGACAGAAAAAGAAGCACGCCAACGTGCACTAACGGACAAGCTTACCGGTTTGCCAAACCGGACATCATTTGATCAGGCGCTGGCGCACGGCCTGGTGCAGGCAAAACGCCACGGCTGGTCATTGGCAGTGTTGTTTATTGATGTCGATAAATTTAAAAATATTAATGATGCTCACGGCCACGACGTTGGCGATCAGGTGTTGTTAACCGTAGCCAACCGCTTGCAGGCCTTTGTACGTGATGGCGATATGGTAAGCCGCTGGGGCGGTGATGAGTTTGTCTGCTTACTGCTTGAAATAAAGCAGCAGGATGATGTGGTAAAGCTGGCTAAGCAATTGGTCGAATGTGTTGCTGAAGCTTTTATCTTAAACACCCAAACGCTGCATATTCATATCAGCATAGGTATTGCTATAGCACCGCAAGACAGCAAAACAGCGGATACGCTGCTTAAATGCGCCGATACCGCTATGTACCGTGCAAAAGCGTCCACACAACAGGTGGCGTTATTTGGCTAGTAGTAGCCTGTTAGCCAGAGCTATTTTAATCTGCTTGTTCCAGGATCACCGGCCCGGTGCCTTGCGCCCCCAGCCTGTCTTGCGGATTATACAACGGGCATTTGGTCATGCTCAGGCAGCCACAGCCAATACAGCCGGTCATGTAATCGCGCAGTTTTTGCAAATAAGCAATACGCGCATCCAGCATTTGCTGCCAGTTGGTTGATAACAGCTGCCAGTCTTCCATAGTAGGCGTGCGGCTATCAGGTAGCGATAAAAATGCCTGCTTTACCTCTTCCAGGCTAATGCCAACTTTTTGCGCCGCTTTAATCACCGAAATGCGCCGCAGCACCTCTGGCTTGTAACGGCGCTGGTTGCCGTCGTTGCGCCAGCTTTTAATCAGGCCTTTTTGCTCGTAAAAATGCAGCGTACTGACTTTAACACCACAACGCTTTGCTACGCGCCCGACACTCCAGGTTGCTTCTGTCGTCTTGCTTGTTTCAATCATAGAGTGCCCCGGTATATTTTTTAATTGAATATCAAAAAAGTGCTTTACCTTAACTTAGGTTAAGGTTTTAACCTGCCGGTCGACTTAATGCAAGGAGACAAACTATGTATTTAGAACACGTTAACCTGGTAGTGGCGGATATTGACGCCATGCTGCATTTTTACCGCGCTGCTTTTCCGCACTGGCATATCCGTGATGAGGGGCGGGGCGAATGGTATGGCAAGCCGCGCAAATGGCTGCATTTTGGCGACGATTATCATTATTTAGCGCTAAGCGATCACGGCGAAGGCGAAAACCGTGAGCTGGCGGGGCATAGTGTTGGTTTTGCCCATTTTGCCTATGTTACTAACAACCTAAATGCAGTTATCGCTAGGCTGAATAGCGCAGGTTTCGCCATTGCCAAACCGGGCGCAGATGACCCCTATCGTAAAAACGTCTACTTTGTTGATCCGGCCGGGTTTGAAGTGGAGTTTGTTGAGTATTTAAGTGATCTACCGGCCGAGCGCAACTTAAACCAGGACAAAGCCCGCAAGGAGGTATTATGAAAATTCTTGCTTTTGCTGCCAGTAATAATCCGCAATCTATTAACCAACAGTTGGCGCTAAGTGTGGCGCGGTTGCTGCCGCAGGCAGAGGTTAGTAGCTTAAATATCGACGATTACGAGCTACCCATTTATAGCGAACAGCGCGAGGCCGAGCTGGGGGCTCCGGCAAAGGTGACGGCGTTTTTGCAGCAAATAGCAGAGGCTGACGGCATTATCGTGTCTTTTGCTGAACATAACGGCACTTTTACCGCGGCATTTAAAAACTTGTATGACTGGGCCTCGCGCAGCCAACGGCATATCTTTCAGCATAAACCGGCCTTGTTTTTAGCTGCGGCGCCGGGGCCGGGTGGCGCACAAAGTGTGTTGCAAGCTGCGGTGCAAGCTGCGCCGTTTATGGGCGCTAAGCTTGCCGGTACAGTGTCAGTACCCAACTTTCATCAGGTGTTTGATGCACGGTACCAGCAGGTAAAGCACACGGCGCTGTTTTTGCAACTGCAGCAAGCGGCTCTGACATTACACCAGCACATTATGCAAAGCAAAGCCGCTTAACTGCGGCTTTTTTAAACCAGCTAATTGGACAATAACGCTTTGATAAAGATGGCATTAATAAGGAAGGCAGTGATAAGGATGGCAGTGATAAGGAGAGTTAAGTGATAAAAGTCGCAGTGGTATTTCACTCAGCCAGTGGCAGCACCAGGCAATTGGCCAAAGCGGTAGCTGGTGGTGCAGTTTCAGTGCAGGGCGTTGCTGTGATTCAGGCCGAAATTATCGGCGCCGATATTAGCGCAGGGCGGTTTCGCAATAGCCTATTGCTTGAGCAATTAGACAGTGCCGAAGCAATAGTATTTGGTTCACCCACTTATATGGGTTCTGTATCGGCGCAGTTTAAAGCCTTTGTCGATGCCACCAGCGAGCGTTGGGAAACGCAATTATGGGCCAATAAAATCGCCGCCGGCTTTACCATAGGCAGCAACTTTAGCGGCGATCAGCTGCATACCCTGCAGTATCTGCAGATTTTGGCCAATCAGCATGGCATGTTATGGGCAGGGCTGGATATTCCCGGCAACCACAGTACCGCCGGGCTTAACCGGCTGGGGGCACAATCCGGCGTTATCGCCCAATCAGCAGACGGGTTGTTACACGAAACCGATTTACTTACCGCGCATTACTTAGGCCAGCGTGTAGCGCAAGTCAGCAAAAAATTTGCTGCGTAAAGCTGCTGGGCAAACGTATTGATGTGTTGAATTCGTCGGCAACCGCACATACTTACTTTATAACTAATGCTAGCCTTTTTATTTCGGGTGCGGTGAATCAAACTTAACTGCATTAATCCTTTAAAGATTGGAGTTTGTTATGGCAGGTGGTTGGTCACGCGATGGCGCCATCCAAGAGCAAATAGACGCCAGCGTTGACGAAGCCGTGCAGCGCGCACGCAGCCAATTAACTGATGGTGAAAGTGCGCTGAACTGTGAAGAATGTGATCAGGTTATTCCACAAGCGCGCCGTAAGGCAATTCCCGGCGTACAGCTTTGTGTTGCTTGTCAATCAGCATTGGAAAAGCAGGAGGCGCAGTCGGGAGGTATTAATCGCCGCGGCAGTAAGGATAGTCAACTGAGGTAAACTTGTAAGCGTTGATTCTTATACATAAAAAACTACACATAAAAAAACCGCTGCCGGGCAGCGGTTTTTACGTTAGATGCGGGAGATTATAAACCCAGCTTAGTCGGCATGGCCGGGGCTTTGCTGTGATCTTTTGGCGGGTTGGCTTTTAGCTCGTTTAGCGTATGCGCTATGGCACGTTCCAACTGCACATCACGGCCTTTGTTTACTGCTATCGGATCCAGTTCTACCTCGATATCCGGCGCTACACCTTCGTTTTCTACCCGCCATTCGCCATCCGGCGTGTAGAAGCGGAAAAACGGTACGACGTGAAAACCACCGTCTATCATATTCGGGTTAGCCGAAATACCAATTAAGCCACCCCAGGTGCGGGTGCCGATGGTTTTACCTAAGTTAAGCCGTTTAAATGCCCAGGGTAGGAAGTCGCCACCTGAACCGGCATCCTGATCGATCAGCATGGTTTTCGGGCCGTAAATACCACCGCCTGGTGTGGTAAACACTAAACCATCACGATCTTTCCAGCCAGATAAAAACTGCCGGCCAAGAATTTCGGTAATATAGTTTGCCGCCTGACCGCCACCGTTTTTACGCTCGTCAATAATCACTGCCGGTTTATCGGTTTGCGCGAAGAACATGCGGTTAAAGAAGTAAAAACCACCATCTGCGGTGTTAGGCAGGTAAACGTAGGCGACTTTACCATCAGTTTTTTCTGCTACCAGTTGACGGTTTTGTTCTACCCAGTGCCATAAACGCAGCTGGCTGTCGTTGGCTACCGGCTCTATGGTAATGTTGCGGCGGTTTTTGCCGCGGGCATCGTCAGCAATGCTTAGCACCACCTGTTTACCCAGGGTGTTATCCATAAAGGCGTGGATATTGTCGGAGGCGTTAAGCTCTTTGCCGTTGACCGCCAGCAGGTAATCACCGGCTTTGGCACTGGCGCCCGGTACATTTAGCGGGGCTTTTAAGAACGGGCTCCAGCGGTCACCCTGGTACACGGTTTTAAACTGATATTTACCGTTGCTAATAACAAAGTCGGCACCCAGTAAACCGGCTTTGGTCGGGCTTTCCTGGTGTACATCGCCACCACCAATACGGTTATGGCCAACCTGCAGCTCGGCAATCATTTCTACCAGTACATCGTTTAAATCTTCACGCCGCTGCACATGCTTGAGCAGAGGTTGGTATTTGTCATATACCGCCTGCCAGTTTATGCCGTGCATTTTGGCATCATAAAAGTACTCTTTTTGCATACGCCAGGCGTCATTAAAGATTTGCTGCCATTCTTGCGCCGGGTCTACAAAGCTGCGCACTTCAGCCAGACCAACCGCTTTGGCGTCCGGTTTGGCTTTGGCATCACCTACCTGCAATGTGTTGGGCAGGCTGACCAGCAACAGCTTTTTGCCATCGTCACTCAGGTTGTAGCTGGCCAGGCTGTCTTTAACTTGCTCGGCTTTTTTCTCTTCAAAGTCAAAGCGATATAAAGTGCCGTTATTTTGGCCGTTGCTGCCGGGTAATTCGTTGCTGGCACCCGGTTGTGTGCGTTCCATATAAAACAGGGCGCCGTCACTGGCTACGCTTAAGCTATCGTAGTTACGCTCTGGTAGCGGCAGCGCCACAATGCGGTTTTGTATACCGACGATATCAATTTTTACAGCTTTAACTGCGGCTTTTTTATCGTCTTTATCTTTATCTTTTTTGTCGTCTTTGCTTTCGGCAGTTTTTAGCGGTTCATCACCGGTTTTCGGCAATAACGGCGATTTACCATCGCTTGCCAGCACGTAGGCATAAATAGCTGTACGTACCGGGCGCTCACGGGTAGATAAATCCAGCCCAACCTGAGACGGGCCGGTGTTTACCGAGGCGGTAAAGTACAGATAATCCTGAGTAAATACCGGATCGTCGGCATGGCTTAAGCCATCGGTCACTTGTGTGGTTTTATTGGCGTTAAAATCGAACAGTTTAATCTGGCTAAAATAGTTTGCACCCGATACGGTGTAAGCTAAATAGCGGCTGTCGGGTGAGAACGACACATTAAAACCGTCGCGCCGCGCCGAGATATCCAGCTTTTGGCTGCGTTTGGTTTTCAGGTTAAACGCATACAGGTTTAAATGGTTGTCGTGGTAAGCGATCAGGTTACCGTCTGGCGAAAAGCTTAGCAGGTTAAAGTAGCCGTTATCTGACAACGCAAAAGTTTCTGCTGCGCTTAAGCCATCCTGTGCTTGCAACACCAATTGGTGCTTATTGCCGGCATCGGAAATATAAGCAACTTTGCTGCCATCGGGGCTCCACAGGCCGTCAAATTCATTAACGCCGCTGCTTTGCGTAAGATTACGGCTGCTGCCATCTTTTACCGGCACAGTAAACACGTCGCCGCGGGCACTAAGCACTAAACGTTGGCCGGTAGCCGACAAACGGGCACGGGTAAGGGTTTTGCTGGCGTCTTTCCACTGTGGCCGTAATTGGGCTGACTGGGTATTAATATTTACCGTCAGGGGTGAGCTTTGGCCGCTGCTGACATCAAGCTTGTGCAAAAAGCCACCGGCTTCATACACTATCGTATCGCCGTGGCCGGCAGCGCTGCGTAAATCCCAGTCGGTATTATTGGTCAGTTGCGTTACCTGTTTATCGCTGTAACGGAACAGGTTAACCGCTTTATTATCGCGATCTGACAGGAAATACACGGTGTTACCCAGCCAGAACGGGTTAAATTCATTGGCGTTAGGGTGGGGGATTTTTTCCAGTTGCTGTTTTTCTAAATCGATAATCCACACCGGCGGGGTGCTGCCGCCACGGTGCAAACGCCAGCCACTGGCGCCGCTGTAAGCCATATTATTCGGCCGATAGGCCAGCTTTTTGCCATCAGTGCTTAAATCGCCTTCAAAGGCCACGGCTTGCATCAGCTGCTGCGGGTAGCCACCGTCAGTGCTTACCTGATACAGCTGGTTGCTGCGGCTGTTGGCAATTTCACGGTTAGAGGCAAAAATGACGCTTTTACCATCCGGGCTCCAGCCGTTTACGGTATCTGCACCCGGGTGAAAGGTCAGCCGCTTGGCTGCGCCGCCGCTAACCGGCATAACGTACACATCGGTGTTATTGTCATAGCTGGCAGAAAAGGCAATCCAGTTACCATCGGGAGAAAACTTCGGTGCAAATTCATTAGCAGGGTGGCTGGTTAACGGGCGTGGGTTCTGGCCATTTTTATCGCTAAGCCAGATATCGCCGCCGTACACAAAAGTAAGATGCTCTGCTGAAATATCCGGCTGGCGCAGCAAGCGGGTGCCATCATTGGCAAAGGCAGAGCCGGTTGCCAGCGCACAAAAAAGTGCAAGGTAACGTGGTTTAAACATGATGTATCCTTGTTATGGTTCTGATTCGACCACAAGTAAAGCACATTGTGTTGCCGCGGCAAAACATCAGGTTGTAACAGTTAGTGTCAAAGCGGAATCTTTTTCTGCAGTGATAGTCAGATAGTTGGTATAGATTAAAGGAAGCAGAAATATGAATACAAAAGGTTTATTAGATCAGTTATTTAAGCAAGGCTCTGAATTATTGTCTGGCAAAGGCAGTAACCCGCAAAACGCAGCAGGTGGTTTAGGTGGCTTGTTATCAGGTAAAGGCGGTGCTGCGCTGGGCGGTGGGGCTTTAGGGCTGCTGCTTGGCAGTAAAGCCGGCCGTAAAATGGGTGGCAAAGTGCTAACGTACGGTGGGTTAGCAGCATTGGGTGTAGTAGCTTACAAGGCTTACAGCAACTGGCAGCAACAGCAGGGCAATAGTGTGTCGCAGGCACAGCCGCAAACGATTGATCGCTTACCGCCACCGCAGGCCGAGCAACATAGCCACGCTATCTTGCGTGCCATTATTGGTGCTGCCAAAGCAGACGGCCATGTAGATGATAAAGAGCGCGAACTGATTGATAACGAAATAGCTCGTTTAACCAACGATGGTGAGCTACAACACTGGTTTGACGCCGAGCTGAAAAAACCGCTGGACCCAGCTGAAATAGCCCGCAGCGCTACAACGCCTGAAATGGCAGCAGAAATGTACCTGGCCAGTGTGCTGGTAGTGGATGAAGAAAACTTTATGGAGCGCAGTTACTTAACCGAGCTGGCTAACCAGCTGAAACTGCAACCGGCATTAAAAACAGAACTGGAACAACAGGCCCGGCAAGCTGCGGCGGCTAATCGTTTTTCCTAGTGTTTTATCGCTTATTTTGTCAGCTTTATTTACAACATAAGCCAGAGGTTATTCTATCTTGGTTTATGTTGTTGATTTTTAATTATTTATAATGATGGCACAAGCTTTGCTTTACTATCGCAGTAGTAATTCAGTAGTACATAAGAAGGATGCTGTTTATGTTGAAGAAAGCCATTGTTTCAATGTTGTTATTGTCTGTGTCATGCTTTTCCTACGCTGGCCTGATCAGTGCCGATTTCCGCGCCGATTCTCACTTACCTGACCACAGTTCACAAGGGGCTAAAACCTACCAGAGCCTGGCTCAGGCTATTGGTGCCGGTGCTGAGTTAAACTCTGATGATTTCGTTGCTAACCCTTCAGGTTGGGGCGGTGGTGTGGTGTGGATGGATTTTGATCCGTTAAACAGTGTGCTGACATTAACTTCGCAAGACAGCTGGGACTTCCAGACCTTTGATGCCTGGATGAGCAATATTGCTTTTAGCCAGCCTGGAGAGTTTATTACCGGTTTTTCTCTGCTGAGCAATAACCTGGTAACAAACGGTATTCAGCCAGTGTTGTCATACACTGCAGACAGCCTGCATATTTCTTATAGCAGCGAGCCGGTCTTTAATTTTACCGGTGGCCAGGCAACATTTTTAGTGCAAACTGCACTGCAGCCAGCTGCTGTACCAGAGCCTGCGTCACTGGCCATTTTTGGCCTGGCGTTATTAGGTTTAGGTGTTGGCCGCAGAATGTCACGCCGTTAATTAATACACCCGCTTATTGATAAAAAAAGCCCCGTTCTTCGGGGCTTTTTTGTGCTGGCCGGTTTTACCTTATTACGGCGCTGTTTCGCATAGTTATTTCGTCAAATATATACTGCAACACCTTTTTACAAATCTTCATATTTATTCTATTCCGCTCGGTAAAAAATATGCTATTTTACTGGCGTTTAATCTTATTTCCTCTGCTTATTACATAACATTCCCGCGTGATCCTGCCGCAGCCTGTATTACTGCTCGCAGTTAAAGGCGGCCAGCTTAAAGGTGCTTGTATGACAAGAACGTCATTATCTTCCGGTGCAGCTAAGTTAACAGCTGTCGTGTTTTCACTGGGCTTACTGAGTGCCTGCTCGGAGCCTTCTGCAGCGTCAGATGCCGGTGCGGGTGGTATGCCGCCAGCAACGGTAAATGTGCAAACCGTAGAATTAAAAACAGTACCGCTGCTGATCGAAAGCCCGGCTTTGCTGGCAGGTTCACGCGAGGTAGAAATTCGTGCCCGGGTGTCCGGTATTTTAGAAAAACGTAATTTTACCGAGGGTGCGACGGTTAAAGCTGAACAGACATTATTCAGCCTGGATGCGGCGCCTTTTCAGGCGGCGGTAAACCGTAATAAAGCCGAATTAGCGGCGGCACAAGCACGCCGGGCGCAGGCCGATCGCACACTTAAACGGCTGGATAAACTGCGCAAAGACGGGGCCGTGTCGCAACAAAGCTATGATGATGCGCTGTCGGCATTAGATGTTGCCGGTGCCGATGTAAAGACGGCAGAGGCCATTTTGCAGCAATCACAATTGCAGCTGAACTATACCGAAGTGCGCTCGCCAATCAATGGCGTGGTTAGCAGAGAGTTGGTATCAGAGGGCACCTTGGTATCGGGCCCGGAGCTGCTGTTAACTCACGTTACCCAGTTAGATCCGATGTATGTGCGCTTCTCTGTAGCTGAGCGTGATCAGCTGAAACTGCGCGCTGAAGCGCAAAACGGCAAGGTCGATTTACCTGAACAGTGGCAGGTTAAGCTGCTGCTGGCCGATGGCTCGGTGTATAACCAGGCTGGCGTGGTAGATTTTTCTGATGTACGCATTAATACCCAAACCGGCACCAGTGAAATGAAAGCTGAAATTGCTAACCCTGACGCCTTGCTGCGCCCGGGCCAGTTTGTACGTATTCAACTGGAGGGCGCGGTACGGCATAACGCCATAGTAGTGCCACAAAAAGCGGTACTGGACAGTGGTACCGGTAAATTTGTTTACCTGTTAGCCGATGGTGAGCAGGGCGGTAAAGTGGCTTTGCCTGCGCCGGTTGAAGTTGGCGAGTGGGTAAAGCTGGATAACGGCAATGGCTGGGTAATTAAAAGCGGCCTGAAAAGTGGCGATGTGGTGATCATCGAAGGTATGGCCCGCATTTTCTTCCCCGGTATGCCGGTGCAGCTGGCTGCATCTGCGGCTGATGCAGGTTAACAGGCAAGGATCAGCTTATGTTCTCTCGTTATTTTATTGACCGGCCTATCTTTGCATTGGTGATAGGCATTTTTATCTGTCTGGCAGGCCTGGCTGCTATGCGCAGCCTGCCGGTAGCGCAATACCCTGAAATTGCACCGCCTGTGGTGCAGGTAATGGCAGTGTACCCTGGTGCTTCTTCAGAGGTACTGGAGCAAACGGTAGCGGCGCCGCTGGAAAACGCCATTACTGGTGTAGAGGGCATGATGTATATGTCGTCTACCTCTACCAGTTCAGGCATTACCACCATTTTTATTACCTTTGAAATTGGCACTGATGTTGACCAGGCCGCGGTAAATGTGAATAACCGCGTTAGCAAAGTAGAAGCACGTTTACCTGAGGAAGTGCGCCGCCAGGGCATAACGGTAGAAAAAGGCTCATCGAGCTTTTTACAGGTGTTGGCGTTTTATTCACCTGATGGCAGCCGGGATGATTTATGGACGTCAAACTACGTAACGTTAAACGTGCTGGACCGGTTAAAACGTATTCCCGGTACCACTAACGTACAGATTTTTGGTGCCAAAGATTACGCTATGCGTATCTGGCTGCGGCCGGATCAGATGAGCCAGCTTAAAGTCACGGTGCCGGAAGTTGCGGCGGCGTTAAGTGAGCAAAATGCCCAGTTTGCTGCCGGTAAAATTGGTGCCACACCAACCACTGCAGATGCGCAGGAACTGGTATACACCGTTACCGCGCAGGGGCGTTTTTCTACTGCTGAAGAGTTTGAAAATGTTATTATTCGCGCTAACCCGGATGGCAGTACATTACGTATAAAAGATATTGCCAGGGTAGAGCTGGGCTCACGCGATTATGACTTTGTTGGCCAGTACAACGGCCAGTCATCTACGCTGGTGGGTATATTTTTGCAGCCAGGTGCTAATGCGCTGGATGTAGCCGATGAAGTAAACCGCACTATTGCTGAATTAAAGCAGCGTTTTCCAAGCGGCCTGGCTCAGGCCACGCCTTATGACACCACCCGTTTTGTTGAAGTGTCTATCAGTGAAGTGGTAAAAACCCTGGCTGAAGCCATGCTGCTGGTGTTTCTGGTGGTGTATCTGTTTTTACAAAACTGGCGTGCTACGTTAATTCCAATTCTGGCGGTACCTATTTCATTGCTGGGCACTTTTGCCGGTTTGTATATGCTGGGTTATTCGATAAATACGCTGACACTGTTTGGTATGGTGCTGTCGATAGGCATAGTGGTTGATGATGCCATAGTAGTACTGGAAAACGTTGAACGTATTATGCACGAAGAGCATGTATCGGCGCGTGATGCCGCAATAAAAGCCATGCAGGAAGTGTCGGGCCCGGTAGTGGCTATAGTAATGGTATTGTGCGCGGTGTTTGTGCCGATTGCCTTTTTAGGTGGTTTAACCGGCGAGCTGTTCCGCCAGTTTGCCGTAACCATTTCTATTGCGGTAAGTTTATCCGGTGTGGTTGCACTGGTGATGACACCTGCGCTGTGCGTGATGATTTTGCGCCGTGAGCATAAACAAACAGCGAAGTTCTTCCTCTGGTTTAATGACTTTTTCCAGCGTATTACCGGTAAATATGTTTCAACTGTGGGGTTCTTCCTGCGCCGTGGTTTACTGGCACTGGTACTGGTAGGCGGCATGATTTTTATCACTGCCGGTATGTGGAAGGCTACACCGGGTTCACTGGTGCCGGATGAAGATCAGGGCTTTTATATAGCCGCAATCTTTTTACCTGACGGTGCCTCGCTGGAGCGCACGCAAAAAGTGACCGAGCAGGTTATTGCTGCTATCCGCTCTAACCCGGCTAACAAAGATGTAATCAGCTTTGCCGGTTTTGACTTTATCGGCGGTGGTTATAAAAACAGTGCGGCTACTATATTTGTAACCCAGCAAGACTGGAGCGAGCGTGATATCAGCGCCAGCGACCTGGTAAACGAGCTGTTTATGAAAACAGCCGGTATTAATGAAGCATTAGTGCTGGCATTTAACCCACCGCCTATTTTTGGCCTGGGTAATACCGGTGGCTTTGAGTTTTATCTGCAAAACCGTGGCGATGGCGGGCCGGAAAAACTGGCAGAAGCTATGGGTATTATGCAGGGCGCAGCCGGGCAAAGCCCGGTGCTGGCCGGTGTGCAAACACTGTGGCGGCCTAATACGCCGCAGCTGAAGGTAAACCTGGACCGCGAGCGCGCCAAAGCGCTGGGGGTGCCGGTAAACGATGCCTTTAATACCCTGGCTGGTACGCTGGGAACTTACTACGTAAATGACTTTAATAAATATGGCCGTGCCTGGCAGGTGCTAATGTCTGCCGATGCACAGTTCAGGATGAAACCAGACGACATTAACCATATTTACGTTAAAAGCCAAAGCGGTGAGATGATCCCGATGTCAGCACTGGCCGAAATTCAGTACAGCTCGGGCCCGGACAATATGGAGCGCTACAATAACCTGCCCGCGGTAAAACTGCTGGGCAATGCCGCCCCTGGTTACAGCTCTGGCCAGGCGATTGCCGAAATTGAACGTATTGCCAACACTATGTTGCCACCGGATATCAGTTACGACTGGACCGGCAGCGCCTTTCAGGAAAAACGCAGCGGTGGAACTACCGGCTTGGCACTGGGCATGGCGGTGGTGATGGTGTTTTTAATTCTGGCGGCGTTATATGAAAAATGGTCATTACCACTTTCAGTGCTGCTGGCCATGCCATTTGGTATTTTTGGTGCACTGGTTGCTGTTTGGATAGCCGGGTTAACCAATGATGTGTACTTCCAGATTGGCCTGGTAACCTTGCTCGGGTTAGCGGCAAAAAATGCCATCTTAATTGTTGAATACGCGTTGATGAAAACGCAGCAGGGCTGGAGTACCGGCACGGCTGCGCTGGAAGCTGCACGTTTACGTTTCAGGCCCATTATTATGACGTCACTGGCGTTTATTCTGGGCGTTGTGCCGCTGGCATTTAGCAGTGGTGCTGGTGCCGGGGCACGTCATAGCGTAGGTACCGGCGTAATGGGCGGTATGATGGCGGCAACCTTCCTGGCAGTGTTTTTTGTGCCGTTGTTTTTCTACTGGCTGACCGAGCTACGCATCCGCGAAACCCGCAGTAAACAGCAACTGGCCGATGAAATTGCCGAACACCACCGCCAGGAACATCTGGACACTAAAGAAGGCTTGCTGTGAACCCGCACTGACATGGCGAACAGTTAAACAAAATGGCGCTGCCTTATGCTAAGGTAGCGCCATTGTTATTTTTGTCACCTGCTAACTATGTCTGACACTTTGCCTGATAACCCTTTACCCGGAAAGAAAACGCCTTCGCATAAAAGGTCCTGGTTTGGCCCTGCCACCTTAGTTACTGCCGCCTTTATTGGCCCTGGTACCGTTATTACCGCATCACTTGCCGGCGCGAATTATGGTTATGCCTTAGTGTGGGCGCTGCTGTTTTCTGTGTTTGCCACTATGGTGCTGCAGGAAATGGCCGCGCGGCTGGGTATTGTTACCGGCCGCGGCCTGGGCGAAAACCTGCGTGAGCTGGTACGCCAGCCACTATTGCGCTGGCTGCTGTTGCTGTTGGTGGTAGCTGCCATTGTTATTGGCAACAGTGCCTATCAGGGCGGCAATATCAGCGGTGCAGCCTTGGGAGCCGATGCAATGTTTGGCCATCTGCCACTGATCCAGCGCTGGCACAGCAGTACCGGCATTAACCTGTGGGCGCTGTTGCTGGGTGCTGTGGCGGCAGTGGTACTGTGGTTTGGCCAGTATAAGCTGATAGAGCGTTGTCTTATTGCGTTGGTGCTGCTGATGAGCCTGGCATTTATTGGCACTATGCTGCTGACTAAACCGGATTTGGCGGCGCTGTTTAAAGGCGCTTTTATACCGGTTATTCCGCAAGGTGCCATCTTAACCGTGGTAGCGCTGATTGGTACCACGGTAGTGCCATATTCGCTGTTTTTGCATGCAGCGGGTGCTGCCCAGAAATGGCCGAAGCAACAGATAGATACTGATACCGCACTGAGGGCGTCACGCCAGGATATTGCGCTGGCTATTCCGCTTGGTGGCCTTATTTCTATTGCCATAGTATCAACGGCAGCGGCGGCATTTTTTGGCCGTGAGCAACAGCTGGAAAACGTAGCGCAATTAGCACAAAGCCTAACGCCACTGTTTGGCAATGCTGCTACCTGGTGCCTGGCGCTGGGCCTGATGGCTGCCGGTTTATCATCAGCTATTACTGCGCCGTTAGCCGCGGCTTATGCGTTGTCAGGTATTTTAGGTAAACCGCTTAACCTGAAACTGCCGCTGTTTCGCCTTACCTGGCTGTTTATTATTGTTTGTGGTGTGCTACTGGCGTCACTGGGGATCCGGCCGGTAAGTGTGATTTGGTTTGCTCAGGTGGCTAACGGTATTTTGCTGCCACTGATTTGTTTATGTTTGTTGCTGGCGATGAACCACCATTTGCTGGGGCAATATAAAAATAATCGCTGGCAAAATGCACTGGGTGCTTTGGTGTTGCTGGTAAGCCTGCTGTTAAGTGGTCGCAGCCTGGCGCTGGCATTTGCGCTGTTATAAGCATTAACTGCTAGGCATATAACCGGTGTTGATGCTGCAATGTTAAGCGCTGCATGGCCCGGGTGCAAAGCCGTAGTTTGGGCTCCTGGGTGTTTGCTGTCAGTATCGGCCATTGCTGCGCTTGTCCTTCCAGCCAGTCGGGGTGTTGCAGCACATCCAGCCGGCTGTGAAAATAGGCGGCTAAAGTACCGACATCGCGCCAGTAGTGCGGAAGGCTTTGCTCGCCCGGTAACTGGTTATTGCTAAAATCATATACGCAGGCTTGTTGCTGGCGAAACAGCGTAGGTAGCAGGTCGTGACCAAAATCGACCGGTTGCGACGGGTCGGTATTATCCAGCAGCTGATACAGGCTATCGGCATTAAATAAATAGTTACCCATCGACGCCAGCGCGTAGCCGGGCCTGCCGGGTATTTGCGGCACTTCGCCCTGTGGCTTTTCAATAAAACCGCAGATACGATGGTTGTCGTTTACGGTAAAAATACCAAACTGCCGCGCCTGAGCCACCGGCACTGCTATGGCTGCAACTGTTACGGCGACCTGTTGCTGTTGATGAAAAGCCAGCATTTGGCGGTAATCCATTTTATAAACGTGATCTGCACTTAGTACGGCGATCACATCAGGGCGTAGATCGCGAATGACACTAAGCTGGGCGGCAACAGCACCTGCTGTACCCTGGCAAACAGACGCTGGCGCCTGATACCATTGCAAAAAACCGTTACGGTTAAATACCGGTCGCCAGAATTGCTGTAAATGCTGGTGCAGGCTGCGGGGTTTGTATTGGGTTAGCACCAGTAATTGTCGCAAACCCGAATGCCATAAGTTACTTAATACAAAGTCAATAACACGCCGGTGCTGAATAAAGGGTAACGCCGGTTTGGCCTGCTTTAGTGTCAGTGGTTGCAGCCTTTTACCGGCACCACCTGCCAGCACTATGCTGAGCACTTTAGGCATTGAGACATTTGTCATAGCTTGGCTCCGACAGTAATGATTTGCTCAATAAATGTACACCATACCGACAGGCAGCGTTTGATATGTATCAAATGAATTTATGATAACCAGGGCGAATTACTGCATTTTCAGCATTATTTGCCAGGGCAGTTACTATTCTGTTTGAATATTTTCAGGTAGTTAGCAGGTTTGGTCATACAACAGCGCTATACTAGCGCCATATGTCAGTGCTTTGGGCTGATGCTGTTATACAGGAGAGAATATGTCGACGCTGGAATATATGTTGCTGATGCTAGTGCTGGTTGCCAGCAGTGCATTTTTTTCGGTATCTGAAATTGCACTGGCTGCATCGAGAAAAATGCGCCTGCGGCTGATGGCAACAGAGGGAAATGTGCATGCCGAAAAAGTGCTGGCGCTGCAGGAACACCCCGGTAACTTTTTTACTATCGTGCAAATTGGTTTGAACGCAGTGGCTATTTTGGGTGGTATTTTGGGTGAATCGGCGTTTACCCCTTACTTTACTGCTTTGTTGGCACTGTTTTTTAGCGGCGCCTGGGTGGCCAACGCCGGTTTTGCGTTATCGGTATTTTTTGTAACGTCACTGTTTATCCTGTTTGCCGATTTAATGCCCAAGCGGCTGGCGATGATCGCACCGGAGAAAATTGCCACTAAAGTGGTTAGCCCAATGCTGTTTTTGATTATGCTGCTAAAACCCCTGGTTTGGCTGTTTAACAGCCTGGCTAATTTGTTTTTCAGCCTGTTTAATGTGCCCACTATGCGCAAAGACGACATCACGCCGGAAGATATTATTGCCATGATGGAGGCCGGTGCGCAGGCTGGCGTATTGCAGGAGCATGAACACCAGTTACTGGAAAACGTGTTTGATATGGAATCGCGTACCGTAACCTCGGCCATGACGGCGCGTGAAAGCCTGATCTTTTTCACCAACAATGAATCACAAGACAGCATTAAGGCGAAAATTGCCGAGCATCCGCATGCTAAATTTGTTGTTTGTGATGAGGTGCTGGACAAGGTAGTGGGTTATGTTGATACCCGCGATATTCTGATGCAGGTGTTGCACGACCAACCCATTTCGTTGAAAAAAGAAGGCATAGTGCGTCTGCCGCTTATTATTCCTGATACGCTGTCGTTATATGAAGTGCTGGAGCACTTTAAATCAGCCGGGGTAGATTTTGCCATTATTATGAACGAGTACGCGCTGGTGGTGGGCATTATTACGCTAAAAGATGTGATGAGCATTGTGATGGGCGAGCTGGTAAATTCTGAGGAAGATCAAATAGTAGCGCGAGACGCCAATTCCTGGTTGGTAGAAGGCTTAACGCCACTGCAGGATGTTATGCGGGTGCTGGATATTGATGCTTTCCCCAGCCCGGAAAACTATGAAACCATAGCCGGTTTTATGATGTATACGCTGCGCAAAATTCCCAAACGTACCGACTTTGTGCTGCACGGTGGCTATAAGTTTGAAGTAGTAGACATCGACAGCTATAAAATTGACCAGTTGCTGGTAACCCGTATTGTTGCCGCTGAGCCTGCAGTAAAGCCCTGACAGCTAACTACAGCGCTGCAGTTAAACTTCAGCGCTGTCATCAGGTTGGGCAGGGTTAGCGGCCAGCTCAAGCATTTTTTCGCGAAAGCTGTTTAGCCCCTGCATAACTAAACTATAGGTTTTGTCTACACCGCCTTCTACTTCACCTTCATACACTTTTAAGCCTTTAAGAATATCTTTGGCATCGCTAAAACCTTTTTCGATACCACCACCGATAATTTGCATAAAGCTGTCCAGCGTTTCTTCTTCTGATTTTCCAGGGTTAAGCTCTTTGTAGCGGCTGTAAAAACCGGTAGCAAAGGCAACAATACGATCTGCTGTGGCTTCGGGTGAGGTATCAATGCCGGAATCATAAATTTTCTGCGCGGCGTTTTCGCCCATTATCGGTTCCAGTTCGGCGTTTATGCCTTCCAGCGCGGTTTTATACAGTAAACTTAGCGAGTCGTTATTACTGCGCAGCGATACCTGCTCATTAGCGCGTAAAATAGCAGCGTTTTGTGCCTGCTTAGCCAGCGCAGCCGGATTTTTAATCTCGCGGTTATCTTCAGCTTTTACGCTTGGAGTATTTGCTTTGGCAGCGCCCACTACTGAGGCGCTATTGCCGGAAGTAATTGACATAATATTGCTCCTGAAAATTTGGCTGTAATTTGGTGTCAGTATAGCCCGTAACAGGTTAACGGCCGGCGCTGGCGAAACTTTAACCTTTTTTGCAATTATTACGGCAGACAGAAAGCGGGTAATACAGGTTGTAATGGTTTAAGCCAGCTCGTGTGCTGTGGCAAATAGCTTTATACTAGCCGCACTTTTATAAGTCAGGCCCTGTGTTGTGATCGAGTACAAAAGCCCGGCGTTTTACCGTGCTACCTTTGCGCTGTGTTTAGCCGCCGTGGTGGTATTTGCTAATCTGCATTTGCTGCAACCTCTGTTACCGGTGCTAAGCCGCGAATTTGCCTTAACGCCACTTGAAACCACCTGGGCTTACACCAGCGGCACTTTGTGTCTTGGTTTGTCGTTACTGGTTTATGCTGCGCTATCTGATGCCTGGGGCCGTAAAAAACTGCTGCTGCTTACCCTTATTGGTATGACGCTAAGCACGCTGGCGTTAACCCAGGTAGAGAGCTTTGCTGCTCTGGTGTTCTGGCGCGCCGTGCAAGGTGTTTTTCTCGGCGGCTTGCCCGCTGTGGCCATTGCTTACATGGGCGAAGAATACAGCAAACCGGCGCTGGTGGCTGCTGTGGGCTTTTACATCAGCGCTAACTCGCTAGGCGGCATAAGCGGCCGTTTAATGGCCGGAGCGCTGGCCGATATTGGCCACTGGCAGTGGGTGTTTTGGCCGGTAGCTGCACTGGGTGTTGTTAGCTGTTATCTGATCTGGCGCCATTTACCGCCAGCAAAGCGCTTTGTTGCCAAGCCGTTTGCGTTAAAGCAGGCTTTGGCCGATAACCTGTTTCATTTGCGCCAGCCATTACTGTTGTTAACCTATCTTATTGGCGGGCTTAACTTTTTTATTTTCCTTAACCAATATACCTATATTGCTTTTGTGCTGTCAGATGCACCTTACAGCTTATCCAGCTTCTGGATTGGCTTGCTGTTTATCACCTATTTTACCGGCACTATCGGCTCGGCCATTTCCGGAAAAGTAGCACTGAAAATGCCGGTGCCGCTGGGTATGGCACTGGGTGTACTTATTTTAATGCTGGGCACCTTACTGACATTGAGCAGCAGTTTAGGCTTTATTGTAGCCGGGTTTTTTATTAATGCCTTTGGCTTTTTCTTATGCCATTCGCTGGCCAGTAGCTGGGTAAACCAATGCGCCAGTAGGGCTAAAGCCAGTGCTAATGCACTGTATTTAGTGTTTTATTATGTTGGTGCCAGCACCGGTGGCTTGTATTTACAGCCCTTTTGGCAATGGCACAGCTGGCATGGCGTGGTGCTGGGGGCGTTACTTATGTACGGCGTAACTCTGCTGTTATGTTTATGGCTGTGGCAGCGTGCTAAGCAGCTGTAGCTGGTGTAACTCGGCACGGCTTAATGGCCGCATTTGCCCTTCAGGCAGCTTTGCCAGCTGTAAATTATGCAACCGGTCACGTTTTAGCGCGGTAACCCGATAACCGAGTGTTTTACACATATAGCGTATTTGCCGGTGCAGGCCCTGGGTTAACACAATATAAAACTGCTGATTGCCGGTTTGTGTTATCTGGCACGGGCGTGATTGATAGAGTGTTTCACCCAGTTGCCAGCTTACCCCCGCAGCCATATTGGCAATAAAATCGGCGGTGATGTTTTTATCCGTGTCTACCTGGTAGCCTTTTTCATGGTAAAAGGCTGGGTGCATCAGGCATTGGCTAAGGGCGCCGTCATTGGTTAACAGCAATAAACCGCTGGAGTCTTTATCCAGCCGGCCCACTGCAAATAAACGTTGTGGTAATAGCCTGAGCACCTGATACAGGCTGGTCGGGTCATCCGGGCGGTTGTTGCAATCAACCCCAACCGGTTTATGGTACAAAAAATACTGCATGGCCGGTTGGGCCGGTAACGGTTGGCCGTGAACACTCACCTGATCCAATGTGCTAACGCCATCTGTATGGCGTGCTACAGCGCCATTTATGCTAACTACGCCCTGGGTAATTAACCGCTCGGCCGCCCGGCGCGAGCAATAGCCGCTTTGGGCAATCCATTTTGCCAGACGCTGTGGAGCAGGGGATACCATGGAATTAAACCGCCAGAATAAAGATGTCGATAATAACCGATATAGTGGTGCAAGATCATCTGGCTGTAACACTTGGCAGGCACACTACGCACTGCCTGCTAAGGCAAACCTGTTCCTCCTAGTGCTTCAAATTCGCCGGTCTTTATGGGCCGGTTTTTTTATGTCTGCTATCGTTGTTTTAATGGCCGCTGCTTAAAAAGGTTTAATAAAACTATCGCCAAGCTGTAACACAACTGACACCTGCACCGGGCACAATGCACAGCGTTACACCTTCCTTCCTGGATTATTAAACACTATTTAGTGGCGGGGGCCTTGGCTCCCGCTTTATTTTTTCTGTAAAAACCTGTCTGCAAAACCCTATCTGTAAAAAAACATCTGTAAAAAATTTTGCTGCGTTTAAACCTTTCGCTTTACCCTGCCGACTAACCTGACAATTAACACAATAACTTTGGTATTTAAGGGCGTTTATGGCAATGGAGATTGCGCAGGCAGTCACAGCTGCGCAAAAGGGCGACAAACAAGCCTTTTACTACCTGTATCAGCAGTATGTCGGCCGGGTATACGCGATTTGCTGGCGCTTACTGGCCAATAAGCAAAAAGCTGAAGATGCCAGCCAGGAAATTTTTATTAAAGTGTGGCAGCAACTGGCAGGGTTTCGCGGTGACAGCAGCTTCGCCACCTGGCTACACAGTATTGCCACCCGCACGGCTATTGATATCTGGCGCCAGGAAAAGTACCTGCGCTTAACCGACAGCAGTGACGAACAACCAGAGCTAACAGAGCAAGCCGTAGAATGCGCCAGTGAAGATGCGCCGCTGGAGCAGGCAATACAACGCCTGCCAGCGCAGGCCAGAGCTGTATTTGTATTATTTGCGCTGGAAGGCTATCAGCACCAGGAAATTGCGACTTTGCTGGGTATCGCCGAAGGTACCTCTAAAGCACAGTATTTCAGAGCCAGACAACTGTTACAGGAGTGGTTAGCAGATGAATGATCAGCAACTTGATAACGCTATCAGCAAGCTGGCAGAGCAGATAGCACCACAACGTGATTTATGGCCAGACATAACCGCACAACTTGACCTGGCCGCGCAGCTTGACACAACGGCACGCCTTGACGCCGTCGAGACACCGGCAGACAAAACCAAACCCACACGCTGGTATTGGGGCGTCGCCGCCATGCTGGGGCTGCTGAGTGTATTTGGCTGGCAGCAGGCACTGTTGCCCGGTATCACCGGCACCACAGCGGCGATGCCGACCGCAGAGCTGATGTTGCTGCAGGTGTATGAGCAGCAAAAAGCTACCCAGCTGAGCCAGATGGTGGCAGTGGCCGAGGGCTTTGATAATTGGCAGCAACAAATACGCGTGTGGGACCAGGCAATAGCCCAGGTTCGGCAAGCATTAGCATTTTATCCGGATGAACCGCAGCTGTTAGCGCAGTTGCAAAGCTTGTATCAACAGCAGCTGTCTTACCTGCAACAGGCGACACTGCAACAACCTTTAGTAATAAGTTAGGAGATAACACATGAATACAGTGGCAAAAACATGGGCCTTTGGCCTTGGCAGTTTAATGTTGTTAGGCTTTAGCCAACTGGCATTAGCCGATGCGCGCGAAGCAGTAAATGAAAGCCGTGCAGTAAGCGCCAACGAGAAAATTTATATTGAGGTGATGAGCGGTGAAATAACCATTAATGCTGTAAGTAATAATCAGTTTAAAGCCAGCGGTAAGCTGGATGAAAAAGCCACTGGTTACACGTTAGACAGCAAAGACGGCTTTACCCGCTTTGAAATGACCATGCCACGCCAGGTAAACTACAACTGGCGCGACAAAAGCAACAATGCTGAATTAAGCTTTGATGTGCCGGTAGGCAGCAGTGTTGAATTTAAAGGCGTAAACGGCAATGTTACCGTAACCGGTATTCACGGCAGCAGCCAGATCAGTACGGTAAATGGCGATATTAAAGCCTCTGACTTACGCAGCAGTGTAAAACTGAGCACGGTAAATGGCGAAATTAAAGTAAAAGGCGCCAGCGGCACGGTAGAGCTAAGTTCAGTTAACGGCAAAATAGACGACGAAGGTTCCAGCGGCCGCCTGAGTTATGATGTGGTTAACGGCAAAATTGAAGTGAAAAGCAACGCAGACGAAGTTAGTGTCAGCACCGTAAACGGTGATGCCGAACTGGAACTAAATGGCACTAAACAGCTGAAACTAAGCACGGTAAACGGTGAAATTGATGCCAAGCTAAAAGGCTCTGCCAGCCCCCGCGTCAGCGGCAGCAGCGTAAGCGGTGATATCGAGCTTAAACTGGACAGCAATGTAAACGCCCGCTTTGATATTAAAGCCTCAGCCGGTGGCAGTATTGACAACAAACTGAGTAACGACAAAGCCAATAAAGCCAAATACGGCCCAGCGCGCAGCCTGCAATTTACGCTGGGCAGCGGTGACGGTAGCGTAGAGCTAAGCACAGTAAGCGGCGATATAGAGCTGGATAAGTTATAAGCTTCGCTAATACGTTATGTTGCTCAAACAACCAAAGGCTGCTTTTGCAGCCTTTGTAAATACAAAGGAATGAATATGAAAAATCTGATTCTGCTGCTGGGGCTCGTACTTATTGCGTTTGGCTTTCAGGCCGCTGCGGCTGATGCTAAGAAAATTTTGATCATTGCTTCAAATCTTGAGGATATGGGCGACCCCGATAAGCACGATGCCAGAAATAACCTGTGGGAATACGCACCGCCGTATCATATCTTTGTTTCGCATGGCTACAGTGTTGACTTTGCTTCTCCTGCCGGCGGTGCTGTCCCCTTTATGATGGACCCGCTGGGGATCAGCAGCTACACGATAAAATATGAAGGGTTTTTAGATAAGGCTAATAGTTCATTGGCTCCGGCGCAGGTTAAGGCTGCAGACTACGCAGCTGTTTATATCGGTGGTGGCTATGGCACCTTATTCGATGTGGCGGCCAGTCAGCCGCTGTTGGATATTATGGCCGCTATTTACCAAAACGGCGGAGTAATAGGCAGCAGTGGACACGGCGCCGGCGCTTTTGCCAATGTAAAGCTGCGTAACGGCGAGTTTTTGGTGCAGGGCAAACGAGTGGCAGGTTTCCCTGACTCGACAGAGAAAGAAAAGAGCTGGGCGAAGCAGGGGGCATTGTTGCCATTTTTGGTTGAAGCACAGCTGCGCAAAAATGACGCAGTTATAATCAACAAAGACAATATTGCCGATAAGCATGATGTGATTATTGACCAGCGCATTGTCTCGACCATGTTTCTGCCATCAGCTGCACTGGTAGCAAAAGAAATGCTTATCTTGCTGGAGCAAGATAGCGGGATCTCGGGGCGCGGGTTCCGGCCTTGAATGGTAAATTTTTAATCAGGTTTATTGATGAATATTGAAAGTGTAAGAAAAGCAGAGTATCAAACGCTTATCGAAATTTGGGAAACGTCTGTTAGGGCTACGCACGATTTTTTATCTGAAGAATATCTGCAGCAACTTAAACCCCTTATTCTTGAACAGTATTTTGATGCTGTGAACTTAACCTGCGCTAAAACCAGTACCGGTGAGATAGTCGGGTTTTGTGGTGTGCATGATGGCAATATTGAAATGCTGTTTATCGCACCAGAGATGCGCGGGCAGGGTATAGGCGCCTTGCTGGCGGCCCATGCTATTACCGTGCAGGGGGCGACAAAAGTAGATGTGAACGAGCAGAACCTTAAGGCGTTGGGGTTTTATCAGCGAATGGGTTTTGCTGTAACAGGCCGCTCGCCGACCGATGGTCAGGGCAAACCTTATCCGTTGCTGCATATGACATTACAAAAAGTACCGCAGGCATAAGTTCGTGCTGTGAATAATCACAAAGGGGATGTGCTATGAAAAAACTGTTATTTGTTACGCTGTCAGTTTTTATGTCGTTATCTGTATCTGCAACAGAGACAAAACTGGATTTAGATGCTTTTGCCAGGCAGTATTTTGCTGCAATGGTGGCGACGCAAGCACCTGATGCAACAAAGCAGGATCTGGAAAACTATCTGGCATTGCTGACTGATGATATCGGCCATTCTCACTTACCTTATGTAACCGACGATTCGCGTGAGCCCGATGGCAAGCAGGCGATGCGAAAGGGCATGACGTTTTATTTAGGTGCGCATACCGAGCATAAAGCTGAACTGCTGGATGTGTTTACGTTTAACCAGTCTGCTGTTGCTATCCGCTATAGCAACAGCGCCAAAGGTATTCACCCGCAGCATAAACAAGCCATTTCTTACAGCCAGATCATGATGGAAGTACTGGAAATAGAAAATGGTAAGGTAGCGGTGATCCGTAAGTATCATCAGTAATATGTATTTTGCCGCGCAAGGCTGCGTCAAAAATTGTTGTTGCACATTAGGTTAATCAAATGAAATTGTTAATGCTGGCGGTTTTACTGCTCTTTTGTTTTGAGGGAAACGCCTCTGCTGCTTACGAAATACCGCGAAGTGTCGTTATTGAGCTTAAGGAGCAACCCAGCAACCGCATTTACCCGGTGTTTATTCAGTTGCCTGCATCCTATGCTAGCCAAACTGACAGGGCTTACCCGGTTATTTACCTGACAGATGCGCATTACAGCTTTCCATTGGTAAGCGGCGCGGTGCGTTTTCCGATGAACAGTGGCGTAATGCAGCAGGCAATTATCGTGGCGGTGTCATATGAGCAAGGTTCAAAAGGCGCCAGCAGCAGAATTCGTGATTACACGCCGTCAAAAGCAAAAGACTGGCAGCAGGAAACCGGTAATGCTAAAGGGCATATGGCCTTTATACGTGATACGGTTTTCCCGTTTATTGAGCAAAACTACCGTGGTAGCAATACCAACCGGACTTTTGTCGGCAACTCCTTAGGTGGCTTATTTGGCGCTTATATGTTGTTCACTGAGCCTGAGCTTTTCTCAAACTACATACTTGGCAGCCCGTCAGTGTGGTTTGACAACAATATGATTTTGGCAGCGCCTGTAGTTAAACCCGAGGCTGCTACCAGAGTGTATATCTCTGTCGGAGAATACGAAACACCTGCTTACGGCGAAGGCGAGGATATGGTTATCGGGGCTAGCCGGTTAAGAGATAAAATTCAGGCAATTGACAGCGGTAATATTAAATTGCGTTTTTCTGTTGTGCCGGGAGCCAGCCATGCCACAGCATTTTCGACTGTTGCAATTCAGGGGCTGGATTGGATTTATGGTGTTAAAAAGCAGTGACGATTAAACCGATACAGTTGTGGTATGCAGTAGTACTTGCCGTCATGTTGCTACTTCAGGTTTCAGCGACCCAAGCCGGTAAGGGAGAGTATCAGGTGCTTAGCGATGCGCAGACACAGCGGGATATTCCCATTCACATCAGTTACCCGCAGGATACGTCGGTTTGCAGCAGCGAAAGCTCTTGTCCGGTGGCGCTGCTAAGCTCCGGTTATGGTGTGGCTTATGACAATTATACGTTTATCAGTAATACCTTAAATACAGCTGGCTATTTGGTGGTGGCGGTACAACATGAGTTGCCGGGGGACACGCCGTTGGCAGTGCGTGGCGATCTTTATACCGAGCGCAGTGAAAACTGGCAGCGTGGCGCTAACAGCCTTGAATTTGTCCGTATTGTCAATTCGTGGCAGTGATTTCCCTGCCGATGACGGTGTGTTGTATACAGCAGAAGAGTTGAAGCAGTTTAATGGCTGTATTGTGCAGGTTGCCGACTCGGAACATAACGATATGACCGATTTCGGCCCTGGCTGGCTTAAAAACAGCTTATCAAATATTATCCGGGCATTTGTAGCCGGGCACTGTGTCGGTACATAAAGTGTTAATAATCAGTGTCCTGACGACCTTAGACCGAAGCAGACATGTTATCTACTAAGAAGTCGATAAATAACCGGCTTTTTTGCGCAAGAAATTGGGTATCGGCATAGATTGCATAAATAGCGGAGGCAGGAAGTGCCCAATCCGCTAACACTGGCACAAGCTCCCCATTTTTAAGGGCTGGTTGTGTCAGAAAATCGGCCAGTAAAGCGATGCCCATACCGTGTTTTGCTGCGTCCAGTAAAATACCGGCATCATCACAGCTAAAGTGCGGGGTAACCGTTACTGTTGTGCGTTGCCCGCCTTGTAGCAATATCCACTGATGGCCTGTGCGTAGTGGTGAAAAATGCAGGCAACGATGGTTGATTAAATCTGCCGGTATTAAAGGCGTTCCGGCTGTTTTTAGGTAGGCAGGGGAGGCAACGAGTTGCCTTTTGTTCTGGCATAATAACCGGGCTCTTAGTGTGGAGTCATCTAAGGTACCGATCCTTATGGCAATATCGATCTGTTCGCGTACCAGATCAACGTACTGATCTGTTAATGACAACTCAATCTTTAGCTGCGGATATTGACGCATAAACTGATTTAACAGCGGTGCGATGCATATTCTGCCAAACGACACCGGTGCGTTTATTTTCAGCACTCCGGACGGTTTTTGGTTAAGTAAATCTACTGCAAGATCGGCTTCGTGTAAGGCAAGTAACAGCTTGCTGGTGTGTTCGTTATAGGTTTTCCCTGCCGCAGTAAGTGCAATCTCCCTGGTTGTGCGGACAAACAGTTGTACCCCCAGCTCTTGTTCAAGCTTTTTAATTCGTCTACCCAATGTCGAGGGGGGGATATTTAAAGCTTTTGCAGCATCGACAAAAGACAGTCGTTGTGCCGCTACGCTAAAAGCCTCAAGTAAACCAAAACGATCAGGTTGTATTGTACCGGGATTATTGCGCATGGTGCATTTCTGTATGTAAGCCAGTCGTATTTACAGCATAGCGACAAAGCCCTAGTTTGATAACTACCAAATAAAGGAGATTGCTATGTTATGCATTTTTAGAATGCACCGTATCAGAGCTTGTTATCTGCCTGCACTGCTGCTGACTATGCTACTGCTGCAGGTATTTGCCGCACCGCTAGATGAAGTTTTGTTGCCGGCGCATTTCAAATACCCTAACGGTATTGCACACCAACAAGATGGCACAGTGTTTGTTGGCTCTGTAACTGAAGGTAAAATCCTCCGGGTAGATAAAGGTGGCAATATTGCCACTTTTTTTGCTGATAACGCTGAACTGAACTCCGTAACAGCAATTCGCTATGATCAACACCATCACAGCCTGTGGGTTGCGTCTCCTGATTTTGCCGGCCCCCGGCAGGGGAAGCAGTCGACACCGCGCGCTCATCGCCTTGGTTTTATAGATGTTGCCAGTGGCAAATTGCGTTGGGTGGTGGATATGCCGGATAACGGGTTTGGCAATGACTTTGCCATTGATCATAAAGGCGGCGCTTACCTTACAGATTCTGCTTCGGGAGTGATCTGGCATGTTAGCATTGACTCCGATAAGCCGGTTTTCACCCGGGTGGCAGCCGCTGACGAGCTTAAACCTGCTGCTGGTGAAATCGGACCGGCCGGCATTGCCGTGCGCAGTGACGGTTCACTGGTTGTGGGTATGTTTAGCAGCGGTAAACTTTACCACGTGCAGCCAGGAAGCGATGGTATTGGTAAGGTGTCTGCAATAGCACTTGACAGCCCGCTGGAGAACCCGGACGGTATGATGTTTGCGAATGAAAAAATATTAATCATTGCTGAGGCGGGTATTGCCAGTGGCAATGGTAAAGTTAGCGCAATCCGATTTGATACCGCACTATCTGCCACGGTGGATAATATACTGACCAATCTTAGTACACCGTTAAACCTTACCCTGTTTGAGCAACAGGCATGGATAAGTGAGGGGCAAGTAGCCGGATTTTTTCCGTCTGGCGCTGACCTTGCTGAGCCAGCCTCTTTCCGTCTGATCAAGGTCCCGTTGCCACACTGACTTGCCTGAAAGACAATTAGGCCGCTATTGGCGTTGATTAAGGCTAGCGGCTTGGCTACTGTTGCATCTAACATTGATTTTATTTGCCAGCTATTTTAAGGGGCTACTAATGCGATATATCGGCTTATTATTAACGTTATTCTTGTTGTCTTGCTCCGCAGAGAACGACAAATGGTACCTGGGGCAGTGGCAGGTAACCGATGCAAAATTTCCCGGCATCAGTGCCATGGGTATGGACGACGCCAGAGCCTGGTTTGGCACTAAGGCAAGCTATACCGATACCAAAGTGAGCTTTACCGATAACGTCTGCGAAAAGCCGCAATTCACGCTTACGGCGATAGCTGAAGCTGAGTTCTATTCGGTGTACCGAGCGCGGTTTCAGCAGCTTGGTATCACTGCTCAAAGCACAGAAGTACTAACCGTTGGCTGCCCGTCAGACTGGGTAGCACCTGGTGCTGTGCTGATTAAAGCAGATAACGATACCGGCTATATACTGTGGGATGGCGTGTTTTTTAAACTGGATAAAGTTTAACTACTGGCCGCCGTGCGGCCAGTAGTTAAAGCGCTTATTTAGTTTTAGTATTACTGCCCAGCACAGAGTCAGGCCAGGCCGGGTTGCCATCGTTAGCGGCGGGGGTTAGGCCTAATATGCGGCACATCAGGTTATACAGCTCAATATTGTTAAAGGCCGGAATAGTTTTACCGGCCTTAAATGCCGGCCCGTGGCCAATAAAAATAGCCTGCATATATTCGCTGGCGTTGTCGTAACCATGGCTGCCGCCGGTTTTGCCTTCGGCGGCCATTTGCTGGTAGTTAGCCTCTGCTTTTTGCTGAATTAACCGCCAGCCTGGCTCGGGGATCACCAGCAGCGGTGCTATACGTTTGCTGTTCTGATAGTGCCAGCGCGCGGGCAAATCCGCCTTTTTATACACTTTTGCCTGGGGCGGTAAGTTGCGGCTTAACTGCTGATAAATATTGTTTAGTTTGCCTTCGCCGGGGAAGATAGAAACAATTTCTGCTGTCCACAATGTCAGGGCGGCGTCGCTGCTGTTAAACAGCTTATCCAGCACGATAATTTGTTGCGGCGGTGTTTCTACCATGCCGTGATCGGATACCAGCATAATATTCAGCTTATTGTACAAGCCGCGCTGGGTTAAACCGGCCAGCAGGCGGCCAATTGCCTGATCAACGTCGGCTATAGCGGCCGCTACTTCGGGCGAATTGGGGCCATGGTTATGGCCTGCATCATCTACAGCACTAAAATACAGCGTTAAAAAACGTGGCCGCTCTGTTGCGGGTAAATCCAGCCATTGCAGTACTGAGTCTACTCTTTCGTTGTGGCTGACATTGCCATCGTAGCGTTGCCAGTAGCTTGGGCGCACATTTTTTATTGCTGCCTCTGAGCCGGGATAAAAATACGTGGCTGCTTTTACGCCCTGAGATTCAGCCGTAACCCATACCGGTTCACCTTGCCACCAGCGGGCATTGGTTACTTCTTCAGCCTTGCTTAGCCGGAACGTAGCATCGAAATCAGCATCAAATATATTGTTTTCTACAATACCGTGGTTAGCCGGATACAGGCCGGTAACAATGCTGTAGTGATTAGGAAAGGTTTTGCTGGGGAACACCGGCTGCATGCTGTCTGCTGTTAACCCTTCCTGCGCCAGTTTCTTTATATTGGCGGCAGGGTATTGCTGCAGATACTGGCTGGCAAAGCCATCTATTGAGATCAGCAGCAGGCTGTCGTCTTGCTGTGCTTTTACCGCAGTGGCACCAAACAGGCTAAACAGCAGGGTTATTTGTACAATACGCAACAAAATCATAGCTAAGGTTTTCCCATAAAAACGGCCTGCAGTGTACGATCTGAATAACAAACTAAGATGACAGATCCGATAAAATGCCAGCTAAACGCTATAAAAGGCAGTACAAAATAAGCAGCGTTAAAAAGCCAGTTTGTAACTAAGCGTAACCAACTGTTTTTAATAGTAAAGCGCCATAGCGTTCGTTGCGGTAAATCCTTACTCTGAGCCGTTGTTACATTACCCTCAGGAAGATTTACATGAAATCAGTTTATTCTTTACGGCTACTGGCGTTTGGTGCCTTGCTGGGCTTGGCTGGCTGTGGCGGCGGCAGTGATGATAGTGCCGCAGCAGAGACTTATCTGCAGTTTTATAATGGTGCGGCCAGTGCTGGCAATACATCGTTAAAAGCCGGTGACACGGCCATTGGTACAGCCACTTATGGCGATGTCAGTGCGTTGGTTGCCGTAGCGCCAGATTCTTATACACTGGAGCTTACCGATGTGGCCAGTACGGAAGAATTACTCAGTGAAGATATGCCACTGGCAGAGGGCAATAAAACCCTGTTTATTCTGACGCAGAAAGACGAACAGTTTGATTACCTGAGCCTGAGTTTTAAGCGTGACGAAAGCCTGGATAAACAATTTAAACTGCATTTGGCCAATTTATCTGAACAATATCCGGCGATGGATATTCACTTAAGCGCCGAAAGCAAAGGCTTTGCTGATGCTGAGCTGGTTGATTCGTTATCTTTTCAGGAAATCAGTTCAGTTGCTGAAGGCAAAGAGCTGGGTAAGTTTAACCTTTACCTGACCGAAGCCGGTGAAGACACGCCTGTTTTTGTCGCCAAAGGCGTTAATTTTGCCTATACCAGCAACTATGTACTGATTATACGTGACAAGTTTGGCCCGTTAGCCGGGCAATTGTCCGTCGATGTGGTGCTGAATTCCTCCACTGTGACGGCTTATGATCACACTGATGCCAGTGCGCAGTTCCGTTTATATAACAGCCTGTCGCAGGATATTAATGTAGCACTGGACAACCAGAGTGTCGCCAGTGTAACCAGTGGCCAGTTAAGTGGTTATTTACCGCTGGTAAAAGGTGACTATAGCTTATCGGCCCGTGACAGCGATGGTGCTTTGTTGTTAAACAGTGCCCTGTTAAGTGTGGCTGCCGGTGATAGCAAAGCAGTGCTGTTATATGCAAACGAGCAACAACAGGTAGAAGCGTTAAGCGTTACTGAGCCGGATAGCCCGCAGGTGCAGGCGCATGATGTGGTAGTGGCTAACCTGGTAGCCGATTTTACTCAGCTGCAGTTTTATTTTGTCCGTGAAAATGAAACCATTGCCAATGCCAGATACAACGTTAAAAACCTGGCGTTTAAAAAGCAGCAAAGCCTGAATCTGCCTAAAGATTACTATGCCATAGCGCTGGTGCAGGTAGCAGAAAACGGCAGTACCACCTTGCTGGATAAAACCGACAGCATGCAGTTAACGCCGGGCGAGCACTATATGGTGTTGGCTGAGCAAGACGACGCTGCACCGTCAGGCTATAAGTTAAAGCTGGTGCATTAATTTAGCAGCAGATAAAAACAGCAGATAATAAAAAGGCGATCCGATGATCGCCTTTTTACGTTGCTTAGTTTGCTAAGTTAAAAGCGGTAATTAGCCTGAACGGCAAATAACTGGCCTTTATTGCTGTAATCGCCCTGATAACCGCTGTTATATAAGGCCTGGTCCTGCACATTATACTCACGCTCGTTTACACTGACATCGCCGGTAAACAGATACCCGTAAGCAACATCTAGGCTCAGGTTGTCGGCCAGTTGCCAGTTAGCGCCCACTGTTACCCATACCCGGTCATCGGTTGGTATACGCGCGGTTTTATGCTCTACGCTGATGGGGTTTTCATCAAAGGCCACACCGGCTTTTAAGGTTAAATCGCTTTGATAAACATAGGTAGCGCCCACAGCAAACGACCAGCTGTTTTGCCAGTATTCCGGGATATAACCAATATAACCTTCGGCATTCAGGTTTGTCGCTGATTGCGTGTTTAATGAAATACTGGGATTAGCATCGTCGCTGACAATATCAATGCTTTGAAACTCGCTCCACTGGGTCCAGGCGGCACTAAATTGCAGTGACAGGGCTTTAGTTACCTGCTGATCCAAGCTAAAAGCCGCGCTGGCCGGGGTGGTTAACGCCAGTTTGCTGGCTTCAGTCAGGCGGCTGTTTGCTGCCAGTTTGCCGGTAGATAAATCAATAGCCGGCAGGTTTGGTGCTACTACTATATAGTTAGGGTTGCCCACCACGTTAGCGCCGGTAATAGGCGTATTGGTAATATCTGAATCACCCTTTAAAGTAAAGCGCACTGCTGAGTGGTAGGTTAGTGCCAGGCGGGTGCCGGCAACCGGTTCACCATGAATACCCAGTGTATAACCAAAGGCAATATCGTCGCCTTCTACTTCGTAATGGCTGTTGCAATAAGCATCGTTGTATACCGGTGCGCCAAACATGGCGTTAGTCGTTTGCTCACCCAGCTCACACAAGCCGCTGTGATCTTTAAATTTAGATAAAGTACCTTCAGCGCGGTTAATAGAAATACCGCCACCAATAGACCATTGCTCATTTAGCTTATAACCAATGGCCGGCTGCAGGCTTAATACCTGTACCGCCGTTTCATCAGCAAAGTATCGGCCAACAAAATCATCATCGTAATCAGATGACAAACCAAAGGGCACATAAAAACCAATACCCCAGCTTAATGAATCTGACACTTTATCGCTGTAAAACACAAAAGGGACCAGTTCATTCAAACTATTTTCACCGTCTGTACGACCAACAACAGACTGACCATTAGCACTTTGCGCCTGAGCATTGCGGTAATTGGTTTTAGCGCTAATCAGGTTAAGGCCGCCAGAAAGCTGCGCACCGTCCAGTTGTGTTAAGGCTGCAGGGTTAGAGTAAACCAGAGTGGCATCAGTAATTTGTGCGCCACGGCCAGCATAAGCATTACCCATGCTGCTGACCGATTGTTCGAATAATTTATAACCTTCAGCGTGGGCCGACACACTGACAAGGGCGGAAAGAACGGCTAAAGAAACGGCAGATTTTCTAATCATATATACACCTGTTGAACGTGAAAAAGAGCGCAGTATAAAGAGGTCAGACCTTAGAGTACAGGCTCTAGCTCTCACGTAATTGTAGTTTGGTCGTGCTGAACGTGATGTTAATGACTAAAAAATAGTGTTTTTAACCAAGTAAAACTGGCATCAAGAATGGAGAACAGCATGAATGTTTTTTATATCGTTGAAAATATTAATGAATTTATTGTTTTTGGTGCTGGCATGGCCTCTGCATTAGCTGTGTTAACTTGCTCAGTTTTTTGTTTTCCAAAGGATGAATCATGAAAACGTCACACAGTTTTAAACTAACCGCTGCTGCTGCCATTTTGGCCAGTGTTCTGTTAACCGGCTGCAATCAAGCCAACAGCTCAACGGCCGCCACGACGGCTGAGGCTGTTATCGCGGTGCCGGTTGAAGCCTCTGTTACCCGTAACGGCGAAATCAGCAGCAGCTACCGTACCACAGCCACGCTGGAAGCGCGGGCAGAGGCAGAGGTAATCAGCAAAGCCGTTGGCATAGTGCAACGTATTCTGGTGGAAGAGGGTGGCGAAGTCAGCGCCGGCCAGTTACTGGCGGTACTGGACAACGAGCGCCAGCAATACAGCCTGAACAAAGAAAAAGCCGAATTAAACCGCCTGAGCAGCGAGTTAAAACGGATGGATGAAATGCACCAGCGCAAGCTGATCAGTGCCGACGTATTTGAAAAACTGCAGTGGCAACACGATGCACTGCAGGCCACGGTAAACCTGGCTGAGCTGGCGTTGAAAGAAACCGAAATTCGCGCGCCGATAAGCGGTGTGGTATCGCGTCGTTATGTTAAAACCGGCCAGCTGGTAAATCAGCATGTTACTCAGTCATTGTTTCATATTGTGTCTAACCAGCAGTTAGAAGCGGTAGTGCATTTGCCCGAGCAACAACTGGCGCAGGCCCGCGTAGGCCAAACTGCACTGCTGCAATTTGCCGGTATGACACCGGTAAGCGCTGAGCTGGTGCGTATTTCCCCGGTAGTGGATGCCGGCTCAGGTACGGTGCGGGCGGTGTTAAAAGTGGCCAACGAACAGCAGCAGTTAAAACCAGGCATGTTTGCCCAGGTGCAGTTGCAGTTTGATGTTAAAACCGATGCGTTATTACTGCCCAAACGTGCGTTGATGAACACCGACAACAGCCAGACTGTGTTTGTTATTGACAGTGAAAACAAAGTTAGCCGTAAGCAGGTGCACCTGGGGTATCAGGCTGATAATACTGTAGAAATATTGTCTGGCCTGGCGCTGGGTGATCAGGTGGTGATTGCCGGGCAATCAGCCTTGAAAGATGATGCGCTGGTAAATGTGGTAACCGTACGCGAGTTTTGATCACTAAGAGCTGATGCCGGATACAAAAACCTGATATTTAATCCGAACCGGTTTACCCACGCCAACACGCCGTAAACCCATCCCTGGGGGCTCGATTCCGCCCGTCCAGGGCTCCAACGGTCGGCTTAGGGTAAATCGATTCTCCCTCAGGTGATAAATTCAGGCCCGCAGCTTCTTTCTAAAAATAAAACAATAATATAAGCACACAGGACCTGATGCCATGAAGCTGGTTGATATAGCTGTAACCCGCCCCGTTACTATCTGGATGTTTACACTGGGTATTTTACTCTTTGGTTTGGTGGCCGCCGGCCGCCTGGCCGTAAATTTACTACCGGATTTATCTTATCCGTCGTTAACCGTACGTACCGAATTTGTTGGTGCTGCACCGGCCGAAGTAGAGCAGCTGGTGAGTAAACCGATTGAAGAATCTGTCGGTATTGTTAAAGGCGTACGCAAAGTACAGTCGGTTTCGCGTTCAGGCCGCTCTGATGTGGTAATGGAGTTTGACTGGGGCACCGATATGGATCTGGCCGCGCTGGAAGTACGGGAAAAACTCGACGTACTACTGCTGCCGCTGGAAATTGAAAAGCCCTTATTACTGCGCTTTAACCCTAACCTTGATCCGATAGTGCGGCTGGCATTAAGCCGTGATAATGCCGGAGAGGCGCTAAGCCCGGCGCAACTGGTAAGCCTGCGGACCTTTGCCGAAGAAGATTTACGCCGTGCGCTGGAATCATTACCCGGCGTAGCCGCTGTGCGGCCCGATGGTGGTTTAAGCCAGGAAATCCAAATTTTGCTTAATCCGGAAAAGCTCAGCCAGTTGCAACTGGATATCAGCCAGATCACCGAGCGTTTACGCCAGGAAAACCTTAATCAGGCCGGTGGCCGGTTAGAAACGCCCAGCTACGACTATCTGGTGCGTACCATTAACCAGTTTGCCAACCTGCAGCAAATTGAAAATTTATATGTGGCAGAAGTAGCCGGCAGCCAGATCCGCCTATCGGATATTGCCGAAGTGCGCGACAGCTTTGTTGACCGCCAAAGCATTACCTATATCGATGGCAAAGAAGCGATAGAAGTCGCTATTTACAAAGAGGGCGATGCCAATACCGTGCAGGTAGCTAAAACCTTGCTGGCGCAGTTACCCCAACTGGAAAAATCCCTGCCTGCCGGTTACCGCTTAACGCTGGTGTATGACCAGTCTGAATTTATTAAACAGGCCATTGATGAGGTGAAATCCTCCGCCGTCATCGGTGGTTTGCTGGCAATGCTGGTGCTGTATCTGTTTTTACGCAATGTCTGGGCCACGCTGATTATCTCGGTATCGATACCGGTATCGGTTATCGCAACCTTTAATCTGATGTACGGTCAGGGTATTACGCTAAATATGATGAGCCTGGGCGGTATCGCACTGGCCGTAGGTTTGCTGGTAGATAATGCCATAGTGGTGCTGGAGAACATTGCCCGGCACAAAGAGCAGGGCAAAGATGCTTTTACTGCCGCTAAGACCGGCACCCGTGAAGTGGCGATGGCCATTACGGCCTCTACATTAACTACCGTGGCGGTGTTTTTCCCGCTGGTATTTGTTGAAGGTATCGCCGGGCAGCTGTTTCGTGATCAGGCATTAACGGTCACCTTCGCCTTACTGGCCTCGTTAGTGGTGGCGTTAACCCTTATTCCTACTATGGCAGCACGTGAAGGCAAAGCAAAAGCCGCTGCACAGGTACCGGCGTCAGAGCCAGATACAGCGCCACAAATCCGTCGCTGGTATTACTGGCCAACCTGGCCGTTGCGTATGCTGGGTCGGGCGCTGCGCGGTTTAATGTTGTTGCTGGTTGCGGCGCTAACCTTAGTATTGCGTCTGATTAGCCGCACTCTGGCGCTGTTATTTAAACCTCTGCTTTGGGCGGTACAGTGGCTGCTTAACCGGCTGGAAGCGTTTTACCGATACGCACTGCAAGGTGCGCTGGCGCTAAAAGGCGTAACCATAGTGGTTACGCTGGCAGTGGCCGGAGCCTGTTTTGCGCTGTTACCACGGTTGGGTGCTGATGTTATTCCCGCCATGAGCCAGGGCGAGTTTTATGTTGAAGTACAACTGCCGGTAGGCAGCTCTATTGATCAAACCGACAAAGTATTAGTGCGCCTGGCGGCAATTGCAGCTGAGCAAAGCGCGGTAAAACGCAGCTATGCCCAGGCCGGCACCGGTGCACAAATGACGGTCGATCCCAGCATTGGCGGTAGCCATTGGGGCCGTTTGAATATAGTGCTGCAAAACGGTACTGATGCACAGCAAGAGCAACAGGTAATAGCCACTTTACGTGATTATCTGGCGCAATTGCCTGACGTTACCGTGAAAATAGACCGGCCACAGCTGTTTAGCTTTAGCACACCGCTGGAGGTTGAATTATCCGGCTATGAGCTGCCAGAGCTGAAAACTGCAGCCGACAACCTGGTTGCCGCGCTGGAAGCCGACGCGCGCTTTACTGATGTAAAAACCAGCCTGCGCCCCGGCCAGCCTGAAATTACGCTGTACTTTAACCATGGTTTGCTGTCGCAACTGGGCATGACATCGCACGAAGTCGCCAAAAGAGTGGCTGCCTATGTTGGCGGTGAACTGGCCGGACAGTATTCAGTTAATGATCGTAAAGTGGATATCCGCGTGCGGTTAGCCGAGCAATACCGCCAAACCGAGCAGCAACTGGCACAGCTTATTATTAACCCCGGCAGTGCCAAGCCGTTGCCATTATCTGCTGTTGCGCGTATCGAGCGCGAAACCGGCCCCAGCGAAATTACCCGCATTGGCCAGCAAAGGGTTGCCGTGGTAAGTGCTAACCTGGCCTTTGGTGATTTAGAGCAAGCTACCCAAAGTGCGGCTGCTATTTTAGCCGCGCAGCGTCTGCCTTACGGTGTAACTGCGGCGGTAATGGGCCAAAGCGAAGAAATGCAGCGTGCTTATACTTCACTGACCATGGCGCTGTTACTGGCAGTATTTTTAGTATATCTGGTGATGGCATCGCAATTTGAAAACCTGCTGCAGCCGCTGCTGATCCTGTTTACTGTGCCGCTGGCCGGTGCCGGTGCCATTTTGGGGTTGTGGCTTACCGATACCCGGCTGTCTGTTATCGTATTTATCGGCCTTATAATGCTGGCCGGTATAGTGGTCAATAACGCCATTGTACTGATTGACCGCATTAACCAGTTGCGCGGTGAAGGCGTTGCACTGCAGCAAGCCATTATTGAGGCCGGTGCCAGCCGTTTACGGCCGGTATTAATGACTACTTTAACCACCATTCTGGGCTTGTTGCCGATGGCGCTGGGCACTGGTGATGGCAGTGAAATCCGCGCGCCTATGGCGATTACCGTGATCTTTGGTTTGGCACTTGCCACCATGCTGACATTGCTGTTTATTCCGGTGTTATATGCGCTGGTTAGCCGTGATGCCCCGGTCATACAGGAAAACCGTAATCAGGAGATCAGCGTATGAGCCAGCAACCGCTTGCTATAACCCGCTTTGCGCTGACACGGCCGGTTACCATTTGCATGATATTTTTATCGATGCTGGTATTTGGCATTCTTGCCAGCCGTATGTTGCCGCTGGAAAAATTCCCCGGTATTGATATTCCACAAATTTTTATTAATGTGCCTTACAACAACGCCACGCCGACTGAAATAGAGCGCCTGATTACCCGGCCGCTGGAAGAAGCGCTGGCCACGGTAACCGGCATTAAGCAAATGCGCTCCTGGTCAAATGAAAACAGCGCTGAGGTGTCGCTGGAATTTAAGTGGGAAGAAAACATTAACAGCAAAAGCATAGAGGTGCGCGAACGCTTAGACAGCATCCGCCATTTGCTGCCCAAAGATGTTGAACGTGTGCTGGTGTTTCAGTTTAACACCAACGATATGCCGATATTTCAGCTGCGTATTTCCAGTGAGCGCGATCTGGCGATGGCGTACGACTTGCTGGAGCGGCAGATCAAACGGCCATTAGAGCGGGTGCAGGGCGTATCTAAAGTTGAGCTATACGGCGTAGAAAAACGCCAGGTGGTGATTCGGCTTAACCCCGACAAAATGCGGGCGCTGAATATTGATGCCGCCGAGCTGGTAAGCACGCTACAGGGCTATAACTTTGCCATGACAGCCGGTGAGCTGCGCAATATTAACAACAGTATTCTGGTAAAACCGGTAGGCGAGTACCGTGAGCTGGAAGAAATTGCCTCGTTACCGCTACGCCCCGGCTTAAGTTTACGTGAAGTGGCCACAGTGCAGCTGGAGCTGCCAAAACGTGAAGATGGCCGCCATCTTGATCAAACCTACGCCGTGGGCATGAATGTATATAAAGAGTCGGGCGCTAATCTGGTTGAAGTGGCCAAAGCTGCGTTGGCAGTGGTGCAGGCCGCTGATGACGACCCGGCGTTTAACGGGATCAGCCTGTATATTATGGACGATACCGCCAAAGGCGTAACAACCTCGCTGGCCGATTTACTCAGCGCCGGTGGCGTAGGGGCGCTGTTATCTTTTGCTGTGCTGTATTTATTTTTGCGCCATATTGGCACCACTATGGTGGTGGTGCTGGCGGTGCCGGTATCTATCTGCATTGCGCTGGGCATTATGTATTTTCTTGACTACAGCTTAAATATATTAAGCATGATGGGGCTGATGCTGGCCGTGGGCATGCTGGTAGATAACGCGGTAGTGGTAACGGAAAGCATTTTTCGCGAACGTGCCGCCGGTGGTGATGTAAAAGCCGCCACTGCACGCGGTGTGCGCCGGGTAAGCCTGGCAGTAGTGGCCGGTACTGCTACTACCGCCATCGTCTTTTTACCCAATATTGTTGGTCAAAAAATGGAACTGACCATCTTTTTAGAGCACGTAGCTATTGCCATTTGTTTATGCCTTGCGGTAAGCCTGCTAATGGCATTAACACTGATCCCATTGTTAACTACCCGTTTAAATGTGCAGCCGGTAAAAGATCAACAGGCAGGCGCCTTTGAAGCAAAGTACCGTAAAGTACTGGGCTGGGTAATGTATCACCCGCGCTGGTCGGCATTTATCGCGTTGTTATTACTGGGCAGCATTGTTATACCGATGGGGGCCGTATCTGGCGGTGACGACGATAACGAAGGCAGCGACCGTATCTTCTTAAATTACAATGTGCAGGGTAACTATGCGCTGGGCGAAGTAGAAGCGGAAGTCAGCATTATGGAAGCCTACTTGTATGCCAACAAAGACAAGTTCGATATTGAGTCGGTATACAGCTACTACCGCGCTGGGCAAGCCAATTCGATCATTATTTTAAAACCAGAGCTAAGCCAGCCTCTGCCACAGTTAAAAGAGGCTATCCGCCAAGACTGGCCTGCGCTGGTAAGGTCTAAACCGTCTTTTGGCTGGGGCAATAATGGTGGTTTACAGGTGCATTTACTGGGCAGCTCTACTGAGGTACTGCTAAAACTGGCTGCTGATATTGAGCCGATGCTGGCTGGCGTTACCGGACTTGAGGATGTTAGCTCTGAAATTGCTCACGGCCAGCAGGAAATTCAGATCACGTTAAAGCTCGACCAACTGCAGCGCCATGGTTTAAATGCGCAGCAGGTAGCCAATGCCGTATCGCTGGCACTGCGCGGCACCAACCTGCGCACTTTCAGAAGTGCCGAGCAGGGCGAGCTGTTAATGCGCGTGCTGTACGATGAAAAGATAAGCCATTCACTGGCCGAGCTGTCGGCGTTGCCAATACTGAACAAAGACGGCGTGGTGATAAGCCTGCAACAGCTGGCTGTGCTGACGATGGCACCAAGGCTGGATCAAATTAGCCGTTTTGACCGCCAAACCGGTATCGCCATCAGAATGAACCTGGCCAAAGACTACACCATGGACACCGCGCGCGAAGACATTAAAAAGGTGATGGATAAACTGGCGTTGCCGCCGGGCTATCGCTGGTCGTTTCAGGGCAGTTTTCAGCAGCAGGACGAATCGCAGCAGGTGATGATGGTCAATATGTTGCTGGCTGTTGCCATGATCTACCTGGTAATGGCGGCGTTATTTGAATCCTTGCTGTTACCCACAGCAGTAATAGGCTCGTTATTGTTTTCGCTGGTCGGCGTGTTCTGGACCTTTATGTTTACCGGTACCACTATGGGCATTATGGGTATGATAGGCATGCTGGTGCTAATGGGTATAGTGGTAAACAATGGCATAGTGCTGGTAGACAGAATTAATCAGGACAGGCAGGAACAGCCAGAAGCAACACTACGTGAACTGATTATCAGTGCCAGTGAATCACGGTTGCGGCCAATACTGATGACAGTATCTACCACCGTTTTGGGTTTATTACCGCTGGCTATGGGTGGCACCCAAATAGGCGGTGACGGCCCAAGCTACGCGCCAATGGCCATTGCTATTATTGGTGGTTTGCTGTTTTCTACCTTGACCAGTTTAGTGCTGGTGCCACTGACCTACTGGGGGCTGGTTAACCTGATCGGTGGCTGGGCCAGCTGGCGCGCCAATGCCAAACGCTGGGCTGATAAAGTCTGGGCCTGAGAATGATGTATGGCGTGTTGATGCGAGCAAACTGCGTTATCCGTGACATGCGAAGGGCGCTGATTAGCGCTTTACAGCCGCGTGCAAACTCAATAGAATGCGCGCTGCCTTAAGGGAGTAATCTGCAGCCGTATTATACGGTTGCGCTACGGTCAACATACTTGTGCCACCTGCACATGGCCGTATCGTTCAAAGCCTGCTTTGAATTGATGAGACTTAAGACACACCACTGGCCCAAAGCGGGAGCCGGTGCTGTGTCTTATGTTTATATCCCGCTAAGGTGCAGTTGATGGAAGCCTTTTTATCCTCTTTTACCGCCGTAGCTATTGCTGAAATTGGCGATAAAACCCAGTTACTCTCCTTGTTTCTTGCTGCCAGGTTTCGCTCTAAAAGTGCGATTATCGCCGGTATCTTAGTGGCAACGTTGCTGAACCATGCCGCATCGGCCTGGCTGGGTGTCTGGGTGGCGCAGTTTATTCCGCAAGGCTGGCACAACTGGCTGCTGGGCAGCTCTTTTATTGCGGTAGCGCTATGGCTGTTAATTCCGGACAAAGACGACAGCGGTGATACCAGCGTACTGCGTTTTGGTGCTTTTGCTGCCAGCTGTATATTATTTTTTCTGGCTGAAATTGGCGATAAAACCCAGATCGCGACGGTAATATTGGCTGCCAGTTTTGAAGATGCCGTGTGGATGGTGATTGTGGGTACTACGCTGGGTATGTTGGCTGCCAATGTACCGGTAGTGTATGCAGGTAGCTGGTTGTTGCAGAAAATCTCTCTGGACTGGGCCCGCCGTGCTGCTTGTGCCGTATTTATGCTGCTTGGGTTTTATATTATCTGCTCTGACCAGCTTATGATGTTGGGGTAAATAGTCGTTTAGCACATTGAAGCCATTGAATAATCTTGTATTTACGGATATGTTGCTTAACGAAACTGTTGAGTCAGCTTAACATGAGGTTGACGCTGGTTTTATTAAAAAAACAATAGCTGAAGTAAAGGAGAGTAGGTCATGAATGACTTTAATGCGGTACCAGCAGTCAATTCGTCAACAGCAAAGCTGGTGTATATTTTGTATCTGGTAGGCCTGGTGTTTGGTATTACCGGTATTATCGGCGTTATTATTGCTTATGTTAATAAAGAAGATGGCCCGGAATGGCTGCAAAGCCATTATCGTTTTCAAATCCGTACTTTCTGGATGGGGCTGGTATTTTTGATTGCAGGTACGGTGTTGTCTGTAGTCCTGATAGGTTGGTTAGTTTTATTATTCTGGTTGGTGTGGTTAATTATCCGCAGTGTTAAAGGGCTAAAACAGCTGGAAAAACAAGAGCCAGTACTGGATGAGCAAACCTGGATGTTTTAAGCATCCGACATTAAAAAGCGAAGCCAGGTGCTTCGCTTTTTTGTGCTGATTTTAACGCTCGGGTGATAAATATTCCCGATCATAAAAGGTGCGCAGCCAGTGTGGCCGGTAAATGGCCATCAGTGTTATTGCACTGCCATTAAGCAGTGCTTCGGGAAACCAGATCAGCAGCGCTAACAGCCAGTAATCATTGGTTATAATATGCCAGCTGTAACGCCCTTCCAGACCAAACCATAGCGATGTCAGGCTGATTTGCAGTACTATCGTTAGTGCCGCAGTAAGAAAACCAGCGACAAAAATATAAACAAACAGGTGACGGGTTAAGTAACGGTAGCTGGCCAAAAACAACGTATAGCTAAATAAACCCGGCAGAATAAAACTGCTTAGCGCATATAAGCCGGCATCAGCCCAGTGCAGTTTGCCAAAAGCTATCAGTAACAGCATCGGCAGCAGGCAAATCCAGTTTGCAATACGCCAGCCATGACATAGCACCAGCGTAGTTAGCAGCAAAAAATGCAAGTTCAGCCCTGGTTGAATACCGGCCTGCACACTCCACAATAAACTCAGCACTACAGCAGAGGCTAAAACAAAATGCTGGTAACCTGGCTCTGCCTTGAGTTTGGGTAAAAACTCGCGTGGATAAAAGTACAGTAAAACCGCCAATGCACTAAAGGCGCCTGCAATTTGCCAACTGGTCATTCTGTGCTATTCCGCCGTCATAATATTGTCTGATTGTAACGGCTGTTTACTGCTCAGTCATCGCTGTTGTGATCAGAGTGCTCCAGATAGCGGCCAGCACCCAATGCTGTGCTGATCAGCAACACCGGTATAGCAAAAAAATGCATCATCAGTGATAACTCTGCGGCAAAGTTGATCCAGAAAATAACCAGCCAGCTCACCAGCCATGCGGCTATGCTCAGCCATTTTGTTGTAAAGCTGTTCATACTGCCTCCCATCGGTATTGTTAAGTTCCCGGCTATTCTAGGCCTTGCCTTTGCAATAATGCAGTGTCACTATTGATAAAAATAAGGTGAATAGTGACAAGTTGCCTGCGCAGGATAAACAGATGAAACAGATTGCTATACTGGCTAACCACAACAGCATCAGCAGCGATGTATTTGCGCTGCTGGACTATTTTGAATATTGCAATGTGCTTTGGGCGTTGCAGCATCAAACAGTAACGCCGTTGTTTCATTGCTATCCGGTGTCGCCAGACGGTATGGCGCTTAAACTAAAGCCAGGTGTCGAATTAGCTGTTCAGCCACACCCGTGGCAACAGGCTGATGCCCTGATTTTACCGCCAGCTTATGCTTACCGGCGTGCCGAGCTGGCAGCACTGGCCTCGCAATCAGCAGCCTATTACAGTGGTTTACACCAGGCGGCAGAGCGGGGCAGTTTAATTGCGGCCAGTTGTACCGGTACTTATATCCTGGCGGGTAGCGGCTTGCTGGATCATCGCAATGCCACCAGCAGCTGGTTTTTTAAAGAAATATTCCGCAGCCTGTATCCCAATGTGCATTTGCAACTGAATAAACTGCTGGTGCAGGACGGCAACCTGCTAACTGCCGGAGCTACTACCTCTTATATTAATTTATGCCTGGCGCTAACCGAACAGTTAGCCGGCGAGCAGTTTGCCCGGCAGATGGCAAAAATTATGCTGACCGATCCCAACCGCACCTCGCAGGTACCCTATATGGATTTATCCATCGGTTTGCAGCACAACGACTCGTTAATTGTGCAAATACAAGCCTACCTTAACCAGCATTTGGCGCAGCCTTTTGTATTGGATCAGTTAGCAGAGCAGTTTCATCTGACCAAGCGCACCTTGCTGCGCCGCTTTAAAACCGCGTTGAATGACACGCCACTGAATTATTTGCAGCGCTTACGGGTAGAGCAAGCTAAGCGTTTGCTGGAAACCACTAACCAGCCAATAGAGCAAATTGTATTGCAAGTGGGCTATGAAGATGTCAGCTCATTTCGCAAGTTATTTCTTAACTACACCGAACTGACCCCCAGCCAATACCGGCAAAAATTTATGCTGGGTGACACCTTTAACTGCTGCCCGACAGAGCGCCTAGTTGCAGATAGCTGAAAAATAATTTTAGCAACAGCTTGCGCCTATAGATTACATCTGTAATATTAAGTGTATTACAGATGTAATCTATAAGGTGTTTTTATATGATCGAAATAAGCAATGCCGAACTTAGCGTAATGCAGGTGTTGTGGCAGCGTCAGCCGCTAAGCGCCAACGACGTGGTTGCGGCGCTGGGCAATGACAAAGACTGGCACGAGAAAACCGTAAAAACACTGCTGAACCGGCTGGTAAGTAAAGGTGCACTGGGCTTTGATAAAGATGGCAGGGCCTATTTATATTACCCGCTTATTGCCGAGCAGGATTATCAGTTGCAGCAGGGCCGCTCTTTTGTCGAGCGTATATTTGCCGGCCGTGTCGCGCCGCTGGTTGCGGGCTTTGCCAGCCAGAATAAACTCAACGCCGATGATGTGCAGCAGCTAAAGCAATTGATTGCTGATTGGGAGCAGCACCATGACTGATTATCTGCTGCACGTGTCGGTGCCGTTATCGCTACTGCTCATCGCTTTGCTGTTAACACAGCAATATCTGCTTAAGCCCCTCGGGGCTCGCACCCTATATGCCCTGTGGGCTGCAGTGCCACTTCTGCTGCTTTGCGCTTCTATTACCCCGTTACTGCCGCAGGTTGTTGAAGCGGGCGCCATTAAGCACTATCAGGTAGGAATACAGCAACTCACGGCGGCGGCAGACAGCTTTAACTGGCTGTTTGGGTTATGGCTGGCCGGGGTAATGCTGTGCAGCAGTTTTTTGTTGCTTAGTTATATCAGCGGCCGCGCTCAGTTTAACCGTGCAACGCCGCTTAGTGGCAATAATATTCCAGCTTACTGTCGTCAGGCAGATAACAGCAGCGGTCCTTATATCACCGGTTTAATTACACCACGAATTGTGCTGCCGCATGATTTTTTTACCCGCTTTGATGCCACCCAGCAGCAGCTTATTTTGCAGCATGAGCTGACACACTGGCGCCGGGGCGACTTACATCTGAATTACCTGGCGCTGGTCTTGGTTAGCCTGTTTTGGTTTAACCCGTTGGTGTGGCTGGCGTATCGGCAATACCGCAACGCCCAGGAGCTGGCCTGCGATGCAGTGGTAACAAAATATGCCAGCAAGGCAGAAAGAATTGCTTATGGTTATGCCTTACTAAGCAGTACACAGCAGTCATCAGTAAACTGGTGGCCGCTTACTCATCATTACGGAGACTTTAATACTATGAAACAACGTATTAAGCTGCTGCAACAACAGCAAGGTTTCAGTAAAACAGCCGTATTAACTGCGCTGGCGCTGGTTATCGCTACGACACTGATGCTGCAACAACCTGCGCAGGCCGGTGCAGACAAAGCCACTCAGCTTACTGCCGTATCACGGGTTGAACCGCGTTATCCGCTGGCGGCAGCTCAGCAGGGAATTACCGGTTATGTGCAGATCCAGTTTGATGTTGATGCACAGGGTAATGTGATCAATGCCGATGTTATTAAAGCGATGCCTGAAAAGATATTTGTTAAAGAGGCGTTGTTTGCGGTGCAACAATGGAAATATACCGCCACAGGCCAGCTGCATAAGGCTCAACGGGTTCAGCTGGATTTCGAACCGGATACCACTCCCGCAGATATGGAGCGGATTAATGTAGTACCGTCGCAGAAAAAGCATAACCAGAGCACTGATTAGTTTAATCAGCGAACAGCAGTGTCTTCAGATAACGCTGTTATATTTCTGTACGACGGAGTGTTAACTGATGCTAATGCAAAAAAAGTTACTAATAGTTTCTTTCTTTTTTGTCACTTGCGTGAATGCAAAGCAACACGATTTTCAGTCCATGTTGGCCTGCCATGCATCCTCAAATGAGCCAGGGCTTGCAGTAAGGATTGAGCAATCGGGCGAGCTTATTTTTAGTGGCGCCATAGGTATTGCCGATATTAAATCCCGTGATCCATTAAAGGTTGAACATATTTTCCAAATCGGCTCGGTGACAAAGCAGTTCACGGCTGCTGCAATTCTGCAGCTTTGGGAAAATAACAAGTTATCATTACAAAACACGCTTGGTGATTTTATTCCTGGTATTCCATCCGAATACTCGATGCTCACCATTGAAAGCGTTTTAAGCCATACTTCCGGGCTGCCAAATTACAATACTGATGCAAGGGTCAGACAGCAATGGGGAAAATTTAAACCCATTAACGAGGTAATCACAAGTGTGAGTAAGATGCCACTGCTGGCAGAGCCAGGTTCAGCTTACTTATATTCAAATACCGGGTATTTGCTGCTGGGTAAAGTCATTGAAGTTGCCTCTGGTTTGACATACAGCGGGTATTTACAGCAGCACATTTTTTCTCCCTTGGGTATGGTGAATTCATTTGTGATCACTGACGGGGAAACCACAGACAAAATCGTCAAAGGCTATACTGCCGCCAGCAGAAATCCCAGTGAAAACAGCAACCCAGAGGTCGTTGATCGCAGTTGGATCTATGCTGCAGGTGCTGTCGCATCAACACTCAAAGATATGAGCCGTTGGCATCAGGCTTTAATTTCAGGAAAAGTAATTTCGGCGGAAAATTATCAGCTGATGACAACAAAAGCTAAATTAAACACTGGGGAAACAGTAAATTATGGGTTTGGCTTTGATGTTTACCCAATAAGCAATCAACCATCATACAGCCATCAAGGGCAAGTGCCGGGTTTTATGGCATGGTCTATCTATTTTCCCAAAAGTGACTTATTTGCAACAGCATTTAGTAACAAGGACACTGTTCATCCTGGTCCGGCTTTGTTGGATCTGATTGCAAGGCAGTTGCGCTTTTCACCCGCACCTATAACTAATGAAAGTATTGCAGAGCGAGCCAAAGCGTTAATTGGTAAATACAAAGGAGCAGACGATACGGTTATGACTGTTACTTTCGATAATGGGCAGCTCTATGCTAAATCAGGCAAGGGTGATACACGAAAATTGCTGTTTCGGGAGAATAATTCATTTTCTTATGAGTGCACAGAGGACTACTTTGAACTGCGAGAGCTGCTTGGTAAGCAACTACTGGTTCCTGTCAGTATTTACAGCGGTGAACAAACACCTTTAGTGCGAGTGGAAATATAAGCGCCGAGCGCTATATCAACCACATTTTAATAAGGATAAATTATGAAGCGTATTTATATGTCAGCGGCTCTGGTGTTTTCAGCTTTATTTGTCGTTGGCGAAAGTTATGCAGAAAACGAATCTCCAGTGCTAATAGGCCCTTACCTTGGGCAAAAGCCCCCCGGTTCAACGCCAGAAATTTTTGCACCTGGCATTGTTTCTACTGAAGGTTGGGAAGTTAATGGGGTGTTCACGCCTGAACTCAATGAGTTTTATTTCGTTCGAGATAGCAAGGACAGCGAAAAGCAAGAAATGGTTGTTTTTATAAATACCAATAGTCGGTGGCATGAATCAGTTGTTTCGCCAAGGGTGGGAACCCCTTTGATCGCGCCAGATGGTAAAACCATGCATTTGGGGAAGCGTTACAAGGAGCGCATCGAGACTGGTTGGTCTGAAGTGAAAACACTGGGTGCTCCTTTCGACAAATTGCCTATCATGCGACTATCTGTATCTTCAAAAGGGACTTACTATTTTGATGAATTCAAAAGAGATTTTACCGGAGATATCCGGTATTCACGATTGGTAGATGGCAAATATGAAGAACCCAAGCTGCTGGGGAAAGAGATCAATAGTGGAAAAAGTTTTCATCCCTTCATAGCCGCAGATGAATCTTATCTGATATTTGATAGTAAAAGAGAAGGGGGTTATGGCGACTCAGATCTTTATATCAGCTATCGACAGCAAGATGATACATTGGGGGAACCCATTAATTTAGGCGACAAAATAAATACCGAAGGCTGGGAAGCAATGGCCAGTGTAACATCGGATGGTAAATATCTTTTTTTCAATAGGAATTTGACTCCGGGCAACCATGAAAACGTAGACATATTCTGGGTAGACGCACAATTTATTGAAACTCTTAGACCCAAGCAGTAAACCATATGACAAACGCAGCAAGAGCGACGCGCCTTCTGCGTGCGTTACATTCAATTTCCATTATTGGTGTAAGTTCGTGGCAAAATACCGAAGCCACAGACTGGCAAGAGGGCTTTTAGGGTGCAATTGATTACTACACCAATGTGCAATATTTCAAGGATTGGTTGATTAAGCATTTGCCTGTGAACCAATAACTAACCGATAACATGCTCTAATACCAATTGGCTGGGAATACTATGCGTACAATATTGCTGCTACTTGTTGCTATTGCCTGTGCTGCTGCGGATGCTATTGTGATCCGGCATGATGTAGATGATACAAAGTACATAGCCAGCTTTGCAGATTTTCCGCCGTTGGCTACATTTTATCTGGATGGGGCACATGGAACCCTGATCAAACCCGAGTGGATAATCACCGCTGCCCATGCCACTTTTTGTGTTGATGCCGGACGGTTTGTAAAAGTTGGAGATGGGCTCTATGAAGTGAAAAGAGCCTACATTCATAACGAATATCAACCCGGTATAAGTCATGACATTGCACTGGTTGAGTTGACAGAAAAGGTCAGGAACATTGAGCCGGCAAAACTCTATAAAGATACAAATGAAGCAGGGAGCAATGTCTGGTTTATTGGTATTGGCGGGACGGGGACCGGCGAAGCAGGCCAAACGGCAGACAACTACGAAAATGGCGGCGTGTTGCGCAAAGCCCAAAATAAAGTTGTTTCAGCGCAAGATGCTTACCTGAGGTTTATATTCGATAGTGGAGATAATGCCCTGCCGCTGGAGGGGGTGTCAGGTAGTGGCGATAGCGGTGGCCCGGCTTTTATTAAGGATACAGAGGGGTATTTTCTGCTTGGTATCAGTTCCAGGGTAGAAAGCGGCACTCTTGGTAAATATGGTGTGAGTGAAATTTATACAAGAACTTCTTTTTTCGTCCCCTGGATTAAGCAAATCATTGAAGGGACAGAAGAGGTGCGCCGTGGCTTATCGCTACCTGAGTTAAAACAGTTACCAGCAGGACTTAATAAAGAGATCTTGCCAGCAGTATGTAACGATATAGCTTTGAAACCAAATCAAGCTATTACCATTCCAGCGCCAGTACAGCTTTATTTAGTACCTTATCGTTAAACAACACTGTGGCTTGCGGTGTCGCTTTGGCCGCGCCAAAGCAAACGTGCAGCGGCAGCAGGTGCTCTTCGCGCGGGTGCATTAGCCGGGCGTCAGGTGCCTGCTGCCAGTTAATCAGCCGCTTCGCCTGTTCAGCATAACTGTACTGTGGTTGCAGGCTGTCGATAAAATACTGATTAAACGCCTCTAACTGCGCATCGCTAACCAGGTTGGTATTAAAAAACGCCTGCATATTATGAAAGCTCATACCCGAGCCAATGATCAGCACGTTTTGCGCGCGTAAAAAGCTAATTGCTTCACCCAGCGCAATATGCGTTTTGGCATCAAGGCCTTTTAGCAATGATAACTGCAGCACAGGAATATCAGCTTGCGGGCGCAGCATAAGTAGCGGCACAAAAACACCATGATCCCAGCCACGGCTGGTATTTAGCTGTGGGCTAAAACCGGCTTGCTGCAGCTTTTCTGCTATTTCGGCTGCCAGTTGGGGTGCGCCCGGGGCCGGGTAGCTAAGCTGATAGCTTTGCGCCGGAAAGCCGGAGTAATCAAATAACAATGCCGGGTTGTCAGCTGCAGTGAGGCTAGGTTGGGCAGTTTCCCAGTGTGCGCTAATTACCAGTATGGCGGCAGGTGTAGCCAGTTTATGGCCAAGCCCGCTAATAAATTGGGTTAGCGTATGGTGGTTTGGGTCGCCAAGTAAAGGTAAGGGCCCGCCGCCGTGGGGTAAATACAATACAGGTGCCAGAGTTGGGGTCATTGCGCTGTGCTCGTTGGCAAAATAATATGTTCAGGCTACGCTTGCTAACCGTGCTATGCAATAGATTAAAAGTTGCGAAATAACTCAACTTTTAACAGGTAAAATCGAATAATATGCAAAAGGAGCGCTGTATGACCCCGGCAATAGAATTGGCAAAACAGCGCGGTATTGCGCATCAGGTGCATCAGTATCAGCATGATCCGGCAGCAGCTTCATACGGGCTGGAAGCCGCTGAAAAGCTTGGCCTATTGCCGCAGCAGGTATTTAAAACTCTGGTGTTAAGTCTGGATAGCAAACAACTGGCGGTGGCAATATTGCCGGTAGATCAGCTGCTCAGCATGAAACAGCTTGCCAAAGCGTTGGGGGCAAAAAAAGCCGATATGGCTAATGCGGCTGATGTGATGCGCAGCACCGGTTACGTATTAGGAGGTGTAAGCCCGCTGGGGCAAAAAAAGCTGTTACCTACCGTTATAGACAGCTCGGCGCAACAGTTTGCCACTATTTACGTCAGCGCCGGGCGGCGCGGGCTGGAAATTGAGCTAAGCGCAGCAGATTTACGCCAGTTACTCAACGCGCAGTTTGTGGCATTGTGCCAGGGTTAACCGCCATATTCGGAGAGTTATGATTGCCATTAATATAGGGCCGCTGGCGCTACCGGTGCCGCCGTTGCTGTTGTTGTTTAGTGTTGTAGTGGGCCTGATTGTCGCCTCGCTGGTGGCGAAAAGGCAGCAAAGCCCGGTTACTGATCAGTTACTAACAGTGTTGCTGGTAAGCCTGCTATTTGGCCGTATTGTTTTTGTACTGCGGTTTATACAAAGTTATGACTCGTTCTGGCAAATGCTGGATATCCGCGACCGCGGCTTTGATTTTTCTGCCACCTTACTGGCAGCCATGATAATGCTTATGCTGCAAATAAAGCGTTATCCCAAACAACGCAAAGCCTTATTAAGCGGGGCGCTGTCGGCCGTAGCGTTGTTTGCAGTATTGATAACCGTGGTGACGGCAGGCAGGCAACAGGCGCAGTTGCCCGATATCGTGCTGTCGCAGTTAGATGGCGATAGTGTCAACCTGCAGCAAAGTAAAGACCAGCTTACCGTTGTTAATCTCTGGGCCACCTGGTGTCCGCCATGCCGGCGTGAAATGCCAGTATTAGCTAAAGCAGAACAAAACAACCCCGATATTAATTTTGTGCTGATAAACCAGCGTGAACCTGCCGACACGGTAAAACAGTTTTTAGCGCAAATGTCGTTACAGTTTTCACAGGTACTGCTGGATACCACCGGGCAGGTGCCGCAGCAGTTTGGCGCATTCGGCTTGCCGGTAACGCTGTATTTTGATGCGCAGGGCCAATTGGTAGACAGCCATATGGGCGAGGTATCTGATGCCAGCCTGGCGGCGGCTATCAGTAAGCTGCGCAACAGTTCACCTTAAGTACCCATAAACAAGTAGCTATAAAAAAGTAGCTATAAAAAAACGGGCGCTATGTAGGCGCCCGTTTGTTGCTTATAACCCATCTATGGCAGTGATTATTTTAAATCAAAGCGATCGGCGTGCATTACTTTGGTCCAGGCTTTTACAAAGTCTGTGACAAACTTTTGTTTCGCATCACTGGCGCCATACACTTCGGCAATGGCGCGCAGTTGTGAATTAGAACCAAAAACCAGATCGACGCGACTGGCAGTCCATTTTACCTGACCGGTTTTACGATCCGTGCCTTCAAACTGCTGCGCGTCTTTTGACACCGGAGCCCACTGTGTATTCATATCCAGCAGGTTAACAAAGAAGTCATTGCTTAGCGTGCCGGGTTTTGCCGTAAATACACCGTGTTTGCTCTGGCCGTAGTTCGCATCCAGTACCCGCATACCACCGACTAACACTGTCATTTCCGGTGCGGTTAAGGTTAACAGTTGCGCTTTGTCCAGCAGCATTTCTTCTGCCGATATGGTGTAAGCCTTTTTCATATAATTACGGAAGCCATCTGCAACCGGCTCCAGCACATCAAACGATTCTGCATCGGTTTGCTCGTCTGTAGCATCGGTGCGGCCAGGGGCAAAAGGCACCGCCACTGTTACACCGGCATCATTTGCGGCTTTTTCTATTGCGGCTGCACCTGCCAGCACAATAATATCGGCCAGCGACACTTTTTTATTACCGCTTTGCGTAGCATTGAAGTTTTGCACAATAGTGCCCAGCACGCTAAGCACCTGTTGTAACTGTGCCGGTTGGTTTACCTGCCAGTCTTTTTGTGGCGCTAAGCGGATACGGGCACCGTTGGCTCCACCGCGGCAGTCTGAACCACGAAAGGTAGAAGCTGACGACCAGGCGGTATATACCAGTTGTGATACGCTTAAACCGGATGCCAGAATAGTAGTTTTTAGCTGAGCAATATCCGCATCATTAACCAGCTCGTGATCTACCTTTGGTACCGGATCTTGCCAGATCAAATCTTCAGCTGGGACTTCCGGCCCCAGATAACGCGATTTTGGCCCCATATCGCGGTGGGTTAATTTAAACCAGGCACGGGCAAAGGCATCGGCAAACTCGGCCGGGTTTTTATGAAAATGCTCTGAAATTTTACGGTAAGCCGGGTCTTCACGCATGGCCATATCGGCAGTTGTCATCGCCAGGACGGTACGTTGGCTGGCATCTTCAACATCCGGCGCATGATCTCTGTCAGCAAGGTTTACTGCTGCCCACTGATGCGCACCGGCCGGGCTTTTAACCAACTGCCAGTCATAACCAAACAATACGCCAAAGTAACTGTGATCCCAACGGGTGGGGGTTGGCGTCCAGGGGCCTTCAATACCACTGGTAATAGTGTCGCGGCCTTTACCGCTTTTAAAACTGTTTTTCCAGCCAAAGCCCATTTGTTCAATGGGTGCCGCTTCAGGCTCTGCGCCTACATTGGCGGCATCACCGGCACCATGCGATTTACCAAAGGTGTGACCACCGGCGGTTAAAGCGACGGTTTCGTAGTCATTCATGGCCATACGGGCGAAGGTTTCACGTACATCACGGCCAGAGCCTAATGGATCAGGTTTGCCATCCGGCCCTTCCGGGTTAACGTAAATCAGGCCCATTTGCACAGCCGCTAACGGGTTTTCCAAATCGCGCTCGCCGGAGTAACGGCTGTTAGGCTTGTCGCTGGTGGCCAGCCACTCAGTTTCAGCGCCCCAGTAAATATCTTCTTCCGGCTCAAAAATATCAACCCGGCCACCGCCATAACCAAAGGTTTTAAAGCCCATTGATTCCAGCGCGACGTTACCGGCCAGAATAAATAAGTCGGCCCAGGATAATTTGTTGCCGTACTTTTTTTTCACCGGCCATAGCAAGCGGCGGGCTTTATCCAGGTTGCCGTTGTCCGGCCAGCTATTTAGCGGCGCAAAACGCTGGTTGCCGGTAGAGGCGCCGCCACGGCCATCACCGGTGCGGTAGGTGCCTGCGGCATGCCAGGCCATACGGATCATTAAAGGCCCGTAATGGCCGTAATCTGCCGGCCACCAGTCTTGGGAGTCGGTCATTACATGCTCAAGATCTTTTTTTACTGCCGCCAGATCAAGTTTTTTAAACTCTTCTGCATAGTTAAAATCTTCACCCAGCGGGTTCGATTTTTTGTCGTTCTGGTGCAAAATTTTCAGGTTAAGCTGGTTTGGCCACCAGTCCATATTTTTGGTACCGGCGCCACCAACTTTGGTGTTACCGCCGTGCATCACCGGGCATTTTCCGGCTGAGCCATTGTTGTTATTGTCCATATTTTACTCCTCGCAACGTGTGCTTTCTTTAGGGTTACTGCATGTACCCGCTTTAATAATGCATTGACTATAGACCTGAAGGGTTAACTGCGAAAGCCAGTTTTGTCTATCGTGCTAATCGTTTTTTCGAATTGACTATTACAAATTTAGATAATATTTTCAGTGGGTTTGTATGTAGTTGTGTAGGATGGTTCAAATAAAACAGCTTTGGTGTGGTAGCGTTAAAAGGGTTGCGCCCTGTTGCTTTGCCGGTTAGCTTACAGGCTTTACCAAGCAGAGGCCAGCCATGACCAGTGTTACCATTCTGGTAGATGTACAAAACATCTACTACACCAGCCGTGAAGTCTGGCAGCGCAATTTTGACTATAACGCTTTCTGGCGCCAGGTAACCGCCGGTCGTACTGTCGTTAAAGCCATTGCTTATGCCATAGACCGCGGTGATGAAAAGCAGCGACAGTTTCAAAACATCCTGCGTGCCATCGGTTTTGAGGTAAAACTAAAGCCGTTTATTCAGCGTGCTGATGGCAGCGCCAAAGGTGACTGGGATGTGGGTATAACGCTGGATGCTATCGAGTACGGCCAGCACAGCGATGTACTGGTGCTAGCCTCTGGCGATGGTGATTTCGGCCTGCTGGCAGACAAACTTACCACTAAGTACCAAACCGAAGTAGAGGTATACGGTGTAGAAGGCTTAACTGCCCACGCACTGGTAAAAGCCGCTACGCGGTTTATTGCGGTTGACGAGGCGTTGCTACTGCCAAAGTAGTCGCCAGCCGGGTTTTCCGTTTAACAGAAGGAAGCTTATATGACAGACGGAATAACTAACATTGCCGGCAATTTGCCGGAATTATGTGCTGTTGCTATTGAGCTGTTGGGTATCGCTATTATCAGCATTATTGCGCTGTATGCACTGGCGCATGGTGGTCGGCGGCTGGTCAAAGGTGATTCGCTAAGTGATATTCAGCAACAGATGCGCCAGCAGCTGGGGCGCGGCATTCTGCTGGGGCTGGAATTTTTAATCGCGGCCGACATTATTCATACTGTAGCCGTAGAGTTAACATTTGAAACGGTGGGCGTGCTGGCGCTGGTGGTGTTAATCCGTACCTTTTTAAGCTTTACGCTGGAGCTGGAATTAACCGGTAAATGGCCCTGGCAACAGGGCCGTTCCGGCAAAGAATAATTACGCTGGCTTTGTCAGCAGGGCATCATCCAGTTGATTGGCCTTAATGGCAGCTTCCCGTGCTTGCAACCGCTGTACGTATTCGGTAAACGCGGGCCGTTTTTCCAGTGTATCAAACATCATACCCCACTCAATATGGCTGCCCACATACACATCGGCAGCAGTAAATTGCTCACCGCAAATATACGGCCCCTGTGTTAACGCAGTTTCCAGCGCATTTAACGTATCCTGATACAGGCCACAACCTACGGCTGCTGCGTTGTCGGCATCAAGGCGCCAGTTATATGCTTTGGCAGTGGTAGCCATTTCCAGCGGGCCGGCGGCAAAAAACAGCCAGCGGTAATAACTGCCCCGCTGTGGGCTATCTAAAGCCGGGGCCAGTTGCTTGTCGGCAAAGTGATCGGCCAGATAGGCGCAAATGGCTGCCGCTTCGGTAATCACCAGATCGCCGTGGGTAATTACCGGTACTTTGCCCATCGGGTTTAGTGCCAGAAATTCTGCCGATTTCATTTCAGGGCCATATTGCAGCACCTCTACGTTGTAAGGCACATTTAGCTCTTCCAGCATCCAGCGGATAATGCGGCCACGTGACTGTGGGTTGGTATATAAAGTGATTGGTTTCATTTTATTTATTCCTTATTGCTTATTTTTCGTGGTTAATAAGTGTGGTTTGTTGGCGGTTTTTTCGCTACCGGGGTACTGTAAAACTAAAATAGGACAGAATGCGTCCTAATTGTCGGTTATATTTGTGTTTTACAGTAGCGACAGGAATAGCCAATGTTTAAGCGCAGATACCAATGAGCGGCCCGACTATCCGTGTGCTTAGCCTGCTTGAGCTGCTGCAATCACACGGCCGTTTAAGCGGCACCGAGTTAGCTGTAAGGCTGGGCGTAGATAAACGCACAGTGCGGCGTTATATTCAGGCGCTGGAGCAGTTAGGTATTCCGGTTACTACCGAGCAAGGCTGCGATGGCGGCTATATGCTGGTGGCCGGCTTTAAATTGCCGCCAATGATGTTTACCAATGATGAAACCCTGGCGCTGTCGCTGGGCTTGTTGGCCGCACACAACCTTAATCTGGCCGATACACAAGCGGCTATCAGCAGTGTTCAGACCAAGCTGGAGCGGGTTATGCCGGCTAAGTTGAAATCCCGCTCCCGCGCTATTGCCGACACTATTAAGTTAATATTGCCGGCATCTGACGCTGAAACAGCCGGCCAGCACTTAGCGCCGTTATTAGATGCACTGGAGCAGCAGCGTTCGGTTACTATCCGTTATGCCTCTTATCAACAAGCGCCGGTTGCCAGGCAAGTTGACCCTTATGGTTTGTTATTTCGCAGCGGACGCTGGTATATGAGTGGCTATTGTCACCTGAGGCAAGAACTGCGTACCTTCCGGCTCGACCGCCTGCAACATATAGAATTGCTGGACCATAGTTTTAACCGGCCGGCTCAATTTGATTCGGCCGAACATTTTACCCAGAGCTTGTACGGCATGCCGGGCAATATAGATGTGCAGGTTATGTTGCATACCGATAAACACACTGCTGCACAGGCGATGGGGGAAACGGCATCGATGTTAAAGCCGCAGGCCGAGGGCTTATTGCTAAACACCCGCACCGACAGCTGTTATTGCTTAGCACAGTGGTTAAGCCAGCTGCCGTTTGATTTCAGCATCATTGAACCGCCGGAACTAAAGCAGGCGCTAAAGCTGCAGGCTGAGCGTTTACTGCATATCGCCGGGCGCTAAAGTAAGCGAATATATGTTTAACATTGCACTTGGATAACCGGCTGCGGAAAAATATTTTGCCGAATTAAATCCAAAGCGCATCCGGCGTGCATCTAAGTTTCAGATTAACTCACCGGAACTTATTATGACGCTTAAACTAAATGTAATTCGCCACTGTGCTGCACTGTGTTGCAGCATTCTTTTTGCTACAGGCCTGTTAGCTAAGGAGTTACCGGCTGAAGCGACCACTATCGTTAGTTTGCTGCAACAACATAAGGTGCCGGCGCTGGGCCTTGGCATTATTGAACATGGCAAACTGGTGTCCACTCAGGTGTATGGCGAGCTGACACCGGGTACGCTGGCACCACAAAATACCCTGTTTAAAGTGGCCTCGTTAACCAAACCTGTGGTAACCATGCTGACTTTGCGCTTGGTTGCAGCAGGCAAGCTGCAGCTTGACGAACCCCTTGCCGCCTACTGGGTTGACCCGGATATTAAAGCCGACCAGAAGCATTTATTGCTGACACCACGGATTGTGCTGACGCACCAGACCGGCTTTGCCAACTGGCGTTATTTGGAAGCAGACAACAGATTGCGTTTTCAATTTAAACCAGGCACGCAACATCAGTATTCCGGTGAAGGCTTTGAATATTTACGCCGCGCACTGGAGCACAAATTTGGCCAATCGCTCGAAGCCCTGGCACAGCAATATGTATTTGAACCCGCAGGTATGACCGATACCTATTTTTGGTGGTCACAAGGGGTTGATGAACACCGCTATGCCCGCAACCACGACAGTAGCGGCAAGGCGTTTGCAATCGAAAAATACTACAAGGCAAATGCCGCCGCGAATTTGATCAGCACGGTAGAGGATTACAGCAAGTTTATGCTGTTTGTAATGGCACAACAGCAGGCAATGCCGGCGGTGTATCAGGACATGCAAGCGCATCATGTCAGCATCGGGCCACAACATTATTTTGGTCTGGGCTGGGAGATTTTCAGTGGCTTTGCCGGCGATGAGTCGCTGCTACTGCATAGCGGCCGTGACCCTGGTGTGTCCACCTTAGCCGTCTTCTCAGCGCAAAGCCAAAACGGTTATGTGATTTTTATGAATGGTGATAATGCCACAGCGGTACTTGAACAGCTGCTGCCCCGGTTGTACCTTGGTGCAGAATTGTGGCAACGAAACTAAGCATATAAGTATGAATGGACAAGAATGGGCAGAAATTTTGGTGCCGCTTATCGTCTTCAGCGCCCTGGTCGCGCTGATGGGGCTAATACTGCTGTATAACTACAAGAAAAAGCGCCTGTTTTTGCAGATGGTGGAACGCTCACTACAACAGCAGCTAACCTTGCCGCCAGAGACGATCCGTGAAGTGGCGCTGCACTTTTTTTCCGCCAACCGCGATACCCGTAAAGGGGTGTTCTTGTTGGTGCTGTCAGGCAGTATTCTGGCGTTTTCGTACTTTGCCGATTTTCGCCAAAATGGCAATCTGGACTTAAACGACGCGTTAAACGGCATTGCCATTCTACCGGCGTTGTTGGGGCTGGCGTTTTTACTGCTGGCCCGGCTTGATCGGCAAAGGCTGAATTAAGATCATGCTGTGTCGCTAAAACAGGCATCGGTTGAGCAACTGGTTGCCCTTGTGCAGGTGTCGGGCGATACGGCGGCCTTTAATGAGCTGTTTAGCCGCTATGACACTAAGTTGCGCGGCTTTCTGGCGTTTAAATCTGCCGGTCAGCGTCACGACATCGATGATTTGGTGCAGGAAACTTACGTTAAAGCCTTTTTAAATATTCAGCAGTTTCAACAACAAGCGCAGTTTTCTACCTGGTTACTGCGGATTGCTATCAATGAAATGCTGCAGGCTAAACGCTCAGGTAATATTTTCTCCAGGCTCAAAGATCGCTGGTTCGCTGCAGAGCCCGACGCGCTAAGCCATACCGACAACACCGCCGCGCATCTGGATGCCGCTACGCTGATTGCGACGTTATCAACTATTCAACAGCAAGTTTTTGTTTATGCTGAGTTTTATGGGTATTCGCAAACTGAAATCGCAGCTAAACTACAGATCCCGCTGGGTAGTGTAAAAACCTATATGATGCAGGCACGCAATACGCTGGACAGGAGTAACGCCTCATGCTGAAACTGACATTACGGCAAAAAATCAGGCTTTGGCTGTGGCAGCACCGGCGCAGCCTGGTCATCATGCTGTTTAGCCTGCCGGCACCGGCACTGTTGTTTGGCTACAACAGCTTGCTAACGCCGGACACTGCGCTATTGCCGCTGCTGACGTTAGCGCAATTGGCCGCCGGTGCGCTGCTTGTAATAGTGGTTATTATTCTGAGCGACTAGCGGGCAGGGTAGTATGTAACAGGCTATTTAGTCTTAGGTTTATTCAACAACGCTTTTAAATCGGCAAAAGGGTTATGGGTAGCCGCCGCCACTTTTTGCTCGGTAGTACCGCCATACAGCACAAATTCGTGGAATTTATTGTGCTCGTTATCATGGCAGTAAATACACAGTAATTCCCAGTTGCTGCCATCGCTTGGGTTATTACTGTGGTTGTGGTCGATATGATGCACGGTTAATTCACGCAAATTAGAGTGTACAAACTCACGGGCACAACGGCCGCATACCCAGGGGTACATTTTTAACGCCTTGTCGCGATAACCCTGTTCTTGTTGCTGATAAGCCTGGGCGCCGCTGTTGGTTTTGCTCATAACTGTCCTTTTTTATTATTACTGCCGCTTATATGTAGCCGGGTTAGCCTGAAGGCAATTATGGCACCGGGCACCATTTTACAGCAATAACCTTGTATCCGATGCTGATATATCACTGCATGGCATAGCGTTAAACCCGCATCGGTTAGGCCGTGTTGGCGAAATATATTGCTTACTGCCCGGGTCTTGTGGTGAGGCACAATCTGGATCCTGCCTATAAGTTGCATGCCTGATGTATTAAAGCCGGGTATTTCTTTTGCCCATTGCTGGTTGATTTTTTTAAATTATGCATTTTGGCTAAGCTAAAAGTGCTTAGACAACATATATCTTAAAATCAAAATAAATTAAAAGATGAGACGTTTCAGTATGAAAAAATTAATCTGGGCGCTGCTGTTAACGCCGTTAATTGGCCAGACAACGGAAGTGCCTGTTAACGTGACCGCACAACAATTTGTCGATTTACAGCAAGGAAATGCTGTTTATCCGGGCTTTCGCCGGGCGCATGCTAAAGGTATTTGTGTCAGTGGTGAGTTTCGTTCGAATGGTCAGCTAAGTGATTATTCAAAAGCACCGGTGTTTCAGCCTGGCGTTACGCCGTTTACTGGCCGGTTATCTATTGCGGGTAACAACCCTACTGCACCTGATTTAAAAGCTCCAGTGCGCAGTTTGGCGCTGAGTTTTTCAATCAGTAGTACCGAGCAATGGCGCCTTGCTATGAATACACCACCGGTAATGGCTGTGGCCGAGCCGCATACGTTTTATCAGCAAATACTGGCTATTCAGGCCGGACCTGCGGCAATAAAACAATTTTTTTCTGAACACCCTGAAAGCAAAGAATTTTTGGCTTGGGCCGCCCAATATAAGGCAAGTGGCAGTTTCGCGTCTGAAACCTATAACAGTATTAATGCTTTTTATCTGATAAACCAGAACGGCAAAAAACAAGCGGTGCGCTGGGTTATGCAACCGACAGTAACTGTAGCTACAACAGACGCACAAGACGTAGATGCACTACAAAATGAAATTGCTAACCGGGTTGCGGCGGGCAATGTGGTATTTGACTGGGTATTTACCCTGGCCGATGCTGCTGATGATGAAAACAATGCCACTAAAGCCTGGCCCGACAGCCGGCAAAAAATTACGGCTGGCCAGATAGTGATAAACAATACCACGGCTCAGTTGGAAGGCGGGTGCCATGCCATTAACTTTGACCCACTGGTGTTGCCAACCGGCATTGAAGCAACAGCAGATCCGATCTTACGTGCACGCTCTTCAGCTTATGCAGAGTCTTATCGCCGTCGGGCAACCGAACAGTTAACAGGTGCATTAAAGGAGCCAGAAAATGACTAACACCGAGCGTTTTTCACTGTCAATGCGCTTATTTCACTGGGGTATGGCGGCATTAATTTTTGCCATGCTAACCGCGGGTTTATTAATGGTGGCATCATTGGATGGCTGGCAGTTAACGGTACTTACTGCACATAAAGTGTTTGGTGTTATTGCCGCACTGCTGGTAAGTATGCGCCTTATAAACCGCCTGCGCCAACCTATACCTGCCTTACCAGATGATTTAAGCCACTGGCAGAAAATGTCGGCACGGGTTTCACATTGGTTACTGTACGGTTTATTGTTTGCCATGCCGGTTTCCGGATACCTGATGCAATACTTTGCCGCCAGGCCTATTGATGTGTTCGGCTGGTTCCGCCTACCTGCAGCACTTAATGTGAATATTTACAATTACGCACTGTTTCGTGAGTTGCACTCCGTATTTGCTATTGCGCTTATCTGCCTGATAGCACTGCATATCGGCGCGGCCTTGCACCATCACATTATCCGAAAAGACAAGGTGTTAAAAAGTATGCTGTAACTGCTTGACCAGTGTAACTTTTTCAGTAAATGTGGGCCCCTGTTTAAGAGGCATAACCCGGTTCAAATGGGGGCAGCTTTGTGCAGCAGCAAGTCGACTTTTTATCGTCTGCCGCACAGCATGGCAGTATCAAAGCGCTGATAAAGCTGTCGCAACTGCATTATGCGCAAACTGTAGGCGAAGATGGCCGCTTACAAGCCTATGCGTTTAACCAGATGATTATGGAACTCACCGATGATACCGACTTGTACAATCGCTACAACTGGTTTCAGTAGCGGGCACAGTCAGTATTTGCGACAGAAGAAATTGAACAGGCTATGGCGATGTCTGACCAATGGTTAAGCATCATCCAGGCCAATGGTACTTTGTATTTGCACAGCAACTAACTGCTGATGCCTGCGCTGGCAGTAAGGTTTTTTTCATTGAGGCAATATGAGTCTAGAAGTGATAGCGCCAGCGCAGTGGCAAACCCAGCGTTGGCAAAACGGTGGTGGCATTACCCATCAGCTGTGCCGGCAGGATGACGAGCACGGGCTTTTATGGCGTTTATCCATCGCCGAAGTAGCCAGTGATGGCCCGTTTTCCTGTTTTGATAATATCGATCGCATAATTTTACTGCTGACAGGCGAGGGCTTTAGCCTGCATGGCGTGGGTGATAACCCGCAGCTGCTGGATGCGCCGCTTATGCCGTTTTCCTTTGCCGGTGAAACTGCCATTCACTGCACGCTGTTAAAGGGCGCAGTGCGCGATTTTAACCTGATGACCCGCCGTGATACGGTGCAGGCACAGTTGAAGGTGCTGACGATTGGCAGTGCTGTACAAACATTGCCGCTAAGCCCGCAAACGCTTATCTATATTGCCAGCGGCAGCATAAATGCTGTGCTGGGCGCAAAGCACATAACGCTGCAAGCGCAGCATACACTTAGCCTGAGTAATGAAGCGGGCATTGTACAGTTAAGCAGCGACGATAGCGCAGAGGTTGTTTACATTGGCTTGTCTGGACCGTCGGCGTAACTATTCAGGCTACCTCTGATTTTTATCATCTACTGGCAGCGTAGTATCTCTATCACTCACGCTAAACCAATGCAGGGGGTATAGCTTCATCCTATCAGTTCCTCAGTAGCTGTTGGTTTTAAATTTCACCAAAAAATAACAAATAAGTTGCAATTATTGTGTTCCTTTCTAAAATAACCTTCTCTCTTTATATACAAGGAATGTTTATGACGGCATATCTGGCACAACAGCAAGCGCAGCGTATTCAGTTTCAACAGCAGTTGGAAAAAGATTTGGCAGAAAGTCAGGCTGATATTTATGTACTGAATGCGCGTGAATTAACAGAGTTTTGGCTTACTGTGCAGCGGCATGAAGGTAAGACACAGCCGCAAATTGAAGCGATGTTCAAAGATTTGACAGGTTTAGATTTGGCGAAACAACTGTTAGCCACTGGTCGTGATTATGGGGCCGCTGGTAACGATTTAGCCACTGTCGTTGTGCTGGGAGCAGACTTAAAACGCGGTAGCCGGTTTTTTGAAACCTACCGGACAGTTAAACAAGGCGGGCAGACATATATTATTTTTAAAGGGAATCATCGGGCCCGCTTAATCATCAAGGGCACACGTTATCTGGCCACTAATACCGTGATGTTGAAAATGGCAATAGGTACAGAGGGATTAAAAAAATCTGCCAAAAGCGGCTTTTTGGTATCGGTAGTTTTCTCGGTTACGTTACATAGCATCCAGTGGTTGTTTGAAGACGAGTACCGTTGGACAAATTGGTTAGCCGGCGTCTCAACCGACTTAGTTAAAATAACCATAGCCAGCGCTGCTGGATATTTTGCAGCTGTAGGTGTTGCAGCTCTAATGGGAGCAACTGTTGTTGCTGTTGTTCCCATCATTGCTGGTGTCGCAATATCCTTACTGACAGGTTATTTTTTAAATGTAATCGATAATCACTTTAAAATTACGGAATCATTGCTCCGCTGGTTTGAATATCAAGAGCGCTCAGTCATAGAAAAGGTGAATGATGGCATTGCCTATATTGTGACCTCATCCGCCACATATGTAAAAAGACAGCTTTACAAAGCCTCAATAGAAAAAATGAATCAAATCTTACGAAGAAATCCTTTGCCATGGCTCTAACTAAATCTCAAAAAAAGGCCGCACTAGGCTTGCTGCTTTTAAGCCTGGTGCTGTTGCCAGTTGTTGTTTGGGGGTTGTTGTTTGACCTGTCATACCATACACAGGCTATCGCAAGTGGTCGCCAGCTTATAATTCACAGCAGTATGCATGGCTTGGCATTTGGCGGAGGTGTTCTTTGTTTAGTACTCATTATTTGGGTAGTTGTAAGGCTAGCTTTTAAGGCGCAGGTATACGAACAAAGGATAAACAGACTGTTTGGCAGATTGATCATAGGTAGCTTTGTGCTAATGCTTACAGGCTACTACGGTATGAGTTTGTACTGGCAAACAAAGATGGCAGCTAAAGGCTACGAGCAATGTCCAGCAAGTACGCTACTATTTACCCGTGTTACTTACAGTGCCTGGACGTTAAATCCTGCACTTTGTTACGACTCTGACGTTAAAAGGATTGTGTTGCGAGGTTCTAGCGGCGAGTCGGAGCAAGTCGAACAAATGTTACAGCAACGGGAAAGACAGCAAGAAGCACGGCGGCAGTTCTTGTTGCAGGAAGAGCAACTGAAACAGCAGCGGCTGCAAAGGGCTGCTGAATCGCAGTAAGAATAAATGAAATAAGCCGTAAGGGCGCATTATTGCGCCCTTAGCTTTTGCAGCAAATAATGCCTTGACCAAGTTTGGTTTTTCGGTAAATGTAATCTTCCGCCAAAAATAGCATCGTTTTTATAAGGTAGTTTGTGCCAGCCCAAGTTAATTTTCCCAATAGGTTTAAGCTGAAAACGCTGTTGGCAGCGTTATTGTTACTGGTTTTAGCCGCTATATGGTTGGCAAACAAATATAGCAGCACAGCACCTGTTGCAGCTGAAAGTGTTAAGCCACAATCCCTGCAAGATAGTCCTATAGAACATCAACCAGCAGAGAATGCTTATACCGTGCACGATATGCTGGGCAGCGAAAAGCCTATTACAGCCACAGATAATGACGGCCAACTGATCATTATGCCAAGGCCGGATTGGGCACTGGATGGCAATTTGTTGGTTCACTTTAGCCAATTAGAGCAGGCTGCAAAGCAAGGAGATACTGAAGCGGCCTATGTGCTGGGTATGAACCTGCACAATTGCTACTTTGCACCAGAAGATGACACTCATCTGGCTGAGCGACTAGAACAAGCTTATCAATTTAACGACAACGGTGTGGCGGTAGCAGAAAATGCTGAGCGCTATGATTTTTGTTTTGGTGTTGATAAACAGCAGCGTAACCAGTTTTATGCTTATCTGGCAATGGCTGCCGACAATGGTTATGTACCTGCGCAGGAGGCGATAGCACTTATCACGCCCGAGCAATATATGCATGCAGCAGGTTATGCCAAGCTTGAACGCAATGATTATGTCGCCAAACGCAGCAGCTTTGTGCAGCAGCAAGTCGACTTTTTATCGTCTGCTGCACAGCATGGCAGTATCAAAGCGCTGATAAAGCTGTCGAAACTGCATTATGCTCAAACTGTAGGCCAGGATGGCCGCTTACAAGCCTATGCGTTTAACCAGATGATTATGGAACTCACCGACGATACCGAGTTGTACAATCGCTACAACTGGTTTCAGCAACGGGCGCAGTCAGTATTTACGCCGGAAGAAATTGAACAAGCTATGGCGATGTCTGACCAATGGTTAAGCATCATCCAGGCCAATGGTACTTTGTACTTACATAACAACGAATAATTGAACGTTAGGTTGCTTGTTTCGATGGACGTTGAAAGGCGTAGCAATAAGGCTATAACTGAGCTTCGGGTAATTTAAGGAATGCAATGCGAATAATACTGTCAGCTGTTTTACTGCTTATATCGTTTAACAGTGTGGCTAAAGACTGTGTTGTGCTGTTGCATGGTTTGGCCCGCAGCGCCGGTGCGATGGATACGATGCAGCAGGCGCTTGATGATGCGGGTTATCATACGGTGAATGTAGATTACCCCTCACGAGAACACGCCATTGAAGTATTGGCGTCAATGGTTATTCCACCGGCGTTAGAGCAGTGCCGGGCTAAGCAAAGCCGTGTTATTCATTTTGTTACCCATTCTATGGGTGGTATTTTGCTGCGCCAGTATACGCAGCATAACACTATCGCAGATTCAGGCCGCGTAGTCATGATGGGGCCGCCAAATCAGGGCAGCCAGGTAGTAGATAATTTAAAAGACGTGCCGGGTTTTGAGGCGTATAACGGCCCGGCCGGTATGCAGCTGGGTACTGGCGCGCACGATATACCCAAACAGCTGGGGCCGGTAAGTTTTGAGCTGGGTGTCATTGCCGGTACCAGTTCTATCAATCTGATATTGTCAAACTTTCTGCCCAACCCGGATGATGGCAAGGTGTCAGTTGAAAATACCAAAGTACAAGGCATGTGCGCGCTGGTTACGGTAGCGGTATCGCATCCGTTTCTGATGAAACGGCAGCAGGTTATCAGCCAGGTACTGCACTTTTTGCGCAGCGGCAGCTTTTTTGGTGACAACGCACAGCAGTTTAGCTGCCCGGCGCAGTTAAAACCGAAGTTAAGTTGATTTAAAGCCTTGACCAAGTTTATTTTTTCGGTAAATGTAACAATAAGTTTAAGGTTCACTAACCTGTTTCTGTGGTTTTTGAAAGATGCAGGCCAAAGGTAAGGCCCGACCCTGAGGTACACTCAAAAGGAATCCTGAGCTGAGACCTACAAGGAAGCAATATGACTGAGAAAGTAACTCGATTGATCTCTCTTTGGCGAAAATTAAAGGTCTGGCGACGCGTCCCAATAGGACCTATAGTCTTAGAATTTTCTTTTTTGAGAAAAACAAAATTAAGACGTAGCAAGAAACAGGTTTCCTACGTAAATCAGAGCTTTCCTGCCTCGGAGCAACAAACTGACTTGGCTGTGGTGTTTGGGGTGGGCCCTGGATTTGGCTATGCATTAGCCCGACGCATTGCTCGAGATTGTCTCAGAGTAGTTTTAGTTTCGAGAGATGTTAATAAATTACAATTTCTTATGGAAGAAATTAGAGTAGCAGGTGGCGATGTTGCTGCCTATACCTGTGATGTCACCTCTGAGTTACTGGTAAAGAAAACTTTTAATGAAATAGTTAAGCATCATGGTACGCCAAGCTTAGTCGTTTATGGTATTCAGAGCTTTGGTTCAGGCGAAGCAATGAATATAGAGTTACCGGCATTCGAAGCCGGTTGGAAGCACAATTGTTTGGGGGCATTTTTAGTTTCAAAGGAAGCTGCAAATTTAATGGTGCCTCTGGGCCGAGGTACTATAGTTCTGATTGGTTCGACTTCATCTGTAATTGGTCGTGAAGGGCATCTCAATTTAGTTGCTGGCAGGTTTGGTCAGCGAGGGTTAGCTCAAGTCCTCTCCAGAGAGTTATGGCCAAAAGGTATCCATGTCTGCCATATGATGATAGATGCAGACATTTTGAGCGAGGATAATTCCAGTGATAATCATCCTCAGGCAGATCCAAATGACATAGTTGACTCTGTAATGTTTTTGCACTGCCAACCAAAGACTGCCTGGACCAGTGAGCTTGATATAAGGCCGTGGAATGAGAAGTTTTGGGAGCATTGTTGACGTCAATTCAATATCGACAAGCTGGCCAGTACACCAAATCAATGTAAGAGCGCATTATTGCGCCCTTAGCTTTTGCAGCAAATAAAGCCTTGACCAAGTTCAGTTTTTCGGTAAACGTAACTGCAAATTTAAGTCAACTAAGCTGTTAATTGCACAGGGCAAGTCCGAGCAAATCATGTACTCGGTTTTTATTAGGGAAATATAGATGAAGCACTTGAAAGGACGCTGGAAATCTTTGATCCGGGGCCCTATACACATCATCTCAATGCTGGCCATTTCATTGTTCACCTTTTTGTACTTTAGATATTCTCAAACTTGCTGGGAAAACTACGATTTTGCTTGCATGTCCTCAGATACCAGTGAGCTTGTTTGGAAAGTTGCAATAGCTTTTACTCAGTTTTTGGGTATTGGGTTTTTGCTCTTCGATTTAGATAAAAAATTGAACTCGCTTACGGGCACTAAATTAGTAGGATGTTTTTTAAACAAACTAAAAGCGTGGTGGCGTTTGTGGTTTAAGCAGCATTACAAGTTGACCGCAGAATCAATGCTACCTGATCTACATAGTGCGTGTAATGTTGAATTTATCTTAAGAAAGGGGAATCTTTCAATCGATCAGCGACTGTCAGAGATTGAAAAATCGCTTGAGATACACAGAAAAGCTATCGCTAAAGAAGCTGATGAAAGAAGACGGCTGGAAAGCCACGTTAATGAGAGTGTTAAACGGCTTGAATCTGATATTGAGCAGCGTAGTGACCACGTGCTGGGTAAGGTGAAGGAAATTCATGTCGGTGGCTATACAATGCAGGCTTGGTCAATTTTTCTGATTCTATATTCTGCAGTACTGGGTGTATTTGTGTAAGTCCAACCTATTGTAGAAAATTGAATTTTTGCCTTAGGGATTTACGCGCCAATTAGAACTTACCACCATTCGCCTTTCCCCACGACACCTTGTATAATACGCGCCCTTGATACACTCTGGAGCTTAATTTATGTCCACTGTTGCTACTACCGTTTCCCGCAAGTCTGCCCCTGTAGCACGCATGGCGCCTGAGCGTGATTTATTCAGCTACCCGAAATATTGGGCTGAGTGCTATGGCACGGCGCCGTTTTTACCTATGTCGCGCAAGGAAATGGATGTACTTGGCTGGGACAGCTGCGATGTTATTTTGGTAGTAGGCGATGCCTATGTCGACCACCCCAGCTTTGGTATGGCGGTAGTAGGGCGGATGTTAGAAGCCCAGGGCTATCGTGTAGGCCTGATTTGCCAGCCGGATTGGCACAGCAAAGACGACTTTATGCGCCTGGGTAAGCCAAACCTGTTTTACGGCGTGTCGGCCGGCAATATGGACTCGATGATTAACCGCTACACCGCCGATAAAAAGCTGCGCCATGACGATGCTTATACCGCCGGTGATATTGGCGGCAAACGGCCGGACCGCGCAGTTACCGTGTATACCCAACGCTGTAAAGAAGCCTATAAAGATGTGCCGGTAATTATTGGCGGTATAGAAGCCAGCCTGCGCCGTATTGCGCATTATGATTACTGGTCAGAAAAAGTGCGCCGCTCGGTAATTTTTGATGCCAAGGCCGACATTCTTATTTACGGCAATGCTGAGCGGCCTTTGGTCGAAGTGGCGCACCGCATTGCCAACGGCGTGCCAATCAGCGAAATTCAGGATGTGCGCGGCACTGCGGTTATTCGTAAAGAGCCACTGCCTGGCTGGCGCGGTGTCGATTCTACTGCTATTGATAAAATCGGCAAAATAGACCCTATCTCCAACCCTTACGGCGCTGATGATGTTGGCTGCAGCAGTTATTCGGAATATGCCAAAGCCGGTATCGATTTAACTAAGCCAGCTGAAGTGGAAGCCAAGCCAATTTTAGTACAGCCGCCACGGCAAAAACCGTGGGAGCAAACCTACGTTAAGCTGCCGGCGTTTGAGCAGGTCAGCGTGAATAAGCCGCTGTATGCTCATGCCTCGCGCATTTTGCACCAGGAAACTAACCCGGGTTGTGCCCGTGCGATAATGCAGCGCCATGGCGATCGGCATATTTGGGTAAACCCACCGGCATTTCCGCTTAGTACTGAAGAGATGGATTTAGTCTTTGGCTTGCCATATCAGCGCGTGCCGCATCCGGTATATGGCAAGGAAAAAATTCCGGCCTACGAGATGATTAAAACCTCGGTGAATATTATGCGCGGCTGCTTTGGTGGCTGCTCGTTCTGCTCTATTACCGAGCATGAAGGCCGCATTATTCAAAGCCGCTCGAAAGAGTCGATTATGCAGGAGATCAAGGATATTCGCGATAAAGTACCGGGTTTTACCGGCGTGATATCCGATCTTGGCGGCCCAACGGCCAATATGTACCGCTTAAACTGTAAAAACCCCAAAGCCGAGCAAACTTGCCGTAGGCCCAGCTGCGTGTACCCGACCATCTGCGAGCATATGGACACCGATCAAAGCCCGACGGTAGAGCTGTACCGCGAAGCGCGCAATTTGCCCGGTATTAAAAAGGTGCTGGTCGCCTCCGGCGTGCGTTACGACTTAGCGGTGGAAGATCCGAACTACGTACGCGAGCTGGTGCAGCACCATGTTGGCGGTTATTTAAAAATCGCGCCGGAGCATACCGAAAGCGGCCCTTTGTCGAAGATGATGAAGCCGGGCATGGGTGCCTATGACAAGTTTAAAGAAATGTTCGACCGCTTTAGTAAAGAAGCCGGTAAAGAGCAGTTTTTAATTCCGTACTTTATTGCTGCCCACCCGGGCACCACCGATATGGATATGGTTAACCTGGCGCTATGGTTAAAAGAGCGTGAATTTAAACTGGACCAGGTACAGAACTTTTACCCCAGCCCAATGGCGAACGCGACCACCATTTACCACACGGAAATGAACTCGCTGAAAAACATCAACAAAGCCAATGACGAAGTGGTGGCGGTGCCCAAAGGCGAGCGCCAGCGCCGCTTACATAAAGCCATACTGCGCTACCATGACCCCAAAGGCTGGCCGCAAATTCGTGAAGCCTTAATTAAAATGGGCTTAAAGCACTTAATTGGCCGCAGCAAAGGCTGTTTAGTGCCGGAAGAGGGCAAAGACGAGCAGTTTAAAAAGCCACAAAAAGGGGGCCAACCGGCGCTTAGTCGCCATACCGGTTTAAACCCGGCGGCTAAGGCGATTGCGAAACAGGGCAAAAAGCCATTTAGTAAACCGGTCACCGGAGCAAATAAACCGATACCCAAAGCCAAAAAAGCAGTAACTAAACAACACTAAGTTGCTAGTTACTTTTGCTGTTTAGCGTATTAAGGGTATTGGCTAAATCTTGCAGCAGGGTTTGGTTCTTACTAACTACAGTGTTAATTTCACTGGCTGATGAACTGGCTTTAGATGCCAGGTTTCTTACCTCGTCGGCCACGACAGAAAAGCCACGGCCGGCCTCACCGGCACGGGCTGCTTCTATCGCCGCATTTAAGGCCAGTAAATTGGTTTGGTCTGCAATGGCGTTAATGGTGGATACGATTTGGTTAATACTGGCACCGGATTTAACCAGTTCAGCCATTACTCGGTCTGATTGCTGTACTACTTGCAGCCGTTCACTGATATCGGTACCGTAAAGTATTACTTTGGAAAAAGTATTGTAGGGATCTTTTACTGCACTATAAGTACAACCGATCCAGATTTCCTTCTGCTGCACATTAAAACATTGCTCTTTACTGATGCTGTTACCCTGCAACAAGGCTTTCTGCTGGGCCTCAGATAAATATTCTTGCCAACCGCGTATTGTCGCCCGAAATTGCGTTAAAGACAGGCCGGGAATTTTATTAGGATAATCATTTACTTCAGTTACTTTGCCAGCCATATCCCATTCAACAAGTAATTGTGATTGTCCGATGGTGTTAAGTCGGGTTTCCGATTCCATCGCTGCGGTTTTTACGCTGGTAATATCAGCCAAAATAGCGATATAACCGGTATGCTTGCCATCTTTACTAATTACCGGGTTACTGGTTACTGAAATCCACAGGCTTGAGCCATTTTTACAGTGAATTTCAATTTCGTCATAGAATGCATTGGGTGCTTCAAGCTCTGCTTCCATTCTTCTATAGGTGTCGGCATTGGTGCGGGACCCTATCAGAAATTCTTTGGCTTTATGGCCAAATACTTCGGTAGCGTTAAACCCTGTCATACGCTCGAAACCACGGTTAACGTATTGAATATGCCTATCGCTGTTGGAAATGAGCACGGCATTGTCTGTTTCGTTGGCTACCAGCGACAATAGCTGAAACTCGTTACGTTGTTTAATTTCCTGCGTAATGTCGCTGGCAAACTTAACAATTTGTATAACCTTGCCGTCGGGAGATTTTATCGGGTTGTAGGTGGCATGGATCCACACTTCTTTACTATTTTTACCATAACGGCGGTACTCTGCGGTTTGATAACTCCCTTCACGCAGCTTCTGCCAAAACTTTTGATACGTAGGGCTGTTTACCTCATCCGCAGAGACAAAAATTTTATGGTGTTTACCGCGGATCTCAGCCAGAGAATAGCCCATTAGCTGCAGAAAGTTATCATTGGCATCATCAATAATGCCGTCGGTATTAAAAGCAATAACAGCTTGCGCCCGGTGTATGGCCTGAATTTGTGATTCTAGTTTGGATCGGGCCATAACCTGCTGGGTAATATCGGAGGCAAATTTAATAATCCTTTCTACTTTGCCACGCCGCAATATAGGCGTATAAGATGCCTGGATCCATACTGTACCGCCGCTTTTAGTGCGGCGTTTAAACTCTGCTGTTTGTGCTATACCATTGCGTAATTGTTGCCAGAACTGTTTATATTGTGTACTTTGGCTGTCCTGCGGTTCTAAAAACATGCTGTGATGCTTCCCGGTTACTTCCGATAAACTGTATTCCATCAGTTGTAAGAAATTAGCATTGGCTGTTTTAATCTGACCATCAAGATCAAATTGTATTACAGCCTGAGTACTGTTAATGGCAGATATAATATCGTCAGCAGCAGAATTTATTCCGAACATAGCAACACCTCTGTATTCTGGTCTTTGAATGTAGGCTAGCAATGGTAGCTATTCAATATATTAAGTCGCTTTTTGTTTACGTACGAGTTACAGGGGGAGAGCAGTGTCAAAAAGGTTATTTTTCAGCCTTAAATTTTCCGCCGCGCAGCAACAAGAGTTGCTGCCGTATCAGCAGCAGGCGCTGAGTGTGTGCCCTGGTGCTAAGGCTGTAGATAATGACAATCTGCATTTAACGCTGTTTTTCTTAGGCCAGGTGGATAGCGCCCAGCAACAGCAGCTGGTTACAGCGGCACAGCAAATTAATGTATCGGCCTTTAGCCTGACGCTGGATCATCTGGCTTGTTTTGCCAAACCGAAAATTCTTTATCTGGCGCCTTCGGTAATACCCGATGCACTGTGGCAGTTACAACAGCAGGTAGCGGCGTTGTGTAAAGCAGAAGGCTTTAGCGATAGCCACGATAACTACCGGCCACATATTACACTGGCGCGGCATGCCGTTTGTGATGCGGAATTTAAGCAGCCGGTAGCGCCGTTAACTCTGCAAGTCAGTGAGTTTGCGCTGTATCAGTCGGCTCAGGTTGAGCGTCGCCTGCAATACCTGTCGCTGAAGGTTATTCCGCTGCGGGCGTAGCAGGTTCGTTGCTGTGGTAGGTGTAAATCAGATCGTCATACAACATGTTATTAATGCTATAAGCTTGTTCAATGCGTTTACTCAGCACGAAACCACATTTTTCCAACACACGACAAGAGCCTGCATTACCCTCTGTTACTGTTGCCTGTAACTGAGCGATACCTAATGATAAAGCAAACTTTTTTGCTGCTAATAAGGCTTCTGTGGCATAGCCTTTACCGAAGTGTTCAGGTAAGAACATATAGCCAAATTCAGCATTGCTATGTTTAGCATCAGTGATAATAAATGCCATAGTTCCCAGCGGAGTGCCACTTTCTATACAGCAAACAACCATGCATAACCATTGCCTGGGTCTTGCTTGCCAAGCGGGCAATAAAACCCGGAATTTGGCAGCGATCTCTTCTATTGAAGGCTCATCAAATACATAACGGATAATAACTTGTTCCTGATGCAACCGGACAAATAATGGCCAGTCTGCAGCGGTAATTTGGCGTAAACGCAGTCGTGGAGTAAGAAATTCAAGCATTGATGCTCCTGCATACCAGGGAAACTATATCGCTACTTTATACCAGCAGCTGTTGTCAGGTCTAGCAGTTAAGTATCTGAAAGTTTACAATATTAACTATATGTTTCGCTACAAACTGCTATAGTTCATCATTGATTAATTTATGCGGCTTATACTCGGCCCACACACCCGAACAACGATACCCCGTTAACAAGGATTGGTTATGCCTGCCTCAGCGTCATTTTTACGTAAAATTTTCGGCTCGGTAAACTGGACGGCACCAGATTGGTTACACCGGCTTTGCCATAATGTAAAACAACGCCCAGCCAGGTTCTGGGGGGCGGTGGTGGCGGTATTAGTGCTTATTTCCGTGGCCGTTGGCGGTTATTACTACTATCAGCAATTACCTAAACCGCTAAAAGTGAAGGCCACTGTGCAAAGCCCGGAATTGGGGCATTATCAGGACAACGTTGAGCAGCCTACCGTACTGCGCGTGCAGTTTAGCTATGATATGAGCGATCAGGCCGGGCGGATTGCACCGGTACCGCAGCTTTCAGCCGCGCGGCTGGATTTAATTGGTGAAGAATTAAGCGAAGGTGTCAGTTTAAACCCGGCCATACCGGGCAAATGGCTGTGGCTTGACGACAACACCTTAACCTTTACGCCACAACAGGCCTGGCCCGCCGGGCAACGTTACCAGCTTAAGCTTGATAAAAGTATTTTTGCAGCTGGTACCTTACTGGCAGAACAACAATACAGTTTTGATACTGTGCCACTTACCGGTGCTATTAACCGCTTACGTTTTTATCAGCACCCCACCGAGCAAGCCACCCGGCAAATAGTCGCTACGTTAAATTTCAGCCACCCGGTAGATATCGATAGCGTGCAAAGCCAGCTGTCAATGACCATGCGCCCCGATGGCGGTGATGTACGCAGCAAAGGTCGGCCACTGGATTTTACGCTGAGTGCCGATAAAACCGGCCGTGAGCTCTATCTGCAATCGGCAGCGTTAACGCTACCCGAGCGGGAGCAATATTTAACTGTGCTATTAAAAGCCGGGGTAAAAGCACAAAACGGCAGTGGCAAAACCAGCCGGGAAAACAGCCAACAGCTTTTAGTGCCGGATAAAACCAGCTTTTTAAAAGTAGAAGAGCTGCGCACTGACATTATCCGGGGCTCTGAGCAACAGCTCGAGCAAGAACCAGAGCAAATGCTGCTGTTAAGTTTTACTGATCGCATCAGTCGCACCGAGCTGCAAAACAAACTGAAACTGTATGTATTGCCAAAACACCCACAACGTAATTCTAACTATTGGGCGCCGGGCGAAGTAAGTAGCAGCGTATTACAACAAGCCAGCCTGCACAGCTTTGAGCTGATGCCGACACCAGAGCCGCACGACAGTGCTTTTAGCATTAAGCTGGATGTGCCACCGGGCCAAAGCCTGTTTGTTAGTGTGCCTAAAGGCTTGCAATCGACCAGCGATTTTACCCTGGCCAGTGAGTACCGCGCTGTGGTGCAGGCGCCACAGTATCCGAAAGAAGCGCGGATAGTGGGTGAAGGCGCCATGCTAAAGCTAAGCGGCGAGCAAACCTTACAGTTGCTTAGCCGTGGTGTTAAAGGCGTGCGGGTAAAATTGCATAAATTGTTGCCGGGCGAGCTAAACCACTTTATCAGCCAGACTGGCGGCGATATCAGCCAGCCATATTTTTACAACTATAACTTCGATGAAAGCAATATCAGCAGCAGCTACGAGAAAACCTTTACCCTGGCCAACAGCCATGCCAAGCAGGCTAATTACCTGTCGTTAGCGTTAAAACCGTATCTGGCTGAAGCGGGCATGGGGGTGTTTTTTATTCAGTTAACTGAATTTGATCCGGCCCGGCCGAAAAGCGAAGGCCAGCAACTGGATAAACGGGTGGTGCTGGTAACCGATTTAGGCTTACTGGTAAAACACAATAGCGATAGCAGCCAGCAGGTATTTGTCATGTCGGTGGCCGATGGCAAACCGGTAGCCGGGGCTAAAGTAGAGCTGCTGGGCAAAAATGGTGTCGCGGTGTTAAGCGGCACCACCAACGCTCAGGGCAGCGTAAACTTAGACAAAACCAGCGGTTTTGTGCGCGAGCGCCAGCCGGTGGTATATCTGGTTAGCCGCAGCAGTAATGGCGTAACGGATAGCAGCTTTATTCCGTACGATCGCTATAGCCGCCAGCTGGATTATTCTAAATTTAATACCAGTGGCCGTTACCAGGATGAAAACAGCGCTAAAGCATTAAGTGCTTATATGTTTAGCGACCGGGGTATTTACCGGCCCGGTGAGCAAGTGCAACTGGCTGCCATTATCCGCCATAACGATTTGTCGCTGGCCGAGCAAAAGCTGCCGTTAAAAATACAGGTGCAGGGGCCGCGTGGCAGTACTTTCTGGCAGCAAAACTTCAGCTTAAGTGGCCGTGGTATGCACACCTTTAGCCTGGACACCCAGCCACATAGTGACACCGGTAATTATAATGCCAACATCAGCCTGCTCGACAGCAAGGGCAATACCGAGCGGCACTTAGGCTCGGTTAGCTTTGTAGTGGAAGAATTTCAGCCCGATACGCTGAAAATCAGCAGCAGTTTTAACCAGCAGGGCAAAGGCTGGTTGTCGCCACAGAATTTAGTGGCGCAGGTGCAACTGGATAACTTGTTTGGCACCCCGGCACAGCAGCGCCGGGTAACCGCCAGGTTTGAACTGATCCCGGCAGGTTTTAGCTTTAGTGAATATAAAGATTATCGCTTTATTGCCCCGCAGGAACAGCAACTTAACAACAACAGTGTACGGCAGAACCTGGACGAGCAACAAACCGATGCCGACGGTAAAGCCAGTTTTATGCTGCCGCTTGAGCAATACAGCGGCGGTACTTACCGGCTGGTGTTAACGACCGAAGGCTTTGATGGCGGTGGTGGCAAAAGTGTGCAAAACCGGCGCAGCGCGCTGGTATCGCCGTTAAACGAGCTGATAGGGGTAAAAAGCGATGGCGAGCTGAGCTACCTGAAAAGACAGCAAAGCCGTAGTTTGCAGTTTATTGCCATTAACAACAGCTTAGCGCAGATAGCGCTGAATGAATTAACGCTGAAACTGGTAGAAAAACGGCCATTATCGAGCTTAGTTAAACAAAACGATGGCACCTACCAGTATCAGAGCATAGTGCAGGAGCTAACAGTAAGCGAAACGCCATTTAGTATCGCCACAGAGGGTACTGAATATCAGTTGCCAACTGACACGGCCGGTGATTTTGAGCTGCAACTGCTAAAAGGCGAACAGCTACTGGGTAAAGTGGCGTTTAGCGTAATAGGCGCCGGTAATATCAGCGCTATGCTGGAGAAAAATGCTGCACTTAACGTGCGGCTGGATAAAGCTGATTATAAAGCCGGTGAGCGCATTGAACTGAATATCACGGCACCTTATACCGGCAGTGGCTTAATCAGCATTGAAAGCGATAAAGTGCATGCATTTAGCTGGTTTACCGCCGATACCACCAGCAGCATTCAGCATATAGTGCTGCCAGAGGGCATTGAAGGTAATGCTTATATTAACGTCAGCTTTGTCCGTGGCGCCGATTCCGATGCACTTTTTGTCAGCCCGCTAAGTTACGCCGTGGTACCGTTTAATATTGACCGCAGCAAGCGCGAGCTGAATATTAGCCTGGTAGCACCGGAAGAAGTACGCCCCGGTAAAGCCTTTACGCTGGGCTATAAAACCGACCGCCCGGCCGACTTACTGCTGTATGGCGTGGATCAGGGTATTTTGCAGGTGGCTGCTTACGAATTGCCCGATCCGTTATCGCATTACCTGCAAAAGCGCGCCTTGCAGGTGCGCAGTATGCAAATGCTCGATTTAATCCTGCCGGAATTTAGCGCGCTTAAACGCCAGCTAGCAGGTGTAGGCGGTGACAGCGCACGCCGTGCTATGGCAGCAGCAATGCTGGACAGCAACTTAAACCCCTTTGCCCGCAGGGCCGAGCAGCCGGGCGTATTCTGGCTGGGCGTGGTAAAAGCAGGTACTGAACTGGCTACCCAGCAGGTAACAGTACCGGCCAGCTTTAGCGGCAACTTAAAACTGATGGCGGTAGCGGTAAGCGATGAAGCACTGTCTGCGGTCAGCCAGGATTTACGTGTGCGCGGCCCCTTTGTGTTAACCCCGGATGTACTTACCAGTGCAGCTCCCGGCGATGAGTTTGATATCAGCGTGTCGGTAGCGAATGGCGTAAAAGGCTCGGGCCCGGATGCCGCCATTAACGTGCAGCTTACTTTACCTGATAGCCTTATTGCCGTGGGCGCAACCGAGCAACTGCTTAGCATTAGCGAAAATAGCGAGCAAAGTGCGCGTTTTCGCTTAAAAGCCGGTGATGTGCCAGGCGAGGCCAGCTTAAGCTTTAGCGCGACCTATCAGCAGGGCGAGCTAACCGAGCAGGCCAGCCGCAGTATCAGCCTGAGTATCCGCCCGGCCAGCCATTATCACACCACGCTCCAGGCTGGTTTTGCTGATAAAGGCCCGATTACACTTAACACCCGTTATCCGCTGTATGCTGAATTCGCCCAGCAGAATGTTATTGCTTCGGCTAACCCGCTGGTGCTGGCAGAAAGCTTTACCGATTATCTTGCGCAATATCCACACGGTTGTACCGAGCAGGTAGTGTCGCAGGTGTTCCCGTGGGTGGGGTTAGTGCAGCAACCGTCGTACCAGGCGCAGTGGCCGATGCTGAACGAAAAATTTGCCGTGCTGATCCAGAAGCTGGCTGAGCGCCAGCAAAGCGATGGCGGTTTTAGCTTCTGGCCCGGCGGTTACAGCAGTGCTGACTTCCCCAGTATTTATGTCATGCATTTCCTGTTAGCCGCACGCGAGCAAGGCCTGGCTGTGCCGGATTACCTGTACAGCCAGGGGCTGGAGTATTTGCGTAATGTCGCGCGACAAAGCGGGGCCAATTTGTATCAGGCCCGCCTGCGCGCCAATGCAATTTACCTGTTAACCCGCAGCGGCGAAGTGACAACCAACTATTTGGTTGAACTGCACGAGCGGCTGGAAAAACAGCATAAACAAGCCTGGCAGGCTGATATTACCGCTATTTATATTGCCGCCAGTTATCAGTTGTTGCAAAAGCCAGAGCTGGCACGCGGTTTGTTATCCGGTTACCGTTTAGGTAAAACCTCAGCGCTGCAAAGCGGTTATCTGGCGCGTATTGCCACACCGCTGCCGCCTTTTGCTAATCCGGCGTTTCAGTCGCAGCTAAGCCTGGATGCGCAGTACGTGTACTTATTGTCCAGCCATTTTGCTGAGCAGGCCAAAGCGCTGGATGGCAAAGCCATTTTACAGTTATTGCAGCCGGTGTTTAAAGGCGATTACAACACCATTGCCTCGGCCTATACGGTGCTGGCGTTGTCAGCCTATGGCCAGTTGCAAACGGAAGCAGCCGCCACGCCACCACAGTTTTATCAGCTGGATGGCAAAGGCGCGCGCAGCGCGTTAACACCGGCGGATAACCAAAGTGCTATACCGCGTGCCGCTTTTACCACGGCAGCAGAGCAAATACTGATAGAGAGCCAGCAGCAGCTGTTTTATGCGCTAAGCGAAGCTGGTTTTGCTAAAACAGCGCCTGCTAAAGCCGTAGCGCAGCAGTTGGAGGTAGTGCGCGATTATCTTGATGCCGAGGGCAAAGTGGTGAACACTGCCAAACAAGGTGATGAGCTTACCGTGCGCCTGCGCCTGCGCAGTTTAACTGACGGCTGGCACAGCAATGTGGCGGTAGTCGATTTACTGCCGGCCGGTTTTGCTGTGGTGCGCAGCTCAGTACCACGCCAAAGTGGGCCCTGGCGCGCCGACTATGTCGATATCCGTGAGGACCGCGTGGTGTACTACGCCGGTTTTGGCCCGCAAATGACCGAGCTGCGGTATCAGGTAAAAGTAACCGCCGCCGGTGATTTTGTGCTGCCAACGGTGTCGGCGCAATCAATGTACGATTTATCGGTGTATGCCAGCACAGCGGCCGGGCGCTTTGTGGTAACCGCAACTGCTGTAAATTAACACCTTGCCGGGGCTATAGTGCAACACGGGATGTTAAAAAAGCGGCTGAGCAGGGTGCTGGCAGTGGCAGCGGTTATATTATTGCTACCGGCATTAGTGCTGCTGTTATCGCCAAAGCCAGCGCTTTATAGCCAGTACCTGCAAAGCAGTGCTTATTTTGCCGCCAATGGCGACTTATTAAGCCTGCGGCTGGCAGCCGATCAGCGCTACCGGCTGCGGCTGCCATTAGCCGATATTGCCCCGGCGCTACAGCAAGCTACATTGTTGTATGAAGACCGGCAGTTCTATAACCATTTTGGCGTTGATATCAGCGCGGTTGGCCGTGCGTTCTGGCAAGGAGTGGTTAAAGGTGGCCGGCGTCAGGGCGCATCAACCCTAAGTATGCAACTGGCGCGGCTGCGCTTTAATCTGAATACCAGCAGCTTTAGCGGCAAGTTGCAGCAACTGGCGTATGCGCTTTATCTGGAGCGGCATTTTAACAAAGACGAGATTTTAGAAGCCTACTTTAACTACGCGCCTTATGGCGGCAATATTGAAGGTGTAGCCGCCGCCAGCCTGATTTACTTTGGCAAAGAAGCGCAGCGGCTAACGCTGGGTGAAGCTTTAGCGCTAAGTGTTATTCCGCAAAACCCGAACCAGCGCAGCCCGCTAAGTACAAAAGGCGAGCAGCAATTAGAACTGGCGCGCCAGCGCTTAGCCGCACTGTGGCTGCAATATTATCCCTCTGCTGAGCCAGGCGCAGCACAGCGTTTAAGTTTACCGCTGAAGTTTTACCAGCGTGCCGATTTAGCCTACGCTGCGCCGCATTTTATTAATCAGCTACACGCTCAGGGGCAGACACAGGGCCGCTTTTACACCAGCCTGCAACCACATTTACAGCAGCGTATGCAGCAACTGGTAACCGCGTATTTACGCCGTAACGCCGATAAAGGCTTTAGTAACGCCAGTGTCTTGCTGGTAAAACGCAGCACCATGCAGGTGCAGGCCTGGATTGGCTCGGCCGATTTTTATAATGCGGCGATCTCTGGTCAGGTTGATGGGGTGACGGCGCTACGCTCACCGGGCTCAGCGCTAAAGCCGTTTGTTTATGCACTGGCGCTGCAGCAGGGTGTTATTCATCCGCAAAGCCTGCTAACCGATTTACCGCGCCGTTATGGCAGCTTTAACCCGGAAAACTTCGACCGGCAGTTTGTCGGCCCGGTTAATGCCACTGAAGCGCTGATTAACAGCCGTAATGTTCCGGCCGTGCAGTTACAGGCCAGTTTAACCAAACCAGATTTTTACCACTGGCTAAAACAGGCGCAGGTGCCATTAACCCATAACGCCGAGCATTACGGCCTGGCACTGGTGCTGGGTGGTATGGAGCTGAGCATGCAGCAACTGGTGCAGCTGTATGCCATGCTGGGCAATGGCGGTAACTGGCAAGCATTGCAGTGGCAGGCTGAGCCCGCAGTGGCGGCACCCCAACCGCTGTTAAGCGCAGAAGCGGCGTTTTTAACGCTGGACATGTTACGCCAGCATGCCAAACCGCAGGCCGGTTTACTTAGCGAACTGACAGATAGCACGCCGGTAGCATGGAAAACCGGTACCTCTTATGCGTTTCGTGATGCCTGGTCCATTGCGCTTAGCGGTGATTATGTGCTGGCGGTATGGCTGGGCAATTTTGATGGCAGCAGCAACCCTAATCTGGTGGGGCGCACTGCGGCCGGCCCGTTGTTATTTGAACTGCTGGCGCTGTTGCCGCGTGATAGACAAGCGGAGCACAGTTTGTTTACCGCCGGCAGTAAGCTAAACCTTAAGCAAGTGGCATTGTGCAGCCGCAGTGGTGAGCTGCCAAATAAATACTGCCCGCAAACCCGGTCTGGCTGGTTTATTCCTGGCGTATCACCAATTAAAGTATCCGATGTGCACCGCGCCGTGCCAGTGTATACCGACACCGGGCTGCGTGCCTGTAACCACCAACCACCACAAACAGCGCTGAAAGTATTTGAATTCTGGCCATCGGATATTGCCCGCGCTTATCAGCTGTCCGGTATTGTATTAACCCCGCCGCCGGCTTATCAACAGGCCTGCACCGGCCTGCCACAGTCATCGCAACAAGCACCGCAAATCCGCTCACCGCAGCAGGCGTTAACTTATCAGTTAGGTAAAACAGCTGAGCAGCAAAAAATTGCGCTGCAAGCCAGCTTTGATGGCGCAGTAACCAAGGCGCACTGGTTTATTGACAGCCGCTATCTAGGCTCGGTAACGCCGGGTGAAACCTTATTCTGGCAAGGCGAAGCGGGGGAGTTTCAATTGCGTGTGGTCGATGATTTGGGTGGCGTGGCCAGCCTGCGTTTACGTGTGCAGTAGCGGGTGCTTCTAGCGGCAGTCTGCGCTAGAATGGCGCCGATTTTTCACTGCCGCGGATAACCCATGCATTGTGTTCATTTTGCAGCTAAGCGCTGTCAGTCTTGCCATTGGCTGGATAAACCCTATCCGGCGCAACTGGCATTAAAGCAGCAGCAGTTAACTGACTTACTGGCTGACTTTAAACCGGCACAGCTGCTTGAGCCGGTGGCATCGGCTGAGCAGGGCTTTCGTTATAAAGCCAAAATGGTGGCGCTGGGTACGGCAGAGCAGCCAGTGCTGGGCATTGTGAATGCTCAGGGCGAAACGGTTGATTTAGCTGATTGCCCGCTGTATCCGCCGGCGTTTGCGCCAGCCTTTGCGCTGTGTAAAGCTTTTATCCAACGCGCAAAGTTAACCCCCTACGATATTGGTGCACGCCGTGGTGAGCTGAAATTTATTCTGCTTAGCCAAAGCCTGCACAGCGGCCGTTTTATGCTGCGTTTTGTGCTGCGCTCAAAAAATTGTCTGGCATCAATTAAAAAACATCTGCCCTGGCTATTGGCGCAGTGGCCAGAGCTTGAAGTGTGCTCGGTTAACCTGCAACCCAAGCCTGCGGCGCTGCTGGAGGGGGAGGAAGAAATTATCCTCACCGAGCAGATGCTGTTGGCCGAGCAGTTAAACCAGGTGCCGCTGTATTTAACCCCGCAAAGCTTTTTTCAAACCCAGCCGGTGATGGCTGCAGCGTTGTACCAAACAGCCGCAGATTGGGCTGCACAACTGCAACAGCAGCAGGGCGAATTTAAGCAGATCTGGGATCTGTTCTGTGGCGTGGGCGGCTTTGGTCTGCATGTCGTGACAGCAGCGCAACAGCTAAACGGGATTGAAATAGCAGAAAAAGCTATTGCCAGCGCACAGCGCTCAGCTAATGAACTGGGTTTAACCCAGGTGCGGTTTCAGGCGCTGGATTCTGCTGCTTTTGCAAAAGCGGCAGCACAGGCACCGGATTTACTGGTGGTTAACCCGCCACGGCGGGGGTTGGGCGAAGCACTGTGTCAGGATATACAGCGCTTAGCGCCACACTGGCTGATTTACTCCAGTTGTAATGCCCAGACGCTGGCGCAAGACCTTACGGCATTGCCAGACTATAAGCTTTTAAAAGTACAACTGTTTGATATGTTTGCCCACAGCAACCATTATGAAGTGCTGACATTGCTGGTTAAACATGCTTAACGTTTGCCGTCAAGAATACGGACAATTTCACGGCTGTGTTCAAACAGCTCAATAATAGTGCCTTCAATTTGTACAGTGATGATGCCATCGGTGTTCGGGCGGTTGATCACTCGTCCACGCCGGTAATATTCTTCTGCCAGCAACTGGCCGGGTGCCAGTTTTTTCTGCCAGCCTGGTGGCAGTGGCTGGCCCTTATCCAGCTTCTTTGCCAGGCCTGGTGGCAAGCCTTTATCCTGATCCGGCTTGGCATGCGCTAGCTGGCTAAACAGTAATGCGGCGCTGCACAAAACAAAAATGGCTGTTTTCATGTTAACTACCTCGTTATTTGCTTGCTGCCTTTGTAACAGGCCCGGCTTAATGCCAGCTTAACTAGCCGCTGCTTTGGCAGTGCTTGCTTCCTGCTTTTGATAATATATACTGTATTTAAATACAGTGTTTGGGTGGCTTATGTCAGCGTTATTAGAACAATTAACCCGTCGCCAGTTGCTGTGGCAGGGCAATAGCCAGCACACTGCCTATCAGGCGGTGTCGTCTGGTTATGCAGAGTTAGATCAGCAATTGGCCGGTGGCTTTCCGGCCAGTGGCTTAATTGATATTCAAACCGGGCAGGGCATTGGTGAGCTGCGTTTGCTGTTACCGTATTTGCAGCAACAACAAAGCAGTGGCCGCTTGTTAGTGCTTATTTCGCCTCCGGCTGAGCCCTGCGCCGATATGCTGTGTGCTGCCGGTATAGTGTTGTCACAGTTAGTAATTGTTACACCAAAAACCAGTAAAGATGCATTGTGGGCAGCAGAGCAGTGCCTGCAAAGCGGCTGCTGTGCTTCGGTATTGCTGTGGCAGGTACCGCTGAAACTGGCACAGGCCAGGCGGTTGCAACTGGCGGCCGAGCAGGGTGCTGCCAGTGTGATATTAATACGCCGGCCAATGGACGGGCTAAGTTTACCGGTAAATTTAAGCGTTAAACTGCAACCGCACCGCCAGGGCGTACTGCTAAGTGTGCAAAAACGCAAAGGCGGCTGGCCTGCTGCGCCTTTTCTGGTAGATATGCAAAACCGCTGGCCCGGGCTGTGCTTTACCACTGAGCAACACTGGCAGGCCAGGCGTAAGGCCAGCTAGTATGGCGCTGTATCTGTACTTACAGTTTCCGGCCCTGCAACCCGACAGCCTGGGCTGTGCAGCAGCCCAACAGCTGCCAGTGGCAGTGGTGAATGAACAACATTGCATTGTGCAGCTTAACGCTGTGGCGGGGCAGAGTGGTATTACACTGAATATGGCGCTGGGTACCGCTGCAGCGCTGTGTCCTAACCTGCAGTTGTTGCCGTATCAGCCGCAGTTGCAGCTGAACATTTTACAAAACGTGGCGCAGCAGTTGTATCAGGTAACGGCTGATATAGCGCTGGACCCGCCCGATGGCTTGTATATCCGGCTGTGCAATATGCTGCAGCTGTATCAGGGTTTAGCCGGTTACTGGCAGGCCCTGAGCCAGGAGCTGAAGTTATTACCTTATCGTTATTATTACGCCAGCGGCGCTACCCCTTTTGCTGCCAAATGCCTGGCCCGGCAACAGTTAAATTTACTGACCGGGGAGCCAGATGCACTTGCCACGGCCCTAAATCACAGCCCGCTTCGCTTTACTGAGCTCGATACTGACAACCAGCAGCAATTGCAGCGTTTAGGTATTAATACGCTTGGCCAGTTGCTGGCGCTAGCGCAGGCTGAGCTGGCCCGCCGTTTTGACAGCAGTTTACTCAGCTATCTGGGGCGTTTACGCGGTAGCTTTTATCATGCCTTGCACTATATCAAGCCAGAGCACAGCTTTAGCCGTTATGTCGAACTGCTGTACGACATTATAGATACCGAGGTGCTTAGCAAGCCGCTGCATGCCCTGTTGCAACAGCTGGAGCAGCAACTACAGCGGATAAATGCGGCTTGCCATCAGTTGCAGCTGAGTTTGTTGTTTCGTGCTATGCCAGCACACCGGTTAAGTATTGGCTCGGTACAGGGCGAGTATCGCGCGGCTAACTGGCTAAAATTATGTCAGTTACAGTTGGATAAACTAAAACTGACTGAACCGGTGTCAGGCCTGCAACTGGAGGTCACTGCTTTTGTACCGCAACAAAGCCAAAGTGATGATCTGTTTCAGCCGGTGCCGGGTGCGGTATCGCCATTGCAGCTGGTTTCACTGCTACAGGCCCGCTTAGGTTATCACTGCGTCAGCGGCCTGACATTACAAAACCAGCATCTGCCAGAGCAGGCCAGCCAGCGGCCACTCCCTTTGCTGACAGGCAAAACAGCGGTGACAGCCTTAGCGCTTCGGCCTGCATTTTTACTGGCAAAACCACAACGGTTAACCGAAACGGTAGAAATAAACCATGGCCCGGAGCGGCTATGCCCCGACGGCTGGGCGCTGGAAGCCCAACGTGATTACTTTATTGGCCGCAACAGCAAAGGCCAGTGGTTGTGGTTGTACCGCACGGCACAGCAGCAGTGGTTTGTGCAGGGTATTTTTAGCTGACGGGCGCGCCGATGAATTATGCCGAACTTTTTTGCCAAAGCCATTTTAGTTTTTTGCACGGCGCCTCCAGCCCAGAGGAGCTGGTGCAGCAAGCCGCTGCGCTGGGTTATGACGCGCTGGCCCTGACGGATGAATGCTCGGTGGCTGGTATAGTGCGGGCCTACCGGCAGATTAAAGATCAAGCGCTGAATATTAAGCTGATTGTCGGTAGTTACTTTCAGTTAGATAAACTGGAGCTGGTATTACTGTGTCCGGATAAAGCCGCTTACGCCGAGCTGTGCCGTATTATTACTAATGCCCGACGGCGTAGCCGTAAGGGTGAATATTGCTTAACCGAGTGGGATTTAATGTCATTAAAGCATTGCCTGCTGTTGTGGTTACCGGCGGATGATAGCGAAAGTGATAGCTACTGGGCCAATTGGCTGCAAAAATATCACAGCGACAGGCTTTGGCTGGCTATGCGGCGTCAGCTTAGTCATAACGAAGCCGCCTTTACGGCGTATTGCCAGCAATTAGCGCGGCAATATCAGCTAAATGCGGTGTGCTGTGGCGCCGTGTTAATGCATGTGCCACAGCGGCTGGCGCTGCAACACTGTGTTAGCGCCATTAAAGCCGGTAAGCCAATTGCAGAACTGGGCCGGCAATTATTAAGTAACGCCGAGCGTGCGCTGCGGCCATTGGCCAAACTGGAAAAACTCTTTAGCGCCGCTTTATTACAGCAAAGCTGTGTTATTGCCGCGCGCTGCACCTTTTCACTGGATGAGCTGAAATATCAGTACCCCAGCGAGCTGGTGCCGGCAGGCGAAACAGCGGCCGGTTATTTAGCCAGGCTGGTAGTGCAGGGCAGTAAATTGCGTTTTCCTGCCGGGGTGCCAAAGCGGGTGCAGGCCATTATTGATAAAGAAATGCTGCTTATCACTGAGCTTAACTACGAATACTTTTTTCTGACCATTTACGATCTGGTGCAGTTTGCCAAAAGTAAGGCCATTTTATATCAGGGCCGTGGCTCGGCGGCTAACTCGGTAGTGTGTTATTGCCTGGAGATAACCGCCGTTGATCCTGATAAAATTCAGGTATTGTTTGAGCGTTTTTTATCGCGCGAACGCAAAGAGCCGCCCGATATAGACGTTGATTTTGAACATGAACGCCGCGAAGAAGTGATCCAGTATCTGTATCAGAAATACGGCCGTGAACGTGCTGCACTGGCTGCCACCGTAATTAGCTACCGCTTTAAAAGTGCGCTGCGTGATGTAGGGAAGGCATTGGGGTTACCGCTGAGCCAGCTGGATTTTTTAATAAAAAATATTCAGCGGCGTGACCCAAACTTAAGCTGGCAGCAACAGTTAGCGGCGCTGGGGCTGGATAGCAACAGCCAAACTACACAGCAACTGGTTACACTGGTAGAGCAGCTGCGTGGCACCCCAAGGCATTTATCGCAGCATGTCGGCGGCTTTGTTATCTCGCAAGGGCCTTTGTACGAGCTGGTGCCGGTAGAAAACGCCGCCATGGCCGACAGAACGGTGATCCAGTGGGATAAAGACGATCTGGAAACGCTGGAACTGTTAAAAGTAGATGTGCTGGCTCTGGGGATGTTAACCGCGATTCGTAAGTGTTTTATGCTGCTAAAACAGCATGAACAACAGGAGTTAAGTATTGCCGGTATCAGCGCCCGGGGCGATGATGCGGCGGTGTATCAGATGATGCAAAAAGCCGACACTATCGGGCTGTTTCAGATAGAGTCGCGCGCCCAGATGAGCATGCTGCCGCGGTTGCGCCCGGCCTGTTACTACGATTTGGTGGTGCAAATAGCCATAGTGCGGCCCGGGCCAATTCAGGGCGATATGGTGCACCCGTATTTAAAACGGCGCCACGGTGAAGAAGCGGTAGAGTATCCTTCGGCAGAAGTACAAAGCGTATTAAGCCGTACCCTGGGCGTACCGATTTTTCAGGAGCAGGTGATCCAATTGGCAATGGTAGCGGCCGGTTTTACCGGTGGTGAGGCCGATCAGCTGCGCCGGGCCATGGCCAGTTGGAAAAAAACCGGCGAGCTGCTGCAGTTTAAACATAAGCTGATCGACGGCATGCAAAGCCGCGGTTACACCCAGCAGTATGCTGAGCGCATTTATCAGCAAATTTGTGGTTTTGGTGAATATGGTTTTCCAGAATCACATTCGGCCAGTTTTGCCGTACTGGCCTATGTGTCGGCCTGGCTGAAATACTATTATCCGGCGGCGTTTTGCACCGCGCTGCTTAACAGTTATCCAATGGGGTTTTACACCCCGTCGCAATTGCTGCAGGACGCCAGGCGCCACGGCGTGACGGTGTTGCCGGTATGTGTAAACCAATCGCAGTGGGATTACAGCCTGCAACAGCAGGGTAAAGCAATACGGCTGGGTTTACGCCAGGTAAAAGGCTTTAGCAAAGCGGCGGCGCAGTTACTGCTAACGCTGCGCCCTGCCGGCGGCTTTCGGGATTTAGCCCAGTTGCGCCAAACCGGGCTTAGCCACAGCAGTTTACAGGCACTGGCCAGCGCGAATGCGCTAAGCAGTATCAGTGGTGATCGTTATAACAGCCGCTGGCAACTGATGGATAACCAGCATAGCCTGCCGCTGTTTAGTGCACAAGCCACAGGGACTGCTCAGCAGATAGCCGAGGCAGAGCCCAGCTATTTAGCTGCGCCAGGCCCGGTTGCCGAAGTGCTGGAAGATTATGCCGCCACCGGCCTGACCTTGGCTGTGCATCCGATGGCGTTACTGCGCCAGGCCAGTAAGTTGCCCCGCAGCGTACCGGTGGCTGAGCTTAGCCAGGTAAGGCATAACAGCCCGGTGCGGGTTAGCGGCCTGGTAACATTACGCCAACGGCCGGGCACTGCTGCCGGGGTAACTTTTATGTCGCTGGAAGATGAAACCGGCACCGCCAATGTGCTGGTATGGCTGGCCACAGCCCAGGCGCAGCAGAAAACCTTTTTAACGGCGCATATCCTGCAGGTAGACGGTATTTTACAGCGCGAAGGTGAAGTAACCCATATTATCGCCGGTAAGCTGGTTGACTTATCTGCGCTTTTGGCCGAACTTAGCTTGTCCTCACGCGATTTTCATTAACGGGAACTGCTATGTTACTGCAAGCATCACAAAGTTTGGTGTTACTGATAGATATGCAGCAAAAGTTGGCACCAGCTATTTTTGAACATAAAGAAGTTGAGCAAGCGGCTGCCTGGGTATTGCAAGTAGCACTGCAACTGGAAGTGCCGGTGTGTGCTACTGAGCAATATCCACAAGGTATTGGCGCCACGCTGCCTGCACTGGCAGAGCTGATCCCCGAAGCGCAGGTGCTGCAAAAAATGCACTTTAGTGCGTTAAAAGAGCCGCATATTGCCAGCAGCCTGGCCTGCACTGAGCGCAAGCAAATAGTGGTGCTGGGCACCGAGGCGCATGTGTGTGTGCTGCAGTCGGTAATGGATTTACTTGCGCTGGGCTACCAGGTATTTGTGGTCGTTGAAGCGGTAGGCTCGCGCACCGAGCAAAACAAACAGCTGGCGCTTAGCCGCATGCAGCAGGCCGGGGCGCAGATTATCAGCAAAGAAATGCTGGCGTTTGAATGGCTGCAGTGCTGCGGCACAGATACCTTCCGCCAGATCAGTCGTGGCTGGATCCGTTAATGCGCTACTGCTTATTACTGTTAGTTTTGGCGTTGCCGTTGCAGGCCGACAACCTGATTGACCAGCAACTACCGGATTTTTATCAGCAACTGATACCACCAACAACTTATCCGCTAAGCTGGCAACCCGAGCACTTTAGCGATATTCAGCACTGGCGCACCCAGGGCCGGGCAGCACTGCGCGAGGCATTGCTATGGCCGGATGAACCGGTTGATTTTGCTGCAAAACTGCTTAAAACCGAAGCGCGTGGTGGCTATAGTGCACAGCTGTGGTCAGTGCAGCTAATTAAACAAAGCCGGGTACAACTGCTGCTATTACAACCCGATGCGGCTAAGCCTGTGCCAGCGGTATTACTGCTGCATGATCACGGTGCCCGCTTTGATATCGGCAAAGAAAAATGGGTACAGCCCTTTGCAACCGACGTGCGCTTGCCATCGGCACAGCAGTGGGCCGATAAATACTTCAGCGGTAACTTTGTCGGCGATGCACTGGCCAAACAGGGCTATCTGGTGATAGCTGCTGATACCTTAGGCTGGAGTGACCGCGGCCCGGTAGAATTTGGCGCCCAACAGGCACTGGCCGGTAATATGTTTATGCTTGGCCGCTCGCTGGCGGGTATGGCGGCTTATGAAGATTTACGCCTGGTGCAGTTTATAAAGCAATTGCCACAAGCCGACAGCTCGCGCCTGGCGGTGCTGGGTTTTTCGATGGGGGCCTTTCGTGCCTGGCAACTGGCCGCCTTAACCGACGATATAAAGGCCGCTGTGGCCGTAGCCTGGCTAAACAGCTACCGGCATTTACTCACGCCCGGCAATAATATCCTTAAAGGCCAGTCGGCGTTTTATATGTTACACCCGGGCCTGGCAGCAAAACTGGATCTGCCTGATATTGCAGCACTGGCTGCACCCAAAGCGATGCTGTTTATTAATGGCGCGAAAGACAAGCTGATGCCGCAGGCCGGGGTAGAGCAAGCGTATCAGCAACTGGCTAAAGTGTGGCAGGCGCATGGCGCAGCAGATAAGCTGACAACTACACTGTATCCGCAATATGGCCATGAATTTAACGCTGAGCAACAACAACAGGTGTTTAGCTGGTTAGCTACTCAGTTAGCGGTGCCGCCAAGGGACTGATCCAGCAGCAGCGCCAGACGCACAGCCGCTTGTTGCAGGCGCTGCTCCAGTGTGTCCAGATACAGCAGCATATAGTCGTCACCCAGCAACATTCCGGGCCGGTAACGCTGGTAAATATCGATGGTCAGACTTGCTGACTCATTTGCCCAGCTAAGCACATCGCCTTGTTGCCAGTTTGCCTGCTGTGCGGCGTTTATAGTGTTCAGCAGCCTGGTGGTTTTAGTATGCCTGGTTTGAGAACCATGCTCGGTTTCATACCCGGCCTGTTTTAACAGGGCAAAATCCCAGACACCATGCAGGTTATTTGGCAAGCCAAAAAAATACACCGCCGTGCGGTTGCCGCCTAAATCATCCAAAAAGCTAACATGTAATGGCTGGTGTAAGTCGCCCAGATGATGTGCCAGAAACAGCAGTGCCTGCCAGTCGTTATTGTTGTTATACAAATGCTGTTGCATATCGTTAATCGCAGATAAAATACAGCCTTGTGGTGGGCAATGCGCCATGCTGACAGCGGTATCGCCACGGCGCATATTGACATAGTGATGCGGTGAGCTCCAGGCAAACTCCGGTTGTAAGCGGATATCATCGGCCCATGAACAGGCCGGGCCAAAACCGGAGTAGGCCGTGTGTTTTAACAGGCTATCAATTTGCAAACGGGTATTTTCACTTGCCAACTGATATGCCATATCGCAAATCAGCTGATGGCCGGTTTTGCTAAACGCCTGGCCTGGCAGGCTGATTATTAGCAGCAGAGCAGCAAGCAATACACGCATAACCTACTCCACAATGTTATTCCGTTACTAACTGATGCACCTGAAATTCACCTTCAGTGCTTAATAGCGGACTTAGCTCGGCCAGTGCCTGCTTTATATCTACCGCCAGTGTATAGGGCGGGTTAATCACCAGCATACCGCTGCCGGTCATACCAAAGCCAGCTTTATCAGGTTGCGGGCAGTATTCAATCCGCAGCTGATCTTTAATACCGGTAGCGACAATAGCACTGATAAATGCTTCCACAGCCGCGCGCTCTATTACCGGATACCAGATAGCATAGGTCGCTTGCGGAAAACGCTGATAAGCGCTTTGTAAGCCGGCTACTACATCCTGGTATTCGGTTTTCAGCTCGTAGGGTGGGTCTATCAGTACCAAACCGCGCTTATGCAGCGGTGGCAGCATGGCTTTAAAACCGGCCCAGGCATCCATATGCTCAATCCGGCTATGGCGGCGTCGTGCAAACTGACTGGCTAGAATGGGGTAGTCGGTTGGGTGCAGCTCAGTGGCCTGAATGCTGTCGCCATTACGCAGCAGCATGGCAGCAATTTTCGGTGAGCCGGGGTAAAACGCCAGCTCACCATCAGGGTTCAGCTGTTTTATCAGTGCAATATAGTGCGCCAATGCCGGGCTTGTAGCCTGATACTGCCACAGTTGGCCAATACCACCTTCGTATTCGCCGGTTTTTTGCGCCTGTTCGGCCAGCAAGCTGTACAAGCCGGCGCCGGCATGGCTGTCGTGGTAGCAAAAGGGTTTATCTTTTTGCAGCAGGTAATCAACAATAGCCACCTGTACCAGATGTTTCACCACATCGGCATGATTACCGGCATGATAACTGTGGCGATAACTGAGCATAAACAAGGCCTTTAGCGGCAAATTTAAAGGCCGTCAGCATACTGCGCGTGCAGAAAAATACAAGTATTGTTGCCTTGCAGCTGGTAAAATCCGCCGCATTATTGATTTACCGCCGCCATGCGGCGTACGCAGGATGTTTTATGTCACAACACAAAGCCAAAGGCGGCAAAGCGGCCAATCCACTGCACAAGCCCTGGACCAAAGATGCCGGTGCTAAAAACGCCGGGCCCGCAGCCAATAAAGCTAAACGCCCTGCAGCGGATAAAGCGCAGCCGGTTAAAGCCGTGCGTACTGTGCAGGACAATGAAGGCAAGGTGTACGGCGAAAACGCCTGCAGGGTGTTATTTAGCCAACGGCCGGATGCGCTGATCCGGCTTTATGTGTCACAGAAAATGGCCGCTAAATTTGCTGATGTGATGAAGTATTTAGCTGCGGCGAAAAAGGCCTACCATATTGTTGATGACGCTGAGCTGGAAAAGGTTGCCGGTAGCGGCCATCACGGCGGCGTGGTGGTGCTGGTAAAACGTAAACCCCAGCAAAGCCTGGCGGCGTATTTGCAGCAAAAAGGCCGTAAACGTGATTGCCTGCTGGCACTTGATGGCGTGGGTAACCCACACAATTTAGGTGCGATAACGCGCAGCTGCGCGCATTTTGGCGTGGGCGGAATTATTATGAAGCAACCCGAGCTGCTGCAATCGGGCGCGGCGCTGCGCACTGCCGAGGGCGGCGGTGAATTTGTCGATGGTTTAAGTTGCGACAACCTGCCGCTGGCATTACAGCTGTGCAAAGAAGCCGGTTATACACTGATTACCACCTCCAGCCACGCTGGCACCTCGCTGTATCAAAGCACGCTTCCGGCCAAGGTGGTGATCGTATTTGGTGAAGAGATGTTTGGCGTGTCAAAAAACGTCGCTAAAAGCGCCGATATTGCGCTGCAAATTCCGGGCTCGGGCAAGGTAGAATCGCTGAATGTCAGCGTCGCGGCCAGCCTGATCTTAGGCGAATGGTATCGCCAGCAGCTTTAGTGGTCAAAACGTTAGCGGCTAAAACGCAGTAAACTGCTGTTTCAGCTGCTGCGCCTGGCGGCGGCTGACATCTACCTGCTGGCCATCTTGCAAGATGGCAACCAAACCGCCGTCGGCTATCGCCGGCTCAATATGGCTGATGGCGCTGATGCGCACTATATCGGCACGGCTGGCTTTGAAAAACAGCGCCGGGTCGAGCTTTTGTTCAATCTTTGCCAGTGAGCTGTGAATAAAGCTTTTGCCGTAGGGCGTATACACCGCGGCATGGTTACCGATGCTTTCAAAGCGGCTGATTTCATTCAGTCGCACCACACGCTGGCTGTCGCCGAATTTAAGTAAAATGCCGTGTTGTTCAGCCAAAAAGTGCGGCGCTGCATCGGCATTTGCCGGGCGTAGCTTTTGCAGCGCTTTAGCCAGCCGCTCTGGTGCTATTGGTTTTAGCAGATAATCTACTGCGTTTAGCTCAAATGCATCCAGTGCGAAGCTATTAAAGGCGGTGCAAAAGATAAATTGAGTATTGGCCGGAATATGCTCTGCCAGTTGCAGGCCGGTTAAACCCGGCATTTGAATATCGAGAAACACCAGGTCAATTGGCATAGCAGCCAGCTGTTGTAAGGCTTCTTCGCCACTACCAGCTTCTGCCACAATAACGCATTGCGGGTGAGCCTTAAGCAGGCGTTTTAATTCGCTGCGGGCCAGGCGCTCGTCATCGACCAACAGGCAGTTATACATGGCCAAACTCCAACTGCGCACTAAATTGATTATCAGCCTGCTGTAGCTGCAACACGGCTTTGCCGGGGTACATTAACTGCAGGCGCTGGCGTAAATTACTCAGCCCGGTTGCGGTGCCGGCTTGTTGCGTTGCACCGGCCGTGGTGTTGATTACGCTTAGTTGCCAGCCCTTACCGGTCGCTTTAGCACTGATGCTCAGATTACCGGGTGCGATATTGGGCGCAATACCATGTTTTACGGCGTTTTCTACCAACGTCAGCAGGCTTAGTGTCGGCAGCTTGTGTTGCCAAAGGCTGCTATCTATATCGCAGCTAAATTGCAGGCGTTGCTCCAGCCGCACTTGCTCAATGGCCAGATATTGCTCTGTTAACTGCCATTCTTGTTGCAGCGTAGACTCGGGCTGTAAATGTGCCTGCAGGTGAAAACGGAACAGCTCAGATAAGCGTGTCACGGTATCGGCGGCTTTATGCTGATCTTCAAAAATCAGCGCGCGGATGCTGTTAAAGGCATTAAATAAAAAGTGCGGGCTAAGTTGGTTAGTAAGCTGTTGCAGCTGCGCCTGTTGCATCTGTTGCTGCAGCGCTTTACGTGCCTGGCGGCTTTGCCAGGCAATATAGCCGGCTCCCCACACCAGATACATCACACTAAAAGAGGTCATTAGTGCCACCAACATAAAGCTGGTGCTAAAGTTCATTTGTAACGGCGTATCGCTCTTGTCCGTTACTACGGTTACCTTGCTCATATCGGTATCTTTAAGCACTTCAATGCTGGAGAGAAAATAGGAAATGATGGTTTGCAGTATTGCCGCTACCAGCAACAGCAAAACAAATACTGACCAGCGCTTTAGCGTGGTGATATTGTCGGCTTTCAGCACGGGGCGCAGCAACACATGGCTCAGCAGCACAAAGCAGGCGGCTTCAATGCTGTATTTTACTAAAAACAGCCAATATAAGCGGGGCTGTTCAGGTGTTAGCAAGGGTAGGGTATAGGCTATAAAATAGCCGAGATAAATCAACATTGTAAACAGCTGCGCCCATAAATAGGCGCTGCTGCAACTGTCTGCTGCGATGCTCCGGCGAAATGTTGTTAGTGTTGTCATAGCTGCTATTGTAATACCTGAGCGCACAGAAAGCTGAATAAACACAGTGTACTATCTATTGTGTGCCTTGTTCAGCCGCTTTTTTCTGCTTGCCGGTAAAAGCCCAGATTATAAGTGCCATCCAGGCTATCAGGGAAAAGCCGGCCGGGATATTGGCCAGAAAAATTTTACCCAGATGCCGGCGGTTGCGAAAGCTGGCAATAATACTGGGTAAAAAGTAAATTGCCACAAAAGCGGGGATAAAGGCTACCCATAATAACGGGCTCATTTGGCTTAATTGGTGAAAAAACTCGGTTTGTTCAAACATGGCGCTGTCCTGTTGTTGTTGGTGACATAGCAAGAGTACCTGCCGGCAACACAGTACAGCGTAAAAAAGTGACTAACGGTAAAATACGGTGATAAGAGGTGAAACCGGGAATAAAACAGGGTATTAGCGGGCCGGTTATTGCGGTTTAGTTTGGCCAAGATACTGAAACCTCGGCTGCGATTTGCCGGCAATGGCGACGTTTTCAGTGAACATATCCAGCGGCCGCGCCCAAAGGCCAAAATCGCCGTACAGCGCGCGGTAAATTACCAGCCACTGTTCGGTTTCGCTGTGGCGGGCACAGTCAATGACCTGATAATACGCACCTTTATAATGCTGATAGTAACCAGGTTGAACGGGTGATTCAGGCGCGTTGTTCATACCAACTCTCGAAGATAATTTTGGCCGATAAACTGTCTACTTTGTCTTTGGCCAGATTACGGTAGCCGCCGTCGGCAAACAGCATGCTACGTGCTTCAGTGGTGGTAAGGCGTTCGTCATGCAGCTCTACCGGCAGGCCAAAACGACCATGCAGCCGGTTAGCAAATTTACGCGTACGCACAGTAAACGGTTGTTCGGTGCCATCCATATTTAGTGGTAAGCCTACCAGTAATAACTGAGGTTTCCATTCGTTAATCAGCTTTTCCAGTACAGCCCAGTCCGGGGTGCCGTCCTGGGCTTTTAGTGCACTAAGCAGTGAGGCGGTGCCGGTAAGTTCCTGACCTACCGCCACGCCTATGCTTTTGGTACCGTAATCAAAGGTTAAAATGGTGCGACTCATTAAGCGTGACCGGCCTCGTTAGTTAGCTGCCAGGGTTTAATACCAATTTTTGCCGTAGCACTTTGCCATTTTTCGGCGTGGGTTAAGTCAAAAATAATACCACTGTCGGCCGGAATAATTAACCAGGCGTTATCGGCTATTTCCTGCTCCAACTGGCCTGCGGTCCAGCCGGCATAACCCAGCGCCAGAATAAACTTTTCCGGCGCTTGTGCTGTGGTTAAATCAAACAGAATATCTTTTGAGGTGGTAACCATCAGCTCGTCATTTAAGCGCATGCTGCTGCTGTAACCTTCTTTGGCGGTGTGCAGCACAAAGCCTCTGTCGTGCTGCACCGGGCCACCGGCGCAAACATGGGCAGTTGCTGCCGGGCTGCTGGTGTTGTATTCAATTTGCAGTTGTTGCAGCAAATCGGCTACTTTCACGTCCAGCGGGTGGTTAATCACAATACCCATGGCGCCTTCATCATTGTGCTCACAAATATAGGCGACACTGCGTTTAAACAGTGGATCATCTAATGACGGCATAGCAATTAAAAAATGATTCTGAAAACTCTGCATAGTGACCTCGTTACAACGTGGTTGTCACTGGCGGGCTGCCAGCAGCTGTTCAATTTCATCAAATAACAAACCGGTGATGCTGATTGGAAACGCCGCTTCAATTTCGCGGATACAGGTTGGGCTGGTAACGTTAATTTCAGTTAACTTGTCGCCTATTACATCCAGACCGACAAAAATCAGGCCTTTGGCTTTTAGCGTGGGTGCTACCGCATTGGCAATTGCCCAGTCAGAATCTGACAAAGGTCTGGCTTCACCACGACCACCTGCTGCGAGGTTGCCACGGGTTTCGCCGCTTGCCGGAATGCGTGCTAAGCAGTATGGCACGGGTTTACCGTTTACTACCAGTATTCGTTTATCACCGTCACTAATTTGTGGGATAAATCGCTGCGCCATGGCATAACGGCTGCCATGTTCGGTTAGCGTTTCAATGATCACGCTAACATTAGCATCACCCGGCTTTAAACGGAAAATAGAGGCGCCACCCATACCATCCAGTGGTTTTAAGATTACGTCCTGTTCAGCCTGATAAAAAGCTTTTAAGCGTTTGGCGTCACGGCTAACCAGGGTTTTCGGCGTATGCTGGCTAAACCAACTGGTGTAGAGCTTTTCGTTGGCATCACGCAAACTTTGCGGTTTATTCACAATCAGCGTGCCATGATCTTCTGCCCGCTCAAGAATATAAGTGGCGTAGATGTATTCGGTATCAAACGGTGGATCTTTACGCATTAAGATCACATCCAGCTCACTAAGGGCAATATCCTGCTCAGTACCAAACTGATACCAACCGGCCGGATCTTGCTGCACCGTTAATAGCTTGGTACTGGCACGCGCCTGACCTTCCAGCAAGTATAAATCGGCCATTTCCATATAATGAATTTGATAACCACGTTGCTGAGCTTGCAGCAACATAGCGAAGCTGGAGTCTTTTTTAATATTGATGGCCGAAATAGGGTCCATCACTATGCCAAGTTTTATCGGTTTACTCATGCTGTATCCTCAGGCCAGATCGCCAAATTGCAGTTGTAACGCACTGATAGCGGTAAGTGCTGCGGTTTCTGTGCGCAGTACGCGTGGCCCCAACTGAATGCCGCTAAAGCCAGCCGCGGAGGTTTGCGCCATTTCCTGTTCACTGAAGCCGCCTTCAGGGCCTATTACTAACCGGATATTGTGGTTGGGTATAAGTGTCTTAATGGTGTCTTTTGCCCAAGGATGCAAGGTTAGCTTTAATTCTTTTGTGCTTTGGCTAAGCCAGCTGTCCAGTGAAATGGCCGGATGTACGGTTGGCACTATACTGCGGCCGCTTTGCTCGCAGGCACTGATAGCAATTTTTTGCCACTGCTCGTTACGTTTAGCCAGGCGCTCGCCGTCCAGCTTTACGCCACAGCGTTCGGTAAACAGTGGGGTAATTTCGCTAACACCAAGCTCAACCGCCTTTTGAATGGCAAAATCCATTCTGTCACCGCGCGAGATACCCTGGCCCAGATGAATCCTTAGTGGCGACTCAACCGGGTTGTCTTGCTGTGCTGTAGCAATAACATTAACGCGTTTTTTATCGCTGCTGCTGATGCGGGCAGGGTAGTTAAAACCATCGCCGTTAAACAGCAGCAATTCGCTGCCAACAGGCATGCGCAGCACCCGGCCAACATGGTTGGCGGCATCGTCATCCAGGGCAAATTCGTGGTTAAGTGCAATAGCACCATGTTGATAAATTCTTGGAATACGCATAAAAACTTCTGCAACTGAACAATGCCGTTATGGTAGCAGGCGGCAACGGCAAGCAACAGAAAAAACAAACCCTGCCGGGGCAGGGTTGTTAAAGGCACAAGCGGATTAGTTTATCGCAGGGTAGCTGTAACTGGCGCCAACGCCCAGTGGAATATCCAACGCCCAGAAACCGAGCAGGAAGGCGGTCCACAATACCAGCATGGCGATAGAGTACGGTAACATCAACGCGATAAGGGTACCGATACCGGTTGATTTAACATACTTCTGGCAAAACACCACGATTAACGGGAAGTACGGCAGCAGCGGCGTAATAATATTGGTAGAAGAATCACCCACACGGTAAGCGGCCTGGGTTAAGTCCGGCGATACGCCAAGCTCCATCAACATAGGTACCATAATGGCACCAATCAGCGCCCATTTAGCTGACGCTGAGCCAACTAACAGGTTAACAAAGCCGGATAAAAACACGATACCAATCAACGTAAAGCCCATCGGGAAGGCCATTTCCTGCAGCCAGTTAGCGCCTTTAATCGCCAGCAGGGCGCCAAGGTTAGACTGGCCAAAAGCATAGATAAACTGAGCACAGAAAAACGCCATCACAATGTAATAGCCCATGCCGCTCATGGCTTTGCTCATGCCTTTAATAATGTCGCGATGGTTTTTTGCATTACCGGAGACATAGCCGTATACCACGCCCGGAATTAAAAAGAACACAAAGATAATGCTGACAATAGATTGCATTAACGGTGCGGCGAAAACCAGCAGGTTGCTTTGGCCTTCTGCCAATACTGTGCCGGCAGGTGCGCGCCAGGCAGAGGTTTCCGGCAAGGCCGACACAATTAACAGTACTATGCTTAACAGCATGGAAAAGCTGGCCCAGCGCAAACCTTTACGTTCGTTGGGTTTTAAGTCGTCCATTTTCGGCATATCGGCCGGGTCGCCGTCTACCACAGTAGATTTAAGTCTTGGCTCAATAAACTTGTCCGTGATTATCCAACCGACAATAACCACCAAAAAGGTAGAGGCGGTAGTGAAGTAGTAGTTGTTCATCGGGCTGACAAACAGCTCAGCTGCGGCAGGGTCAGATGATAAACGTGCCGATACCTGAGTAAGGCCCGATAACAGCGGGTCAAGGCTTGATGGCAGTATAGTTGCAGAGAAACCACCAGATACACCGGCAAAGGCTGCGGCGATACCGGCCAGCGGATGACGGCCTGCAGCATAGAATATAACGGCGCCAAGCGGAATAACCAGCACATAACCGGCATCTACCGCCATATGGCTGGCAACACCGACCGCAATCAGTACCGGCGTTAACAGCATTTTCGGCGTAACCGATAGTACAGAGCGTAAACCGGCATTAATAAAGCCGGTATGCTCGGCGACACCTAAACCCAGCATAGCCACCAACACCACGCCAAGCGGGGCAAAGGTAACAAAAGTATTGACCATTTTGGCCATAAAGGTGGTCATGGAATCGGCGGCCAGCAGGTTGTTTACCTGAATAGCGGCGCCGGTGCGCGGATCGACTTCATTAAAGCTAACACCGGCCAGAGCCCAGGATACTACCCAGACCACTATCATCAGCAGGGCAAATAATACGGCCGGATCGGGTAATTTATTACCGACCACTTCTATGGCATTAAGCGCACGGTTAAGCCAGCCGGTTTTAGCGGCGTTGGCGGTTTGTTCAGACATACATGTTCCTTTCTTATAGTTTTGTTTCACTCTGCTCACTGGCAGAGGACCCCGGATACAACACAACGGCTTATAATACACAAAAAGCTGCTGATGATAAGGCGAAATTATCGGTATGGTTTAATAACAGCAGGTGTGAAAAAGGAGAGCCGGGCTCTCCTTTTCTACAGAACTAACAAGCAGGATTTACTTCGCGTACTGGCGCAGTAACTCCGCTTTATCGGTTTGCTCCCACGGGAACTCATCACGGCCAAAGTGACCGTAGGCCGCAGTTGGCAGGTATATTGGCCGTTCCAGCTGTAACATTTCAATCAGGCCGTAAGGGCGCAGGTCAAAATGTTCACGCACCAGCTTGATCAGCTGATCTTCAGTCAGTTTGCTGGTACCGAAGGTTTCCAGACTGATAGAGGTAGGTTCTGCCACACCGATAGCGTAAGACACTTGCAGTTCACAGCGGTCAGCTAAACCGGCAGCTACAATGTTTTTTGCTACATAACGGGCAGCGTAAGCGGCTGAACGGTCTACTTTTGAAGGATCTTTACCGGAGAAAGCACCGCCGCCGTGACGCGCCATACCGCCGTATGAATCAACAATAATTTTACGGCCGGTTAAGCCGCAGTCACCCATCGGCCCGCCAATCACAAAACGGCCGGTCGGGTTGATAAAGAACTTAGTTTTGCTGGTTAACCACTGTGCCGGTAGTACCGGTTTAATAATGGTCTCCATCACCGCTTCGCGTAAATCAGCGGTGCTGATGGTATCGCAGTGCTGGGTAGACAATACTACCGCATCAATACCTACCGGTTTGCCGTCCTCGTAAATAAAGCTTAACTGGGATTTTGCATCCGGGCGCAGCCATGGCAGGGTGCCGTCTTTACGCACTTGTGCCTGGCGCTGCACCAAACGGTGTGAATAAGTAATAGGGGCAGGCATTAACACGTCAGTTTCATTACTGGCGTAACCAAACATTAAACCCTGGTCGCCGGCGCCTTGCTCTTTTGGATCAGCGCGGTCTACACCCTGGTTAATATCCGGTGATTGTTTACCAATGGCATTTAGTACGGCGCATGAATCGGCGTCAAAGCCCATATCTGAGTGTACGTAACCAATTTCGCGCACGGTTTTACGGGTAATTTCTTCAATATCAACCCAGGCAGAGGTAGTAATTTCACCACCTACCAGCACCATACCGGTTTTAACGAAGGTTTCGCAGGCAACGCGGGCTTTAGGATCTTGTTCCAGGATTGCATCCAGTACGGCGTCAGAAATCTGATCGGCAATTTTATCCGGATGTCCTTCAGATACCGACTCAGAAGTAAAAATGTGTTGTGCCATCTGTTGTATTCCAAAAATAAGGTTAATGCAGTTAAGTCCGTTACGGCACAAAGTGCCATGCCGAACTCAAAAAAATAGGCGGGTATTCTAGAGAAAGCGTTAACGCATTGCCAGAAAAATCTGCCACCCAGACGTCTTTAATGCTATTTTAAGTTGCTTATTACGTTAGTACAGACAGTTAGATCTGCGTGACTGAAAATTCTTCATGCCAGCAGATTTAAATTTGCCATCTGGCGGGGGCTCTGGGAAAATAGCGCCTCTTTCTGCCTTAACATTTCAGCTAAATAATAATCTGCTTCGTTATACAGAAGCCGCGCAATGTCAGGAGTGAACATGCCATCTCGTAAACAACTCGCCAATGCGATCCGTGCGCTTAGCATGGATGCGGTGCAAAAAGCTAAATCAGGTCATCCGGGTGCCCCTATGGGTATGGCCGACATTGCCGAAGTGTTATGGCGTGATTTTCTCCGGCATAATCCGCAGGATCCAAAGTGGCCAAACCGCGACCGTTTCATCTTATCAAATGGCCACGGCTCAATGCTGTTGTATTCTTTGTTACATTTAAGCGGTTATGACTTAAGCATTGATGATTTAAAGCAGTTCCGGCAACTACATTCCAGAACGCCTGGTCACCCGGAATACGGTTATGCGCCAGGGGTAGAAACCACTACAGGCCCGCTGGGGCAGGGCATTACCAATGCAGTAGGTATGGCTATTGCTGAAAAAGCCCTGGCAGCACAGTTTAACCAACCGGGTTACGACATAGTTGACCATCACACTTACACCTTTTTAGGTGACGGCTGCTTGATGGAAGGTATCTCACACGAAGCCTGTTCTTTAGCGGGCACGTTAGGTTTAGGCAAGCTGATTGCTTTTTGGGACGACAATGGTATTTCTATTGACGGCCATGTTGAAGGCTGGTTTACCGATAACACCCCGGCTCGGTTTGAAGCCTATGGCTGGCATGTTATCAGTAATGTGGATGGTCATGACGCCGCAGCTGTAGAAGCAGCAATTAAACAGGCAAAAGCCGAAACCGGCAAACCTACCCTGATTTGTTGCCGTACGGTAATCGGCTATGGCGCGCCGAATAAAGGCGGCAGCCACGACAGCCACGGTGCGCCGCTGGGTGATACTGAAATTGCTGCTGCACGCGATTTCCTGCAATGGCCACATGCGCCGTTCGATATTCCTGCTGACATTTATGCTGACTGGGATGCTAAAGCCAAAGGCAGTGCACAGCAGCAAGATTGGCAGCAGCTGTTTGCCCGTTATAGTGCAGCATTTCCTGAACAAGCCGCAGAGTTCAGCCGCCGTGTAGCGGGGAATTTGCCATCAGACTGGGCAGAAAAGTCTCAGGCGTATATTAATCAGCTGCAAGCCAACCCTGCCAATATTGCCAGCCGTAAAGCGTCACAAAATGCATTAAATGCTTTTGGCCCTATACTGCCAGAATTTATGGGTGGTTCGGCGGATTTAGCTGGTTCCAACCTGACTATCTGGTCTGGCTCTAAGCCACTTACCAACACAGACGCCAGCGGTAACTACATTTATTACGGTGTACGTGAATTTGGCATGTCGGCCATTATGAATGGTATTGCACTACACGGCGGCTTTGTACCTTACGGTGCGACCTTCCTGATGTTTATGGAATATGCCCGTAACGCGGTGCGTATGGCAGCGCTGATGAAGCAGCGGGTAATCTTCGTTTACACCCACGATTCTATCGGTTTAGGTGAGGATGGCCCAACGCACCAGCCGGTAGAGCAGTTAGCGGCACTGCGCGCTACGCCAAATTTAATGAACTGGCGCCCTTGTGATCAGGTGGAGTCGGCAGTGGCCTGGAAAGCGGCGATTGAGCGCACTGATGGCCCAAGTACCTTAATTTTCACCCGACAAAACCTGGCACAGCAGCAGCGTAATACGCAGCAACTGGCCGATGTAAAACGTGGTGGTTATATCCTGCGTGACTGCAACGGTACGCCAGAATTGATTATTATTGCCACCGGCTCTGAAGTTGAACTGGCAATGCAAGCTGCAGCTAAGCTGACCGAGCAGGGTAAAGCGGTTCGGGTGGTATCTATGCCATCAACCGATGTGTTTGAACAACAGGATGCCGCTTACCGCGAAGCGGTATTACCCGCCTCAGTAAGCAAGCGCATTGCCGTAGAAGCGGGTATTACCGATTGTTGGTATAAATATGTTGGCTTAACCGGCAAAATTATCGGTATGACCAGCTTTGGCGAGTCGGCACCGGCAGAGCAGCTATTTGAGCACTTTGGTATCACCACCGCAAAAGTACTCGAAGCGGCAGAACAGCTACTGGCGTAATAGTTAGTATAATGGGACCAGGTTTGGTCCCATTTTCTTATGTCTTGTTTTTTTATGTCATGTAGCGTGGTGTTATGGCAATCAGACTGGCAATAAACGGCTTTGGCCGTATCGGGCGTAATATTTTGCGCGCTATTTATGAAAATGGCTGGCAGCATAAGCTTAATGTTGTCGCTATTAATGAGTTGGCCGATGCTAAAGGCGTAGCACATTTACTAAAGTACGATACCTCACATGGGCGCTTTGGTTTCAGCGTCAGTTCATATCATGGTGGTATTAACGTTGATGGTAAAGATATAGCGTTATTTGCAGAAGCCGATCCGCTGGCACTGCCCTGGAATGAGCTTGACGTAGATGTGGTATTAGAATGTACCGGGGTATTTCACAGCCGTGAGCATGCAAACTGGCACTTAGCTGCAGGCGCCAAAAAGGTGTTGTTTTCACACCCGGCAGATACCGATATTGACGCCACAATTATATATGGCATTAACCAGAGCAGCTTAACGGCGGATATGACAGTGGTGTCGGCAGGGTCTTGTACCACTAACTGCATAGTACCGGTTATTCAGGTGCTGGATCAGCATTTTGGCGTAGAAAGTGGCACTATTACTACTATTCACGCTTCAATGAATGATCAGCAGGTAATAGATGCTTACCATCCGGATTTACGCCGTACCCGCGCGGCCAGCCAGTCGATAATACCGGTAGATACTAAGCTGGCACTGGGTATAGAGCGCATACTGCCGCAATTTGCCGGCCGTTTTGAGGCGATTGCAGTGCGGGTGCCAACAGTAAATGTGACGGCGATGGATTTAAGTGTGACACTGCATCAGGATGTCAGTATCAGCGCGGTGAATCAGGCGTTGCAGCAAGCCCGCTTGGGTGAGCTGGCCGGTATTCTGGATTATACCGAGGAGCCTTTGGTGTCAGTGGACTTCAACCACGATGCGCATTCCTGCATTGTTGATGGCTCACAAACCCGTGTCAGCCACAAACGGCTGGTAAAATGTCTGGTGTGGTGTGACAACGAATGGGGTTTTGCCAATCGTATGCTTGATACGGCGCGAGCCATGATGCAACCGACTTTATAATAAGGAGCTTGAAATGTCTGTTATTCGCATGAGCGATTTGGATCTTAACAGCAAACGCGTGCTGATCCGCGAAGATTTAAACGTACCGGTTAAAAATGGCAAAGTAACTTCGGATGCCCGTTTAAAAGCGGCAATACCTACCATTGAACTGGCACTGAGCAAAGGTGCTAAAGTGATGGTGATGTCGCATCTGGGCCGGCCAGAAGAGGGCGTGTATGACGCTGAGTCATCGTTGCAACCGGTAGTCGATTACCTGGCTGAGGCATTAGCAGCTCCGGTGCGCTTAGCTGCAAATTATCTGGATGGTATCGACATCAATGCCGGTGAAGTAGTGGTGTTTGAAAACGTGCGTTTTAACAAAGGCGAAGGCAAAAACGATGATGCCTTAGCGCAAAAGCTGGCTGCACTGTGTGATGTGTTTGTCATGGATGCCTTTGGCACTGCGCACCGCGCCCAGGCTTCTACCCACGGTGTAGCCAAGTTCGCCCCCGTAGCTTGTGCTGGCCCACTGTTGGTGGCAGAGCTGGATGCATTAGCGGCAGCACTGAAGAACCCGAAGCGGCCGTTAGTTGCTATTGTAGGCGGCTCTAAAGTATCAACCAAACTGACTGTGCTGGAGTCATTGTCGGGTATTGTTGATCAGTTAATCGTTGGCGGTGGCATTGCCAATACCTTTATCGCTGCTAATGGCAATAATGTGGGTAAGTCGCTGTATGAGGCTGATTTAATCCCTGAAGCACAGCGTTTAATGGCACAAGCCAGAGCCCGTGGCGGTAATATTCCGGTACCAACTGATGTTGTGGTAGGGCAGGCATTCAGTGAAACCACCGTTGCCACATTAAAACAGGTAGCTGCGGTAGACGATGCCGATATGATTTTTGATATCGGCCCGGATACAACAGCACAACTGGTTAAAATCTTAAAATCAGCCGGTACTATCGTATGGAACGGCCCGGTGGGTGTCTTTGAATTCGACCAGTTTGCTGCCGGTACTAAAGAACTGGCGCAGGCAATTGCAGACAGTGATGCTTTCTCAATTGCTGGTGGTGGAGATACGCTGGCAGCGATAGATAAATATAATATTGCAGACAACATTTCATATATATCGACAGGTGGTGGGGCCTTTCTGGAGTTTTTAGAAGGCAAAACCCTGCCAGCAGTAGCTATACTGGAACAACGCGCAACCACAAAATAATAAAAATGTCATACTAAAACTGTACCCTAAAAGATTAAGAGAGGATTTCATGGCCCTTATTTCACTACGTCAAATGTTGGATCACGCCGCTGAGTTTAGTTACGGCATACCCGCTTTTAACGTAAACAACCTTGAGCAAATGCGCGCTATTATGCTGGCTGCGGACAAAACCGACAGCCCGGTTATTGTGCAAGCTTCAGCCGGAGCCCGCAAATATGCCGGTGCACCGTTTTTGCGCCACCTTATTCTTGCTGCAGTAGAAGAGTTTCCACATATTCCGGTAGTCATGCATCAGGATCATGGTACTTCACTGGGTGTTTGCCAACGCTCCATTCAACTGGGTTTTTCTTCTGTAATGATGGATGGCTCCTTAGGTGAAGACGGTAAAACACCAATGGATTATGCTTATAATGCCAATGTAACGCGCAAAGTTGTAGAAATAGCGCATGCTTGTGGTGTGTCTGTAGAGGGCGAGTTAGGTTGTTTAGGTTCGCTGGAAACCGGTGCTGCTGGTGAAGAAGATGGCATAGGTGCAGATTGCATACTAAGCCATGATCAAATGCTGACTGATCCGGAAGAAGCCGCACAGTTTGTGCGGGAGACCCAGGTTGATGCCTTGGCGATAGCTTGTGGCACTTCACACGGTGCTTATAAGTTCAGCCGGCCACCAACAGGAGATATCCTGGCGATAGACCGGATTAAAGCGATCCACGAGCGTATTCCGGATACGCATCTGGTAATGCATGGTTCGTCTTCAGTACCGCAGGAATGGTTGCAAATTATCAACGAAAATGGCGGTAAAATTCCGGAGACCTATGGCGTGCCGGTTGAGCAAATTCAGCAAGGTATTAAATACGGAGTGCGCAAGGTCAACATTGATACCGACTTACGGTTGGCTTCTACCGGCGCTATCCGTCGCTATATGACGCAGAACCCGGCAGAGTTTGACCCACGTAAATATTTACAGGCATCGGTAAAAGCGATGACAGAAATTTGTATTGCCCGGTATGAAGCGTTTAACGCTGCAGGCCATGGCAGTAAAATCAAAGCTATATCACTGGACGATATGGTGGCTTTATATGTGTCAGGGAAACTGACGCCGAACATAAAATAAGCTAAAAAATTAATGAACTATAACAAATAGATCCTTATTTGTTTAATAGTGCATAAATTGGGTGCTAAGCCATATAAATAGCTGCATCAGAGCAGACATTCAGACGCCTGTGTTGTATTGACAAGGGAGTTTTTACCTGTAATGATGCGGATGGTTTACCCTCTAACCGAGGGCCTCTCTGTCTGTAAGAACGGTAGGGTCCTTACAACTTCAGGTTACGTTAATCAGCAATAATTGGTTGGGAACTATGTTTAACAATAAAATTCGCAAGAGTCTTGTTGCAACAGCTCTGGCCGGTACTTTCGCCCTTTCGGCGAGTGCACTGGCAACAGATTTAAAAGCTTTGCACCAGGAAGGTAGTCAGATCCAGCGCGCAGCAGTGCAGTCTCAAGAAAAAATTAACACTATATATGAGCAGTCTCAGGAATTATTAGGTGAGTACCGGCAGGTAACTGACCAAACTGAGAACCTGAAAGTTTATAACGACTTTTTAGCAACTTTGGTTACTGACCAGAAGCGTCAGATTGACTCTGTTCAGCGTCAGATTAACGGTCTGGAAGATACCCGTAAAGGTACAGTTCCTCTGATGTTCCGTATGATTGATGCACTGGAAGAGTTTGTTAAAGCTGATATTCCTTTACGCACTGAGCGCCGTATCGCCCGCGTAGAAAATTTACGTGAACTGATGGGCCGTTCAGATGTGCAATTATCTGAGCAATACCGTCAGATTCTGGAAGCTTACAGCATTGAAGTAGGCTACGGTTCAGAGCTGGCATCATTCCAGGGTACTTTGCCACTGAATGGGCAGGAAATTACCGTTGATTACGTTCATGTTGGCCGTTTGGCTTTAATGGCGCTGGCACTTGATGGCAACGCCGGCTGGGTGTGGAACAAGCAAACATCAAGCTGGGATGAGCTGCCAGGTTCTTACCTGACATCAGTATCTCAGTTTATCAAGATGGCACGTCGTGAAGCCACGCTTGAGATGGATCGCGTACCACTTATCGCAGCGGAGTAAGAACACATGAAACAAGCATTTAAGTCAATGTTAATTGCCGCAGCGGTAACTCTGTCCGCTGGTGTTGCATTTAACGCATCGGCCAATACTGAGAAGTTGGACCAATTACTAGAACAACTGAAGAAAGAACGTACTGTTGAAGGTCGTGTTAATCAGGAGCGTGAGCGTGCGTTTCTGGCAGAACGTGCCGATAAGCAGGCGTTACTGAATACTGCTAAAAGACAATTCACTGAAGAAGAAAACCGTGGTAAGCGTTTACAAAAAGAATACGCTGATAACGATATTCTGATCGGTCAGAAACAGCAGGAATTAGAAAGTGCATTGGGCACAATGGGCGAGTTGTTTGGTGTTGTTCGCCAGTCAGCTAACCAGTCTATCGGTACTATCACTGGCTCAATCGTTAGTGCGCAGTACCCAGGTCGTGATGTTCCTCTGCGTACAGTAGCGTCAGCAACAGAGCTGCCTACTTTGGGTGAAATGGAAGACTTGTGGATGGCATTGCTGACCGAGATGACTGAGTCAGGTAAAGTTGCCAAGTTTGATGCTCAGGTAGTTAAGCTGGATGGTGGCGTAGAAACAAAGCGTGTAACACGTTTTGGTACTTTCCATCTGACCACTGATTCTGAGTATCTGATCCTGAACAATGATACTGATCAGGTGCAGCCATTAGGCCGTAACCCACAGTCAAAAATTCATGATTCAGTTTCTGCATACCATAACGCCAGCAATGGTGAAATTACCGGCATTTACTTAGATCCGACTAAAGGTAACAGCTTACTGCGTTTAAACCAGCAGCGTTCAACTCTGTTTGAATATTACCAGGCTGGTGAAGAAGTTGGTTATATCATTACTGCAGTATTCTTTATCGGTATGCTAATCGCTCTTGAGCGTATTATTGTTCTGAGTGTTGTTGGCGGCAAAATTCGCTCACAGCTGAAGAACCTGGCTAACCCGTCTGATAATAACCCGCTGGGTCGTATTTTGCGTGTTTACCACGAGAACAAAGCAGCTGATGTCGAAAATCTTGAGTTAAAACTGGACGAAGCTATTTTACGTGAGACGCCAAAAGTAGAGCGAGGAATAGGTTTAATTAAATTATTCTCCGCGGTTGCTCCATTACTGGGTCTGTTAGGTACTGTTATCGGTATGATTCTGACATTCCAGCAAATTACACTATACGGAACAGGTGATCCGAAGTTAATGGCCGGTTCAATCTCTCTGGCGTTGGTTACAACTGCTCAGGGCCTGGTTGCTGCGATCCCATTATTATTCGTTCATGCGCTGGTAGCTTCAAAAGCCAAGTCAATTCTGCACATTTTAGATGAGCAGGCTGCTGGTATTATTGCTGCGCATGCGGAGAAGGAGAAAGCCTAATGATACTCCAGCTAGTAGAGCTGTGGGAATCTGTTCAGGATTTTATCCATACTGGTGGCAACGTATTATACGTTGTCGCCCTGGTACTCTTCATCATGTGGGTATTGATGATAGAGCGGTTCTGGTTTCTTAAGGCTGAATATCCGAAGCTTAAAAAGGATATTATTGCCCGCTGGGATGCCAGAGCAGATACCACATCATGGTATGCGCATAAGATCCGTGATTGCTGGATTTCCGAGGCGTCAGATAAATTAGATCAGCGTATGCTGCTCATTAAAACCTTGGTTGCACTGTGTCCACTGGTTGGATTGTTGGGAACGGTTACCGGGATGATTGCTGTGTTCGATATTATGGCGACACAGGGAACTGGTAACCCAAGAACCATGGCAACAGGTATCTCTATGGCAACTATACCGACAATGTCGGGTCTGGTTGCGGCGATATCAGGTGTATTTTTCAGTGCGCGGTTAGACGTTCAGGTGAAGCGAGAAAAAGCAAGCCTGGCCGACAGCTTACCGCATCATTAAAGAGAGTTTTTTATGGCCCGCAAACGTATTCGCGAAGCTGAAACGGCAGAGATCGATATTACGCCGATGATGGATATCGTTTTCATCATGTTGATCTTCTTTATCGTTACCACGTCTTTCGTAAAAGAGGCTGGTATTGATGTAAATAAACCTGAAGCTGCTCAGGCGCAGAAGAAGCCAAGCGCAACTATCTTTATCGCTATCCGTGCAAACGGTGAAATATGGATGGATAAGCGCGTAGTGGATGTTGAGCGTGTTTCAGCAAACATTGAACGGCTAAGAGCAGAATCACCAACAGACACTATTATCGTGCAGGCAGATGAAGAAGCTAAACACGGTATAGTGATGGAAGTTATGGATCAGATTAAAGCTGCTGACCCATCTCTGGTGATTAGTATAGCCGGGGAGACTAAGTAATTATGGTACGTTTCCTGACATCGTTAATAATCGGTGGTGTGGTAACGTTTCTGTTGTTCTTAATGATGGCCACTTTACTTAAGTCGAGTGGCGATCGTAAAGCGGTTGAGCAAGAGCGTATTGTTATTGAAATTAACACTACGCCGCCTGACTCAGAGACACAGACCCGGCGGCCACCACCACCACCACCACCACCACCACCGGCTCAGCCGCCTAAAGCGCCTCAGCCAGAGCCAGATACAGCTAACGCTGCGGGGGCGATAGGTTTTAATATGCCTGGGCTTAACTTGGGTGCAGGCGCAGGTGCCTTAGGCGATCCGTCCGGCATGATGCGCGATGGTGATGCAACGCCTATCGTTCGTATTGAACCACGCTATCCGGTACAAGCAGCACGTGATGGTTTACAAGGCTGGGTTAAACTTCGTTTCAGCATTATGGAAGACGGTAGTGTTGATGAAGTTGAAGTAATTGAAGCAGAGCCGCGCCGGGTGTTTGACCGTGAAGCTATACGTGCACTGCGCCGCTGGAAATACAGCCCGAAAGTTGTTGACGGTAAGCCGCTAAAGCAAACTGGTCAACAAGTTCAGCTGGACTTCACACTAGATATGACAGGGGGTTAATATGAAGAAGTTTAAAAAACTTACCTCAGCTCTTGTCGTAATGACAGTTTTAGGAGCTTGTTTACCGGTTTCTGCAGCTGTACAGCCTAATATGGCAAAAGTAGAAGAACGAAAAGCCCGTAAGACACAAATTGTTGGCGAGCGGGTTGGTAAAGTTCTGGTTAGTGCCTTTGAGCTGTATAACGAAGAAAAATTAGACGAAGCAATAGCCTTGTTGCTTGATGCTAAGTCTAGCAATGAGTTTGATACTGCTACGCTTAATCGTTTTTTGGGTAACTTATATGCTACCAAGGACGAAAAGCAGGCAATAAAGTATCTGACTTTAGCGGTAAAACCAGATGTGCTGACGTTTGCTGATCAGTCTGCGTCCATGAAGTTGCTGGCAGATATGTTGTTGCAAGACAAGCAATATCAAACGGCAATAAAAGCGTATGAAGACTGGATGATGTTCACTGGTGAGCAGAATTCAGATGCCTATATGCGGATTGCTAATGCTTACTATTTAATGGACCAGCATTCTAAGGTTTTGGCTCCGGCAGATGATGCAATTCGTTTTGCAACTAAGCCAGTTGAAGGACCTTACCAGCTTAAGATGGCAGCATTGTATGAAACGAAACGCTACAAGGAGTTAGTAGCAGTAGTGGAAACGATGGTGCAGCTGTTCCCGGAGAATAAGCAGTTCTGGGTCTATCTGGGTAACTTTTATACCTTGACTGAAGAATTTGGCAAATCACTGTCTACATTGCAATTAGCTTATTCGCAGGGCTATCTGGAAAAAGACTCTGAAGTAAGAATGTTAGCGCAGATGTATGCCAATAATAACATCCCTTATAAAGCAGCTTCTGTAATGGAAAAGCACATGAAAAGCGGTTTGGTTAAGAAAGATAAAACCAATTTGACTTTTATTGCTTCTAATTATCAGTCTGCTCGAGAGTTTTTAAAGGCTGCTAACTACTATGGCGAAGTTGCTAAGCTGACGAATGATGCTGATGCTTACCGTCGTCAGGGTTCTGCTTACTCTGCTGTGCAGAAATATAATGAAGCTATTGCTGCTTATGACAAAGCATTATCAATGAATGTTGATAAACCAAGCGGTGTCTATATGAGCTTAGTGGATGCTTATTTCTATCAGAAGAAATATAAAGAAGCTTATGCTGCATTGATGAATGCGAAGAAAGATCCTGCTATGTCGCGTCAGGTACGTGGCTGGGAATCTTACATCAAAGATAAAGCGAAGCAAAAAGGCATTACGCTGTAATAAAAAACCCCACTGAAGTGGGGTTTTTTTTAACTATCATATGCAGATTTCAGCTTTAGCAGTTCAGATTTCGGCTTCAGCATTTCTTAAATCGTGCAGGCGATACTTATCTATTAATGCATAAAGTGTTGGTCTGGTGATACCCAATAAGTCGGATGTTTTAGATAAGTTGCCGTTCGCCAGGGTGTAAGCCTGGCGTATTGCCTGTGTTTCTGCTTGTTCTCTTACTTTACGCAGTGTGCTGGTTTTTACCATTTCTTTGCTACTAAGGCCAAGATCATCAGCAGTAATCAATTTGCTATCTGCCAGGATTACGGCTGATTTAAGCTTATTTTGCAGTTCACGAATATTACCTGGCCACGGATGCTGCAGCATGGCTTGCATAGCACAGTCTGAAAAGCCCTGTACATGGCTGTTAAACTCTATATTGAATTTCGTTAGTAAAGCTTTCGCGATAACAATAATATCGTGGCCACGCTGGCGTAGCGGTGGGATTGCCAGGGTGATTTCGCTTACCCGGTAGTATAAATCTTCGCGGAAACTTTGTGCTGCAACCATTTCCGCCAGATTACGGTGTGTTGCACAAATTACCCTGACATCGACTTCTATTTCCTGGCGTCCGCCAACACGCTCGATAACCCTTTCCTGTAAAAAGCGTAGCATCTTGGCTTGCAGGCTTAACGGCATGTCGCCAATTTCATCCAGCAGCAGTGTCCCGCCGTTAGCACATTCAATTTTGCCTAAGGTGGTTTTATTAGCACCGGTAAATGCGCCTTTTTCATAGCCGAATAGTTCACTTTCCAGCAGATTTTCTGGTATCGATGCGCAGTTAATGGCTACAAAAGGTTTATTTACCCTTGGACTTTGTCGGTGAATCGCTCTGGCAAATACTTCTTTACCAGTACCACTTTCTCCAAGCAATAAGGTGGTAATCTCTGTCGGGGCGATTTTCTCTACTGTGCGACAGGCGCGCATAATGGCATCACTGTTGCCAATAATATCGCTGCTTGTCACTCCGGCAGCTTTTAGTGCCTGATTTTCTGTTTCTAACTGGCTAAGTTTAAAAGCTCTGGTCAGGATCACATTTAACACATCGATATTAATCGGTTTTTGATAGTAGTCATAAGCACCCAGCGCGACAGCTTTAAGCGCATGATCGTTATCATTACTGCCGGTGATGACAATAACTTTGCAGTTTGGCTGCATTGACAGTATTTCACTTAAGCAGGCTAAGCCTTCTGTCGCATTTGCCGGATCGGGAGGTAAGCCAAGATCGAGTGTGACAACCTCTGGCTCATATCGCCTTAGTTGTGTCAGTGCTGAAGAGCGATCCTGAGCAAACACCAGTTCATAATCCGGTAAACTCCATTTCAGCTGCTTCTGGATGCCAATATCATCTTCTATGACCAATAAGGTCTTCATAAAACAGTCCTTGTATTTACATCAATAAACGTGATTAGTGTAAAGGAAGAATAAGCGTAAAGGTAGTTCCCACTCCTTCTGTACTCTCTACCTGCAACTGGCCATTATGCTGTCTGGCAAAGTGTAGCGCATCATAAGCGCCTACGCCCATACCCGCATTACCTTTTGTTGAGTCAAATGGCTTAAATAAGCGCTCGCTGATAAATTCTGCGGACATCCCGCAGCCAGTATCCTGAATGCTGATATACAGCTGTGAGTTGTCACAATTCACATCGACCAGTATTTGACCCTCGCTGGCTGTAGCATGCTGGGCATTGTCAATCAGGTGATAAAGCACACTGGAAAAACGCTCTTTGTTTATCAGTAACTGAGCATCACGGCTGACGGTGTATTGAGGTACTGGTTGTTTGGCTGCACAGCGCTGAGTAATGACCTCATGCACAACGGTTGAGATATTGACCATAGTATCCTGATTGGACTCTGCACGTTTGCTGCTCAGTTGCGATAGCATATTCTGTAAGCGTTGCTGCATAGCGGCGAGAGTATCGAAGCTGTCGTTAATAAACTCAGGATTAGTCCGGTGCTTTATACTGTTTGTCAGCATTAAATCGATTTGCGCTTTGATATTTTTTAGATCGTGTACAACAAACGCTGACATGCGGCTAAATGCCGCGAATTGGGCGTTTTCACTGAGTTTCTGACTGGCTTGCATTAACTGCAGGTAGCTGGATATTTGCTCTGCCACCAGCATCAGGTAGTCACGAAGCTCCCAGTTGAGGAATTGGCGATCGACATCCGGTGCGTTTATCAGGCACAGACCCCAAAGTTCATTGTCGGAGTGGATGGGAATGATTAATTGGATATCAATGTCACTTAAGTTATGTTTTTGACAAAACGGGTCTTTTTTATCTGCCAGATCGACTATCCAGTTTTTACCGGCAAATTGTTGTACATATTGTTGTAGTAATTCAGTTTCACTGTCATTCAGTGCAGGGCGGTTAATACGGGCCAATGTGGTTAGCGCAGAAGTTCCTTCCAGTTTGACCAGGCAACCCCGGCTGTAACTGACAGAGTTTATCCAGGTTTGCAAAATAGTCTGGTATTGATCTGACTTGGTAATATCGACAAGCCGTAGTTGTCGTGTCAGTTCAAGCCATTTCACACGATAATCAAACTTATTGGCAAAAAAATGTTTTTCAATAAATACTTTTAGCTTGCGTCTTACTGCGCCCGATAGCAGCAATACGGCCAACATAGCAAAACCCAGCACTAAAAAGGTAGTTTGCAGCAGGTTTGACCAGGTGCCGCCGATATAACGAATATAAAAGCCTGCAACTGCGATAAGGCACAGATAGATACCTGCAGCAAGCACCAGCGAACTTTGTAGCACAATGTCGCGTGACACATAAACATTGATGCCCCAGGCTTGTACGCGTCTGACAGAAATAATCAGCAGTGGCACTATGGCAGCGTAAACAAAACCACGGGCTGACCAGAGCTGGTTATCTACCTGCCCGAATAATGCCGACTCAGCCAGCAAAACGAAGTCAAACAATGCGCAAACGGTTATGCCCAGCACCAGGGGTTTATATTGCCAGCGGTTAGCAGCGGCTTTACGGTACATTGTTTCCAGCAGTGCCAGCTGTAATACACAGATAGCCAGGCTGCCGGTAAAAATCAGGTTCATCGAAATCAGCTGCAAATAGCTCAGTAACCCCCAACAGCTGATAATTAAGATTAGCAACTGCACTGAGCGCTTTTTTAACAGCAGGCTTAGTGATTGTTCGGCACTGCCAAGTGCTGCCAGTAAAAACAACAGCAGCACCAGGTTTCGGCTGAGCTCCAGTAGTAACGATACCGGTGTAACGTAGGGGGCAAAGCCTGTCAGCATGTAATAGGCCGCCCAGACTGTGTTAAACAGTGACCAGGCAAGCAGCAAGGAGCGTGGCAGGTTTTTAACCCGGGTGGCCAGTGTCAACAGAAAGAAAAACAAGTTAGCAACGCAGGCGAAACCAAAGCCAATCCGATCCAACGCTAATTCTGTCAGTAATTCCATCTGCGTCTATCCATAAAAGCTGAAAATGTATTTGGAGCGGTTTATTGTCTTAGCAAAGGCAGCAAAAACTTTACCGGAATTGCATAAGTGATGCCGCTTGGGTCACTCAGTACCGCTTCCCGTGTCGATTTTACATAAACCTTATTAATAATACCGATCACCTGAGCTGTATTGGCATCAAACAAAGGGCTGCCGCTATTGCCCGGATAAGCTGTTGCATCTAACTGATATACCATAAAAGGTTGTCGCAGTTGGCGCAGCGCAGACGCTTGCAACTGACCAGAATGATCCGCAGGAATTGCGATGGGTGTTACCGCGGAAATTATACCTCTGTGGGTGGCGGGGTATAAGCCCAGTACTGCGGTAATAGGGAAACCGGTAAAGGCGATTTCAGTGCCTTCGTTGATAAAGTCAGCGTCAGCCAGAGTTGCCGCAGGCAGTTTGGCTTCAATCGTCAATACCGCTAAGTCATGCACTGTTTGGGTTTTAGTGTCGGTAATCTGGTGGATTTGTATATTGTCTGCCTGGCCGGATAAAACAACATAGGATTCGTTGCGTTTTACATCAGGTGCTTTGGCAATAACATGGTAATTAGTAATTATTTTACTGCCATCGGCTACAACAAAACCCGTGCCAACCAGCCGGACGCGGGGGGATGCCAGCGGGCTAAACACGCCTATAGCCACGACAGAGGGTTTTATTTTTTTGATGCTATCCTGCAGCGTAGCTTGAGCCGGTAAGGCCAGATGCCACAGCAGTGCAATACACAATAGTGCTTTATACATCATTCAGACATTCCCTATCTAAGTTATTGTGTTAGGGCACTATACTAGCTCAATTTGGTTGAAATAGCTGCAGTGTTATATGGCAAGCAGCAGAATTTGCCCCATACTAAGGAGCGGATGTTCAGGCAAAGGATGCTGTATGCCAATCAGTACAGGCAAAGAGATAGTACCCATCTTCTCGGGGGGCGGCACCCGGTTGAGTTGTTATATTGGCATATTACAGGCATTGCAGGATATGCAATTTCGTTTCCGGCATCTGGTTGGCGTATCTGGCGGTAGTATTGTGGCAGCGCTCTATGCTACCGGCTGGGACCTTGCCAGCCTAAAAGCGCTGGCATTGCAAACTGATTTCAGGCAGTTCTGGAGCTTTTCAGTTACGTCATTATTGCGCACCGGTGGTTTATGCAACGGTGATAAATTTGAAGCCTGGTTGGACCAACAATTACAAGGTGTAACCTTCGCTAATTTGCCATATGACTTACATGTGCTGGCGACCGATATTAACGGTGGTGGCCCTGTGGTGTTTAACCGGCTGCATACGCCACACCTTAAAGTTTCAAAGGCGGTGCGCTTTTCTATGTCTATTCCGCTGTTTTTTTCGTTTCAGCCGTTTAAAAATCATATTATGACCGATGGGGTGATATTGTCTGAAGATGCATTGCACCATGACTGGTCTGGCTCGGGGCTGCCGCTTATTTGCTTTCGGTTAAAAAGTGACGCTGAAGCCAAACCTGTGCAAACCAGCCGTTATTTCCCTCTGGTATCATATATTTATATGCTGATCCGCACCTTTATGAGCGCAGTGTCACGTGAGTATGTACACGCCGAATACTGGCATAATACGATAGTGATCAATACCGGCAGCATTTCAGCAGTAGATTTTGCCCTGACAGCAGAGCAGAAGCTGGAACTGTTTAATACCGGTTATCAGACAGCCAGCACTATAGTGCCGTTAAAGTTGGCAGGGTTATTTGATACGCAATAAAAAAGCCACTGCAAAAGTGGCTTTAAGATAGATTGCGTTAAGCGATTATTGCTTGTTGCGACGAATGATTTCCTGCGCCATTAAGTCAGCCACCAGGCTGGTAGCTTGGTTTTCAGCATCAGCACGCTGGAAAATATTCAGCAGAGTATCGTAGATGGCGTTTACTTTCGCAGTGGATTCTTCAACGCTGTAACCTTGCGGCCGCATTTCAGAGGCAACATTAATAATACCACCAGCGTTAATCACATAATCCGGTGCATATAAAATACCTTTTTCGCGTAACACATCACCGTGGCGGGCTTCTTTTAACTGATTATTGGCACAACCGGCAACCACGCGGGCTTTAAGCTGCATTATGGTGTCGTCGTTAACTGTAGCACCCAAAGCACAAGGAGCATAGATATCGGCCTCCGCAGCATATATCTCATCCAGAGCTACAGCAACAGCGCCAAACTGGCTTACAGCGCGCTGTACGGCATCCTGATTAATGTCGGTAACAATTAATTTAGCGCCTTCTTTGTGCAGGTATTCACATAGATAGAAACCCACACTGCCAAGGCCCTGCACCGCGACAGTTTTACCGGTTAAATTGTCCGAACCAAACTGATGTTTTGCCGCAGCTTTAATACCACGATAGGTACCCAGAGCTGTAAACGGTGCGGGGTTGCCGCTTTTACCTTCCAGACCGGCAACAAAAGGGGTTTCTTTATTGACGATCATAATATCGCCGGTAGTGATATTGACGTCCTCGGCACTGTAGTAGCTGCCAGATAAACGATGGATCATACGGCCAAAAGCACGGAATAATGCTTCGGATTTGATTTTTTTCGCATTGCCGATAATAACGGATTTACCACCACCTAGAGGTAAGCCTGCCATGGCATTTTTGTATGTCATACCGCGGGATAAACGCAGAACATCATTCAAAGCAGCTTCGTCGGATACATAGTCCCATAAGCGGCAACCGCCTACAGCCGGGCCAAGTGCTGTGCTATGCACGGCAATAATTGCTTTTAAACCGGTTTCTGCATCGCTGCAAAACACAACCTGTTCATGATTATCGAATTCAGAATGATTAAATACTGCCACGACTGATTTCTCCGTTTATTGATAGCCTGAAATACTCAGGCCACTGTGCCTGGTTAGTGGCCGCGTTGCCGGCGGCATTTTTGCGCGGCGAAATGTAGCATTTCAACCTGGGTTTCACCAGAATCAAACCAAAAAAATATCTGGTCTGTCCAGGCGATTGTCGACAATATATGACAACACTTGATTGTCGGTGGCGAGTCACCTAAAGTAGCAGAAATTTAAAAGCAGGACGTCGTATAATGAGTGAGCAGTTAACTCAGCAACAAATTGAACAAGCCCGCGCTGAATGGGTAAGAGCGCAGTTCCAAAAAGCAAACGAGTATTTAGCCAGCAAAGGTATTGTGCCAGACAACGTTGCTGCATCAGAAAGCCGCTATTTGCCACCTTATATGGCGGTATGGAAATTAAATACGAAAGATAAACAATCATATTGGGTAATAAGCGGCGACTTGCCGACTGATCATATGGCGTTTGCTGCAGCCCCTAACGCCAGAGATGCGGTAAGAGCATTTTCCATGCATTGGCAGCTAAAAGCCCAGCAGATTATTGATGCCGGTATTACAGATAAAACCCAGCAGGATTTTGCCAATTTGCTGATTAACCGCGCGCACAACCTTTACGATATGTTCAACGAAGATCAGCTTTGGCAGGCCGAAGCTGTCAGTTAACTGTATTTATTGCTTTACGAATAATAAAAAACCGCATTATCTGCGGTTTTTTATCAGCTTTTTAATATGCAGTGCATTTACTCACTAAAATACCAGTAGCCCTGGTTAATTAAGCTGGTCAGCAGCATTAGCCGCTCGGCTGACTGGTTAAAATGCAGGTTGTGCTCCGATTGCAGCTCAGTGTGATCGCACAATAACTGTGCCGTTAGCAGTTCATCTGGTGGCAAGATGGTCTGCTCACCGTTAATAAACAGCAGAATATCGCTATTGGTGTTTTGCTGATAATAACAGCAGCGCAGCCCGCCCGTACGGCTTAATACTGAACCTTCGTCAAGGTATTCGCCAATTTCGTCGGCGCCGTAATGCGGGTCGGGCTCGTTTAAATCCAGCTCATGTTTGGCTCGGGTAATTAAACTGCCAAACCAATGCGGTAGCATGGTTTTATCATTTACCAGCTGTTGTAATAACTGCTGCACTTTGCTCAGATCATCATCTGTAATAACACCAACCGATTGCGCACTACTGCGCCCTGCATCGCTGAAACGCTTACCCGTGATATCATGATCAATCAGATGATCGGCCAGGCCGGTAAGCAGATCTTTTTGTGCCGGAGCGCGAAAACCAACTGAATAATTCAGGCTGTTCTCAATGCTAATGCCCTCATGCGGGCAGCCGGGCGGAATATACAGAATGTCGCCAGGCTCTGTAATAACGTCGATACAGGCTGTAAACGGGCTAACCTGCAGTAAACGCGGGTGTGGGCACAATTGCTGCAGGCTGGTATCTGGCATACCAACACGCCAGTGACGTTTGCCTTCGCCCTGAATAATAAACACATCGTACTGGTCCAAATGGGGGCCGACACCGCCGCCTGGCGCTGAAAAGCTGACCATCAGATCATCAATACGCCAGTTGGGGATAAAACGAAACGGGTCCAGCAGTTTAGCGGCTTGTGGATGCCAGTGATCAACGGCCTGCACCAGTAAGGTCCAGTCTTTTTCACCAAAAGCAGAGAAATCTTCAAATGGGCCGGTTTGTATATCCCATTGTTTATCAATACAGCTGACTATGCGTGACTCAATTTCTTCTTCCAGTGCCAGGCCAGCCAGTTCATCTGCTGTTAGCGGGTCGGCAAAATGTTTAAAACCGCCTTTAATCAGCAATGGTTTTTTTTGCCAGTATTCATTAAGAAATTCAGTGATGCCAAGTTCAGCCAAATTTAATTGATACATTTGATATTCCTGAGAAAAAAGGCGCTGAATTCAGCGCCTTTAGCCTGTTACTGTAGCGTGTCGGTTATTTCTACCGCAGCACCAATATAATTGGCCGGAGTCAACTGCTTAAGTTGCTCTTTTACCTGGTCGGGCAATGCCAGCTTTTCAATAAACACATGTAAGTCTGCCTGGGTAATGCGCTTGCCGCGGGTTAACTCTTTGAGCTTTTCATACGGCTGTTCAATAGCGTATTTACGCATAACAGTTTGTACCGGCTCGGCCAGCAATTCCCAGTTAGCATCGAGCTCGGCGCGCAGGTTAGCCTCGTTCACTTCCAGCTTACTGATGCCTTTTAACGTGGCCTGATAGGCAATAACAGTATAACCAAAACCCATACCCAGATTACGCAGCACGGTAGAGTCGGTCAGGTCACGTTGCCAGCGTGACACCGGCAATTTAGCTGACAAATGATTAAACAGCGCATTTGCAATACCCAGGTTGCCCTCTGAGTTTTCAAAGTCGATCGGGTTAACTTTGTGCGGCATGGTAGAAGAGCCAATTTCACCGGCAATAGTGCGCTGTTTAAAGTGCCCCAGCGCAATGTAACCCCAAACATCGCGATCAAAGTCGAGCAAAATGGTATTAAAGCGGGCTACAGCGTCAAACAGCTCGGCGATATAGTCATGCGGTTCAATCTGGGTGGTAAACGGGTTCCAGCTTAAGCCTAAACCGGTGACAAACTGCTCTGACAGCTGATGCCAGTTAAGCTGTGGGTACGCGGATAAGTGCGCATTGTAGTTACCCACTGCACCATTAAGTTTGCCAAGAATTTCTACGCTGGCAATCTGATCACGCTGGCGTTTTAAGCGCATATAAACGTTAGCCATCTCTTTACCCATGGTAGTAGGGGAGGCTGGCTGGCCATGCGTGCGCGCCATCATCGGTACGGTTTTATGCTCATTAGCTAACTGCTTAATGGCCTCTAACAGCGCATCACATTGCGGTAGTAATACGTTAGCACGGGCTTCGCTTAACATCAGGCCGTGCGATAAATTGTTGATATCTTCTGAGGTACAGGCAAAGTGAATAAATTCACTGATTGCAGAGAGTTCAGCGTTTGCGGCCACTTTTTCTTTTAACAGGTACTCAACCGCTTTAACGTCGTGGTTGGTGGTGCGTTCAATTTCTTTTACCCGCTCAGCGTCGCTTAAGCTGAAATTGTCGACAATGTCATTCAGGACAAGGTTAGCCTCGGCAGATAAGGCTGGCACTTCAGCAATCTGGGTTGTCGCGGCAAGTTGCTGTAACCAGCGCACTTCTACCATCACGCGATACTTAATTAAGCCAAACTCACTGAAGTAGTTGCGTAAATCTACAGTTTTGCTGCCATAGCGCCCGTCAACGGGGGAAATAGCGGTTAGGGCATTCAGTTGCATACAGGCTCCTATAAGCTTGATGAGGGCAGTTGCGCAAGCATGTCTTTTGCTTGTGCGACCAGCTTGCGACGTTTAAAGATAAAATTAAGACGGCTACCACCGGCCTGGCGCCATAATACTGCTGAGCGGATGGCGGCTAATAACAGCGCCCTTACTTTGTGCTGTACGGCAGGTAGTTTAAGTAATTCGGGTTGGCCATAGATCTGAATACGGCCACCTAAACTGCTGATACAGTCAGAATAGATATCGGCCAGATTGGCCAGCATGTTGTCATCAGTAATACGGAAATGCTGTAACTGCCGCTCTAAATGCTGCAGTTTATCGCCCAGCTTTTTCAGATTAGCCGGTGTTTTGCTCAGTTTACGCTCCAGCGCCAGTACGCCAACAATATAGCGCGTCAGCTCGACATCTTTTTGTGGTTTGTCGCCCAATTGGTCAACAATAAGCTGTAAACCGGTTTTCAGGTTGGCAGGCTGGTTGCCATATATTTGCAGCGGATCTTCAGCATCGACAACGGCAACGCTGTGTAGCATTGTGCTCAGAAGCTCTTTATCTACGGTGGTACTGCGGGCGACCGTTTGCACCAGTTTCAGCGCCTGAGTTAACCCGGCCAAAGCGATAATTTGTGTTGAAAGAGAATATTGCATATCAGTTCAGAGCCACATCTATAATGCCGCCGCCAAGGCAAACATCGTCAAGATAAAATACGGCCGACTGGCCTGGCGTTACTGCTTTTTGTGCTGCATCAAACAGTACCGTTACCGTGCCGTCGGCATTGGGAGTTAAATTGCAGGGAATATCAGTCTGGCGATAGCGGGTTTTTACGGTGCAACGCAGCGCTTGCTGCGGGCCTTTACGGTCGGTCCAGTGCAACTGGTTAGCGATTAAACCTTTAGACAGTAAACCCGGATGGTCATGGCCCTGAGCCACAATTAGCTGGTTGGTATCCAGATTTTTGCCAACTACATACCAGGGTTCATCGCCGCCATCGCGCAAGCCGCCAATGCCCAGGCCTTTACGCTGGCCGAGGGTGTGATACATCAGGCCTTCATGGCGGCCAATAATGTCGCCGTCGACCGAAACGATATCGCCCGGTTGTGCCGGCAAGTATTGCTGCAGAAAATCTTTGAATTTACGCTCGCCGATAAAGCAAATACCGGTGCTGTCTTTTTTATCATGGGTAACTAAACCCTGCTGCTCAGCAATAGCACGCACGGCGGGTTTTTCCAGTTCGCCCACCGGAAACAGCGTTTGTGCCACATGCTCTTCACCAATGGTGTAGAGGAAATAACTTTGATCTTTATTGTTATCCAGCCCGCGTAATAACTGCCAGTGGCCATCAACATAACGCCGCTGCACATAGTGGCCGGTGGCAATATAATCTGCGCCCAGCGCTTCGGCAGCAAACTCGAGGAATGCTTTAAATTTAATTTCTTTATTGCACATGATGTCTGGGTTAGGGGTGCGGCCGGCTTTATATTCAGCCAGAAAGTACTCAAAAACATTGTCCCAGTACTCTGCAGCAAAATTCACCTTATGCAGCACTATACCCAATTTGTCACAAACAGCCTGTGCATCGCGCATATCTTCAGCGGCAGCACAGTATTCGTCGTTATCGTCTTCTTCCCAGTTTTTCATAAACAGGCCTTCAACCTGATAACCCTGTTGTAGCAACATGTAGGCTGAAACGGAAGAATCTACGCCGCCGGACATGCCGACGATGACTTTTTTACTGCTGTTAGCTGAGCGGGTATCTGGCATAGCACTGCACTTTTGAAGGCCGGAAAAACAAGGCGCGGATTATACATTAAATTTATCCGCTGCGCATGTTATCGCGTTGGTTGAATCAGTGACAGCGGCAGGTGTACCCCTTGTGTATATAAGCTGATAGCATCGCTGACTAAACGGCTGCGCAGCGGTAAGGCGGCCTGCAACAGTTCAGTTGCACTATACCAGTGCAGAGCCAGAATATCGCTGTCTTGTGGCTGGTACTGTGCTGGCAGGCTAGTGGGCTCAAACACTATATTCAGCCGCACATAGCGATGACCATTCGCTGCTTTTAACTGCGAAATACCCAACCAGGCTGAGGGTTCAAGCGTCAGGCCGGTTTCTTCAAACAGTTCGCGTTTTACTGCGCCAAGCAAATCTTCATCCTGCTCAACATGGCCTGCCGGCTGGTTCAGTACCCGCTGTCCGGTTAGTTTATCGCGCTCTTCTACCAGTAAAAATTTGTGCTCAAAATACACTATGGCAGCAACGGTAAGATGTAGCAGTTCTCTGCTCATGGGTTGGTGGCTATCCTTATTTAAGATCCATTACGGTAAATTGGCCTGGTGCTAACTGGTTAAGGTGCCAATCGCCAATTTGTGCGCGGATTAAGCGCAAGGTGGGAAAACCTACCGCAGCAGTCATCCGCCGTACCTGACGGTTACGGCCTTCGGTAATAGTCAGACTTATCCAGCAGGTAGGAATATTAGCGCGCTGACGCACCGGTGGCTGACGTGGCCAGACATCAGGCTCAGGTAAACGCAACGCTGTTGCGGGTAAAGTGGGGCCATCATTTAACTGCACGCCTGCGCTTAACTGTGCCAGAGCGTCGTCGCTGATATTACCTTCAAGCTGCACCCAGTAGGTTTTGGCCATTTTATGTTTAGGGTCGCTAATCTGATGCTGAGTTTTGCCACAGTTAGTTAGCAGCAAAAGCCCTTCGCTGTCGCGGTCAAGCCTGCCAGCAGCATACACGTCAGGTACAGTGATATAATCTGCCAGTGTTTTGCGTGGAGATGTGCTGTTATCGGTAAACTGACACAGTACGTCAAAGGGTTTGTTAAACAGTACTAATACCGGTTGTCCGACCTTGGTCGTATTGCGTTTTTTCGCATATGGATTATTTTGCAAATTCGGCCTGCTTCGCAACGGTTTCACTGTATTTTTGTCTCTGAAATTCATAGGATCCGGCTGCCTATTTTATTCAATGTCATGCTGCTATACTACCGCCGCTTAGCAACAAATGCGTTTAAAACATCAACATCGCCCGAATGAAGGTGCGAACTGGCCAGCATAAGCCAGCTGATCGCAAACACATTACAGGAACTAACATGTCAAACGAAATTGCAAAAATTATCTACACTGAAACAGACGAAGCACCAGCACTTGCCACCTATTCATTACTGCCTATCGTGCAGGCGTTTTCTGCAGCGGCCGGTATCGCGGTAGAAACCCGTGATATTTCTCTGTCGGGCCGTATTATTGCCAACTTTCCTGATTTCCTAAAACCTGAGCAACGCATTGCTGACGCCTTAACTGAGCTGGGCGAGCTGGCGAATCAGCCTGAAGCAAATATCATTAAGCTGCCGAATATCAGTGCGTCTATTCCACAGTTAAAAGCAGCGATTAAAGAATTACAGCAACAGGGTTATACCTTACCGGATTATCCGGCTGAAGCAAAGACTGAACAAGAGCGTGATGTTAAAGCGCGCTACGACAAAATTAAAGGCAGTGCGGTAAACCCGGTACTGCGTGAAGGTAACTCTGATCGCCGTGCTCCTGCGTCGGTTAAGCAATATGCCAGGAAAAACCCACACAGTATGGGCGCCTGGGCGTCGGGCTCTGAATCTCATGTTGCTCATATGACAGAGGGCGATTTTTACGGCAGCGAAAAATCAGCCACTTTTGCCAATGCTGATACGCTGAAAATTCAGCATATCGCCAAAGATGGCACTGTATCAGTATTAAAAGACAAAGTTGCGGTACTGGCCGCTGAAGTAATTGATGCTGCTACGATGAGCAAAAATGCTCTGCGCGACTTTTATCTGCGCGAAATTGCATCGGCTAAACAGCAGAATGTTCTGTTATCCTTGCATTTAAAAGCCACCATGATGAAAGTGTCTGATCCTATTATGTTTGGCCATGCGGTAACGGTATTCTTCAAAACGGTGTTTAATAAACACGCTGCGCTGTTTGCTGAGTTGGGTGTTGATGTTAACAACGGCGCCGGCGATATGTTTGCCAAGGTTGCCACGCTGCCACAGGCCAAGCAAGACGAAGTGCTGGCAGATATTAAAGCCTGTTACGCTGCACAGCCTGCACTGGCTATGGTTAATTCAGATAAAGGCATCACCAACCTGCATGTACCCAGCGATATTATTATCGATGCATCTATGCCGGCAATGATCCGTAGTTCAGGCCAGATGTGGGGCCCGGATGGCAAGTTAAAAGATACCAAAGCGATGATCCCGGATCGTTGCTACGCAGGTGTGTATCAGGAAACTATCGACTTCTGTAAGAAAAACGGTGCCTTTGACCCGCGCACCATGGGCTCTGTACCAAACGTGGGCCTGATGGCACAAAAAGCCGAAGAGTACGGTTCACACGATAAAACCTTTGAAATTGCTGCCGACGGTAAAGTGCAGGTACTGAACAGCAAAGGTGACGTGGTGTTTGAACACAGCGTAGAGCAAGGCGATATCTGGCGTATGTGTCAGGTAAAAGACGCGCCAATCCGCGATTGGGTAAAACTGGCGGTAAACCGTGCGCGCTTAAGCAACACGCCGGCGGTATTCTGGTTAGACAGTGCCCGCGCTCACGATGCTCAGCTGATTACCAAGGTAAAAGCTTATCTGCAAGACCACGATACCAGTGGTCTGGATATTCAGATCCTGTCACCGGTTGAAGCAACACGTTTGTCACTACAACGTATTAAGCAGGGGCTGGATACTATTTCAGTAACCGGTAACGTACTGCGTGATTACTTAACCGATTTATTCCCGATTTTAGAGCTGGGCACCAGTGCTAAGATGTTATCGGTAGTACCTTTAATGAATGGCGGTGGCTTGTTTGAAACCGGCGCCGGCGGCTCAGCACCGAAACACGTTGAGCAGTTTATTGAAGAAGACTATTTACGCTGGGATTCGCTGGGCGAGTTTTTAGCGCTGGCGGCTTCACTGGAGCATTTAAGCCAGGTTACCGGTAACAGCAAAGCTAAAGTGCTGGCTGATGCGCTGGATGCAGCAACGGCCAAGTTCCTCGATAATGATAAGTCACCACGGCGTAAGCTGGGTGAACTGGACAACCGTGGCAGCCACTTCTATCTGGCGATGTACTGGGCAGAGGCTTTAGCCGCGCAAACGGCTAACACAGAGCTACAGGCCCGCTTTGCTAAATTGGCCACAGTACTGCAGCAGCAAGAAGCCACTATCGTTGCTGAGCTGAATGGTGCGCAGGGTAAAGCAGTAGATATTGGCGGTTACTACCGGCCAAACCCAGAACTGGCGTCTAAAGCCATGCGACCAAGCCACACCTTTAATCAGGCACTGGCTAACGTTTAATAATCGATCAGATAAGCAAAAGCAGGCATGATGCCTGCTTTTTTGTTGGTCTGGGTTACAGCAAAGCAAATATATTATTCTGTCAGATCGCCGGGCAGTTTAATATTCACAGCGTGTAAGCCTTTAGGGCCTTCAGACAAGTCAAACTCAACGTCTTGTCCAGCCTTTAGCGTGCGGTAGCCATCCATACTAATGGTTGAATAATGAGCAAAGATATCTTCATCACGGCCATCTTCACGGATAAATCCAAATCCTTTGGCGTTATTGAACCATTTCACTTTACCGGTAGCCATACAACTTACTTCCTTCTCTAAGTTAGCTAAATTCTGTATTCTTAGTCTTTACGGCGGGATTGTTGTTGATCCCAACAACTAATGTAGATAATTTGACCATGTAGTCAAGTTATTTGCAAAACTAAACCAAAATTTTACCAATATTTAACCCAAAGCTCCTTTGATGGAATACGCAGGCATGGCTATAGTTTATGAGCGGAAATAAAGAAGGTAACGTACAACATGGTGGTTTAGAGGAACTGACACGGCAACGTGTGGCTCCGCCACCGATGTATAAGGTAGTACTGCATAACGACGATTACACCCCGATGGATTTTGTCATCGATGTGTTAAGCCGCTTTTTTAATATGCAGTACGAACAGGCAACTGAAGTAATGTTAAAAGTACATTACGAAGGCAAAGGGGTATGTGGTGTTTTTACCGCAGAAATCGCGGAAACTAAAGTGCAGCAGGTGACGCAGTATGCGAAAGAGCATCAACACCCGCTGCTCTGTACCATGGAGCGCGCTTAAGGTAAGTCCTGGCATGATTCTGGTGTCGTTACTCAGGTGGATTAGGAGTGGTGTATGTTAAATAAAGATCTTGAGTTAACTCTGAATTTGGCTTTCAGGTTTGCGCGTGAGCGCCGTCATGAATATATGACGGTAGAACACTTGCTGCTGGCGTTGCTTGACAACCCGGCCGCAGGTGACGCGCTGCGCTCTTGTGGCGCAAATATTGAAAAACTACGGCTGGAATTGGGCAGCTTTATTGATTCAACCACGCCAGTGTTACCCGACGGTGAAATGGATCGTGATACCCAGCCTACGTTGGGTTTTCAGCGCGTGCTGCAGCGTGCGGTGTTTCATGTGCAATCATCCGGCAAAGCTGAGGTGACAGGTGCTAATGTGCTGGTGGCAATTTTTAGTGAGCAGGAATCGCAAGCGGTATATTTACTGAAGAAAATTGATATTGCACGCCTAGATGTGGTGAATTTTATTTCCCATGGTGTAACCAAAACTGAAAAGTTAGAACAACATGATGAACATACACAGGAAGATGCTGGCGAAACCCTGAGCGACGACAGTAAGTATCTGGAAAACTTTACCGCTAATTTGAATGTTCAGGCCAAAAACGGCCACATTGACCCATTAATTGGCCGTGAACATGAAGTTGAACGCGCCATTCAGGTATTGTGCCGGCGTAAGAAAAATAACCCGCTGCTGGTAGGGGAAGCCGGGGTGGGTAAAACCGCTATTGCCGAAGGCCTAGCGTACCGTATTGTGCACAAAGAAGTGCCGGAAGTCATTGCTAACGCCACTATTTACTCGCTGGATATGGGCGCTTTGCTGGCAGGCACCAAATACCGTGGCGACTTTGAAAAACGGCTGAAGTCTTTGCTAAAAGAGCTGGAGCGTGAAAAGGACGCGATTTTATTTATTGATGAAATTCATACCGTTATCGGTGCCGGTGCTGCCTCAGGTGGTGTGATGGATGCGAGCAACCTGATTAAACCACTACTGTCCAGTGGTCGTTTACGTTGTATGGGCTCGACTACTTATCAGGAATTTAAAAGTATTTTTGAGAAAGACACTGCGCTGGTGCGTCGTTTCCAGAAAATTGATGTGGCTGAACCCAGTGTGGAAGATACAACCCGGATTTTGCTGGGCTTAAAGGAGCGCTACGAGCAGCACCACAATGTGCGCTATACGCAAAAGGCGATCCGCGCGGCGGCTGAATTATCGGCCAAATATATTAATGAGCGGCATTTACCGGATAAAGCTATTGATGTAATAGATGAAGCCGGTGCCAGCCAACGGTTATTGCCGGTATCTAAGCGTAAAAAAGTCATCAATGTGCCGGAAATTGAGCATGTGATTGCTAAAATGGCGCGTATTCCGGAGAAGTCAGTATCGGCATCAGATAAAGATGTGCTGGCGAATTTAGATCGTAATTTAAAACTGGTGGTATTTGGCCAGAATGAGCCAATTGAAGTGCTTACTTCTGCTATCCGCTTATCACGCTCTGGCCTTGGCAACGAAGAAAAACCGATAGGTAACTTCCTGTTTGCCGGCCCAACCGGGGTAGGTAAAACGGAGGTAACGAAACAGCTGGCTAAAGCGCTCGGTGTAGAGCTGCTGCGGTTTGATATGTCGGAATACATGGAGCGCCATGCTATCAGCCGCTTAATTGGTGCACCACCGGGTTATGTGGGCTTTGAGCAGGGCGGTTTACTGACCGATGCTGTGTCAAAACATCCGTATTCAGTGGTGTTGCTGGATGAAATCGAAAAAGCCCACAGTGATATTTATAATATTCTGCTGCAGGTAATGGACCACGGTACTTTAACCGATAATAACGGCCGCAAAATTGATTTTCGTAATGTGGTGCTGGTAATGACCACCAATGCCGGGGTACAGGAAACCATCCGTAAGTCGATTGGCTTTAAACAGCAAGACCATAGCCATGATGCCTTGTCGGAAATAAACCGGACCTTTAGCCCGGAGTTCAGAAACCGCTTAGATGGCATTATCTGGTTTCAACATCTGGGCGCGGACATTATTCTGCAAATTGTTGATAAGTTTATCTGTGACTTACAGGTACAACTGGATAAAAAGCAGGTATCAATGGAGCTCAGCAGCGCCGCAAGGCAGTGGCTGGCTGATAAAGGTTACGACCATGCAATGGGTGCGCGGCCAATGGCCCGGGTTATTCAGGAGCAGCTGAAAAAGCCACTGGCGAACGAAATTCTGTTCGGCCGTTTACTGCATGGTGGTGATGTGCGGGTAGATCTGGTTGATGGTCAGCTAAGCTTTGTTTATCAGACCACAGAGGAAGCTGCACTGGCAGATTAACGCTAACGCAAATCGCTTTACAGCAAAACAGTAAACCCGGCCGAGGCCGGGTTTGTGTTATCTGGCATAATGCAAAAAAGCCGGCTTAGCGCTGGCGGAACACGATACGGCCTTTAGTTAAGTCGTATGGTGTTAATTCTACGGTTACTTTATCGCCGGTTAAAATACGGATATAGTTTTTACGCATTTTACCTGAGATATGAGCGATAACGACATGGCCGTTTTCCAGTTCAACTTTGAACATGGTATTTGGCAGGGTATCCAAAATGGTACCTTGCATTTCAATTACGTCTTCCTTCGCCATTCAGCGTACTTGCCTCTTAATATTGGGTGAACCATAAAAAAACTGCGCAGATTGTGCCGAAATCATCGGCATAAGTAAAGCAACAAGCGCTTTTTTAGCCAAATGAATGCCATTGTCCCTGAATAAAACGTTGTTGTGGCAAAAAAGCGGCCTTATAGGCCATTTTCTGGCAGGCATTAATCTGATAACCCAGATACAACCAATTTTTTTGATCCCGCTTTGCACATTGCAATAAATACAATACGGCTAAAATACCGGGAGACAATGCACTGACATCGGGATGAAAAAAAGTGTACACCGCCGAGTATGCTTCTGTTGTTTCATCAACAATCGTTACCGCCACCAATTGCTGCTGATAATATTGTTCCAGATAACGTACTTTTAACCATGAGCAATTTAACATGGCATCCAGTTGGTCCTGGGCCGGTGGATACATAGTGCCATCAGCATGTTTATGGCAGATATAAGCGGCAAACAACGGGAAATAATCTGTGCTGGCACGGGTACAAAGTTTGTACTGCCAACCGATACGCTGCGCTTTATTAAGTAAACGGCGCTGGCTGCGGCTGGCAATAAAATCAGTATGGCTGATGCGTACAGATTCACAGGCGCGGCAGGCCGGGCAGTGTGGTGTGTAAACCTGCTCACCGCTGCGGCGAAAATTAAGTTCAAGCAATTGCTGATAAAGTGCGGCGCTAACGGGCTGTTCCGGTAGCAGAAATACTAATTGCTCCTGCTGTACGTCCAGATAACTGCAGGGGGCAGGTGCTGTCAGGCCAAAACGTAGCTCATGCATTGGTACTGTCCAATTCGATCGTGCGTGCTTGCCAGTGAGATGGCGGCGTTAATTGCAGCCGATAGTGCTGTAACAGTTGCACATAGTCATTGCGAGGCATCTCTTTTGCCCCCAGTTGCATAAGAAACGGATTAGGTAACTGGCAGTCAATCCAGCCGGGAGCAACCTGCTGCAAATGTTGCTGCAGGGCAACTAATGCCAGTTTGGCGGTATCCGGCAGACGGTTAAACATTGATTCACCACAAAACAGGCTGCCTACCAGCACACCGTATAAACCGCCAACTAAGGTGTCTTGTTGCCACACTTCAATACTGTGGGCGTGCCCCTGCAAGTGCAATTGTAGATAAGCTTGCTGCATTTGAGGCAGGATCCAGGTTGCAGGTTGGCGTGCTCTGGGGGCCGCGCACTGAGCTACTACCTGGGAAAATGCGGTATTGATACTAAAGCGTAACTGATGGCGGTTAATTTGTTTTCTTAGTGTGCGGTTTAGTTTAAGGCTATCTGGAGCAAAAGCAGCGCGTACAGAGGGGCTCCACCACAAAAGTGGATCGCCTTCACTAAACCAGGGAAAAATAGCATGCGAGTAGGCGTTGATAAGGCGGGGTACAGACAAATCACCGCCCATTGCCAGCAAGCCGTCAGGCTCGACCAGCGCACGATGCAGCGCAGGAAAGCTGACATCGTGTGCTGATAACTCCGGTAAGTAAATGGTCACAGTCGCGACCTGTTTACTTGCTCAGCGCGTCCAGATAACGCTCGGCATCCAGCGCGGCCATACAACCGGTACCGGCTGACGTAATGGCCTGACGGTAAATATGATCCGATACATCACCGGCAGCAAATACTCCGGCAATGCTGGTTTGAGTGGCATTGCCCTCAGTACCGCTTTGCACTTTTAAGTAGCCACCATTCATTTCCAATTGCCCGGCAAAAATGTCGGTGTTGGGTTTATGGCCAATGGCAATAAATACGCCCTGTAATGCCAAGTCTTTATCGGCTTCGCCTTTGGTTGAGGTTAACCGCACGCCGGTTACACCCATGTCATCGCCCAGCACTTCGTCCAGTTCACAGTGAGTGTGCAGCACAATATTGCCGCTGTTTACTTTGGCCATTAAACGGTCGATCAGAATTTTCTCGGCTTTAAAGCTGTCACGCCGGTGCACTAAATGCACTTCAGCAGCAATATTAGACAGGTACAATGCTTCCTCTACGGCGGTATTACCACCGCCCACTACCGCGACTTTCTGGTTACGGTAGAAAAAACCATCACAGGTAGCGCAGGCTGATACACCACGGCCACTGAATGCTTGTTCTGACGGCAGCCCCAGGTATTTAGCTGAGGCGCCGGTACAAATAATCAGCGCATCGCAGCTGTATACGGCATTATCACCGGTAAGGGTGAAAGGCCGCTGCTGCAGGTTCACTGTATGAATATGATCAAACACAATTTCAGTATTAAAGGTTTCAGCATGTTCACGCATGCGGTCCATCAAGGCTGGGCCGGTTAAACCATGCGCATCGCCCGGCCAGTTCTCTACTTCAGTAGTGGTGGTCAGTTGGCCGCCTTGCTGCATGCCGGTAATTAAAACCGGATTAAGGTTAGCGCGTGCAGCATAAACCGCAGCAGTATAGCCAGCAGGGCCTGAACCTAAAATAAGCAGGCGGCTGTGTTTAACATCAGACATGAATTTCTCCGAAAACTACGTAATTAACAGCGGTAATGGCGACGATTCTAAAAGAATGCAACCCCAAGCGAAAGTGGCGCCTGACATTTAATCTGCGTCGTACTGTAAAGCCTGGCTTGCTATGCTATGGTTAGTTTGTACCGCTTACTTTAACTGCTTTAATATTAGCTGCTTGGATTGTCAGATAGTGTCGGGGGCATTTTGCACGGTCAGAAAATAGGGATAGTTTTCATTGTGCGCTGTATGTTGGTGTTGCTGGCATATTGCACCGGAGCATCGGCTGAACAGCACTATGTTCGCATTGGCGTTGACGATGGCCTGCCCAATGCCACTATCTACAGTGTTAAACAAGACAGCACCGGCTTCTTATGGCTGGGTTCGACTAACTCGGGTTTACTACGTTACGACGGCTACCGTTTTGTCGAATTTGCGGTGCTCACCGACACCGAATTACAACGTCATCAAACACCTGATGTTGGTGTGGTACTGATAGATCACGCTGATAATATCTGGGCCGGCACCTGGGGCTTGGGGCTGTCAAGGCTGGATGCCCAAACCGGAGAATTAACCCGTTATACCAGTGAAAACGGGCTGGCCGGAAATCAGATCCAGGGCTTGTTGCAAGACGCAGGCGGTAATATCTGGGTGGGGACTACATCGGGTTTAAGCCGGATAGATGCTCAGTTTCAGATCACGAATATCGGCCATGCCGGGTCTGAACAGGCACTGGCAGATCAGCGGATTTGGAGTTTAACCCAAACCCCCGATGGGATGATCTGGATTGGTACCTCTGCCGGTTTACACAGCTGGCAGCAAAATGACGGTTTGAGTAAGGTATATCAGTTAGTTGATCATGCAGATAACGCACTACCCGGTAATTTTAGCCGGGATAATGAAATACGAGCGGTGTATGCCCTTGGGCAGCAGTTATGGATTGGCAGCCGGCAAGGGCTGTTTTTGTTTAACCGCCAGCAACAGTTTGTGCCGGTGTCTGTAGCTCAAGGTGGCGAACCAGAGCCATTGATTAACATACTGTCATCTGACGCCACAACTAACGATCTGCTGATAGGCAGTTACAGCGGCTTGTATCGCCTGTCGCCATACCATCAGCCGGGGCATAGTGTACAAAAAGCAGAGCTGGGTAATGTCAATATACGCAGCATTTTGCACGACAGCTCAGGTGTGTTGTGGCTGGGCTCGCGGGAAAGTGGTTTGTTTCGCAATATTTTATCCACTAAGGCATTTGATGATATCAGTGCCTTCTCCACAGCGCTTGGCGCACAAAAAGCATTTTCTGTTACCGCTATTTTTAAACAACCAGATACGCTTTGGCTTGGCAGTTCTGATGGCATATACCGTATTAAACTGCCCACAGGAGATTTTCAATTTTTCCGAACAGGCAGCAGAGTTAATGCCATAGCTGCAACTGCGCAGGGGGATGTTTATATTGCTTCTGATATTGGCTTGTTAAGGTATAACGGCACGGCAGAGCTGGTAAAAACCGATGAGCCATTCGAATTGGCTAAAGTGGTCAACCGCAATGTAAGAGATTTATATATTGATGCTAAGGGCAGATTTTATCTCGGAATGTGGGGGGAGGGTGTTATAGCCTGGCAGCCTGAAACTCAGCACGCCAAACGCTGGTTAACCCGATTGTCAGATAATATGGTGGGCAATGCAGTACAAAAGTTGTTTGTTGGCTCTTCGCAGCAGCTATGGGTGGCAACACGTTACAGTGGGTTGTTTCAGATAGATTTAGCCACAGACAACGTTACACAACACAATACAGCGGCCACATCGGGTATAATATTGCCACACAATGATGTTCACTGTGTTAGTGAATATGCAGATCAACTGGCGGTTTGCACCCGTGAGGGTTTATTACTGGTTAACCTGCCAACAGGTGAACAACAGTTGCTGACAACGCAAGACAGCTTACCGGACAATGATATTCTGGGGGTGTTGCAGCAGGAACAGCAATTATGGGTTATGACTCCGAAAGGTTTGGCATTAAGGCCGGCCGGACAGCAGTATTTTATTCACTATAACCGCAATGATGGCATGGTAAGCTCTGAGTTAAATACCAGCGCGGTATTTGCCGACGACAGCAGTATTTTATTTGGTGCTATTGCCGGGTTAGTAGTGGTAAAACCTGATCAGTTGCAAAGCAACCAGAGAATACCAAATCCGGTGCTATCAGCGTTGGTGATTGACTACCAGCTATTACAAACAAAACCGCATAAGCAACCTTGGGATATCATAAGTTTGTCGCCGGATCAGCATACGATGAACTTTGAATTCAGTGCTCTGGACTATCAGGACCCACAGCGTAACCAGTTTCAATATCAGCTTGAGGGTATTGATAAAGGCTGGGTTGTTACTAATGAACGCAATAGTGCATTTTACGCTAACCTGCCGGTGGGCACTTATCCGTTGTGGCTTAAAGCGTCCAATAACCATGGTGTTTTCAGCGAGCCCGTTAAGGTGGCAACCTTACGTGTTATGCCGCACTGGTGGCAGCAAAACTGGGTGATTTATTCGCTTGTGGCACTGGTAAGCCTGTTGCTGTGGTTGATGCATCAATATCGTTTACGCCATGTGCGACAAATCAACCGTCTGTTGCAGGCCGCAGTAGAAAATAAAGCTAAAGCACAAACCGTGTTAGAAACCCGTGTTACTGAACGAACCCGCGCACTGGAGGAGAGCTCGGTTACGCTGTCGCTGCGCACAAGGCAGTTAGAGCGTAGCCTGGATGAGTTGGCTAAAACCAACCAGGAGCTGAAACGGCTGGATAAACTAAAAGATGAGTTTATTGCCACCGTAAGCCATGAATTACGTACACCGCTTACTGCGATACGGGGCGCCATAGGGCTGATAGCACAAAAGGTGGTCACTGCCGATTCTGCGCTTTACCAGGACATGCTGCAAACTGCCCAAACCAACAGTGAACGCCTGGCTCAATTGATTAACGACTTACTGGATTTACAAAAATTTGCCGCCGGTACCTTCACGTTGAATATCACCCGGCTGGATATTAGCGCGCTAACCCGGCACGCGGTTAATGCTATGCAGCCTTATGCCAGCCGGTATCAGGTTGAACTGCAGCTGGCATCAGAGCCGGAGCAACCTTTGTGGGTAGAGGCCGACGCTTTAAGGCTCCGGCAGGTAATTGACAACCTTATTTCTAATGCAGTGAAGTTCTCACCTGTGCAAGGTGTGGTAATGGTGCGCCTGATTGAGGTGCAGCAAAATATACGGTTTGAAGTTGAAGATTTTGGCAATGGTATTCCTGTAGAATTTCAAAAGCATATTTTTGGTAAATTTTCTCAGGCAGATTCCTCTGACAGCCGGGCAAAAGAAGGCTCCGGGCTTGGCCTGGCTATTTGTAAAAAAATCATCGAAAACCATCATGGTCAAATTGGCTTTACCACTTCAGCCGGGCAAGGCAGTGTGTTTTGGTTTAAATTGGCCCAACAGCATCAACCTGTCTTAACAGATTAAAATATTAACAAACGTATTTATCACTGATCTTTACTTTATGGCTGTACCTCAAAAAAACATTTTGTTTCTGATGGTTGTCTATTTTTTCTGGAATGGGTTTATCTCATACATTTGTAAATTATTTATAAGACCTTTGTAATGGTGGCAACGGCGGTTATCTGGTTAATTGCTAAGCAGCAGGATGCGGAACGTACAACATGGACCTTAACTTATAATCCAAGGGTACTATAATGAAAAACACGATGAAAAAAATGACAACTATACTGGCAGTCGCGTCTGCTGGTTGTTTTGCACTTAGCCTGACGTCGGTAGCGGTAGCAGAAGGTATAAAAAAAGCAGAGCCGGCAACAGAGCGTGAGTTTAGCCTTGCTGAGCTGACTGAAGATAAATCCAACCGTTACATTATTAAATTTAAAGAACCAGTGGCACAAATGAGTGCCACCGGCACAGAGCAGCGTGCTGAATTTTCAGTGCAACGCGCACAACAAGTATTACAAAAAGCCAACGTTAATGCACTGTCGCATTTAAAATCAGTGCATGCCAGTGTGGCCGAGCTGACACCTAAACAGCTAAAGCTGCTGCAGGCAAATCCTGAGGTTGAATACATTGAAGAGGATCATAAACGTTATCTGATGGATGTGATCACGCCTATGGCTCAAACCACGCCTTATGGTATTACCATGGTGCAGGCCAATCAGGTAAGTGATAGCAGCGCTGGCAATATTAAATCCTGTGTAATTGATACCGGCTGGACATCGGGCCATGAAGATTTACAAAGCTCAGGCGTGACGGGGTATTCGTTTTCTGGTCATGGTAACTGGTATCAGGACGGTAATGGCCACGGCACTCATGTTGCCGGTACTATGGTGGCATTAAACAATAACAGCGGTGTAGTGGGTGTTATTGGCTCAGGTCAGGCCGGTGTGCACATTGTTAAAATCTTCAATAACTCTGGCAACTGGACCACAGCGTCAAACCTGATCACGGCTATTCAGTCTTGTAAAGATGCTGGTGCGAAAGTGGTAAACATGAGTCTGGGTGGTGGTTCGTCTAACCAAACTGAAAATACGGCCATGAACAACTTCTACAATGGCGGTATGTTGTTAGTGGCAGCCGCAGGTAATGATGGCAATACCAGCTTCTCATACCCGGCGTCTTATAATGCTGTGGTGTCTGTTGCAGCGGTAAACTCCAGTGGTGCCTTAGCCAGTTTTTCACAGCGTAATTCTCAGGTAGAAATTTCCGGCCCAGGCGTTGGCGTCAACTCCACCTGGAACAACGGTGGTTACAACAGCATCAGCGGCACTTCTATGGCATCGCCTCACGTAGCGGGTGTTGCTGCCTTGGTGTGGAGCAATCACTCACAATGTACACCGGCACAAATTCGTAATGCGCTTAATGCTACTGCAGAAGACCGTGGGGCCGCCGGGCGTGATACCTCTTACGGTTGGGGTATTGTAAAAGCGAAAGCTGCGCATGATTACCTGACTAACAATGGCTGTGACGGCTCAGGTGGTGGCGAACCGCCAGAAGGCGGTGGTGCAACTTTCCCTAACTTGTCTGCCGCAAGTGGCCAGTGGTTAAGAGGCAGCTATCAGATCCCGTCAGGCGTATCTGCGGTAACCTTCCAGATCTCCGGTGGCACAGGTGATGCGGATTTGTATGTACGTTATGGCAGCGAGCCTACCACAACAGCGTACACCTGCCGGCCTTATCTGACCGGTAACAATGAAGTCTGTACCATTAATAATCCACAAGCCGGTACCTGGCATGTGGGGATCCGTGCCTACACGGCCTTTAGTGGTGTAACCTTCAGTTATCAGTACTGATAAAAACAAACAGGCCGGCATGTTCCGGCCTGTTTTTTTACACCGGTAGTACGTAGTAATACACCGCGAGAAAATGCAGTACGCTGCCACCTAGCACAAATAAGTGCCAGATAGCATGGTGCATAAAAAGACGTTTCCAGGCGTAAAATATAACGCCAAAAGAGTAACTTAAGCCTCCGGCAAGTAATAGCAATAAGCCGCCGGTATCTACATGATTCAGCATCGGCTGTATGGCAATAATTACCAGCCAACCCATACCCAGATACAGGCCTAATGACAATTTTTTGTATTTTAGTGCAGTAGCCAGCTCTATTATTACCCCCACTAATGCCACCAGCCAGATCAGGCCAAACAGCGGCAGGCCCCAGTTATCACGTAAATTCACCAGTGTAAAAGGGGTGTAGGTGCCGGCAATCAGAATAAAGATTGCTGCATGGTCAAGTTGCCGCAGACGACGTTTAATTTCAATACGGTGAATGGAGTGATATAGCGTAGAGCTGCTGTACAGCAGGATCAGGCTGCCGCCATACACAATACTGCTAAACAGACGCCAGTTGTCATTTGCCTGCACAGATAACTGCCACATTAATATCAGCGCAACAACGCTGAGTACTGCGCCAATACCGTGGCTTATGGCATGTAAGTGTTCTTCAATGGGAGAGTAGTGAGTGGTTGTCATATCAGATTACCAGCGAAAGCATGCTGCATCTTAGCATGACATAGCCCGCTGCCAAGCTGTTACCGGGCAACAATTGCCGTTAGAATGCCAGTTTTATCCGGAGGAGCTATGCCCCTTAGTAAGGTGCCATTATTAATTATTATTGGTTATGTCTGGCCTGAACCAAACTCGTCTGCAGCCGGTTACCGTATGCTGAGTTTAATTAAGCTGTTTTTGGCACGTGGCTGGCAAGTGACCTTTGCCAGCGCGGCCGAGCTGGGGCAGCATCGTTATCCACTGGCAGATCTGGGCGTAACTGAGCAGTGTATCAGTTTAAACGACAGTAGCTTTGATCAGTGGATCAGTCAGCAAGCACCGCAAGCGGTAATGTTTGATCGCTTTATGCTTGAAGAGCAATTTGGCTGGCGGGTAGAGCAGGCATGCCCGCAGGCATTACGTATTCTGGATATGGAAGATTGTCATGCGCTGCGTGAAGCCCGTCAGCAAAGTTTTAATGCCGGTAAAGAAATAGCTGCTGAAGATTTGAACTCGGAACTGGCACTGCGTGAGATAGCGGCCATTTACCGCTGTGATATAACACTGGTCATTTCAGAGTTTGAACTGCAGTTATTGCAGCAACATTACCAGGTACCACCGGCGTTGCTGTGCTACTGCCCGTTTTTGCTTGATGAATTGCCATTAACAGCGGTGCCGGATTTTAACACGCGGCAACACTTTATTGCCATCGGCAACTTTCGCCATGCGCCCAACTGGCACTCTGTACTGTGGTTAAAGCAGGAAATCTGGCCGTTAATCCGCCAGCAGCTGCCACAGGCTGAACTGCATATTTATGGTGCTTATCCGCCGCCCAAAGCCACGGCACTGCATAACCCCAGGCAGGGGTTTTTAGTCAAAGGCTGGGCCGATGATGCCTTAGCCGTGATGCAACAAGCCCGGGTGTGTTTGGCACCACTGGCATTTGGTGCCGGGTTAAAAGGTAAGCTGCTGGACGCTATGCGCTGCGGCACGCCCAATGTAACCACGGCGGTGGGTGCGGAAGGAATGACACTACAGGGTGATTGGGGCGGTGTTATCGCACAAGACAGCGATACTATCGCCCAGGCGGCGGTGGCGTTGTATCAACAGCCCGAGCTATGGCAACCTTTACAAAGTAGCGGTTTTAGCATAGTGCAGGAAAAATTCAGCCTGGCTCAACATGAGTCGCGTATTTGGCACCAGCTTAATGTGGTCATGCAGGATTTACAGCGGCACCGTCAGGCGAACTTTACCGGACTTATGCTCAGGCACCATAACTACCGCAGTACTAAATTTATGGGGCAATGGATTGAAGCAAAAACGCGTCTGGCTGCATTAACACAGCCAGACTGACGCTGATTAACGATAGTCTCTTAACGATAGCCGCGGGGCTGGCGTTGTTTGTCATCTAACTGTGCTGCCCAGATATCAGCCGCAGACTGACCATTACCACTTTTAGTCTTGGCTGCTTTTGCGGGCTTGGCGGCAGCTTTTTTAGCCGGCTTTTTAGCTGGTTTGGCTGCTGCTTTGGCCGGTGCAGCTTTTTTCTCTGCTGCCGGTTTGGCTTTAGCTGTACTTTTGGCTGCACTTTGAGCTGCACCTTTGTCGGCACTGTAACTTGCACCTAATTCAGCCAGCTCTGCCAGACGGAGATTCTTACCACCATCTACGCTAAACCAGCCGGGTTTTTGTTCCAGTTGCGGCGCTTTACCAAACGCAGCTTTATAAGCAGCGGTAAACTCGGCAACAACCTGATCTTTGTCCAATTTAGTCATACGGATCCTTAACAGACGTTATTTAAGCAACTAGCTCGCTATTTATACAACATTTTGCCACTGTTAGACAAATGTGCCTGATTTTTTTACCTGTTGCAGTACAATGCGGCTATTAACAGCAGCGGAAAACCAGTTGATGATAGATCGCGACCAGTTAGTTAAATTTCTGAACAACGAATTACAAAGTGAAAAAATCCGGGATTATTGCCCCAATGGTTTACAGGTTGAGGGTAAAGCTACTATTAGCCGTATTGTCACCGGGGTTACCGCCAGCCAGGCGTTACTTGATGCTGCGGTTGCCGTTAATGCCGATGCAATACTGGTGCACCACGGTTATTTTTGGAAAAACGAAACTGCCCAGGTAACCGGCATCAAGAAAAAACGCCTGCAAACGTTGCTATGCCATGATATCAATTTACTGGCCTATCATTTACCGCTGGATGTGCACCCCACACTTGGCAACAACGCGCAGTTAGGCTTGTTACTTAACGCAGAAAATATCACGGCTGTTGCTGCGGTGGAGCCAAACGGTGTGCTGATGCAGGGCGAGCTGGCGGCCGTGTTAAGTGCAGAGCATATAGCACAGCAACTGGAAAACACCTTAGGTCGCAAGGTATTGCTGCACGCCATTGACAATAGTGCGGCTGTCAGCAAACTGGCCTGGTGTACCGGTGGTGGTCAGGGCTATATCGAACAGGCTGCCGCTGCCGGCGCCCAGTTGTTTATTAGCGGTGAAGTGTCAGAGCAAACTATTCATTTATCGCGTGAGCTGGGCATTCATTTTATTGCCGCCGGCCATCATGCGACAGAGCGGTATGGTGTAAAAGCGCTGGGCGAATTTATCGCCCGCCAATTGGGGCTTGAAGTGCAATTTATTGATATTGATAACCCGGCATGAAGCAAAAAACCGATCGTAGCTTTGATGGCATAGCCGCCAAATTTAGCCGCAACATCTATAGCAGTACCAAAGGTAAGCTGCGCCAGTTGGTGCTAATGCGTGATTTAGCTGAGCTTGATGTATTGCACCAGCCTTGTCAGATCCTTGATGTCGGGGCGGGCCAGGGCCAGTTAGCGCTGGCATTAGCCGGGCAGGGGCATAGCGTGCATCTGACCGATATTTCTGCCGAAATGCTGCAGCTGGCGCAGCAGCAAGCCACAGAGCAGGTAATGGCGCAGTTAACATTTAGCCAGATAGGGCTGGCGGAGCTGGCGGCAACGCACAAGCAGCAGTATAAGCTGGTGTTGTGCCATGCCATGCTGGAGTGGCTGGCCCAGCCACAGTTGGCCATTGCCCAGCTACGGCAATTGGTGACACCGGGTGGGATATTATCGTTGATGTTTTATAACAAAGATGCCAAGCGATTTGGCAATATCTTGTTTGGTAATTTTGATTATGTTGCAGCAGATTTTCAGGTAAAGAAAAAGGTCAGTTTAAACCCGCAGCATCCGTTGGCGCCGCAGGACGTATTGCATTGGTGTGCCCAGGCCGGTTTTAGCCTGCTGGGTAAAACCGGCGTGCGTTGTTTTCATGATTACCTGCGCGATCGCACTTTGCAGCAGAGCCAGTTTGAACAACTGCTGACACTGGAGCTACAGTACAACCGCACTGAGCCCTATGCCTCGCTGGGGCGCTACCAGCATTTAGTGCTCAGAGCCGGTTAATCAAATTCAAATTTGTACAGTAAATCAACGGCGTTATCCAGGCTGGTGACGGCTTCCAGATACAAGCTGCGCATCAGCCGGTAGCGCAGGGTAAATTCACCGATGGCATTAAAAATGCCATAGCCGTATTTTATCTGCAGATCGCGTGACAAATAACCACTCACCGTTACCTGAGAGTTATCGCCGGCGCCAGCAGTATCCAGAGTCAGGTCGCGGACGCCAAAGGCCTCGCCTAATTCGCCCACTAAAGCACCGGTAGATGAGATAGACATACCAATCAGGCTGGTGGTCAGTGCTGAACTGGTGCTGCCGGAGTCACTGCCGATGTCGCGACCCATTAACAAATAGGCCAGCGCATTAGCCTGAGGTTTTGCCGGCTCAGAGAAAATCGTGATGGTGGGCTCATCTGCCGGCCCGGTAACACGAATACCGGCAATGACTGCATCCTCCATGTTGTCCGGGTTGCGGATAGCCTCAACATTTAAAAAGGGCTGGTCGGATGGGCCATTAAAATTCATTTTGCCCTGACGGATCAGCAAATCCTGGCCATACGCACGAAAGGTGCCGTTTTGCAGGTTTACATCACCATTTACCGTAGGTTGCTGGTTAGGCTGCTGACGTACGCGTAAATTACCGCTGAGGCGGGTTTCCAGACCAAAAGCCGATAAGTGCACTCTTCTGCCAAGTACGACATTAATATCGGTTTGCAGCGCAAAGGCGGCTTTTTCTTCTGTCGGTATAGGCTGTAGCTCTTCATCCAGCAACACCGTATCGTCCGATAACCCAACCGCAGTTTGCGGCAGGCTGTCAATGCTGATCCGCGCAAAAGGAATTTGCACTGTGCCTTTAAGTGACGTAAGGCCCGGTTTGGCGCTCAGCGTTAAGTCTGGCGCTATTTGTAGCCGTGCCTGAGGAATTTGCAGGCTTAGCTCATCACCTTTCACTTTAAGTGCTGCTTGCCAGTTATCCAGTTGCGGCCATTGTGCATCGCCATTCAGATTAATCTCGCCTTTGCTGGTACTCACCAGGCCATCGAGCGTGGCTTGTTGCCCGGCAAACTTCAGTTCTATGTTGGCATCAGTAACGTCCAGCGGCGCCTGTCTGCCAGAGAGTTTAAAGCCGCTCAGTGCCAGGTTGCCGTTAATGGCCGGGTTGGTTAAGTCGCCATTAAAGCGCAGGTCGCTGTTAAGCATGCCGGCAAGCTCACTGCTTTGATCCAGCAGGGGTTGTAAAAAGGCCAGGCTGAACTGTTGCAGCAGCAGTCTGCCTTCTACATTACGCGAGGCAGATTGTACGTCGGTGATGGTGGCTTCAGTTTGCAAGCTGGCGTTGTTATCAAGCTGCAATTGCAAAGTACTGGTTAAGGTATCTTTGGCCAGTGCGGCCTCCAATTTCCAGTTTTGCCAGCCCAGTGTTAGTGGTTGTTCAATCTGATACTGCCAGTTACCACTGCTGCCACTGAGTTTAACCTGTGCTTGTGGCTGTTTGCCTTGCTGCCAGTTGGCACTGACTTGTGCATCGGCGCTGCCTTGTAGTGCCATCTGCTCTGGTAAAAAGCCATCCAGTGCCGACAAGGCAAACTGCTGCAGCGCAAGGTCCAGCTCTATATGCTCAGCACTGATTTTTAGTGGTTTAACAGCACATAAATTAGCTGGCTCCTGTTGCCAGCAGTGCGGCTGTACTGTTAAGCGCGCACTGGCAAAGCGGTAATCCAGTGCTGTACTGTCAACCAGTTGCCAGAGCCCCAGCAGGCTGTCCAGTTGCGCAGATACCAGTTTGCCTTGCCAGTACTCGCCGGCTTTTAAGCTGCCGCTCATTTCAATGCTGGCGTTGTGCTCTGGGCTGGTCAGTTCCAGCGTTAGCTGATGGCGTAACTCTGTGCCGTTAAGTGTCAGGTTTAGCTGGTCAACACTTTGCTGTTGATATGTGCCGTTAATAGCCTGTAGTGACAGCGCCGTCGTCAGGTTTTGCTCACTGCTTAAACTAAGATCCGTATCCAGAGTTAACTGCTCCAGGCTGGCTTCCTGCCACTGCAAGTTGCGGGCATTAAGCTTACCTGTAAGCTGCGGTGTGTCGCGTTTACCGCTTAGTTGGAAATTTGCACTGATATCGCCGCTGGCACCGCTTATGGTTTGCTCCAGCGTTGGGATGGCAATATCCATTGCCAGTTGCCAGTCTTTATCCAGCGAACCAGTCAGCTGGATCTGGTTTTGCGCATGGCGCAGTGTCAAGCCGGGGGTATTCACCTGGTAGTCGCCTTGTCCGCTGTGATCTGCAGCAGTGAGGCTACCTTCAAGCAATAGTTTATAATCACGTAAAGTGCCATTAAGCTTAAGTTCGGGCAGTGCCAGTTGCCAGCCACCTTGCTCAGTCAGGTTACCGGTAAACTGCATATTGCCATTTAGCTCACCGCTATAGTCCGGCCAGAACTGGCCTGGTTGGATCTGCGTTAATTGTAAGTTGCCCAGCCAGTTTAATTGCTGCTGCCAGCTAAGCACTGCCGTAGCGCGAATCTCACCGCCAAGAGTATTAACAGCCAGGTTTTCCAGCGTCGCGCCAGTTAAGCTGCTGTGGCCGTTTAATTGCACTGTAGTTTGTGGTAGCTGCTTACCGTTTAATGCTAACTGGCTGGAAAACAGCAGTTGCTCCAGGCTACCGTTTGCCGTCATTTCCAGTTGGCTTAACTGTATATCTGCTTCCCCCGACAACGGCCATTGTAACTGTGCGGCATTTAAGCTGGCGCGCAGCGGCAGGGTGTTGTCCAACAGGTTAAACCATAAAGATAAGTCAGCCTCAAGCAGCTCAGTGGCATAGGCTTGCAACTGCAAATCGGCCAGCGTGCCATCCAGTGTTACGCGCAGCCGTTGTCCGGCCAGTTGTGTATCCAGTAGTCGCAGCCTGATATCGGCTTTGAGCGGATAATTGCCGCTTGGTTGCAAGCTGGCAGACGCATTGAGTGTGGCCAGCGGGTGGTGGATATCCAGTTGGGTCAGGTTTATTTGCTCAGGTGATACTTGCAGGCTGAACGCCAACTCGCTAATGGTTTGCGGTTCTGGCTGCTGCAGCGTGAAATCCGTCAGGCGAAAACGGTCAACAAACAAACTCAGTGGCAGCGTAATATCACTGAGTTCAGGCGCCTGATAAGCAAAAGGTTCACTTGTTGCTGTATCGGCAGTTTGTGGCAGTGACAGTGTGACCTTATGCCAGTGTGGCTGGTTAAGTTGTACTTTATTGCCCCACAGCTGTGCGCCGGTGCTAAATTGTTGCCAGTTTAATCTTGTATCACCTACGGCCACGCTGGCGTTGGTCAGTTTTAACTGCGTAACCTCAATAGCAAACGGCAGCCAAAAACCGCTGGTGGGGGCGGGTTCTTCTGCTGGCGCGGGCGTGTCGGTAGCACTGATCTCAAGCTGCATGCCTTGCAACGCCAGTTGTTCGACACAGAGCGTTAAGCGCAAAAAGCAGCCGTTGTTAATTTTCAGCGTGCTGTGTTCCAGTGTCATTGTCGTGGTGTCATCTTGCCAGCGCAGGCCATGCAAAGTGTTGCCGCCCAGTATGCTGCCTTCGCTACGCTCTACACTGAAGCCACTAACAAAATGCTGCGCCAGCCAGAGGTTAAAACTTAAACCGGCAGAGGTGTAAAGCAAAGTAAAAAGTAACATGGTTAATACAGCACACGGGATTAACAGTGTCCAGTTCAGCCATTTTAAGCCGCGTTTTGCCCAACGCTTCGTTGTTTGCCGGCTCATAATTCAGGCCCTAATGCAAAATGCAGCTGGAAACCCTTGCCCGGGTCATCCAGGCCCCAGGCAAGATCAATACGAATAGGGCCTACCGGCGATGCCCAGCGCACCCCGATACCCACGCCCTGCACCCAATCGGGGCTATCATCCCAGGCACTGCCATAATCACTGAATGCTGCCAGCCACCAGTTGCCTTTAACGCGGTACTGGTATTCCAGTGTACTGGTTACCATGTAGCGGCCACCGGTCAGCTCATCTTCATTGTTGCGCGGTGATACGGTTTCATAACCATAACCACGGATACTATTATCACCGCCAGCAAAAAAACGCAGTGATGGTGGCAGCTGCGACAAGCTTTCCATCAGAATGGCACCGGCATCAACACGGGTAACAAAACGGTGGTTATTGCCGGCACTGCCTATCCAGCCGGCACGGCCACGCAAACGGACAAAACTGGCATCCGAGCCCCAGGTTTCATCTGATACTTCAACACCCAATAATAAGCGGTTGGCAGAGGAGGGCATCGAGCCTGCCGACTGTTTGGTGCGGCTGTAGCTTAAACCCGGCATAATCAGGCTGATAGCGTCATTTTGATCAGCCTGAACAAAGTCTTCATATAGCCAGCGTACAGAAGCGATGCGGTACCAATCACTGCCCAGCAACCAGTGGCGCTCCAGCACCAGGTTTGATTCACGGCTTTTGGTATCCTGATTATCACGGTTACGAAAACCAAGTTGTACCTGATAAAAATCCTCGGCAACACTGGCCAGCGGCAATTTGTATGCGGCTTCTACACTTTGTTCTATTTCAGATAACGCCAGCTTGCTGCTCAGGCTGTGGCCAGCGCGGTTAAGCCAGGGCTTATTCCAGTTTAATTTCAGCCGGGTTTTTACATCGGTGGAATAACCAATACCGGTCTCTATAATATTGCGCCGCTCAGGTTCCAGCGCCACATTAATTGGCAGGGTGAAATCCTGCATCTGCGAGGTATCGCCTTCCACCAATATGGAAGAAAACCAGCCGGTAGCCGCCAGTGCCTGGTTAAACTCACCCAGCTCACTGGCCAGATAGTAGTCATTTTCGGCAAAGGGCACTAAAGATTGCAACCTCGGTTCGTCTATCTGATTACCACTAAAACTAACTTCACCAAATTTGTAGCGCTTACCGGCATTAAAATGCAGATGCACAAAGGCTTGCTTTAACTCTGGTGCAACCTCAAGCCGCGCCAGTTCAAAATCGGCATCAAAGTAGCCTTTACGCATCGCCAGGCTTTTTAACGCGTTTTTAAAACCATCATAAGCACCATGGTGCAATATCTGGCCTTGCTTGGGGCCCTGCGCCGCCAGCAGGGCTTTAAAGTCTGCATCTGTTGTGGCGTCGCCAGACAGTTGAATATCACTTTTTGCAATACGCACCGGTTCACCGGTTTTGACATTCACTTGCAATAATCTGGGTTTGTCGGCGTTATGAGTAACGGTAACCTGACTGTCGTAATAACCCAGCGCTTGCAAAGCGGTATGCACTTCCTGCTCTACGGTAGCCTGAAAGCGCACGCCGGGCATATTGTCTGCGTCGCTGTATTTTTGCAGGTAAATGGCCACATTATCGTGTAAAGAACCGCTAATGCCGTTAATTTTAAATTGATATGATGACTCCGCGTAAGCGGTTGAATTAATGCCTAGCGTGGCTGCCAGCACTGCGGTGATCAGTAAACCTGGGTTTTGCATCCGCCTTGAGAAATCCCGTAGTAAAATAAGTAAAATAATGAAAGATATGTGAATACTGGCGCTATTATGGCTTACAGTCATTGTCAATGTACACCGCGCTGCATAAATCGCGACTGAATAAGCCGGTAATATAACGCCAGGGTACAACTGGGAGCCTAACTTCAGTTATACTGACGGCACTTTTAAAACGGTAGTAAAACCGTTATCAGACAAGGTTAGTACTATGAAAAGTGTTGTTATCAGTGGCTCTGGCTTGTTTACGCCAGAGCAGGTTATTACTAACGAAGAACTCGTCGCCAGTTATAACCAGTATGTTGACCAATTTAATGCGCAGCAGTCTGTTGCTATCGCCAACGGCGACGTTGCCGCGCTGGAGCATTCCAGTTGCGAGTTTATTGAGAAAGCCTCTGGTATTAAAGCGCGCCATGTGTTGTACAAAGATGGTATTTTAGACCCTGCCATTATGCAGCCGGTGCTGCCAAGGCGTGGCGAAGATCAATTGCCGGAAATGGTAGAAATGGCCGTTGTTGCCGCCCGTGAAGCGATGGCGCAAGCGAACAAAACCGCCGCCGATATTGACCTGATTATTTGCGCCGCTTCGAATATGCAACGCTCTTATCCGGCGTTGTCGATTGAGTTGCAACAACAACTGGGTGCTGCCGGTTATGCTTTTGATATGAATGTGGCGTGCTCTTCCGCGACTTTTGCTATCAGCAATGCGGTAAACGCTATTCGCGGCGGTACTGCCAAAGTAGTGCTGGTGGTTAACCCGGAATTTGCTTCGCCGCAGGTAAATTATCGCAGCCGCGACAGCCACTTTATTTTTGGTGACGTTTGCACCGCCACTATTATTGAAGCCGAAGACAGTTGCAGCAGCGATAATGCCTGGCGCATTAATGGTATGCGGCTTAAAACTGAATTCTCTAACAATATCCGTTGCGATGTCGGTTATACCGAACACTGTTTGCCACCAGACCCGCTGGCGCCGTTTTTTAAACAGCAAGGGCGCAAAGTATTTAAAGAACTACTACCGATAGTCGCGGATGTAATACTGGCAGAAATGGCCGCACAACAGGTAGCGCCAGAGCAGTTAAAGCGTTTATGGCTGCATCAGGCCAATATTAATATGAATATCTTTGCCGCAAAGAAAATTCTTGGCCGCGATCCGTTGCCGGAGGAAGCGCCGCTGGTGCTGGATACTTACGCCAACACAGCGTCAGCGGGTTCAGTTATTGCGTTTCATAAATACAAGCAGGGCTTGCAGCAAGGCGACCACGCTATTTTATGCTCGTTTGGTGCAGGTTATTCAGTAGGCTGTTTGCTATTACAAAAGTGCTGAGCATTAAAAAGCGCTGAGGGCAAAAATGACACAGGCCGCATGGCGGCCTGACATCATCTAAGCAATAAATTACAGCCTTACCACCGAATTATTGTCATAAGACACCGGCGAAGGCTGATAGCAGTCTGCGGCTTCATCATTTAGCCAGGTGCCGCCATTAACCAGGTAGCGGAACTGATATTCCTTATTTTTCTCCAGATTGACTGTTGCAGTAAAATCACCACTTTTACTTTTTTTCATCGGCAGCGCTGCCGGGTCCCAGTCATTAAACTCTCCCAGCAGTGCCACTTGTTCAGCCGAAATACCGCGATGAGCCGGTAACGTAAAAGTAACTTTGCACAGTGGTTTGGTTTTTAAATATTGCTTACTGATGCTCATAGATTGCCCTCAAATTGTGACGGATTATGCTTAACTAAAACTGTTGTAGCCGGCCAGTGTTATTTAGTGTTGCCAGCTTTATGGTTAATTAATGATCAGAACAGCGATAGCACCAACATAGAAAATTTTTCGTGCTACGGCAAATAACCATTTTGCAGGTTGTTATAACTATTTTTTTACTTCTGCCCATACAGCAGTAAAGCACCGCAGTTGTAACAAGATATTACACTGTGGCGGGTGTGATTTGCCTGAGCTGGCAGTATCGATATGGCTAAAATTGGCCGCAATACCACAATGTATAAGGCTTTGGCATGAGATCCAATGTAGCCAGGTTACAGAATAATTTATCTGCTGTAGTCTGACATTGCGGCTACTGATACAAAGCGTAACATTCGCAAGGTTACTTTATTGTGCTGGCGTTTTAGTATGGCGTTAGTAAAACAGCATCGTGGGAAACAACATGGCAGCAAAAATTATAAAAATCATTGTTCCGGTGGCCGTTATCGTACTGGCGGTCGTTGCGGCAATAGGTCTGGCAAGTATGCGAAAACCGCCTGAGAAAAAAGAAGAGCAACGTCCGGGCATCTTAGTTAATGCGCAGCAAATAGACTCGCAAGACCTGATTTACCGTATTCAGTCGCAAGGTACAGTGCGGCCGAAACTGGAAACCAATTTAAGTTCTGAAGTAAATGGCCGTATTGTTGAAGTGGCAGAAAACTTCGTTGAAGGTGGCTTTTTTAATCAGGGCGATTTACTGGTGCGGGTTGAACAAGCCGACTATTTGACTAACGTTAAAGCGGCAGAAGCCAGTTTAGCCAATGCCCAGTCGGCACTGGAAGAAGAAAAAGCCCGCGGCCGGGTAGCTGAAGAAGAATGGCGCTCTTTTACTGCCGGTAAAGCACCTGAGTTGGGGTTGCGCCGGCCGCAGCTGGCAGGAGCGCTGGCAACAGTGCGCTCGGCAGAAGCAGAACTTGAGCGCGCTAACCGCGATCTGGCCCGTACAGAAATCCGCGCGCCATACTCTGGTATGGTTAAAAGCCGCGATGCTAACCTGGGGCAGTTTATCAGCCGTGGTACCAGTGTTGGTATGATTTACGGCACTGACATCGCTGAAATCAGGTTACCACTGACTGATAACGATTTAGCCTTTTTAGAAATCCCTGATTTTACGCAAAACAGCAATGAGCCTGAAGTTGTGCTGACCGCTGCCGTGGCCGGCCAAATTATGCAATGGCCTGCCCGGTTGGTACGCACCGAAGGTGTACTGGATGAACGCAGCAGGGTAATTTACGCCGTTGCTGAAGTTACCGACCCTTATCAGCGGGTTAGCCGCAAGCAGGCACCGTTGCGGTTTGGCCGTTTTGTGCAGGCGCAAATTTTAGGTGACGCTACTGAGCAAGTGGTGGTTATTCCACGGCATTTATTGTTGGCACAACAACAGGTATTGGTGGTAGATAAAGACAGCCAACTGCAATTTCGGCCGGTAATTGTCGAGCGCTCTGATGAGCATTCGGCTTATATCCGCTCTGGTTTTATTGACGGTGATCGTCTGGCAACGTCGGCAATTGCTAATCCGCTGGCCGGCACTGCAGTGCGGGTTGCATCTGACGTAGAAGAACAGGTGGCAGAGAGCGTCGCTAAGCCTGAAGCTGCAATAGCTGCAAGCCAGGGCAAGGAGTAAGGTATGGATACTAACAAAGGCTTAATCTCTTGGTTTGCCCGCAACAGCGTAGCGGCTAACTTACTGATGGCGATTATTCTGGTTGCCGGTGTAGCCTCGGTTTTTACCATTAAAAAGCAGATGTTTCCTGAAATAGTATTGGAGCAGGTCAACATCCGCGTGCCCTATCTTGGCGCGGCACCACAGGAAGTAGAAAGTGGTGTTATCGATAAAATTGAAGAGAGCCTGCGTGGTGTAAACGGTATTAAGCGCATTCGCTCTACAGCGGTTGAAGGCCTGGCGACAGTGCGCGCTGAGATTGCCAATAACTACAACGTGCAGGAGGTTATGGATGAAATTAAAACCCAGGTTTCTGCCATTTCATCCTTGCCGGAGCAAACCGAAAAGCCGGTAGTGTACCGGGTGCGGTTTGAAAGCGATGTCATGTGGCTGTCGTTATATGGTGATGCCACTGAGCGCACGTTAAAAGAGCTGTCTAAAGATATCCGTGATGAGCTGCGCAAATTGCCGGGTGTCAGTAAAGTGGAAGTGGTGGGCGCGCGCGACTATGAAGTGTCTATCGAACTGTCTGAGTTAAAGTTAAAAGAATACGGTCTTACCTTTGATCAGGTGGTCAGCGCTATTCGCGGCAGTTCTGTCGATTTACCCGGCGGCTCTATTAAATCTGATAGCGGCAATATATTACTGCGTACCAAAGGCCAGGCCTACTTTTTACAAGACTTTGAAGATATTGTGCTGCTGACCTTTGCTGATGGTACGCGCTTATCGTTAAAAGATATCGCCACTATCAACGATGGCTTTATCGAGCGGGAAGACTTATCGACCTTCGACGGTAAAAACTCAGTGTCTATCCGGGTGGCTGCAGTGGGTGATGACAACACGCTGAAAATTGCCGATCAGGTAAAGGCTTATGTTGAGCGCAAACAAACGCAACTACCGTCTTCTGTTTCTATCGCGCATTGGGGCGATTCCAGTTACTACCTGCAAGGCCGGCTCGATTTAATGAGCAACAATCTGGTGATGGGTGCCTTTTTGGTGTTACTGGCACTAACCCTGTTTCTGGAATTCCGCATTGCATTCTGGGTAATGGTGGGTATTCCGGTGTGTTTCCTCGGTGCTATGGCGATGTTGCCGCTACCCATGTTTAATGTGTCAATCAACATGATCAGCTTATTCGGCTTTATCCTGGTACTGGGGATAGTGGTCGACGATGCCATTATTATTGGTGAAAGTGCTTATAGTGAAATTGAAAAGCGTGGTAAGTCTGTAGATTCTGTTATTGCCGGGGCAAAAAAAGTGGCCATGCCGGCAACCTTTGGTGTGTTAACCACGATAGCAGCATTTGTGCCTATGCTAATGGTAGGTGGTGCTCAGGCGCCTATTTGGGGCTCCATTGCCTGGGTAGTGGTGCTTTGTCTGATTTTCTCGCTGGTAGAATCCAAGTTAATTTTGCCATCGCATATTATTAATATGGATACCAAGCCTTGGGACCCGGATAGAAAAGGCATTTTTTACAGCTGTGGCCGCGCTTGCAGTAATGCACTAAAAGCGGTGCGGATGAAGGTGATGTCGGGCCTGAACCACTTTATATACAAATGGTATCAGCCGTTTGTTGAGCGCTGTATTCACTACCGTTATGTCACTATGGCTGCCTTTATGGCTATGTTGATCCTGATGTTTGGTGTACTCGGTGGCGGCTTTGTGCGCTGGGTATTTTTCCCGGATATCCCCAGTGACTTTATCAACGCCAATTTAACCATGCAGGAAGGCTCGTCAAATCAGGCTACGGTAAATGCGTTACGCGAAGCTGAAGCCGCGCTGGTGCGGGCAAATGACAAACTCAATGCAGAATTCAACGACAGTATTATCAAGCACCGCTTAGTATTTTTAAACAGCGATACTGCCGGCCAACTGGTTGTTGAGTTGGAAAAAAGCGAAGGTCGCGAGATTGACGGTTTTGAAATTGCAAACCGCTGGCGCGCCGAAATGCCGGATATTCCCGGTGTAAAGTCCTTTAAGATTAATGCCTCAACAGCTGGTGGCGGTGGTGCCGACATTGCATTGCAATTACGGGGTACCAACCTGGAGAACCTGAAGCTGGCTACCGAAGAGCTAAAAGGCCGTTTAGCCGAATACGCCGGTGTTTATGATATAGAAGATAATTTGCTCGGCGGCAATGACGAAATTGTACTGCAGTTAAAACCTGAAGCGCATTTACTCGGTTTAACCCTGGCTGATGTCGCCCGCCAGGTACGTTATGGCTTTTATGGCGCAGAAGCGCAGCGGGTGCAGCGCGATGGTGAAGAAGTAAAAGTGATGGTGCGCTATCCGCGTACTGAGCGCAGCTCTGTTGGCAGCCTGGAAAATATCCGTATTCGCACAGCCGATGGTGGCGAAGTGCCGTTTAATCAGGTGGCCAGCTATACCATGCAAGCCAGTTTCAGCGCTATAAACCGGGTAAATGGTGAGCGTGCGGTTACTATTACCGCCGCGGCTGATAAATCGACCATTGAACCTGGCAAAGTCGTAGGCGAAATGCGCAGCAAGGTGATCGCAGAGGTGACGGCTAAATATGAGGGTGTAACCGGTGAGCTTGACGGTGCCAGCCAGGATGAAATGGATGCTCAGGTTGATTTGATGAAAGCCGGGGTATTTGCGCTGTTCTGTATTTATGCACTGATGGCCGTACCGCTTAAATCTTACAGCCAGCCGCTGATTATTATGAGCGTGATCCCGTTTGGTTTGGTTGGTGCTGTACTGGGGCATATGGTACTTGGCCTGAGTATGAGCATTATGTCGATCTTCGGTTTGGTCGCACTGGCCGGGGTGGTAGTAAATGACTCGCTGGTCATGGTCGACTTTGTTAACCGTGCCCGCGAAGAGGGGTTATCCATCCGCCAGGCGGTATCGCAAGCCGGTGCACAGCGTTTTCGGGCGATATTGCTCACCTCACTTACCACCTTTGTCGGCCTGGCTCCGATAGTGCTGGAAAAGAGCTTGCAGGCGAAAATTGTCGTGCCGATGGCGGTGTCGCTGGCGTTTGGTATTTTATTTGCCACCATTATTACACTGCTATTAATACCGGCACTATATGTAATACTGGAAGATGTGAAAAACCTGTTTCGTAGTAAAGATAATAAAATTGACACCCGTGTCGCACCGCAGGCACAACAGGAACAGTTTCAGAAATAGTTTTCTGTATACGATAGTGCATAAAAAAGGCCACGCAATTGCGTGGCCTTGTTGTTTTAGCTTACAGCTTAATAAGCTTGCGTATGCACATCGCGTACAGCACGGCCGGACGGATCAGTCATTTGCGCCATTTTGGCATCCCAGGCCAGTGCTTCCGGTGTAGAGCAAGCAACAGATTTACCACCCGGTACACAGGCAATAGCGCCGGCATGCGGGAAGTGTTCTTCAAAGATCACGCGGTAGTAGTAGGCTTCTTTGCTGTCTGGCGTATTGACCGGGAAGCGGAAACTGGCGGTGGCCATTTGCTGATCGGTGACTTCTTTTTCGGCGTGGGCTTTTAAGCTGTCAATCCAGCTGTAACCCACACCGTCTGAGAATTGCTCTTTCTGACGCCATAAAATTTCATTTGGCAGCAAGCCATCAAACGCCTGGCGCAGAATGTGCTTTTCCATTTTGCCGCCGCCACACATTTTTTGTTGTGGGTTTAAGCGCATGGCAACATCCATAAAGTCTTTGTCGAGAAACGGCACGCGCGCTTCAATACCCCAGGCCGACATAGCTTTGTTGGCACGGTTACAGTCAAACATATGCAGCCGGTCGAGTTTACGTAAGGTTTCTTCATGAAACTCTTTGGCGTTGGGGGCTTTATGGAAATATAAATAGCCGCCAAACAGCTCATCTGAGCCTTCACCCGACAGCACCATTTTAATGCCGGTGGCTTTAATTTTACGCGCCATCAAATACATTGGTGTTGAGGCGCGAATGGTAGTGACATCATAGGTTTCAAGGAAATACACTACGTCCCGCAGTGCGTCCAGGCCTTCCTGCACCGTAAAGTGCACCGTGTGATGCACAGTACCGATAGCATCGGCCACTTTTTGCGCGGCTATTAAATCCGGTGAACCAGCCAGGCCGACAGCAAAAGAGTGCAGGCGTGGCCACCAGGCTTCAGACTCGTCGTTATCTTCGACGCGGCGTTTGGCAAATTGCTGGGCGATAGCTGAAATAAGTGACGAATCCAGCCCGCCTGACAGTAACACGCCGTAGGGCACGTCAGACATTAAGTGGCTTTTTACGCTGTGCTCCAGCGCGGCCTTTAGCTCAGTTAAACTGGCAGGGTTATCTTTTACTGCATCATAGCTTTGCCAGTCACGCTGATAGTACTGGCGCAGTTCGCCAATTTTACTGTCAAAGTAATGGCCCGGCGGAAACTCTTTAATTTGTTTACACACCGGTACCAGTGCTTTTAGCTCTGACGCGACAAACAGCTGGCCGTGCTCGTCGTAACCATAGTACAGCGGAATAATACCAATATGGTCACGTGCAATCAGGTAACGGTTTTGCTCGGCATCGTACAAAATAAAGGCAAACATGCCTTGCAGCTGATCAATAAAATCGCTGCCGTGCTCCAGGTATAACGGTAATATCACTTCACAGTCTGACTTGGTTTTGAATGCATAAGGGCTTGCCAGCTCTTTTTCGAGCTGCTTATGATTGTAGATCTCACCATTCACTGCCAGAATGTGATTTCGATTATCATTAATCAGGGGCTGGGCGCCATTTTCAGTATCTACAATCGCCAGGCGCTCGTGCACTAAAATGGCATTGTCGTTATTCCACACGCCAGACCAGTCTGGCCCGCGGTGACGTAATAACTTGGATAACTGTAGCGCCTGCTGGCGCAAGGCTTTAACATCAGTTTTGATGTCAAGCACCCCGAATATCGAACACATGATAACCTCTATTAATTAGTTTTGTGTAAACACATTTTGTACCCTGTAGATTTCAACCTACATGGGTAATTTTGGCAGTATGTACGTCTATACGTACCCCTTGAATGTGCCATGCCATGCTAAAATTGCAAGCGCTTTTTCGCGCTTTTTGTAAGTAATTCATGCTGAGGGTTTTCAGCTACAGCAACAGACAAGACGGCCTATGCAAAAAACTGAAGTAAAAATCCGCTTTACGCCCCCGGCAGACTGGAATACAGCGTTGCTGCTTGGCAACCCGATATTTGCTGATTTATGTCAGCGTTTTCGCTTTGACCAGTTAACAGATTACCCTGATATTGGCTGGCTTAATCAGTGCCTAGCGTTGTCGGGCGTGAGCTTTGTCGATAATGACACGCTTAGCGCCGATGGCCGCTACTATGAAGAATATATTTATGTCACTCAGTGCATACCTACCCGCAAGGACAACTGGCACGACTTTTTTGGTGCGCTGATCTGGTGTTTATTCCCAAAAACCAAAGCGCTGTTAAATCAGCTGCATATGGCAGAAATTGCTCAGCACGGCCTGAAACAGCGTAGCAAACTGCGTAATAAACTCACGCTGTTCGATGAATGCGGCCTGGTCATTTGCCTTGAACCTGCTGCATTTGAACATGCTGAACTGCTGCGGCAACATCAGTGGCAGCAAAGCTTTGTGCAGCAGCGTAGCGACTGGTGGCAGGGCATACGGCCAATGATGTTTGGCCATGCTATGTATGAAATGGCTACGGCACCTTTTATTGGTTTAACGGCCAAAGCGTTATTTGTTAACGTACCGGATGGTTTTAGCCAGTGGCCTTTAACAGCTGCTTACAGTTTTGTTGATGCAAAATTACACGAACAAATTGCTAATGAGGCAGTACTTCTTGATAATCAACAGCTAACGCCTTTGCCATTGCTGGGCGTGCCGCGCTGGTATAACGACAATGAAACAGCGGGGTTTTACCACAATACTGACTATTTCCGGCCGCCGCGTCAGCGCTAAGGCCCCGACAACAGGACAGTTGCATGATTGATATTCAGGATTTAGCCAAGGCGTTTGCACTTGGTAAAAACAGCAAGTTATCGGATACCGAAAAACAAGATGTGCGTTACAGCAAAGAGGCGTTTCACTCGGTGCGCAATGTCAGCTTTAGCTGCGGCGCGGGTGAAGTGCTGGGGCTGCTGGGGCCAAATGGTGCCGGTAAAACCACCACATTACGTATGCTGTCTACCGCTTTAAAACCCGATGCCGGCTCAGTGCTGTTAAATGGCGTCGATGTATTAAAACAACCGGTAAAAGCCCGCCAGCAAATCGGCTTTTTATCGGCTGACACCGGCCTGTACGGCAAACTAACCGCGTTTGAAAATATCGCCTATTTTGGCCGTTTGCACGGCATGAAAGAGAGTGTCTTAAAACAGCGTATCGACGAGCTGTTTACGCTGTTAAATATGCACGACTTTGCCAACCGCCGTGCGGACAATATGTCGACCGGTATGAAGCAAAAAACCGCTATTGCCCGCGCTGTAGTGCACAGCCCTAAAGTAGTGATTCTGGATGAGCCCACCACCGGGCTGGATATTATGACCGTGCAAACGGTGCTGGATTTTATCAAAGGCTTAAAGCAAGCCGGTACGCCAGTGATTTTTTCTACCCACCATCTGGATGAAGTGGCATCACTTTGCGACAGAGTGGTGGTTATTGATAAAGGCATCAGCGCTTTTTCCGGTGATATCAGCCAGTTCAGGGCGTTATCTGCCAACGGTGATTTACGTGAGGCGTTTTTAAGCGTGCTTAATGTAGTAACCAACCAGCAGGGAGCAGCATAAATGTGGCAGGTCTATTTTAAAGAACTTACTGAGTTAATGCGCGATAAGAAAACGCTGATTTTTGTTATTTTACTGCCGATTTTTATTTTCCCGGTGATCTTTGGTGTAATGGGGTTGGTGTTATCCAGCACCACCAACACTGCCATGCAGGCAGAGCACCGCTATGTCATCATTAACGCAGAGCAGGCACCGCAGTTTGCTGATGCGCTGTTTTATCATAAAAACTTTAAACAGATTAAAACGGATAAAACTGCTGAAGCAGATTTAGTTGCGGCTATCCGCAATGATGAGTTTGATGTAGCGATAGTGATCCCGGCCGATTTCTCTGCTAAACGCCAGGCTGCAGAGCAATCTCAGTGGCAGATTATTTATAACCAGTCATCACAATTTGATTTTATGTACCGCTACTTCTCTGAGCTGATGACCAATTTTAATGAACAGTTACAGCGTGATACGTTAACGCAGCTGAATGTCGACCCGGCAAAACTGGCCGCCATTATTAAACCGGTTGATGTGCAAAAGGTGGATACCGCAGCTAAGCGGGAAAATATCGGTGAAAAATTCGGTGCCGTGATTGCCTATATTTTAGTCCCGTTATGTTTGCTGGGCGCATCTTATCCGGCGATAGATATGGGCGCTGGCGAAAAAGAGCGTGGTACGTTGGAAACCCTGCTAATTTGCCCGATAAGCCGCGTTAGCATAGTGCTGGGTAAGTTTTTTACGGTACTGACAACCGGTCTGATAGGCGCATTGATCACCGTAGGCAGTTTTGGCATCTGGGGCGCCATTATCGGTTCTTTCGCTGGCATGGCGGTAGTGCAGGAAGCAATGTCGGCTATCGCTATTACCGAGCTTATTCTGATTTTCTCTTTGCTGCTGCCCATCTCTGCAGTGTTTGCGGCCTTGTTACTGGCGATATCGATATACGCCCGTACCTTTAAAGAAGCACAAAACTATATCAGCCCGCTGTCGATCATGATTTTCCTGCCATTGGTGGCCGCTATGATGCCGGGTGTTGAGTTAACTACCAAAACCGCCCTGGTGCCAATAATGAACGTAGCGCTGGCGATCAAAGAGCTGATTAAAGGCACTGCCGATTATGGCTTGTTGGCGTTAATTTTTGGCTCTACTCTGGTGTTAGCCAGTATTGCTATCGGCTTTTGCGTGCACTGGTTCCAACAGGAAAAAGTGCTGTTTCGCTAATACTGCCAACGCTTTAGCACCCGTACAACGCCGGCTTTTGCCGGCGTTGTTATTACGACAGATTCCATTTTACAAATACTATTGATAATGGTTCTTAATAATATTAAAATGGCGGCGTTTAGTTAGCGGAGTACTGTTATGTACGTGTGCCTGTGTAAAGCTGTTACCGATAAAGCCATTAAACAAAAAGTGGCTGAAGGTGTATCCACCATGCGTGAACTAAAAATGTGCACCGGTGTGGGCAGCCAATGTGGTAAGTGCACCTGTCAGGCGCAGCAAATTCTGCATAACGAACTGGTACGTATTTCCGACTCTTCTTTAGAACTGGCACAACCTGCCGCTTAATCTGCATTTATATGCTTATTTCAGGCATTTAAATTCTGTATCTATTCTTTTTCCGCTCTGTACTGGTCATAATAACGCTATTGATTTAGGCTAAGCTCAGGCTTGGTGTAACCGCAGCAGTTATGGAAAAACTATGGATAAAATTAATCAGGTTGCCATCGTTGGTGGTGTGCATGGCAATGAATTTTCAGGTATTTATTTAGTTAAACAATATAAGGCTAAACCAGATTTAGTCAGCCGCGCCAGTTTTAATACCGAGCTGGTATGGGCCAACCCCGAAGCTCATTATGCCAATAAACGTTATCTGCACAGTGATTTAAACCGCCAGTTTAAAAATACCGATTTAGCCAACCCCGAGCTTGCCAATTACGAACAAAGCCGCGCCAAGGTGCTTAATGCCCAGCTTGGCCCTAAGGGCAACGCTAAAACTGACTTACTGATTGATTTACATAACACCACCAGCAATATGGGCGCCTGCTTAATACTGACCCAGGCCGGGCCGTTTTATAATAAGCTGGCCGCTTACGTAAAAATGCTGATGCCCGAAGCCATTATTTCCCGTGATGAAGATCACTTTGCCGCCGAAGATCACGCGCTGATGTGTACTGTTGGCCGTTACGGAGTGCTGGTAGAAGTAGGGCCGCAGCCGCAATCAGTATTACGCCAGGATGTGCTGGAACTGATGGACACCATGACGCGGCATATTCTTGATTTTGTTCAGCTGTACAACAGCAATACCTTGCCGGCATTGCCAAAACAGACAGAAGCCTTTCGTTATTTGCACAGCATTAAACTGCCAATGAATGAAAAAGGTGAGCGCCTGGGTATGGTGCATAAAAATGTGCAGGACAAAGATTATCAGCCGATTAACCCCGGCGATCCGATCTTTACCCTGTTTGATGGCAGCGAGATTCATTACGACGGTGACGTAACGGTTTACCCAACCTTTATTAACGAAGCCGCTTATTACGACAATAATCTGGCGATGTCATTAAATGAAAAAGTTGTTATTACACTGGAGTAACGTGGCTGGGTCTGACATCTGTATCATGATGATTATTTAGGTTTTCTTTTGGCAATTGCTGTGTTATTAAACTGTTGTCAATGATTCAGTCTGGTTATGTCAAGGGTGCCGAATGAACGCTAAATTAAGCTGCGTTATCTGGTTGTTCAGCATAGGGTTGGTGGTGTCAGGTAGTGTTGTAAAAGCACAGCCGCTGCGTTTTCTTACCGAGCATAACCCGCCGGGAGAGTACCTGAACGAGCAAGGCGAGGTTAGCGGCGTAACAGCCAGCCTGGTGCGTATACTGCAACAACAGCTGAACGAACCCGGTGATATTGAGCTGATGCCCTGGGGCAGGGCGCTGAGTATTGCCAGAGCTGAGCCGGATATAGTGTTGTTTGAAACGGTACGCACAGCCGATCGCGAAGGCTGGTTTAAGTGGGTTGGGCCGCTGAAGCATTATCAGATAGCTTTATACGGTTTAAAACACCGGGTAGGTGATACGCCGTCACTGGCCGCGCTGCCAAGAAACTATACCGCCTGTAATTACCGTAATTCTGCCACCGTAGGTGAAATTAAAGCGCTGGGTTTTACCGAAGGAAAAAACCTGATACTCACCAGTAAATCAGGCGATTGTCTGGATATGTTGCTGTTAGGCCGGGCCGACTTAATGGCGGTTAGCGAGCTGTCGGTGCCAGGGTTTTCAGCTAATGCCGAGGAAGCAGGCAGTCAGCTGGTAATGGTGAAATACCTTAGCGAGCGTAAACGCTACCTGGCGTTTTCCCGCAATGTGTCAGACGAGCGTATTGCCCGCTGGCAGGCGGCACTGGAGCAAAGCTACAGCGATGGCACCATGCGCAAGCTATATCAGCCCGTGTATAGCGAGCAGATTATCCGGCGGTTAGAAAACTTTGCTGCTAATCAACAACAGAAAAACTGAAAAATCATTGCTTAGCCATATGTAAACGCTGGCTGATTATTTACTATACTATTTCTTGTATTTTTTAATTCTTGTACTTTACTGGCGTAAACCTAATGAAGGAGTCTGATTGTGGTCAGAATTTCAGTTTGGCGTTCGTGCATTGCCTTGTTAGCCCTGACGTTATCAAGCACAGTTGCTGCTCTGGAACGGGGGCGCCAGCTACTGATTACAGAGCAGGCCGTTGCAGACAGCATTTTAAGCACGGTTGAAAATGCACTTTGGGCAAGTGATGGCAGCATTGCTGAAAAGCCGGTTTATATCGTATACAGCACTGAATGTGGCTGGAGTAAACGCCTTTATGAGCAAAGCCGTCAGTTAGGCGATAAGCTGCAGCTACGGTGGATACCAGTGGCCGCTCGCGGCGCTGATACTGTAGTTACTGAGCGTAGCGGTGCAAGCGTCGCTGCAGCCTTTGCCGGGCAGTTTGGCAGTGCCCCTGATAAAGCGCTGGCTAAGCGTGGGGTTGATTACAATTATGCAGTAATGAACAGTTTGTCTTTTCAGTTTAAACCTTACTACGCTGACAACAGCTTTGCCTTTCCCACGCTGATTTATCAGACAGCTGATGGCGTAAAGGTGATTTCCGGTAATCCCCCAAGTATTGATGTGCTGCAACAGGAAGTACTTACCCAGCCAGGTAAAGCTGGGTTGCAACCTGCAGCCGTTGAGCTTACAGCTGAGCCTATTGTGGTACATAAAAGCCCGCGTTTATCTGCGTATGTTAACCTCAACAGCACATCCGCTAAGGTATTTGCTGCGCCCGATCTTCGTGCGCCGCAACTTGATCTACTGGCACAAGGCTTTGAAATGCCGGTAACCGGTATCGTTGCTAACAGCCCGTGGATTGAAGTTGCTCCTTGGGGTGATCGTGGGCCTAAAGCTTATATTCAGGATGAACTGACAGCAAGATTGGCATTATTATCATTTCAGGTTAAACGCAGCTCAGGTAACCTGGTTGCAGATAAGCCACTGCAAATACGTTCACACCCTGATTTATCGGCCCCGGTGCTGGATACTCTGGAAAAGGGTTATCAGCTTACTAAATCTGGTGTTGTCGAGTTAAATGGCGAAATATGGGATGAAATTATTCTGTATACGGACGGGACTAAAGGTTATGTTGCCCGTTAGATGTGATATTGCATTATAGTTTTGCAAATCAATAAGGCCCGTATCAGCAGGCCTTATTGATTTTAGGTGTAATAGATAATCAGAGCGTGTCGTAACTGTCTTTTTTCTGGATCAGTTCTATAGCGTAGTTATCCGGATCGCGCACAAAGGCAATTTCAGTGGTGCCGCCTTTTACCGGGCCGGGTTCACGGCTTATTACGCCACCTTTAGCGCGTATTTTATCGCATGCGTCGTATACGTTTTCTACTTCCAGTGCGATATGGCCATAGGCATTGCCTAAGTCGTAGCTGTCGGTACCCCAGTTATAAGTCAGCTCTAACACGGTATTTTCGCTCTCGTCACCGTAGCCCACAAACGCCAGCGTATATTTATACTCAGTATTTTCTGACTGGCGCAGCAGTTTCATGCCCAGTAATTCAGTGTAAAACGCCAGTGATTTTTCCAGGTTACCCACGCGCAGCATGGTATGTAGCATTCTCATACAAACTCCTATCCGATTTGGTCTTTAAACTCGCAGTGCAGGCGGTAATGGTAACATATTCTGCCGTCCCGGAAGGACAGCAGAGTACCAAAAGCAGATATTGGTGTTGGTATTTAACGTCTGAAAATCGCTTTATTTGTATGCATAGAATGCCCAAGCCCGGTTCGTGCTTTGTTAAGCGGGTTAACCCGTATTTTTCGCCGGCACAAATACCAGTTGTACCTGTAAGTCATTGTAAGTTTGAAAGATGCGGTGTAATGTTCTGTACATTAAATTTACAAGGGCAGGTTAACCCGTGTTTAAAAACGGGTCAACCTGCTGAATATTCGTTAGAGGTGGCAATGTCGAATGACAGTGACAACATCAAGCAAGCATTGGCGCAAGCTTTGGTAAAGGTCGAAGCGGGCGGTGATATTGTCATTACCACAAGCGTTATTGATAACGTCACAGAACCTCTTGCCGAGGCCATTAAGGCAGCTTATGCAGGTGTATTTACAACACAAGAGTTAGCGGCGCTCAGTAACCTGGTTTTCCAAGCAACCTCGGATGAGAAATTTTACGATTGGGAAATGCCAACTCTGGTTGGCTATACGCGTGAAGAGATGCAAAGGCTAGGTGAAAAGCTCCGTGCGCTTGCAGTCCTCTAACAATCGTGGCAGGGCTTGGACTGCCTTTCCGTTACTGTACGGCTACAATGCCTCCCCGGGGCCGGACGTCTATCTTTATAAGGAGATTCAATGAAACTTGTATTATTTGCTTTATTAGTGACTCTTGTGGTCGGGTGCGCTAGCACAAAAAGGGATTATGTATTTGATGGTTCGACAATTGAATCAACGAAGCAGGGTGTTACTGATGTTACCAAACGTTTAAAGCCTGCAGAGCAATTGCAGTTCTTAATGGCACTAATGGCAATACAGTTTTCAGATGTTACTAGTGTCCAAGATATATTAGGTGACCCTACAATGACTGACGAAATTAATTATTTCATCATTGGTAAAAAAATTGATGGTCTAAATTACTACGAGGTTTTAGAGTTGGCAAAATCCTCACCTACGAAAGTCAGTGTGTCTTCAAAATAAATATGACAATTCGCCTCTCTCGCTGGAAAAAGGGGGGCAGAGAAAATTAAAGGTATATCGAGCTAATCCAATATATTTCAGTTGCTTGAAAAATGCGGTTATTAGCTCCGCCCCTCTTTCAGACCCCTTTCTCACTACACCCTTAATCTAAATTATCATCAATAAAATGTGTTAACTATTTTGTGTTATTTGTAAAAAAATATTGACGATACAGGTTGGCTATTTATAATGCTAACCACTATTTTCTTTACAGGATGGTCGTAATGCTGGGATGGCAGCCTCTTAATCTTAAGGCGATAGCCGTTGGCTTAGGCCTGATACTTTCTGTATTAGCAACGAACGTGGAGGCAGGTGTGTTTGGTTGGTTAAAAAGAACAGAAATTCAGTGGTCGCCTGAAATACACGGGGTTATAACCGAACAAGGTCGACCAGTCGTAAATATGCGGGTAACACGCGAACTGTATTACCAAGATAAGAAATATTCTGATACCGCCACAACCAACGCTGACGGACAATTTTTCTTCACCAAAAAAACATTAAAGGTTAGGCGGGTTCTATTTGATGCAGCGATAGGTTTGGAGCTAATAGTCAAGCATCCAGAAACTGATAACACAGATTCCATTTTTGATATTCGAACTCTGAACCACTTAGGCTGGGAAAGTCTTGATAGAGTCATGGCGGATATGCGCTGTGAACTTCCAGCGGAGAGAAAATATCATGAGCTAAAAACGCACGACATACACGACGCATTCGACGAACATTTTCACACTAAATGCTCTTTTCCAAGCGCCAAAGGTGCACTGTGGTCAGATGAGGAAATAGAAGCAAAGCTGAAAGAGCTTGATCAAATGATTGAAAAACAGGAAGGATTCTGAAATGCAAAGATCTTTACCACCACAAACTGCAGTATGGCTTGCAAGATCACCTTACGAAGCACAAAAACTGAAAGCTGGGCAACACTTTACACCTACCCACAAACCTGTAACACAGTATTTTGATTTTGACCAAACAGGCGGTGTAATCCACGGCACTTCAGGCAGCGTGATTTCTAAGATATTTAACAATACTACAGGCTTCGCTATTGTCGGTAAGGGTAAAAATCACTTTGCTGGTGATGTTGCATTAGGAATTCGCGGCACCGATATGACAAGTGGCCGAGACTGGTTCAGTAATGCGAACGCTAGTTTAGCCATAGCTGACAATAAAAGCGCGGTGCATTCGGGGTTTCAAAAAGTATTCAAAAGTATGCAACCGGCGTTGGAGAAGCAACTTGCTCCGTTACTCAATACCAACAGTAACGGTATAGTGCACTGTGCCGGCCATAGCTTAGGCGGGGCTCTGGCAAGCCTTGCAGCCATTTGGATTAAGCAACGTTTCGGGAATCGCGTTGCCCTTTACACCTATGGCGCACCAAGGGTAGGTTTAAACGACTTTGCGCTCAAGTCTTCGGGCAGTATTGACAGTATTTATCGCTGTTTGCATGGCGATGATCCTGTACCGATGGTGCCGGTATGGCCGTTCTATCATGCTCCGCTAAATGGTAGTAGCGTACTGCTAACGGCGGCAACGGGTATTAAGGTTTCGTCGCACTCGATGATGGAAAATCCAGGTTATGTCATAACATCGCGGGGTCAATGGGAAAATTTGCAACGACGGGGCGATGTAGTTAAAGCTGTACGTCTGTTTTACGACCGCCGATTTGAATGCAGCTTCAGCACTCACTGGCAAGAGAGGCTAAGTCACGCTCTGATTACTTTGTTAAAAGATGCGGGCATGTTAACTGCGATATCTGTGCAAATGACTATTGGCGGAATCATGACCTTTTATGATGTTCTGGCTTTAGCAGTAGAAAAAATTGCGAACTTAAGCAGCCAGTTTGCTGAGCAAGTTAAAGGCTTGCTGGGCCATATGTTGGTATTTGCCGGTAAAGTGACCACAGCGGTTACTGAGCTTACTGTCCGCTTTATTCGATGGGTGTTTAAGATAACACTGGAAGCAATGTATCGCGTGGCTCGCAAAGCGATTGAGATGGTAAGCTGAATTCGCACAAATCCTTGATGATGCAAAAGCCACATTTTGGTTTTGTAAAATTACCCTGTTGTTTAAACAGATGCCAGCCTTTGACTCATGTCGGGATATTTTTCGACCAGCTTAATCAAAACAGCCGCTTGGCCCTGGCATGATTTCACACTTATGATTGCACCTCACTGTCAGGCACGATACCTAACTATAGAAGGTGTCTACTGATCATGGGTAACTCGGCCATCTAACGTCTTAACTAATAGGTAAAATCAATGAGATTGAGAGGTATCCATAACTGCTTAAGAAAAAATGCGACTCTTGTAAATGTGTACTGTGTAGGTCTGATGACAGCAATTTTTTCAATTACACAATTGCTTTCAACTGTTAAGAAAAATAGGTATGACGAAATTAAAAGTATTCCCCAAATAGAAATTTTTAGGCGTAGTGACTTATCTGGAGATTACATTGAAGTCGTGAACCGGGGCGGAGAAGCATTCAATGTCGTTGGTAAAGTCGCAACATTTCTCCAAGTCCAGGCTAACCTATCACCAGTCCCTTCTCAGGGAATGTTCTATGTTCCGGCATATTTTAGTCGCCCTAAAATGTTGAACAGCCCGGAAATGCAAGTGATCTTGCAATCCGCTAGTGCAAGATCGCATGAGGTTCAAGATGGCCAATGGCTTCAATTTGCAGTAGATATGACTAAAGATGGCTATCCATCAGCAGGTAGTTTATCGCATTTCATTAGTCTTGAGTATTTTGACATTTTTGGAAAAGAATACAAACGATGCTACTCGCTTCGAAATCCTGGTCTACCTGCATCTGAAAACGACTCCAAATGTGAACTTGTAGACATTCTTTACATCATGGAGAACTATAAATGGTTGGAGAGAAACGAGGAACCACACTCTTTTGCAAAGAGTTGGGTGAAATCTGAATTTGAAAACAAGCGCTCTGAATAAATAATTTAAAATTGATAAAGCCAACACAGTGGTTGATATTACAGTAGTCAAGCGCAGAGGTAAGCAATCTACACGTTCATTAGAACAGACGGAAAAAAGGGGGGAGCTAATAATCGCAATTTTACTTCAAGCAACTGAAATGTAAATCATTAGTCAGAATATGTCTGTAATTGTCTCTGCCCCCTTTTTCTAGACAGCGAAGCAGGTAAACAAATATACAGCCCCCGTATGTCAGTAGTAATGATGGTGTTAGGCAATATTGGTACGAATATAGGGCTTGAGCAGTTTAGCTTGTATGGTAAAACCAAGGTGCAGGTAATGGCAGCTGTATTGTATAGTGCAAAATATGGCGAAGGTAAGCCGGTACGGTAAATTAGAAAGATGCGAATATCACTCAGAGGCGTCTGATAAACAGCTGGTTTTACTTAAATAGCACCAAAGATATCTTGTCTTGAAATTTCTGTCAGAAACATGCAGAGTTGCTAACAAATCATAAACAGAATAGCCGGGATGGAAATGCTGTGTGGGAAGCAGGTTTTTATACAGGCTCGTTAGAGGTCAACCAAACCAATGAATGAAACAGGGCAGCATATCGATGAACTAATAACCGAAGGCAAGCGGTTAGAACCTCATGGCAATTCCACTTTTGAAGGTTATAACAGTGATATGCAATCTGAGTATCTAGCATGGAGATTGCAGTCCCTAGAAGCACTTCGGGAATGTGGCCCATCTACGAATCAAGCCCTTCGAGAAATCGAGCAAGATAACCACAGTCCGTATTTCTACAATAAATCTGTTTCCCAACTCCTTGGTGCGTTATCAGCAGCTAAAGCGTTGTTACTTCGGCAAGAATCAAGGAAAGCAACTCGGGTTTTGAAATCTGATGGCCAAGAGACTTCGTCAAACAAAGTTTTCGTGGTTCATGGGCATGACGAAACACTGCTCAACCAAGTCGCCCGATACCTGGAGAAACTTCAAATTGAACCTGTAATACTGTTTGAACAGCCAGGCAAAGGCCAAACAATCATTGAAAAACTAGAATCCAATTCAAATGTAAGCTTCGCAATCGTTCTCTTCACCCCTGATGATACCGGCGGAAAAGCCGCTGATGGTTCGGTCGCTCATAAGCCACGAGCTAGGCAAAATGTAGTGCTCGAGCTGGGCTATTTTTTGGGGAGGTTGTCCCGCTCGAAAGTGGCAGTGTTATATGATCCATCGGTTGAACTTCCATCTGACTATCATGGAGTAGAATACCTTCGAATTGATGCAGAAGGTGCATGGAAATTGAAGCTTGCAGCTGAGCTGAAAGCTGGTGGGATTGAACTTGATATGAATCGCGCTATTTAATCTCAAACAGGCGGCTGCTATCGCTCCTTGTTTGCGGAAACTGCCTTTTCGTGGTTACACTGCTAAGTCCATCCCTAAAGCAGCGCGTTTACGTCCGCGATTTGATCATAGTAGCGGTTTTATTATTCAGTCTTCTCTTTAAACTCACACAAATCTTCAATAAGGCAGTTGCCGCAGCGCGGTTTGCGCGCTACGCAGGTGTAGCGGCCGTGTAGGATTAGCCAATGGTGCAGGTCGAGTTTAAACTCACTTGGCACCACCTTAAGTAATTTGTGTTCTACCTCGCCGACATTTTTACCCGGTGCCAGCTTAGTGCGGTTTGATACGCGAAAAATATGCGTATCTACCGCTATGGTAGGCCAATCAACAATCGTAAAAGGTTACTGCGCGAGCCGTAAATTAGCTTTGGTGATTGTCACGATATCTTATGGCTTCTACGAACGCCATAAAAGCCGGTGAAGCTTGCCTGCGGTTGGGATAATACAAATGGAAACCCTGAAAATAGGGGCTCCAATCTGTTACTACCGCTTTAAGTCTGCCATCGGCCAGATAAGGTGCTGCCAAAGGTTCTGGCACATAAGCCAGTCCGATGCCATCCAGTGCCGCATTGAGTACATGCATAATGCTATTGAATACGAGTTGGCCTTCAACTTTAACTGTAAAGGCTCGCCCTTGCTTTTCAAATTCCCACGCATAAATTGCACCTGCTATGCGGTGACGAATATTAATACACGAATGCTCTGTTAGCTCATAAGGAGTGGCGGGTGCTGATTGTCGCGCAAAGTAAGCCGGCGAGCCAACTACGATAAGCCGCCAGTCCGGGCCAATGCGCACAGCAATCATATCTTTGCTGATATCTTCCCCTAAACGAATACCGGCATCAAAACGCGCTTCAACCACATTGGTAAAGCCGTAGTCGACGTACAGCTCAAGTTTGATATCCGGGTAGTCCTGCAAAAATGCTGTTAGCTTCGGGCGCAGATGCAGTTCTATCTGATCATCAGTGCAGCTAATGCGCAGTGTTCCTTTAGGTTTATCGCGTAATTCACCCAAGGCATCCAGTTCAGCATCAATTTGTTCAAACAGCGGTGCTACCGATTCAAACAAACGCACACCAGCTTCTGTCATAGACACATTACGTGTAGTTCGGGTTAATAACCGAACCCCGAGTTTTTCTTCCAGGTTACGGATGGTGTGGCTTAGTGCAGATGGGGTAACGCGCAACCCGGCCGCCGCTTTGGTAAAGCTCTGGTGTTGTGCTACGGCCAGAAAAGCCTGCAGGTCATTCATTTTGCTGTTTGCCATTGCTGAATTTTTCTCACAACTACATCAATATTATGCCTACTAATCAAATAGTCGCCTGTCTGTCAATATAACAAGGTGTTTTTAGCCTTGAAAAGTGTAATTCGATGACAGTTGCTGTAACTGATATGCCACGAGATAACGTAAAACCCGCTTACTGGAGTGGTGTATTTGCTATGACATTATGTGTGTTCGCGCTGATTGCCTCAGAGTTTCTGCCGGTTAGCTTGCTTACGCCATTGGCAGCCGACTTAAGCGTAACCGAAGGCATGGCCGGACAGGGTATCGCTATTTCCGGCGCTTTTGCTGTATTAACCAGCCTGTTTATTCCGCTGTTGGCAGGCAATTTAGATCGCAAAACCCTGCTGCTGGCGCTGACGGCGTTAATGGGGGCATCCGGAGCCATTGTTGCCCTGGCTCCGGGTTATGGCATTTACATGTTGGGGCGTGCACTGCTTGGCGTTGTGATAGGCGGATTTTGGTCGATGTCTGCGGCTATTGCTATCCGGCTGGTGCCGTCTGAAAAAGTGCCCCGCGCTCTGGCGATTTTTAACAGTGGTAATGCGTTAGCCGCCGTAATTGCTGTGCCGTTGGGAGCCTATTTAGGCGCGGTGATAGGCTGGCGCGGTGCCTTTCTCTGTCTGGTGCCGGTTGCGGCCATCGCTTTTGTCTGGCAATGGCTTAGTTTACCAGCCATGCCGGTAGCATCAGCTGTTCGCGGTCCTGCTAATGTATTTAGGCTGTTGAAACAGCCTTTGCATCTGCTTGGTATGCTGGCGGTTGGCATGTTCTTTATGGGCCAGTTTGCTTTGTTCACTTTTATTCGTCCCTTTCTGGAAACGGTTACCGCAGTGGCTGTGCCAACACTTTCAGCTATGTTCTTCGTGCTGGGTATTGCAGGCTTAATTGGCACCGTGTTTATCGGTGGATTGCTGCAGCGCAATCTGTACCGGATGTTGATCGTGATGCCGTTATTAATGGCAGTAACCGCCTTAGCGCTGATCGCTTTTGGAAGCTCAGTGGCTGCAGTGTTCGTCCTGCTGGGATTTTGGGGCTTGGTCGCCACCGCCGCACCTGTCGGGTGGTGGGCCTGGTTGGCTAAATCGGTGCCACAAAACGCCGAAGCAGGCGGCGGCCTGATGGTTGCCGTGATCCAATTAGCCATTGCTGTGGGTTCAACTATGGGTGGGGTGCTTTTTGATGCCGGTGGTTATCAAATCGCATTTGTGGCAAGTGCACTGCTATTACTGCTCGCTGCTGTACTGGCTGCGCTAACTGCGCGCAGAGCTGTCACTTTGCAATAAACGGCTGAGGGATAATTTCATGAGCAACAGAAAGTGGTTTACGTTTATGTTGGCATTGGGTTCGGTCGCGCTGACCGTGGCGCTGACCGTGGCGCAGGCTGGCGCTACTCCTGCTAAGCATAAGGGGAATAACATGTATCAAATAAACATTACATTGGATGATGCCGTCATTACGGCCAGTCTTGATGACACCCCGACCGTGCGGGATTTTATCGCCCGGTTGCCAATGACGGTAAAACTTGAAGATTACGCCGCAACGGAAAAAATTACTTATCTGCCCCATAAGCTGAACACTGAGGGCGCACCGGCCGGCGTTGATCCAGCTATTGGTGACATCGCCTACTACGCCCCCTGGGGCAATATTGCTATTTACTACAAAGATTTTGGTTACTCGCCTGGCCTGATCAAACTGGGTGAGATCACCAGTGGCATGGCACACCTTAAGTTTAGTGGTGCCAAACAGGCGACTATTGAACTTATCCACACTAACTGACAAATGAGGAACATCGCATGAACACCTATGCAGAACCCGTAACCAATAATAGCCGCCGCACGTTATTAAAAATGACCGTCCTGGGTATAGCCGTGACTAGTGTTTTATCCGCTATAACATTAGCTACACCGGTAAATGCCGAACCTTCGGCACAGTTGCAACTTGTTAGCGAGTGGGACAAAACCTTTGCCAAAAGCGACAAGGTTGACCACAGAAAAGTGACCTTTAAAAACCGCTATGGCATTACTTTGGCCGCAGATCTTTATGTGCCGAAAAACAGCAGCGGTAAACAGGCTGCCATTGTTGTTGGTGGCCCTTTTGGCGCGGTAAAAGAGCAATCATCAGGTTTATATGCGCAAATTATGGCAGAACGCGGCTTTATAACATTGGCGTTTGATCCGTCTTACACCGGTGAAAGTGGCGGCGAACCGCGCAATGTGGCCTCACCCGATATCAATACTGAAGATTTTAGTGCCGCCGTTGACTTTATAGGCCTGTTACAAAATGTTGATCGTGAGCGTATTGGCATCATTGGTATTTGCGGTTGGGGTGGTATGGCATTAAATGCCGTAGCGGCCGACAAGCGCGTCAAAGCCGTCGTCGCCAGCACCATGTACGATATGACCCGCGTTATGTCCAGAGGCTACAACGACAGCGTGACCCCTGAGCAACGTGCACAAACTTTAGAGCAACTGAGCCGGCAGCGTTGGGAAGATGCTGCAAACGTGAAGCCGGCCTATCAGCCGGACTACAACACCCCTCCGGAGGATGGTGCACCGCAGTTCATGGTCGACTACCACGACTACTATGGAACGCCGCGCGGCTATCATAAGCGGGCGGTCAATTCCGGCAATGCCTGGACGCTCACTACGCCGTTGTCGTTTATGAATATGCCGATCCTGAGCTACATCGATGAAATATCGCCTCGCCCGATCTTATTTGTCCATGGTGAAAAGGCGCATTCGCGTTATTTTGCCGAAACAGCTTATGCAGCAGCGGCACAACCGAAAGAACTAATGATTATCGAAGGTGCCAGCCACGTTGATTTGTATGACCAAGTGGACAAAATCCCGTTTGACAAGCTGACGGACTTCTTCCGGAAAAATCTGTAAAGCAAATTGAGGCCATGACAGGTGGGGCGCCTTTCCATTTCAGCTCACCATGGGGAAAGTTGGTTAAGTGTATTGGAGCTGCAAGCCCGGAGTTATAGCGTGACGGAGGTGCTGAACTAGTCAGTTTTCTCTTTAAATTCACACAAATCCTCAATAAGGCAGCTGCCACAACGCGGTTTACGCGCTACGCAGGTGTAGCGGCCGTGCAGGATTAGCCAGTGGTGCACGTCGAGCTTAAACTCGGCGGGCACCACTTTAAGCAATTTGTGTTCAACCTCGTCGACATTTTTACCCGGCGCCAGTTTAGTGCGGTTAGATACACGGAAAATGTGGGTGTCTACCGCTATAGTAGGCCAGCCAAAGGCGGTGTTCAGTACCACATTGGCGGTTTTACGGCCAACGCCGGGTAGGGCTTCGAGTGCTTCGCGGTTTTCCGGCACTTCGCCGCCGTGTTGCTCGACCAGTATGCGGCAGGTTTTAATCACATTTTCGGCTTTGGTATTAAACAAACCAATGGTTTTAATGTAGTGCTTTACCCCGTCTACACCCAAGTCCAGCATCGCTTGCGGGGTACGCGCTGCCGGAAAAAAATGTTTGGTAGCTTTATTCACCCCCACATCGGTGGCCTGGGCGGATAACAGCACCGCTATCAGCAGCTCAAACGGTGAGCTGTATTCCAGCTCGGTGGTGGGTGTTGGATTAGCTGCGCGCAGGCGGCTGAGTATTTCAATACGTTTTTGTTTATTCATCTGTTTTTTACTGCGCAGCGCCGGTAACGCGGGCACGGGCAATACTGCCTTTTTCCACTGCCTGGCGTTGTTTAAGTTTATTATCAATAACGTTTTTCAGCGCGATCAGCAGCCCCATACCAAGGAATGCACCGGGTGGCAGCATGGCCAGCAAAAAATGGCTGTCGGCGTGGAATACTTCTACCCGTAATGCTTTGGCCCAGTCACCCAGTAATAAGTCAGCACCGTCAAACAAAGTGCCCTGGCCAAGTACTTCACGCATGGCGCCCAGTACCAGTAATACCAGCATAAAACCTAAGCCCATCATAATGGCGTCGATGGCAGAGGGCAGCACCGGGTTTTTTGAGGCAAAGGCCTCAGCCCGGCCGATAATAGCGCAGTTAGTGACAATTAATGGAATAAAAATACCCAGAGACAGGTACAAGTCATAGGTATAAGCATTCATCAGCAGTTGTACGGCGGTAACCAGGCTGGCAATAATTAACACAAACACCGGAATACGAATTTCGCTGGCAACATGGTTACGCACTAAAGACACCGCGATATTGGAACCGAGCAGTACTAATAAAGTCGCGGCGCCAAGCCCCAGCGCATTGGTAACCGTGGCGGTAACGGCCAATAGCGGGCACAGGCCCAGCAACTGCACCAGCCCTGGGTTGTTTTTCCATAAACCCTGCAGGGTTAATTCTTTAAACTGACTCATTGTGGCCTCGTTATAGGGCGCAATTGGCCGGGATATCGGCAAGTTCAGGCTGTTGCTGTATCAGCAGGGCGGCATTGCGCACTGCCTGTATTACTGCCCGAGGTGTAATAGTGGCGCCGGTAAACTGATCAAAATCGCCGCCATCTTTGCGCACTGCCCATTTACTGGCATTGTCGTCTGTTACCGTTTTACCGCTAAAGCTGAAAATCCATGGCGAGCGGCGGGCTTCTATTTTGTCACCCAGGCCCGGTGTTTCTTTATGATCCAGTACCCGGCTGCCTAAAATAGTGCCGTCCGGGGTTAAGGCGACTATTAAATCAATATTACCGCTGTAGCCATTTGGTGCTGTGGTTTCAACAATAAAACCTGCCAGTTCGCCGTTCTGGCGCCAGCGATACACCGCTTGCGCGGTGGTGCGGCCCAACAGTGCTTCATTGGTTACCAGCAGACAATCCTGCAGTAATGACTGGCTGGCGTCTACGCCGGGCAGTACTTCAGACAAAATAGCCAGCTTACTGGCCAGCAGTTGCTCACTGATACGGGGGGCAGTTTGCTGGTTTACCAGGCTGAGTATTGCGACACAAAATACAGCTGCAGCGCCAAGCGCCAGGGCATTTTTTCTGATGGCTCGAATCATTTTAGTTCGCTCCGCGGCCGGTGGCCATAAGTACGGGGCCGGGTGTAGTAATCAATTAACGGCACCGCCATATTGGCCAGTAATACGGCAAAGGCATAGGCGTCGGGGTAGCCACCAAAATTGCGGATTAAAAATACCAGCAGGCCAATCAGGGCGCCGTAGACCAAACGGCCTTTGTTGGTGGTGGAGGCCGACACAGGATCGGTAGCAATAAAAAACGCCGCCAGCATAGTGCCGCCACTAAACAGATGAAATAGCGGCCCGGCAATGGTATCCGGCGCTGCCAGAGTGGCAATGGCAGATAACACAAACAGGCTGGCAATAACGGCCAGTGGAATACGCCAACTGATAATTTTCTGCTGAATAAGCAGTAAACCACCGGCCAGATAAGCCAGGTTGAGCCACAACCAGCCGGTACCGGCAAAGGCAAAAAACACCGGCCGGTTCAGGCTTTCATCCAGCGTCAGGCCCCGGCTGAGATCAGTGCGTAAGGTGTCCAGCGGCGTGGCCATGGTAATACCATCTATATTGGCTTGCAGCTGTGGCAGGCTAAAACCACTGCAGCTGTAGTGCGTGAAGATACTACAGACAGCGTCCAGCGGGGTTAAATCAACACTTTGCAAAGACAGTGGCGGCAGCCATTGCGTCATTTGCAGCGGGAATGACACCAGCAGCAATACATAAGCCGCCATCGCCGGGTTAAACAGATTATTGCCCAGGCCGCCGTAAAGTTGTTTAACCATAATAATGGCAAAAGCGGTGCCAATAACAATGATCCACCAGGGCGCATAGGGCGGTATGGCTATCGCCAGTAATACGGCGGTAAGCAAGGCACTGTTGTCTTTTAAGCGGGACAATACCGGCTTGCCACGTAATTTTAAGATCAGCGCTTCGCTTAGCCAGGCGGTAACGATTGCCAGTACTAACTGGATAAGTACACCATAGCCAAATAATACCGCCTGCACGGCAATACCGGGTAAACACGCCAGTGCCACCAGTCGCATGATATGCGCTGTGCTGCGTTGGTTATGCTGATGTGGCGAGCTGGCTATTTTAAAACTCATGAGTTCTCACTATCGGCTTGTTTACGTGCTTTGGCGCGGGCAATGGCTGCAGCAATGGCAGCTTTGCGCGGATCTTCTTTTACAACCGCATCTGCTACAACCGTCTCCGCCTGATCTGCTATAACAGCCTCTGTTGCAACGGGGGCGGTTTGCTCTGTGGCTTCAGCACTGGCTTGTTTTTTAGCTTTGGCACGGGCCAGCGCTGCGGCGACAGCAGCCTTACGCGGATCTTCTGCTGCTACAGCTGCATCAGATGCTGCGGTTGGTTTATTTACTGCACCGGCGCTAGCGGGTGGTGCACTGGTTTCATTTTCAGTTTGCGCCTGTTGCTTAGCTTTAGCCCGGGCGATAGCGGCAGCAATAGCCGCTTTGCGTGGGTCGGCCTCTGCTGGTGCCAGTGCCTCGTTGATTTTTTCAGTGTTTGGCGCCGGCATTACTTGCTGTTTTGTCGCATGTTGCTCTGTTGCCTGGGCGGCTTTTTTGGCCTGGGCGCGGGCAATAGCTGCAGCTACGGCGGCTGCTTTGCTGTCGGTATTATTAGTTGCAGCTGGCGTTGGCTCTGGCTGCCCGCTGGGTGGCTCAGTGGCTTGCTGCTGGGCTTTTTGTTGTTGATAGTCCCGCGCCTGCTGTTTTTTCAGCTCGCGCTCGGCCAGAATCTGCTCTTTATTGCGCTCATCTGCTGGTGCCGCCTGGGCCTGTTTCGCTTTAATACGTGCCAGGGCGTCGGCCACAGCGGTATTGGCGCCACTGGCCAGTTGCTGTTGCTGCCGGGCAGCTGCCAGCTGTTGGTTACGTTGCTGCCGTTCTTGCTTCTCTTGCTCTAACCTGGCGTTACGGGCTTCAAAGCGGGCTTTGGCCTGTTCGGCTTTTAACGCTTCGCGCTGCTGCTCGCGAATATCGGCTTTGGCAACACGGTAATACTGCACCAGTGGAATTTCACTCGGGCAGACATAAGCACAGGCACCACATTCAATGCAGTCGGCCAGGTTATATTCGTTAAGTTTATCGCTGTCTTTGGCTTTGCTGTACCACAGCAATTGCTGCGGCAATAAGCTGGCCGGGCAGGCATCGGCGCAGGCACTGCAGCGGATACAGTCCATTTCTGTGCTGGCTGCCGGTAACTCTTGTGCAGTGGGGGCCAGTACACAGTTGGTGGTTTTAACTACCGGCACGCTTAAATCGGGCAGGGTAAAGCCCATCATAGGCCCGCCCATTATAACCCGCTGTTGTGGCTGGCTTTGAAAGCCACAGGCATCGAGCAGTGCCGATACCGGCGTACCCAGTAATGCCAGCACATTTTGTGGCTGGTTTAAGGTGTCGCCGGCAACGGTAACAATGCGTGACAGCAACGGGTGATCGTCCAGCACGGCCTGGGCAATAGCAAAGGCGGTGCCGACGTTTTGCATAACGATGCCAATATCGGCCGGGCGGCGGCCATTGGGCACTTCTTTATTGGTTAACAGCTGAATAAGCTGTTTTTCACCACCAGACGGATATTTAGTTGGCACTACGCGCACATAATAGTGCTCACGCTGGCTGCAGGCGGCCATCATTGCCGCAGCGGCTATAGGTTTGTCATCTTCAATACCAATTAATACCGCTTTGGGGTTAAGCAAGCGGCACAGAATATCAATGCCTTTAACGATGGTGGTGGCAGCTTCCTGCATCAGTAAATCATCGGCGCTGATGTAGGGTTCGCATTCAACCGCGTTAATAATCAGATAATCGACCGGTTGCGTAAGGCCGGCTTTAATATGGGTAGGAAAACCGGCACCGCCCATACCGGCTATACCGCTGTCCTGAATACGGCTGAGCAGGGTGAGATTGTCGCAGGTTAAAAAATTCAACGGCTCGCGCTGGCGCCATTCGTCCAGGCCATCGGGTTCCAGCACCAGGGTGAGTTCCGGCAATGCCGAAGGGTGCGGGCTGGTGTGCGGCGTTATACTCAATACTGTGCCTGAAGTGGGCGCATGTATCGGCACCGCCATAGAGTTATCTGCGCCGGTGAGTTGCTGGCCTTTTAATACTCTTTCACCGACCTTTACCAGTAACTGGCCAGCCACACCAATATGCTGACGCAACGGTAAATACAGCCGGTCGGGTATCGGTAATACGGCGATCGGTTTTTGATTTGTTTGCTCTTTGCGGCCCGGTGGGTGAATGCCGCCATGGAAATCCCATAGCTTACCGGCCTGAATTTGCTGAAATAAACCTGGCATGGCGTTACTCCACCATCCGAACCGGAATTGCCGCTAAATCCCACTTCCAGCGCTCTGGCGTGGTGGCAACCGGTATCATATCAATACAATCTACCGGGCAGGGTTCAACACAGAGATCGCAACCTGTGCATTCGTCTGCCAGCACTGTGTGCATCAGTTTGGATGCGCCGACAATGGCATCAACCGGGCACGCCTGAATACATTTGGTACAACCTATACACTCATCTTCACGAATATAAGCAACACGTTTTACGTTTTCGGTTTGCGCTTCGTTCAGGGGTTTGGCTTCAACGCCCATTAAATCGGCCAGTTTACGAATAGTGGCTTCACCGCCCGGTGGGCACTTATTAATATCATCGCCATTGGCGATGGCTTGCGCATAAGGCCGGCAACCGGGATATCCGCACTGGCCGCACTGGGTTTGCGGCAGTATGTCGTCAATTTGTTCTACCAGCGGATCGCTATCTACTTTAAAGCGAATAGCGGCGTAACCCAGCACAGCACCAAATATCAGCGCCAGCGTACCTAAAGCAATCAGGGCAGTGAGTAAAGTCATCAGGCTTTTACCAGGCCGGTAAAGCCCATAAAGGCCAGCGACATTAAACCGGCAGTGATCATGGCAATAGCCGCGCCTTTAAACGGTAAGGGTACATCGGCAGCCGCCAGCCGTTCACGCATGGCGGCAAACAGGATTAATACCAAAGAGAAACCCACTGCAGCGCCAAAGCCGTAAACAACGGAATTAATAAAGTTATGCCGTTCATTTACGTTTAACAGTGCCACACCAAGCACGGCGCAGTTGGTGGTAATAAGCGGCAGGAAAATACCTAATAAACGATACAAAGTAGGGCTGGTTTTGTGCACCACCATTTCAGTAAACTGCACGACTACCGCGATAACCAGAATAAACGCCAGCGTACGCAGATAAAGTAAATCCAGCGGCGCTAACAGATAGTGATCAACCAGATAACTGCATAGTGAGGCTAAGGTAAGCACAAAGGTAGTAGCCAGCGACATACCAATGGCTGTTTCCAGTTTGCCGGACACACCCATAAAGGGGCACAGGCCAAGAAACTTTACCAGTACAAAGTTATTTACCAACACAGTACTGATTAACAACAGCAGAAATTCAGTCATCGTATCGCTCAGGCAAAAATCAGGCGCATATTATGCAATTAAGCGGCTTGTGACACAACCAGACAAAGCGTAGGGGCTTGGCGGCTGGTATTTAAGCATAGCCGCCATCGTGGTATTAAATAGGCGCGGGTTTACCGATGTAATAACCCTGATTACCGTCGATAAACAGTGATTCCAACATATGTTTTTCTTCTTGTGTTTCAACGCTTTCAGCAAAAACACCAACACCAATACGATGGGCTAAATCTATCATCAGGCGCATAAAGTATTGGTTGTTTTTATCATCATTAATATGGCGGGTGTAGCTGCCGTCCATTTTGACGTAATCAGGTTTCAGATCGCGGAAAAATTTAAATGAGGTAATACCGACGCCAAATTTCTCTACGGTGACGCGCGCGCCGGCCCGGTGCACCATATCAATAAAGCGTTTGCTGGTTTTCAGGTTCTGCTGCAAACCAAACTCAGTGACTTCAAATATCAGTTTGGCAGCGATATGGGCATCTTTTAATAAACGCCGCTCCAGCCAGATAATAAACTGGTCGTCGTGCACACAACGGGCAGACAGGTTTAAACCAAAATATTGATCCTGCAGGTTTTTATTTTTAATAGTGGTTAATGCCGTTTCAATGATCAGCCGGTCAACCTGTACTATGCGGTCCAGCTTTTCTGCCATGGCTAAAAACGAGGCGGTAGGCAGCACCTGGTTTTCCTGCGTTTTAAACCGCACCAGAATTTCTGAGTAAGCTTTGGCTGAACGGTTAGCCGGTTGAATAAGCTGCACCAGCAGGGCGATGCGGTGGTTGGTCAGCACGTCATCAATAACATTGCGCCAGTTTTGGTTACCGTAACTGCCATTGGTCATATCTAAACCGGACGATTCTTTTTGCAGATGCCAGGCATTAGGTTGCTTGGTTTGTGCCAGGCTGATAGAGGTATCGGCCACGGCCAGCAATTCACCCAGGGCTTTACCGGATTCATAACTGACCAGGCCTGTGTAAGCAACTGAATCCAGCTCAGCCATTTTTTGATATTCATTCAGCCTGCTTTGCAATTGCAGGGCAAAGTTTTCTGCTTCTTTGGGCGTGACTCTAGGCAGCAAAATACCAAAGTCTGAGCTATTTAGCCGGTAAACGCGGTTGTCTTTATAATTGTCGGCCAGTTTTTTAACGATAGTGGCTACTTCACGAATATAGCTGTCACCTTCCTGATAGCCGCGGGTTTGGTTTAATGCCTGCAGCTCGGTACAGCGGGTAATAGCAAAAACACCAAAATCGTTTTGCTCGTTCTGGCGGATGTTTTCTTCATAATATTGCACAAAGCGGTTGCGGTTTGGTAAATCAGTAACCGGATCTTTATAGGCTTCTTCAGCAATCTGATGCGCATTGCTGGTCATTTCGTTGTACTGGCTGCGGGTGTAATGTGCCAGCTTTTGTAAAGCGACATTAATATCGGCAAATTCCGGCGGAATTTTATTCCAGTCGGGCTCGCTTTTTTGTGGATCAACAATAAAGCGGTCAATTAAATCGTTAACTGCAGCAGTGGTGCGCTTATAGCTGCGGTTAATGCTGCTTTTGCTCATCAGCACCGGCAACCAGCCGATAACAAAAGGCGCTAATATCAGTAGTAACACTAATTGCAAAAATGCTTGTAAGCGCTGGCTGAGATCCAGCTGATAGCTGATTTGGATATTCTGATCCTGATTACGCACAGTTTGCTGTTTAAACTCACTGCCAAACAGTTCCAGTACCGCAGTAGCAACAGCCGCATAATTGTTATTCTGGTTTTGTTCATGCAATACCGTGCCATCCAACTGGCTGATACGTAAGCTTTTTAAGGCGAAGCTACGATCAAGCTGGCGGCTGAGTATTTTGCCGTCGCCGCTAAGGTGATGGCTGAGAATTTGCTCAATGGCGACGCTGGCGTGTTGTTGATCGTTATCCAGCTGTTGTTGGGTATACAGCACCAGTGCGGTCAGTGCGATAGCAGCTAACAAAAACGCAGACAGCAGTTGGCTGATAAGCAAAGTACGGAATATTCTCATAAGCAATGACCACCAGATAAACTGTTTCCTTGTCCTAACGCTTAATATAGGTTTAGGCAGGCGCAATAGAAAGCTAATTAAATCAAAAAAATAGTGGGAAATAAACAAATAGCGACAGACGCAGGGAAAACAGTAGTTAAGTTTGGCTCCCCAGACTGGACTCGAACCAGTGACCTACGGATTAACAGTCCGCCGCTCTAACCAACTGAGCTACTAGGGAATAGAAGAATAAACGCTGCCCCGTGGCTCCCCAGACTGGACTCGAACCAGTGACCTACGGATTAACAGTCCGCCGCTCTAACCAACTGAGCTACTAGGGAAGGGTATAACTTGGTATGTTGTGTGCTGTTGGCTCCCCAGACTGGACTCGAACCAGTGACCTACGGATTAACAGTCCGCCGCTCTAACCAACTGAGCTACTAGGGAACAGCATTCAACGGGGCGCAATACTAATGCCAGCTATACCCTCTGTCAACACTTTGCCACAGGGATTTTCGCCATCTTGTATCACTTGCATAATGTTTAAACAAAGCGCTGCTTTTAGCCGCAGTAATGGCGCAATACTTTAGTCATTAACCGGCTGCTATCTGGCTACTGCCGACCCAGTGTTGTCGGGTGCTGCCAGCACTTACCCACAGAAGCTGTGGATAAGTCTGTGAGTTGTACGGTGGTTTCGTCGGGGAAGGCTTGATTCTGTTGAGATACAAGCAGGTCAAGCAAGTTGCGATGAATTTTTTAATTCAATAAAAACAATGAGATAGATATTATTGTTGCAAATTGATGATCTGTCAGAAAATAAATAACTGGCACGAAATAAGCACGGCGGAATTGTGAACTATTTTACTATTTAGCAGATAATTGCAGCAAAATATGCTTGCGCTGGCAGCAAAAACAGGGAAATTAACATGGCTGTAGCGCCGGCTTTTCTCTACAATAGCGCTATGCCGGTTAACAGCAGTAATTATGACTACCTCTTCCCGTGTTAAACCTTCATTAATTCATGATGATATTAAGGCAACGCTGGTATCGATGACATTACCGATGCTGGTGGGGATGATCACCTTAATGACATTCAGCCTGGTCGATACGTTTTTTATCAGTATGCTCGGCACTGAGCAACTGGCGGCGATCAGTTTTACATTCCCGATTTCTTTTGCCCTGATCAGCCTGGTCATTGGCCTTAGCATTGGTACTTCTGCCGTTATTGCCAAAGCACTGGGCGCCGGGCGTTTAACCGAAGCCCGCACCGATGGCCAGGTAGCTTTGTGGTTATCCGGCATTTTGGTGGCGCAGCTGGCGATACCGGGTTATCTGTTTACCGATACTTTGTTCGGTTTGCTCGGCGCCAATGACACCATTTTGGTGTATATCCGCCAGTATATGGATGTCTGGTTTGCCGGCGCCGTGCTGCTGGCGTTGCCAATGGTTGGCAATGCGGTGTTGCGGGCCGCAGGCGACACCAAAACACCCAGCATTATTATGGCATGCTCGGGGCTGGTTAATGCAGTGCTTGATCCGATGCTGATTTTTGGCTTTGGGCCAATACCGGCGCTGGGTATGCAGGGCGCGGCAATAGCCACGTTAATTTCCTGGGTATTTGGTTCGGTACTAATTATTTATTTGCTGGTTAAGCGCGACCTGATCAGCACCAGTTGGATTCATGCCAGCCAGTTAAATCAGGTGTGCCGCAAAATTTTGCGTATCGGCTTACCGGCCGCTGGTGCCAATATGTTAACGCCACTGGCAATGGCGGTGCTAACGGCAATACTGGCCAATTATGGCGCTTCGGCTGTGGCGGCATTTGGCGTTGGTGCCCGGATTGAAAGTATTGCCTGTCTGGTTGTGCTGGCACTGTCGATGACGTTACCGCCTTTTGTCAGCCAGAATTATGGTGCTGGTTTGTTAGGCCGGGTGCAGCAGGCTTACCGTTTGTGTGGCCGTTTTGTGTTGGTATGGCAGTTGGCTATTTACCTGTTGCTGGCAATACTGGCTGTACCTCTGGCCAGATTATTCAGCAGCGAGCCGGAAGTAGTGCGTATTATCTGCCAGTTTCTGTGGATAGTGCCGCTGGCATACGGCCTGCAGGGCATTACCATTTTAACCAATTCCTCTTTTAATGCGTTACATCAGCCGGGCAGTGCACTGTTGTTAAGTTTGATACGCTTATTTGTGTTTTATGTACCGCTGGCCTGGCTTGGTGGCAAACTCTATGGTGTTACCGGCTTGTTTATTGGCTGCGTAGTCGCAAATATATTTACTGCCGCAGTGGCCTGGTACTGGTTTAACAGGGCTATACAGCGTTCACAGCAGGAGATCACAACATGACACGTGCATTTGAACTGGTATCGCATTACCAGCCAGCCGGAGACCAACCCGAAGCCATTAATAAACTGGTAGAAGGCTTAGAAGCCGGCCTGGCACACCAGACGCTGCTGGGGGTTACCGGCTCAGGTAAAACCTTTACCATGGCCAATGTTATCGCGCGGGTAGACCGGCCCACACTGATCATGGCGCATAATAAAACGCTGGCGGCGCAGCTGTATGGTGAGATGAAAGAGTTCTTCCCGAATAATGCCGTGGAGTACTTTGTTTCTTACTACGACTACTACCAGCCAGAAGCCTATGTGCCGTCAACCGATACCTTTATTGAAAAAGATGCCTCTATTAATGAGCATATCGAGCAAATGCGTTTATCGGCAACCAAAGCGCTGATGGAGCGGCGTGATGTTGTGATTATTGCTTCAGTTTCCGCGATTTACGGCCTTGGCGATCCGGAATCCTACATGAAAATGCTGCTGCATTTAAAAGTAGGTGACATTGTTGATCAGCGCTTTATTTTACGCCGCCTGGCCGAGCTGCAATACAGCCGTAATGATATCGAGTTTCAGCGTGCTACGTATCGTGTACGTGGCGATGTGATTGATATTTTTCCGGCGGAGTCTGACGATATTGCTGTCAGGGTAGAGCTGTTTGACGAAGAAATTGAGCGCATCAGTATTTTTGACCCGTTAACCGGCTCGGTAGAAAAAGTAGTAACCCGCTATACCGTTTATCCGAAAACGCACTATGTTACGCCGCGCGAAAAAATACTCGCTGCGGTAGATGAAATTAAAGTTGAGCTGAAACAGCGCCGCGATGAGCTACTGGCCAACAATAAGCTGGTAGAAGAGCAGCGTTTAAGCCAGCGTACCTTATTTGATATAGAAATGATGGTAGAGCTGGGTTACTGCTCGGGCATCGAAAACTACTCGCGCTATTTATCCGGCCGTGCCAACGGCGAGCCGCCGCCAACTTTACTGGATTACTTTCCGGCCGACGGCCTGATGTTTATTGATGAGTCGCACGTTACGGTGTCGCAAATTGGCGCTATGTATAAAGGTGACCGCTCACGTAAAGAAAACCTGGTTAATTATGGCTTTCGTTTACCCTCTGCGTTGGATAACCGGCCGCTGAAGTTTGATGAATTTGAAGCCATAGCGCCGCAGCGTATTTATGTGTCAGCAACACCGGCCGTGTATGAGCTGGAACAGTCGGCCGGTGAAGTGGTCGAGCAGGTAGTGCGGCCCACCGGCTTGGTCGATCCGCTGATTGAGATCCGTCCGGTGGCAACACAGGTAGATGATTTGCTGTCAGAAGCCTTTATCCGCGCCGATCGTAAAGAGCGGGTGCTGGTTACCACGCTAACGAAAAAAATGGCCGAGGATTTAACCGATTATCTGAATGAGCATGGCGTCAGAGTGCGTTACCTGCACTCGGATATTGATACCGTTGAACGGATGGAGATTATCCGCGATTTACGCTTAGGCGTATTCGATGTGCTGGTCGGTATTAACCTGCTGCGCGAAGGCTTAGATATTCCGGAAGTATCGCTGGTGGCGATACTGGACGCCGATAAAGAAGGCTTTTTACGCTCAGAGCGCTCGCTTATTCAAACTATCGGCCGTGCGGCGCGTAACCTCGAAGGCCGGGCCATACTTTATGCCGATCGCATTACCGGCTCGATGCAACGGGCGATAGACGAAACGGACCGGCGCCGTGCCAAGCAGCAGCAATTTAACCTTGAGCATGGTATTTCACCTACTGCTATTAAGAAGAAAATTGCCGATGTCATGGACTTAGGCCAGGATGCCAGCCCGGCACTGCCGATGGTGGCGGAAAGAGTCAGAATGATTAAAGGTAAAACGTCGTATCAGGTAGAGGCTGAGATTAAGCAACTGGAGCAAAAAATGCTGCAGCATGCCCGTGATCTTGAATTTGAGCAGGCTGCCCAGCTACGTGACAAGGTGCATATGTTAAAACAAGCACTGCTTGAAATTTAGCCAGCCCGGCGTTGCCGGGTATAATAATTACTGTTAGTCGCATGATTTTGATGTTAAATACAGCGTTCTGGTCATATTTGACTACGCTTTAACAGCACCTTCGTTTTATTACTGTTTCAGGATGATACCTATGCTGCACTTTCGGCCGCTTGTTTTTCTGTCAATATCCACTGTATTTCTGCTTAGCGCTTGTTCAAAACCTGAACCAGAATCAACCCCACAACTGATAAGGCCGGTAAAGTTACATCAGGTAAGTGCTGATTCTACCGGCGCCGTGCGGCAGTTTCCGGCGGTGGTAGAACCGACAGAGCGCGCCAGTTTAACTTTTCGTGTCAGTGGTAAATTGGTGCAGTTGATCGCCCGCCCCGGGCAGGCGGTGGATAAAGGCCAGTTGCTGGCCAGGCTGGATGACACTGACTTTAAACTAAAACTGGATCAGGCCCGTGCCCGCTTTGAATTGTCTCAAACCCAATTTACCCGCTCTGAGCAGCTAATAAGCCAGAAGCTGGTGTCGCAAGCCGTATTTGATGAAGCTAAAGCCCAGATGCAAGTGGCGCAGGCAGATTTATCCACTGCAGAAACGGCCCTGAGTTACACCCGGCTGGAAGCACCTTTTGCCGGTAATATTTCCCGCTTACTGGTTGAGAACCACGAGAATGTTGCTGCGCAGCAGGCGATTATGGAGCTGCAGGTGCGTGATCAGGTAGATGTGGTGATCCAGGTGCCGGAAGATGTGATATCCAATGTGCGCAAAGATTTCGACTACCAGCCCGAGGTGGTGTTCGACTCACACCCGCTTTATCGCTACCGTGCCCGTATCCGGGAATGGGATACGCAGGCCGATCCGGCCACGAATAGCTTTAAAGTGGTGTTTAGCATGCCAACGCCTAGCGAATTTAACGTGCTGTCGGGTATGACGGCCAATGTTATTGCTGAGGTCAGTAAAATCAGCAATGTGTATATTGATGCTTTGTTTATTCCGGCGACGGCCATTTTTATGCCTGCCGATGATCCGCTGGCAACCCAGCAAAGCTATGTGTGGGTATACGATAATAACAGTGGTGTGGTTAGCAAGCGTGCGGTTGCTGTCAGCAGTTTAACCAGTGCCGGTGCGGCGATTACGTCTGGCCTGGCAGCGGGTGAGCAGGTGGTGAGTGCTGGTGTGCAACAGTTAACTGAAGGCCAGCAGGTCAGGCCCTGGGTGCGTGAGCGGGGGCTGTAAGCATGGATCTGGCGCGCTATTTTATTCACTACCGCACATCATCCTGGCTGTTTGCTGCCATTTTATTGTTTGGCGGTATAGTGTCGTATCTTGGGCTTGGGCGGCTGGAAGACCCGCAGTTTACCTTAAAGCAGGCGTTAATTATTACCCAGTACCCCGGTGCTTCGCCGTTACAGGTAGAAGAAGAGGTGACTTACCCGCTGGAAAATGCCATTCAGCAGCTACCCTATGTAAATCATGTTACCTCGGTTTCTACCGCTGGCTTATCGCAGCTGATGGTAGAAATGAAAGACACCTACCGCGCCAAAGAGCTAAAACAAATCTGGGATGAGCTGCGCCATAAAGTCAATGATTTGCAGCCGCAACTGCCACCCGGAGTACAAACACCACAGGTAAAAGATGATTTTGGTGATGTGTACGGCATTTTATTTGCCATTACCGGTGACGGCTACGGCGATGATGAACTGCGCGACTATGTTGATTTTTTGCGCCGCGAGTTGGTGCTGGTACCTAGTGTAGGCAAAGTAGCGGTAGGCGGCGTGCAGCAGGAGCAGGTTATAGTCGAAATTTCCCGCCCGCGCTTAACAGCGCTTGGCATAGCACCGCAAACCTTATCGGCCTTGCTGCAAAGCCAGAATATGGTGGCTAATGCCGGTTCAATTAAAGTCGGGCCGGATCGGCTGCGTATTTATCCTACCGGTGAGTTTCAGTCGGTGGCCGAGCTGGAAAACCTGATTATCAGCAGCCCGGATTCAAAAGAGCTGATTTATTTAGGCGATGTGGCCCGTGTGTATCGTGAAAACGCTGAGGTACCCAGCCAGCTGATCCGTTTTGGCGGCCAGAATGCCCTGACACTGGGTGTGTCGTTTTCGGGCGGGGTTAACGTCGTTGAAGCCGGAGAGCAAATTCAGCAACGCCTGACACAGCTGGAATATAACAAGCCGGTAGGCATAGAGCTGCATACCATTTATAACCAGCCAAACGAAGTGGCCGGCTCGGTCAGCAGTTTTATTATTAATCTGGCAGAGGCTGTTGCCATTGTTATTGTGGTACTGCTGGTGTTTATGGGGCTGCGCAGCGGTATTTTAATTGGCTTGATTTTGCTGCTGACAGTGCTTGGCACCTTTATTTTTATGCGCCAGATGAATATTGAGCTGCAACGTGTTTCGCTGGGCGCTTTGGTTATTGCGCTGGGTATGTTGGTTGATAACGCTATTGTGATTACCGAAGGCATTTTAATTGGTATGCAGCGCCGGCTTAAGCTGGCCGATGCCGCCAGTTTAATTGTGAAACAAACGCAGTGGCCGTTGCTGGGCGCCACCGTTATTGCCATTGCGGCCTTTGCGCCTATAGGGCTGTCCAGTGATGCCACCGGCGAATTTGCCGGCAGTTTGTTTTGGGTATTATTGGTGTCGTTATTATTAAGCTGGGTAACGGCAATTACCCTGACGCCATTTTTCGCCAGCATGCTGTTTAAAGACAAACTGCAACAAAGCAGCGAGCCCGAGGCGCTGTATCAGGGATTTATTTTTACGCTGTACCGTAAGGTATTACATATAGCTTTACGTTACCGGCTGGCAACCTATGCATTGACACTCACTTTACTGGTGGTAGCGGTTATTGGTTTTGGCAAGGTAAAACAGGTGTTTTTTCCGCCGTCGAATACGCCTATTTTTCTGGTGGATTTATGGCAACCCGAAGGCACTGATATTCGTCATTCTGCACAAGATGCTGTGACACTGATGAAGTATGTCAGTAGCCTTGAAGGCGTTAGCCATGTTACCAGCACCAGTGGCCGTGGTGCCGATCGCTTTATGCTGACCTATCAGCCGGAAAAGAGCTTTGCTGCCTACAGCCAACTGATTGTCAGAGCAGAGGATCGGGAGCAGTTACCGGCACTGATGCAACAAACCCGCAATTATATTACCGGGCAGTTACCCCGGCTGCAGTACAAGTTACTGCGGCTTGAAGTGGGGCCCTCGACACCGGCGAAAATAGAAGCCCGCTTTAGCGGTGCTGATCCTGATGTGCTGCGCCAGTTGGCGGCACAAGCGCAAAGTATTCTGCTGGCAGATGGCCGCGCCGTTAGTGTGCGTGACAACTGGCGTGAGCGCACCAAAGTGATCCGGCCGCGCTTTAATGAAGCCATGGCGCGCCGCGTGGGTATCAGTAAGCAGGATATTGATGAGGTGTTGTTAAGCAGTATGTCGGGGCGCACTGTCGGCATCTACCGGGACGGTACCCACCTGTTGCCAATAGTGGCCCGTTCACCGCTAGCTGAGCGGGATAACCTCGATGCTTTATACGACTTACAGGTTTACAGCAATAAACTGCAGCGTTATGTGCCGATAACCCAGGTTGTTACCGGTTTTGAGCTGGTCTGGGAAGAAGCGCAAATTCAGCGCCGCGACCGTAAACGTACAGTAACGGTAATGGCCGATCATGACAACTTATCTGACGATACTGCCTCAGCCTTGCTGGCGCGGGTAAAAGCCGACATTGAAGCGATTGACTTGCCAACCGGTTATTTCCTCAGTTGGGGCGGTGAGTATGAGGCTCAGCAAAAAGCGCAAACAGCCTTGTTTAGCTCCTTGCCACTGGGTTATCTGATGATGTTTATTATCACCGTACTGCTGTTTAATTCATTGCGCAGTGCGCTGGTAATTTGGGCTTGTGTGCCACTGGCCATTATCGGTGTGAGTTTTGGCTTATTGCTGCTGGGCGCGCCTTTTGGTTTTATTGCGCTGCTGGGCTTTTTAAGCTTATCCGGCATGTTGATCAAAAACTGCATTGTGCTGGTTGAGCAGATAAAGCTGGAGCTGGAAGAAGGCAAAGCAGCATTTAATGCGGTATTTGACAGCGCAGTAAGCCGGGTTCGGCCGGTATCTATGGCGGCTATTACTACTATTTTGGGCATGTTGCCGCTGTTGGGCGATGATTTTTTTGCCAGTCTGGCAGTAGTGATTATGTTTGGCCTGGGTTTTGCCACCATACTGACATTGCTGTTTTTACCTGTGCTGTACTGCAGCGTATTTAAAATAAAAACGATACAGGAATAATATGAACAGGTTTTTAGCCTTAGTACTTGCCGGCGGTGTTGTACTGCCATTTCAGTTACCGGCGGCAGACTGGTTACCGCCGTTACCCGCCTGGAGTGGCGCAAGCGAAAGTTTAATAAAAGCCAAGAATGCCCCCTGGGTGACGCCCGCAGAACTTACCGGCCTGACAGACAGCCCCGACTATAACGCCACACTGGTTTACCTGCGTAAACTGGTTGACAGCTCAGAGCTGCTGGAGCTGGAGCAGTTTGGCGTAAGTGCGCAAGGGCGGCCCTTGTATCTGGTTAAAGCCAGTAAAGCATTGCATAAAATTGCACAAAACCCGGCCCGGCCTTTGCTGTTGGTACAGGCAGGCATTCACAGTGGTGAAATTGACGGTAAAGATGCCGGCTTAATGTTGCTGCGCGACATTGCGCAGGGCGAGAAAACTCATTTACTGGCCAATGCCGACCTGTTATTTATTCCGGTGTTGTCAGCTGATGGCCATGAGCGGCGCTCGTTATACAACCGGATGAACCAGCGTGGCCCGTTACAGCAAGGCTGGCGTGCTACGGCACAAAACCTGAATTTAAACCGTGATTATGCCAAAGCCGATGCGCCGGAAATGCAGGCCTTGCTGGGGGTAATAAACCGCTTTCAGCCCGATTTATATATTGATGTTCATGTAACCGACGGTGAAGATTATCAGTACGACATTACCTATGGTTTTAACGAGCCTTTTGCTGCGGTAAGCCCGAACGGTGCCAGCTGGCTGGCTAAATTATATCGCCCGGCTGTGAACGCCGCGCTGGAACAGGCCGGGCATATTCCCGGCCCGCTGGTGTTTGGTGTCGACAGTAAAGATTTCAGCAAAGGTATAAGCGGCTGGACTGCCAGCCCGCGCTATTCCAACGGCTATGGTGACGTACGGCATTTGCCCACCGTGCTGGTAGAAAACCACAGTTTAAAACCTTACCGTCAGCGGGTGTTGGGCACCTACGTATTGCTGGAGCAAAGCCTGAAACTGCTCAATGAACAGGGTAAGGCGCTTATTCTGGCCCGCCAGGCCGATTTGCAAGCCAGGCCACGGAGTATGGCACTAAGCTATGCTGCCAGCGAGCAACCAGACTATATCGATTTTAAAGGTATCAGCTATCAGCTAAAGCCATCTGCTATCAGCGGAGATAACTACGTTGCCTGGACAGGGCAACCCAAACTGTATGAAAAACTGCCGGTTTACTGGGACAAAGTAGCCCAAAACGAAATTGTCATACCCAAAGCCTATTGGCTGCCACCGGAGCAGCATACGGTGATACAGCGGCTAAAACTGCATGGAATTGAGGTGACGGTGCTGGATAAAGCGCAAAAAGTTATACTGCAACAGCTTAGTGTGACGGCGCACACCTTTGCTGCAAAGCCTTTTGAAAGCCGCTTTATGCTGCAGGACGCCAGTTTTAGCCGCAGTAACATCAGCCGTACGCTTGGTGCCGGCTGGGTAAAAGTAGACACCGACCAACAGTTAGGCCGGCTGGTGGTCGCTTTACTGGAGCCAACTGCACCGGATTCATTTTTTAGCTGGGGCTTTTTCCCCGGCATGTTTGAGCGCACCGAGTATTTTGAACCTTACGCCATAGAGCCATTGATTGAGCGGATGCTGGCGCAGCAACCCGAACTGCAGCAACAGTTTGAGCAGGCACTGGCTAAAGATGAAGCACTGCGCAATAACCCGCGCGAGCGCTATAACTGGTTTTACCGCCAAATGCCGTTTTACGACAATCAGTACCTGAAATATCCGGTGCTGATACAACCCTGACAACACGCTACAGCACTAAAAGAGATAAATTATGACATTGCAAAAAACCTTTATTGTTTGGCTGACCGGCTTAGTTGTTGTCATAGCTGCTATTGTCATCGCACTTATCTCCGGGCGCGAGGCCAGCAAGTTAACGCAGCAGCTTGAGCGCGAGCGCCAGCAACTGGGCGGTGAGATAGTGGCACTGCTAACGCTGACCGATAATCTGATGCAGGCACAGGTAAAAAGCAGTATGCGCTTGTTGAATCAACGTATCGCCCAAAGTGGTGCAGTAAGTGTTGGCCCGCCGGTCGATGTCGCGGGGCGCAGGGTAAACGATTTAGTATTTAATGGCACAGGCCAGGCTAACCGTTTTGAACTGGTTGATGCCGTTACCGATATTATGGGCGGTACGGCCACCTTATTTAGCCGTGACAATAACGACTTTGTACGTATTTCCACCAATGTGATTACCAATAATAACAGAGCAATTGGCACAGTACTGGATCCTAACGGCCTGGCGATTGCCGCCATCCGCCGGGGGACGGCGTTTTATGGCGTGGTCGATATTCTGGGCAACCCTTTTGTTACCGGGTATGAGCCGGTAACGGATGGCAGCAACAATGTTATTGGTATCAGCTATGTGGGCTACCGTGCTGACTTAGAAGCGTTAAACCGCATAGTGATGCAAAGCCGCTTGTTGTCGCAGGGCTTTGTGGCTATTGAAGATCGCAGCGGCAAGGTGCGGGTAAATTCTGACAATATCGCCGTTGATGCGGTACAGCAAATTCTGGCCGGGCAAAGCGACGGCTGGCAGCAACAAACGCTGGAGTTTGCTCCCTGGGGTTATAAAGTGCACCTGGTGTATTCAGAAACTGAAAGAAACGGCCTGGTGTGGCAAACCTTGCGCTCACTTATTGTGTTGGTGATAGTGTTTGGCATTCTGCTGATTGCGATGGTGTTTTTCCTTACGCGCTACGTTGTTATTCAGCCACTGAATAAAGTAAATGCCTCGTTAGCCAATATTGTTGAAGGCGAAGGTGATTTAACCGCCCGCCTTAACTTTGACCGCAATGATGAAATAGGCACTATGGCCAGTGGCTTTGATGCGTTGCTGGACAGAGTGCGGCGCACTATTGTTGATGTGCAGCAGGTGTCCGGCGGGCTGAAGCACTCGGCGGCAACAATGGATCAGGCAGCAAAGCAGGTGTTGCACAAAATTACCCAGCAAACCCATGACACCTCAGCTATTGCTAATGCCATAGAAGAAATGACCACCACCTCGCATGCTGTGGCCACCGGCGCGCTGGATGCAGAAACTGCCGCGCAGGAAGTGGCTACGCTGGCGCAGCAGGTGATGACGGTTATTGAAAATACCGTAGCAAACTCGCAACAGCAAATGCGTGCTGTGGCAGAGTCGGAGCAGGCGATAAACTCACTGACCAAAGCCAGTCAGGATATTGCCAAGGTGCTGGAAGTGATTAACAGTATTGCCGAGCAAACTAACTTGCTGGCACTTAATGCTGCCATTGAAGCGGCCAGAGCCGGTGAGCAGGGCCGTGGCTTTAGTGTGGTAGCCGACGAAGTAAGGTCATTAGCCGGCAGAACACAGGCCTCTACCGGTGAAATAAAACAGATGATCTCCGGCCTGGAAAGCGGTGTGGTGTCGGTTGCGCAAATCAACAGCCGCTATAAGCTGACTGTCGATGACAACGTTAAATTTGCCGAAGGTGCACGTAATGCACTGCATGCTGTGCAATCGGCAGTTGATCAGATAAAAAGCCAGAATGCCGGTATCGCCAGTGCCGCCGAGCAGCAAAGTACAGTGGCAGAAAATATTAACCAGAAAACCCGGCAAATTCGGCAGTTGGCACAAGACAGCGCACAGCAGTCTGAGCTGACACAACAAACCAGCGCTGCACTAATGCAACAATGCGAAACGCTGGTAACTATTTTGTCTGAGTACCGGGTGTAAATTTTACGTATACCGACAAAATCGGCGAATAAGCGGCAGATTTGCAATAATCTGCTAGGGTTAACTTTGTTGCTTAAAAACTAATTAGTTAACAATTTGCTTATGATTTTTTTTGTCAGACCTGCTGTTGTGGGTACCTGTTGATGGTGTGGTTGTTGTTTATGCATATTTGTGCCCTGGTGATCTGGGCTGCTGCATTACTGATCTTACCGTTGCTGATCCATCATTCACAAACGCAGTTGGCTGATGCTGCCGGTAAGGGCGATGCGGTAGACCGTTTATGGTTTACCCGTCTGGCCAGCCCGGTAGCGTTACTGGCTATAGTGTCAGGCACGGCTATTTTTGCCGTCAGCCGTAACTTTGACAGCTGGTTGCTGGTAAAGCTTACGCTGGTTACCGCTCTGGTAGTTTGCCATGTGCTGGCTGGCTTACTAATCCTGTATCGAAAGCGAGAACACGCCACGGCTATCGGCGCAAAATGTAGCAGCCTGTTTGCCGCTATTCTGCTGTTGTTGCTGGGTATTATTGTGTTAGTGCTGGTTAAACCCAGCCAGGACAGCTTGTTATGGTTTCTATGACATATCAACCTGCAGGCTCAGGGGTTAGCGTCTTGCTGCAACATGTCGTCGATATTGACACCAACGGCGTATTCATACACCAATCTGCCACCGAGATAGCCGGTTACGGTGATCAGCAAACCACTGAGTACCGACAAATAAAGTCCCTGTGGCATAATTACGCTGGCCGGGTCCGGCAAACGCAACAGCCAGTTCAGCGTTGCCAGCGACAGCAACATCACTGCCAGTATGGCATGGCACCAGGCGGTGATCAGTCGTCTGATCTGGCTTACCAGCAGCATATCCATCAAGCCGGCCAAACCGGCAATCCAGCCACCAATAGCGCCAACCCCAGCCAACCACAGGCTTGCTCTGGCCCAGAACAGATCGCCGCTGTACAAAAAGGCCAGATCTGTGGCAATCAGCCCGATCAGGGCCGCCACCGGAAAGTGAATAAGACCGGGGTGCAGAGGGTGGCCAAATATCATAATCTGGCTGGTAATGGGCTGCATCGACATAATACATCTCGGCTGAAGTTAAAGATTAATAAACAAAAACGGCACCAACCCAGTCTAGCAGCTGTTGGTACAACTGGCTTGTTATTAAGCCTGACAGGCTGTTCTGGCCCCTTTTCCAGCCTGGATCCTAAAGGCCCGGCGGCTGCTGAAGTGGCGCTGTTATGGTGGGGGATGTTCGGTGTTGCCACGCTGATATTGCTGCTGGTGGCGGCACTGTGGTTTTACGCGATAAAGCGCCGCAGCGATGATAGCCCGACCATTCGGCCAAATGCCTGGTTGTGCTGGGGCGGGCTGGCCTTGCCGCTGCTCAGTATTGCCGTACTGCTGCTTATCGGTATTCCGGTTGGCCAGCGTATGTTGCCATTGCCCGACGCTAACGCGCTAAAGATTGAAGTAACAGGTCATCAGTGGTACTGGCAGGTGCATTATCCCGGCCATGCTATTGAACTGACTGATGAGCTGCATATTCCGGTTAATACACCGGTGTACCTGCAGCTGACCAGTGCCGATGTGATCCATTCTTTTTGGGTGCCCAGGCTGGGGGTAAAGCTGGATATGCTGCCGGGGCGCACTAATGTGTTACGGCTGCAAGCCTCTGAGGCCGGCATTTACCGCGGCCAGTGCGCTGAATACTGTGGTTTGGGCCATGCCCATATGCAGTTTAGCGTTATTGCACACGAGCAAGCGACATTTGCCATCTGGTTAAAGGAGCATAGCGCTGATGACTGATATGAAAAAAGCGACAGCGTCAGCGGCCGATATTAATAAGCTGGCGCAGATCTGGGCTAACTTACCTGGTTGGGGCAGCCTGGCGGCGGTAAACCACAGCACTATTGGCTTGCGCTTTATGGTTACCGGCATGGTGTTCTTTCTGATCGGCGGTGTGCTGGCGATGTTGATCCGCACGCAGTTAGCGTTACCGGAACAAAGCATCCTTAGTGCTGATGTTTACGGCCAGCTGTTTAGCATGCATGGCAGTGTAATGATGTTTTTGTTTGCTATACCGGTACTGGAAGGTTTAGCCATATATCTGATCCCGAAGATGACCGGCAGCCGTGACTTACTGTTCCCGCGTCTCAGCGCGCTGGGTTACTACTGCTATCTGTTTGGCGGCATTATTATTATGTTCAGCCTGGTGCTGGGCATTGCGCCGGCTTCCGGCTGGTTTATGTATACGCCACTTAGCAGTAGCGAATTTTCGCCTGGGCCGGGCTCAGATTTCTGGTTACTGGGTATTACTTTTGTCGAAATTTCTGCCATGGCAGCCGGTATTGAACTGACAGTGTCTATTTTATGCAGCCGGGCCAAAGGCATGACACTAAGCCGGATGCCGTTGTTTTGCTGGTATATTCTGGTGATGGCGCTGATGATCGTATTTGGTTTTCCGCCGCTTATTCTTGCCAGTATTCTGCTTGAGCTGGAGCGTGCTGCCGGTATGCCGTTCTTTACTGTGGCGGCAGGGGGCGATCCGCTGTTGTGGCAGCACTTGTTCTGGTTGTTTGGCCACCCTGAGGTGTACATCATTTTTCTGCCGGCGGCCGGTATTGTCTCAACCCTGATCCCGGTATTCAGCGGCCGACCGATTGTCGGTTATCGCTGGGTGGTAATCGGCATTATTTTAACCGGCTTTATCAGTTTTGGCCTTTGGGTACACCATATGTTCACGGTGGGTATTCCGCAGCTGGCGCAGGCATTTTTTTCCGTTGCCAGTATGTTGGTGGCGGTGCCTACTGCTATTCAGGTATTTGCCTGGCTGGCAACGCTGTGGTACGGCAAGGTAGTGTTTCGTTTGCCGATGCTGTGGATCTGTGGTTTTCTGCTGATTTTTGTTTGTGGCGGCCTGACCGGCGTTATGCTGGCACTGGTACCATTTAACTGGCAGGTACATGACACGCACTTTGTGGTGGCGCATATGCACTATGTGTTGGTGGGCGGCATGTTTTTCCCGTTGATTGCCGGCTTGTATTATTGGCTGCCATTGGTGTCTGGCCGTATGCCGTCTGAGAAGATTGGCCGCTGGGGATTTTGGCTGACATTCACCGGTTTTAACCTAACCTTTTTGCTGATGCATCTGACCGGCCTGCTGGGTATGCCGCGACGGGTTTATACCTATGAAGCTGGGCTGGGCTGGGACTGGCTTAATCTGCTGTCGTCGGTCGGCAGCTTTATTATGGCAATTGGCGTGGCGATGGTGCTGCTGGATTTACTGCTGCATTTTTGGTTTGGCAAGCGCGCCAGTGCTAACCCCTGGCATGCTGATACGCTGGAATGGGCGCTGGATATGCCACCGGCACAGTATAATTTTGCCTCGTTGCCGGTAGTCACCAGCCGTCAGCCACTGTGGCACGACCCGACATTACCGCAACGTATTGCCGCCGGAGAAGGTGGTATGGCAGACGCCGCCAGCGGCCGCCGGGAAAACTGGGGCACGTCGGCCGTAAGCGCCCGCGTAGTGCAAACACTGCATCTGCCCGGCAACTCGTGGTGGCCGCTGTACAGTGCCCTGGCGCTGGCAATGGTTTGTATCAGCTTGCTATGCCGCTGGTATCCGCTGGCATTGCTTGCTGCTGCCGGCGCATTGGTATTGCTGCTGTGCTGGAGCTGGGACAACGGTGCCAATCTACAACCCACAGCATCGCCTGGCGATGCTGAGCTGGCTTTGCCATTAGAGAGCCAAAGCACAGACGGGCCCGGCCGCTGGGGCATGGTAGTAACCTTACTGGCAAATGGCGCACTGTTTATGGCATTGCTGTTTGGCTGGTTTTACCTGTGGACAGCGGCACCGCAATGGTCGGCGCCTGCGGATGGGCCACTGCCGGTAACACTATTGCTGCTGTGTGGTGCCCTGGCAAGTGTTGCGGTATGGCAGTTTAACCGGTTGAGTGTGCAACTGGCTGATGGCCAAGACAGCCATTTACACAGGCAGTTATGGCTTTGTGTTTTAACCGGCAGCGCGCATTTTATATTGTTACTGAGCTTATTTATTATGGCGCCCCTGGCCTATACCAGCAGCGCACATGATGCAGTGATTATGGTTATTTTACTGTATTTGCTCGGCCATGCCGGCCTGGCTGTAATATTAACAATGTTACAGGCGCTAAGGGTGGCGCGGGGTTATGTTAGTAAGCAACGGCCTTACGAGCCTCAGGTGGTAAAACCCTTCTGGTTTTATTATCTGAGTGTTTACTGGCTTAGCATTGGGCTGTTTTTTATTTTACCGCTTGGCTGGGGGCCGCTGTTATGAGCTGGCGGCGCTGGTGTAAACCGGGCCACCCGGCCCAGTTGGTGCTGGGGCTTAATCTCTGGGGGATCTGGTTTATTGCTATGTATGCCGGGTTATCGGTAGTGTGTCAGTTTGTAGCACCTGCGCCGCAAGATGGCGCTGCCAACTGGCTGAATTATGCACTTTTCGGCTTAACATTGATTGTTATAACACTGTTATTGCTGCTGGCAGGGCGGGGCTGGCGCTATTGCCAGAGCGTGCAGCAAGACAGCCGCCCGCAACGTTTTATTGCTTACGTTAGCACCGTTTTATATTTAATGGCTGCACTGGCGACACTGGCCGGTGCATTACCTGTGCTGGTATTACCGCCATGTATTTAAGCCTGCGCTTACATAGCTGGCGTTTAGTGTGGCTGTTGGCGCTTAGCAGCCTTAGCCTGCCGTTACAGGCGCACAGTGTGCTACAAAGTGACGGCGAATCATTCTGGGCTGCGCTGATTGCGATACTGCTGTTAGCAGTATTTTGGCTGCTATATCTGCTTGGCAGTGTAAAGCGCCGGCCAGCGCTGTGGCAGGCATTGTTGTTTCATCTTGGCTGTATCTTGTGTGCTTTTGCCGTGACCGGGCCGCTGGATGACTGGGCAGAAATCAGCGCCAGCGCCCATATGGTGCAACATATGCTGTTTATGGTGGTAATAGCACCGCTATGGGCACTAAGCCAGCCGTTAGCTCAGTTTGCTGCTATCACCGGCAGTTGGGGCCGGCTAGTCTGGCAACCTTTGCTAAAGCTGAGCCATTATCCGCTTAGCCTGGCTTATTTGCATGCTGCCGTTGTCTGGTTTTGGCATACACCACACTTTTATGTGCTGGCGCTGGAACAGCCGTGGTGGCATCTGGTTGAGCATATTTGCTTTATGTTCACCGCGGCAATGTTGTGGTGGGCGGTGTTGCAGTGCAACGAGCGTAACCGCTCCTGGGCGTTGCTGGCGCTGTTGTTTACGCTGATGCATACCGGCTTTCTCGGTGCGATTCTGACCTTTGCCGACAGCTTACTGTATTACCCGACACATCAGCTCAGCGATCAGCAATTGGCCGGTTTGCTGATGTGGGTACCCGGCGCACTGCCTTATATACTGGCTGCGGCCTGGCTGGGTTATCGCTGGCTGCGCAGTGTGGCGGCAAATAATGATGCCGGCTGATATTAGTCAGCCAGCGGTACCACATCTACCGCTACGCTAAGCTGATGCTCGCCGTTGCCGTGTAGTATGCCTTTTAGCGGCACTACATCGGCGTAATCGCGGCCCCAGGCCAGTGTCAGGTGCTGCTCGTCGGCCAGAATATTATTGGTCGGGTCAAAGTCTATCCAGCCCAGCGTGGGCTCAAACACGGCAAACCAGGCGTGCGAGGCATCGGCGCCAACCAGACGCGGTTGGCCCTCTGGTGGCCGGGTTTCCAGATAGCCACTAACGTAACGCGCCGGTATACCGACACAGCGCAGGCAGCTGATCGCCAGTTGGGCAAAATCCTGACATACGCCTCTTTTATGCGCTAACACTTCAGATAAAGGCGTGACTACGGTACTGAATTCCGGATCGTACTGAAATTCGGTAAATATAAGCTGGTTTAATGCCTGTGCCAACTGCAGTATATTCTGCCCGGGTTGCATTAATGGCGTTATTAACGCTTTAGCAGCGGGCAGCAGCGGGATCATCCGGCTGGCATGCTGACACAATAAGGCGTCTAAGGTTGTTGCATCGGTATGCTGGCGTAAATGGGCAAATAGCCCGTTGCTGTCGGTAGCATCACGTATTTTTAAAATATTATGCCGAGGCACAACCTGCAGTGTGCTGCGGGACGTGACACTGAGTAGTTTATGTGGCGGCTGTACATGAATAAAGTGCTGGGTATTACCAAAGCTGTCGGTGCGTTGCTGTATTGACGAAGGCGCGGGGGTTACGCTTAAGCTGCTGTGTTCTACCTGCTGGTAAGGCAACTGGCGCGGGGTTAACCAGGCCAGGTTATAGCTGTTTGCCACTGTCTGGGCGTAACGATATTCGGTTTGGTGAATAAGCTGATATTTCATTAAAAACTCTGCCACTGGCTGCTTAAATCAGCATGATTAAAGTATGACAAGGTTACGCTGTCGGACAGCTGGCGCAGCGTTTGTTGCAATTGGTGCAACAGCAAATTCAGGCCGGGCAGTGCATGCTGCTGAGCGTCAAACAGCTGTTGCAGGTCAATTTGCTGTAGCAACGCGACCAGTTCCATAGCCAGGCGCTGCTCGCGGCTCAGGCTTACGCTGGCGTCATTATGTAACGCTGGCAGTTTTTCGGTCTGGCGTAGTAAGCGGGCACACTGATAGCTAACTGAACGTGGCGTGCTGTCGTCCAGTAGCAGCAAATCCATAATCGCCAACGGGTGCAATTCGGTGTGATAGCGCCGCCGGTAAGTCATTAATGTATCGGCCAGGCGCAGCAGGGCTTCCATCAGAGCATCGGTTGGCGGGGTATTGGCAAACACCGCCTGCAGCAGGCTGCAGCTTTGCTGGGCACGTTCTAAATGCTGGCCAAGATCCATAAAACGTAGCGTTTGGGTGCGGCTCATGGTTTCGTTGTTCAGGCCGTAAATGGCAGTTTGCAACAGTACTATTTCATCCAGGGTGCGTAATAAGGCTGCTGGTTGCTGCCACTGCGGCCGAGCTGGCCACTGGTAGATAGCGCTTTGCAGTTTATCCAGCACATACCAGGTGTCTTCACCGAAATATTCGCGTACCGACTGGGCGTTATACAGCAGGTTTTTCAGTATTGCCACCACGCCGGTGGCATTATCGGCACTGAAGAGTTTGTCCAGCGCCGGTTGCAAGCCTGGTAACGATTGTTCTGCGCCGTCATCCATGCTGCTGTTGGCGCGCAAGCAAAAACTCAACAGACAGCGTGCATCCTGCTGGCCGGTGTCGCTGGTATCGCTATTATTGAGCAGTGTCAACGCGGCCCGTAGTGCGCGGCAAATCAGGTTAAGCCGCTCGTTATAACGGCCAAGCCAGAATAAATGGTCGGCCACCCGGCTGGGTAACAAACCGGATTGGCGCGACAGCGTCACCTGATGTTTAGCGCTTTGCAGTAAGCTGACTGCCTGAGCTTTATTAGCTAGTACCCAAACGTCTTTGGCGGTAAAGCCGGCGCTAAAACCTGCCCGGTCAGAACGTTGCAGCGTTTGGCTATTTGTACTTACCCGGCCCAGAGCGCCCGGCATAACCGCGACGTCGGCCTGGCCGCCGTCGCGATCAGTCAGCAGGCTGAAAATACGCAGCACACCGGCCTGCGGTTGTAATTCGCCTTTTTTATCGCAACAGGGCAACTGGCTTAGCGGCAGCAGTTGGCGGGCAATATAGGCCGTGGGTTGCTGTGCTACCTGTTGCCATAACGCTGTTAGCTCAGCAGGGGCCAGGTCGGCCAGTTGCCATTGCTGGGCGCTTAACAGATGCTGCAGGCAATAGTCGTGGCGGGCTGTTTGTACTTGTGTTAGCTGAGCGGCGTTACCGCACCACAGTGCCGGTACGGTGGGCAATAGCAAGGGCTGTTGCAGCAAAAATTCGCAGCAGCGGGATAAAAACGGCAACAGCGCACCCGAGTCGAGCAGGGCACTGCCGGGTGGGTTAACACATAACAACTGGTTTTGCCGGATGCTTTGCAGTAAGCCTGCACTGCCACTGCTGCCGGGTTCCAGCTCCAGCGGATCACAGCTGCTGTCTGGCAGATAGCGCAGCAAACTTTGCAGGGGCTGCAGGCCGCTAAGGGTTTTTAACCACAGCTTGCTGTCTTTAAACATCAGATCAGCACCGTGCACCAGCGCAATATCAAGGTAGTTGGCTAAAAAGGCATGCTCAAAATAGGCTGCGTCACGCTTATTGTGGGTCATTAAGCCTGCCAGTTTGTGTTCATTGTCGCTTTGGCAGCCTTGTTGCAACAACTGTTGCAACTGGCGGAAAAACCCCGCCAGCTGGCTTTTTTTAACGCTGGAGTTCAGCTCCGTTGTGGTGTTGTTAAACGCCAGTCGGTGCTCCAGCACATAACCTAAACCGGCCGGCAACTGGGTGTTGTCACTGTAGGCACAAAACTGGCCATCGCTGTTGCGGCCAATATCAGTGGCCAGCATAGGCAGCCAGGATGCGGTATCAATTAAATTGGCGCAGGGTAGCAGGTAGTCTTTATTTAAAAAAATTACTTCTGGCGGAATAACCTGTTGCTGTAATAACTGCTGCGGGCCGTATAAATCGTGCAGAATTGCATTTAACAACTGATGGCGCTGGGCAATGCCGGCTTCAAGTTGCTGCCACTGGGCTTCACTAATCAGCCAGGGCATTAAATCCAGCTGACGTTGTTGCTGGTGCCAGGGATCAAAGGTTGTGCCGTTTTCCCGCAACTGGTGCTGCAATTCGCTATACAGCTGTTGCAGGCGCTGTGCCGGTTGACGCTGCCACCAATACAGTAACTGGCGCCATTGCGGCAAATCCTGCCAGTTTTGCTGTTCGTGGATAGGCTGTGGCATAACGCTCACTGACATACTGCTCCTGTGCGGGTTAATCAGGCAGAAAGCTGGGCTCTGCTAAGATTTTCTGCCGGTGTGGCAATCACTTTGTGCAGGTTAATAATACCGGCCTGAATATGATCAATCAGCTGGTGCAACTGCTCTGTCGACAACTCGGTCAGCGGCTCTGTTTTAAGCAGAGCCTGTAACTGATGCACTTGTTGCAAGATGCTGATGCTGTGCGGTAAGCCTTTAGCCGACGCGGCAACACGGTTTAAACAATAGGCGATAGAGCGCGGAAAATCCGCATACGTCAGCAGGTAATCAATGGCATCGACGTCACCGCTTTGGTGCGCCAGATAATAATGGTACGACTCTATACCGCCAAGGGCATTAAGAATAGAGGTCCAGCGAAACTTAGGCCGCTTAATCTGTGTAGGCTGCAGCTGTTGTAGCACCATCACATCCATAATACGGGTAGTCATATCGGCGCGCTCTAAATGGCGGCCAATATTAAATAAGTCAAAGGCATCGCTGCGCAGCATTACGCCATCCAGCACACCTACTACCATCTGGCAGCGGCGGCTGACTTCAGTCATCAGGTTATAGCGCTGTTGCCGCCCGCCCGGTTGCTGGCAGTGCTGCTGTAAAAATATGTCCAGTTTATTCAGCTCTTCCCACATATCACGCGGAATAAGCTGGCGGATAGAACGGGCGTTGTATTTAAGCTGGCTGCAGGTGTGCCGTATGGATACCGTACTGGCACTGTTACTGATCAAATGTGCCATAACAGCATATTCTATACTAGCTTGCTCGGGCGTGGCATCTGGCGGTAACTGATAGTTTGCCAGTGCGGTTTTGCTGTCCAGCCCCATCACATCCAGCAATACCGGCCAGCTGAACTGGGTATCTTTATGGCTGTCAATTAACAGGTGGCTGGTGGCATTAACCAGCCGGGCGGTGTCGTCTAACCGTTCCAGATAGCGGCCAAGCCAGAAAATATTATCTACAGATTTCAGTAGCATAGTTTATACCTCATCGTTGATAATCCAGGTGTCTTTACTGCCGCCACCTTGTGACGAATTTACCACCAGTGAGCCGCGCTTCAGTGCCACCCGGCTTAAACCACCGGTAGTGCAGTACAGCTCTTTTCCCTGCAAAATAAACGGCCGTAAATCCAGATGCCGCGGCTCCAGTGCGCCGTCGCACAGCGTAGGTGCGGTAGACAGGTTCAGTGTAGGCTGGGCTATAAAATTGCGCGGGTTGGCTTTAATGGCCTCGGCCATTTGTTGCTGCTCTGCCAGAGTAGAGCGCGGGCCAATTAAAATGCCGTAACCGCCTGATTCATTAGCCGGTTTTACCACCAGTTTATCCAGGTTGGCCAGCACATAGCTTTTTTGCTTTGGGTCCAGGCATAAAAAGGTTTCAACATTATCAATCAGCGGTTTTTCGCCCAGATAATACTGAATAATCTGTGGTACATAGGCGTAAACCACTTTGTCATCTGCGACACCGGAGCCGGGGGCATTGGCTATAGACACATTGCCTTTGGCCCAGGCTTTAATCAGGCCCGCAATGCCCAGCACCGAGTCGGGCCGAAATGCCTGGGGATCAATAAAAACATCATCCACGCGGCGGTAAATAACATCAACCCGTTGTTTACCGTGTAGTTTCTTTAAGTACACAATGTCATCTTCAACAAATAAATCGGTATTTTCGGCCAGCTCTATACCGGTTTGCTGCGCCAGAAAGCTGTGTTCAAAATAAGCCGAGTTATAAATGCCTGGCGTGAGCAGCACTATGCAGGGCACATCACTGTGGCGGGGGGAGAGTGATGCCAGCATGCGCCACAGCTGGTGTGGGTAATCGTCTACCGGGTAAATGGTTGATTCAGCAAACAACTCCGGAAAGACCCGTTTCATTACGGTGCGGTTTTCCAGCATGTAAGAGACACCGGACGGCACCCGCAGGTTATCTTCCAGTACCAGAAAGCGGCCGTCTTCATCACGAACCAAATCAGTGCCGCAAATATTAGCCCACACGCCAAAACGGGGCGAAATGCCCTGACATGGTGCAAGGTAGTTGCGTGATTGCAGCACCAAATCTGCCGGTACCACACCGTCTTTCAGAATATTTTGTTTGTTGTACAAGTCATCAATAAACAGGTTTAGTGCAGTTAAACGCTGCTTTAACCCGGCGCTGGTAGTTTGCCATTCGGTGCTGGGGATAGTGCGTGGCATCACATCCAGCGGCCAGGCCCGGTCGATATTATTGCCATCGCTGTATAGCGTAAAACACACGCCCATATCGCTAATGGTTTGATTTAACTGATCTTGTCGCTGGCACAGTTCAGTCGCACCATGTTTATCAATAAAGCGGGCAATCGCCGCTGCTACTGGTCTTACACTGCCGTCACTGCTAACCAGTTCATCAAAACAGTTTTCGGTTAACGGATAACCACCGCGGGTAAAGCTTTTTACACTCATCAGCAACTCCTTGCACCGCACAGCAGACAGAATGCTGTTCATAACAGATACAGAGCAAAGGTTGTGCCACTGCATGATCTAGATAAAAAGTGCAGATAAAAAAGCCCCGCCGGTTTGTAACGGCGGGGCTTATAGTATCTTAAGTTGCAGTACCCTGGGGTGCGGATTACGGGCTGCAAAGCAAAGGTTCAGGTCAATAACGAACTTAAACTGCTAAAACCCTGGCGTATGGTTTCAATTTTGTTGTCTGTGTGATCGCGCTCAACATAGGCATGCTTTAAACCCGCCTGGCTGGCTTTGGCAAAAATAGGCTTAAAATCAATAACGCCTTTGCCTACATCTGCAAAATCACCGGCGTTGTCCATATCTTTCACATGCCACAGCGGGAAGCGGCCAGGGTGCTTGGCGATGTAATCCAGCGGGTTCAGCCCGGCTTTGATCACCCAGTATAAATCCAGCTCCATTTGCACTAAGTTGCTGTCGGTTTCATTAAGCAGCACATCGTAAGGCATGGCGCCGGACAATGTAATAAATTCAAACTCATGATTGTGATAGGCCAGCTGCAGGCCCGCCGCTTTTATGCGTTCGCCTGCCTGGTTTAGAAAAACGGCCAGGGCTTTGTATTGATCCAACGTCTGACGTTGTGCTTCATACAGGTAAGGCAAAACCAGGTACTGGTGGCCCATTACCAGAGCTTGTTCAATCACGCCATCCAGATTTTGTTGCAGCGCTTCTAACGGCTGATGGCATGACGGTGCACTCAGGCCTTCACTGTCGATAATATTTTTTAACTGCCTGGCAGTCTGATCAAAATAACCGGCAAATTCTACCTGGGTGTAACCCACACCCGCTACCAGCTTTAACGTATCGGCGACACTTTGCGCCATCAGATCGCGCAGTGTATAAAGCTGCAAACCAGGTACAACTTTAGCGGTTGTGGTGGTTGCGGCTAACGGCAACGACGTTAAACCTAAACCGGCCATACCTAAACCTGCTACACCTAAACTCAGGGCGCCGAGTTGCAAAAATTGTCGCTTTTGCTTGTCCGGCATTTGCGGCTGTTGCCTAAAGGTCGAATTGTCGTCTGCCATCATATGCTCCTGCTCTGGTTTACGTCAGTCTGATACTGCCGGAGCAGGGCCTGTACTGGCGCGCTGAATAAGCTCAAAAGGTAAAATAACTTTAGGCGCTTTAGTTAAACGCCCTTCGAGTAAATCAATAAGTAAATTGACTGCCGTACTGCCAAACTCCTCTGCGGGCTGAGCTATGGTGGTTAGCGGCGGATCGGCAAAAGCGGCAAAAGAAATATCATCAAAACCTGCCACCGAAATATCTTGCGGCAGCTTTAAGCCTTGTTGTTTCACAGCTTGTATGGCGCCTATGGCCATTTCATCGTTTTCACAAAACAGGGCTGTAGGTGGGTTAGCTAATGCCAGTAATTCAGTGGCCGCCTGATGACCCGATTGCAACGTAAAGTCGCCGGGGTACAACAGGCTTTCATCAAAGGCGACGCCGGCGGCGTCTAATGCATCACGATAGCCGGCTACCCTGTCACGGGTGAGCGGGCTGCGGGCAGGGCCTTTGATCATGGCAATACGCTTATGGCCAAGCTCCAGTAAATGTTCTGTCATCGCGCAGGCTGCAGCTCTGTTATCCAGCAACACTGTAGGGCAGGCAATACGGTCGAGCACTTCACAGGCGTTTACCATGGGCAAGACGCTGCCGGTTTTCATTTCCAGCTGAGCAAAAGGGTTATGGGCCCGCAGTTGAATAAGCCCGTCTGCTTGCGAGGTATGTACCATGCGGGCGTAGCTTTGCTCCATGGTTTCATCTGCTAAGGTGTTACACAATAGCAATGAATAACCTTTGTCGTGTGCGGCCTGTTGCATACCGCTGATCACCCGGGCAAAAAACACATTAGCAACGGTAGGCACCAGCACCACCAGATGATGGGTTTTACCTGAGCGAAAGCGTACCGCCATCAGATTAGGTTTGTAACCGACCTGTTTTACTGCAGCCAGCACTTTAGTGCGGGTTTTTAATGATACTAAATCGGGCTGCTGCAAAGCACGGGACACTGTGGCCACCGATACTCCGGCCAATTGTGCTACATCACGAATATTGGACATGGATAATGTTCATCTTATTAATGTATCCCTGATCTTATCTGGATATTTAACTATGTGCACCTATCCCTTTGGGAATGCCTGCCAGGCTATATTGATGTAACCGATATCATTTATAAGGCAATTTGTTATAAAAGTGAAGGCAATACCAGTAAAAAAATAACGGACACTTTTAGTGCTTTTGCTCTTTTTTGGTGGGAGCTTTTCCGGTGTTGCGCAAATAAAGTGCAATATTTGCGGTGAATAGCGGATTTTGTATTGACTAAACAAAATGTAATCCGTTACATTTTGGTCGTGCTTTAATTTTGCATCAGGGGCTGATTCTGACCACAGCCTGCAAAAAAATCAGCCAAGCCGCGTTAAGCAGAGGATAAGCGCCATGAAGCAGCAATTACCCCGCCGTGAACTGTTAAAACAACTGGCCACCGGTGCACTCGGCGCTTCGGTTTTGGGTTCAGGTTTGTTATTTAGTGGTGCTGTGCAGGCTGTGCCCGTTAACAGCGCGCTTAAAGGTAATATCCGCCATTCTGTCAGCCGCTGGACTTACGGTGATTTAGCTATCGAAGAGCTGTGTCTGCTGGTTAAATCGTTAGGCTTTACTGCGATAGATTTAGTTGGGCCGCAAGATTGGCCGGTATTAAAAAAGCATGGCGTTGACAGCTCTATGTGTAACGGCGCTGAGCTTAATCTGGAAGACGGCTGGTCGGATCCGAAGTTTCATTCACAGCTGATAACACGTTACGTAAAACATATAGATTTAGTGGCAGAGGCCGGCTATAAAAACCTGATCTGTTTTAGTGGTAATGCCCGTGGCATGGACAGAGAAACCGCGCTGCAAAACGCCGTACAGGGGTTAAAACAAATACTGCCACAGGCGGAAAAACGCGGGGTAGTGCTGCAAATGGAGCTGTTTAACAGCAAAGTTGATCACCCTGATTATCTGGCAGATAGTTCAGCCTGGGCTATCGAATTGTGTAAACGGCTGAACTCAGAGAATTTTAAGCTGTTGTACGACATTTACCATATGCAGATTATGGAAGGTGACATTATCCGCACTATTAACAACAACCATCAGTATTTCGGCCACTATCACACCGCCGGCGTGCCGGGCCGGCATGAAATTGATGATACGCAGGAGCTGAACTATGCCGCGATAGCCAAAGCGATTCGCGACACCGGCTTTACCGGCTATCTGGCGCAGGAATTTATACCCACAGCCAAAAGCAAAGCCGGCCGAGCACAGGCACTGGCGCAGGCCATTCGTATTTGTGACGTTTAAATCGGGACAAAACGGCCAGACCGTTTTGCCAATTATAATGAAAATAGAACCTTACAGCTGAAGTTTATCAGGGCATAAGGTTTCAACAGGGGGCAACAGCATGACAGTTGCGCAAAATCATTACGACGCCATAGTGGTCGGTTCCGGCATCAGCGGCGGCTGGGCTGCTAAAGAGCTGACCGAAAAAGGCCTGAAAGTATTATTGTTAGAACGTGGCCGGGATATTGAACATATCAAAGGCTATACCAATGCGCATAAAGAAGCGTGGGACTTTCCACACCGCGACAGACCAACCGAAAAAATGAAAGCACTGCATCCGGTGCTGCTGCGGGATTACCCGCTAAATGAAAGCACCTACGGCATGTGGGCCAGCGATCAGGATTCGCCCTATGTGGAGAAAAAACGCTTTGACTGGTTCCGCGGTTACCAGATGGGCGGCCGATCTTTGCTATGGGGCCGCCAAAGTTACCGTTTAAATGAAGTTGATTTTGAAGCCAATTTACGCGAAGGCATAGCGGTGGACTGGCCAATCCGCTATGCCGATATTGCGCCCTGGTATGACTATGTTGAACGTTTCGCCGGTATTTCCGGCAACCGTGATGGCCTGGATGTATTGCCGGATGGCCAGTACCTGCCAGCCTTTGAATTAAATGTGGTAGAGCAGACGGTAGCCGCACGCTTGAAAAAAGCCTTTGGTGGCAGCCGGCATCTGATCTGTGGCCGCACCGCTAATATTTCCCAGCCCAAACCTGAGCAAAACCGGGTCAATTGCCAATACCGCAATAAATGCTGGTTGGGCTGTCCTTTTGGCGCTTATTTCAGTACTCAGTCATCTACGTTGCCTGTGGCGCTGAAAACCGGCAATTTAACCGTGCGGCCGTTTTCTATTGTTACCCAGGTGTTGTACGACAAAGATAAAAAACGCGCCCGTGGTGTTGAGGTGCTGGACAGCGAAACTAATCAGACCTATGAATTTACCAGCAAAATAGTGTTTTTAAACGCTTCTGCTTTTAACTCAACCTGGGTGTTGATGAATTCCGCCACCGATATCTGGCAGGATGGTTTGGGCAGCAGCAGCGGTGAGCTGGGCCACAATGTGATGGACCACCACTTAAATGCCGGTGCCTTTGGTGAAGTTGAGGGCTTTGACGACAAATACTATTTTGGCCGTCGCCCTACCGGTTTTTATATTCCGCGTTTTCGTAACTGGGGCGATGATAAACGCGACTATTTACGTGGTTTTGGTTATCAGGGCGCGGCAAGCCGCCAGGGCTGGCAACGCAACGTGGCAGAGGTAGGCATTGGTGCCGATTTAAAAAATGCGCTGGCAGAGCCGGGCCCCTGGACTATTGGTATGAGTGGCTTTGGTGAAATATTGCCGGATCACAGTAATAAAATTTCGTTAGACCGCACAGTTAAAGATAAATGGGGCTTACCCGTATTGGCGATGGACGCAGAGCTTAAAGCCAACGAAATTAACATGCGTAAAGATATGATGCAGGATGGCATAGATATTCTGGAAGCGGGCGGGGCTAAAAACGTCAGAGGCTTTAACGGAGAATGCCATCCGGGTAAAGGTATTCATGAAATGGGCACCGCCCGGATGGGGCGGGATGCCAAAACGTCGGTATTAAATGGCTTTAACCAGGTATGGGATGCGCCCAATGTGTTTATCACGGATGGCGCCTGTATGACGTCAGCCTCCTGTGTCAATCCGTCGTTAACCTATATGGCGCTAACGGCCCGTGCAGCGGCTTACGCCGTAGACGCACTGAAAAAAGGAGAGCTGTAATATGGACAGGCGTGATGTGTTAAAAATGATTGCAGCAGCCACCGGTATGGCGCTGGTAGGTGGTGATTTATGGGCAGCGGGGCTCAAATCAGCAGATGCCGGTAAAGCGCTGTTTAATCAGGCTGATATTGCTTTTATGGATGAAATTGCCGAAACCATATTGCCAAAAACCACTACGCCGGGGGCGAAAGATGCAGCTTGCGGTGCCATGATGGCGGTGATGGTAGCAGATTGCTATGAGCTGAAATACCAGACGGTATTTTTTGATGGCTTAAAAACAATTAAAGCCTTAGCCAAACAACAGTTTGACAAAGACTTTATGCAACTGACCGCCGCGCAAAAGCATGAGTTACTGTCAGCACTGGATCAGCAGGCCAAGCAGGCTATAGCCAACCCGTTACCGCATTATTTTACCCTGATAAAACAGCTAACGCTGATGGTGTTTTTCACCTCTAAAGTGGGCGCTACTGAAGTGCTGCGTTATGTTGCTATTCCGGGCCGCTATGATGGTAATCTGCCGTATAAAAAAGGCGACCGTGGCTGGGCGACCTGAACCATTTTGTTTGTATTTAACAGGCGGCTGCGGCCGCCTTTTTTAAGGTATTAATGATGAATTATTTACTGATTGGCGCAGCGTTGTCTTTAAGCACAGCTGCTGTTGCAGATACGGATATCAGCAAACTGACTGATGCACAGCGCCATGCATTAGCCGCTAAAACGGAAGTCTGGACACCGGTGCCGCCTGTTGTTGCCGCAGCCGAAGGCCAGGCGCCGTCAGATGCAATACAGCTTTTAGATCAATACTTATCGCAGTGGCAATCGGTTAATACCGGTGCTAAAGCGCAGTGGACTATGGCAGACGGCGTATTAACGGTAAAGCCGGGTACAGGCGATATCCGCACTAAAGCGTCATTTTGCGATGTTCAGCTGCATCTGGAGTGGCGTGCCGGCAATGATCGGATGGATAAAGAAGGCCAGCTGCGCAATAACAGCGGCATTTTTTTGCAGGAAATGTATGAAATTCAGATTTTAGATTCGTACCAGAATAAAACCTACCCAAATGGTCAGGCTGGTGCCGTATATAAACAAACCATACCGTTGGTTAATGCTACCCGACCAACAGGCGACTGGCAGCATTACGATATTATTTACACCGCGCCGCGGTTTGATGCTGAAAAACGTGTATCGCCGGGCTATGTTACCGTGTTGCACAACGGCGTGTTAGTGCAGAATCATACTGAAATTACCGGTACCACCGAATGGATAGGCCAGCCTCAGATAAAAGCCCATGGTTGTCTGCCGCTGAAATTACAAGACCATGGTGATAAGGTTAGCTTTCGTAATATCTGGCTGAGAAAGCTCTGAGCTTAGCGGCGCATTAAATACCGCTACTTCTGCAAAGCCGATAAAAAAAGCCCCGCTGGTTTGCACCGCGGGGCTTTTTACAACCTGCTTACTGCTTAGTTTTTAGCAGCGGCAGCTTTCTTTTCTTTTTCTTTGGCGATAACAGTGTCTGCTACGTTAGTCGGGCACGGTGAGTAGTGCGAGAACTCCATAGAGAACTGACCACGGCCAGATGTCATAGTACGCAGAGTACTGATGTAACCGAACATTTCTGACAGTGGTACGTCAGCTTTGATACGTACGCCAGTTACACCAGCTTCCTGACCAGAGATCATACCGCGACGACGGTTTAAGTCACCGATAACATCACCTACGTGATCTTCTGGTGTAAACACGTCAACTTTCATGATTGGCTCAAGCAGTTGAGCGCCAGCTTTTGGCATGGTTTGACGGAAAGCGCCTTTGGCAGCGATTTCGAACGCGATAGCTGATGAGTCAACAGCGTGGAAACCACCGTCGAATACTTCAACTTCAACGTCTAACACCGGGAAGCCAGCCAGAGTACCGGTTGACATCATAGACTCAAAACCTTTTTCGATAGCAGGCATAAACTCTTTTGGCACGCTACCACCTACAACAGTAGAGGTAAACTTGAAGCCAGAGTTTTGCTCGCCCGGACGAATGCGGTAGTCGATTTTACCGTACTGACCTGAACCACCAGATTGCTTCTTATGGGTGTAGCTGTCTTCGATTTCGCGGGTAATGGTTTCGCGGTAAGCAACCTGTGGTTGGCCTACAACTAACTCAACACCATAAGTACGCTTTAAGATATCTACTTTGATATCTAAGTGCAGTTCGCCCATACCTTTAAGGATGGTTTCACCTGAGTCGATATCAGTTTCAACACGGAAAGTTGGATCTTCAGCAACCATTTTACCGATAGCGATACCCATTTTTTCCACTGAACCTTTGTCTTTTGGCGTAACAGAGATAGAGATTACCGGCTCTGGGAATACCATTGGTTCCAGTGTACAAGGGTGCTTAGGATCACACAGAGTGTGACCAGTCTGGGTGTTATTTTTCATACCCACTAAAGCAATGATGTCACCTGCCTGAGCAGTAGTCAAATCGGTACGGTCGTTAGCCTGCATTTCAACCATACGGCCGATACGCTCAGTTTTACCGGTGAAAGAGTTCAGGATGGTGTCACCCTTGTTCAGTACACCAGAGTAGATACGCACGAAAGTCAGGGCGCCGAAACGGTCATCCATGATCTTGAACGCTAAGGCGCGGAATGGCTCGTCAGCAGAAACAATAGCGTGCTGGCCGGTTTCGTTACCTTCTTCGTCAGTCAGTGGCTGTGGTACAACTTCAGTCGGGCTTGGCAGATAATCAACAACCGCATCTAACAGTAATTGCATACCTTTGTTTTTAAAGGCTGAACCACAGTAAGTTGGGAAGAATGCCAGGTCGCGACAGCCTTTACGGATACAACGTTTGATGTCTTCGATTGAAGGCTCTTCGCCTTCCATGTACGCCATCAACAGGTCGTCGTCTTGCTCTACTGCTGTTTCGATCAGCTGTTGACGGTACATTTCCACGTCATCGGCCATATCGGCAGGTACGTCAGTGATAGTGTAGTTTTCTGGTAAGCCTGTTTCATCCCAGATGTAAGCTTTTTGCGTTAACAGGTCAACCACACCTTTGAAAGTGTCTTCACGGCCGATTGGTAACACCATGATCAGTGGGTTTGCACCCAGAACTTTCTTCACCTGCTCGGTAACGCGGATAAAGTCAGCACCGATACGGTCCAGTTTGTTAACGAAGATCAGACGTGATACTTCAGCATCGTTAGCATAACGCCAGTTGGTTTCTGACTGAGGCTCAACACCGCCAGAACCACAGAATACACCTACACCGCCATCTAATACTTTCAGTGAACGGTAAACTTCAACAGTGAAGTCAACGTGGCCCGGGGTATCGATAACGTTGAAACGGTAGCCTTTCCAGAAACAGCTTACTGCTGCTGACTGGATAGTAATACCGCGCTCAGCTTCCTGTTCCATAAAGTCAGTTGTTGATTCACCTTCGTGAACTTCACCTAACTTATGGATCTTACCGGTCAGTTTCAGGATACGCTCGGTAGTAGTGGTTTTGCCGGCATCAACGTGGGCGAAGATACCAATGTTTCTGTATAAGGATAAATCTGCTGACATAGTAATCTCAATAAGCTAGGGTTTGAAAATAGTGCGACAATATACAGGATTTTAAATCGATTTGCCCGAAAAAAAATTACAACAGCGGATGAATTTTTTGTCTCTGTAGCAAATTATTTGCAGATCCACAGGTGCATGGTGCGTGAAAACCCAATGTAGCATTAGTGCGAGTATGGTTTAGCTTAGTTTGTGGCCGAAGTGCCTGCACGTTTTGGCTTACTACTTGATGTCCTATCTGTTTTTTGCCTTTTTGTATCTTTTCAATAGGGGGTAACTGACTACACTAAGCCACGAAGTACCGTGCCAAAAAGCGATGTGTGTCTGACAAAATCAGGTCTAATTGAGGTGAATATGTTGGTAAGAATACTGTATCTGATAACAACGGCGTTATTCAGTTTGTCTGGGCAGGCTCAAAGCTACAACGATATAGCACTGCAGCAATTTAATACCGCAGATCAGGTTACGCTTGGCAGCCTGGATCCTGATAAGCCGACGTACCTGAAAATGTGGGCCACCTGGTGTAAACCCTGTATGGAGCAAATGCCGCATTTTGCAAAATTGCAGCATAAGTTTGCCGATAAAGTGAATATTATCGCGGTAAATATCAATATTAATGAAGACAGTACTAAAATCGCTGAGGTGATTAAACGCTACGGCCTGACAATGCCGGTATGGTTGGACAACGAAGGCCAGCTTGGGGTGGCATTAGGGCTAACAGGTACGCCATACAGTGTGCTGATCAACACCGATGGCAAAGTGGTGTATAGCACGCATGAGTCAGACGACAAGCTGGATCGCTTTATCAGCATGCTGGCAAAAGGGCAGAAATTGCAAAATGCCACCACAGATGTGATCAGTACCCAACAAAAGCAGGTATTACTGCAGCCCTGGCAACAGGGTGAGCACCTGCTGTTTTTTACAGCAACCTGGTGCGATTGGTATCTACTTGATTCCCGGCCAGAAATGGCCAGCAAATGTAAGCAGGCACAAATGGGGCTGAATGCCTTGCAGCAACGGTTGCCAGCACAGCCCTGGCATGGTGTGGTCAATCATTTGTGGACCGATCAGCAGGCGCTACAGGACTTTATTACGCAGTATAATATGCAACTGTCTTTTAGCATTGATACCGCTGGAGTGTTGTTTAATGCTTTTAATATCAGAAGTATTCCTACATTACTAAAGCTAAAAGATGGCAAAATACTCATCAGAATAACTGACTTTACTGATGAAGATGTGGTTGTTCAGCAACTGTCTGGTCAATAGTATTTATGCTGGTTACATCAAGGCTACCCCCGCGCCGTCTTTTATCGGCGCTATTTATCTGTGCTATTTAATAGCGCGATACAGAGCAATTAACATTTTCAGGAAGTGCTGCCTAAATGGGAAATAAAGTATCTGGCAACCAGGCAGCAATAGGCATTTTTGACTCTGGTATTGGCGGTTTATCTGTAGCACTGGCGGTACGGCAGCTGTTACCCAACGAAAGCCTTATTAATGTCGCCGATACCGGCCACGCGCCTTACGGCGAAAAAACTGACGATTATATCTACCAGCGTATGCACAGCATTAGTCAGCATTTAGTTAACTGCGGTGTTAAAGCTATTGTTGTGGCCTGTAATACGGCAACCACTGCTGCCATTACAAAGTTGAGGGCGCAGTATGCATTGCCGGTAATTGGTGTAGAGCCAGGCGTAAAACCAGCGGTGCTTGCCAGCAAAACAGGCGTTGTCGGCGTATTAGCAACCCCCAGAACATTACTGACACCGTCTTTTGCTAAATTGGCACAACGGTTTGCAACTCAGGCAACAGTGCTGCTGCAACCTTGCCCCGAGCTGGTGCCATTAATAGAGGCGTTGGATTTTAGTGGCAACCAAATGAGGGTATTGCTGAAAAGTTATATTCAACCGCTGTTAGATAAAGGCGCCGACACTCTGGTGTTGGGCTGTACGCATTATAATTTTGTCGCAAATACAATCGCCGAAATAGCCGGGCCTGACGTCAGCATTATCCGCACCGAAATGGCAGTAGCTAAGGAGTTGCAACGCCGCTTGACTGAGGCTGCTTTACTAAACACTGATTTAATAAATAACGGTGCAGGCAAAGCGACAGAAATATTTTATACCAGCGGCAATATCGATATTTTTAACACTCAGCTGCAGTGTTTATGGGGGAGTGCGGTAAAAGCGCAGCAGAACTGGTGATTAAGCATAGTAAACATGACAAACAGGCAGCCGGGGCTGCCTGTTTGACGTTAAGCTAACTTGCTAAGCTGTTATTCTGCTACCGAAGCCCATAAGTCATACTCATCGGCTTCTTCAACCACGGCATCAATCACATCACCGGGTTTAACGCTGGTTAAACCGTTTAAGTACACGGCGCCGTCAATTTCCGGCGCATCGGCAAAACTGCGGCCAATAGCGCCTTCGTCGTCTACTTCATCAATCAGCACTTTAATGGTTTTGCCAATCTTAGCTTGCAAGCGGGCACTGCTGATAGCTTGCTGGGTTTGCATAAAACGGTGGTAACGGTCTTCCATTACTTCTTCTGCTACCGGATCTGGCAAGTCGTTGGCTTTGGCACCCTCTACCGGGCTGTATTTAAAGCAACCGACGCGATCTAACTGCGCTTCCTGTAACCAGTCAAGCAGCATCTGGAACTCTTCTTCAGTTTCACCGGGGAAGCCGACGATAAAGGTGGAGCGGATGGTTAGCTCCGGGCAGATCTCACGCCATTTTTTAATCCGCTCTAATACGCGATCGGCCTGGCCGGGGCGTTTCATCAGTTTTAATATGCGCGGGCTGGCATGCTGAAACGGAATATCCAAATACGGCAGTACTTTACCCTGCGCCATCAGCGGGATAATGTCATCTACGTGTGGGTAGGGGTAAACATAGTGCAAGCGTACCCAGATACCCATATCGCCAAGTGCTTCACACAGTGACTGCATCGAGGTTTTAACCGGTGAGCCGTTCCAGAAGCCGGTGCGGTGTTTTACATCCACGCCATAAGCGCTGGTGTCTTGTGAAATAATCAGCAGCTCTTTTACACCGGCATTTTTCAGCCGCTGTGCTTCGTCCAGCACTTCGCCAACCGGACGGCTGACTAAATCACCACGCATTGACGGAATAATGCAGAAGGTACAGCGGTGGTTACAGCCTTCAGAAATTTTTAAATAGGCATAATGCTTAGGTGTTAATTTAACGCCATGATCCGGCACCAGCATGGTAAACGGGTCATATTTAGGCTTAGGCACAAATTCATGCACCTGCTTTAATACGTTTTCATAAGAGTGCGGGCCGGTAATACCCAGTACATTAGGGTGCACCTGACGGATTTCATCTTCGCGCGCGCCCAGACAGCCGGTAACAATCACTTTGCCGTTCTCGGCTAAGGCTTCGCCAATGGTATCTAACGATTCCTGCACCGCCGAGTCGATAAAACCGCAGGTGTTAACGATTACCAACTGGGCATCGTCATAGCTTGGCACTATGTTATAGCCCTCGCTTTTTAGCTGGGTAAGAATGCGCTCGGAATCGACCAGGTTTTTCGGGCAGCCCAGTGACACGAAACCTATAGTATTACCTTTGCCGGCACCGGCTTTAGCTTGCTCGGCTAAGGCTTTGGTTGCGGTATCCAAAGTGGTGGTTTGCGTCGGGTCAAAGGTTTGTACTGTCATAGTGTCTCTTAAAGTTGGCGTAGCCGGAAAAAAGTCGGCGGATTATACCTGAATCCGGCTAAAGATACAGAGCGGGCTGTGCAAAAAACAAACAGATATAAACAGTGGTGGCTGCTGGCGTTACTCTTTACGTTGCCAGCGGTGTAATGCTTTTAATTGCTCAAGTAACAGCGCCTTGTTGTCGCTATTAAGTTCATGGAACAGTTTAAGCAGAATTTGTGCTTCAGATGTCAGTAATAACTGGCTGGTTTGTACTGTTAGCCCGGCTTTATTTGTGTCGCATAGTTGCCCGTCTGGCAAATTCGGGTGTTCACAGGCTGCGTATAGCTGTGACGGTGTGGTATTTAACGCGGTTGCCAGCTTTACCAGTAACCTTTGGGATGGCTGGCGCTGGCCTTTTTCTATGCGAGACACATTGCTGGTAGCAATATCCGCTTCCAGAGCCAGTTGTTCTTGTGTCAATTTGCGCTGAATACGCAAAATTCGTATGGCGTGCCCAATATGCATGGTGAGGATTATCCGGCTGATTTTGCCCTATTGGCAAAACCTCAGGGGCAATTTGCTTGACACTTTGTTCCTATTAGGCAATATTCAGATTATTATGTGTCTTACAGGCAAATGATATTAAGTATTACGTAAGTGTTGCAAATGTTGGATCAAAAGTATGGATATAAGCAATCTAACTTTAACCGCACAAATGGCATAGCAGTGTGGATCCTTCTTTGGGTATTACTATAAGGAAATAAAACAGATGTTATATGATGGCAAATACTGATAAAGCTTATTGCCTTGATATTCTTATAATTGAGGATATTCCTGCTCCTTTAGCATCATTAGCTGATCTTATGGCTGACAATGGCTACCATGTGCGCCAGTGCCGCGACGGTAAAGAGGCATGGCGCTTATTGCAAACGGACATCCCTGCATTAATTTTGCTTGATGTACAAAGCACTGAAATGACGGGATATGACATTTGTCGGCAGCTAAAAGCAAAACTTAACACGGCTATACCGGTAATTTTTATTTCTGCATCGCATGATATCCAAAGTATTAAACTGGCTTTTGAGCAGCATGTCGTGGATTACATTGTAAAGCCCTATGATGCCACTGAGCTGCTATCGCGAGTAAAAATGCATCTTAAAATCCGCGCTTTGCAGTTACACCAGGGTATAAACGGTGCAGATCAAGCGCAGTTGCTGCAAATAGAAATTGCCCTGCGCAGGCAGGCTGAAGCCGGGTTGCTTGCCTCACGGCAGCAGTTACGCCAGCTTACCGGCCATTTGCAAACCATACGTGAAGAAGAGCGTGCCCGTATAGCGCGTGAAATTCATGACGAACTGGGGCAGTCACTCACGGTAGCCAGTATTGACTTGGTCAAGCTTAAAAACCATGTTGCAGCTCAATCCTGCGACATCGAACAACACATTGACGATATTGTTGAAGTGCTGGAAGACGCGGCGAATACTGCGCGGGCTATCTCAGAAAACCTGCGTCCCGGGATGCTGGATATTCTTGGCCTAGGGCCGGCAATAGAGCACCACGTGCAGCGTTTCAGTGCCAGAACCGGTATTTGCTGCAAGCTAAGTATGACGAATGACGGCGATTTTGCCGTGACAGAGCAAATCAGCATAGCGGTGTTTCGTATAGTACAGGAAGCGTTAACCAATGTAGCACGCCATGCTCAGGCGAGACATATTACTATTCAGCTGGCCGATCTGGGCCGCGAACTGATGCTGATAGTGCAGGATGATGGCCGGGGCATGCCCTCTGAGCCGAGCCCGCAAAGACACTTTGGCTTGTTAGGTATGAGAGAGCGCGTAGCCTTGCTTGGCGGGCAAATAGCTATAGGCAGTAAAGAGGGCAAAGGTACCCGGATTGAGGCCTGTATACCTTTTAGCAATGAGGTAACGGCGTGATTCGGGTGCTAATGGCAGACGACCACCCGTTGGTAAGAGCCGGGCTGAAATATCTGCTTGCTGGCTGCAGCGATATTCAGCTGATGGCTGAAGTTGATAATGGTAACGAGCTGGTAAAACGGCTAAGCCATACTCAGGTTGATGTGATATTAGTAGATTTACTGATGCCAGGGCGCAGTGGTGTTGAGCTGATCAAGCAGATAAAAGCCGAATATCCGCGTTTGCCGGTGGTGGTGCTTAGCTCATATAAAGAAGACATGTTTGCCCTACGTACTATTAAAGCCGGTGCCTCAGGTTATATCTGCAAAGATCATGCGGCTGAGCGGCTTATTGACGCTATTCGCAAAGTAGCCGCTGGTGGTGTGTTTATTAGTGACGAAGTATTACGGCTAATTGCAAACGATCTGCACACACCTGTCCAGTCAATGGCACCGCATACGTTGCTATCTGATCGCGAATATCAGATATTTTTGCTTATTGTTGCTGGCTTTAGCCCCTGTGAAATAGCTGACCGGTTAAATATCAGTGTTAAAACAATAAGTACACATAAAACCCGCATTAAAGAGAAAACAAAGCTAGCCAATACGTCTGATTTTGTTCGCTATGCGTTAAATCATAAACTTTCACTGGAAAGCATTGCGAGTTTATAGCCTTGTTTTCTCAGGGTAGGAATTTTCCTACCCTTGCCCCGGTAAGAATCCTACAGTTTAAATCAGCACTCTGCTGATAGTTATCTTTCAATAAAAAACTCATCATATGGCTACTAATTTAGGAGCAATGTGATGAATGTCTTTCTGGTTGAGGATTCACCCAATATCAGAAGTCTTATTCGCCTCTGTATCGAGAATATTGGCGGGCGCATTGCCGGAGAAGCTGATAGCCAGCAACAGGCAATCACTGAGGTATGTCTGCTTAAACCAGATATTGTCATCATTGATTTGTGGTTGCGTGAGGGGAGTGGCTTTATGGTTATTCAGGCACTGAGAGCACAATTGCCGGACGTCATACTTATTGTTCTGAGCGGACAAAAAAGTAGCCAGATGGAAGCCATATGTTTAAAGCATGGTGCAGATTATTACTTTGAAAAATCTGCATCCTGCTATGTTCAGTTAGAACAATTATTAAAAGGCTTTGCAGAGCGTTATGTTTAAAGTTGATGCAGTGAAAAATGACAGCGGTGGTAGTGGCTTAGCCATTTGGCTTTTGCCGCTATATTTATCGTTAATCAGTATTATTGTGCTTTTTATTGTTGCTGGCTGGAGCTTTTTAGTCTTTCTGGCGGCATGTTTTTTATTGTGTGCCGGTGGCGTTATGTGCTGGCTGCTGAAAAACAGCATCAGTAAACTTGTTAGTGTTAACGCCAGCCAGGCTAAGCTGCAGGCAGAGCAGCAGTTTGAACAGAATGCCCGGCAGTTTCTGACCAGCTTAAATAGCGTTGAAGGTGATGTGGCCGCCGTGTGGGCACGGCAAATTGAAACAGGCCGTGCACATAGCGAACAATCTGTTGTAGAGCTGGTAGGACGTTTTCACGCTATTGTGCAAAACCTTGAAGACACCGTGCGGCTGTCTGATTCAAACCAGGAAGACAGTGAAAATACTAATGCTATTCAGGTGCTTAATACCAGCTCTGAAAAGCTGCATTCCATGGTTCACTCGTTAAAAGAAGCCATGAGTAACCGGGATGCACTGCTGCAACAAGTGGGGCAACTGGTAAGTTACATTGATGATTTAAAAAGCATGGCAACAGCTGTTGCCAATATTGCCGACCAAACCAATCTGCTGGCACTAAACGCTGCCATAGAAGCTGCCAGAGCTGGCGATAGTGGCCGTGGTTTTTCTGTTGTGGCGGCCGAGGTACGTGCATTGTCTAACCGCTCTGGTGAAACCGGGCGCCGTATCAGCGACACAGTAAATACCATTAGCAGTGCCATTTCCGGTGCATTTTCTTCAGCTGAGAGCTTTGCCAGCCAGGATGTGTCGCGTGTGCAAAATGCTGAGCAGGACATTAACACAGTACTCAATGACTTTAAGTTGCTTACCGATCATTTAAATGCATCGGCCGACGAATTACGCGGAGCCAGCATCGGCATTAAATCTGAAATAGCGCAGTCATTGGTGCATTTACAGTTTCAGGACCGTGTCAGCCAAATTCTCAGCCATGTGCGGGACAATATTTTGTTATTTCCGGACGCGTTTGCGCAAAGCGCTGCGCTGTTTCAGCAACAAGGAAAACTGGTGCCGATTGACTGGACAAGTTTGCTTGATGAACTGATGAAATCTTATGCAACAGAAGAGGAACTGGCAAACCATGGCCAGTTATCCACCAGCAAGACAAGCAGCACTGACAGTTCAGATGACTTAGTGTTTTTTTAAGGAGAAAACTCAGTTATGGCAAAGACTATTATGATTGTGGACGATTCTGCCTCTTTGCGTCAGGTAGTGTCTATCGCACTGATAGGTGCCGGTTATGACGTGATTGAGGGCTGTGATGGCAAGGATGCACTTAGCAAACTACAAGGCCAGAAAATTAGCCTGATAGTCAGTGACGTTAATATGCCGAATATGGACGGCATTACTATGGTGCAGGAAATTAAAAAGCTGCCCGCCTATAAATTTACACCGATTATTATGCTGACCACAGAATCTGCGGACGACAAAAAGGCCGCCGGGCAGGCTGCAGGGGCAAAAGCCTGGATGGTTAAACCCTTTAAGCCGGAACAACTGTTGATGGCCGTTTCAAAACTCGTGCAGCCATAAGAGGGCGCACAGAATGAATCGCAGCAAAGACAACGCTAGCCTGATGTTTTGTCCGCAAGGGGATTTAACCATTTATACCGCGCAGCAGCACAAAGAACAGTTGTTGCTGGCAATGAATAACCAGGCACCGGTGCAGATTAATTTAGCTGAAGTAACCGACATCGACACTGCAGGGTTGCAACTGCTGATATTAGCTAAGCGGGAGTCATTACGGCGTAATATTGCTTTGAACATCACCGGCCATACCCGCGTAGTAATCGATGTTATTGAGCTGTGCAATTTGTCTGGTTTTTTCGGCGATCCGGTATTTATTCCCTCGGATACTTCAGACAAAGGAACATCAGCATGAACATGGAACAGGCATTTCAGACCTTTCTGGCAGAAAGTACTGAGTTACTGCAAGACATGGAAAACAAATTGCTGGGGTTTGATAACTGCGACGACCCGGCCGAGTCGGTGAACTCAATCTTTCGCGCTGTGCACACCATTAAAGGCTCTGCCGGTTTATTTGGCCTGGACGATATTGTTGCCTTTACGCATGTGGTTGAAAGTGTGTTAGATGAGGTGCGCTCGGGTAGCTTTGTGCTGGATGAGCCGCTGATCAACCTGCTGCTGCAATGCAAAGACTATATCGGCAAGATGGTTGACTCCATCGATGGCGAGGCGGTGTTAATGGCGCCGGAGGATTTGCCGGTGCAAGCTGCGCTGGAAGACGCGCTGTTTGCTTATCTGAATACAGAACACAGTACATCGGCTGCCACAGCGTTAGTGGGTATTGATGATGCCGATAACTACCAAAGCGTATCAGTGATTGAATCTGACAGCGCTATGGCCAATGAAAACTGGCATATTTCGGTGTATTTCGGTGCTGATGTATTACGTAACGGCATGGACCCGCTATCGTTTTTGCGCTACCTCGCTACACTTGGCGACATTGTGCATATTGAAACCGTAACCGACGATTTGCCCGGCATTGAAGATATGGATGCAGAGAGTTGTTATCTCGGTTATGAAATAAACTTTCACAGTAGCGCCAGCAAAAGCCAGATAGAAGATGTGTTTGAGTTTGTGCGAGAAGACTGCCAACTGAAAATTTTACCTCCCTACGCCAAAGTTAGCGACTTCATTGAAATTATTGACAATATCCAAAATGATGAACTTAAGCTGGGCGAAATTCTGGTGCGTTGCGGCACCTTAACCCAACGTGAGCTGGATAACCTGCTGCAGATGCAAAATGCGGTAAAAGAGGGTGGTACGCATCGCCTTATTGGTGAAATTGTTGTAGAGGATGGCCTGGCCAGCTCTGAGGTGGTGACGGCTGCTTTGCATAGGCAAGCGCAGGGGAAAAAAGCTAAAGAAAAACAAGCGCAAACCGTGCGGGTAGATGCCGAAAAACTGGATCACCTGATAAACCTGATTGGCGAACTGGTTATTGCCAGTGCTGGTATAGAGTCTGAGACTCACTTAGCCGGTATTGCCAGTTTAGTGGAGTCGGCGCAAACCATGACGCGTCTGGTTGAAGAGGTGCGGGAAAGCGCGCTTAACTTGCGCATGGTGCAAATTGGCGAAACTTTTAACCGCTTTCAGCGTGTGGTACGGGACGTATCTAAAGAGCTGGGTAAGGATATCGATTTACAGATTGATGGTGCAGATACCGAACTGGATAAAACCGTGATTGAAAAAATCAGTGATCCGTTAATGCATCTGGTACGCAATTCTATTGATCACGGTATTGAATCTCCGGCATTAAGATCGCAGCGCAACAAACCTGCTACCGGCAATGTAAAGCTAAACGCTTACCATGAATCCGGCACTATCGTGATTGAAGTTTCCGACGACGGTGGTGGCCTGAACCGGGAAAAAATCCTGCAAAAAGCCCGTGCAAATGGCCTGGTCAGTGCTGAGGCAGAATTATCTGCACACGATATTAATCAACTGATTTTTGAAGCCGGGTTTTCTACTGCCGAGGCTGTCAGCAACATTTCCGGCCGTGGCGTTGGCATGGATGTAGTGCGGCGCAATATTGAAGCGCTGCGCGGTACCGTTGAAATAGACAGTGAATACACCGTTGGCACCACCATACGCATACGCTTGCCACTGACATTAGCCATTATTGACGGCTTTATGATGAAAGTAGGCGACGCTTTCTACGTGGTGCCGCTTGATATCGTTGAAGAATGTATTGAGCTTAATGCCAACCACAGTGTTGGGCATGACGGCAGAAGCTATATCAATCTGCGGGGTGAGGTGCTGCCATTTATCCGCCTGGGAGACTATTTCTGCCAGTCGGGCAGTAATGCAAAGCGCGAAAATATTGTTGTTATCAAGTACGGCAGTTTAAAAGCCGGCTTTGTTGTTGATGAACTGATGGGGGAATTTCAGACGGTGATCAAGCCGCTGGGGCCTCTGTTTGAACGTGTACCCGGGATCAGCGGCTCCACTATTTTGGGCAGTGGTGAGGTGGCATTAATTCTGGATGCATCGTCGTTAATTCATTTAGTTATGCAACGTGATGGTAAGGCTATATCTGCTGCGGCTCAGCAGTCTGCTTTACATTAATTCACTCACCACTTTAGCGAGTACAAACAGGTATACATGGAGTTTTATCAATGAAAAATTTAAGCGTAAAAGCCAAGCTGACATTGCTGATGGCAATAGCAGTGTTGGCATTATTAATTACCAGTGGCGTTGGTGTTATGGGGTTGCAAGCAACCACAGACTCTATAGAAACTATT
>NZ_LNQS01000002.1 GCF_001513785.1 Rheinheimera sp. EpRS3
ATGAAGGTTTACGCTTCGCTATCCGTGAAGGCGGCCGTACAGTAGGTGCGGGTGTAGTATCAAAAATTCTGGCGTAATAGCTAAGATGTGAAAAGGCCCCGTAAGGGGCTTTTTTATTACATCGAACATTTAAAAATAACGCAATAAGAGACACTAAGCTTGTTTTAGCACGCTAAGACAGTATAATGAGCGGCTATTTGAAAACCCGGCGATAGGTCTGGTTTACAACCTTGTAGGGGCATAGTTCCAATTGGTAGAACAGCGGTCTCCAAAACCGATGGTTGGGGGTTCGAATCCCTCTGCCCCTGCCAATATTTTTCGGCACAGCATAAGCTCTGCCGGTAGTGTGTTGCTATAAGCAAGTCAAGGTGAAGTGAGTCAAAGCATGAACGCAGCAAGTGAAACCCCAAAAAGCGGATTTGATGTAATTAAGTGGTTGCTGGTCTTTGTTATTTTGTCACTGGCAGTAGTGGGTAACTACATATATGAGTTATCTGCATTAGAGCGGGCAATTGCTATCGTAGTGCTGGTAATTATTGCTGGTGTAGTTGCCGGGCAGACGCAAAAAGGTAAAACCTTTATTAACTTCGCTAAAGAAGCACGTACAGAAGTACGTAAAGTGGTCTGGCCAACACGGCAGGAAACCATGCAAACAACGTTAGTTGTATTGGTTGCCACAGTGATAATGGGCCTGCTGCTGTGGGGGCTGGATGCAATTTTATTACGCGTTGTATCATTTTTAACAGGATTGGGGATCTAAGCCATGGCTGGAAAAATGCGTTGGTATGTGGTGCAGGCATTCTCAGGCTTCGAGCAACGGGTTGCTACCTCTCTGCGTGAACATATCAAAATTCATCAGATGGAAGATAAGTTTGGTGAAGTGCTGGTACCTACCGAAGAAGTGATTGAAATGCGTGCCGGGCAGAAGCGTAAGTCTGAGCGCAAGTTCTTCCCTGGCTATGTGCTGGTGCAGATGGAAATGTGCGAAGAAGCCTGGCACTTAGTTAAAAGCGTGCCGCGCGTATTAGGTTTTATCGGTGGTACTTCAGATCGCCCTGCGCCGATTTCTGAAAAAGAAGCCATGACTATCCTGAATCGTTTACAGGATAATATTGACAAGCCGAAGCCGAAAACACTGTTTGAAACCGGCGAAGTGGTGCGTGTTACCGAAGGCCCATTTGCCGATTTCAATGGCGTGGTAGAAGAAGTAGATTACGAAAAAAGCCGCGTAAAAGTATCCGTATTGATCTTCGGCCGTTCTACTCCGGTAGATTTGGAATTTGCCCAGGTCGAAAAAGCCTAAAGATAAAGATTGTAACCGGGCGCTGATTAAAATATAATCTGCGCCCTTTTTAACATTGGGAAGCCGTTTGAGTAAGTGTCCTCGCATTTACAAGGCTACGACCCAGAACAGAGGTGAAACATGGCAAAGAAAGTTACTGCACTTATTAAACTGCAGGTTAAAGCCGGTATGGCTAACCCGTCGCCACCGGTAGGTCCGGCGCTGGGTCAACATGGTGTAAATATCATGGAATTCTGTAAAGGCTTTAACGCCCGTACAGAAAGCCTTGAGAAAGGTATGCCAATCCCGGTAGTAATTACTGTATATAGCGATCGTTCTTTCACGTTCGAAACCCGCACTCCTCCAGCGTCTTTCCTGTTACTGAAAGCAGCTGGTTTAAAAGGTGGTTCAGGTCGTCCTAATACCCAGAAAGTTGGCAAAATCACAGCAGCTCAGGTTGATGAGATTGTTAAGGTCAAGCAGCCAGATTTAACTGCTGCAGATCATGCTGCTGCGGTGCGTACTATTGAAGGTACTGCCCGTTCAATGGGTTTAGTGGTGGAGGGCTAACAGATGGCTAAATTAACTAAACGCGCTAAGTTAATCCGCTCTAAAGTGGATGCAACCCGCGAATACGATATCAACGAAGCAGTTGCTCTGTTAAAAGAATTAACAGCTGGCAAGTTCCTGGAAAGCGTTGATGTTGCTGTAAATCTGGGCATTGATGCCCGTAAATCTGATCAGAACGTGCGTGGTGCTACTGTACTGCCTCACGGTACTGGCCGCACTGTTCGCGTTGCTGTGTTTACTCAGGGCGCTAACGCTGAAGCCGCTAAAGCTGCCGGTGCTGACATTGTCGGCATGGAAGACTTAGCTGAACAGGTTAAGAAAGGCGTAATGGATTTTGACGTAGTTATCGCATCACCAGACGCTATGCGCGTTGTAGGTATGTTAGGTCAGATCTTAGGTCCACGTGGTTTAATGCCTAACCCGAAAACCGGTACTGTTACTCCTAACGTAGCAGAAGCGGTTAAGAACGCTAAAGCGGGTCAGGTACGTTACCGCAACGACAAGAATGGTATTATCCATTCTACTATCGGCAAAATCGATTTCGATGCTGATAAGTTAAAAGAAAACTTAGAAGCCTTACTGATCGCGTTAAAGCGTGCCAAGCCTTCAGTGGCAAAAGGTATCTTCATCAAGAAAGTGACTATTTCTTCTACCCATGGCGCAGGTTTAACTCTGAGCCAGGCGTCATTGAGCGCAGTGGTTTAAGGCGTAGTGCTTTACAGAGCAGCGTGATTATTTTATAATCGCGCGCTCATTTTTAGGGTAGGAGCCGTATTTTTTCGAAAATAACGGCTTCCGTCCAAGACCGTAGGTGTCATAATTTTCTTTTGAAATGAATGACTTAAAATGCACAACCTACGCAGACGGTGCAGGCCCCAGAAGAATTGATTCTTTCTGGTCTCACCGTAAATCGCGCGCTTTATGGCAACATAAAGCGATGTGTAGGCAAACGGGCAATAATGCCCGGATGAACCAGGAGTTAAAAGCCAATGGCTATTAAGCTTGAAGACAAAAAAGCACTTGTTGCTGAAGTCCAGGAAGCTGCCAAAGGTGCTTTATCTGCGGTAGTCGCAGACGCTCGTGGTGTCACTGTAGGCAAAATCACTGCGCTGCGTAAGCAAGCGCGTGAAGCCGGTGTATGGATGAAAGTTGTCCGTAACACGCTGGTTCGCCGTGCAGTAGAAGGCACCGAGTTTGAGTGTCTGAACGATGTATTCGTAGGCCCGACGTTAATTGCGTTCTCTAAAGAGCACCCAGGTGCTGCAGCGCGTATCTTCAAAGATTTCGCTAAAGAGAACAAAGACTTCGAGCTGAAAGGTGCAGCGTTTAATGGCGCCACGGTAAACATTGAGGTGTTAGCATCGTTACCAACATACGACGAAGCTATTGCACGTTTAATGAGCACTATGAAAGAGGCAGCAGCCGGCAAACTTGTACGTACAATTGCCGCGGTTCGCGACCAAAAACAAGAGCAAGCCGCGTAATTTTACGCTTGGTTTGATACAGAGTTTAATTCGGGCCACGGCCCCTAATTTAGGAATCTGAGCAATGTCAGTGACTAAAGATCAAATCTTAGATGCTATCGCAGCAATGTCTGTAATGGATGTAGTTGAGTTAGTAACTGCAATGGAAGAAAAATTCGGTGTGTCTGCAGCTGCTGCTGTAGCTGTTGCTGCAGGTCCTGCTGCTGCTGCTGAAGAGCAAACTGAATTCAACGTAATTCTGGCTGGTATTGGTGCGAACAAAGTTGCTGTTATCAAAGCAGTACGTGGCGCAACCGGTTTAGGTCTGAAAGAAGCGAAAGACCTGGTTGAGAGCGCTCCAGCTCCAATCAAAGAAGGCGTTTCAAAAGCAGAAGCAGAAGCTCTGAAGAAAGAACTTGAAGAAGCTGGTGCATCTGTTGAAGTTAAATAATCCGGCTTATACCGGATTATTCGCCTGAAATTCAGGCCGGGCTGGTGATGAATTAATCACCGGCCTTTTTGCGCTGTGGGACAATGATTTCCCCACCCCTGTTGATACTATGGCTGGTATCAAAGCAACCTGTAACGGGTTGTTGGGAAAAAAATCAGCAAGCTGAGGAACCCCATGACTTACTCTTATTCTGAGAAGAAACGTATCCGTAAGGACTTCGGCAAACGTCCGGAAGTATTGGATGTGCCATACCTGTTGTCGATTCAAATCGAGTCGTTCAGCAAATTTATCGAGCCTGATCCGGAAGGAGGTTACGGTTTAGAAGCCGCATTCCGCTCTGTATTCCCTATTAAAAGCTATTCAGGCAGTGCGGAATTGCAGTACGTCAGCTACCGCATCGGGGAACCCGTATTTGACGTAAAAGAATGTCAAATCCGCGGTGTTACTTACTCAGCGCCTTTACGCGTAAAATTGCGTATGGTGTTATTCGATAAAGAAGCACCAGGCACAATCAAAGATATTCGTGAACAAGAAGTCTACATGGGCGAAATCCCGTTGATGACTGAAAACGGTACCTTTGTTATTAACGGTACTGAGCGCGTTATCGTATCTCAGTTACACCGCAGCCCGGGTGTGTTCTTCGATCACGACCGTGGTAAAACCCACTCATCAGGCAAGGTGTTATATAACGCCCGCGTTATTCCTTACCGTGGTTCCTGGTTAGATTTCGAATTCGATGCCAAAGATAACCTGTTTGTGCGGATTGACCGTCGCCGTAAGTTACCGGCTACCATTCTGCTGCGCGCACTGGAATTCAGCACCGAAGATATTCTGAGCACTTTCTTTGAAAGCACTCAATTTGAAATTAAAGACGGCAAGTTAATGATGGCTGTAGTGGCCAACCGCTTACGCGGTGAAACAGCCGGTTTTGATATCAAAGACAACGATGGCGAAGTCATAGTAGAACAAGGCCGTCGTATTACTGCACGCCACGTGCGTCAGCTGGAAAAAACCGGCATGACCATGATGGAAGTACCACACGAGTATGTGGTAGGCCGTGTGCTGGCAAAAAATTACGCTGACCGTTCAACCGGAGAGATTATTGCCGAGGCGAACGCAGAGCTCACACTGGAGCTGTTAGCAAAACTGGCTAAAGCCGGTTACGAGAGTTTTGAAACTCTATATATCAACGACTTGGATCAGGGCTCTTATGTTTCTGAAACCATTCGTATTGACCCAAGCAGCAACCGTATGGAAGCGCTGGTAGAAATTTATCGTATGATGCGCCCTGGTGAACCACCAACGCGTGATGCGGCTGAAACCTTATTTGAAAATCTGTTCTTCTCGGAAGACCGTTATGATTTATCCACGGTTGGCCGGATGAAATTTAACCGTCGGGTTGACTTTGAAGAAAGCGTCGGTAGCGGCGTGCTGAGCAAAGAAGACATTCTGGCGGTAATGAAAGTATTGATCGACATCCGTAACGGTAAAGGCGAAGTGGACGATATCGACCACTTAGGTAACCGCCGTATCCGTTCTGTTGGCGAAATGGCTGAAAACCAATTCCGTGTTGGCCTGGTACGTGTAGAGCGTGCGGTGAAAGAGCGTCTGTCGCTGGGCGATTTAGATGCGGTAATGCCACAGGATCTGATCAACGCCAAGCCAATTTCAGCTGCGGTGAAAGAGTTCTTTGGCTCAAGTCAGCTGTCACAGTTTATGGATCAGAACAACCCGTTATCAGAAGTAACGCACAAGCGTCGTATTTCTGCTTTAGGCCCGGGCGGTTTAACGCGCGAGCGTGCCGGTTTCGAAGTACGTGACGTACACCCGACGCACTATGGTCGCGTATGTCCAATCGAAACACCTGAAGGTCCGAACATCGGTCTGATTAACTCACTGTCTATGTTTGCTCAGACTAACGAGTATGGCTTCCTTGAAACACCGTACCGTCGTCTGGAAGACGGTGTGGTAACCGACGAAGTCGATTTCCTGTCAGCCATTGAGGAAGGCAACTTCGTTATCGCTCAGGCAAACGCTGAACTGAACGCCGAAAACCGTTTATCAGAAGAATTAGTACCTTGCCGTTACAAGAACGAATTCACCCTGATGCCGGCTGACAAAGTACAGTATATGGATGTTGCACCACAGCAGATCGTATCGGTTGCTGCGGCGTTAATCCCGTTCCTGGAACACGATGATGCTAACCGGGCACTGATGGGCTCGAACATGCAACGTCAGGCCGTACCAACGCTGCGTGCTGATAAGCCGCTGGTAGGTACCGGTATTGAACGCGTGGTAGCGAAAGACTCTGGTGTTACTGTTGTTGCCAAACGTGGTGGTGTGATTGACTACGTTGATGCCAGCCGTATCGTGATCAAGGTAAATGAAGATGAAATGGTCGCCGGTGAAGCCGGTATCGACATCTACAACCTGACTAAATACACCCGTTCTAACCAGAACACCTGTATTAACCAGCGTCCTTGCGTTAACCATGGCGAGCCAATTGAACGTGGCGACGTACTGGCTGACGGCCCGTCTACCGATTTAGGTGAGCTGGCATTAGGTCAAAACCTGCGCGTGGCATTTATGCCGTGGAACGGTTACAACTTCGAAGACTCGATTTTGTTATCAGAGCGTCTGGTACAGGAAGATCGTTTAACCACTATTCACATTCAGGAATTAAGCTGTATCGCCCGCGATACCAAGCTTGGGCCTGAAGAAATCACCGGCGATATTCCAAACGTGGGCGAGTCTGCGCTGAGTAAGCTGGACGAAGCCGGTATCGTTTACATTGGTGCTGAAGTGAAAGGCGGCGACATTCTGGTCGGTAAGGTTACGCCTAAAGGCGAAAGCCAGTTAACGCCGGAAGAAAAACTGTTACGTGCTATCTTCGGTGAGAAAGCGTCAGATGTAAAAGATACCTCGCTGCGGGTACCAAACTCAGTAACAGGCACTGTTATTGACGTACAGGTATTTACCCGTGATGGCGTAGAAAAAGACAAACGCGCGCGTGAAATCGAGGAAATGGAAGTCAAACAGGCTAAGAAAGACCTGAATGAAGAATTCCGTATCCTGGAAGCCGGTATTTTCGATCGTGCCCGTAACCTGCTGGAGCAAAGCGGTGTTGACCGCGCCAAGCTGGATACAATGAAAGGCGATGCGCTGTTTAATCAGAGCTTAAGCGACGAAGACAAGCAAAACGACCTGGAGCAATTGGCAACCCAGTACGAAGAAATTCGTATTGAGTACGATAAGAAGTTCGAAGCCAAGCGCCGTAAGATCATCCAGGGTGATGACTTAGCACCGGGCGTATTGAAAATTGTTAAAGTGTATCTGGCGGTAAAACGCCGTATCCAGCCGGGTGATAAAATGGCCGGCCGTCACGGTAACAAGGGTGTTATCTCTACCATAGTTCCGGTAGAAGATATGCCATATGACGAACACGGCAAGCCGGTTGATATCGTGCTGAACCCGCTGGGCGTACCGTCACGGATGAACATTGGTCAGATTTTGGAAACGCACTTAGGCTTAGCGGCCCGTGGTATCGGCGACAAAATTGATGCCATGATCAAAGAGCACAAAGAAACGGCTGAAATCCGTGACTTCCTGACCAAGGTGTATGCACTGGGTGAATCACGCCAGAACGTGGATATCGAAAGCTTTACCGATGATGAAATTCGTCGTTTAGCGCAAAATCTACGTAAAGGCTTACCTGTTGCAACACCGGTATTCGACGGCGCGAAAGAAAGCGAAATCAAGCAATTGCTTGAGCTGGGTGACTTACCGTCAAGCGGTCAAATCACGCTGTATGATGGCCGTACCGGTAATACCTTCGAGCGTAAGGTTACCGTAGGTTACATGTACATGCTGAAACTGAACCACTTGGTAGACGATAAGATGCACGCGCGTTCTACCGGTTCTTACAGCTTAGTAACGCAACAGCCGCTGGGTGGTAAAGCTCAGTTCGGTGGTCAGCGTTTCGGTGAGATGGAAGTGTGGGCACTGGAAGCATACGGCGCAGCATACACGCTGCAGGAAATGCTTACCGTTAAGTCGGACGACGTTAACGGCCGTACCAAGATGTATAAAAACATCGTTGACGGTGACCACAGAATGGAACCTGGCATGCCAGAATCTTTCAACGTATTGATGAAAGAGATCCGTTCGCTCGGTATTAACATCGAATTGGAAGAGGAATAAACCGACGTTAAGTTGGGGGGCAGTTCGCTGCCCCATTCCGGTTTACCTCTTACAGGAGAGCTAAGGTGAAAGACTTATTAAAGTTTCTGAAACAACAAACTAAAACCGAAGAGTTTGATGTTATCCGTATCGGTTTATCTTCGCCGGACATGATCCGTTCATGGTCCTTTGGTGAAGTGAAAAAGCCAGAAACGATCAACTACCGTACCTTTAAACCCGAGCGTGATGGTTTATTCTGCGCCCGTATTTTTGGCCCGGTAAAAGATTACGAGTGTTTGTGCGGTAAGTACAAGCGCTTAAAGCACCGTGGTGTGATCTGTGAAAAATGTGGCGTTGAAGTTACCTTAACCAAGGTACGCCGCGAGCGCATGGGCCATATTGAACTGGCCAGCCCGACAGCACACATTTGGTTCTTAAAATCACTGCCAAGCCGTATTGGTTTGCTGCTGGATATGACCCTGCGTGATATCGAGCGCGTGCTGTACTTTGAAAGCTATGTGGTCACTGAACCAGGTATGACGTCGTTAGAGCGCCGTCAGATGCTGACCGAAGAAGAATACCTCGACGTGCTGGAAGAGCATGGCGATGAGTTTGAAGCCAAAATGGGTGCCGAAGCAATTCTGGACATCTTAAAAGGCATTGAGCTGGCAACAGAAATCAAGCAAATGCGTGAAGAGCTGCCAACTATCAACTCTGAAACCAAGCGCAAGAAAATCAGCAAGCGTCTGAAACTGATGGAAGCCTTCCACACTTCTGGCAACAAGCCAGAGTGGATGATTATGACAGTACTGCCCGTATTGCCGCCGGATTTACGTCCGCTGGTCCCACTGGACGGTGGCCGCTTTGCAACCTCAGACTTGAACGACTTATACCGTCGCGTGATCAACCGTAACAACCGTCTGAAGCGCCTGTTAGATTTGTCTGCACCTGATATTATCGTACGTAACGAAAAACGTATGTTACAGGAAGCGGTAGATGCGTTATTAGATAACGGCCGTCGTGGTCGTGCTATTACCGGTTCTAACAAGCGCCCGCTGAAATCTTTGGCCGATATGATCAAAGGTAAACAAGGTCGTTTCCGTCAGAACCTGTTAGGTAAGCGCGTTGACTACTCAGGCCGTTCGGTAATTACCGTAGGTCCGACGTTACGTCTGCATCAGTGCGGTTTACCAAAGAAAATGGCGTTAGAGTTATTCAAGCCATTTATCTACGGCAAGTTAGAAGCCCGCGGTTTAGCCACTACTATTAAAGCGGCTAAAAAGATGGTTGAGCGCGAAGAAGGCGCAGTATGGGACGTGCTGGACGAAGTGATCCGCGAACACCCGGTACTGTTAAACCGTGCACCAACGCTGCACCGTTTAGGTATTCAGGCGTTTGAACCGGTACTGATCGAAGGTAAAGCCATTCAGTTACACCCACTGGTGTGTGCTGCTTATAACGCCGACTTCGACGGTGACCAAATGGCCGTTCACGTACCGTTGACGATTGAAGCGCAGTTAGAAGCCCGTGCGCTGATGATGTCAACTAACAACGTACTGTCACCTGCTAACGGCGAGCCTATCATCGTTCCTTCACAGGACGTTGTGTTAGGTTTGTATTACATGACGCGTGAGGCGATTAACGCCAAAGGCGAAGGCATGATGTTCAAGAGTGCGAAAGAAGCTGAAAAAGCCTTCCGTGCTGACTGTGCCAGCCTGCATGCCAAAGTAAAAGTGCGTATTACCGAAGTGGAATTTGCCGAAGATGGCAGCCGTACTGAAACCACAGCAGTACGTGACACCACTGTTGGTCGTGCCATTCTGTATTCTATCCTGCCGGAAGGCTTAGCCTTTGATTCGATCAACCAGGCTATGGGTAAGAAACAGATTTCACGCTTATTAAACGGTGCTTACCGTCGTATCGGTCTGAAAAAGACCGTTATTCTGGCCGACCAAATCATGTATACCGGTTTCCATTACGCTATGTTATCAGGCGTATCGGTGGGTATTAACGATATGGTTATTCCGGATGCAAAAACTGAAATCATCGACGCGGCAGAAGCCGAAGTTGCTGAAATTCAGGACCAGTTCCAACAAGGTCTGGTTACTGCCGGTGAAAAGTACAACAAAGTTATCGATATCTGGTCAACAGCAAATGAAGTGTTGTCCAAAGCGATGATGGACAATCTGTCAAAAGAAAACGTGGTTGACCGCGACGGTAATACCGTACAGCAGCAGTCGTTCAACTCGGTATACATGATGGCCGACTCCGGCGCCCGGGGTTCACCGGCGCAGATCCGTCAGCTGGCAGCAATGCGTGGTCTGATGGCGAAACCGGATGGTTCTATCATCGAAACGCCAATCACGGCGAACTTCCGCGAAGGCTTAAGTGTATTACAGTACTTCATCTCTACCCACGGTGCGCGTAAAGGCTTGGCCGATACCGCTCTGAAAACAGCTAACTCCGGTTATCTGACCCGTCGTCTGGTAGACGTTGCACAAGACTTAGTGGTTACTGAGCGGGACTGTGGTTCTGATCAGGGCATTATCATGAAGCCGCTGATTGAAGGTGGTGACGTGGTAGAAGGTCTGCGCGAGCGCGTACTGGGCCGGGTAGTTATTGGTGATGTGGTATCACCAACAACAGGTGCAGTGCTGGTAGCCGATGGCACCATGCTGGATGAGCAATTGTGTGATGCCTTAGAGCAAAACTCAATTGACGAAGTACACGTACGTTCAGTAATTACCTGTAAAACTGACTTTGGTGTTTGTGCCAAATGTTATGGCCGTGATTTAGCACGTGGTCACCTGATCAACGCCGGTGAAGCAGTGGGTGTTATCGCTGCTCAGTCAATCGGTGAGCCGGGCACACAGCTGACGATGCGTACTTTCCACATCGGTGGTGCGGCATCACGGGCGTCAGCAGAGAACAGCGTACAGGTGAAAACTGCCGGTACGTTAAAACTGCAAAATGCCAAGTTTGTACGTAATGCGGATAACAAGATTGTTATTACTTCACGTTCTGCTGAAGTGACTGTGTTTGACGAATTAGGTCGTGAGAAAGAGCGTTATAAGCTGCCGTATGGTTCTATCCTGACGACAGACGACAATGCCAAGATCACTGCTGGTCAAATTGTGGCGAACTGGGATCCGCATTCACATCCAATTATTGTTGAGCGCGGTGCCAAGGTTAACCACAGCGATGTGGATGACACTAACACTGAAGTACAACAGGATGAGCTGACCGGCTTAACCCGTACCGTGGTGAAAGATTTGGCCAAGGCTAATGCTAAAGAGCCAAAACTTATTCTGACCATGGACGACGGTGCGCTGCAGGAAATCCGTTTACCAAGCTTTACCACTATCGAAGTAACTGATGGTGCTACGGTGAAAGCCGGTGAAGTATTGGCACGTATTCCGCAGGAAAGCTCGAAAACCCGCGACATCACCGGTGGTCTGCCGCGCGTTGCTGACTTATTCGAAGCGCGTAAGCCAAAAGATCCGGCCATTCTGGCGGAAATCTCTGGTGTTATCAGCTTCGGTAAAGAAACGAAAGGCAAGCGTCGTCTGTTAATCACACCAGATCAGGGCGATGTGCATGAAGAAATGATCCCGAAATGGCGTCAGGTTAATGTGTTCGAAGGTGAGCGCATTGAAAAGGGCGAAGTTATTTCTGAAGGCCCGGAGTCTGCACACGATATCCTGCGTTTACGTGGTGTCCACCATGTGGCCAGTTACATTGTGAACGAAGTACAGGACGTTTATCGTCTGCAGGGCGTTAAGATCAACGATAAGCACATCGAAACTATTATCCGTCAGATGTTGCGTAAGTGCTTAATTACCAGCCCGGGTGACAGCGAGTTCCTCGAAGGCGAAATGGCTGAAGTCGCCCGCGTCAATATCGCTAACCGCGAATTGGAAGCGGCCGGTAAAATGCCTGCGCAGTACGAGCGTTCATTACTGGGTATTACCAAAGCGTCACTGTCGACTGACTCGTTCATTTCGGCGGCGTCGTTCCAGGAGACCACACGCGTTCTGACTGAAGCCGCTGTAGGCGGTAAGATTGACGAACTGCGCGGTCTGAAAGAAAACGTAATTGTTGGCCGTTTGATCCCGGCAGGTACCGGTTTTGCGTATCACCAAAACCGTGCTCGTCTGCGTCAACGCGGTGGCAATAACGAAGTTGTTGAACCGGCAATGAGTGCAGAAACGGCAGAGCAAGCCTTGTCTGACGCTTTGAACATGGATTTGTCAGGTAACGACGACTAAAAGCAGGGAAACAGGGCTGATTGCTGGCTAAATTAGCAGCAATTGGCTTTGTTCCTTGACAGGTCAAAGCTTGACCATTAGAATTCCGCGACCCTGATTTTGGGGTGCGGAATTTTCACGTTTATTGGGTATATATTAACCAGGAGTATTTAATGGCAACAATCAACCAGCTAGTGCGTAAGCCGCGCAGCCAGAAGGTAGCCAAGAGCACCGTTCCGGCGCTTGAAGCTTGCCCGCAGAAGCGTGGTGTTTGTACCCGTGTATACACCACTACACCTAAGAAGCCAAACTCAGCATTACGTAAAGTATGCCGTGTTCGTTTAACTAACGGATTCGAAGTTTCTTCTTACATTGGTGGTGAAGGCCATAACCTGCAAGAGCACAGTGTTGTGCTTATTCGCGGTGGCCGGGTAAAAGACCTGCCAGGTGTGCGTTACCACACCGTACGCGGCACATTAGACTGTGCTGGCGTTAAAGATCGTAAACAAGCCCGTTCTAAGTACGGTGCGAAACGGCCTAAGAAATAACGGTACTCCGTTAGTAAGGCCAAACTAAACAACTTTTTTTCTTTAATGTATTAAAAGTTTTGGAATCACCTGAAGCAATCGGAGTTACGAATGCCAAGAAGACGCGTCATAGGTCAACGTAAAATTCTTCCAGATCCTAAGTTCGGAAGTGAATTACTTGCCAAGTTTGTAAACGTCGTTATGGTCGACGGTAAAAAATCTACAGCCGAATCAATTGTATACGGCGCATTAGAGTTAGCTGCTACCAAGTCTAAGAAAGAACATTTAGACATATTTGAAGTAGCACTGGACAACATTCGTCCAACGGTCGAAGTTAAATCACGCCGCGTAGGTGGTTCTACCTACCAGGTACCATGTGAAGTTCGTCCTGTACGTCGTAATGCTCTGGCAATGCGTTGGTTGGTTGAAGCTGCCCGTAAACGTGGTGAAAAATCAATGGCTCAGCGTTTAGCTGGTGAAATGCTGGACGCCGTTGACAATAAAGGTTCTGCAGTGAAGAAACGTGAAGACGTGCACCGTATGGCCGAAGCTAACAAAGCGTTCGCCCATTTCCGTTGGTAAGCACGTCTTAACAAGAGGATATTATTGTGGCACGTACAACCCCAATAGAACGCTACCGTAACATTGGTATCTGTGCTCACGTAGATGCGGGTAAAACCACAACTACTGAGCGGGTGCTGTTCTATACTGGTCTGTCGCATAAGATCGGTGAAGTCCATGATGGCGCAGCCACCATGGACTGGATGGAGCAGGAGCAGGAGCGTGGTATTACTATCACCTCAGCTGCGACTACTACGTTTTGGGCAGGTATGAACGCTCAATTTGAGCAGCATCGTGTAAACATCATCGATACACCGGGCCACGTTGACTTCACAATTGAAGTTGAACGTTCGCTTCGTGTATTGGATGGCGCTGTAGTTGTGCTGTGTGGCTCCTCAGGAGTTCAACCGCAAACGGAAACAGTTTGGCGTCAGGCCAATAAGTATGAAGTGCCGCGGTTGATCTTCGTTAATAAAATGGACCGCACTGGTGCCAACTTCTTACGCGTTGTTAAGCAGGCACAGACACGTCTGAACAGTACTATCGTACCAATTCAGTTACCCATCGGGGCTGAAGACGATTTCGCTGGTGTAGTCGACCTGATTAAGATGAAAGCCATAAACTGGAATATGGAAGACCAGGGTATGACGTTCACTTATGAAGAGATCCCTGCCGACATGTTAGAAGAGTGTCAGCAATGGCGTCTTAACCTGATTGAGGCCGCGGCAGAAGCCAGCGAAGACATGATGGAGCGCTATTTAGAGGGTGACGAGTTCACTGAAGATGAAATTAAAGCTGCACTGCGCACATTAACGTTGCGTAATGATGCAGTTTTGGTTCTGTGTGGCTCTGCTTTTAAAAATAAAGGTGTTCAGGCTGTTTTGGATGCAGTAATTGAGTACTTACCTTCTCCTACAGAAGTTAAGGCTATTACCGGTATCAACGAAGACGAGTCTGAAGGCGAGCGTCACTCGAGTGACGACGAGCCCTTCGCAGCACTGGCGTTTAAAATTGCTACTGACCCTTTTGTGGGTACGCTAACGTTTTTCCGTGTGTATTCCGGTGTTATCAACACAGGTGACACGGTTTACAACCCGGTAAAAATGAAGAAAGAGCGTATTGGTCGTGTCGTGCAAATGCATGCCAACAACCGTCAGGAAATTAAAGAAGTACGTGCCGGCGACATCGCTGCCGGTATCGGTTTCAAAGACGTAACAACAGGTGATACCTTGTGTTCACCCGATCATATTATCACTCTGGAGCGGATGGAGTTCCCGGAGCCGGTAATATCTGTTGCGGTGGAACCGAAAACCAAAGCTGACCAGGAAAAGATGGGTATCGCGCTGGGTAAACTGGCTGCTGAAGATCCTTCTTTCCGTGTACATACTGACGAAGAAACCGGCCAGACGATTATTTCTGGTATGGGTGAATTGCACCTGGACATCATTGTTGACCGTATGCGTCGTGAGTTCAAGGTAGAAGCAAACGTGGGTAAACCACAGGTTTCTTACCGTGAAACACTGCGTGGTGCCACTGAAGTTGAAGGTAAGTTCGTACGTCAGTCTGGTGGTCGTGGTCAGTTTGGTCACTGTTGGCTGAAAATTGAGCCGCAGGAAGAAGGTGCCGGTTATACGTTTGTGAATGCTGTAGTGGGTGGTGTTATTCCAAAAGAATATATTCCTGCTATTGATAAAGGTATTCAGGAACAAATGAAGAACGGCGTTCTTGCTGGCTACCCGGTAATTGACGTTAAAGTTACTGTGTTTGACGGTTCGTACCACGATGTTGACTCAAACGAAATGGCGTTTAAAATCGCTGCTTCAATGGGCTTCAAAAAGGGTGCACTGCAAGCCAAGCCGGTTATCCTTGAGCCAATTATGAAAGTTGAGGTGGTCACACCGGAAGACTTCATGGGTGATATTGTTGGTGACTTAAACCGTCGTCGCGGTATTATCAACGGCATGGAAGATGCACCTGGTGGTATCAAAATCGTTGATGCGCATGTGCCGCTATCTGAAATGTTTGGTTATGCAACCAACATGCGTTCGTTAAGTCAGGGTCGCGCTTCATACTCAATGGAACCATTGAAGTATGCTGAAGCTCCTAACAACGTGACAGAAGCAATTATCGCTGCGCGTAAAGCATATTAATAACTTAGTTTGGCCTGCAAAGCAGGCCGCAATTAAATAAAGAAGGGTCTATTCATGGCTAAGGCTAAATTTGAACGTAATAAACCGCACGTAAACG
>NZ_LNQS01000003.1 GCF_001513785.1 Rheinheimera sp. EpRS3
CCAGACCAATACTGGCTTTAGCGGCCGTAATGGTCAGGCTGTCGCCGTCCGGGTCGGTGTCGTTTACCAGTACATCCAGCACATAGCTGTGGTTGCCACTAAAGGGCAGGGTGAAATTGTCATCCACTGCGACCGGAGCGGCATTAACAGAAATTACTTCAATGTTAAATGCGGCCAGGCTGGCACTAAGCTCGCCATCGCTGACAGAAATAACAATATTACTGGTGGTGCCAACATGTTCTTTCACTGGGGTACCGCTAAGTGTACCCGTTGTTGTGTCAAACGTTGCCCAGCTTGGCTTGTTTGCAATACTAAATTGTAAAGTTGTGCCAGCATCAATATCGCTGGCGGTGGGTGTAAATAAATACTCAGAACCCTGTTCCACAGTTGTAGCAGGTGTACCTGATATTTCAGGTGCGGAATTTGCCGATGTTGGAGTAACACTGTTTGATGCTGCGGAAGCAGTACCGGTGCCGGCAGAGTTAGTTGCGGTTACGGTAAAGGTATAGGCAGTGCCATTCGTTAAACCATTCACTACAACCGGCGAGCCAGCTCCGCTGGCAGTTAAGCCGCCGGGGTTAGATGTAACGGTATAACCGGTAATATTAACGCCGCCATTACTCGCCGGGGCGGTAAATGCAATGCTTGCAGCAGTATCAGCCGCAGTGGCAACAACAGCCGTTGGTATGCCGGGCACTACCGGGTTAACTGTAAAGGTCCGGCTTACTTGAGGCGCAGGTAAGTAGCTATCATTACCTGCTTGATCGGCACTGATTGTACAAGTTCCTGCAGTCACAAAAGTCAGCGCGCCCACACCGGTTATAGTACAAACCGCCGGTGTAGAAGAGGTAAATACAGGCGGTAAACCAGAATCCGTCGTTGCTGTCAGAGTGGGAGCAGTACCAAAGTTCTGCGCCCCCGGGTTGTTAAAGGTAATGGTTTGGATAGCCGCAGGTGTTACCGAATTGGATGCAGCCGACGCTGGGCCGGTGCCTGCAACGTTGTTTGCCGTTACGGTAAAGGTATAGGCCTGTCCATTGGTTAAACCGGCCACCACAATCGGGGATGACGCACCGAGTATCGGCGCAACATCTGCTGGGTTTACCGTTACTGTATAACCGGTAATCGCCGCGCCTCCGATATTCACCGGGGCAACAAAGGCAACACTGGCTTGGTTATCGCCCGCTGTTGCCACAGGGTTGGTAGGCGCACCGGGTGCTACTGCATTAACGGTGAAGGTTTGGCTAACTTGTGGCGCTGGCAGATAAGAGCTATCACCTGCCTGATTGGCATCGATAGTACAATTGCCTGCGGTAACAAACGTAAGAGTACCGCCGGTAGTAATGGTACAAACACCGGTAGTCGCAGAAGTGAACGAGACCGGGTATCCACCAGCTGCATCGGATGTCGCTGTCAGCGTTGGCGTAGTGCCAAAGTTCTGCGCGCCTGGGTTATTAAAGGTAATAGTTTGTGGTGACGCCGGTGTTATCGAATTAGATGCGGCAGACGCAGCGCCAGTTCCTGCAGAGTTGGTGGCTGTCACGGTAAAGGTATAGCTAACACCGTTAGTTAACCCGCCTACCGTAATCGGAGAGCCTGCACCGGTGCCAGTTAAGCCACCGGGGTTCGACGTAACGGTATAACCGGTAATATTGGCGCCGCCCGTGCTGGCAGGAGCAGTAAACGTAACATTTGCCTGTTCATCGCCTGCGGTTGCAGTACCTATCGTTGGGGCGCTGGGAACTACCGCATTTACCATAAAGGTTTGCGATACCGTTGTCGCAGCATTCACGGCTGCATCACCCGGCTGATCGGCGTCGATAGTACAGCTACCTGCAGTAACAAAAGTCAAAGTGCCGCCGGTAGTAATGGTACAAACACCGGCAGTGGCCGAACTGAAACTTACTGTGTAGCCAGCTCCGGCAGATGAAGTAGCCGTTAGTGTCGGCGTGGTGCCAAAGTTCTGCGCGCCTGGGTTGTTAAAGGTGACAGTTTGTTCGCCTTTGGGTGTAACTGCATTCGACGCTGCCGAAGCAACACTGGTGCCTTTAGCATTGGTTGCTGTGACAGTAAAAGTGTATGCAGTGCCGTTAGTCAGGCCATTTACAGTAATTGCACAAGCTGCAGGGCCGGCACAGTTGCCTGATGCTCCGCCGGGGCTGGCAGTAGCGGTATAAGTGGTAATGGCTGTGCCGCCGTTATTAGCCGGAGCGCTAAAGGTTACACTTGCCTGGGCATTACCCGCTGTGGCTGTGCCTATGGTGGGGGCGTCGGGTACTGTTAAACCATCAACCAGCACAGAAGCGGTACTGCCGACATTATTAAGCACCAGATTCATGTTATTGCCGGAACCGTCTTGCAGCGTGCCGCCGTTGGCATCAATTGTACCCGCGACAGTAATGCCGTTAGCATCAAAGTCACCGGGCTGGACGGTATAACGGAAGGTTAACCAGGGCGAGGCTGAACCTGAAATGTAGCTGGCATAACGCGTGGTGGCGCCGACAGTTAGCGCAATGCGTGGTGTGCCGCCACTGGTGTCGACAACCACATCACTGACAGCAGCAATATTAACCACAAAATCCAGGTTTTGTCCTGCGATATAGGTAGCATTGGCCGGAACGTTAACATTACCAACAACAGGCGCGGCATTATCTACAGCGGCATTGCTGCTATCGGCAGTGGTTGTCGTATTACCGGCGTTGTCGGTCGCCGTAACCGACACATTGCGGGCACTGGCCTCTATTGCTCCGGCAACGATGGTGTAAGTAGCTGTCCAGGTACCTGCACTGTTGGTGGCGGCAACAGTAGTTCCCCCGCCAAACTGACTGAAATTAACAGTAACGCCGCTAATGGTATCGCTGTTGTTATCACCACCTGCGGTATTGTTCCAGGTAGCGGTTACGGTGTCGCCGATAATATAGGTGCCACCTGTTCCTGTGCCGCCAGAAATACTGATCCGCGCATCGGTAACTGTGGGTGCCACGTTATCGACAGTGGCATTACTGGTATCAGCGGCAGTGTTAGGGCCATTCGCATTGCTGGCGGTGATACTGACATTACGATTAGTGGCATCAATTGCGCCTGCTGTAATGGTATAGCTTGCTGTCCAGGTATTTACGCTATTCGTCGCGGTTACCGCAGCACCACCGCCAAACTGGGAAAAGTCTGCCGTAACGCCGGTAATGCCTGCATTATTGTCGCCAGCGCCGGTGTTGTTCCAGGTTGCGCTGATGGTATCACCAATTTTATAAGCCCCGCCGGTGCCCGTGGCGCCGGAAATGCTGATATTACCATCGGTAACGGTTGGCGGCGGAGGGGGTAAAGCTATAAAGCTACCACCAGCAGTTCCCACGCTTGTTGTAGTGGCCCCGGTATTGTCGCCAGTCCAATTGGATGCATTGGCAACCCGGTTAAGCCAGGTTGCCTTGTCCGCTGATGTCGTTGGGCCCGTGTATTGCACGTTATCCTGCTGGCTGGCTCCGCCGGGTAGACCAATAGCATTGGTGCCGTTGGTAAGTGCATTCTGGCTGCCAGAGCCATTAGGAAGCATTGAGTCCCGTAAAGTGATAGCAACGGACGTATTCCAGTTAGAGGCGTCAACCGTACCGGCAGAGTTATTCATGCCAAAAATAAAATAGGGGTTATTATCCGCGTCCTGATAAATAAAGATGCTGTCACCTACAGTATTCATTGGGTCGGTAACAGTAAAACCGTTGGTTGAAATGTCGCCTGTAAGATCTGTTGAAGTTGTTACGTTGTTTAAGGTGGCAGTCGGCGGGCCATCTGAACCTTCTAAAAACAGCTGAAATATATCCCCCGAGTTTACTGGGCTGCTGGTCGTCCAGGTAACTATGCCATCACCGGTACTCGGAGTGGTAAACGCATTGGTAGCCTGATCCCAGCCTTTATCAGTAATCTTGATAACTGTGCCCGCAGGGATATTTACGAGGCTTGCAAAGGTGATAGTGTCGGTATTCCAATTCCAACCCAGAACAACCATGTCACCCGCGTTAATGGTATTTAACAGGTGCGGGTAGGACTTATTGATTGGAAGTGTGTTGGCCTGCACTGCACCGATAACTGTTTCCAGTTGCCAGTTTCCGCCTTGTTTTGCATCGCCGGTCCAATCGTCAGAGGCGGCAATATTGGCACTAGTTATACTGGCAATATTATTTAATAATGTTTTCCCTTTTACTCCGGCCGCTACTTGGCAGCCATAAATGTAAATACTGCCATTGGTGGCTAAGGCTTCACCTATCAGAGCTAAGTTATTGCGTGCATTTCTAATATTGTCGACAGACAACCAAGTGTTACCCGCCTGAACTTCACCATCGCGGCCATGAGAAATTAAATGAATTTGTGCGATATTGCGCTGACCATAAAGCTCTTCGGCAATCTGGCTAATACCGTCGCGGTCTGCTTGCAGGATTCTTAGTTCAGCATCTGCAGGCAGGTCGCCGATCAGTTGCTGATAATCTTTAACTGCCGGGTCAACAAAAACCCATGTTGTTTTGTTTGCAGGCAGGCTTTGTTCAGCGGCCTGAGCAGAGAATGAGATTGTTGCCAGTGACAAGCTGCACAGCAATAAACAGCGACTTAGGCTATTTATATTAAATGCGGTAGCAGCAAAATTTTTCATCCGGGAACAAAAGCTGTAATCAGACCGTGACATAGTATTTCCTTAATAAACAATATAGATTTTTGCTGGCGGGTATCCTTTACCCGCCGTCAAAAAAATAAAACATAGTGTTAAAGCCACGGTATTTAAAACCGCTGCATATCAAACTTAATTACGTGGTGGATAAATTCCCGTTAGTGCAATAATAAAGTTCATTCCAAGGTAAGGGTTACGTGTCTGCACAGGTTGACTTGCGCCATTGTATGTGCCCTGTGCTGTTATGTTTGCATTAAATGGTGCTAGGGTGGTGGAACTACCTGAATTCAGCGGTGCATAAAGGTCGACTTCCGCGCCTACTGCGGTATCGACAGCAGTGGATAATACGCTGTTACTTGCCGGTGTTTTAGATGTGCCGTTACTGGTATTTGCAGGTATAGCAATAGCTGCGGTACCGGTCAGTGATACATTAAAACTGGGAAGTTGTGTTTGGTTTAGCGTTACTTGTTCTGTACCCGCCACCTGCCCTAATGCAATGTGAGTCAAGCCACCACCTGTACCCGTGCCTACCGGACTGCGGCTTTGCAAATTAGGCAATGCAAAAGTTGTTACACCATCGCCACCATAATTGGTCCCTAACAGAGAGAACAACGCAGAGTTACTGGAAATGGCCAGTAACTGGCCGTTACAAAGTGCCCAGCCATGCGGGGCATATGTACCAGCAAACATGCGTATTTCGCCCATAAATGGATCAGCCATATTGTGTTCCTTATTTAGAGTTTGGTAGTTTAAGTTGTGAGAGGTTTTGCACTAGCTGAATGCAGGCTTAACGGTAGTTGAATGTGAGCAATAAAGCAACAATTTGCGTTTGTTAGCAGATTTTTTTTAACAGTTTTACCTGCTTTGTGGATGGCTACACTGCCAACTCATGCTGTAATAAAAGTCTTGTTGCTGCGTAATGTCAAAACCCAGTTTAAGGTATAACGCCAGGGCTCGCTTATTAGCGTGATCAACCGACAGTTTTAGCGGCAGTTGCTGTGTGTGTGCCAATGTCTGTAACGCCTTGATCAGTGCAGTACCATAACCCTGGCCCTGATGCTGTTGCACTATAGACAAATCCATCAGGCGAATATCCTGGTTACTGTGATTGACAGTTAATTGCCCGGCGGGTGTATTGTGCAGTAACACGATAAATACTTCTGCGTTGGGTGCTTGTTGCCGGTAAGACGTCTGCTGCAGCTGAAATTGCTGCTCTGCCAAATGTGTTGCTAAAGCCTCTGGTAAGCCCATCTGGCTGAAAACCGGCCTGCTACTGGCAAACAGCCGCAACAAAAACGCCCGGTCGTCGGTTGTTGCAAGGCGCAGTGTCAGATTAAACGGCAGGTAGGGGGTTAAGTTCATCTGCGTTCCAGTCTTGGCATTGTAAACGTAGTAAATGATATTGCTGCGCTAGTTCAGGGCTGCAGTCAGATGTAGCCGGTTCAGTAAGCCGGTAAAGCTGGCCGTTGTTTTTAGCATCCCATTTCAGGTGTTGTTGCCAGGTCATAATGTCACTGTCGTTTAGTGGTAAACCGGTAAGCTTTCGCCACTGCCTATTACTTAGCTGGATCAACTGCTGATAATCAATCAAAGTGCTGTTGCCGGTTTTAACAAGTTGCGCAGTTAGTTGCATTAACTGGGTTAATTTTTGCTGTTGATAGGTAATAAGATCTTCGGCCTGGCAATTGTCATCAAGCCAGACTGTAACGTGTTGTTTCACCATATGGCGGCCTGCCTCACGTTTATGTGAGCGTAATACAGCGGCTGGTTGTCTGATCAGGCACAGGCTTTTTGCATCGGGAAATGTAGTTTGCCAGAGGCGCCATTGTTGTAAATCCCAGGCATTGGTTTTAATAATGATGCTGGAACATTCCGGCCAGGGGCAGCTTTGTAGATGCACCAGCAATTGCAGTAGCTCTTTGGTTCTGTCTTGCCAGACCGGATCGGTTAACACATCGCTGATTAACATAGACTCTGACAAGACCAGGCAGCCGGCAACAGGCATCATGCTGGATGCCAGCAAAGTTGAGCCGGTTCTGGACCAGTGAAATATCAGCAGGGCCGGTACCACCTTAGTAGGGGCTGCAACAGCCAGTAAATCTGCTAGCAGGCTGTAGGGCTGGATCAACGTCGCCAGCAGGCTCTGGCGGTTGGCGGCGATATAATCGGCCAGAAAAGGCTGTTGTGGTTTTTCGTTGGCCAGCAGCCAGCGCACGCTTTGTTGGTTTGACTGATAAGCATAAGGAAACCAGCAGCGATTAAATTCTGTGCTTTGAGGTACTACTGCCCGGGCATTTTGCTGGCGCAGGAAGGTAAGCATTTGTGGTTCTGTCAGATCCGGCCAGTCAAGATAGCGCGCCAGCAGATCGCAAAAGTGGGCCATGCTGTGTTGTGCCGCCAATTGTTGTAACTGCTGGCGGTTGTGTAACAACTTTATATAGCGTTGTGTCAGGTCGTTCATTGCAGCGGGTAGGTATTAACGTACTGCACCATTCTTGGTTTAGCCGCCCGGTTTACACTGGCACCATGTGGCAATGCCTGATGCCAGATTATTAAATCTCCAGCCTTAGCTGCAATGGCTTTTACCGGCCAAGCCGACCAGTCTTGTTGTTGCATTTCGAACTCTGTTTTGTTTTGCGAGTTGATCCAGTGATCTATTTGCAAATGAAACCCCGGCACACAGCAAAATGCTCCTTGTTGTTCTGTGGTATCCGTCAGATAAATTAACCCCTGGGTACCAAAGGGTACCGGACTTTTCAGCATGACATCCCAGTGCATATCCGGCCCCGGAAAAGACCAGCTTTTGGTTTCAGGCGGATTAAAACTAACCCTGTCCGTTGTCATGACTAAATCAGTGCGTTGCCACAATTGTTCATACACCTGACGGATCAGCGGTTGTTGTCTGTTGGCATCCAGCACAGGATCACGGAACAATTGCAGCATAATTTTCTGCATCTTTTCTGTACTCTGATACCAACTCTCTGGTTGGGCCGGATCAGCCTGTAAATACTGCCAGATCACCTTACAGCTTTGCTGGCATTGTTCTTTGCTTAAGACTGCAGGAATAACCAGGTAACCCTGTGTTCGCCAGAACTCCAGCTGAGCTTCGGTTAGTACCTGTGGTATCGCTGTTGGCATTTTAGCCTGGCTTAACGATTTGAGTTGCTGGTTTATCTGCAGTCTTACAGAAGGATCCGCTACATAAGGTTGCAAAAATGCAGCAAACTCACTCAATCTGTGACAGCGGTACAAGGCCTGAATACCTGGCTCTAGCCCAACACCACAAAGATCAAGTACAGCTTTATCCAATAACCACTCGTTTGAGTAATCCTGGTCAAGCTTTCTGAGCCGTTTCAGCTGAATTTTTTGCCATAATCGTTTGGCATGAACTACCCCGGCACAGCTGTGGTCATCGCTGTCAACCAGTTCAGGCCATTGCTGCTGATAGTGGAAGTCAAAATCCGGATAGGTTCCTTGTTGATACTGAAACTGCACTACAGAACCAGGCACCAGCATCAGCCCGGATTTATAACGAGGTATGGTTAGCTGTGACTGATTTTCCCGCAGCCAGTGTGTGCCATACACCTGAATATCAGTGGTCAGTTTCAGATCAACAGGGCGAGGCTCAAAATCAGGCAAAGGCCATTGACCTGATAAGCCGGACAAATTACCGACGGCCAGTTCACCACAAAGTTGTTTATTCAACGTAAACAAAGGCCCCAGATAATGCAGTTGTGGTTTATCATGTTCGCGCCATTCCAGCCAGGCATCCAGTTTTATTTGCTGTGGGATCAACTGGCCTTTGGCACTTAGAAATTGCTGCAAATGACTAAAAATTTCTACCTGAGGCTCTTGTTGCAATAGATGTTTCATCGTCTCAGATAAAATAAGATCAAAAGTGGGCCTGGGTTCTGGGTGCCATAAAGTGGCATCAGCGCAGACCCATTCACTGATCCTGTCGGCCACTGCAAAATACTCTGTTAGTGTTTTAAAACTCTGTAAAGACTGCGGGTGAATATCTAAAGCTGTCACTTGCAATTGGCTGGCATCAAACACAGTTAACAAAGGTAATACCAGCCAACCCAAAGGCCCCGTGCCTGCATACAGCAGTTTTACTGGTCTGTTGGGGTCTTGTTGGAGTTGATCGACAATAGCCTGAAACAAACCCTGAATAAAAACCCTACCTCTGTCCGGGTCTTCAGCACATTGCGCTGCGGTCGTTGGCGAGACCGCTTTACCATAAGCCGTGATAGTCGCGTGGGTATCCACAAATATGGCCGGATGTAAATCCAGTCCAATCTGCTGACATAAACGTTGTAACACAGGGTCAATCAGCTGTTTGGCATAACCTGTGGAGCTGCAATCCAATAAAGCTCTGGCATAGATTTCCAGCTCAGGGCGACTTAGCCATTTGGAGTTACAGATTTGACTTGCATATACCTGCTCCTTTAACCAGTCATTCGCTTCACAATCAATCACCAAGTTTATGCGGGCAGCATTGCCGTTATTTTCGACCCAATGTGTTTGATCTGCGTTGATATACCACAGTTCACCTTCCTGCATAGGTACTAGCTGCTCTGCCACATAAAACTTTAATTCAGGGTTAGTTTGCAGCGGTAAATGCAGCCGAGCTTCACCATGCTCCAGGCACAAGCCATGATCACGGTGAGGTTTAATCAAAGCTCCGGCATCCAAACGCATTAAGCGCACGGACTTTATCGACACAGGCAATTTTTGCAGGAAATGTTTGACGCTGGGAGCCTCATCCAACAAAGGTAAATCCTGCCAATGGGTAGTGTCTTCAATAGCAAAACTTTGCAAAATGCCATGACCATTGAGGTGGGCTGAAGCACAACGCAGTGGCATCACGTCCCACTTACCGGCGTAGTCACGCTGATTTACATGGGCATACCATTCGCCTTGCAGCAGGGTGCTTAATTCATGCTGCATTTGCTGATAACCGGTAACACGCTGCAGCAAGGCAAAACTCGGTGTTGTCATAATTAACGCTTTGTTTTTATTCTGTTAAAGCTCAGCCTAGCAGAGACAAAACGAATTACAACTGCCTTAACGCAGTATAAGCACTGTATCCAGCTCAGTAAGCACAGCAGCTAAAGTAAAGGCGCCGTTAGGCACCTTACTGCGGGTTAAAACGAGTAACTGACACCGAGCATAATATTGTCGG
>NZ_LNQS01000004.1 GCF_001513785.1 Rheinheimera sp. EpRS3
GCACGCTCTTTAACAATTCGCAATCAATCATCTGTGTGGGCACTTATGATGGATTTCACAAAATGAAATTTATCGGTTGAGTGGCTTATGCAGAAATGTTTTAAGTCAGTAAGACTGAGCGTCACTTCGGTGACAGAAAGAACTTTAATTGAAGAGTTTGATCATGGCTCAGATTGAACGCTGGCGGCAGGCCTAACACATGCAAGTCGAGCGGGAACTTCGGTTCTAGCGGCGGACGGGTGAGTAATGTATAGGGAGCTGCCCGACAGAGGGGGATACCAGTTGGAAACGACTGTTAATACCGCATAACGTCTACGGACCAAAGTATGGGACCTTCGGGCCATATGTTGTCGGATGCACCTATATGGGATTAGCTAGTTGGTGGGGTAATGGCTCACCAAGGCGACGATCCCTAGCTGGTTTGAGAGGATGATCAGCCACACTGGAACTGAGACACGGTCCAGACTCCTACGGGAGGCAGCAGTGGGGAATATTGGACAATGGGCGCAAGCCTGATCCAGCCATGCCGCGTGTGTGAAGAAGGCCTTCGGGTTGTAAAGCACTTTCAGCGAGGAGGAAGGGTTGGTAGTTAATAGCTGCTAATTTTGACGTTACTCGCAGAAGAAGCACCGGCTAACTCCGTGCCAGCAGCCGCGGTAATACGGAGGGTGCAAGCGTTAATCGGAATTACTGGGCGTAAAGCGCACGTAGGCGGTTTGTTAAGTTGGATGTGAAAGCCCCGGGCTCAACCTGGGAATTGCATTCAAGACTGGCAAGCTAGAGTATGTGAGAGGGGGGTAGAATTCCAAGTGTAGCGGTGAAATGCGTAGAGATTTGGAGGAATACCAGTGGCGAAGGCGGCCCCCTGGCACAATACTGACGCTCAGGTGCGAAAGCGTGGGGAGCAAACAGGATTAGATACCCTGGTAGTCCACGCCGTAAACGATGTCTACTAGCTGTTCGTGGTCTTGTACTGTGAGTAGCGCAGCTAACGCACTAAGTAGACCGCCTGGGGAGTACGGTCGCAAGATTAAAACTCAAATGAATTGACGGGGGCCCGCACAAGCGGTGGAGCATGTGGTTTAATTCGACGCAACGCGAAGAACCTTACCTACTCTTGACATCTACAGAAGATTGCAGAGATGCGATTGTGCCTTCGGGAACTGTAAGACAGGTGCTGCATGGCTGTCGTCAGCTCGTGTTGTGAAATGTTGGGTTAAGTCCCGCAACGAGCGCAACCCTTATCCTTAGTTGCCAGCACGTAATGGTGGGAACTCTAGGGAGACTGCCGGTGATAAACCGGAGGAAGGTGGGGACGACGTCAAGTCATCATGGCCCTTACGAGTAGGGCTACACACGTGCTACAATGGTACGTACAGAGGGAGGCAAGCTGGCGACAGTGAGCGGATCTCATAAAGCGTATCGTAGTCCGGATTGGAGTCTGCAACTCGACTCCATGAAGTCGGAATCGCTAGTAATCGTGAATCAGAATGTCACGGTGAATACGTTCCCGGGCCTTGTACACACCGCCCGTCACACCATGGGAGTGGGTTGCAAAAGAAGTAGGTAGCTTAACCTTCGGGAGGGCGCTTACCACTTTGTGATTCATGACTGGGGTGAAGTCGTAACAAGGTAACCGTAGGGGAACCTGCGGTTGGATCACCTCCTTACCTAAAGTGAATTGAAGTTATAAGTGTTCACACAGATGATTGATTGTAACGTAGAGCAAACAGTAAGAACCCTTGCGGTTACGGCTGGTCTGTAGCTCAGGTGGTTAGAGCGCACCCCTGATAAGGGTGAGGTCGGTAGTTCGAGTCTACTCAGACCAACCAATTATGAGTGTTAAGTGATAAGTGCTGAGTGTTAAGTTAAACACTAACCACTCACAACTCAACACTGATGCCAAAATGGGGTTATAGCTCAGCTGGGAGAGCGCCTGCCTTGCACGCAGGAGGTCAGCGGTTCGATCCCGCTTAACTCCACCATTACTTAGATAGAAAAACATCATCTGAAGTAAATGACTGTTTGAAAACTCAAAGATAAGTTCTTCTTAAAGAAGCATTTCTCTTTGAGCTTTATGCTCAACGCTCTTTAACAATTTGGCAAGCTGATAGTAGTAAAAAACAAGGTAACAATATTTATTTGTGAACCTTAAACACGCTGTATGACTTCAAGACATTTTGGGGTTGTATGGTTAAGTGAATAAGCGTACACGGTGGATGCCTTGGCAGTCAGAGGCGATGAAGGACGTACTAACCTGCGAAAAGCTGTGGGAAGCCGGTAAGAGGCGTTAGACCCGCAGATATCCGAATGGGGAAACCCAGCGCATTTATGCGTTATCCCTACATGAATACATAGTGTAGGGAGGCAAACCGGGAGAACTGAAACATCTAAGTACCCCGAGGAAAAGAAATCAACCGAGATTCCGTTAGTAGCGGCGAGCGAACGCGGAGTAGCCCTTAAGTTGTATTAGTGTTAGTGGAATGGCCTGGAAAGACCAGCGATACAGGGTGATAGCCCCGTACACGACAATGCTTTTACAGTGAAAACGAGTAGGACGGGACACGTGGTATCCTGTTTGAAGATGGGGGGACCATCCTCCAAGGCTAAATACTCCTGACTGACCGATAGTGAACCAGTACCGTGAGGGAAAGGCGAAAAGAACCCCTGTAAGGGGAGTGAAATAGAACCTGAAACCGTGTACGTACAAGCAGTGGGAGCCCCTTCGTGGGGTGACTGCGTACCTTTTGTATAATGGGTCAGCGACTTACATTCTGTAGCGAGGTTAACCGAATAGGGGAGCCGTAGGGAAACCGAGTCTTAACTGGGCGAATAGTTGCAGGGTGTAGACCCGAAACCGGGCGATCTATCCATGAGCAGGTTGAAGGTTGGGTAACACTAACTGGAGGACCGAACCCACATCTGTTGAAAAAGATGGGGATGACTTGTGGATCGGAGTGAAAGGCTAATCAAGCTCGGAGATATCTGGTTCTCCTCGAAAGCTATTTAGGTAGCGCCTCGAGCGAATACCATTGGGGGTAGAGCACTGTTTGGGCTAGGGGGTCATCCCGACTTACCAACCCCATGCAAACTCCGAATACCAATGAGTACTACTCGGGAGACACACGGCGGGTGCTAACGTCCGTCGTGAAAAGGGAAACAACCCAGACCGCCAGCTAAGGTCCCAAAGTAATGATTAAGTGGAAAACGATGTGGGAAGGCATAGACAGCTAGGAGGTTGGCTTAGAAGCAGCCACCCTTTAAAGAAAGCGTAATAGCTCACTAGTCGAGTCGGCCTGCGCGGAAGATGTAACGGGGCTAAATCATTCACCGAAGCTGCGGACTTGTGCTTGCACAAGTGGTAGAGGAGCGTTCTGTAAGCCTGTGAAGGTTGTCCGGGAGGATGGCTGGAGGTATCAGAAGTGCGAATGCTGACATGAGTAACGATAAGGGGAGTGAAAAACTTCCCCGCCGAAAGACCAAGGGTTCCTATCCCATGCTAATCAGGGTAGGGTGAGTCGGCTCCTAAGGCGAGGCTGAAAGGCGTAGTCGATGGGAAACAGGTTAATATTCCTGTACCGGCCAATACTGCGATGGGGGGACGGAGAAAGCTAGGCAAGCGCGGCGTTGGTAGTCCGCGTGAAAGTATGTAGGTTGGTGACTTAGGTAAATCCGGGTTGCTAAGACTGAGATACGAGACGAGTGTCCAAGGACACGAAGTTGCTGACGCTATGCTTCCAGGAAAAGCCTCTAAGCTTCAGGTATTGGTGACCGTACCCTAAACCGACACAGGTGGTCAGGTAGAGCATACCAAGGCGCTTGAGAGAACTCGGCTGAAGGAACTAGGCAAAATAGTACCGTAACTTCGGGAGAAGGTACGCTCTTTGCTGTGAAGGACTTGCTCCGTAAGCAGCGAAGAGTCGCAGTGACCAGCTGGCTGCAACTGTTTATTAAAAACACAGCACTCTGCAAACTCGTAAGAGGACGTATAGGGTGTGACACCTGCCCGGTGCCGGAAGGTTAATTGATGGGGTTAGCGCAAGCGAAGCTCTTGATCGAAGCCCCGGTAAACGGCGGCCGTAACTATAACGGTCCTAAGGTAGCGAAATTCCTTGTCGGGTAAGTTCCGACCTGCACGAATGGTGTAATGATGGCCAGGCTGTCTCCAGCCGAGACTCAGTGAAATTGAAATTGCGGTGAAGATGCCGTATACCCGCGGCTAGACGGAAAGACCCCGTGAACCTTTACTATAGCTTGGCACTGAACATTGACCCTACATGTGTAGGATAGGTGGGAGGCTTTGAAGTTGTGACGCTAGTCACGATGGAGCCGTCCTTGAAATACCACCCTTGTATGTTTGATGTTCTAACGTAGGTCCCTGAATCGGGATTGCGGACAGTGTCTGGTGGGTAGTTTGACTGGGGCGGTCTCCTCCTAAAGAGTAACGGAGGAGCACGAAGGTTGGCTAAGTACGGTCGGACATCGTACGGTTAGTGTAATGGTAGAAGCCAGCTTAACTGCGAGACAGACACGTCGAGCAGGTACGAAAGTAGGTCATAGTGATCCGGTGGTTCTGTATGGAAGGGCCATCGCTCAACGGATAAAAGGTACTCCGGGGATAACAGGCTGATACCGCCCAAGAGTTCATATCGACGGCGGTGTTTGGCACCTCGATGTCGGCTCATCACATCCTGGGGCTGAAGTCGGTCCCAAGGGTATGGCTGTTCGCCATTTAAAGTGGTACGCGAGCTGGGTTTAGAACGTCGTGAGACAGTTCGGTCCCTATCTGCCGTGGGCGTTGGATGATTGAGTGGAGTTGCTCCTAGTACGAGAGGACCGGAGTGAACGAACCGCTGGTGTTCGGGTTGTCATGCCAATGGCATTGCCCGGTAGCTACGTTCGGAACGGATAACCGCTGAAAGCATCTAAGCGGGAAGCCGGCCACAAGATGAGTCATCCCTTGGACTTTAAGTCCACTAAAGGGTCGTTGGAGACCACAACGTTGATAGGTGAGGTGTGGAAGCGCAGTGATGCGTTAAGCTAACTCATACTAATTGCCCGAGAGGCTTAACCATACAACGCCCAAGATGTTTTGCGCGAGAAAGCGTAGAAAGAATACAGTGTGTAAGCGCTACATCAGCCTGCTAAGTTAAAGAACAACAAACAGTTTTTGCCTGGTGGCAATAGCGCTGTGGAACCACCTGATCCCATTCCGAACTCAGAAGTGAAACGCAGCTGCGACGATGGTAGTGTAGCATTCGCTATGCGAGAGTAGTTCACCGCCAGGCTCCCAA
>NZ_LNQS01000005.1 GCF_001513785.1 Rheinheimera sp. EpRS3
CGTTTACGTGCGGTTTATTACGTTCAAATTTAGCCTTAGCCATGAATAGACCCTTTTTAACAAAACGGCGGTTATTTAATTAGTGTGTTGTTTTGAATAGCTTGAGAGGTGTCAAGATGGTGCTGATACCCAGAATCGAACTGGGGACCTCATCCTTACCAAGGATGCGCTCTACCGCCTGAGCTATATCAGCAACGTTTTTGATTGGAGCGGGCAGCGGGAATCGAACCCGCATCTTCAGCTTGGAAGGCTGAGGTAATAGCCATTATACGATGCCCGCGGCCTACTCGTAGCTATTCTTCTGACGAAGATGGTGGAGGGGGAAGGATTCGAACCTTCGAAGGCAGTGCCGGCAGATTTACAGTCTGATCCCTTTGGCCACTCGGGAACCCCTCCACTAATGGTGCCGCTTATCCGAGTCGAACGGATGACCTACTGATTACAAGTCAGTTGCTCTACCAACTGAGCTAAAGCGGCACTACGTCAGTGGGTGCGAATTCTAGTGGAATGCCCTAAGCCGTGCAACAGAAAAAACCAAAAAAGCGTTAATTTCCTGCCTAAACGCTCATAAAGTGCGCAAACAAGCCATTACATGTCGATATAACGCGCCAGTCCATGGAAAATCAGTAAAGGTTCTACAACAATAGGTAAATCTGACAGATAAGATTTAAGAAACTTACTGTCGCCCCCGGTTAACACTAACTTGTTACACGGTGTTTGCTGCCATGCCAACCTGATTGCGCCTAAAACCGCGGCTAAACAACCATTTTGCAAACCTGTCACCGTGTCAGCACCCGGCTCCAACCGGCCGTTAAACATTTCAGAATTAAACACCTTGGCGGTGTTTTTCACCACCGCCTGTTGCTGCATCCTGAGTCCGGGAATAATCCAGCCACCAGCATGTTGGCCATCCTGTGCTAACCAATCAATAGTTACGGCAGTACCGGCGTCTACTATTAATGTGTTTTGTGACGGAAACAGTAACTGCGTACCAAGCATGGCCAGCCAACGATCTACTCCCAACATTTGTGGCTGCTGGTAGCTATTACTGACACCGCAAGCTTTTGCTTCAGAATATACCTGACGCCAGGGTAAATGGTCCAAACCCAGCTGCTGTTTAATAGCAGCAACTTTTTCTTGTGAGGCGACACTGGCAAAGTACACCGCTTTAATTGGCAATTTGGCCAGATTATCCGGTGCCAATTGTGGCAAAGCCGTAACTTTACCACTTTTGATCAGTGCGGCTTTCTCCCGGGTATTACCGATATCCAGTAACAAATACACACTAATCTCCCGCACGCAAACTAAGTTCGCCACCGAAATAGGCTTGTACACCTGCAGCCGTTTCAATCAATAAGGCACCTTGTTGATCTACACCGAGGCAAGTACCCTTTATCTCAGTATTGCCAATTAACTTTACAGCCTTATCACGGTACTGATTATACTGATTAAACTCATCAACAAAGCTACTAAAACCGGTATTGGTAAACTGGGTAAGTAGTGTCATCAGTTGTTTTTGTAACAATACTACCAGTAGGTTGCGTTCTATCACTTGGCCAGATGCTATGGTCAAGTCGATATATTGTTGATCTATATTGTCCAGCGCCTGCTGCGGCAGACGAATATTCATGCCAATACCGATGATAACATCACAGCCGGCATGGGCTTGCCCCGCCAGCTCTACCAAAATACCGCACAACTTTTTACCATCTATATATACATCATTTGGCCATTTAACCTTAGCATCAACCTGATACTGCTGTTTTAACAACCTGGCTATGGCTATGGCAACTACCAAACTCAATCCCATCGCCGCCTGAATCCCTTGTTCCAGTCGCCAATACATAGAGAAATACAGACTGGCAGCAAAGGGTGAATACCAATTACGGCCTCGCCGACCTCTACCTGCAGTTTGCGCTTCCGCCACCAAGGTATAACCGCGCTCCGTTACCAAACCATCCTGCACTTTTTGCATCAACTGGCTGTTGGTTGAATCGGTAATATTCTGCACCAAAATATCGGCACCGCCGCTTTGGCGCAACTGACTTATCTTTGCCGCATCCAGTAACGTAAGTGGCTCAGCCAGGCAATAACCACGGCCTTTCACTTTATAGATATCCAGCCCAAGTTGTTGTAGTTGCTGAATATGGTTTGCAATAGCAGTACGACTTAAGCCCAAGGTTTCTGCTAATAGCTGGCCAGATTGAAATTCGCCATAGCTTAAGGCACTGAGCAATTGGCGCTGAGTCACTAAACTGGCTTTGCTCATCTGACTGGCTGTCCGGCGCTATTTAACATACGTACTTCAGCCTCTAACTCAATACCATAAGCATCAAACACTTGCTGCTGCACGGCAGTAATAAGCTGCTCTAACTCAGCGGGCGTGCCGGCTCCATGATTTACCACCACCAGCGGCTGTAACTTATAACAACCCACTTCACCGTAACGCTTACCTTTAAAGCCTTGCTGCTCTATCAACCAAGCAGCCGGAATCTTTACGCTATCATCGGACTGGGTAAACCCAGGCATATCAGCATATTTTGCTTTCAGCTCAATATAGTGCTGTTTCGCAACAACAGGGTTTTTAAAGAAGCTGCCACAATTAGCCAGCACCATCGGGTCAGGTAATTTACTGCTACGCACTGCAATAACCTGACTGAAGATAGTATCGATCGTTGCGTCAGAGGCCAGATGATCAAGCCCTTTATAAGCTAACACCCGTGCAGGTTGCTTACTCAGACATAATCCCACCGCAGTGATAATACCTTTACCTGTCAGGGTATGCTTAAACACGCTGTCTCGGTAGCCAAACTGGCAACGACCTGCAGCAATACGCTGCACCTTACGCTGTTGCCAGTGGTAAAAATCCACATATAAACAGCTGTCTGCCAGCTCAACACCGTAAGCACCGATATTTTGCACCGGCGCGGCACCGACTGAACCCGGGATTAGCGCCAGGTTTTCTATACCCCACAGCTGCTGTTCAACTGCCCAGCTAACCAACTGATGCCAGTTATGACCGGCCTCCACGTGTAGTAACACATGCTGCCGATCCAGCTCTGTAACCGTTTTGCTATCTGCCACAAAGCGGCAGATGGGCGCAGTAAGATCCTGCATAAAAATGGTATTGCTGCCCTCACCCAACACAACAGGAGTTGTATCGGAATGGAAGTTCTCCAGCTCAGCAACAGAACCAAACTCTGTAATAGCAGCCAGCTGAGCATTAAAGCGGAAAGTAGAATACGGAACGGCAGAAATATTAGTCAAAGTGCGCATGATCAGGCCAGTTAACGCTAATACCGCTATTGTAATGATGTGGTTGACGAAGCGCAAAGCAAAAAGGCCTACCGGTGAGGGTAGGCCTTCTGCTTGAATTGGGAGGCTGCGGGGCTGGCCGTCCAGCGGTGAACTACTTTGCTCGGCACATCGTGCGCCTCGTCCCTGCGGGACCAGCCGTTGGCTGTCCAAAAATGTTCCGAACATTTTTGTCGCATAGCTTTTCGCTCGCTCGGGCAGATAACCCATCGGCAATACAAATAAAAAAACCCTTCGTTTTCACGAAGGGTCTGTTTATTTGGGAGCCTGGCGGTGAACTACTCTCGCATAGCGAATGCTACACTACCATCGTC
>NZ_LNQS01000006.1 GCF_001513785.1 Rheinheimera sp. EpRS3
GACCCGGACGGCGACAGCCTGACCATTACGGCCGCTAAAGCCAGTATTGGTCTGGTCAGTATTCAAAACAATAAGCTGTTATTTACCGCGCCGGATAACTTCAGTGGCACAGCCTCATTTAGCTATAGCATTACCGATGGCGAGCTAAGCGATATGGCGCAGGTGACACTGCAAATTGACGGCAGCAACCCGGATGCACCGGTTATTACCGCTCCGGATGATTTAATCATCAATGCTACCGGCCTGTTTACCAAGGTCGATGTCGGTGTAGCTACAGCAGTTGATGTTGCAGGCAACCGCCTGGGAGTGTCGCTGGTGAATGGCTTGCCGATGTTCGCAGCCGGGCGCCACGAATTGTACTGGCGGGCAACTGATGCCAGCGGTATTAGCAGCACGGTTACCCAGTTACTGCAAATCAACCCATTGGTTTCGTTAAGCAAACCACAAACGGTGATTAACAACAGTACTGTTACCATAGAGGTAATACTGAATGGCCCGGCTCCGGTTTATCCGCTTGAGGTGGCCTACAGTGTTGCTGGTTCTGCCAGTGCGGTAACGGAGCACAATTTAGCGGCCGGTTCAGTGCAGCTAAGTTCGGGCCTGCGCGCCAGCATCAGCTTTGATGTGTTTGCTGATTTAACGACTCAGGCAGAGAAAGATATTGTTGTTACGCTGAGCAGTAGCCTGAACCTGGGTGCCAATGCCAGCACAACCATTACGGCTACTGAGGCTAATCTGGCTCCGGTAGTGGTGCTGGATGCGCAGCAGCAAGGTGAAAACCGGCTGACAGTGGGCAAAACCGCTGGCGTGGTCACTATTTCGGCGCAGGTTACTGATCCTAACCCCGGTGATACTGTCAGCCAGCAATGGCAAGCGGATGCAGCTCTGACAAATATCTCTGCGGATGCGTCGCAGTTTGTATTTGAACCTGCCAGCCTGAGCAGCGGCGTATACCGCATTGCCCTGAGCGCAACAGATAACGCGGCAGAGCCGCTAAGCAGTACTGCGGAAATTTACCTGTTGGTACAGGATGTACTGCCTGTTCTGGATAACAGCGACAGCAACAACAACCTGATACCTGATAATGTTGAAGGCTTTGGCGACAGCAATAGCAATGGTATTCCTAACTATCTGGATCCGGGCTTTGACTGCAACGTCATACCAGAACAACTGGCCAGTATTGTGCAATTTGTTGCCGAAGGCGAGCCAGGCATTTGTCTGCGTAAAGGCGCAGCTGCAGCACTAAGCAACACCGGTGGCATCCAGTTAACTGCGGTAGATCAGCAATGGCTGGAACCTGATATGCAAGCCACCAACATCGGCGGCAGTTTCGACTTTATCCTGCATAGCCTGCCGGAAGCGGGCGCCAGTTATCGTTTGGTATTGCCGCAGCGCCAGCCTGTGCCACAAAATGCGGTTTACCGCAAATATACCCAGGCCAACGGCTGGACTAACTTTGTGCAAAACGAACGTAATCAGCTATTCAGCGCCGCTGGCGAACCGGGTTTCTGTCCTCCTCCGGGCGACAGCAGCTGGCAGGCTGGTTTAAATGCAGGCCACTGGTGTGTGCAGTTGCAGATAGAAGATGGCGGTGCTAACGATGCTGACGGCCTGGCCAATGGCACTATTGTTGACCCGGGCGGTGTAGCCGTTGTATTAAATGGTAACCAGTTGCCAGTGGCTGCAGACGACAGTTACTCAGTACTATGGAACCAAAGCCATACGCTGGAAGTACTGCAAAACGACACCGACGCCGACGGCGATACGCTAAGCATTAATCAGGCAGCTGCCGCTTTTGGCAGTGTCAGCATCAGCGATGACGGCCTGACACTGCTGTACACCCCGGCACAGGACTTTGTCGGCACCGATACGCTTAGCTATGGCATCAGCGATGGCAATAACGGCAGTGCCAGTGCCACCGTTACAGTGCAGGTGTATTACAACCGGCCGCCGCTGGTAACCAATGCAACAGCCAGTACTAATGATAAAACAGCGATTGACATTGATGTGCTGGCCAATGCCACCGATGCAGACGGTGATGCGCTTAGTATCAGCAGCGCCAGCGCTCAAAGCGGCAGCGTGACAATCACGGCTGCACAAACCCTGCACTACACCCCGCAAGCAGGCTTTGCCGGTACTGATACCATCAGCTTTACGGTAACTGACAATCGCGGTGGCAGCGTTAATGGCGAAGTGACAATTTCTATAACGGCTTATGAGGTAATTACCGTGGTAAATAAATCGTCTGG
>NZ_LNQS01000007.1 GCF_001513785.1 Rheinheimera sp. EpRS3
TGAAAGATGGCCGGACAGCTGCGCAGTCAGTTATGCGGCGGGTTTCATTTTTTGAAAATGATTACAATGCACATACCGAGTTTCGTAACGTGGTTGAGGAAATTGAACGCCGGCGCGCTATTTATCAGCAGGGATATGATACTTATACAAAATTTCCGCGAACTGAACGTGGTGAGGAATTGTTCCGGCAGTTTTCAGTTAGCCAGGATGCATATCGTACAGCTACAGATAGGGTGCAAAGTATTATTGAACGGCTAAGCCGTAACAGCTCAGAAACAGAGCAAAGGGCGCTATTTATTGAGTTTTATGAGGCAATGAAAGTTGTTCTGCCTATTTATAATCAATCAGATAGCTTGATTGATCAACTTGTTAATCTAAATAGTGATTTTGCAAGTGAAGCGGTCGTGCAGGGCACTGCTAACGCTGATACAGCGAATACAACGATGATTGTTGTTACGATAATAGCTTTAGTATTTATGGTGTTGTTGGGGGTGTTTATTGCCCGTAGTACTTTGCAGCAGTTGGGGGGCGAGCCTAATTATGTTACCGCTATTGTTGAGCGGGTAGCCGGCGGTGATATGACCGGAGAAATCGTACTGGCACGCGGCGATAACAGCAGTATGTTATATGCCTTTAAACAGATGGTAGATAAGCTGGCGCAAATTATCAGTGAGGTACGCAGTGCCACTGACAATATTTCTTCAGCTTCTGAGCAGGTATCAAGCACAGCACAAAGCGTAAGCCAGGCCACCAGCGAGCAAGCGGCCAGCGTGGAAGAAACCAGTTCTGCTGTAGAGCAAATGTCGGCGTCTGTTAACCAGAACGCGGATAACGCCAAAGTCACCGACAATATGTCTGCACAGGCCTCAAAACAAGCCAACGAAGGCGGCATCGCCGTTAAAGAAACCGTACAGGCGATGAAGCAAATTGCTGCCAAAATCAGCATTATTGATGATATTGCCTACCAGACTAACCTACTGGCATTAAACGCTGCTATTGAAGCTGCCCGTGCCGGTGAGCATGGCAAAGGCTTTGCTGTTGTAGCTGCTGAGGTACGTAAACTGGCTGAGCGTAGCCAGGTGGCGGCGCAGGAAATTGGCAAGGTTGCCGGCAGCAGTGTGGATTTAGCCGAGCGTGCTGGTAGTTTACTGGACGAGATGCTGCCTGCCATTAATAAAACCTCTGATCTGGTACAGGAAATTGCAGCGGCATCAAATGAGCAGTCTACCGGCTTGTCGCAGGTGAATGTTGCCATGACACAAATGAACCAGATCACCCAGCAAAATGCTTCTGCCTCAGAAGAGCTGGCAGCTACTGCCGAAGAAATGAGCGGGCAGGCAGAGCAGTTGCAACAACTTGTCGCCTTCTTCCGCGTGAATGCTGACAGTTTAACGGCTGCAAGGCGGCCAAATAATAGCGCGCCTGCAGCAGCGAAAAAAATATCAACTCATGCAAAGTTAGGTATAGCTGGCGCCAGTGAAGCTGAGTTTGTCCGCTTCTGAGGGAGAGTGTTATGACTAATCTGGTAAAGGCAGAGCATGTATTGGTAAAACAGAAAGTCCGCGAGGAGGAAAGCCAGTACCTGACTTTCCTGCTGGACAAAGAAATGTTTGCCATAGGTATTTTAAGTATTAAGGAAATTATTGAGTATGGTCAGGTTACGTCGGTGCCGATGATGCCCAACTTTGTCCGCGGGGTTATTAACTTGCGCGGCCAGGTTGTGCCGGTAATTGACTTACAAGCCCGTTTTGGCCGCCCCAGCTCAGTGGTGGGTAAACGCAGTTGCGTGGTGATTATTGAAATTCAGTTATCGTCAGAGCAAGAGCAACATGTGATCGGCGTTGTTGTTGACTCAGTTTCTGAAGTGTTGGCAATTTCGCCGGCGCAAATTGAACGTGCCCCACAATTTGGCGCTAAATTACGGCCAGACTTTATCTCTGGTATGGGCAAAATAGACGACAAGTTTGTCATTATTCTTAATGTCGATAGGGTGCTGTCGGTAGATGAATTGTCTGCCCTGACTGAGCGGGTTGACGATGAACGGCATGACTAACAGTTTGATCGTGGCCAGAGAGTAAAAGGATTTTTTGTGAATGCTTCAGAGTTAAGCGATCGTGAGTTTGCTCAGTTTCAAACAATGCTATATGACATTGCCGGTATCAGCTTATCAGACACTAAAAAACCTCTGGTAGCCGGGCGTTTATCGAAGCGCTTACGAGAGTACCAACTGAGCAATTTTGGCCAATATCTTGCGTTGCTGGCGCAAAAGGAATACCGGCACGAAGTTCAGACAGCGATAGATTTACTGACAACAAATGAAACTTACTTTTTTCGCGAACCGAATCATTTTTCGTTTTTAAAAAAGCAGCTGGAGTTGCAAAACCGTGGCTCTGGTAGCTTTCGTATCTGGAGTGCAGCCTGTTCATCCGGGCAGGAGCCTTACAGTATTGCCATGGTAATGCAGGAATGCCTGGTTGGCCGTAGCTGGGAGGTGCTGGCATCGGATATCAGCACGCGGGTGTTAGACAAAGCCAGAACCGGCCAGTATCCGATTGCACAGGCAGACAACATTGCCCGGCCTTATTTAACCAGTTACTGCCTCAAAGGTATTGGTACTCAGGCCGGCACTTTTATGATTGATAAAACGCTACGCGACAAAATGCAGTTTTTTCACTGTAACCTGAATGCCAAACTGCCTGACGTTGGCCTGTTTGATATTATTTTTTTGCGCAATGTCATGATTTACTTCGATATAGATACCAAGCGACAGGTGGTAAACCGGCTGCAAGCGGTACTCAAACCGGGAGGGTTCTTATTTATTGGTCACAGCGAAAGTTTACAGGGCATTAACAGTGAACTGAAAATGATCGTACCGGCTGTGTTTCAGAAACCGAAAACGTGACGGCAATGACCCATAGCGCTCCGGTTAAGGTGCTGATGCCCGGTGATTATCAGTTCTCTGTGCAGCCGTTACGCATTCAGACTTTGCTGGGCTCTTGTGTGGCGATGGTGTTTTGGCATCCGAAAAAGCGTATTGGTGGCATGTGCCACTACGTGTTGCCAACCAGAAAAAGCAACGCTGATAACGATGCCCGTTATGCCGATGAATTTATGCGTATTTTGCTAAAAGAAATAGAGAAGCATGGCACCAAGCCGCGCGAGTATCAGGTACGGCTATTTGGCGCAGCCAATATGTTCAGACAACTTAAAACAACCTGTGCAGATACCGGGCCCGATCGCAATCAGAGTACAGAGTTGTGCCACAGCTGCGTTAATGTGTCGTGCCGCAATCGTATTGCCGCAATTAATGAATCGCGCAAATACGGTTTTACCGTGGTTGAGGCTGACTTAGGCGGCACGGTATACCGTTATGTCGATTTTATGGTTGGCACCGGCACTACTTTGGTACGAAAAGCGCAGCTGGCTGCGTTGTTATGAGTGTCTTACCATGAATAAAATTAATGTACTGATTGTTGATGACTCTGCGGTAGTGCGCCAGGTATTAAGTGCAAAGCTGGCTGAGAATGCCAGAATAAACGTGCTTGATGTGGCCGCAGACCCTATTTACGCGCTGGAGAAAATGCAAAAACAGTGGCCAGACGTTATCGTACTGGATGTGGAAATGCCTCGGATGGATGGCATTAGTTTTTTACGCAAAATTATGGCAGAGCGGCCTACACCGGTGGTGATTTGCTCCACACTAACCGAAAAAGGCGCGGAGACCTCTTTACAGGCATTGGCAGCCGGTGCCGTAAGCATTGTGACCAAACCTAAAATGGGTTTAAAAAAGTTTTTGGAAGACTCGGGCTCTGACATTGTTTCAGCAGTTATCGGAGCTGCGCAGGCGCGGTTAAGCCGGCTTACGGTAGCCCCTGCCATACCGTTGAAAGCAAAACAAAAACACACTGCAGATGCAGTGCTAACAGCGTCTGGCAGTGCGATGACGCAAACCACGGAGCGGCTGGTAGCAATGGGCACCTCTACCGGCGGAACGCAGGCGCTGGAAGCGGTGTTGTCGCAATTACCCAGAGTTTGCCCTGGTATTGTGATAGTGCAGCATATGCCGGAAAAATTCACCGCAGCCTTTGCCCAGCGGCTGAATAATATTTGTGAAATAGAAGTGCTTGAAGCAACGCATGGCATGCGGTTAATACCCGGGCGGGCATTAATTGCTCCGGGCGGCAAACATATGCTGCTAAAGCGCAGTGGCGCGCAATATTACGTAGATGTTATCGCCGGGCCTTTGGTTAACCGGCATATCCCGTCAGTAGACGTATTGTTTCGCTCGGTAGCTAAAACCGCAGGAAAAAATGCACTTGGCATCATTATGACAGGCATGGGAGATGATGGCGCTGCCGGTTTGCTGGAAATGCGCCAGGCCAGTGCTTATACCATTGCCCAGGATGAAGCATCCTGCGTGGTTTTTGGTATGCCAAAAGAGGCGATAAAACGTGACGCCGTTGATCAGATAATGCCGTTATCAGAGATAGCGAAAGCCATAATGAAGTGGTAGCGAAACAACACGGAGGCGGTTATGGGGCTGTCAAGAATATCGCAGTTTAAGCTGCCGTTGCTGGAAAAAGCCTTTGCGGTTTGCCCCAGTGCGATTTTGATCACCAACATAGATGACACCATTTTAGCGGTAAACCCGGCGTTTTGTCATTTAACTGGTTATCAGCAAAGTGAAGTGGTCGGAAAGTCGTTGCAGTTAATCCGCTCTGATAAGCATGAACCGGCATTTTTCAGTGCAATTAAGCAGCAGTTGACACAATCTGGCTGTTGGAGTGGCGAGGTGTGGAACCGCTCTAAAGACGCCAATGTGATCCCCATGACAGAGACAATTTATACCTTTTGTGAAAATGGTAATCAGATCTCTCATTTCATTACTACGCTGGTCGACAAATCAGAAGCACATGATGCTCAGGTCCTGATCAACTATCTGGCCAGCCGCGATAGCTTGACAGGGCTGGCAAACAGATTATCGGCACAAAGCTATTTTGAAGCTGCAGCATTTGAGCAAAAACAAGCATTAAAAAAAATTGCTGTGGTATGCCTGGGTTTGGATCGGTTTAAAGATGTGAACGATGCACTGGGACGGGGTGTTGGTGACCAACTGCTGATAAGAGTTGCCGGTTATCTTACGCACATGGTGGCTGACAATGGCATCGTTTCGCGCAGCGGTGGCGACGAGTTTTTAGTCATTTTGCGTGATGTCAGAGATATCGTGCAGTTATCGGCATTAATGCAGCAGATGGTGTCGGGTATTGATACCGTTAAAATGGCTGAACACACTAATTTATCTGTTACTACCAGTATTGGAGTTGCTGTGTTTCCTGATGATGCATTCAATTTTGATACACTGCTGAAATACGCTGATATCGCACTTCATTCCAGTAAGAGCGCAGGTGGGAATCAGTACTGTATTTTTAGCCCGGAGCTGGAAACTAAAGTACAGCAACGGTTGCAAATGGAATCTTGCTTACGTACCGCAGTGCAACAGGAAGAATTTGCCTTGGTATACCAGCCCAAAGTGTGTTTGCAAACAGGCAATATTACCGGTTTGGAAGCGCTTGTACGCTGGCACAGCCCGGTATTGGGGCTAGTGTCTCCGGCAGACTTTATCCCTTTGGCAGAGCGTAGCGGTTTAATATTACTGGTGGATGAATGGGTAGTGGCCAATGTTGGCCGGCAGATCCGGCAATGGCTGGATAACGGCCTGAATGTGCCTGCGGTGTCGGTGAATTTATCTACCCTGCAATTTCACCGCGGTGACTTACAAAGCCTGATCCTGAACGTGTTGTCAGAAAATAATATTGCCGCATCTTACCTTGATCTGGAAATCACCGAGGGCGTGCTGATGGAAACAATGCACAGCGCAGTATCTATTTTGCAGGGCTTACGCGACATTGGCGTATCGGTATCGTTAGACGACTTTGGTACCGGCTATTCCAGCCTGAGCTATTTAAAAAACCTGCCTATTAATACACTTAAAATTGATAAATCCTTTATTGATGATATTAACCAGACTAAGGGTGAAGCCGTTATCGTGCAGGCGATTATTTCGCTTGGGCAGAGTATGGGGTTAAAACTGGTGGCGGAAGGGGTGGAGTATCAGCAGCAGGTAGATTACCTGAAGAAAAACGGCTGTGATGCCATGCAGGGATATTTCTTCAGTAAACCCTTACCCGCGGCTGAACTGGAAAGGATGCTGGGTGATTATGCTCTGACACCAGAGTGCTAGTTTATAGTATGGTGTGATGGTTGCGGTTTGGCACCTTCATATTTTGCGTGCACGGTTGGTGTGGAAAAAGTACGAAGCAAATGCCAGCGTTAGTTTTTTCCGCAGCGAGAAACCCGGTGTTAGCCACAGTTGTTTAAGCAGTGTTCTGAACTGCTGCTCAAAGGCTACTGGCAGTGCTTTAACTGCCGGGTTGTTGAGCTGTAAGCTGTATAACAAATAAGCCAGATTTAACAACAAAATATTGCGCCAGCGTGCGGATATGGCCGGGTAAAAGGTGCCTTGCTGCAAGCCGGTGAAAAACTGCTGCAATTGCAGTTGCTGCTCTGGTTTAACATTAAACGATGCGCTTGAGCTGTGTTCACGGTAGCCATAAAGCGGTACACGTAAATGAAACAGTTGAAACGCTTGCTGGTACAAGGTGGGTACTGCCATAACGTCTTCGCAAAATGCGATGCCAGGTGGGAAATTAAAATCTGGCGCTATCGCTTTACGGTATATTCTTAGCCAGGGAAACCAGCGGTTTGACTGAAACACAGCGGTAGCAACACCGCTAACCTTATGCTTGCCGGCTTTGTGGCGCATGTAGTGTGGTCTGGCAGTTGGCAGGGCCGATATATCGCTAAAACGTTTATAGCCTATTTCAATCAGATCAGGCTGATGCTGTGCGATAACGTGCAGTAACTGAGCCATATAGCCGGGTAAGATCATATCATCAGCATCAAGAAAGCCAATATAGCACCCTGTACTATGGGCAATACCCAGATTTCTGGCCACGCTCACGCCGCTATTGGGCTGTTGCAGCAGTAGATAGCTGCCGGGCTTAGTGGATGTGGCAATATGCTGTTGCGCTAATTCCAGGCTGTTGTCTGTTGCACCGTCACACACTAACACTACCTGGACCGCATCTGTCAGCTGTGTTTCAACCGACGCCAATAATTGAGCAAAATAATCCGCAGCGTTGTAAAACGGTACAACAAGAGACAACAAAACCTGCGATTGCATATATACCACCTGGCAACTTACCGCGAAGCGGCTAGTTTATCAGTAGTCAAAGCGGATAAAATAGAGCTTTTACAGTTAGTTACTAATAGTCACAAGCAAGTTTTTTTAGTTTAAACTTTATACGGCATCGCATCCGGGTCGTCTTTTTTACCAAATTCACCGCAACTTGGCGGATCTGGTTAATACTGTTAGTTGTATTGCTAACGTAAACCGCAACCTTGCAGGAGAGAATATGATTAACGCTTACGCCGCACTGGAGGCCAACAGTAAACTGGTACCCTGGCAATATGAACCGGGTACGCTTGGCCGTGATTATGTAGAAATAGAGGTGGATTACTGTGGGATCTGCCATTCAGATGTGTCGATGTTGAATAATGAATGGGGCATGTCAGCTTACCCGCTGGTTGCCGGCCATGAAGTAGTGGGCCGCATCAGTGCTGTGGGTGAAGCGGTTAGCCATCTTAAAACCGGGCAAGTTGTGGGGCTGGGCTGGCATTCAGATTATTGTAAAGTGTGCAGCAGCTGCGGTAGCGGCGACCATAACCTGTGCAACCAGGCGCAAGGCACCATAGTGGGCCGCCATGGCGGTTTTGCCGACAAAGTACGTGCCAATGCCGCCAGTGTCGTGCCACTGCCCCAAGGCATGGATGCGAAAACGGCCGGCCCGCTGTTTTGTGGTGGTATTACTGTATTTAACCCACTGGTGCAGTTTGATATAAAACCCACCGATAAAGTGGCGGTAATTGGTATTGGCGGGCTTGGCCATATCGCGCTGCAGTTTTTACGTGCCTGGGGCTGTGACGTAACGGCTTTTACTTCCAGTGACAGTAAAACAGAGGAAGCCAAAACGCTGGGCGCGCATCAATGTATTAATTCACGCAACAGCACAGAGATAGAGCAGGCAGCAGGGCGCTTTGATTTAATTATCTCTACCGTGAATGTGGCGCTGGACTGGAATTTATACCTGTCGACTTTAAAGCCAAAAGGCCGGTTGCACTTTGTTGGCGCTACATTGGAGCCATTGAATATCGGCGTATTTAGCCTGATTATGGCACAGCGTTCTGTGTCTGGCTCGCCGGTAGGCAGCCCGGCAACTATTGCTAAGATGCTGGAGTTTGCCGTGCAACATGATATTAAACCGGTAGTGGAAATGTTTAAGTTTGAGCAAATAAATGAGGCGCTGGCACATTTAAAAAGCGGTAAAGCCCGTTATCGGATTGTACTGGAGCGCTAAACTTCAAAGACGAAAACGCCGGGTTAATGCCCGGCGTTTTACACTAGGCGTTAAACTTTATAAGGCATCGCACCCAGGTAGTCTTTTTTACCCACATCAACACCATTGTGACGCAAAATGGCGTAGGTGGTAGTGATATGGAAATACAGGTTGGGTATTACATGCTGGATTAAAAACTCATAACCGCTCAGGTATTTACCTTCCCAGCGTGGCTGAGTGATTTTTTGCGTGGCGGCATGGCTGAAATCGGCCTCGGTAAAGCTGGCCAGATAAGCCACCGTATCGCTGATGCGCTGCTGTAATTGCGCTAATGTGGTTTCATCATCGGCATGCTTGGGGGCACTGTCTGTTTTGCCGGTGATACGGGCTACGCCTAATTTGGCGGTATCACAGGCAATTTGTACCTGGCGGATCAGATGAAATTGATCCGGCGCTAAACGCGAATTCAGTAAAACCGCGACATCAATTTTTTTACTTTCGGCAAAGGTGGCACCTTTATCAAGGATGGCGCTTAAATTTTGCAGCATTTTGCTAGATTGCACTACGGTAATATCGTAAAACATGGGTTAACCCTCTATGTTGGTTGAAACTGTTTAGTTGGAGCTGGTTGGTTGTGTCTTAATCGTTAAGAATGCGCTGCAACCTAGTTGGGGCTGCTAGCCGGGTTTAACAATGGCGGCGCTAAAATAGTTAGCGCCGCAGCTAACGTAAAGCTGTGCTAGTCGTTGTGTTAGCAGCTGTGTTTGCGGTGTACCAGTTTATATAACAAGGGTAGCAGCAGTAGTGTAAGCACAGTGGCAGACATAATACCGCCTATTACCACCGTTGCCAGCGGGCGCTGTACCTCGGCCCCTGCGCCGGTGTTAAACGCCATAGGAATAAAGCCTAAACTGGCTACCAGTGCTGTCATCAGCACCGGCCTTAAACGCAGTACAGCACCTTGCATTATGGCGTCTTGCAACACCGCACCTTGCTCACGTAGCTGTTTAATCATCGCCAGCATGACCACGCCGTTTAATACCGCGATACCAGATAGTGCAATAAAACCTACCGCAGCCGAGATAGACAGTGGCATATCGCGCAGCATCAGTGCCCCCAGCCCGCCGGTTAAAGCCAGTGGTATGCCGCTAAATACGATAGCGGCATCTTTTGCACTGCCAAGTGCGCTGAACAGTAAGCCAAAAATAAGCAGTAATGTCAGCGGCACCAGCCAGGCCAGCCGGGCAGAGGCCGATTGCAGCTGCTCAAAGCTGCCGCCGTAGTCGAGCCAATATCCGGCCGGGAGTGTAAGCTGTGTATTCATAACCTGGCGGGTTTGTGCAATAAAACTGCCCAAATCGCGCCCGGCGATATTGGCGCTGACAACAATATTGCGCTTACCGCTTTCGCGGTTTATCTGGTTGGGTGAGTTAATTTCATTAAAATGGCTGATCTCGCCCAGCGGTACATAGGTTAGTTCAGTGCCGGTATCGGGCAAAGCAACCGGCAACCGCTTTAATTGCTGTGGATCTGAGCGGATATCGTCAGCTAAACGTAGCACCAGTGCAAAAGCTTTATCGCCTTCATAAATATGCCCCAGCTGCAAACCGCCAATAGCGGTTTGGATGGTCTGTTGCACCGTAGCAACGTCTATTCCCAGTAGTGCCAGATGATTTCGCTCGGGTTCAATCGACAGCATAGGTAAACCAGATGCTTGTTCCATACGCACATCTTTCGCACCAGCAATATTACTTAGCAGCACCGTTGCCGCTTCTGCAGCTTTAGTCAGCTCGGTTAAATCATCGCCGTAAATACGCACCGCCACATCGGCTCTTACACCGGCGATAAGCTCGTTAAAGCGCATTTGTATCGGTTGGGTAAACTCATAATTATTACCCGGGATCGCTTGTGCTATCTGCCGCAGCTGTTCTGTTAAGGCGGCTTTGCTCAGGTTAGGATCCGGCCAGGCTGATTGTGGTTTTAATATGACAAAGGTATCGGCGACATTCGGTGGCATAGGGTCAGTGGCGATTTCTGCGGTGCCAATTTTAGAAAATACATGCTTAACTTGTGGCATAGCAGCAATTTCACGCTCCAGCAGCAACTGCATTTGCAGTGACTGCGACAAACTGGTGCCTGGGATCCGCAGCGCATGCAGTGCGATATCGCCCTCATCCAGCTGTGGCATAAACTCACTGCCAAGCTTGCTGCCCTGCCAGAACACCAGCACAACCAGCAGCAGTGCCGAAGCAATAACCGGCAACGGATGGTGCAAAGTGCTGCTTAGTAAGCGCGAGTAACCGCGTTTTAATATCCGCATTAAGCCTGAGTCCTGTTCAGTTACTTTACCGCGGATAAAAATGGCAATGGCTGCCGGTACAAAGCTAATGGCCAGCAGCACAGCACCTGCCAGTGCGGCAATAACCGTAAAGGCCATAGGGTGAAACATTTTGCCTTCAACACCGCTTAAGGCAAATACAGGCAAAAATACCAGCATAATAATCAGTACACCAAATACTGCCGGGGTAAACACTTCCCGCGTGGCCAGATACACCTCGGCTAAACGCTCTTGTAGTGTTAACAAACGGCCATGCCGGTGCTGCGCCAGGCCTAAACGACGCAGGCAGTTTTCGCTGACGATAACGGCACCGTCGACAATTAAGCCAAAGTCTATTGCGCCTAAGCTCATCAGATTACCGCTGACTTTATTCAGTGCCATACCACTGATGGCGAACAGCAGGCTAAGCGGAATAACCAGTGCGGTAATAAGCGCCGCGCGGATATTACCCAAAAAGATAAACAGCACGACCATAACCAGCACGGCGCCTTCAAACAGGTTTTTTTGCACGGTGGCAATGGTTTTATCTACCAAAGTGGTGCGGTTATATACCGGATAAGCCTGCACGCCCTCTGGCAGGCGCAGGTTAATGTCATCCAGCTTAGCCGCTACTGCTCTGGATACTGTTCTGCTGTTTTCACCCATTAACATAAACACCGTACCCAGTACGGTTTCTTCGCCGTTCAGGCTGGCTGCGCCGGTGCGCAGTTCTTTGCCATAGATAACGTCTGCTACATCCCGCAGTCGCACCGGGGCATCGTCCCGCTTGGCAATAACCAGCTCGCCGATATCATTCAGGCTTGTAAACTGGCCGGGGGAGCGAACCAGCCATTGCTCACCGCGCTGCTCAATATAACCGGCGCCAATATTGCTGTTATTACGCTTCAGGGCTGTAGCGATATCATCCAGGGTTAGTTTAAAAGCCAGTAACCGCGCAGGATCGGGGGCTACCTGATACTGGCGCTGGTAGCCGCCAATGGCATTAACCTCGGTTACGCCTGTTACTTTGACCAGCTGCGGTTTTATCTGCCAGTCTTGTATCGTGCGTAAGTCTTCCGCGTTGTACGGTTTGCCCTCTGCGGTACGTGCATCTGCACTGGCGCTAACCGAGTACATAAATATTTCACCCAGCCCGCTGGTTATCGGGCCAAGGCTGGCCTGGCTGTCGGCGGGCAGGTTATCGCGCACACTTTGCAGCCGCTCCGACACTTGCTGGCGGGCCCAGTAAATGTCGGTGCCTTCATCAAATACCACGGTAACCTGCGACATGCCATAACGTGATAACGAGCGGCTATACTGCAGTTTTGGCAGGCCAGCCATGGCGTTTTCAATAATGATGGTAAGGCGTTGCTCTGCCTCCAGAGGTGAATAACCCGGTGCTGAGGTATTAATTTGCACCTGCACATTGGTGATATCTGGTACGGCATCCATCGGCAGTTTTTGTGCCTGCCATAAACCTGCCAGTGCCAGCAGCAGGGTAAGCAGCAATACCAGATAACGCCGCTGCAACGCCTGTTTTAGGATCAAATCAATCATGGCGTGCTCCTAATGCTGATGGCTTGCGCCGGATTTTAGTAAATCGGCTTTAAGAATAAAGCTGTTAGCACTGGCATATTCGCTGCCAGCCTCCAGCCCGCTGAGCACCTCGATATAGTCATCATCCTCACGGCCCAGTGTCAGCTTTTGTACTTCAAAGCTGTCGCCGTAGCGCACAAATACTGCAGGCTGATTATCAATGCGCTGCAGGGCGCTTTTCTTAACTGCAACCGCTACCTTAAGTTCTGCCGTATGGATATCAGCTTTAATATGCATACCCGGGCGCCAGTAACCGTCGTCGTTATTAATAAGAGCGCGGGCGCGGGCAATGTGGCCTTCGGTCATTTGTGCGGAGATATAACTGATAGTGCCGTTGGCTGCTTTGGCCTGATGCAGGCTGAAAACACTAACCGGCATATCCGGTTTTAACAGCGCAATATCAGATGGGAAGGCTGACAGCTCTGCATAAACCTTGCTGTAGTTGGCAATATCCAGCAGGGGTTCGTCGCGGATCAGTTCGCCGTCGTTTAAATAGCGCCGGGTAACCATTCCGGCCAGCGGTGCACGCAGCTGATAGGTTTTTAAACTGCTAAGGTTAGTCAGGTTGGCCAGTAACTGGCCTTTGCTGACATTATCACCTTGCTTTACCAGCACCTTATCCACCACAGCGGCGTAGGGGGCTTTAACTGTGGCTTGCTGCTCCGGCACTTCAGTGATAACACCATACAGGTGAATTTTTTGTACCAGCGTTATGGCGGCTGCAGTTTCTGTGCTGATCTGGTTTAGCGTTAGCATGCGCTCGCTGATTTTTAGCGGTGGCTCATCGCTATGTTCATGCTCATCGCTATGTTCATCGTTGTGTTCATCACTGTCTTCATGGTCGTGGTTATCCTCATGTTTATCGTGCCGGGAGTCATTCTGTGTCTGGGCAGAGCCATGACTGCCATGTAGCGCTGCAGCGGCATTGACATGCAAACTCAGTAAATTAGTAGCCAACACAACCAGCCAGATAACAACAGACAAGCGCGGTGTTTTTAATGGTTTTACGGTAAGTTGTTGCATTATTCATTCTCCATTGCCGGTAATGGCACAGGGCCGGATAACGCCAGCGGTTGTCCCGTCAGGCGTTCCAGCTCCAGTAAGATCAGATGAAAGCGACTCTGGCTTTCAAGCAGTTCCAGGTTGGCTTGCGCCAGTTCTTCATCAGCGGCCAGCACACTGAGTAAATCAATCTGGCCTTGCTGATAGCCTGCGGTGCTGGTGGCCAGCAAATGCGCGGCCTGTGGCAGCAGTTGGTTGGTAATAGCCGCCGTAATCGAGCGCAAGGTGTTGAGCTGCAGCAGGTAATGCTTTAGCAGCAAGTTCAGCTCGGTATGGTTAAGCTGCTGTTGTGTTGCTGCCAGTTCTTGCTCAGCCTGTGCCATCTGCCGGCTTGCTTTGCTGGTGGCAGCGCTGTATAGCGGCAGGCTGAAACCCAGCACCAGCGAGGTATCATTCTGGGCTTCATTACGCTTTACCCCGGCAGATAAGGTGATATCGGCTTTGCTGTCAGCTTCGGCTTGTTGCAAGCGGCTTTGGGCTAAGCGTTGCCGGGTAAGGTAGCGGTTGGTCAGTGGGCTGCGTTGCAGACGGGTTTGTAGCTCGGCTAACCCCGGTAGCAGGGGCAGGGTAGAGAGGTTACCTGTTACGGCGCTAAAATCAGGCTCGGCATTCCAGCGCGCCGCCAGCTTATAACGTTGCAGCTCAAGTTGTTGATCTAAGGTTGTCAGTGCAATCTGGCTACGCAGCAGCTTCAGTTTAATACGGCTGATATCTGCTTCATGCAGGTTGCTGGCTTTGCTGCGCTCCAGTGCAGTGTTAAGTAAAGCCGTTTCGCGGCCAATTTTTTGCTCGGTCAGTAGCCTCTGCTGCTGCAAGTGCAGTAGCTGAATATATTGCCCGGTGGTATCGGCGAGCACATCCAGGCGGGCTAATTCGTAGTCATCTTGCTGCAACTGAGATTGCCAGCCGGCAACATCAAGCCTGCGCTGGCGTTTACTGCCCAGTTCAATCTGCTGGCTTAAACTTAAAGTCAGTTCAGCACCGGCCAGGCCACGGTTGTCGCCACTGCCAAAAATATTTTCAACCGCAATATCCAGTTGTGGTACAGGGCGGTTGCCTGCCTGCAACAGGTTAGCTTCGGCAATTCGTTGTTGATAAGGATAGGCCTGCAGCACTGAGCTGCGCTGCAATGTGTGTTGTAATGCCTGTTGCAATGACAACGGTTCTGCGTTTGCGTTTAGCCCGGCGTTTGCACTTGGTTCGGCGCTTGCGCTCAGGCAATAGCCTGTAACTGCCAGCAAGATGGGCAGCGTAAATCTCATACACATAGGTATGCTCCTGTTAGTTCAGATTAAAGTGAAAAACGAACAGGATTAAACGTTAGGAGGCGGTACCGGAGGGCTGTAACTGATGGTTTGGCAACTGCGGTTAGTGCCGGTGATGGCGGCGCTGCTGAAATTAAGCAGCTCAACGCCATGTAAAAAGGCAATATGACAACTTACATGCGCATGCGGGCTGTGCTGATCTGTATCATCGCTGTGGCTGTTGTCGCTGAGGTTTGTATTGCTGAGTTTGCTGTCGTTATGAGTGTCGGTCAGGCTGGTATAGGAGTGAGTATGATCCGGTAAATGCACAACCATAGCATCGCACGCCACGACAGCGTGGTTAAGCATAATTGCCAGCAGAATAATCAAACCTATGGTTTTGCGCAGCATAACGCCCTCAATAACAAGGTGTTCATAGTAGCGTGTTGCTGCGCTCTCAACAAGCGCCGCGTGGCCTTAGCTTTCACGCTACTTGCCGGCGCTATGGTCTAGCGATATTTTCGCTGGGCTTTACGCTTGCGCTCAGCTTCACGTTCGGCTTTTTCTTTAGCTTTAGCGCCTTCTTCAGCTTTAGCGTCAATTTGCTCCTGGCTTACCATTTCCGGGGTTTCCAGGGTTATCTGCCCCAGATTGCCAGCACGTAGTTCAGTAATTAATATGCTGCCGGCTTTTTCCAGATCCACAATACCGCCTTTGCGCATTGCGCCGCGTTTAACACCAATGGCATCCATCAGGGCTAAATCGTTTTCTGGCAGTTCGGTTAAGCCAAAGCGTTGCATTACTGCCTGCGGGTAGGTTTTTAACAAATAATCAGCAGCAAACATGGCAATATCGGCATAATCAAACACGGTATCTTTTATTGCGCCGGTAACCGCTAAGCGGTAACCACAGGTAGGCGGGCTGAGTTTAGGCCACAAAAAGCCCGGCGTGTCGGTTAAAATAACATTATTTTCCAGCTTAATGCGCTGCTGCATTTTAGTTACACCGGCTTCGTTACCTGTTTTGGCAATGGTACGCCCGGCAAGAGTATTAATTAAGGTCGATTTACCGACATTAGGAATACCCATTATCATCGCCCGTGCGGCACGGATATCCAGATTACGCTCTGGCAGCATGTCGTTACACAGTTGCAGCAACGCCCGGATTTGCTCCGGGTTTTGCTGGCTGATCGGAATAGCTTTTACGCCGGCCTGTTGCTCAAAATGTTCAACCCAGCGCCGGGTTAGCAGCGGATCGGCTAAATCGGCTTTATTCAGCACTTTAATACAGGGAGTATTGCCACGCAGCTGCGGCACCAAAGGGTTTTCGCTGGAGAACGGAATACGGGCATCGAGCATTTCGATAATAATATCGACCTGCGGCATGACTTCAGCGATTTCTTTACGGGCTTTGTGCATATGGCCCGGGAACCAGTTAATAGACATCCGTTACAACCTTAAAATAGCAAATGGCAGACAGTGGCAGCCATATAGCAAAAGCACCCACTGTTTTAGTGGGCGCTGCTATGATAGCGCAAAATGAATAGCTCAAAAATGATAAAAGCTATGTTAGTGCAGTACGAACTGATAAAAACTCAGCACAGAAAGTGGTGCCAGCAGGGCTGAATAACAGGCAACACCGGGCAACTTAACAATGCCAAGGTTGCGAAATAACAATAATAGCTGGTACAGGCCCAGCAAAGGCGGCACCAGTGTTATCCAGACAGTACCGGCCAGAGAAGGAAACAACCAGCTTAAAGCTGGTGCGCAACTGCTGGCAACAACCAGTAATGCCACTAACAGTAAGTAGTGCTTGGCACTAAATTCCGGTAAAGGGCTCAGATTTTCCATTTTGCTCTGTAATATTTCAGGTTGGTATAGATACTATAGAAAAACAATTTGTTATATACCCGCACTGTTTTGTTTAAATATGTAATACGGGCGCAAGCTTAGGCATTTACGCCTGCTTTAGCAATACATTTGTAGCAATTTTTTTACTACAGAGGCCCGTTTGCCTGGCATTATTCCGCAGCTGGAGGATCAAACCGGCGGATCTGCAGAATAATACCCAGGTGAGGGTGGTCCAGATAATGTATCTCACCGCTGATCACCCGCCGGCTTTGCCGCACATAAACGGTGTTTAACTTATCTGCCGACGGAATACGCAGATTAAATTCGGTGTTAACAAATAAATAGTGATCCAGATGCAGCTTAAATAAGCCATCAAGCTGCCACACCTGATCCGGTAAGCTACTGAGGCTTTGTTGCTCTGGCGCAATGGCTGGCAGTTGCTCACCCGGAGGTGGCGGTAGCTGGCTGTTAGCGCTAAGTTGTTGTAGCAATGTATCAATTTGGCTTAGCAGTTGGGTATCGCTACCGGTGTCGGTCATGGAATAGGTTGGCGTGTTGCTGGTTAGCGCGGTATCAGCAGTTGCTACAAGCAAATTGCGTGGCTGGCTCCAGTAGTCGAATTGTTGCGAGAAGTTTTTTCCGGCAAACCAGCGGCTGGCTATGGCGCGCCGCTCTGTTACCGGTGCCTGGCGCCAACTGGTATGCAGCAGCAGTGACATGCCGGCCTGACGATTAATTTTTTGGGCAATATCGCGCAGCTGCAGGGCGCTGTCATCAGCCAGATAAGGAGTATTCTGATGCTCGCCACGGCCGGTAATAACGGCTGGCAGCTGTAACGGATAGGCTACTTTATTAATGGTATTACGTGGTTGAAACAGGTTGTATTGTTGCCACGGTTTTACTTGCGGCTCAAAAATACACATTGTCTGTGAGCGCAGCGGCATTAGCTTAAATTCGCTGGCAAAGCCGGTATCCTGTGGGCACAGCGGCAGTTCAGACAGTAAATTGGCGATGTCTGGCTGATAGCGCGGGGTTAACAAATCATAAGCGCGGCCGGGTTTAATCGCTTTGACGCTGTCGCCAAAGGTTTCCTGTATCGTTGCACCGGGTGTCTGGCTGAACACCAGCATTTCCACCTCAAACCAGCGTTGTTGCTGAGCGCTTAGCGGGCTAGTTAGTAAAACACTGCTTAACAGGCAATACTTCAGGGCTTTAATCATTTGCTTACCTTATGTCGGGCAAAGTCAGACAGCATGTTTTCTATTAAGCTTAAACGCGCTTTGCTGTCATCTGTATTAATACTAAACCGCAGTTTCTGGCCGCCTTCAAGCTTGAAGATGCGCGACTGCTTTTGGATAAGTTCGATAATATAACCGGGTGATACGGCGGTTCTGTCGCTGAATTCTATCACACCGCCTTTATTATTGGCTTCAATGCGGCGAATACCGAGTTGCTCTGCCTGCAGCTTAAATTCAGACAATGCTACCAGATTTTTTGCCGCATCGGGCAGTAAACCGAAGCGGTCAATCAGTTCTACCTGTACTTCATCCAGTTCGTCGGTGCTGCGGGCAGATGCCAGCTTTTTATAGCAGGATAACCGCAGGTTTACATCGGGTATGTAGCTGTCTGGCAATAAGGCCGGGATACGCAGCTCAATCTCGGTTTGCTGGCTTAACATGGCATCCAGGCTGGGCTCACGGCCATTTTTTAGCGCATTAACGGCTTGTTCCAGCATATCCATATACAAGCTGAAGCCCACAGATTCAATCTGGCCGCTTTGCTCGTCACCCAGCAGCTCACCGGCACCACGAATTTCCAGGTCATGTGTGGCCAGCGCGAAACCGGCGCCTAAATCTTCCAGGCTGGCGATTGCCTCCAGGCGTTTTTCGGCGTCTTTGGTTAAGCGTTTTGGTGGTGGTGTGAGTAAATAGGCATAAGCCTGGTGGTGTGAGCGTCCAACCCGGCCCCGCAGCTGATGCAACTGTGCCAGGCCGAAATTATCCGCCCGGTTAATGATTATGGTATTGGCGGTAGGCACGTCGATACCGGTTTCAATAATGGTAGAGCAGAGTAAGACGTTAAAGCGCTGATGGTAAAAATCAGACATAATTTGTTCAAGCTCGCGCTCACGCATCTGGCCATGTGCGATACCGATCAGCGCCTCTGGCAGTAGCTCGGCTAAATCGGCAGCGGCTTTTTCAATGCTGGCTACGTCGTTATGCAGAAAATACACCTGGCCGCCGCGCAAAATTTCGCGCATTACTGCTTCCCGGATCAAGCCGCTTTCGTACTGGCGCACAAAGGTTTTTACTGCCAGGCGCCGCGCCGGTGGCGTGGCAATAATAGATAAATCCCGCATACCCGACATCGACATATTCAGCGTACGCGGAATAGGCGTTGCCGTTAGCGTAAGAATATCGATATCTGCACGCAGTGCTTTGATTTTTTCTTTCTGGCGTACGCCAAAGCGGTGCTCTTCATCGACAATCAGCAGACCCAGATCATGCAGTTTTATGTCATCCTGCAACAATTTGTGGGTGCCAATCAGAATATCCACTTTGCCATTTTCCACATCTGCCAGAATGGCTTTTTGCTCTTTGGCGCTGACAAAGCGTGATAATACCTCTACCCGAACCGGCCAATTAGCAAAACGGTCTTTAAAGTTTTCAAAGTGCTGCTGCGCCAGCAGTGTAGTAGGCACCAGAATAGCTACCTGTTTGCCGTCATTCACCGCCACGAAGGCACCACGCATAGCCACTTCGGTTTTACCAAAACCAACATCACCACATACCAGCCGGTCCATCGGTTGCGGGCTTTGCATATCGCGCAGCACGGCATCAATGGCATCTTGCTGATCGGCGGTTTCCTCAAACGGGAAGCTGTCAGCAAAAGACAGGTATTGCTGTTCATCTAAAGCAAAGGCGTAGCCTTTATGCGCAGCACGCTGAGCATAAACATCGAGTAACTCTGCAGCCACATCACGTACTTTTTCGGCGGCTTTACGGCGGGATTTTTCCCAGGTGTCATTACCCAGTTTATGCAGCGGTGCATGCTCGGCATCACTACCACTGTAGCGGCTGAGCAAATGTAAAGAGGTAACAGGTACATACAACTTGCTGCTGCTGGCATATTCAATGGTAACAAATTCGGCACTGATACCGGCGGCGTCAAGCAGCTGCAAGCCCTGATAACGGCCAATACCGTGTTGTAAGTGTACTACCGGCTGGCCAATGCTCAGCTCGGCCAGATTGCGGATAACGGTATCGCTGGATACCTGCTGGCTGCGTTTACGCCGCCGGCGCTGGCTAATCTTTTGGCCAAACAGCTCGTTTTCGCTTACCAGCGCCAGTGGTTTAGCCCGGCGCAGCAATACGCCTTGCTCCAATGCGCCTACCACTATGCCTAAATCGTCGCTGCTGCGGCTAAAGGCATTGAGATCATCAAATTGCGATACATGCACGCCGGCTTTGTGCAGCAGTTGCAGCAGGCTTTCGCGTCGGCCTTCGCTTTCAACAAAAAATACCAGTTGGCCCTGTTGCTGCTTTAACTGCAGAATAAACTCTTGCAAGGCCTGCAGTGGGTTTTTCAGCTGGTGATTCACGCTTAAATCGGGCAGGGTTTCTGCTGCTGCATTGGCGCTACCGGCTTTGGCGGGCAGTGGTGCAATACTTAACCGGATACGGCCATAGCTTTTTAAGCTGGCAAACAGCTGGTCGGTACTCAGATACAGCTGTGCTGGTGGCAGTATTGGCCGCAGTAGATCAATGGCGCGGTCGTCAAAGCGGCGCTTTAGCTCCTGCCAGAATTTATCGGCGCTGTGCTCGGTATCTCCCAGTAGCAGGCAGCGGCTGTTCGCTGGCAAATAATCAAATAACGTGGCAGTTTTTTCGGTAAATAGCGGCAGGTAATATTCAATACCCGCCGGCAACATGCCCTGGCTAACCTGCTGGTATAGCGACTCTTTTTCGTTTCTGGCGTTAAAGCGTTCACGGTACGCTATGCGAAAGCGTTCTATTGCAGCCTGATCGGTTGGAAACTCGCGTGCTGGCAACAATTCTATAGCTTCTACGGCTTGCAGGCTGCGCTGGTTATCCGGGTCAAAGGTACGAATACCATCTACGTCGTTGTCAAAAAAGTCGATGCGATAGGGGACGTTGGCACCCATCGGGTATAAATCTAATATTGAACCGCGGGCTGAAAACTCGCCGTGCTCCATCACCTGTTCAACACTGCGATAACCGACAGCCGCCAGTTGGCGTTTTAACGCGGCTAAATCCGCCTGCTGGCCTTTTTTAATCAGAAAACTGTTTTGTTCGAGAAAATCACGGTGGCAAATACGTAACAGCAGTGTGCTAACCGGCACTATCACCAAACCATGCGTCAGCCGCGGTAACTGATACAGCGTTTTTAGCCGCTGCGATACGATATCCTGATGCGGCGAAAATATGTCGTAAGGCAGGGTTTCCCAATCGGGCAGCGTAAGCAGCGGGCAGTCTTGCTGCTGATAAAACACGCCCAGTTCCTGCTCCAGTTTTAATGCGGTTGGCGTGTCCGGTACAACCAACAGGTACAATGCGGGTTGTTGTGTAATTAATTGTGCCAGTGCCAGTGGCAGGGCGGCGCCTTGTAAATTGCCCCAGTGTAGCTGATCCTGGGCATGTTTAAGCTGTGGCAGAGAAGAGATCAGATCCATTAAAACGACGAAGCCTTACAAAAAATGAAATAGAGTTACAGTGCTGACAGCGTTTTCAGGTGTCTTGCCGTTGACGCTGCTCTGCTTTTTGTTTTAGTAAACGCGATTGCTGATGCAGGCTGGCGCGTACGATCAGTTCGCGGTCTTCTTCACGAATACGGTTAAACACCACTTTTATCTGCCATTGGCCGTCTGCCGGCTCAGAGCTGAGTACCTGGCCATAGCAAAATACCGCGCCATCGTTATTATCCAGAAATATTTTCAGTTCAAGTACTTGCATGGGCTGCAGTGCAATATCGGCTAAAAAGCTGCAACCGCTGCCGCCGTAACTCAGGGTAGAATAACGCTGGCTATTGCTGTCTTGCTGTTGCAGTACGTATTGCAGCAGCAAATCTATTTTACGTGCCTGTTGTTGCAAATAAAGTGCTAATTCTTCAGCCAGCTCACCTAAGCGGTTTAATGAGCGTAATGCTGAGTTATTCAAATTGCTGGCTTCAGAGGCCATTAAAAACGGCGCCGGGATCGCATTTTGCAATGCAGCTGCATCGGGTAAGGCAATATCCAGCGGCCGGGCATTGATGCTGATTGCATGTTCAATGCTGAAGTAATCCTGATAGGCATCATCTAACTGCTGTAATGTGAAATCACTCATGGCAATACCTTTGCAAGCTGCTTGTCACGACAGGCAATAATCTCTATGATCGACGCCACTTTACCATCTAACGTGGGCATTGTCCTGAATATTAGGATGCAGTTACCAGTCAGTTTATTAATCGGCTTACGTTATAGCCAGAGCCGAAAGGGTAATGCCTTTATCTCTTTCATTACGTTATTTTCCGTCGCCGGGATCTTTTTAGGCGTGATGGCGCTGACTATTGTCAGCTCGGTAATGAACGGTTTTGAGGGCGAGCTGAAAAAACGTATTCTCGGTGTGATTCCGCATCTGGTGGTGACTACGCCGGCAGACAGTCCGCAAGATTGGCAACAACGCCTGATGGCTGGCTCTGCGGTGCTACAGATTAACCCGTTTTTACAGGCAGAAGCGCTGGTGCAATCGCCCAGGCAGTTAACGGCTGTGTTGTTACAAGGCGTAACAACCGATGCTTTACCGGCATTTATGCAGCAGGCGTTGCTGGTTGGCGACTGGCAGGATTTTGCGTCGCAGCGTTACGGGGTAGTGCTGGGGCGTGGCCTGGCCGAGCAACTGGAAGTATCTGTGGGCGACCCGGTGCGTTTTATGTTGCCGCAGGCCGGCAGCTATACGCCGATGGGCTGGGTGCCGCGCCAGAGGTTGTTTACCGTGGCGGGCATTCTGGAAACCGGCTCCGATGTCGATAAGCTGATTGCAGTAACATCACTGGATGATTTAACCCGGTTATTAAGTGCCGCAGGCAAAGATCAGCAATGGCGTGTTACCCTCAAAGAGCCCTTTGCCGCACCTACACTGGGTGGGCAACTGGCGGCAGAATCCGGTTTAAAAGTGCAGGACTGGCGACAAAGCCATGGCAAATTATTTGCTGCCGTGGCGATGGAAAAAGCCATGATGTGGCTGATGTTGCTGCTGATTGTTGCGGTAGCAGCGTTTAATATTGTCTCTGCTCTGGTGATGATGGTAACTGACAAACAAGCTGAAATTGCCATTTTAAAAACCCTGGGCATGACAGATCGTCAGTTGTTTACCGTCTTTGCTGTGCAGGGGATCAGTAACGGCCTGGCCGGTGCTGTAAGCGGCGCCGTTGCTGGTGTGTTGTTATGCTGGCAGCTAAACCCAATACTACATATGCTCGGTTTATCGGTGGCTCCGGGCGTAGAGTTGCCGATAGATATTCAGCTAGAACAAATCTTGTTAATTTTGCTAAGTGCACTGGCTTTGACACTGATGGCAGTGTGGTATCCGGCAAAACGCGCTGTAGCAATAAATCCGGCGGACATTTTACGCGATGAGTAATGTATTAACGGCAACACAATTGTGCAAAAGTTACCGTGACGGTCAGCAGGTTACTGAAGTACTGCATGGTATTGATTTAACTATTAAACGTGGCGATATGCTGGCAATTGTTGGCAGCTCTGGCTCAGGTAAAAGCACCTTACTGCATATTTTGGGTACTTTGGATCAGGCCGACAGCGGCAGCTTAAGTTTGTTAGGTCAGGATGTAGCCCGGATGACATCGCCGCAAAAAGCAGCTTTGCGTAATGGCCAGCTGGGTTTTATTTACCAGTTTCATCACTTGCTGATGGATTTTACTGCATTAGAAAACGTTGCTATGCCATTGCTGATCCGCGGTTTATCTGCCACTGCTGCTAATCAGCGCGCCAACGTGATGCTGGAGCGGGTAGGCTTGTCACACCGCAGCCACCATAAACCGGCAGAACTCAGCGGTGGTGAGCGCCAGCGTGTTGCTATTGCCAGAGCGTTAGTGGGTGAGCCGGCACTGGTATTGGCGGATGAACCGACCGGTAATCTGGATCAGCATACTGCCGAGAGTATTTATCAGTTACTGCGCACGTTAAACCGCGAGCTTGGTACCAGTTTTATTGTTGTTACCCATGATTTGGCACTGGCTGCCCGGCTGGACCGGCACGTCTCTATGCGCGATGGCCGTCTGGAGAACCCGCATGGCTAGTCTGGCCTGGCAGTTAGCACGGCGTTATCGTTCTACCCGCCATAGCAGCGGGTTTATCCGCTTTATCTCTGCCAGTTCTACTTTGGGCATTGCGCTTGGTGTGGCTATTCTGATCCTGGCTTTATCGGTAATGAATGGCTTTGAGCTGGCACTGAAACAGCGTTTGTTGTCGGTGATCCCGCATGTTGAGCTGGAAGCTGTGCAGCATAACTTGCACGACTGGCAACGTAAGCAACAACTGTTTGCTGAGGTTGCCGGTGTTGAAGCGGTAGCACCTTATATTAAAAGTAACGGCATGCTAAGGGCCGGTACAGAAGTTAAAGCGGCAGAAGTGCGCGGCATAGATATTACCTCAGAGCGCGGCATCAGTGATTTTGCCAGTTATATCAGTGCCGGGCAGCTTGATACTCTGCAAGAAAGCGATATTGTGCTGGGGCAGGGTATTGCCGATGCGCTGAATGTCAGTGTGGGTGAGCAGGTACAGTTACTATTGCCAAAGCTAACCGAAGATGGCCGCCTGGCCAGCCACAGCACTGCCAGCCTGACCGTCAGCGCTATAGTTGCTGTAGGCGGCCAGCTGGATTACAGCCATGTCTGGCTGGATATGGCCACGCTGGCGAAATTGCTGGCCTTTGAGCCGGGCACGGTGCAGGGCTTTGCTTTTCGGCTGGACGATATTTTTCAGGCACCGCAAATGGCGCGTGAGCTTGGCCGGGTGTCCGAAGATTATGTTTACCTGCTGGACTGGTTTCGCAGCCAGGGCCATGTCTATCAGGACATTCAGATGGTACGCAGTATTTTATATCTGGTACTGGCATTGGTGATTGCGGTAGCCAGTTTTAATATCGTTGCCACACTGGTGATGGCAGTGCGGGAAAAAGAAGGCGATATTGCCATTTTGCTTACTATGGGGGTGTCGCCAGCGGTAATTATACGTACCTTTATGTGGCTGGGCTGGCTTAACGGCTTAATTGGCGCGGTAGCAGGCTTAATTGTTGGCGTATTGCTTGCCAGCTATATTGAGCCGGTGTTTGCCTTTGTAACGAACCTGCTGGGTAAATCGCTGTTGGACCCAAGTATTTATTTTATTAATTTTGTACCGTCATTATTACAGTGGCAGGATGTGTTGCTGACCTTTGGTGTGGCAATAGTGATGAGTTTACTGGCAACGCTTTATCCGGCGTGGCGTGCCAGTAAGGTACAACCTGCGCGGGTGCTGGGGCAACGTTAAAGCGGTGGTTGGTTTTTCCGTTTTAATTTTTTGCCCAGCTGGGCTTTTCTTACCGATAAGCGCCATAGCCAGTCGATAACAAAATAGCCAACAATGGCGGAGCAAATTCCCATCAGTAAACAGCCTGCCAGAAAAGGTTTACCGATAGTATGAATACTGTGTGCCAGCCAATCCCAGCTGGCTTCAAAAGCGAAAGGCTCCAGCGGCGTTCTTAGCACCACGCAACCTACCAGATAGCTAATGTAAAACAAAACCGGCATTGTAATAGGGTTGGTTAACCACACCAGCGCTACCGATAATGGCAAATTCACCCGCATCGGTATTGCAACAGCTGCAGATGCCACCATCTGAAACGGGATTGGCATCCAGGCGAAAAACAGCCCAACGGCAAAAGCGCCGCGGGCAGAGCGTCGGTTCAGGTGCCATAAATTACCATCGTGTAACAGCGAGCCAAATATTTTAAGCAGCTTCTGCTGCTTGATTTTTTCTGGCGATGGTAAATATTTCTTTATAAAGTTCTTTGGCATTACAACCTATTCACAAAAAACAGACATGAAATCTTTTTGTATCGGTGTGCTTGCAGGCAGCCTATTGTCATTATTTTTGCCAATAGTGCCACCTTTTTTCACAGTATTTTTGCTGCTGCCGCTAACTATACTCTTGTTTGCGGTTCGCTACCGGTTTTGTGCGGGGCTGGTTGCTTTTTTTTGTTGCTGGGTAACCCAGTTTGCCGCTTATCAAACCGAACAGCTGCAGCTGTTGAACTACAGTGCGCCACTGCACGGTAGCATTGTTGGTATACCAAAACACTATGCTGAGTATAGCCAATTTACATTACAACTGGAAAACAGCACCGCTGCAGGGTATCAGATCCAGCTGAATTGGTCACAACCTCCGGTTCTTCTGCAGGAGGGCCAGCGCTGGCAGCTGAATGCACGGCTAAGGCCGGTCGCTGGCAGTGCTAACCCGGCCGGAGTTAACCGTGAAGCGCAGGCTTTACTGCAGGGCGTGCTGGCGCAGGGTTCAGTAATGACCGATTCTGAGGCGAAATTGCTGCCCCACTCAGTGTCTTTGCGCCAGCGGCTGATAGCGCGGTTGCAGCATGCCACCGCAGATCTAAACAGTGCGCCATTATTACTGGCACTGACTACAGGACAGCGCCAGTTTTCACCGGCGCTGTGGCACGGGTTGCAGCAGTCTGGTTTAGCGCATTTGCTGGCCATTTCCGGTTTGCATATTGGCCTGGTGTTTGGCTGGAGCTTTTTTGTGCTGCGTTTTATGCCCTGGCCGCTGCGTTACTTAGCCTGGCGCCAGGGCGTAGCGTTAACCGGTGCGCTGTTGGCGGCATTTGGCTATGCCTGGCTGGCCGGTTTTGCTATTCCAACCATCAGAGCGGCATTTGCCTTACTGCTGATGGTAGTGGCCTGGTTGCAGTACCGGCGCTTGAGTTACAGCCATTACTGGCTATTGCTTACAGCAGGGCTGTTGCTGGTACAGCCGTTTTTTGTCTTGAGTAAAAGCTTCTGGCTGTCGGTGCTTGCCGTGGCGGTTATTTTTACCGTGTTATGGCTGCAACCGCGTTATACCCACCACTGGCGCAGTAAATTCTACCTGTTTTTGCGTTTTCACTTTTGCCTGACCTTATTTATGTCGCTACTGAGCCTGTTATTATTTGACGGCAGTTCGGTACTGGCATTGGTGTCGAATGTATTGTGGGTACCGTGGTGCAGTTTGCTGGCTATACCGTTGTTGTTTCTCAGCCTGTTGGCTGAATTAGCTCAGCTACCTGGCAGCAATCTGTTTTGGCAGTTAACCGATACCCTGTTTCAGCCCTTGCTGTGGTGGCTTAACTGGAGCGCGTTACAAAGCAACAGCTGGTGGGCCTGGCCGGATCAGCACTGGCTGGTGATTTGCAGCCTGCTTATTGCCAGTGTGCTGTATTTATTGTCATACCAACGCCTGTTTCTTTATCTTGGCGTTGTGCTGGTGTTGCCATTAGTGCTGGCATTTGCCCGGCCTGCTCAGTGGCAGTTGCATCTGATCGACGTCGGGCAGGGGCTGGCAGTGTTGCTACAGTATGGTCAGCGCGGTGTGTTGTATGATGTTGGGCCACGTTATGGCCAGCACAGTGCCACGGCATCGCAGGTATTGCCTTATTTGCGCCAGCGCGGTGTACGCCAGTTGGATTATGTAATCTTAAGCCACGATGACAGCGATCATACCGGTGACTGGCAATTGCTCACAGCGTTTTACCCGCAGGCGCAAATTTACACTGATATAGACCACATTGATAATGCGCAACCCTGCAGCGCCATACCACAACACTATTTAGCGGCCCGGTTACAAATGCTGGCCACCGGCGGGGATTTCGGCAATAAAAATGATAGCTCCTGTGTACTGTTAATACAGCTGTATGATTGGCAAATCCTGTTACCAGGCGATATTGGTGCCAAGGTTGAACAGCAGCTTATTGCGCGCTATCCGCAGTTAACCGCTAACGTGCTGGTGCTGTCTCATCATGGTAGTAGCAGTTCCAGCCATTTTACTTTTTTACACCAGTTGGCGCCGCAATTGGCGTTAAACAGCGCCAGTTTGTATAACCGCCATCAGCATCCGGCCATTGCTGTGCAACAACGCTTGCAGATGCTGGGTATTCCACTACACAACACCGCGCATGGCGGCGCTATCAGGCTGGATATTAGTGAGCAGGCGCTGCATCTGAGTGAATACCGCGCGCAAAGAATACCCTTTTGGCTGCAAAAGCCGGTGGGAAATGCTGAAACCTTGCTAACAACACGCTAGAATAAGCAAAATTTTTCTTAGAGAACTATTCTTTGGCTGCGTCTCAGTTTACATCACCTGCTACTTTTCGTCGTTTGCTCAGCTATGTAAAACCTTACCGGCTGGGGTTTGCTGCCGCAGCGTTTGGCATGTTGGGCTATGCTCTAGTGGACGTATTTTTTATCTCTCAGTTAGAAGACTTTATTGATATTGGTATTAACCAGAAAAACACCGATTATCTGCGCTATGCCCCGTTGTTTATAATCGGCATTTTTATTTTACGCGGCGTGTTTAACTTTATCGCCAGCTACTGCCTTAACTGGGTCGGTACCCATGTGGTGCAGGAAATGCGCCGCCAGTTATTCCGCCACTATATCCGCTTACCGGTCAGCTTTCATGATCAACATTCTACCGGTGAGTTAATCTCTAAGGTGACCTACAATACCGAACAAATTAAACAGGCCACCTCAAAAGCATTAGCGGTGTTGCTGCGCGAAGGTGTTTTTGTCATCGGCTTGTTGGTGATGATGTTTTGGATCAGTTGGCAGTTGTCTTCTATTTTTCTGCTGATAGCCCCGGTTATTGCCATTGTCGTGCGGCTGGTATCGAAACGCTTTCGTTTGCTCAGCCGTAATATTCAGGGCGCGATGGGTGAAGTCACCACCTGCTCGGAGCAAATGTTAAACGGCCATAAAGTTATTTTGTCGTTTGGCGGGCAGCAGATTGAAGAGCAACGTTTTGCCAAGGTAAATAACCTGACCCGGCGCCAGGATGTTAAAATGGAGGCCACCCGCGCTATTAGTGTGTCGTCCATTCAGATTATTGCCTCTTTTGCGCTGGCGTTTGTTATTTACATGGCCAGTTTCCCCGAAATGCTCGACAGCCTGACTGCAGGTAAATTTACCACTATTGTTGGCTCTATGATGATGTTGCTGCGCCCGCTCAAGCAGCTAACCACTGTGAACAGTGAATTTCAGCGTGGCCTGGCTGCGGCTAACAGCGTATTTGAGGTGCTGGACCAGCCGTTAGAGCAGGATACCGGCACTGCAGTATTAGACAATGTTAGCGGTGAAATCCGCTTTGAAAACGTAAACTTCAGCTACCCCGGACATGACAAACAAGTGCTGTTTGATGTCAGTTTTAGTGCGCCAGCCGGTAAAACCATTGCTCTGGTTGGCCGCTCCGGCAGCGGTAAAACCACCATTTCCAGCTTATTACCGCGTTTTTATGAAATCAGCAGCGGCGGTATCTTTATTGACGGACATAATATTCGCGATTGCACTCTGGCCTCGTTAAGGTTGCAGATGGCCGTGGTGTCGCAGCACGTAACTTTATTTAACGACAGTATTGCCAACAATATCAGTTATGGTTGCACAGAGCCGGTGTCTGAAGAGCGCTTACTTGCCGTGGCTGAAAAAGCCCATGTGCTGGAATTTGCCAGCCAGTTAAAAGATGGTCTGAATACCGTTATCGGTGAAAACGGCGTCAGTTTATCCGGTGGCCAGCGTCAGCGTATCGCCATAGCGCGCGCGTTATTACGCGAAGCGCCGATCCTGATCCTCGATGAAGCCACCTCAGCGCTGGATACAGAATCTGAGCGTAAAATTCAGGCCGCACTTAATGAGCTGTTAAAAGGCCGCACCAGTATTGTGATTGCACACCGGTTATCCACTATTGAAAACGCCGACAGCATTATTGTGATGGACCAGGGCCGTATTGTAGAGCAGGGCGATCACACCAGCTTACTGGCACAAAACGGCGCTTATGCACAGCTGTATAAACTGCAGTTTGGCGAGCAGCAGTGAGCTTTATCGAACGGCTATGGTATCAGGGCCATAAAGCTTATTGGTTGTTATTGCCTTTGGCCTGGCTGTATGGCGTTATCACGGCATTACGCCGGGCGCTGTTTCGCTTGGGTATAAAACAGCAGGTAAAAGTGAATGCTCCGGTTATTGTCGTCGGCAATATCAGCATTGGCGGCACCGGTAAAACGCCGTTTACGTTATTGCTGTGCCAAACGCTGCGCAATCAAGGCTGGACACCCGGCATTGTCAGCCGTGGTTATGGCGCTAACATCAAAGCACCTGTATTGGTGCAAACGGATGCAGCAGCGGCAGAGGTGGGCGATGAGCCGCTGTTGTTGGCACAGCGTAGTGGTTGCCCGGTAGTCGTATGCCCAGATAGAGTTGCCGCCGCAGAATATCTGCTGGCCAATACCAAGGTTGATATTATAGTCAGCGACGATGGCTTGCAGCATTACCGGTTGGCACGCGATGCAGAGATTGTTCTGATTGATGGCAGCCGGGGTTTGGGCAATGGCCAGTTATTGCCGGCCGGCCCGTTACGTGAAGGCACCTGGCGTTTAAAACAGGCCAATCTGGTCGTGGCAAACAGTCTGCCTTATGCTCAGGCCGATGGCGTGATGCAGCTAAAAGCCGCAACAGCAAAAGCGCTGTGCAGCGAAGCAACCTTAACGCCCGGCCCGGTAACCCTGATAGCTGGAATTGGTAACCCGCAGCGCTTTGAGCGCACGGCGCTGGCTGCCGGTTTTACTGTAACAGCACGGCATTATTTTGCTGATCATCATAAATTCAGCGCTGCTGATTTTTCTGATATTCAGGGCCCGCTGCTGATGACTGAGAAAGATGCTGTGAAATGTCGCGATTTTGCCCGTGCTGACTGGTTTAGCCTTGGCGTGGATGCGGCACTGGATAACTCACTACAACAAAAACTAGATACCCTTTTAACTAATCTGCGGAGCAGTTATGGCACTTAAAGTAGCATTAACCGAAATTCTGGCCTGTCCGTTATGTAAAGGCAAACTGAAATATGATCAGGCTTCGCCGCAGCTGATTTGTACCTTTGACCGCCTGGCCTATCCGGTGCGCGATAATATTCCGGTATTGCTGGCTGATGAAGCCCGTGAACTGACATTGGAAGAGGCAGAACAATGGCGTTCATAGTGGTTATTCCGGCACGTTTCGCCAGCAGTCGTTTGCCGGGCAAGCCGCTGGCTGATATCGCCGGTAAAACGATGATTGAACGGGTTTACCAGCAGGCACTGCAAAGTGGTGCGCACCGGGTTGTTGTTGCCACTGACGACAGCCGGGTAGCCGCAGACGTAGAGCGCTTTGGTGGCGAAGTTTGCATGACACGTGCAGATCATAATTCCGGCACCGAACGGCTGGCCGAAGTGGTCAATAAGTTACAGCTTGCTGCGGATACGGTAGTGGTAAATGTGCAGGGTGATGAGCCGTTTATTCCGCCGTTGATTATTCGCCAGGTTGCGCAAAATCTGGCTGCTCAGCAAAAGGCCCAAATGGCGACATTAGCCGTACCCCTGTTGGATGCGGCTGAAATTGCCAACCCGAATATTGTCAAAGTGGTTAGCGATAAACACGGTTATGCATTGTATTTTAGCCGCAGTGTTATTCCGTTTGACCGTGACGGCACTTTTCAGGCTGAATTAGCCAGCCATTATCGCCGCCATATTGGTATCTATGCTTACCGGGCTGCCTTTATTCAGCATTACATCGACTGGCCAGCCTCTGCGCTGGAGCAGATTGAAAGCCTGGAGCAACTGCGGGTACTGTGGCATGGTGAATCAATTCATGTTGATACTGCACTGGAAACGCCGGCAGTGGGTGTGGATACGCCGGCAGATCTGGAGCATGCCCGCGCTTATGCTGCCAGCCTAAACTGATGACCACCGCTTTTACACTGATAGCTGAAACTGCAGATTTCGTGCTGCTGAATAAAGCTGCCGGTATTAGTTTTCACTCCGACGATGGCCCGGGCTTAGTGGTTTTAGCGCAGCAGCAACTGGGCTATAAGTTGTACCCGGTGCACCGGCTGGACAAAGTGACCTCGGGTCTAATTGTGCTGGCCCGCAGCAGTGCTGCAGCGGCACAGTTAACACAGCTGTTTAGCACGCACCAGGTAGAGAAATATTATCTGGCGCTAAGTGTAGCCAAGCCGGCAAAAAAGCAGGGCTGGGTGAAAGGCGATATGGCATCAGCACGGCGTGGCGCCTGGAAATTGCTTAGCAGCCAGCAAAACCCGGCTGTAACCTATTTTATTAGTCAGGGTTTTGCAGAGCTGCCGTTTCGGGCATTTTTAGTTAAACCCTACAGTGGCAAAACCCACCAAATCAGAGTTGCGCTAAAAAGTATGGGGGCGGCCATTGCCGGCGATACGTTGTATCAGGGCACAGCGGCAGACCGGGTGTATCTGCATGCCTATGCGCTGCGCTTTTGTTTGCACAATACCGAATATCAGTATGTACAGGCGCCGACAGAAGGCGTTTTATATCAGCAACTTGGTCAAAGCGGGGCGCTGTCACACTGGGCTCAGCCCTGGCAAATGAACTGGCCAAATTACATTTTACCTCAGCAGGTTAACGAATAAAGATGTCCGATTATCAATTACGTTTTGCCGGCATTGCCCGGTTATATGGTGTGGCCGCGCTGGAGACTTTTCGCAACTCGCACGTTTGTGTTGTCGGCATTGGTGGTGTTGGCAGCTGGGCAGCGGAAGCTTTGGCCCGCTCTGGTATTGGCAGAATTACCCTGATTGACCTGGATGATGTCTGCATTAGCAATATTAACCGCCAGTTGCATGCCCTGAGCGATACGGTAGGGCAGGATAAGGTAGCGGTGATGGCGCAGCGTATTAACGCCATTAACCCACGATGTGTTGTGCATCAGATAGAGGATTTTGTCACTACCGACAACCTGCGTGAGCTGATAACAGCTGATATGAATTATGTGGTGGACGCTATTGATTCGATTAAAGCCAAAGTAGCACTGCTGGCGCATTGTAAGCGTAATAAAATCAAAGTAATAAGCACCGGTGGCGCTGGCGGCCAAACTGATCCGACACAAATACAAATTACCGATCTCACCCAAACCGTTAACGACCCACTACTGGCTAAAGTTCGTAACAGCTTGCGGCGTGACTACAATTACAGCCGTAACCCAAAACGCCGCTTTGGTATTGAATGTGTGTTTTCAACCGAGCAACTGGTATACCCGCAACCAGATGGCAGCGTTTGTCAGCAAAAAACCGCGCAGGTGAGCGCAGACGGCGAGATAAGTAGTATGCGGCTGGATTGCAGCGGCGGTTTTGGTGCTGTTACCGTGGTTACCGCCAGTTTCGGTTTTGCCGCTGTGTCCAGAGTATTGAAAAAGCTGGCACAGGCTTAAAGCGATAGTTATTAGCGCAGAAGGTGTGCTTAAAGCTGACCGTTGAAGGCATGGATGCCTGAATCGAGCCTACATGGATGTATTCACGGCGTGTCGGCGTAAGCATTCCTTCTGTGCAAAACACATTATTACTACTTTGCAGGGCAGCAGGCTTTAATCCGTTCGGCCATGGCGAGTAAACCATTACCGCGTGACTGGCTTAAGTAAGGCTTTAAAGCCAACTGATCAAATTTATGCCATAAGTCAAATTTGCACAGCTCGGCGGTTGTCATACCATTAACCAGGCACAGCATAATTGCCATCAATCCTTTAACAATACGGGCTTCACTGTCGAGCACAAAGTAGTGTTTATCTGTAGCCTTGTCATGATAATGCAGGAGCCAGGCCCGGCTTTCGCAGCCTTTTACCAACAGTTCCGGCTGCTTCATTTTTTCCGGAATAGCAGGCAGCTTTTTACCCAGTTGCATTAGCACCCGGTATTTTGCCTGCCAGTCTTTGGCTTGTGCTATTTCCGTCAAATCGCGTTGCTGAATATCCAGCAAAGCGGGTTTGGTATCTGCTAATAATTGTTCTAGTGTCATGCAGTTAAAATCTCCACGGCTTGCTCCAATGCGAGCAAACACCGGTTCACATCATCCAGCGTATTATAAGCGGCAAAGGAGCACCTTATGGCACCTGGCCGCGCTAAGTAGCTAAATAATGGCATAGCACAATGTTGCCCCGACCTTACCGCTATTTTTTGCTGATTAAGTAACTCAGCGACGTCAGCAGGGTGCTCACTGTCAACATTTAATGCCACTATACCGGCATTATGCACAGACGAAGATAAAATATCTATGCCTTTTATTGCCGTTAACCCGTTGTAGAACTCTTTTAATAACAGCGATTTATGCTGTATGATTTGCTGATTGTTGCTTTTTTGTAGCCAGTCAATAGCGGCAGACAGGCCGATAGCGCCTGCAATATTGGGCGTACCGGCTTCTAACCTGAATGGCAATTTGTTGAATGTAGTGTTAACAAAGCTGACGGTGTCAATCATTTCACCGCCGGCAAAAATTGGCGTTAAGCGCGCTAACTGCGCTGTTTTGCCATACAACACACCTATGCCGGTGGGGCCATACAGTTTATGGCCGGAAAATACATAAAAATCACAATCCAGCTGCTGCATATCCGGCTGCTGGTACACTATGCCCTGAGCGCCGTCTACTACCGTAATCGCATCTGCTGCTTTTGCCAGAGCAACCATTTCAGCTACCTGCTGAATATGGCCTAATACGTTAGAAATATGGCTGAAACTGACCACTTTAGGTTTTAATTGCAGTAATTGCTGGTATGCCAGCATATCCAACTGATGATCGGGTGTTAACGGCACTACATCAATGATCACACCAAAGCGCTGGCAGTGCAGTTGCCAGGGCACAATATTGGCGTGGTGCTCCAGCTGTGTCAGTAAAATACGGTCGCCTGGTTGCAGCACCGTATGCATTAAACCAAAAGCAATCTGATTCAGTGCTGCCGTGGCGCCACTGCAAAAAATAACCTCATGTAAATGCGGGGCATTAATATAGCTGGCAACAGTATTGCGGGCTTGCTCAAACAGCGCGGTGGCCTGCTGGCTTAACTGATGTGCGCCGCGGTGTACATTGCTGTTGTATTGCTGATAAAACTGCGTAACTGCATCAATCACCACCTGCGGTTTATGCATAGTGGCGGCATTATCTAAATACACCCAATCTGGCTGTTGCTGAAAAAAAGCAAATTGTTGGCGAAACTGCTGAACATCAAAAGCGGGCATAAGGGCAGGGAGGTCCACTGGCTAAGATAGCGCGATTTTGCCTGTTTTCTTAAGCTGGCGCAAATGCACCGAAAGGTTAGGCAACAAAAAAGCGGCCGAAGCCGCCTTTGCCAAACCAGTGAGATTAACGCTTATTCAGCGGTTTAAAATCACGGGTGTTGTAGCCGGTGTATAACTGGCGCGGACGGCCGATTTTGTGGCCTTTTTCGCCCAGCATTTCGTCCCAGTGTGAAATCCAGCCTACGGTACGTGACATCGCAAAAATCACCGTAAACATGCTGGTTGGAATGCCGATAGCTTTTAAGATAATACCACTGTAGAAATCCACATTCGGGTACAGTTTTTTCTCAATAAAGTAGGTGTCTGACAGCGCAATACGCTCTAATTCCATTGCTACATCTAACAGTGGATCTTTAACGTTCAGCTCTTTTAACACTTCATGGCAGGTATCGCGCATTACCTTGGCCCGTGGGTCAAAGTTTTTATACACGCGATGGCCAAAGCCCATCAGACGGAAGCTGTCGTTTTTATCTTTTGCCCGTGCTACGAACTCAGGAATACGATCGACAGAGCCGATTTGCTGTAACATTTTCAGACAGGCTTCGTTGGCACCGCCATGCGCAGGGCCCCACAAAGAGGCTACACCAGCCGCGATACAGGCATAAGGGTTAGCACCTGATGAACCGGCTAAACGTACAGTAGAAGTAGACGCATTTTGCTCGTGGTCGGCATGCAACATAAAGATGCGGTCCATGGCTTTAGCCAGAATAGGACTAACTTTGTAATCTTCTGCCGGTACAGAGAACATCATATGCAGGAAGTTTTCTGAGTAGCTTAAATCGTTACGTGGGTATACGAAAGGCTGACCAACAGTGTATTTAAATGCCATCGCCGAAATAGTTGGCAACTTGGCAATTAAACGGTGCGCGCTGCGTTTACGTTGTTCAGGGTCGTTGATGTCCAAATCGGAGTGATAGAAAGACGACAGTGCACCTACTACGCCACACAGCATCGCCATCGGGTGGGCATCAACACGGAAGCCCTGGAAAAACGAGGCGATTTTTTCATGCACCATGGTATGGCGCGTAATGGTGTTTTTAAACTGGTTATATTGCTCAGCCTGCGGTAATTCACCTTCTAATAACAGGTAGCACAGTTCAAGGTAATCTGAGTGTTCAGCCAACTGCTCAATAGGATAACCGCGGTGCAAAAGCACGCCTTCATCGCCATCAATGTAGGTGATTTTGGATTCACATGAGCCGGTAGACATAAAACCCGGGTCAAAAGTGAAGTAACCATGCTGACCCAAGGCGCGAACATCAATTACGTCAGTGCCGGCGGTGCCAGAGTATATTGGCAACTCGAACGATTTCCCATCGACCTGCACGACGGCCTTTTTATCTGCCATTGGATTTCTCCTGTTGTTGTAGTATCGGGTTAAAGGAATTTAGCAAATTGGTCGCTATTCTACCTGCAAACGACCCCTTAAAGTCAATTTTAATGCGTTTCTGCTTAATAAGTATTCGACTCTAGTATTATTGCTCTAGTCTGTAAAATGTGTAATGTTCCAAATACGGATTTTTTCGAGTAAAACCAAACAAAAATTGTAATACCGAGTCGCGAAATATATACTATTGCGGTTTTTAAACAGTTCACTCAGCAAGCACTTTTTGCTGAATCCGGCAGGACTGATCCAGCTTGAGCAAAAAGGTGTATTGGTTTTGGGTGTTGACTGTTTATACAGCAATGACAACGACAATGACAACAAGAGCTCGATAATGGGCATCGATGGGCAAGCACTGTGAAAAAACAAAGACCAGTAAATCTCGACCTCTCTACCATATCGTTTCCGGCACCTGCCATAGCGTCAATTCTGCACCGTGTTACGGGCGTGGCATTGTTTTTTGCATTGGTATTCGTTATCTGGGCCTGGGCTTACTCGCTTCAGGATCAGCAGAGCTTTGACTATGTTAAAGCGCTGATGACGTCTCATCTGGCTAAATTCATTGCCTGGGGCACTATCACTGTTCTTATCTATCACCTGGTTGGCGGTATCCGCCATCTGATCATGGATATGGGACACTGGGAAGAGCTGAAATCCGGCAACTTAAGCGCAAAAGTGACAATAGTGCTGTGGGTAGTATTAGCAGTATTAGCAGGAGTATGGTTATGGTTTTAAACCAGGCAAGTCTGAAACGCGATGGCGTGCAGGACTATGTATCTCTGAGAGCAACAGCCATAGTGCTGGCGCTTTACAGTGTATTTATTCTCGGTTTCTTCCTTATTACGCCGGAAGTTACCTTTGAAGCGTGGCAAGCCTTGTTTGCCAATACGCTGGTAAAAGTCTTTACCTTGTTAGCCTTAGTGTCTATTGCCGTGCACACCCGCATTGGTTTGTGGCAGGTGCTGACTGATTACATCAAATCAGCGGCTCTGCGCGCAGTATTGCAATTCTTCCTTTATGCGCTGGCTTTCTCGTATGTTGCGGTTGGCCTGTTTGTTTTGTGGGGTGCTTAAGTGAATATTCCAGTAAGAGAGTTTGACGCCATTGTAATTGGTGCCGGTGGTGCAGGTATGCGTGCCGCACTGCAAATTACGCAGTCTGGTTTAAGCTGCGCCTTATTATCTAAAGTGTTTCCAACCCGCTCGCACACGGTATCTGCTCAGGGCGGTATTACTGTGGCACTGGGTAACAGCCACCCGGATAACTGGGAATGGCACATGTTTGATACTGTTAAAGGTTCTGATTATATCGGCGACCAGGACGCTATCGAATATATGTGTAAAACCGGCCCGGAAGCGATTACCGAGCTGGAGAATATGGGCTTGCCTTTCTCGCGCTTTGAAAATGGCCGTGTGTATCAGCGCCCGTTTGGTGGTCAGTCTAAAAATTTTGGTGGCGAACAAGCTGCCCGTACAGCCGCCGCTGCAGACCGCACCGGTCACGCTTTACTACATCTGCTGTATCAGCAAAACGTAAAAAATAAAACTCAGGTATTTTCTGAGTGGTATGCGCTTGATCTGGTGAAAAACCAGGACGGCGCTGTAGTAGGTTGTACTGCTATTGATATTGAAACTGGTGAAATCGTTTATTTCAAAGCCAAAGCAACGGTGTTGGCAACAGGTGGTGCCGGCCGTATTTATGCCTCTACTACCAATGCGCATATCAATACCGGTGACGGTGTAGGTATGGCCCTGCGTGCCGGTGTGCCGCTGCAGGATATGGAAATGTGGCAATTTCACCCAACCGGTATTGCCGGTGCCGGTACCCTGGTAACAGAAGGTTGTCGTGGTGAAGGTGGTTATCTGTTGAACAAAGACGGCGAGCGTTTTATGGAGCGTTATGCACCAAACGCGAAAGATTTAGCCGGCCGTGATGTGGTTGCCCGTTCAATGATGACGGAAATCCGTGAAGGCCGTGGTTGTGATGGCCCTTGGGGTGTGCACATCAAACTTAAATTAGACCACTTAGGCGCCGAAGTATTAGAAAGCCGTTTACCAGGCGTGTGTGAGTTATCAAAAACCTTTGCTCACGTTGACCCGGTAAAAGAGCCGATCCCGGTTATTCCAACCTGCCATTATATGATGGGTGGTATTCCAACTAACGTACATGGCCAGGTTATTAAACCTACTGCCGATGGCAACGAAACTATCGTGGCTGGCTTATTTGCCTGTGGCGAAATCGCTTGTGTATCAGTACACGGTGCTAACCGTTTAGGCGGTAACTCACTGCTGGACTTAGTAGTATTTGGCCGTGCAACCGGCCTGCACTTGGGTGAAGCATTGGCTGCTACGTCTGAAGCCCGTGCGGCGTCGCAATCAGACTTGGATGCTGCTTTAGCCCGCACTCAGCGCTGGGAAGATACCAAGCCAGGCCAGGGTGAAGACCCGGTGCAAATTAAGAAAGATCTGCAAAAATGTATGCAGCTTAACTTCTCGGTATTCCGTGAAGGTGCTGCCATGGCTGAAGGTTTGGCCGAATTAAAAGAAATTCGTGAACGGTTAAAGTTTGCCCGTTTGGATGACAAGAGCTCAGACTTCAATACCATGCGTATTGAGTGTTTAGAGCTGGACAACCTGATGGAAACGGCATTTTCAACTGCGGTAGCGGCTAACTTCCGTACCGAAAGCCGTGGCGCCCATGCCCGTTTCGACTTCCCGGATCGTGATGATGAAAACTGGTTATGTCACAGTGTCTACACGCCGGAAACTGAATCTATGTTTAAGCGTAAAGTGAATCTGGAACCTAAGTTCCGTGAGTCCTTTGTGCCTAAAGCACGTACGTACTAAGAGGGCACAGCGATGAAGAAGTTAGTTTTCTCAGTCTATCGTTACAACCCTGATGTCGACAAAGCGCCGCGCATGCAGGAATATACGCTGGACAACCCGGAAGGCCGGGACATGATGGTGTTGGACGCGCTGATCAAATTAAAAGAGCAGGATCCAAGTTTATCGTTCCGTCGCAGTTGCCGTGAAGGCGTATGTGGCTCTGATGGTCTTAATATCAACGGTAAAAATGGTCTGGCCTGTATTACGCCTTTATCAGCCGCAGGCACTAAAGGCGGTAAAATTGTTATTCGCCCGCTGCCGGGTTTACCGGTAGTGCGTGATCTGGTTGTCGACATGAGCCAGTTTTACACCCAGTATGAAAAAGTGAAGCCGTACTTAATCAACGACAGTAAGTTACCACCTGCCGGTGAGTATCTGCAGTCACCTGAAGAACGTGCTAAACTTGATGGCTTGTATGAGTGTATTCTGTGTGCATGTTGTTCAACCTCTTGCCCATCGTTTTGGTGGAACCCGGACAAGTTTATCGGCCCGGCTGGTTTACTGCATGCTTACCGTTTCCTGGCAGACAGCCGCGATACGGCAACAGAGCAACGCTTAAACGATCTGGATGATGCTTTCAGCGTATTCCGCTGCCATGGCATTATGAACTGCGTTAATGTTTGTCCGAAAGGTTTAAACCCAACCAAAGCAATTGGTGAAATTAAATCTATGTTGTTAAACCGGGCGCTGTAATGCGCCCTTTTTTGGTATGTGCGTGAAAGACAGCCAGGCTGCATGCAATCAGGCTGTTTTTTTGCTACTTTTTCCAGGTGCGCGGAAATTAAGGGAAACTAAATGCACGAAGGTGTAATGAAGGCGTGGTTAGAGTCTTCTCATCTTGGCGGCGGCAATATGGCCTACGTTGATGAGCTCTATGAATCCTACTTAGCTGAACCTACCAGCGTTGGTGACGAATGGCGTGAGTTTTTCGCCAAATTACCAAAACTTGACGGCGTCGATCTTGAAACCCGTCACTCTGATGTCAGGCAGCAATTCGCAGATTTGGCCCGTAATAAACACCGCGAAGTGGTGGTGGTCAATTCCGGTACAGCTGCTGACAGTCGTCAGGTTAAAGTATTGCAGCTGATTAACTCTTACCGCTTTCGCGGCCATCAGCAAGCTAACCTTGACCCGCTAGGCCTGTGGAAGCAATCACGTGTACGTGATTTAGAGCTGTCTTACCACGACTTATCAGAAAGTGATTACGATACCGAGTTTAATGTTGGATCATTTGCCATTGGCAAAGAAACCATGAAACTGGGTGAATTACACAAAGCGCTGGAGAAAACCTACTGTGGTTCTATCGGTGCTGAGTATATGCACATTGTTTCTACTGATGAGAAACGCTGGATCCAACAGCGTTTAGAATCTATTCAGTCAGCACCGTCTTATGATAAAGCCGCCAAAACCCGTATTTTGAATGGCCTGGTTGCGGCAGACGGCCTGGAAAAATACCTGTCTTCCAAATTCCCGGGCGCCAAACGCTTTGGTCTGGAAGGTGGCGATGCTATGGTGCCAATGCTTAAAGCCATGATTCACCGTGCCGGTGAGCAGGGCGCTAAAGATTGTGTTATCGGTATGGCGCACCGAGGCCGTTTAAACACCTTAATTAACGTGCTGGGGAAAAACCCGTCAAAGTTATTTGACGAGTTTGCCGGTAAGTATGAAGTCGTCGGCGCCGGTGATGTTAAATACCACATGGGTTTTTCATCTGATTTTGAAACAGCTGGCGGCAATGTGCATTTAGCACTGGCGTTTAACCCGTCACACCTGGAAATTGTAAATCCGGTAGTAATGGGCTCGGTGCGCGCACGTTTAGACCGTCGTGGTTGTACCGACGGTTCACTGGCATTGCCAATCACCATTCATGGTGACTCAGCCTTTGCCGGCCAGGGCGTGGTAGCGGAAACCTTTAATATTTCACAAACCCGTGCCTTTAAAGTGGGTGGTACTATCCGTTTAGTGATCAATAACCAGGTTGGTTTTACCACATCTAAACAGGAAGATACCCGCTCGACGGAATACTGTACTGACATCGCTAAAATGGTACAGGCGCCTATTTTCCATGTAAATGGTGATGATCCTGAAGCTGTGGTGTTTGTAGCGCAGCTGGCAGTGGATTACCGCAATACCTTCAAGCGTGATGTTGTTATTGATCTGGTATGTTACCGCCGTAACGGCCACAACGAAGCTGACGAGCCAAATGCAACGCAGCCGCTGATGTACCAGAAAATCAAAAAACACCCAACCCCACGTGAAATTTATGCGCAAAAGCTGGTGGCAGAAGGCTTGTTCAGCACTGAGCAAATCAGTGAGATGACTGAGCAATACCGTAATGCGCTGGATAAAGGCGATTGTGTGGTAGAAGAGTGGCGGCCAATGACTGAAACGTCAGTTGATTGGACACCGTTCTTAGGCCATGACTGGGACTCAACTTATGATGCCAGCGTATCGGTAGAAAAACTGGTCGAGTTGGGCAAAAAAGCCACTGCTATTCCAGAGTCGCACACGCTGCAACGTCAGGTCGGCCGTGTGTATGAAGACCGTGCCTTAATGCTCTCTGGTGAGAAGAAAATAGACTGGGGTTTCGCTGAAATTCTGGCCTATGCTTCCACGGTAGCCGAAGGCAGCCGTATTCGTATCGTTGGCCAGGACTCGGCCCGTGGTACTTTTTTCCATCGTCATGCGGTATTACACAATCAGACTGATGGCAGCACCTATACACCGCTGGAACATATCAGTGACAAACAAGGGCCATTCCAGGTATACGACTCTGCGTTGTCAGAAGAGGCCGTGATGGCGTTTGAATACGGCTATGCTACTGCAGAGCCTCGCGCCATGGTGATTTGGGAAGGCCAGTTTGGTGATTTTGCCAACGGTGCACAGGTGGTGATTGACCAGTTCCTAAGTTCGGGTGAGCAGAAGTGGGGCCGTTTGTGTGGCTTAACCTTGTTGTTGCCGCATGGTTACGAAGGCCAGGGCCCGGAGCATTCATCAGCCCGTCTGGAACGCTTCCTGCAACTATGTGCTGATCACAATATGCAGGTTTGTATCCCGACTACGCCGGCGCAGGTATTTAATATGTTGCGCCGTCAGATGGTACGACCAATGCGTCGTCCGCTAATTGTTATGTCGCCTAAGTCGTTACTGCGTCATCCATTGGCTACTTCAACGCTGGAAGAGCTGGCAGCAGGCAAGTTTCATAACGTAATTGGCGAGATAGACGATATCAAACCAGCTGATGTTAAGCGTGTGGTGTTCTGTAGCGGTAAGGTGTATTACGAGTTACTGGAAGAGCGCCGCAAGCGTGAACAAAAAGACGTTGCGATTGTCCGTGTTGAACAGCTGTATCCGTTCCCGCATGACGAAATGGCTGAAGTGTTAAGCCAGTATCAGCATGTGACTGACTTTGTCTGGTGTCAGGAAGAGCCACAGAATCAGGGCGCCTGGTATTGCAGCCAGCATCATTTCCGTGCTGCTATTCCTAAAAACGGCCAGCTTGTTTATACCGGCCGTGATGCTTCGTCATCGCCAGCAGTAGGTTATCTGTCGGTGCATAACAAGCAGCAACAGGCGCTGGTTAACGACGCTTTGACTATTAAATAATTGATTGTCCGGCCTGTATAACGGGCCGGTTAAACGAAATAAGACCAACCGGTAAAAGGTGAAAAAGTGGAAATTAAAGTACCCGTACTTCCAGAATCCGTTGCAGATGCAACCATCGCCACCTGGCACGTTAAAGCAGGCGAAGCCGTAACACGTGATCAGGTATTAGTTGATATTGAAACCGACAAAGTGGTACTTGAAGTTGTTGCTCAGGCCGATGGCGTAATGGGCGAAATCATTCATGACACCGGTGCTACCGTAACTGCTGAAGAAGTTATTGGTAAAATGGAAGCCGGTGGTGCACCTGCAGCGAAAAAAGACGATGCGCCAGCGAAGAAAGACGATGCCAAAGCTGATGCCGCACCTGCTACAGGTTCAGACGACAGCAACGACGATGCCTTAAGTCCGTCTGTGCGCCGCATGATTGCTGAAAAAGGCTTAGACGCCAGCAAAATTAAAGGCACTGGCAAAAATGGCCGTGTGACTAAAGAAGACGTAGAAAAGTTTGTCGCCGGTGCCCCAGCAAAAGCTGCGGCGCCAGCTGCTTCTGCACCCACTGCGGTAGCCGGTGATCGCAGCCAGAAACGTGTGCCTATGACACGTTTACGCAAAACCATCGCGAACCGTCTGCTGGAAGCGAAAAACTCAACCGCCATGTTAACGACGTTTAACGAAGTGAACATGAAGCCAATTATGGACCTGCGTAAGCAATACCAGGACGTGTTTGAAAAGCGTCACGGTATCCGTTTAGGCTTTATGTCGTTCTATGTTAAAGCGGTAACTGAAGCGCTGAAGCGTTTTCCTGAAGTAAATGCTGCTATTGACGGCGATGATATTGTTTATCACAACTACTTCGATATCAGCATTGCGGTGTCTACGCCACGTGGCTTGGTAACACCGGTGCTGCGTGATTGCGACAAAATGAACCTGGCTGAAATTGAAAAAGCCATCAAAGACTTAGCCTTAAAAGGCCGTGACGGTAAGCTGTCTATGGACGACTTAACCGGCGGTAACTTCACTATCACTAACGGTGGTGTATTTGGTTCTCTGATGTCTACTCCAATCATCAACCCGCCACAATCCGCCATTCTGGGTATGCACAAAATTCAGGATCGCGTCATGGTAGTGGATGGCAAGATGGAAATTCTGCCAATGATGTATCTGGCGCTGTCTTACGATCACCGTATTATCGACGGTAAAGAGTCTGTAGGCTTCCTGGTGACTATTAAAGAATTGCTGGAAGATCCAACCCGTATCCTGCTGGATATCTGATTATTCGGCAAAAGTAAGCAGAAATGCTGTTGTTTTTTGACAACAGCATTTTTTATCGAACCGGTTGGCACTATAATATGCGCCGATCAAAGTCAGGCTGTACTAAACAGTGCAGCTTTCATATTCAAATGAACGGAAAATAGCCATGAATTTGCACGAGTATCAGGGTAAGCAACTGTTTGCCCAATATGGTTTGCCTGTATCTAAAGGCATTGCCGCAGCTACAGTTGAAGAAGCGGTAGCAGCTGCAGATAAAATCGGCGGCGATATGTTTGTTGTTAAAGCCCAGGTTCACGCTGGCGGCCGCGGTAAAGCGGGCGGTGTGAAGCTGGTTAAGAGCAAAGAAGATATCAAAGCTTTCGCAGAAAAATGGCTTGGCAAGAACCTGGTGACTTACCAAACTGACGAAAAAGGTCAGCCGGTTAGCCGTATCCTGGTTGAACCTTGTACAGATATCGCTAAAGAACTGTATTTAGGTGCAGTAGTTGACCGCTCTTCACGTCGTATCGTGTTTATGGCATCTACTGAAGGTGGCGTGGAAATTGAAACCGTTGCCCACGAAACACCAGAAAAAATTCTGAAAGCAGCAATTGACCCGTTGGTAGGCGCACAGCCATTCCAGGGCCGTGAGTTAGCATTCAAATTAGGCCTGGAAGGCAAGCAAATTAACCAGTTCGTAAAAATCTTTATGGGCCTGGCTAAACTGTTCCAGGAAAAAGATCTGGCTCTGTTAGAGGTAAACCCACTGGTTATTACTCCTGCTGGCGATCTGCACTGCTTAGATGCCAAACTGGTTATCGACGGCAACGCTCTGTACCGTCACCCTGAATTGAAAGAAATGCAGGACCCATCACAAGAAGATCCACGTGAAGCACATGCAGCCTCATGGGAGTTGAACTATGTAGCTTTAGGTGGCGACATCGGCTGTATGGTTAACGGTGCAGGTTTAGCTATGGGTACTATGGACATCGTTAAATTACACGGTGGCCAACCAGCTAACTTCCTGGACGTTGGCGGCGGTGCAACCAAAGAGCGCGTAGTTGAAGCGTTCAAAATTATCCTGTCTGATACTGCGGTTAAAGCGGTATTCATCAACATTTTCGGCGGTATCGTACGTTGCGATATGATTGCTGAAGGTGTTATTGGCGCAGTAAAAGAAGTTGGCGTTAAAGTGCCTGTGGTTGTACGTCTGCAAGGTAACAATGCAGAGCTGGGTGCTAAAGTGCTGTCTGAAAGCGGCCTGAATATTATCGCTGACACAGACCTGACTAGCGCTGCCAAGCAAGTAGTTGCTGCAGCGGCTAAGGCATAAGGGGTTATCAATGAGCGTTTTAATTAATAAAGATACCAAAGTAATTTGTCAGGGCTTCACGGGTGCTCAGGGTACTTTTCACTCTGAACAAGCTATTGCCTACGGCACTAAAATGGTTGGTGGTGTGACTCCGGGTAAAGGCGGTCAGACTCACTTAGGTTTACCAGTATTCAATACTGTAAAAGAAGCCGTAGAAGCAACTGGTGCAGAAGCATCAGTGATCTACGTACCAGCTGCTTTTTGTAAAGACTCTATCCTGGAAGCGGCAAACGGCGGCATCAAGTTGATCGTATGTATTACTGAAGGCATTCCTACACTGGACATGCTGGACGCTAAAGTTAAGTGTGATGAATTAGGCGTACGCTTAATTGGCCCTAACTGCCCGGGCGTTATCACGCCAGGCGAATGTAAAATTGGTATTATGCCAGGCCACATTCACTTGCCGGGTAAAGTAGGTATTGTTTCACGTTCAGGTACTCTGACCTATGAAGCAGTAAAACAAACTACTGACTACGGTTTCGGCCAGTCTACTTGTGTAGGTATTGGTGGTGACCCAATCCCAGGTTCTAACTTCATCGATATCCTGAAATTATTCCAGGACGATCCACAAACTGAAGCCATCGTTATGATCGGCGAAATCGGTGGTTCAGCTGAAGAAGAAGCGGCTGCTTATATCAAGCAACACGTGACTAAGCCAGTTGTGTCTTACATTGCCGGTGTAACTGCACCAGCTGGTAAGCGCATGGGCCATGCAGGCGCCATCATCTCTGGTGGTAAAGGTACAGCTGACGAGAAGTTCGCTGCACTGGAAGATGCTGGTGTTAAAACGGTTAAGAGCTTAGCCGATATCGGTAAAGCACTGAAAGAATTGACTGGCTGGTAACAGGCTGTTGATTTAGCTGATAAAAACCCGCTTATGTAGCGGGTTTTTTGTTTTAAGCACTAGCATGGTGTTTTATTACAATTCAGTGTACGGTTCAGTTTTAAGATTACACTTGGATTAAACCGATGAAAGTGGGTGTTTTCCCCGGCAAGTTTTTACCACCGCACCGCGGTCATATTACCGCTATACTGCGCGCCCATGCTTTGTGTGACAAGCTGTATGTAGTGATCAGTGAGCGTACGCAGGAAGATGGGCAACTGTGCAAAAGCGCCGGTATTGCTTATATCAGCGGCGTACTGCGCCAGCGCTGGTTATCGCAGGAATTACAGGGGCTGGGTATTGAAATACTGCTGCAGAATGAAGATGCTATGGCACCTTTTCCACAAGGCTGGGGCGCTTACGCCACGCAGCTTAAACACACCGTGCCTGAGCCTTTTAGCGTGATTTATGGCGGTGAAGAAAGTTACCGCGACGGCCACAATCGATATTTTCCCGGCATTGAGTATAAAGTCCTGGACCCACAGCGCACTCAGTGGCCCATTAGCGGTACAGAAATTCGTAATCACCCGTATTTGCACTGGGACTATATCGCCGGCTCTGCCAGGCCGTTTTTCGCCCGTAAGGTGCTGATCACCGGGCCGGAGTCTTGTGGTAAAACCACACTAACGCGCAAACTTGCCAAAGTGTATTGTACCTCCTGGTCGGAAGAGCTGGGCCGTGACTATCAGCACGATATTGTCGGCGGCAATGGCGATTTATTTGATCTGGAAGATTTTAACCGTATAACCCATTTGCAGTATGAGCAGGATTTAACCGCCTTGCGTAGCGCGAATAAGGTATGTTTTTTTGATACCGATGCCGTGGTTACAGCATTTTTCAGCCAGGTATTTTTAGGCCAGGTGGCAAGCCGGGTAGAGAGTTTTATTGACCCTGCCAAGTACGACCTGGTGATCGCGCTTAAACCCACTGTGCCCTGGGTTGCAGATGGTATGCGTGAGCTGGGCGATCAGGCTACCCGTGAAGTAAGTTTTGAGCAACTGATGGCGTTGTATAAGAGCTATGGTTTTGATGTAGATAAATTTTGCGTAATAGATGCCCCCGACTATTATCAACGCCTTGAGGGCTGTATCGTAGCGGTTGAACAATCGCTTTATGGCTGTGCTGCATCAACGTTATAAAATAAATCTCCTGCCTGAGATTGTCTTAAGACTACTTTAAGTATTCTCCTCCAGACTGGTTGTAACGGTAAAACAGGAGCCCGTTATGACTAGTCTTATGCACAGCGCCAAACTCAGCGGTAGTACAAGTGTCAACAACGTCGAACCTGAGCCCAGCGAAAGTTGCTTACAGTTAGTGTTACCTGATCAGCCACAACGCAGTTCATTGCAGCAATTTATTCAACAAGGTTTTGCTACTAACTATCAGGCTAAAGTGCAGCATTTTATGCCTAATTTATTAGGTGTAAGCCGCAATGGGCAGTGGCAGGCCGTATTGGGGTTGCGCAGTGCTGCTAAAACGCCGTTGTTTATTGAGCAATACTTGCCTGATGCCGTAGAGCAATTACTTGCCAATCACGGTTTGTCTGCTGAGCGTCGCCAGCTGATAGAAATTGGCCATTTGTATGCGTCAAACCGGCAAAGCTTATTACAACTCTTCGTACTGATGGCTTATGCGCTGGACCAGTTAAATTACCGCTATTTATTATGTGCCGCCACGACACAGGTACGCGATATTTTAAGCCGCCATGGCATTGAGCTGACCGAATTGGCTGAGGCAAAAGCGGATGCTTTAGGTGAACAGGCGGCGAGTTGGGGAACCTACTACGACACCAATCCAAAAGTGTGCGTGATGGATTTAGCCGCCGTGACCCGGCTTATTCATCGCGAAGAGAAGCTCACTGCTTTAGCGCATCAGCACTGGCCGCAGTTACATCAGTTAGTTGCCCGTTTGCCGGCGGGAGACTGCTAATGCGTATTGAATTACCCGTGACGGCTATGCTGCGCGATCTGGCAACGGGGATAAGTTACCCGCAAGCCCAGATCAAAAAACAGATGCGCTTCTGGCAGGAACTATTATCAGGCTATGGTGCGCGGCGTATTGCGTTGGCTGCCAATAGCTCAGCGCAGTGGGCGCTGCTAGATTTAGCCTGTCTGGATGCAGATTTATTATTGGTGCCACTGCCAACTTATTTGACTGGTAGCCAACTGACGCACGTGATATCGCAGTTGCAGCCAGATATTTATATTTCAGATACCGAGCAACTGACAGCCGAATTTACCCTGTTGGAACAAGTCGGTGATTTATTCATGTATCGCCGTGAATTAGCCGGCTCTGGTGCAGCTATTAAACCGGGTTGTCAAAAAATCACCTTTACTTCAGGTTCAACCGGACAGCCAAAAGGTGTGTGTTTATCGGCAAAAAGCCAGCTTGATGTGGCGCACAGCCTTATTCAACGTATTAAACAATATTCACCTAAACACCTGTGTTTATTGCCTTTAAGTACGCTATTGGAAAACATCGCGGGTATTTATGCGCCATTGTTAGCGGGTGGCGAGGTGCTGATAGCACCGGATATAATGCGCGGTTTTAGCGGTAGCCAGCTTGTCAGCCCACAGGCTTTACTTCAGCTTATAACCAGCGTAGCACCCAAAAGTCTGATTTTAGTACCGGAATTACTGCAACTGCTGGTGATGGCGAGAACTCAGGACTGGCAAGCTCCGTCGTCACTGCAATTTATCGCTGTAGGAGGTGCTCATGTTTCTGTTGCGTTATTGCTGCAGGCGTCACGGCTTGGATTACCAGTGTTCCAGGGGTATGGCTTAAGTGAATGTGCATCTGTGGTGGCATTATCAAGTTTTGATGCCAGGCAAAGCACAGCCTTGGAACTGGAATTAGTTGGGTTGCCGTTAGCGCATCGTGATATCGAGATTATTGGCGGCGAAATTGTCGTAAATCAGCCATTTTTGGGCTATTTGGGCGATGCGGCCTCAGCTGGCAACAAGGTTTTTACCGGTGATTTAGGCGAGCTGGATGCAAAAGGGCAGTTACGCATTCTGGGGCGGCGTAAAAACTTACTTATTTCCAGCCTGGGCCGAAATATTTCACCGGAATGGCCTGAAGCCTTGCTTACACAAAGCGGTTTAATTCGCCAGGCGGTGTTGGTTGGCGATGCCAAGCCTTACTGTGCGGCACTTTTATACCTTGCTGATCCCAAGTCGGCAGCGTTGTTGCCTGCCTATCTGCAGCAGGTGAACCAGCAACTACCAGATTATGCGCAAATAAAAGCTTATCACCTGCTAACCCAGCCTTTATCTGTGGCAGATGGCACCCTAACAGCCAATGGCCGGCCGCGCCGTGCTGACGTGGTTAAAAAATACCAACGTCAAATTCATGATTTATTTGTACCTACTACAGCAATTGGAGAGTCCTATGAGTTTTTATCAAACGTTGGTTAACGCAACGCAAGCAGAGCGGGCTTATTTGCTGGACGCTCCGATGATCCGCCGCACTTTTGCCGGTGATTTCACGCTGGATCATTATGTGGCTTTCTTAACTCAGGCTTATCACCATGTTAAACACACAGTACCTCTGTTAATGTCGGTGGGAGCTCTGCTGCCAGAGTCGAAAGAATGGTTACGCGAAGCGGTGGCAGAATACATCGAAGAAGAGCTGGGCCATCAGGAGTGGGTGCTAAATGACATAGCCGCCTGTGGTTATGACAAAGAGCAGGCCCGCAGCAGCACGCCAGCCTTTGCTACTGAGCTGATGGTATCTTACGCTTATGACTCGGTGCGTCGGGTTAATCCATTGTGTTTTTTTGGCATGGTGCTGGTGCTTGAGGGTACCTCTATTGCTTTAGCGGAGCAGGCAGCCAGTAAAATTGCCGGTACTTTGCAGTTGCCACGTAAAGCCTTTACCTATTTAAACTCGCACGGAGCTTTAGATCAGGACCATATCAAGTTCTTTGAAAGCCTGATGAATAAAATCACCGAACCGGCTGAGCAGGCACTGATTATTCACAGCGCCAAACGCTTTTTCCACTTATACGGTGATGTATTTCGTAGCTTGGAGCAACCTCATGGCCTGAGCGAAAAAACGCAGGCAGAGGAGTGTGTGGCATGAGCTTTCTAGCGGGTAAAACGATTCTGCTAACCGGGGCAACCGGTGGAATAGGCGCTGAAGTGGCCAGACAGTTAAGCGGCGAGGGCACACGGCTTATTCTGACCGGGCGCTCTGCCGTAAAACTCAAAACGCTACAACGCCAGTTGGCGGTTGAACCCCTGGTGTACTGCTGCGACTTAACCCGTGTGACAGAGCAACACGCTTTGCTGCAGTTTTGCCAGCAGCAGGGCGGCATAGATGTGCTGATCAACAATGCTGGTATCAGCCAATTTGGTTTATGCCAGCAACAACAGTTCAATGATCTGATCAGTATTAATTTACTGGTACCCATGCAGCTGTGTCAGCTGTTTTTACCGGTGTTACGCCAGCGTAAGGGCCAGATAGTTAATGTGGGCTCAGCCTTTGGCAGCATCGGTCACCCCGGCTTTACCGGCTATTGCGCCACTAAATTTGGCTTACGTGGTTTTACTGAAGCCTTGCAACGTGAGCTGGCGGGCAGCGATATTCAGGTGAAGTACTTTGCACCAAGAGCCACAGAAACCGGCATTAATTCCAGCGATGTGGTGCAACTGAATCAACAACTGGGCAATAGCATGGATAGCCCGGCCTGGGTGGCAGAGCAGTTAATTAAACAGCTGAAGTCTAATGAACTGCGCCGTTTCCTTGGCTGGCCCGAGCGTTTTTTTGTTCGCCTGAACGCGGTGTTCCCGGCGCTGGTCGATATGGCGTTAAAAAGTAAATTAACACTCATTGAATTATTTGCAGTGGGCAAAAACCACTAACGAGGTAGATATGAACACATTAAGCAAAACATTACGTCTGGTGGCTTTTGTGCCAGCATTATTATTGACTTCAACATTGATGGCGGCATCGGTTTTTGCCGATGTACTCCAGGATATTAAACCCCTGCAAGATCGTTGGGCGGAAGTGAATTACAGCATAAGTGATGAGCAAAAAGAAGCCTCGTTTGCGGCCCTGCTGGAACAAGCCGACGCAGTGGTAGCGGCTAACCCTGACAAAGCCGAAGCACTAATTTGGCGTGGCATTATTAAATCCAGTTATGCCGGTGCTAAAGGTGGTTTGGGCGCTATATCGCTGGCTGAAGGCTCAAAAACTGATCTTGAAGCGGCATTGCAACTTGATAGCCAGGCGCTGCAAGGTTCGGCTTATACCAGTTTAGGTGTGTTGTATTACAAGGTGCCCGGTTGGCCCATTGGTTTTGGCAGTGATAAAACCGCAAAACTGATGTTAGAAAAGGCTTTAACTATTAACCCACAAGGTATTGATCCTAATTATTTTTATGCAGAATTTTTAACGCAAAAGCGCGACTATAAAGCAGCCATGGGCTACATTGACAAAGCCAAACAGGCGAAGCCGCGCCCAGAGCGTGAAACTGCCGATAAAGGCCGGTTGCAGGAGCTTACTGCGCTGGAAGTAAAAGTGGTTAAAAAACTAAAACGTTAAACGGCAGCGTCAGGCACTAATGCTGGAGAGGCAATGAGACTGTTACTGGTAGAAGATGATCTAGATTTAGCCAAAGGCTTGCTGCTGGCATTATCCGCCCAGGGGTTTGTGGTTAATCATGTCAGTACAGGCAAACATGCGTTAAGCAGTATTAAAGCCAAAGATTGCGACGCGCTGATCCTCGATCTTGGCCTGCCGGATATGGATGGCTTGGATTTACTCAAACAAAGCCGGCAAAGAGAAGGGAATCTGCCGGTTTTAGTGCTCACCGCCCGTGATGGCATAGATGATCGTATTCGGGGCCTGGATTTAGGTGCTGATGATTATCTGGTAAAACCTTTTGCAATGCCGGAGCTTTTTGCCCGTTTACGGGTAATAGAGCGCCGTCTTGGCACTGCGGCCACGCATTTAATTAAACTGCAGCAGGTAGAACTCGATACCAGCGCGCATAAAGTGCAGGTAGAAGGTGAAGTTGTTGGTTTGTCGCGTCGCGAATTTATGCTGCTCAAAGAACTCATGGAATCCGCCGGGCGGATAAAAACCCGCGAACAACTGGAAGCCAGCCTGTATGCCTGGGGTGAAGAAGTTGCCAGTAATGCTCTGGAAGTGCATATTTCCAATTTACGCAAAAAGCTGCCGAAAGATTTTATTAAAACGTTACGCGGTGTGGGCTACAGCGTGAGCATGGTATGACCGTGCTATGAGATCACTTCGCCGCTATTTAGTTACTGTCCTTATTGCGCTTTTTACTTTAATCAGTTTTTTAGCCGCTTTACAAAGCTACAGGCAAAGTGCCAGCAGGGCAGAAGCATTGTTTGACCAGGATTTACAAGTGCTGGCGTCCAGTCTGGCACAGCAGTATCAGGCTGGCTCGCAGCAAGAGCTGGGGCTGGCACTGCAGGTTTGGCAAAACAATCAACTGGTGTATCGCAGCCCTTTAGCTCCTGAAACACCTATGGCAGAAACTGAGGGCTTTACCGAGCATAATTTTGCTGGCAAAAGATGGCGGGTGTTTCGCCAGACGCCAACAGCCCTACTAACTGTGATAGTGGCGCAGCCATTGCAGCAACGCCAGCAACTGGCCGACGAAGTGATTACCGCCTCGATTTACCCTGTGGTACTTAGCTTACCGCTACAGGCATTACTGATTTGGCTGGTGGTAAGCAAAGCATTGTCTCCAATTAAACGCTTTTCGGCTCAGTTGGCTTCAAAAAAGGCCAATGATTTAACAGCGGTAGAGCTGGAGCAGGTACCTGCTGAATTAGATCAGATGCTGAAAACCACCAATCTGTTATTTGCCCGTTTAGCAGATGCTTTTGAACGGGAAAAGCGCTTTGCCTCTGATGTTGCGCATGAGCTGCGCACACCGTTGAGTGTATTGCAGGTGAACTTACATAATGCTTCACAACAATGGCAGCAATCGGGAATGGCTGACTCGCAAGATTCTATGCTGGCGTTACAGGCCGGTGTTGAGCGTATGAGTGCCCTGATAGAACAAATTATGCTGTTAAACCGCACTAACCCTGAGCATTTTCAGGCTCGTACAGAACAACTGGATTTAGCCGGTTTATGCCGTCAGGTGGTTGCCGACTGGTACCCGCAGATTGAGAAAAAACAGCAACAGATTGAGCTTCTGGGGCTGGAGCACTTATCGCTAAAAGGCGATGCTTTTGCGTTACGGTTGCTAGTCAGTAACCTGGTAGGCAACGCCAGTAAATACACCCAGGCCGGTGGTGCTATTCAACTGGAGTTAATGACACAGGCCGGAAAAGCGGTACTGGTGGTGCAGGATAACGGCCCGGGGATACCGCCAGAAGAGTACAGCAGAGTATTTGATCGTTTCTACCGGGTAGGTGGCGACAGGCATCAATCGGGTACTTTGGGTTCTGGTTTAGGTTTGGCTATAGTGCGCGATATCGCTAATTTGCATCAGGGTCAGGTACGCCTTGGCGCCGCAGATTCTGTTAGCGGCTTAAAAGTGACAGTGGAACTGCCTTTGTGAAAATAAACAGGACAAAGGGAATACCCTGGCAACATCTTGCATTAATGAGTCTGGCTTTGCCTGTGCTGGCAGAGCCCGCGCTATTTGAATTGCAGATTAAAGATCACTTGTTTCACCCGTCGGTGCTTTATGTGCCGGCCGGTGAAAAAATAAAACTGCAGGTGTTAAACCAGGACCCATCACCAGAGGAATTTGAAAGCTTTAGCTTAAACCGGGAAAAGGTCATTTTAGGCAATGGCAAAGCCACTTTGTTTATAGGGCCACTGCAACCGGGCCGCTACCATTTTTTTGGTGAATATAACCCCGACAGTGCCCAGGGGGTGCTGATAGCGCTACCCGAAGCGCAGTGGCAACAGCGTAGGGCTGACAATGCTAATTAATACCGTGCTGATGTTTTTACGCGAGTTGTTGCCATTATTTTTACTGCTGGCTACCTTGCTGGTGTGGCACAGAAGCCAGTGGCGGCGTTTTATTCTGCTGTTTTCTTTGCCAGCCATCCTGATGCTGACACTTTTTAGCAGCAATATGCTTTGGATCTCTGAGCAACTTGATGGCTTCGGGCTGGAGTTATTGTACAGCCTGCTATACACCGGTTGCTTTGCGCTATTGTGTGTGGCCGCAGCTAAGCGTAATGCAGCAATGGTGTTGTCGGCCTTTGCCTGTGCCTGTTTGCTCAGTATCAATGGCAGCAACTTACTGCTGTATATCTGGTTGCCCACTCAGGGCAATACCGACCCATCGGCTTTACTTTTGGGTATGGCCTTAGGTGTAGGCATTGGCAGCAGTATTGCCGTGCTGTGGTATTACCTGCTAACCGAGCTAAAACAATGGCGTATGCTCAGTTACCGGTTGCTGCTGTCGCTACTGGGCGTACGTCAGTTAATGATGGCATCAGCTTTGCTCATTCAATCCGACTGGCTGCCCTCAGGCCCGCGACTATGGCAAACCGAACAATGGCTGCCGGAGCAGTCTGAATTAGGTTTCTTTTTGCAGGCTTTACTGGGGTATGAAGCCACTCCGGTTTTATCACAAGGCCTTATATATATTGCCGGCCTGGGGTTGTTGCTCTGGTGTAGCCGCAACCTGAAAAATAACATAAGGAGTGCGCAATGAGGTTTTCTCCTTCACTAGCTTATGGGGTTCTTGGCTCTTTAGCGCTAATGACAAGCGGGCATAGTCTGGCCGATGGCCGGGTAGTAGATAAGGTATATCACCCTTATGTACAGGCGCTTGAGCGCAGTGTTGAATATCGCTACTTTTATCAGCGTCAGGCTGATCACCCCGACAACAACACTATGGGGCAAAAGCTGGGTTATGGTTTTTCGGTAGCTGAGCGCGCCGCACTGGAAATTTATCTGATAGCAGACAGAGTAAGCCCTGAAGATTATAAGTTGTCTGGCTACGAACTCGAATTGCGCTGGATGCTGACCGAGCAAGGCCAGTACAGTGCTGACTGGGGCCTGCTGTTTGAACTTGAGCGGCAGAACAATCAGGACAACTTTGAATTTACTACCGGGCTGTTAATGGAGAAAGAGTTTGGCCCAACCAGTCTGACGCTAAATGCACTGGCAGTGTACGAATGGGGTAAAACCATTGAAACTGAATGGGAAGGGGAGTTCAGGGCGCAATACCGCTATCGTTTGTTACCCGCAGTGCAACCCGCTATAGAATTATATGTCGGAGAAAATTACAAAGGCGCCGGACCAAGTTTAATGGGCGTGCATAAGTTTGATAAGCAGAAACAATTAAAATGGGAGCTGGCGGTGATTATGGCGATTGATAATGATACTGTTGATCGTACTTTGCGCTTTGCGCTGGAGTATGAATTTTAATAAACATGCGATTAGCTTGTTTTAATAGGTGTCTTCCAAATATCGTCCCGATTTTTTCAAAGTCGCCACATCTAATGCTATTGGTGCCAAGATTGTATTTAGGCTGGTAGCGACGTCAGTTGCCATTCGGCGTCCGCCACAAAGCATAATTTGTGCATTGCCGTTTATCAGAGTCCGAATTTGATCTGCGTCTTGTAGCAGTTTGTCCTGAACATAGGCAGGCTCTGCTCCTCGCGAGAATGCGACATGGAGTTGTGATAACCGCTGGTCAGCCAAGTAGGAGTTAAGTTCGTTCTGGTATAAGAAATCAGAAGTTGCCAGACGTCCGCCCCAGTACAGGTAGATAGGGCGGCGAGCGGTGTTGGCACGAATAAACCCCACCAACGGAGCAATGCCAGTGCCTGCGCCGATCAGCAGAATGGGCGACTTCCCGGCGGCAGGTTTAAAGCGGGCATTTTTCTGAATAAAACCCGCGGCAGTTTCACCAAATTTCAGGTTGTATAAAAAACCTGAACACAAGCCATTGTCCTGCTGCCTGACACAAATTTCGAGGACGCCATCGGTACTGGCGGATGCTAAAGAGTAAAAGCGAGGAGCCGCATTGCCTGGTGGCAAAATGCCGACCAAATCGCCCGCGCTAAACACCGGTAGTGTGCTGCCCGGGGGGGCGGATTGAAAGCGCAACACACAAGTCGGCGCCTGTACTGCTTCACCATAGTTCTGCCGCTCGACCAACATCAACCCATGGCAGGCTGGCAGCACCGGCGTATAGTGCAGCATTAAAGGACGGCCAAGCACGTTGCCAAGTGCCACGCCCCAATGTTCAAACGTCGCGGCGGACTGTCGATCGACATAGTCGGTGGCAAGCAGCTGTGGCCACTGCCGTTGTTGCAACGCCTCAGTCACATGATCGGCAAAAGCACAAAAACTGCAAAATTGCCGATCGCCAAACGCTAATACGGCAAAGGGTAAACTTAGGGTTGGCGGCAGTTTTTGCAGCTTTTGTAAAAACTGACTGGCCGAGGCCGGTGCATCGCCATCACCGTAGGTCGAGGTGAGGATCAACAAACGTTCGGCTTTGACATAGTGATTTGCCAGCTGATCCATCGGCGCCAGATGCACCAGACAACCTGCGTGTTTTAATGCTTCGCATAAGGCGTTGGCAAAACCCCAGGTACTGTTGGACTCAGATCCAACCAGCATAATCGTATCTGCCTGCCCCACTGCCGAGTTCCCCTGCAGGTGCGGCATGGCACGACGTCGTTGCCACCAAATCTGAAAGCCGGTGATAACCAGAGCGGGCACCGTCAGCGCCGCAAGGCCAAACAGCAACCCCAGCCACCAGTAAGTTTCACCGGTATGCAATTCCATAATGAAGGTTTGTAGCTGTGCAGCATTGCCATAGTCGGCATAGGACAGCCACTGCCCAGTGGCTTGATCGACATACCCCGAGCCCTGATGGGTGCTTAGTGCATACAAGTCCTGTGGATCGGTGCGGGACGGGAAAATCAGTTGATGTAAATCGACCAAATCGGTTTGCTGTAATGCGGGCAGAGTACCAACGGGTGCCGCAGCTGTGCCAGCCACCTTTTGCGGGAAATCAGCCTCAAGCTCTGCGGCTTCAGGCAGTAACTCGAAACGCAGTGCTGACATAACGCTACCGGTCAGCGCCGATAGCAATAACCCCAATGCCGCAGCACGCGCTAACTCGGCGTGTAGCCTTGGACTGATTGCGCCATTGCTGGCACTGCGCATCGGCGCAAATAGCTGGCGCCAACCGCCCGCCCGTGACGCCAATAAAAATACCCCAGAGACACATAGCACGCTTAGCAGCAGCGCCACAATGCCCGCGCCAGCCCGCCCTTTGTCGTCCCACAAAAAAGCCCGGTGTAAATCTTTCAGCCAAGCAAAAACTGCGGACTGTTGATAGGTCGCCAGCCGAGTGCCAGTCAGCGGATTGATCAAATCCGCCGCAGTTTGGCCATCTTGGGTAAAGTAAACCACCACAGCCCCGGAAGGCAGCCGTTCAATTTGCTCCGTACCTGGATACGCAAGCAACACTTTCTCTGCCACGTCAGCCACGCTCACAGCCCCTCTGGCGGGCACTAAAGCATTTGCGCGCTGTAATGCCGGATCTAACGCTAGCAGTGCCCCTGTGGTGGCTGTGATCAGCAAAAACAGCGCTGCAGTAAGACCAGCGAGTGAATGAAAGCGACGTAGCATCTGGCTATACCCTCTAAAGCGGTGATGTTACAGGGTATAACTGATGGTTTTGACATAACCGCGACCAGCGACTGAGGTACCAGCACCCCGACGTGTCAGCGGCAGCTCGGCATCAACCCTTTGATCGCGTTGATCTTCTACCGCACTATCGACCCTAATCAAATACCCAGCATCGATCAACGCATCCTCAATGTTGACCTTAAACGTCAATTGCTCGCCGGAGGTGACACTGGCGCCGGTGCTGCCATCATATTCGGTACTTTTTAAGCCACTGCCGCGTGCCCAATCTTGCAGGTGTTTGTAATATTTAGCTTTACCACCCGCGACCCAGAGCGTTTTGTTGTACTTGCCGTTTGCATCGGTAAGATAGATTGCCAGATAAGCACCATCGCCCTGATAGCTATGTAGTGTTGTAGTAATAGTAACTTCAGCTGCCTGAATAACGTTGGGCAGGCACAGACCCAGCATGAACTCTGCGGTGATGAATAATTTTTTCATTTCACTTTCTCCTGGCCTCTATTGGTTATTGAGACTGATGTCGAATTTCTTAGTGTTGCTGTTCAGAAGGCTTGTCGTGTTTCACTTCAAGTTCCAGTAACGTAAATGATGCAGGCGCGTAGGTGGCTTTCACCCGGCGTCCTTGTTCATCGATTGCGCGCACTTCATAGCAGCCATCATCAATACGAATACGTTTTACCCGCCAGCCTTGCTGCTCCAGCTTTTGTTTTAGCATTTCGCGTGGCTGCCAGTCGGCTATGGGGTCCTTGCATTCATCGTCTGCCAGCACAGACGCAGCAGAAAAGGTGAGGCTAAAAAAAATGGTGAACACAGTGACTACTTTTAGAATGGATAGCATTTTGTTCATATTGCTCTGCTCATAAACAAACACTAAAGTGCCTGTGTTAATTCATCTTAACCGGGATTTGAAAATACAAACTTTGATCTACATCTAGTGGCGGTGTTTCAACAAGGGTGAAATATATCCTTGCCAGACTGATACACCGTGGTTTTGATCCGGAACAAACCCAAAAGGCTATGGAATAAGTTGTCGTGACTGAAACTGTGATATCGTCAGATTGAGTGACGAAGCTTAAGGCAGACTTAAGGGAGGTAAGAGCAGCTCAATATCGGGTGGCTTGCGCTCACAAGGGCAGGGCGCTCTGTCCCATTTAAGTTTTTCTTAAGTTTTCATCCCTATGCTGGCTTTTGTTTAGTTACTGAGGCCAGCTCATGTCTGCAATAAAAACGATAAAAGTAACTGTTTTTTCCTCTTTATTTTGCCTTGGCCCTTACCGTTATTTAATCCGTACGGCGGTACTTGGTTTAGTCTTGCTTAGTCTGAGCCGGTGGGCGTTAGTGTTGTGGCAATACGACAGAGTGGATCAAACTGATATGCTGTGGCAAGTATTACTGCAAGGTATTAGAGCCGACATTATTTTAGTGGGATTGCTACTGCTGGTGCCTGTGCTGCTTATTCCACTGGCATCGGTACGCAGCCTGGCTAAGTACTGGTTTCAGTTTAGTTATTTATGGTGTCTGTCTGCTTTGGTGCTGCTAGTGTTTATGGAACTGGCGTCACCTGCTTTTATTTTGCAATATGATGTGCGGCCAAACCGGCTTTTTGTCGAGTACCTGAAGTACCCCAAAGAAGTGTTGTCGACTTTATGGTTTGGTTTTCGTTTGCCTTTAGTTCTGGGTATTGTTGCTACAGTAGCTCTTGCCTGGTTGATGCGGCATGTTTTTCGGCTGGGGCAATGCAGTGTAAAGCAGTGGTCGGCTGTTAAAACTATTGGTATATGGACTCTGGCGTTGCTGCTGCTTTTTGCCGGTATCCGTTCTACCACAGCTCATCGGCCTGCTAATCCGGCAATGTTTGCAATTACTGCCGATGCCATGGTCAACTCGTTGGTTTTAAATTCTGCTTATTCAGTACTTTATGCCATTTATAATTTAAAGCATGAAGCTCACTCGAGCGAAATCTATGGCCGCTTGCCTACAGAGCAGATGCTGAAGTTAAGCCTGGACTGGCCCTGGCTACAGTCCTACAGCTTTACTAATCAAGAGTACCCAACAGCACATTGGCAACAGGCGATCAAGCGCGCGCGGCCACTGAATTTGGTGATAGTGTTGCAGGAAAGCCTGGGTGCTACTTTTGTGCAATCTTTAGGTGGTTTGGCTGTCACGCCGGAGCTTGAAAAGTTAAAACAACAGGGCATCTGGTTTGAAAATTTGTATGCCACAGGCACCCGCTCTGTACGTGGTATTGAAGCGGTCGTGGCTGGTTTTCCGCCGACACCAGCACAAAGCACAGTGAAGTTATCCAATAGCCAGCAGCATTTCACTACCCTTGCATCAATCCTTAAAAATCAAGGCTACCAAACCCAGTTTATCTATGGTGGTGAAGCACATTTTGACAATATGCGCAGTTTTTTTACCGGCAATGGTGTGGATCAGATTGTCGATCAAAGCCAGATGCAAAACCCTTTGTTTACCGGCAGTTGGGGCGCCAGTGATGAGGATGTGTTTACTGCTGCGCACCAACAATTAACGGCTTTGCATCAGCAGGATAAGCCATTTTTTAGCCTGATTTTCACCTCCAGCAATCATGAGCCTTTTGAGTTTCCTGATGGCCGTATTGAGTTATATGAAGAGCCCAAAGATACCGCCAATAACGCGGTGAAATATGCCGACTGGGCCATGGGGCAGTTTTTCCAAAAGGCAAAACAAAGCGACTATTGGCAAGATACCTTGTTTTTAATAGTGGCCGATCATGATAACAGAGTGTACGGCGACAACCTGATCCCGGTCGAAAAGTTCCATATTCCAGGGCTGATTTTAGGTGCGGATACAAAGCCAGAACTGCTAAAAACCCTTGCCAGTCAGATTGATTTAGCACCCACCTTATTATCTATGATGGGTATATCCAGTTGCCATACCATGACAGGACGGGACTTTACTCTGGATAACACCAGCCCCGGCCGGGCTTTATTGCAGTTTGAGGATTACTTTGCTCTGATGCAGAGCGACAAACTGGTGATCCTCAAGCCTGATGGAAACAGTGTCGAAGCAAGGTATCAGCCAGGACAGCAAAAACTTAGTTTAAGCAGACATGCTGTGCCGCAGGCAGATAAAGATGAAGCGTTGGCGCTGGTGCAATTACCATCCTATTTATATCGCGAGCAAAAAAATGTCAGCACGGCACTATGCCCAGAGAAATTGCCAGCAAACTAATCTGTGGTGGGATTTTTATGCTCTTAGACCATACCCGCCGGTATTTTTATTCAGCCAGAATAATTAGCCCCGCCAGGCGGTAGTCAGAAGCATTTCTGCTGTTATAATGCCGCCATATTTCAGTAATTTTAGCCAGTGCAGCCGCACTGGTTTTTCAGATAGGGATTTGAATTCTATGGCGGACGTTGAACATCGCCCAACTAATTTTATTCGTCAGATCATTGATACTGATTTAGCCTCAGGTAAACACAGTGCTGTGCAAACCCGTTTTCCGCCTGAGCCTAATGGTTACTTACACATTGGTCATGCTAAATCTATCTGCCTGAACTTTGGTATTGCCCAGGATTACCAGGGTAAATGTAACCTGCGGTTTGATGATACTAACCCGGAAAAAGAAAACGTCGAGTTTGTAAATTCTATTTCACAAGACGTGAACTGGCTCGGCTTTCAGTGGGATGGCGAGGTACGTTACTCTTCAGATTACTTTGATGCCCTGTATGGTTATGCGGTTGAATTAATTAATAAAGGCCTAGCTTATGTTTGCTTTTTAAATGGCGAGCAAATGCGCGAGTACCGTGGCAATTTAACCCAACCGGGTAAACCCAGCCCGACGCGCGATACCAGCCCGGCAGAAAACCTGGCGTTGTTTGAAAAAATGCGTGCCGGTGGTTTTAAAGAAGGCGAGTGTTCGCTGCGCGCCAAAATTGATATGACATCCAGCTTTATGGTTATGCGCGACCCGGTTATTTACCGTGTTAAGTTTGCCCATCACCATCAAACCGGTGACAAGTGGTGCATCTACCCGATGTACGACTTTACCCACTGTATTTCTGATGCACTGGAAGGTGTTACGCACTCGCTGTGTACACTGGAATTTCAGGATAACCGCCGTTTATATGACTGGATTTTGGATAACATTACTATTGCCTGCCACCCACAGCAGATTGAGTTCTCACGCTTAAATCTTGAATATGCGGTAATGAGCAAGCGTAAACTGCAAACGCTGGTAGAAAAACAGGTTGTATCCGGTTGGGACGACCCGCGTATGCCAACCATTGCCGGTTTACGCCGTCGTGGTTATACGGCATCAGCTATTCGAGAGTTTGCTAAACGCATTGGTGTGACCAAGCAAGACAATGTCATTGAAATGAGCGCACTGGAAGCCTGTATCCGCGAAGATTTAGATGCAGCTGCACCACGTGCTATGGCGGTGCTTGACCCGCTTAAAGTAACTATTACTAACTACCCGGCCGATGGCGTGCAGTGGGTTGAGGCGCCAAATCATCCGAAAGATGACAGCATGGGCAGCCGCAAACTGCCGTTCGGGCCTGTGGTGTATATCGACCGCGCCGATTTTCGCGAAGAGGCTAACAAAAAGTATAAGCGTTTAGTGCTTAATGGTGATGTGCGTTTACGCAATGCTTATGTTATCCATGCAGATGAAGTGGTAAAAGACAGCGAAGGTAATATTGTTGAATTAAAATGCAGCTATTTACCAGAAACACTGGGTGAAAACCCGGCAGATGGCCGTAAAGTGCGTGGCGTAATTCATTGGGTTGAAGCCAAACACGCAGTGCCAGCCGAGTTCCGCGTTTATGATCGTTTATTCAGCGTGGCTAACCCTGCAGCAGAGGAAGACTTCCTGCAGGTGATTAATGCGCAGTCGTTAGTGATTAAACAAGGTTTGGTTGAGCCGTCATTACAAACAGCTAAAGCTGAACAGGCTTATCAGTTTGAACGTGAAGGTTATTACTGCGCAGATAATAAAGACAGTAGTGCCAACAAACTGGTATTTAACCGTACAGTAGGGCTGCGGGACAGCTGGGGTAAAGAAGAGGAATAATAATCCTCTGTAACCAGATAAATAAAGGCCGCATTGCGGCCTTTATGCATGTTAAGCAGTTTATTTCTTCAGCAAAACACCCAGACCTACAATCGCAGCTATGGCACCACCCACCAGAAACCAAATAGAGTTGTCTGTTGGATTGCCTGTTACTACCTCAGTTACCTGAGACGCGGCTGAATTGTATTCGGTGTAACCAAAGTATAATAAAATGACACCGGCGACCAAAATTGCCAAACCCAGAATTTTATTCATGTTTATCTCCTGTCTTCTCTCTTAATCAGGCTGTTGTTCTGTATTTTTATAAAGTAAATATCAGGTTTAGGCTGACTATTTTCAGCAAATTAGATAATACTTCATTGATAACATGGCACAGTTATTCGGTGAAAAATAGTGATACGTATAATTTTACTTTATTTTTGCCTGTTTACGGCTAGCGGTGCTGCGGAATTGGTGCGCTATCCTGCGATTGCGCACGTTGAAGATCCACGGTCTGTTTATCCATTAGCCTTGCTGGAACTGGCATTGGCACAATCGGAGCGGCAGTATCAGCTGCAAAGCTCGTCTGAGCGGATGTCTAAATCACGCAGTATAGTTTTTTTAAAAGAGCAGGCCGAGCTGGATGTACTGTGGACGATGACGTCTGTTGAGCGCGAGCTGGATTTACGGCCTATTCGCATTCCCATTTTTAAAGGCCTTAGCGGTTATCGTATTATGTTGATCCGCAACGACCAGCAGGCTAAATTTTCAGCCAGCGCTAAACCTGCGCAAATCCGCCGTCTGGTGTATGCGCAGGGCCATGACTGGGTAGATGCCAAAGTACTGCAGCTTAACGGCTTTTCGGTAATTGGCGCTGCCGGCTATGACAATTTATTCTCCATGCTGGAAAAAGGCCGGGTGGATGCGGTGCCACGCAACGCGCTGGAAATTGCTGATGAAGCCGCACTGCTTACAGAGCGTAATATAGTGACAGAGCAAAACTGGGTGCTTTATTATCCTACCGCCAGCTATTTTTTTGTTAATTATGCTAACGAGCAACTGGCAAAGGATATTGAAAACGGGCTGCACAAAATGGTTGCCGATGGCACTTTTGATCAGCTTTTTTATCAGTTTTTCGCCAATCATCTGGCAGAGCTAAAACTGGATAAGCGGCAAATAATAAAGCTGGATAATCCGCTTTTACCTGCACAAACGCCTATTAAAGACGGCCGACTCTGGTATTATCCGCAGTAAGTATCGTATTTTTACCCAACCTCTGGATGTATGATGGACCTATTCTTAGCGGTGCTGTTTTTTGCCTTTTCTACCACTATCACACCTGGCCCTAACAACGTAATGATTATGTCATCCGGCGTTAATTATGGTGTCAAGGCCAGCGTGCCACACTGGTTGGGAATATGTTTGGGTTTCCCGCTAATGGTACTGCTGGTGGGGCTGGGGTTTGGTGCTGTGTTTGAGCGTTATCCGCATCTGCATCAACTGATTAAAGTGGTTGGGGTGGTTTATCTTATCTGGCTGGCCTGGCACATTGCCAGCGCTGAACCAAAAGCAATAGAAAAAGGCAAAAGTAAGCCATTCAGCTTTATACAGGCTGCATTATTTCAATGGGTTAATGGCAAGGCGTGGGTGATGGCCAGTGGTGCTGTCGCCGCCTTTACTACGGTAGGGGGCGTGTATTGGCTGGAAGTGAGCGTAATTACCGCCGCTTTTTTATTGGTCGCTTTTCCTTGTGTGGGGGCCTGGCTGGTATTTGGTGCAGCCCTCAGAGCGGTGCTAACTAAACCTTTGTTTCAGCGTATATTTAATATTTGCATGGCCATTATTTTGCTGTTATCAGTAGTGCCGGTGGTGATCGAAATCTGGCATTATTATTTTATGCCAGCAACATAATTGTGGTTTGATAGTTTGGGTTTTGCACAGATGAATGGCAGTGAGGAAAAAATAAAGCTGGAGCATGAAGCGGCAAGGCTGTTTATGCGCCTGTACGAGCAGCGCTTTGGTATTGCTATGCGCCATATCTGGCATAACGAGCCGGCCCGGCCGGATGTATCCTGTTATTACGATGCGCAAAAGCTGGATTTAGAAATTGCTCATCTTTATGGTAGCGAAGCAGAAGCCATGCATATTCTGGGGCGCGAGCTGGGCACTAATACCCACAAAGAGCTAATGGCGCTGCTGCGCACACCGGCGCAGCATCGGTTGCTAACCGCACTTAATCGCCTGATCAGCAATAAAGCCGAAAAAAACTACCATACTGAACGGGTCTGGCTGGTGATCCGTAATGCCAACCCGTTATGGACCCGGCGCGATATTTTGCAGTATTACAAACAACTGCATATGCCAAAACGGCATCCGTTTGAACAAATCTGGTTAATTGGTGATATGCAGGGGCAAAGCGGCATAATGGCACTGTACCCTGCAAGTCTGACCGCACTGGAGCTTGGCTGATGCTGGCATTTTATCAACGCTGGGCGCGGCGCATGTATCCGGCGAGGGCCTTGTTTGTTGTACTGTTTTTACTGGCAGTTAGCGCCTTTGGCTGGCTGCTGTTTAGCGCAACACCGGAGTTTGCTCAGCGCTGGCAGCTTACTGCGGTATTATGCGGTGTCAGCAGTTTACTGCTCTGGCTGTGGGCAGTAGTGTTTTATCCTGAATTACCAACGGCAGATCACAACGCTGCCACGCTACATAAAATTAAAATACGCCTGCAACGGCTATGTTATTACCTGTTGGCTATGCTGGTAACAGTGTTACTGCTGGCGACAACATACCTTGGCCTGCGTGTACTTAAAGGTATAATAGCCACCCTGTTTTTTAGCTGACGATATATTTGATGCCTGCAACTGCCCGCCGCTGGGATATTTTCTGCGCTGTTATAGATAACTTTGGTGATATCGGTATTTGCTGGCGGCTAAGCCGGCAACTGGCTGCCGAACAGGGTATTGCAGTGCGGTTGTGGGTGGATGATTTAGCCAGCTTTAACAAAATTTGCCCACAGGTGGATATTAACCAGACACAGCAGAATATTGCCGGTGTTACTATTACGCTGTGGTCTGACAATACCGACTGGCAGGCAAATGGTATCGCCAGCGTAGTGGTGGAGGCGTTGGCGTGTAATGTGCCAATGCCTTATCAGCAATTAATGGCACAGCAAGATGTAAAGCCGTTATGGCTGAATCTGGAATACTTATCGGCAGAAGCCTGGGTAGAGGGCTGCCATGCGCTGCCGTCGCCGCAGCCACATTTAGCACTGGATAAATATTTCTTTTTCCCCGGTTTTACTGCTGGCACTGGTGGTTTGCTGCAAGAGGCGAATGTGCAACAGCTTGGCGCGCAGTTTCTGGCTGATGCCTCAGCGCAGCAACAGTTCTGGCAGCAGTTAGGGGTTGATAACCACGGGTATTACCAGCAAAAAATTTCGCTGTTTGCTTATGATCATCCGAAAATTGAAAGTTTACTGGCCTGCTGGCAACAACCGGATATCAACACTTTGTGTCTGGTGCCTGAAGGCGCGCTAGCCAACCAGTTAATGCAGTTTTACCCGCAGCTAAAACAGCACGGCGAGCTGGTAATAAATACGCTGACATTAAAGGTATTGCCTTTTATGCCACAAGACGATTACGACAAGCTGCTCTTTGCCTGTGATATTAACTTTGTTCGCGGTGAAGATTCGGTTATCCGCGCGCACTGGGCAGCTAAGCCTTTTATCTGGCAAATTTATCGCCAGGCAGAGCAGGCCCATCTGGATAAGCTGCAGGCTTTTATGCAGCGTTACTGTGAGCAAATGCCTGAAGATGTTGCTGATAACTTGCAAGAATTCTGGCTGGCCTGGAATACCGACAGTGCGCTTGGCGAGCGCTGGCAAAAATGTAGTGCAAAGCTGGCGCAAATCGCCGAATATAACCGGTATTGGCGCACAGCGTTAACGGCAAACGGAGATCTTGCCAGCAACCTCGTGCACTTTGTTGAAAAAAAATTTATAATGCGACGCAATTTTTCCTAACGAGAAGATATTTCAGTCATGATGAAGACAGCTCAAGAACTGCGTGCTGGCCAGGTGATTATGGTTGGCACAGAACCAATGGTAATTTTAAAAGCCGAGTTTAACAAATCCGGCCGTAACTCTGCCGTGGTTAAAATGAAAATGAAAAACCTGCTGAATGCGCAGGGCATGGAAACGGTATACCGTGCTGATGACAAATTTGAACAGGTTCTGCTGGAAACTAAAGAAGTAACTTATTCTTACTTCTCTGATCCTATGTATGTCTTTATGGATCAGGAATACAACCAGTTCGAAGTTGAAGCAGAAAACATGACCGAAGCACTGAAGTACCTGGTAGATGGTATGGAGTGCTCAGTGGTGTTCTATAACGAGCGGCCAATTTCTGTTGACCTGCCAACGGTTGTAGTACGCACTGTCACTTACACTGAACCAGCAGCCCGTGGTGATACTTCAGGTAAAGTATTAAAACCAGCTAAAATTGAAACTGGTTTTGAGCTAATGGTACCGGCGTTCGTGGAAGAAGGCGACAAAATCGAAATCGATACCCGTACCGACGAGTACCGCAGCCGCGCCAAGTAATACTGGCAGGTTAAATGAAAAAGAAGGCGCTCAGGCGCCTTTTTTAATGCCCGTGGTTTTACCATACCGCCTACAGCCCAACCCTTCCTCGCTCTTAAAAACCTGTTGATTTACTGAACCTTGTTCGATAGCTTGTTTTCATCAACGAAAGATAGAAATGAATTTATACAGTGTGAAAGCGTGTGAGTTCCAAACGATTAAACTGTTATAGCTATGGAGTTGTTAATTGAGTCCTGGTGATTTTTTAGAGCTCATATTCGAAATAGCCCCGGCTTTCAGAGCCGAATGGGAGAGTGAAGATAATTTATTTGTACGAGACGATGGTAGTTATAACTTTCATTCTGTTTGCAGTAAGTTTTCTCACTATTTTATTACTCAGGAAAAGCACAAATATGCCTCAAGAAATGACGTCATGTGGAATCCCACGATTGCAGATTCTAAGCTAATTTATTTGTTCAGTTTGTTTGAATCGAATATAGAAAATATCGAGACAAAAGAATCGTTGAAAACGCCGGAAGGCTCGCTATCAAATGCTATATGCACATGTTTTCTCGAAAATATTTCTCAAACAAATGCAGGTGAGTATGCAAAGGGGTTCATGGGCAAAAAAAGCAGAGCTTACTTTGAGCAATGGCATGTTTATAGTAAAAGGCTATAACAGCTTGCTTACTTTCGCTCCGATTACAAAACAAATTGGCCTCCACGGGTTTGTTTACGCTGAGTTGTGGCAACCCATTAGCGATGCGTGAGGCTGCTCTGTAATGCATCTGTATAGACTCAGGTATTTCTTTTCTGCGGGGAGCAACGTTTGTCTTTGGGCTGAGAATGAAGCTGCGCGCCAGAAGTGGGACTATCCAATAGATGCGCAGCGTCTGCCGTTGCCTGAAAACACATGGCGGTTTTCGTTCCACCTTTGCGCTTGGTACGACACGAGCATTGATTGGAGCTATCCACCAAACCCTTCGCCATGGGACGTGCGAGAGCGCACTAACTTCAATCTTGCTGCGCAGCGATTTCTGGCTAGTCTTCGTGAACAACTGGGAGCAGATTTTGAAATTATTGATGAGTCAGAAACGGCCTAACATGAGAAAAAGGAGTTGGAGGCAATTAAAGGCACTTAAGATTAACCCGCTATATCCAGTCAGTGGCTTGAGTAAATGGCGATTATCAGTGCCGCTCTCTTAGTTGATACGTGATTGAAGGAAGCTTATGAGCAATATCGAAGAGTCTGAGTTTGTAAAAAGTAAACGTGGAAAGTGGTCTAAATCTGGCGTTCCTCATAGAGGTTGGCGTTGCGTCGATATTGAAGATCTCGGTGAGCCTTCTACTACTTGTGGTATGTGTGAATCACAAGAAATTCGCTTCGTACATTTTATGGAGCATAGTAATTATCCTGAGGTCCTTCAGGTTGGTTGTGTTTGTGCAGGGCATATGGAAGGAAACCTTGCCGCGTCACAGGCTCGCGAAGCATCTATGAAAAGCAGGGCGGCAAAGCGAAAGCGCTGGGTTACGCGAGCATGGAAAATTTCAGCTAAAGGCAATCCACACATAACCGCAGATGGATACAGAATTACGGTTTATCCTAGAGGCAATGGTTGGGCATGTACTTTAGCCGGTCTTGTCAGCGGTGCAGTTCAACACTCTCGTAGATATTTTAAAACTATTGAAGAGGCTAAGCTCGCGGCATTCGACCATATTACAAAAAAAAGCGCATAATAAAACAATCAAGCTGATGGTTTGTAAGTTGAATTATGCTACTGCTCCACTCATTTATGGTAAAAGCACAGCTTTGAAATTGCATCTTACCGCGGTGTTAAATATTTTTGAGAAACCTGATGAAGACAGATAACTTAGGTGGCGGATGGTCAAAATTTACAGTTCTTGAACCAGAAACCCAAACATTCTACAACCGCTATTATTACAAACGAATCTTAGCCCATAGGGTTGTAATTGATACCCCAAAGGCGAAAGCTTTAGCTGCGTATACTTTGATTGAAAAAGATCTCCGAAGCGTATTAGTTTGGCTTTATGAGATTAGAGGGCTACTTGCTGACGACAAGGTTATAGCTGGTAAAAAAGGATCGCAGAAAACGGCACATGATCGAACTAGGTACAATTTGATAAAAGGTCTTTTTGTTGCGTCTCTCACATTTTATGCTAAATGCTTTACAAGCTGTGAAGGACGAAGAATTAAGCTGGAAAAGAAAAATCTATCTGACGACTTTCAAAAGGACCACGACTCTATCATGGAGATGAGACACAACTTTGCAGCACACAGCGGTGCTAAGCAGGTTGAGAAAGTTCATGTCGTTCTGGCCCTTGACAGTAAGAAGCGAAAAGGAGCGGTTCCTTTTATAACAAGAGAACTTGGTCAGCCAGATTCTTACAATCTTGATAGTACTTTAGAGTTTATAGCTTTGGCTTTGCATGTTAAGGAATTCGTTGATCTCAAGGTTGATACTTTAAACGAAAAGCTGTTAAAAGATGACATTCTTACAAAGCCACCAGAATATTGGTATAAAAAAACTTAACAAGTTACTTTTAAGGACGATACATGAATAACGAAGTGAAAAATTGGTGGCGCTCTGTGCCGGAACGCCAGAAAAAAGGCCTGATGGTGTTAGGCGTTTTTGTCGCCGCCGTGCTTATTATGAGCTTTGGCGTTACTATCGGCGCCTCGCTGGGCAAAGTACTCTAAAGTTATTGCCGGTGTTTCAAGCTTTGCTTTTTGTTACCCTTAGCCGCTTTATTTGCTTTTAATCAGGTCTTTTTATGCCATTAGAAAAACACAAAATGCTATCGGGAGACTGGTATAACCCGCTGGATAGAGAACTTAGTGCTGAGCGTATGGCTGCACGTAAGTTACAGCATCAGTTTAACCACAGCTTGCCGGATGATGAAGCATTACGTAAACAATTGTTAAAGCAGTGGTTGCCCAATACCGGTAAACATTTTTATGCTGAACCGCCGTTTTACTGCGATTACGGCTATAACATTAAAACCGGTGCTAAGGTGTTTTTTAATTTTAACTGCGTAGTGCTGGATGTCGCGCCGGTGAATATTGGCAATAACGTATTTTTTGGCCCGGCAGTACAAATTTATACCGTAAACCACCCGCTAAATGCAGCAGAACGGCGCACATTAATAGAGCGGGCTTTGCCTGTAACAATAGAAGACGATGTCTGGATTGGCGGCGGGGCGATACTGTTGCCCGGCGTGACGATTGGTAAGGGCAGTGTGGTGGCCGCCGGTAGTGTGGTAACTAAAGATGTGCCTGCAGGGGTGGTCGCAGGCGGTAACCCGTGCCGGGTAATTAAAGCTGTATCTGATGAGTAAGGTGCAGCGATCAGTTAAGTAAAATTTAATAAGTAAGTAGTAGAAGTTATGTCGATATATATTCGTTTGATTAACGAGGCAGATCTTGGCGCCATAGTGGCGATACAAGATAGCTGTTACGCCGATGAACTGTTTGAAGATGCCGGCCTTATCAGTAGGCGTTTGGCATCACAGCCGCAAAGCTGCTGGCTGGCCGAAAATAATAAACGTGAGGTGCTGGCGTATTTGTTCAGCTATCCGTCGCGTAATAGGCAGGTAGCGCCGCTTGGCAGTGACTTTGGCTGCTACACTGATGCCGAACTGTTGTACCTGCATGATATGGCGGTAAGCCATAACGCCAGAGGAATGCGCCTGGCACCGCAGCTGTTGGCGTATGCCGAGCAGTATGCAGCTGATTTGGGTTTTAACACTCTGGCGTTGGTTGCTGTGCAGGGCTCTGTGCCGTACTGGCAAAAGCAGGGCTTTGAAGTATTAACTCTTACCGACACTGCCGCTTTGCAGGCACTGGCAAGTTACACCGGCCAGAATGCGGTTTATATGCAAAAGCAACTAAAGGTGTAAATGTTATGTAATTTGTCCGTATTGTATCTGGTATCTAATGCGGATTTGTCACTATACTGAACACAATTCATGTTATCAGGATGTTGCGATGAAATTATTTTATGCTGCTATTGTCGTGTTGCTATTTGCCGCACAAGCCAGTGCCTGCGGTTTCAGATTAAGCGATGGTAAATTGTTACGCTGCGGCATGACACGAATTGATGTGCTGTCGCTGGCTGGCGAGCCGGTAGCAAAAGATGTGGAGACGTTGGGCGTAGATATTGGCGAGCCGGTAAAAGGCACTACTGTTGAAACCTGGTCTTACCGGCTAAAAGGCGATATCGGCGGGGAATACCTGGTGTCGCTTACACTAAAAGGTGGCAAAGTATCTGCGATAAACTCCAGGCAACTGAATCGTATTTAAATTGTTACATTGTTTGGCTTGTTATGTTTAAAGGTAAGTGTAATGTGCTTGTATTGTTAGTGAGGTTGGTTTAGAAAGAGTGCTTAACTTTTTATAAGGTACGGTTATGCGTGGGCTTTTTTTTAACAGTATAAGCACTGGTTTACTTTTTTCTTTGCTCACGGCTTGCGGTAGCGGTGGCGATACAGCAAACGATCAGGGAGGTATAGTTACTCCACCACCTGTTGTTATCTCACCACCACCAGTAGATGAAATGCTGCCTATACCGGATAACCGCTACGTAGACCAATACCAGATACTGCTTGTTGGTAATAGTCATGTCAGTTCAAATAATCTGTCGTCAGTGTTAAGCGCTTTACTGGAACAAGGTACTGGTAAAACCACCGTTGCTACTGTGGCACCGGGATGGGCATATCTTGATGAAAGGTTGAGCGATGGTGTTACGCTGGCTGCGCTGCAATCCCAAGACTGGAGCCATGTAATATGGCAAGCGCAGAAATACTCAACCACCGGTCAGTACTCTTATTCTACAGCGGCGTCAGAATACTGGGTTGCGCTAAGTAAACAGTTATCGGCTACTCCTATTATGTTTCCGGAGCATCCACAAAGAGGCAACGCTGAAGAAGGCATGCGGGTTTATTTGCTGCATTTGGGTATTGCTGGTAGGGAAGCAAGTTGTGTGGCACCCATTGGACCTGCCTGGAATAATGCAGTAGGCATGCTACCTCAGACATCTTTTCATACTGATGGCAATCATGCGTCACTGGCCGGAACTTTACTAACAGCGCTGGTGTTTTACGAGATTATTAGTGGTGAATCAGCTGATGAGTTACCTTACATGCCACAGATCGCATTAGCGGAGCAGCTTCAGGCTCAGTTAAGACAAATTGCATCTGCTACTTTACAGCAATACTCTGGTTGTACTTACTAGCGGATCATCTGCACAAATGGTTTAACGTGACAATAAGTATAAGTCGCTTAGGGTCATCGTATTACCGCCGAGTTTTAACTGGCTAAGCAGCAGCAGGGCGCTGCTGTAGGCATCTTCCAGTGCGTGGTGATTTGCCATATCGGGCAGGCCGTGACGCTTAAGGCAGTTGGGTAGCTTAAGTGCATCATGTTTTACTACCTTACCCTGGCGCAGCAGGCGCTGCCATTCCATTTGCATGGTGTCAATAAAACGAAAGCGCGGCGCTTTGCCAAAACAGCGCTGGCAGGCAAAACGCAGACATTGCTCGTCCAGCCCACTGTGGTGGGCGACAAATATGTAGCCGGCGTAGTGCGATAACAACTCAGTGAGTATCTGTGCCAGATCATGGGCATTTTTTAACTGATGATCGTGTAAGCCATGATATACCGCACTCTGGCCGACACTGACCGGGCTATTTATCAGATAATGCTTTGCTTCAGCCAGCACAATTTCCTGCCCTCTGATGGGCACCCAACCAATGCTGACGATATGGTCTTTGCGCGGATTAAGCCCGGTAAGTTCAAGATCCAACACCAGAAAATTAGCCTGCTCTATCGGGGTTGAAGACGCAGGGAATGGGGTATTAATAAAATGGTTTACCACTTCACTTAAGGCGGTGTTTTTACGCAATAACCAGCCGAACACCTTACAGCTCCCGGCAGAAACGATGTTTTACCCGGCTTTGTGCTTCGTTTATTACGGCAAAACTGTCTTTTAACTGGTGCCGTGCGAGGCCGGACACTTCAGCCGGGTTTAGCAGGTTAGTAACATCATGACTGTTTTGCAGGTCATGCTGATGTTTTTCCCAGCGTAGTTGTGCTAACAGATCAAAAGCATCGTTTAAATTCTGACCGTCTTTACTATCGATAATACCTTGAGCTGCAAGCTGTTGCAGACGGCTACGGGTGTTAACCTCATGGATCCCGGCGTAGAGTGCATACACTCTAACTAAGTCGGTGATCAGGCTGATACCCCGTTTTTTTAAATCCAGGCCTTTTTTATGCTTACCATCCTGTTCAAGGATAAAATTTTTAAAGAAACCCAGCGGAGCAGTGCGCTGTAGAGCTGCCTGCGCCAGATGATACAAAAATAACGGAGCTTCAGTTGTGCGTTGCAACACATCTTCTTGTAGAGCATTAAACAGGCCTTTGCTGCCGTCAATAACCCGTAAGTCAAAGAAAATACTGGCTTTGAGCAGTGCTTCCGGCGTTGGGGTGGCAATCCAGCGGGCAAAGCGGCCAGACCAGCCTTTTAAACTTAACCGTAGTTCGGGGTTGGTTGCCATAATATTACCAGGGCAAAGTGTAATGCCGCATTGTGCTAACCCCTGACAAACGAATTCGGCTAGTGCACTGAAATATTCACCAACCGCACCAACGGGTTCTTTTTCCAGCAGCAGTGCGTTGTCCTGATCGGCGTTAAGGCTTTGGTCCATCCGTGCCTGAGAGCCAAAAGCCAGCCAGCTGAATACACAGGGCGGTTCGCCCAGTTTCTGCTGTGCCAGATAAATCAGGCGTTGGGTAAGTGCATCTGTAATTGTGGTAATAATATGTCCGGCTTCATATGCCGGCACCTGTTGTTTACTTAGTGTAATAGCCAGTGCAGCTATTTGCTGGCTGCAACGCTCCAGGCCATCTGTGGACAGCTGCCGGTGTATTTCGCCAATCAGATATACCGGATGATCCTGCTGGCTGCGGATAATATCTGTTGCGGTCAGCATGCCGCAGCACACACCTTGATCTGTTACTGGCAGATGGTGAATATTATGCTGGCTCATCTGCTGTACGGCTTCATACAGGTAAGCATGGCGATCGATGCTTTGTGGCTGACGCGTCATCACCTGGCTTACCTGAGTGCTTGAGGGTAAGGCATGTGCTAACACTCTGCTGCGCAAATCGCGATCTGTCAGAATGCCGACCAGTTTATTGTTTTCCTCTACCAACAACGATGATACGCGGCTGTCAGACATCAGTTTTGCTGCATCCTGTGCTGTTTGTTCCGGCCGGATGGCAATTTTACGTTGTTGTACAACATCACTTATTTTTAAGGTAAAGCGCGAGGCCTGCTGTTGTTCACGGTATTGGTGCAGCCGTCGGCTAAACAGGCGCTGGAAGAAAATATCGATATTTTTGTACTGATAACGGCATTGATGAAACGCTTCTGCCTCCAGCCAATACACCAGACCATCTTCTTCACAGAGCAGGGTGTCGCTGTCAGTCAGGCCGGTGAGCAGCTGCTGATAACCATAAAAATCGCCACTTTGCAGTTTAGTCAGCAACTGCTGCTGATCGCTGTACAGCGTAAAAATTCCGGTGCGGACTATCAGCAAGCGATCGGTGTTAATTTTTACGCTATCCTGCGCCTGATAATAATAAACGTTGATATGGGCTGACAACTGGCCAAGCGCTGCGGCGTCGAGTTGATCGAATGGCGTAGTTTCGGCAAGAAATTTTGTAACGTCAGCAACTTCCATTTTTTCTCCGGTTAAACCGAATCAAAGTATTAATAATATCCTCAGCTGCGACAAAGCGCGCTAATCAGAGGATCTTCACTACTAAGTTTTTTCCAGTTGCCGTTCAAGGCTGTATCACCTTCGGGGATCTGCAGCTCGGCGTTAAAATCAGCCTGGGCATACTGTTGACAATGCACAACCTGAGGTACGCGCCGGGCCTGAGCACGCCGTTCAAAGAAGTACAAATCAACCAGTTTTACTTGCGGGTTAATATTATTTGCCGAGGCATTACTCACGTCAGCTGCGATAAATCGTAGCGTTTGCGGATACAGGTAGCTCCAGGGCCGCAACGCAGTTTGTTGCTCAATCTTTTTTATTACTACCACACCAGCGGGTAAGCGGCTGGCCGTATGCTGATACCAGGTGTATTCACTTTGGATCTGAAACCCCAGCATGGCAGCTCCGGCAAATACCGGTATTAGCCAGCGTGGAGCACGGTTTTTGCTTAACTTACGTAGTAACAGTGCAATACCTGCAGCGCCAAGCCCTGCGAATACCGTTGCAATCAGTTCCCATAGCATAGTGTTATCCCTGAAAAAGACGGGCTTTCACCATGAAAGCCCGCTTTATTATTTTTGCCTTGCTCTGACTTCTAAAGCAAGTTTACTGTGTTACCAAGTTTACTGTGTTGCTTAGTGGCCGGTAGCTGAACCTGCACCTTTTGGATAACGTACGCTTTCAACCAGTTCCTGAATGCGTGCTGGCGGTGCTTCTGTGGCAGACGATACGGCAAAGGCAACAATAAAGTTAATCATTGCACCTACAGCTCCGAATGACAGTGGCGATATGCCAAACAGCCAGTTGTCAGGTGTGTTCGCCAGCATTGCTGTGCCAGGAATAAAGAACCAACCCAGGAACAGGAAGATGTAGATCACAGTTGACAGCAAGCCTGCCAGCATACCTGCAATAGCGCCTTTGTTATTTACCCGTTTGGAGAATATACCCATCATCAGCGCCGGGAAGATAGACGCCGCGGCAATACCAAATGCCAGTGCTACTACCTGCGCTGCGAAACCAGGCGGGTTCATCCCCAGCCAGGTGGCCACCAATATGGCTACAGCCATAGAGATCCTTGCAGCCAGCAATTCACCTTTTTCACTGATATTGGGATTAATCGAGCCTTTAATTAAGTCATGGCTGATAGCTGACGAAATGGCCAGCAATAAGCCTGCAGCGGTAGATAATGCTGCTGCTAAACCACCCGCTGCAATTAAACCTACAACCCAGCCAGGTAAATTAGCAATTTCAGGGTTAGCTAATACCAGAATGTCATTATTAACGGTTAACTCGTTACCATTCCAGCCACGTTCGTCAGCGGTTGCTTTAAAGGCGGCGCTGTCGTTATAAAGCTGAATACGGCCATCGTTATTTTTATCTTCAAACTTAATTAAACCGGTTTGCTCCCAGTTTTTAATCCAGTCCGGGCGTTCTGCATATTCTATAGCGTCAGCAGTAGGGCCTGCAGGGTAAATTGTGGTTAACAGGTTTAACCGTGCCATAGAAGCAACAGCTGGCGCTGTTAAATACAGCAGGGCGATAAACACCAGTGCCCAACCGGCTGACCAGCGTGCGTCAGACACTTTAGGCACAGTGAAGAAACGAATAATAACGTGTGGTAAACCGGCTGTACCAATCATCAGTGACAGCGTAAATAACACCATATTCAGTTTGTTATCCACATCAGCCGTGTAATCAACAAAGCCCAGATCACGTACAACCATATCCAGCTTTTGCAGCAACGGCACGCCAGATTCAATATGGTCTGAGAATAACCCCAGCGGTGGCAGGAAGTTGCCGGTCAGTTGTAATGAAATAAACACGGCAGGGATAGTATAAGCAATAATCAGTACCACATACTGTGCTACCTGAGTATAGGTAATACCTTTCATACCGCCCATTACCGCATACAGGAAAACAATAACACCCGCTATGATAAGGCCGGTATTACTTTCTACTTCCAGAAAGCGTGAAAACGCTACACCGGCACCGGTCATCTGGCCGATAACGTAAGTTACCGAAGCAATGATTAAACAGGCTACTGCGACAAAACGGGCATTTTTACTGTAAAAACGGTCACCGATAAATTCCGGCACGGTGAATTTACCAAACTTACGCAGGTAGGGCGCAAGTAACATAGCCAGCAACACATAACCGCCGGTCCAGCCCATCAGATAAGTAGAGTTAGCATAACCACCGGCGGCAATTAAGCCTGCCATAGAAATAAACGATGCAGCAGACATCCAGTCAGCGGCTGTTGCCATACCATTCATTACCGGGTGTACGCCACCACCGGCTACATAGAACTCTTTGGTGGAGCCAGCCCGGGCCCAAATCGCAATGGCGATATAGAGCGCGAATGAGCCGCCAACAAAAATAAGGTTAATTGCAAATTGACTCATGACGGGTTTACTCCTCGCTTAAGCCAAATTCTTCATCAAGCTTATTCATTCTCCAGGCATAGAAGAAGATTAAGACGATAAAGGTTAAGATAGACCCCTGTTGTGCAAACCAGAAACCAATGTCGGTGCCGCCTACTGTGATGCCTGACAGCATGGGACGTAACAGGATCCCAAAACCATATGACACCAAAGCCCAGACGATGAGGCTGCCAATGATCAGGCGAAGATTCGCTGACCAGTAAGCCGCCGCGTTGCGATCGTGCTCTGTCATAATTAACACTCCTTTCCTTTGTTATTTTTATCTCGCAAAGTTAATCTAGCAGTAGTTAACACAAGTGAAAGCCCGACTTTAGTCGAAGCCGTAGCGCAGATAGTTGACTTGTGGCCCGCGCTGAGCCAAAAGTAAAACAGAATAATAACGGGAGAATGCAGTGGCCGCGTGGGTAGTTGCCTTATTGGCGTTGTTATATGTCGGTGGTTTGTTCCTTATTGCCAACTGGGGCGAGCGCCATGCCGATGACAAACTAATACGAAAGTATGGGGGGCTGATCTACAGCCTGGCGTTAGCCGTGTATTGCACCTCCTGGACTTACTATGGTGCTGTAGGGACGGCGGTTACCCAGGGCTGGGATTATATTCCCATTTATCTGGGGCCCATTTTGCTGTTTATGTTTGCCCAGCCGTTTTTATTTAAACTGCTGTATGTGGCAAAAAAACAAAACGTTACCTCTGTCGCCGATTTTATCTCTGCCCGCTACGGTAAACGCAAAAATATTGCGCTGCTGACATCATTAATTTGTCTGGTGGTAGTGGTGCCCTATATTGCACTGCAGCTAAAAGCCGTAGCCAGTTCTTATCATGTGTTGCTGGGCGGCGATTTTAGCGATGAGGCTGCCAACTGGTGGCAGGACAGTGCGTTTTTAAGTGCTCTGGCAATGGCTTTTTTTGCTATTTTGTTTGGCACGCGCAAGTTGCACCTTACCGAGCAAAGCCGTGGCGTGATGGTGGCTATTGCTTTTGAGTCGGTAGTAAAGTTATTTGCTTTACTGATGCTTGGGCTGGCAGTGTATGTTTTTGTGCTGGCAGATGACATTAGCGTGTTTGAGCGTTTTGCTGAGCATGCCATGGCCCAGCAGCAAAGCAGCAATGGCCACGGCGTGGTAGAGTTTTTTACCAAAACCATCTTGGCCATGGCAGCGGTGTTTTTACTACCGCGGCAGTTTCACGTCGCTTTTGTCGAAAACGTGTCGCACCACCATTTACGCCATGCACGGCGCTGGTTTTCACTGTATTTGTTTTTAGTCACCATAGTGGTTATTCCAATCGCCATTGGCGGTATGCAGCTATTTCCAAATGCACTTAATTCTGCTGACAGCTTTGTATTGCTTATTCCGGCGCAGTCTGGCTGGAGTACGTTAAGTGTGCTGGTATTTATCGGCGGTTTTTCAGCAGCAACATCGATGATTATTATCGCTACGCTGGCGCTGTCGACAATGATAAGCAACGATGTGATTATGCCCGGCTTGTTGCGCAGCAGTAAAAAGCAGGGCTTACCGCACGATTACAGCCTGCTGATCCTGCTGGTAAGGCGCAGTATGATCATTCTGGTGATGGCGCTGTCTTATCTGTATTACCGTGTGTTTGCCCGTAATTATGAGCTGGCGGAAACCGGCTTGCTGGCCTTCGCGCTGGTGATCCAGTTAGCTCCGGCGGTGATCGGCGGCTTATACTGGCGCCGCGGTAATGCCTGGGGCGTATATCTGGGCCTGGCTGTGGGTTTTTCACTGTGGTTTTTCACGCTGATGCTGCCGCAGTTAGTCAGCACCGGTGCTATAGACAGCAACATTATGCAAACTGGTTTGTTTGGCTGGCCCTGGCTGGTGCCCACAGCGTTATTTGGTACACAACTGGATAGCTTAAGCCATGGCGTGCTGTTCTCGTTAGGCTTTAACCTGCTGTTTTATATTCTGGGCTCGTTAATGATGCAGGTTAACCTGCAAGACAGGTTGCAGGCCGTTGCCTTTGTTAAGCCTAATTTACCGGTAAATCATCAGGACACGCCCGCGCGGCGCATTCGTATTCGCAATAAAGACTTAAAAATTCTGCTGGAGCGTTTTGTCGGTGCTAGCCGGGCGAGCGAGTGTTTGTTGGAATACGGCCGCCGCCAGGACACCGCGCTGCAACTGGATGATTTACCCAGTGTCGGCCTGGTCGAGCATGTCGAGCGCGAGTTAGCCGGTGTTATAGGCGCCTCTTCAGCATCGGCGATGGTTAATGCTGTACTGGAAGGCCGCCAGCTTGGCTTTGAAGATGTGGTCACCTTATTTGATGACACAACGCAGGCGATTCAGTTTTCACGTAAAATTCTGTTTTCTACCCTGGAGCACTTAAGCCAGGGCGTTAGCGTAGTAGACCGGGAGTTAAAGCTGGTAGCCTGGAACCGGGCTTATCTGGATATGTTTGATTACCCCGAAGCCATGGTGCGGGTAGGCCGGCCAATTGCCGATATAGTGCGCTTTAACGCCGAGCGCGGCCTGTGCGGGCCAGGTACGGCAGACGAGCATGTAGAAAAACGTATTGGCCATATGCAAAACGGTACGGCACATGTGTTTCAGCGGGTACGCCCGGACGGTAAGGTAATAGAAATGCGCGGCAACCCGATACCGGGCGGCGGCTTTGTTACCAGCTTTACCGATATTTCTGACCATGTTAAAGCTGTGCAGGGGCTGGCTGAGGCGAAGCAACACTTGGAAGACAGGGTACAGGAGCGCACCCAGACCATTTCTGAAATTAACCATGAATTGCTGGGCGAGGTGCGCCGGCGGCGTGAAACTGAGCTGCAATTGTTGCAGGCCAAAGCGGAAGCTGAGGCCGCTAATGCGTCTAAAACCCGTTTTCTGGCTTTGGCCAGCCACGATATCTTGCAGCCGCTGAATGCAGCCAGGTTGTTTACCGCGGCGTTGGCAGGCAGTAAAGACACTCAGCAACAGCAGCATATAATTGGCCAGTTGGATAACTCGTTAAAAGCGTCTGAAGAGTTGATCTCAACCTTGCTGGAAATTGCCAAGCTGGACGATGGTAAGCTGTCTCCCGATGTGCAAACCGTCTCATTAAAAGAGCTGCTGTCGCAGTTATCCGATGAATTTAATTTACTGGCACAGCAAAAAGGCCTGGGGTTGGCAGTAAAAGCGGCCGATTACCAGGTGCAAACTGATCCTATGTACTTAAGGCGTATTTTGCAGAATATGCTGTCAAATGCGATAAAGTATACGAAAAAAGGCCGTATTGTGCTGGGGTGCAGAAAGCGGAAAAACCAGCTATTAATTCAGGTATGGGATACCGGCCCGGGCATTGGCGAAGCTGATTTGCAGCGTATTTTCGAAGATTTTTATCGTATTGACGCAACGGCAAAAGGCGAGCAGGGGGTCGGCCTGGGGCTTGGTGTTGTCAATCGTATGGCAAAATTACTTGGCCATACATTGGCAGTAGCGTCGTGGCCGGGTAAAGGCAGTGTCTTCAGCATCAGTTTGCCGCTGGTTGATATAGCGCAAAAGGTTGAATTTCCGTTGCCGGTTGTTGCAGTACACCGTCCGGTGCTGGGCTTGTCTGTGGTATGTGTCGATGATGATGCGGCAAACCTGGCGGCGCTAAAAGTGCTGCTGGAACAATGGCAGGTGCAGGATGTGCAGTGTTTTTATGATGAACAGAGCTTACTGGATTATGCGCAGCAGCATCGTGCACCTGATGCCTTACTAATAGATTATCAGCTGGGGCAGAATTTAAATGGCCTGCAGTTGTACGAGAAAATTAAACCGGTATGGGGGCAGGTGAATGGCATTTTAGTGTCGGCGTCGCCGGAGACCGGCCTGGCACTTAAAGCCAGACAGCACGGGCTGATGTTTCTGGCTAAACCTATTAAGCCGGCGGCACTTCGCGCCAGCCTTAACCACCTCAGAATGCTAAAACGTGCTCAGGAGCAAAATAACCCGGTAGCCTAATCGTTTCATTCTGAGTTTTTAGTGCGGCTGCGCCATGGCTCTGTCAACAGGTGGTTCCAGCGTCAGGCGCTGAGCCTGAATAACCACCTGAGTACGGTTAGTAACGCCAAGCTTGCGAAATATGGCAGTAATGTGCGCTTTTACTGTGGCTTCTGAGATATGTAAATCGTATGCGATTTGCTTGTTAAGCCAGCCTTCGGTCAGATAGTACAGAACCTTGTATTGCTGCTGAGTTAACTGAGCTACGCGGGCTGCCAGATCCAAATCATCTTCTGCTTCGCGGCTGTGGATATCCAGCACCTGATTTTTCAGTCGCAGCGGTACCCATAACTCCCCGGCCATAACAGCGTTTAGTGCTGCACTGATATCCAGCGGGTTAGCTGATTTAGGCACGTAAGCTGAAGCGCCAAAGGCCATAACCCGGCGAATAACATCCAGCTCTTCACTGGCTGAGATTACGACTATTGGCAGGGCAGGGTAGTTTTTGCGTAACTGTATTAAGCCGAGAAAACCGCAGTTCCCCGGCATATGCAGATCAAGTAGCAGTAAATCGGTATCAGGGTGTTGTTCCAGTGCAACACAGGTGCTTTCAAAGCTATCTGTTTCAATAGTAGCTTTAGTGGCAAAAGTGCTGCTGATGGCGTTTATCAGCGCATTGCGAAACAGCGGGTGGTCGTCAGCGACGATCAGTTTTGCCATCTTGTCCTCCAGCGAAGGGTATTTTAATTATTATGCCATTCTTGTGAGAAAGGCCGCGAATGCGGCCTTTTATACTGAGGTTAGCAGGGCGTCGTGTCAAGCGCGTACTTGCCCGATAGCTTATTTACGGTTTAACCGGTTTGTCACCAGAGTTTCAACAACAGATGGATCAGCCAGTGTGGAAATATCACCTAACTGATCATGCTCATTAGCGGCAATTTTACGTAGAATACGCCGCATAATTTTGCCTGAGCGGGTTTTCGGTAAACCGGTAGGTGCCCACTGAATTAAATCTGGTGTGGCAATAGGGGATATTTCTTCCCGCACCCAGTCACGCAATGCCTTGGTGAGCTCTGCGCTGGGTTCAATACCCACCCTTGGTGTAACGTAAACATAAATGCCTTGGCCCTTAATATCATGCGGGTAACCCACCACAGCAGCTTCTGCCACCGCATCATGGGCAACCAGACAACTTTCAATTTCGGCCGTGCCTAAGCGGTGGCCGGAAATATTCAGTACGTCATCTACCCGGCCCGTTAACCAGTAATAACCATCTGCATCGCGTTTGGCGCCATCACCGGTAAAGTATAAGCCTGGGTAAGTGCTGAAATAAGTTTGTTCAAAGCGCTCGTGATCGCCGTACACGGTGCGCATTTGCCCCGGCCAGCTGTCTTTAATGACCAGATTGCCCTCACACTCGCCGCTTAATTCTTTACCTTCGTTATCCACAATCGCTGGTTTAACGCCAAAGAATGGCCGGGTGGCAGAGCCGGGTTTAAGTTCAGTACAACCTGGCAGAGGTGTGATCAAAATGCCGCCGGTTTCGGTTTGCCACCAGGTATCCACAATAGGGCAATTACCGTTACCGAATTTCTCATGATACCAGTTCCATGCTTCAGGGTTAATCGGTTCACCCACACTGCCAAGTGTTTGCAAAGATGCAAGGTTGGCACCTTCTACCGGCGCATCACCATGCGCCATCAGCGCGCGAATAGCAGTAGGTGCGGTATAAAGGATGTTTACTTTATACTTGTCGACAATTTGCGCCATACGTTTAACGCTGGGGTAGTTAGGTACACCTTCAAACAACACGCTGGTAGCACCATTGGCCAGCGGGCCATAAACAATATACGTATGTCCGGTTACCCAGCCGATATCGGCAGCACACCAGTAGATGTCGCCATCGTGATAGTCAAATACATACTGGTGAGTCATCGACGCCCACACCATATAACCGCCTGTGGTGTGCAATACGCCTTTGGGTTTGCCGGTAGAGCCAGAGGTATACAAAATAAATAGCGGATCTTCAGCGTTCATGGGCTCGGCAGGGCAGTCTGCACTTTGCCGGTTTAATAAGTCGTGATACCAAACATCACGGCCATCTTGTCCGGCCTGCATATCAACATTTTTGCCTACATGTTTAACCACCAATACATGTTTAACCGGTGAGTCTGCTCCTAGGTGAGCCAGCGCCATATCAGTGTTATCTTTTAAGTTGGTCACCCGGCTGCCGCGTAATGCCTGATCTGCGGTAATAACCAGTTTAGAGTCACAGTCGACAATACGGCTGCCCAGTGCATCCGGCGAAAAGCCGGCAAACACCACAGAGTGCACAGCGCCAATGCGGGCACATGCGAGCAGTGCTACGGTGGCTTCCGGGATCATTGGCAGATAAATAGTTACCCGATCGCCTTTTTTAACACCCAGATCTTTCATACCATTGGCCAGTTTACATACTTGCTGATGCAACTGCGCATAAGTAACCGATTTTTGTACGTCTGGTGAGTCGCCTTCCCAATAATAGGCAACCTGATTGGCGCGCTCAGGCAAATGCCGGTCCAGACAGTTATAACTGGCGTTGAGTTCACCATCGCTAAACCAGTTAATATTCACTTTACCGCTGTCAAAGCTGGTATTTTTAACCTTGGTAAAAGGGGTAAACCAGTGCAGACGTTTACCGTGTTCCGCCCAGAATGCTTCCGGAGAGCTAACAGACTGCTGATACATCTGCATATATTGCTCGTTAGTTAAAAGTGAGCGCTTGGCTGCACTGGCGGGTACCGGATAAACTAATGGATGTGACATAACTTCCCCTGTGAGAGCTTCATAAATTTACTGTTATCTTTCTATCGAAGCCGCGTGTTATTTGAAATTAGACCTTAGTCTAGCCAAATCCGCGTGTTGTAGCCAACCTGATACTGTTCGCTTTAATATGCAGCATAACTGCGACTAAAGGCTAATTGCAGTAACGGCCAGTCTGAACCACAGTTGAATCGAAAAATTACCATTACAAGAACGAAGATGGAGAGACGAGAAAATGAAAAAAATAACAACAATATCTTACCTTGCAGCCTGCGTGGCACTAGGAGCTGGCAGTGTACAAGCTGCTGGGTTTGATATCGGCGGCACCAATGTCACTTTTGGCGGCTATGTAAAGCTGGATGCCATGGTAACTGATGCTGATGGCGAAGTTGCAGCTCTGGGGCGGGAGTTTTATGTACCTTCGCTAACTCCCATTGGCGGAGAGAGTACCACACGTTTTGATATGCATGCTCGCCAGTCACGCTTCTTCTTTTCTACGGCAACAGAGCTTGAAGATGGCAGTAAAATTACCGGCCATCTTGAGTTTGATTTTATGACCAGTAATAATGGCAACGACGAACGTACCACTAATGGTTATAGCCCGGTTATGCGTCATGCTTTTATTAAATACAAAAACTGGACTTTAGGCCAAACCTGGTCAAACTTTATGGATGTAGCCTCGCTTCCGGATACATTAGACTTTGTTGGTAACCCGGATGCCGCTATCTTTATCCGTCAGGCGCAGGTACGTTATACCCATGGCAATTTTTCTTTTGCAGTGGAAAACCCTGAAAGTACCGTTACGCCTTTCGGCGGTGGTGCCCGTATTACCACAGATGACAATGCTACGCCGGATTTCACTGCCAGCTACAATCTGAAAACGGATTGGGGTGTGGTGAAAGTGGCTGGTTTATTGCGCCAAATCGCGATTGATGACGGTACTTTTGATGATGAAGTGACATCTTACGGTTTATCGGTCAGCACCAAAATTGATTTAGCTAATAAAGACGATATTCGTATCACTTTGAATACCGGTAAAGGTCTGGGCCGCTATGTAGGTTTAAATACGATAAATGGCGCAGTGTTGGATGCTGACGGTAATCTGGAAGCTATCGATGTTACCGCATTCTCAGTGGCGTATCGTCACCTTTGGAATGATCAATGGCGTTCTACCTTCCTGTATTCAACCCTGATGGCGGATAACGATACAGATTTGACCGGAGTTGGCGCCACTAAAACCACTCAGAGTTACAGCGCTAACTTGTTGTATCAGGCGACGAAAAAGCTGATGGTAGGTATTGAGTATAAGTTTGCTAACCGCGAAGTAGAGTCGGGCCTGGATGGCGATATGAACCGTGTTCAGTTCAGTGCCAAATACGATTTCTAATTCGGCTACGCCCCTTAAATAACTACGCGTTATGATTTAAACAGGTTCTTGATTAAAGCCAGCTAATAAAAAAAAGCCAGACATTGTCTGGCTTTTTTGTGTCTGACACTTTGCAGTGTCAACTGATAAGCTTACTCATCAGATTTTGGCTTGGTCATTGGTGCGCTTACTGCCTGACGGGCAAACGCAGAACCGGCAGGACGCTCAGAGCTGGCTACAACCGGCCTTTCTTGTGCTGGCATTACCACAGGCGTTGCTACTTCAGCATTGCTGTCCTGTTTGCTGGCTTCCGGTTTGGTCATGGTAGCAACTACCATCTGGGCATAACGCCCGCCTGCAGGTTTCGCTGCTACCGGCTTAGCTGCTTCTGCTGCAGGGTTAGAAGGTGCTACTGCAGGAGCCGCTTCTGCTTTCACGACTTCTGTTTTAACAACTTCAGTTGCAACAGCTTCTGTTTTAGGTGCAACAGGCTCTGCAACTTCAGCTTTTTCAGCTACAACACTACCCACGGTTTTTTCAGTCGCTGGTGCGGCTTCGCTTGCGCTTGCTGTATCAGTAACGTCTTTATCCGCTTTTTTGGCCGCAGGTTTACGGCGGCTGCGCGTTTTCGGTTTTTCTGCTACAGCTTGCTCTGCCTGCTCAGTGTTGTCAGCATCAACCACCGCTGCAGTATCTGCGTGTGTTACTTCGGGTTGTGCTTGCTCAACCTGTGCTGGCACAGCTTTTGGCTCTTCGGCTACCGCAACAGTATCTGCAGGTGTAGCGTCAGCTTCTGCTTGCGCGGCATCGGCGTCAGTTTGTTCCTGCTCTTTTTTACGTTTCTGGCCTGCAGCCCTTAAATGACGTGGTGAACGGCGGTTACGGCTGCGTGGCTCTGCGGTTTCCTGCTCGCTAGTTTCAGCAGTAGCCTCTTCGGTTGCGTCAACAGTAGTGTCAGTCGTTATAGCTGCTGTAACGTCATCTTTCGGCTGTGCCACTGCTGATTCGACTACAACTGCTGCTTCAGTATGTTCTTTAGTAGCAGTCACGGCGTCAGTAACAGGTTCGGCAGTTGTCATTTGAACCGGTGTTTCAGGTATTACTGCAGACGTAGTATCGGTAACGGCTGCTGCTGTTACCACTTGAGTGGTTTCTGCTGCAGGCGCTTTATCCATACGTACAGAGCGGCGCGTGTTACGACGTTGCCGGCGTTCAACTATACGCTGCGGTGCATTGTCATCTTCAGGCTCTTTATTGACAACTGGCGCTTTCTCCACAGGTTTTCTGGCTTCCTGCTGTGGGCGTGGTGCACGCGGCTCTTGTGGCGGGCGTTGCTGACGCTCAGGTTTCTGAACAGCTTCATCTTTTAGTTGTGGCGCTAACGCTTTGTCGTCACCTTCATTACGGCGGCGTGGCTTATTGCGGCGACGGTTGTTGTCGCGGTTGGCATCACGGCTGTTGTCGCGATTACCATCACGACCATTTTCACGATTGCCATTACGCGGATTGCTGCGCTCATTTGGCTTAGCGACAGGCTTAACTTCGGCCTGGGTTTCTGCCGGGGCAAACAACTTGCCAAACCAGCTACTGATTGCCTGAAATAAGCCGGTACTTTGTACTGGGGCTTTCTCTGCCACGGTGACAGCGGCTGCCGGACGCGCGGCAGTGCTATCTGCAATGTTAATTGCCGAAATAGCAGGCTTTTCTTTTACTGCATCAGAAGCCGGATGATACAGCGTTGATGTGGCCTCTGGCACTTTCACCATGTTGTAGCTGGCATCATCAATTTCTTCATCAATACGAATGCGGATAACTTCATGGTTTGGTGTTTCCATATGCTCGTTAGGAATAACAAACACGCGGATACCATGGCGTTTTTCGATACGGCGTATCGCATCACGCTTTTCGTTCATCAGGTAGGTAGCAACAGATACCGGCACCTGAGCATGAATTTGACTGGTATTGTCTTTAATTGACTCTTCTTCAATTAAACGCAGGATAGACAGTGCAGATGACTCGGTGCTACGAATAGTACCGCGACCGTGACAACGTGGGCACACATGCGTAGCTGACTCACCCAGCGATGGGCGCAGACGCTGGCGTGACATTTCCAGCAAACCAAAACGTGAAATACGGCCAATTTGCACCCGGGCACGGTCGTGTTTTACCGCATCTTTTAAGCGGTTTTCTACTTCGCGCTGGTGGCGTACCGGTGTCATGTCGATAAAGTCAATTACAATCAAGCCGCCTAAGTCACGTAAACGTAACTGACGGGCAATTTCATCGGCCGCTTCTAAGTTGGTGTTAAACGCCGTTTCTTCAATATCGCCGCCTTTGGTAGCTTTAGACGAGTTGATATCAATGGCGGTTAAGGCTTCAGTGCTGTCGATTACGATAGAGCCGCCTGATGGCAGGCGTACTTCGCGGCGAAACGCTGATTCAATCTGGGTTTCAATCTGAAAGTGCATAAACAGTGGTACTTCGCCCTGATACAGCTTAACGCGGTGGGCAAAGTCTGGCCTGAACTGCTGAATATACACTTTGGCTTCTTCAAAAATACGCGGATTATCGATCAGGATTTCGCCAACATCGCGACGCAGGTAATCGCGGATGGCGCGAAACACTACGTTACTTTCCTGATGGATTAAAAACGGCGAAGCGCGCTTTTGCGCTTCTTCGGTAATAGCAGACCAGTGTTTTAACAGCGCTTTTAAATCGTAGTCCAGCTCTTCATAGGATTTACCTACGCCAGCAGTGCGTACAATTAAGCCCATGCCGTCCGGCATTTCTAACTGGCCTAAAGAGTCTTTTAGTTCCTGACGTTCGTCGCCTTCTATACGGCGTGAAATACCACCCGCGCGCGGGTTATTCGGCATTAAAACTAAGTAAGAGCCGGCAAGGCTGATAAAGGTAGTTAACGCAGCGCCTTTTTGGCCACGTTCTTCTTTATCAATCTGGATAATTACTTCCTGGCCTTCTTTAACCACTTCTTTAATATTGGGGCGACCATCAAAGCTGTAACCAGAAGGGAAGTATTCGCGGGAAATTTCTTTCAGAGGTAAAAAGCCGTGGCGATCAGCACCGTAGTCAACAAAAGCAGCTTCTAAGCTGGGTTCGACCCGGGTGATTTTGCCTTTGTAAATATTAGCTTTCTTTTGTTCATGGCCCGGGCTTTCAATATCCAGGTCGTACAGTTTCTGGCCATCGACCAGCGCAACGCGGATTTCTTCTTCCTGCGTGGCGTTAATTAACATTCTTTTCATCGTTAGTGACTCGCATTTTGCAGCCACAACGCAGCCCAACGGGCACCTGCGTGTTCAGACGTTATCAAACACTAATGGGTGCAGTCTCACGACTGGAATGTCTGAAGAAACCAAATTGTCACTGCGTGGGCTTTTGTGATGGCTTCGCAGTTTATGCTGTTTTCGTTTTTGGATCTGAAACACACCGCCTTGTGGCGCTGCGTTATAGCAATATCTTTTATGCTCTGGTTGACCGGAACTCATGTTTTGCCGCTATTGATAACAGATTACGCAACATTATCTCAGGCAAATGGCGTTTGGTTTACGCCGGGGGTATAAAAAACGTTGGTTTTCACCACGATTTCGGTATGATCACTCCCCCAAGCGCTGCCGCACAAATTCTCTTACGTCACTTTGAGCGCCCTAATTGCCAGTTTTTGGCAGAATTAGCGGGGGGATTATCCCACTAATGCGCAGCCGATAGCAACTGAAATCTAATATTAGCAGAGTATTCAAAACCCATGAGCGATGAAATCAAGTTACCTGTGCAATTAATTGAAATAGAACCTGATTTTATTGGTCAGCGCATAGACAATTTTTTACTGGCACGGCTAAAAGGCGTACCAAAAAGTGTTATTTATCGGGTTTTGCGAAAAGGAGAGGTGCGAGTGAACAAAAAACGCATCAAACCTGAATATAAACTGCAGCAGGATGATGTGGTGCGTATACCACCATTAACCGTTGCCGCTGAAGGCGAACCGGTGTCGGTAAAATTGTCGATGGTGAAAAACCTCGAACAGCATATTTTATTTGAAGACAACGACCTGATTGTACTTAATAAACCATCTGGCATGGCGGTGCATGGTGGCAGTGGGTTGCAGTTTGGTGTGATTGAAGCACTGCGGGCACTGCGACCACTGGCGAAACATCTGGAGCTGGTACACCGGCTTGACCGCGATACTTCAGGTTGTTTGCTGATTGCAAAAAAGCGCTCGGTGCTGACCCATCTGCACGAACAGCTGCGCAATAAAACCGTAGAAAAAAAATACTGGGCACTGGTCGCTGGCGACTGGGACAACAAGGTTCGTAAAGTTACCGAGCCACTGAAAAAGAATACGCTGCAATCTGGTGAACGGGTAGTGCGGGTAGATGAAGCTGAAGGTAAACCTTCAGAAACGCGGTTTCGTATTTTACAACGTTATCAGCAGGGCACTTTGGTAGAAGCTTTTCCGGTAACCGGCCGTACGCACCAAATTCGCGTGCATACCGCTTGTAAAGGCCACCCGATCGCTTGTGATGATAAATACGGTGACAACACCTTTACCTCACAGATGCAACAGGTTGGCTTAAACCGCTTGTTTTTACATGCTAAAACCCTGAGTTTTATCCATCCGATGACCGAAACAACCATGCGGGTAGAAGCGCCGCTGGACCCCAGCCTGGAACAGGCGCTGGCAAAACTGACGAGAAAATAATTCAATGCAAAATGCTGTAACAGACAAAGTATCTCTGGTGGTGTTCGATTGGGATGGCACCGTAATGGATTCTATCGGCCGTATCGTGTCGTCAATGCAGGCTGCTGCAAGGCATTCAGATTTAGTAGTACCCAGTGATTTTGCCGTTAAACAAATTATCGGTCTAAGCCTGGACCCGGCCTTAGATGTGTTATTTCCCGGCGTAACGGCTGATAAACGTCTGCAGTTATTTACGCATTACCGTGACCATTATGTGATTCACGACACTACACCAACGCCGTTGTTTGATGGTGTAGAACAGGTGTTGCAACAGTTAAAGGCACAAAATGTGCTGTTAGCCGTGGCTACCGGTAAAGCGCGTAAAGGCTTACAGCGTATGTTCGATGAAACCGGGTTGGCAAAATATTTTGATACCAGCCGCTGTGCTGATGAAGCTCAATCGAAGCCGCATCCGGATATGCTGCAGCAAATTTTGCTGGAACTGAATATAAAAGCTGAGCATGCTATCATGGTGGGTGATACCAGCCATGATATGAAAATGGCTCAGGCGATAGCAATGCCGCGAATTGGTGTAACCCATGGCGTGCATGGCCGCGATGTACTAAGCCAGTTTGCGCCCAAAGCCATTATCGATACGATACCGGAACTACTGCATGTATTGTAAAACCAGATAATGCCGGGTGAGTTCGGCTTGCTCTAAGGCAACCGTTGCAGGCCAGGATGCTGACAAATCCGCAGGGAGCGGATTTGAACAGCTCTGCTGGTCCGTAGGATAAACTTCAAGGATGAAGTTTATAATCGAGCCCCCATGGATGGGTTCACGGCGTGTTGCTGTGGGCAAACCGAACTCACCTTTACACCGAACTTGTCAGCTAAGCAGCACATTAACGCCTTCATTTAACAGCATCCGGTTTAGCCGGATTAGCGGCAGGCCAATCAGGCTATTGGGGTCATCACCGCTGAGTTTGCTAAACAGGCTAATGCCCAGGCCTTCGCTTTTAAAGCTGCCGGCACAGTCCAGTGGCTGCTCTTTGTCGATATAAGCGATAATTTCTGCATCGGTTAAAGTGCGAAAGCTAACGTTAAACGGTTCAACAATAATCTGTACATTGCCGGTTTGTGCATTAACCAGTGCCAGCCCGGTAAGAAAAGTGACGCAGTTGCCGCTAAAACGGCGTAATTGTGTACGCGCGTTTGCTGCGGTGTGGGGTTTGCCGATAATATCATGATTAAAAACCGCCACCTGATCAGAGCCAATAACCAAACCTGTGCTTAAACCTGCGGCTACAGCCTGTGCCTTGGCAACGGCTAAACGACGCACCAATTGTTCTGCACTCTCGTTTGCTAACGGCGTTTCGTCAACGTCCGGTTTAGCGGTGTGAAACTGTGGCGTTAACTTCGCCAACAACTGGCGGCGATAGGTTGAGGTAGAAGCCAGATACAGCGCTGGCAAAGTGGGCTCAGTCATTGATAAATAGCCTTTTTATGCAGAATGTGCGGCACTATAATCAGAATGATAAAAATGCGCGAGAAAAACCATAAATATCTGCCAGATCCCTTTGACAGCAATGGGGCGCTTCTATATGATGCGCGCCTTATGCAAAAAGTAAAAATACCCGTTACTATAGATCCGGTTAAAGCAGCGCAAAAGCGCTCTGATTACGAAGGCTTCGTGCCACTAGTAAATTTAACCCGGTTAACACAAAGCTTGCTTAATCCGCAGGGCGAGGTAACGGTACGAGTTGAATGCGGTACTGACCAGCAAGGCCTGACTGTAATACAGGGTGGCGCTTCTTGCGAAGTGAGTGTAACCTGCGAACGTTGTGGTGAAGCCATGATGGTGTCGCTGGACTGCAATTTTGCATACACTCCGGTTAAGCCGGGTGATGACAGTGCTTTGGAGTTAATTCCTGAGCGTTACGACGTGATCGAGAAAGACGAACACGGCGAAATAAATTTACGACAGTTAGTGGAAGATGAGTTGATTCTGGCTCTGCCACTGTTCCCGATGCACGACGAAGCGGTTTGCGCCGTTAGTGCGGCATCGATGAGCTTTGGCGATATAGGTCCGGAACCGGAAAAACCCAATCCTTTTGCTGTACTGGCAGAATTAAAGAAAAAGTGAGTTTAGGAGAAATACCATGGCTGTTCAGCAAAACAAAAAATCACGTGCACGTCGCGATATGCGTCGCTCACACGATGCATTAACTGGCCCAACGCTGTCAGTTGATTCTACTACCGGTGAAACGCATCGTCGTCACCACATTACTGCCGATGGTTACTACAAAGGCCGTAAAGTAAAATAAGTCTGGGTGCACCTGGTGCAGCCAACTAAGCTGACACTTGCATTAGACATGATGGGGGGCGATCACGGCCCCCATTCTACCATTCCTGCCGCGCTGGCAGCGATTTGTGAGTTCCCGGAACTAAATCTCGTTTTATGTGGTGATGAAGCCATGCTCACTGAGCAACTAAAGTTGCACGGTGTATTTCCTCATCCTCAGCTTCATATCCGTCACAGTACTCAAATCGTTTCCATGGCTGATAAGCCTTCCGTTGCGCTACGCTCAAAACGCGACTCGTCTATGCGGGTGGCGCTTGATTTGGTTGATAAAGGTGAGGTTCAGGCCTGTGTCAGTGCCGGTAATACCGGCGCATTAATTGCTATGGCGCATTTTGTGCTGAAAATGCTCAACGGTGTAGACCGCCCGGCATTGATCAGTGCATTGCCTGCAGTTGAGGGGCACCCTATTTATATGCTGGATTTAGGCGCTACAGTAAACTGTGATGCCGATACCTTATTTCAGTTTGCCGTAATGGGCGCGGTGATGGCTGAAGAAGTGATCGGTATCAGCCAGCCTAAAGTTGCGTTACTGAATATGGGCGAAGAAGAAATTAAAGGTTCAGATCAGATAAAGCGCGCGTCTATGCTGTTGTCTGACTGTAACGATATTAATTACATCGGCTATATCGAAGGTAATGATATTTTTACCGGCAAAGCGGATGTTATTGTCTGTGACGGTTTTGTCGGTAATGTCGCGCTTAAAACCTGTGAAGGCGTAGCTAAACTTATTTTGCGCCGCTTCGAGTCCAGCATTAAAGACAGGGTAACTGCGCAATTATTCGGCTGGTTAATCAAACCTTTTATAAAAAACCTTTATCAGGGCGTGAACCCCGACCACTATAATGGTGCAAGTCTGATAGGATTGCGCGGAATTGTAGTGAAAAGTCATGGAAATGCGACTAAAGATGCATTTCTCAGTGCCATCCGGCAAGCGGTGCGTGAGGTTGAACGCCAGGTGCCCGCAAAAATTAAAGACCGGTTGGAACACGTATTAATTGATAAAGCGTAGGTCCTCATGTATTCACGCATTATAGGTACCGGGAGCTATTTCCCGTCGCAGGTTCGCAGTAACGCTGATCTGGAATCAATGGTAGAAACTACCGACGAATGGATTATTGAACGCACCGGGATCAGAGAGCGCCGTATTATCGGTGACAACGAAACCGTGGCAACGATGGGCGCCCAGGCGGCATTAAAAGCCATCGAAGCGGCCGATATTGATAAAAACAGCATAGATATGATCATCTGTGCTACCACTAGCGCATCACGCGCCTTACCCAGTTCTGCTTGTGAAATTCAGCGCGAGCTGGAAATTCCTGCTATTCCTGCCTTTGATATCGCCGCCGCCTGTGCTGGCTTCTGCTATGGCCTGAGCGTAGCAGATCAGTACATTAAAAGCGGTATTGCCAAACGCATTCTGGTGATTGGCTCAGATTGTTTATCGCGTTTAATATCACCGGAAGACAGAAGCATGGTGATCCTGTTCGGTGATGCCGCTGGTGCGGTGATACTGGAAGCGTCAGAGCAACCGGGTATTTTATCTACCCATATTCATGCTGATGGCAAATATTCAGAACTGCTGTATGTCGATAACCCTATTCGCGGTGATGAGCAATCGGTGCACCAGTCCTGGGGTTCAATGAAAGGCAACGACGTATTTAAAGTTGCGGTGACCAAACTCTCTGAAGTCGTAGAACAAACACTGGCTGCAAATAATCTGGATAAATCGCAGATTGACTGGCTGGTGCCGCATCAGGCTAACCTGCGTATTATTTCGGCCGTAGCGCGTAAACTTGATATGTCGATGGAGCAGGTTGTTATTAACCTTGATCGTTACGGCAATACCTCAGCAGCTACTGTACCGACCGCATTGGATGAAGCCATCCGTGACGGTCGTATTCAGCGGGGGCAAACCTTATTACTGGAAGCTTTTGGTGGCGGTTTCGCCTGGGCTTCGGCGCTGGTGCGTTACTAAACTACAGCAGTATAATTATTTTTTGCAGGACTGAACATGACAACAAAACTTGCAATCGTATTTCCGGGGCAGGGCTCGCAAAGTGTTGGTATGCTGAGCGAATTGCATCAGCAATATGATGTGGTAAAAAACACCTTTGCTGAAGCATCTGCGGCACTGGGTTATGACTTATGGGCGTTGGTAGCCAATGGCCCGGAAGCCGATCTGAACGAAACACACCGTACTCAACCAGCCTTGTTAACCGCCTCGGTTGCGGTATGGCGTTTATGGCAGCAGCAAGGTGGTGCGCAACCTGCTTATTTTGCCGGTCACTCTCTGGGTGAATACTCCGCCCTGGTCTGTGCTGGTGTACTATCTTTGGCCGATGCGGTAAAGCTGGTAGAAAAACGCGGTAATTATATGCAGCTGGCGGTGCCGGCCGGTGTTGGCGCTATGTCAGCCATTATCGGTTTGGACGATGCCGCTATTGCCACCGCGTGCGAGCAAGCGGCACAAGGCGAAGTCGTGTCACCGGTTAATTATAATTCTCCCGGCCAGGTGGTTATTGCAGGCCATAAAGCTGCCGTTGAGCGGGCAGGTGAGCTGTGTAAAGCAGCCGGTGCCAAGCGCGCGTTACCTTTACCGGTAAGCGTGCCATCTCACTGCGCTTTAATGCGCCCGGCAGCAGAAAAATTAGCCACAGATTTAACGGCACTTAATTTTAACGATGCTGTCATACCGGTGGTGAATAATGTCGATGTTGCTATTGCTGCCAACGCCACCGCAGTAAAAGACGCTTTGGTACGGCAGTTACACAGCCCGGTGCGCTGGACCGAAACCATCGAATGGCTTGCTGCGCAAGGTGTTACTGATGTGTTGGAACTGGGTGCAGGTAAAGTATTAAGCGGCCTGATTAAACGTATTGACAAGAATTTGGCTGTAGCTTCGGTTGGCGATATCGCCTCACTACAGGCCGCGCTGGCTGCAGAATAAGGATTGAGCATGACAAGTTTTATTTCACTGGAAGGTAAAGTGGCATTGGTTACCGGCGCCAGCCGTGGTATTGGCCGCGCTATTGCCGAGCAATTAGCGGCATTGGGTGCCAAAGTTGTCGGCACAGCTACCTCTGAAAAAGGTGCTGCAGATATCAGTGGTTATTTAGGTGACAAAGGCTGCGGACTGGTGTTAAATGTGGCCGACACCACATCAATTGAACAATGTTTAGAACAAATTAAAAACCAGTTTGGAGATATTGATATTCTGGTTAATAATGCCGGCATTACACGCGATAACTTGCTGATGCGCATGAAAGATGAAGAGTGGTTTGACATTATGCAAACCAACCTGACATCGGTGTACCGCTTAAGTAAAGCCGTTATGCGCACTATGATGAAAAAACGCTTTGGTCGTATTATCAGCATAGGGTCGGTAGTGGGCTCTATGGGTAACGCAGGCCAGACAAATTATGCAGCAGCGAAAGCCGGTGTGTTAGGTTTTACTAAATCACTGGCACGCGAAGTAGCATCACGCGGTATTACTGTTAATGCTATTGCGCCGGGTTTTATTGATACTGATATGACCAAAGAGCTGTCGGATGAACAAAAACAAGCTATTTTTGCTCAGGTACCGGCTAATCGTTTAGGCCAGCCGGACGAAATTGCTGCCACCGTAGCATTTTTGGCATCAAATCAGGCTGCCTACATTACCGGTGAAACAATTCACGTTAACGGCGGTATGTATATGGTGTAAGCCGGGGTTTAAAAGCAGGTTTGACCAGCGTAAAATGCTAGTCGCATCACTTGCAACCCAATAAGCTTACGCATAAACTAGCGCCACACAAAATTGCACGAACTGTTGCGATTTATATGAGAAAAAGGAAGAAAAGATGAGCAACATCGAAGAACGCGTTAAGAAAATCATTATTGAACAGCTGGGCGTTAAAGAAGACGAAGTGAAACACGAAGCTTCTTTTGTTGACGATCTGGGCGCAGACTCACTGGATACTGTTGAGCTGGTTATGGCGCTGGAAGAAGAGTTCGATACTGAGATTCCAGACGAAGAAGCTGAGAAAATCACGACTGTTCAGTCTGCTATTGATTACATCAAAGCACACGCTGAGTAAGTTATCAGCTTACAGAACGGGTAGCTAAGCTACCCGTTTTCGTTTTAAGATCGATGAAAATTTCCATGGCGGAGGGTTTTGTGGCAAAACGTCGTGTGGTTGTTACCGGTTTAGGCATGCTTACGCCGCTGGGTAATGATGTTGCCTCAAGCTGGCAAGGCTTACAGCAAGGTAAAAGTGGCATATCGCTGATCGAGCATTTCGACACCAGTGCTTACACCACCAAATTTGCTGGTTTGGTAAAAAACTTTGATGTAGAACCGTTTTTTTCAGCTAAAGATGCGAAAAAAATGGATCTGTTTATTCAGTATGGTGTGGCTGCCGGTATTCAGGCATTTCGTGACTCCGGCATCGAAATTACTGAGCACAATGCGCCGCGTATTGGGGCGGCAATTGGCTCAGGTATTGGTGGTTTGGGTTTAATTGAAGAAAACCACACTAAACTGATTAATAGTGGCCCTAAACGGTTATCGCCGTTTTTTGTGCCATCTACCATTATTAATATGATTGCTGGTCAGCTATCCATTTTACTTGGGTTGCAAGGGCCGAATATCAGTATTGTTACTGCCTGTACTACAGGTGTACACAACATTGGCCATGCGGCACGGATGATAGTGTACGGTGATGCGGATGTAATGATAGCCGGTGGTGCTGAAAAAGCCTCTACGCCTTTGGGCATGGGTGGTTTTGGTGCTGCAAGGGCATTATCTACCCGTAATGAGGCACCAGAGCAAGCCAGCCGCCCCTGGGACAAAGGCCGTGATGGTTTTGTGCTGGGTGATGGTGCCGGTGTTATGGTGTTGGAAGAATATGAACACGCCAAGGCGCGTGGCGCTAAAATCTATGCTGAGCTGGTAGGTTTTGGTATGAGCGGTGACGCTTACCATATGACTTCGCCACCAGAGAACGGTGCCGGTGCAGCCTTAGCGATGAAAAATGCGCTAAAAGATGCACAGGTAAGCTCAGAGCAGGTTGCCTACATTAATGCGCATGGTACCTCAACACCAGCCGGTGATATTGCTGAAACCAGAGCAATTAAATCGGTATTTACTAATAATCTGGATAAACTGATGGTTAGCTCATCCAAGTCGATGATTGGCCATCTATTGGGTGCTGCTGGTTCGGTAGAATCTATTATTACCGTGCTGTCGCTGCAGGATCAACTGGTTACACCGACCATTAATCTGGATAACCCGGATGATGGTTGTGATCTGGATTATGTGCCTCACGAAGCACGCCAGGTATCAATGGAATATGCCTTGTGTAATTCGTTCGGTTTTGGTGGAACTAACGGCTCTATACTGTTTAAACGTGTATAATCTGCTGTTTTAACACACATAATCTGCCGTGTTAATGATGAAGGCTGCCATAGTGCAGCCTTTGTTTTATCTGCATTTTAAGGCATACTGCCGCTAGTTTGACTTTTCCGGTAGCGGCCATGCAAACCCTTATCAGTGCCAGAGATCGCAGTTTTAATTATGGCGATGGTATTTTTACTACTATGCAGGTACGCGGTGGCAGTATACAGCTGTGGCCTTTGCATTTGCAGCGCTTGCAGCGTTCTGCAGCACAGTTGGGGTTTGGCGCAATTGACTGGCAAAGTGTACAGCAACAAGCGCAAGCCGCAATAACAGCACCAGAGCAGGTCATTAAGATATTGATTTCGCGTGGTGAAGGTGGCCGCGGTTATGCTACAGCAGAGGTCGCAGCACCAGGCATTTATATTTCTGTTAGCGCCATGCCGGATTACCGCCTTGCACAACAGCAAGGCATCAGTTTAGGCATGGCGACATTAAAGCTGGCAGTACAGCCGCTGTTGGCCGGGCTTAAGCATAATAACCGGCTGGAACAGGTGTTGCTAAAGCAAGAGCTGGCAAGCATGGATGTGGATGATGTCCTGGTGCTGGATCAGCAGGGTTTTATTACTGAAGTCAGTGCCGCCAATGTGTTTTTACATCGCAACGGCGTCTGGCATACACCAGAGCTGCGGCGTGCCGGAGTGGCAGGCGTGATGCGCCAGCATATTTTGCAGCAGGCAGATATCGCCCTGATTAACTGGAGTATTACTGAACTTGCGTCGGTTGACGCTATTTTCATTTGTAATGCTTTAATGGGTATAGTGCCGGTACGCAGTATAGAAGGCAGAGCTTTATCTGTCAGTAAGGTACAACAGTTTTCAAAGCAGGTACTATGTTAAAAACACTAAAAATTATTCTGCTGTTGGGTGCATTGCTGGGGCTGGGTTATTACTTTGGTGTACGTTATGTGCAGCAAATTTCGCTTAACTTACCTGACGGTATTCACACTGTGGCCCCCGGCAGCTCAGCCGCCAGACTATGCCGGCAATGGCAGCAACAGGCGCTGCTAAGTGATAGCCAATGCCTGATGCTGCGGCTTTACCTGAAATTACATCCTGAAGAGGCCGGCGTGCAGCAAGGTGTGTACCGCGTATCTGCAGAGCAGACTTTATTACTACAGGTGCTGGCGTTGTTTCGCAGTGGCAAAGAAGCGCAATTTGCCATAACGCTGATTGAAGGTGAAACCCTGCAACAAAGCCTGGACCGGATAAATAAAGCCGAGTATTTACTGCAGGATGTTACAACAGCAGAGCAGGTAACGCAGACGATGGTATGGCCACAAGAGTGGGGCGAGCAACCGCAGAGCAGTGAAGCGTTATTGTACCCGGATACTTACTATTACACCGCAAACAGTAAGGCCAGTGCATTAGTTAAACGCGCGCAGCGCTCTTTGCTGGCCGAACTGGACAAAGCCTGGCAGCAGCGCCACCCTGACTTACCATTACAAAACCCATATCAACTGCTGATCCTGGCTTCTATTATTGAGAAAGAGAGCAGCTATCCACCGGAGAAAACCCTGGTCGCGTCGGTGTTTGTTAACAGGTTACGCAAAAATATGCGTTTGCAAACCGATCCTACCGTTATTTACGGGCTGGAAGATTTTAATGGCAATATCACCCGGGCAGATTTAAATAATCCGCATCCGTATAATACTTACCGTCATCATGGCCTGCCTCCCGGGCCAATCAGCCTGGTGAGCCGCGCTGCTATGTTGGCAGCAGCACAGCCTGCTGAAACAGAGCTGTATTACTTTGTCAGCAAAGGCGATGGTACACATCAATTTTCATCAACCCTAGAGCAGCATAATGCCGCCGTTCAAAAATATATTCTGGGATCGACGCCATGACGGCAACAGCTAAATTTATTGTGGTAGAAGGCCTGGAAGGTGCTGGTAAAAGTACCGCGATCAGCCATATCCAACGTTATTTGCAGCAATTGGGCAAAGAAGTGATCTGCACCCGTGAGCCGGGCGGTACACCGTTGGCTGAAAGTTTACGCAGCCTGGTAAAACAGGTGCAAACTACAGAAACCGTGGCACCACAAACTGAGCTTCTGCTAATGTATGCCGCGCGGATGCAATTGGTCTCTAACGTTATTAAGCCGGCTTTAGCGCAGGGAAAGTGGGTATTAGCTGATCGGCATGATATGTCATCGCGCGCTTATCAGGGCGGTGGCCGTCAGTTAGATGAGCAATTTATTAATCAGTTACGCCAGGCGGTACTGGGCGATTTACGACCGGATTTAACCCTGTATCTGGATATTGATCCGGCCATCGGGTTGGAGCGTGCCCGCCAGCGCGGCGAGCTGGATCGTATAGAGCAGGAACAATTGGCGTTTTTCCAGCGCACCCGGCAGAAGTACCTGCAAATTGCTGCCAGTGAAGCTAATATTGTTGTCATTGACGCCAGCCAGCCAGTAGCCAGCGTGCAGCAGCAACTTACCACTGCGCTTGATAACGCTTTGGGGCAGTAAATGCAGCCCTGGCTTATACCTTATCAGCAACAGTTAACCACCTTATTGCAGAATAATCAGCTGGCACACGGCTTGTTAATATCGGGCCCGGCAGGTATTGGTAAAAGTGTACTGGCAAATTGGCTGGCGGCATCATTGTTGTGTACAGAGCAGTCAAAACCCTGTGGCCAGTGTAAAAGTTGCTTACTGCGTCTGGCAGGCAGCCATTCAGATCTGCTGATTATTGACAGTTCAGGCAGTAGTATTGGTATAGACAGCGTGCGCCAGCTCAGCCAGTTTATGTATGGCCGGGCGCAGCAGCAACTGAATAAAGTTGTACTGTTGGCCGATGCAGAGAAATTAACTGAGGCAGCGGCTAATGCGCTGCTAAAAACACTGGAAGAGCCGCCGCAAAACAGTTTTTTGTTATTACAAAGCCGGGCCAGCAATACCTTAGCGGCAACCTTGCTAAGCCGCTGCCAGCACTGGACATTAGCTGCCGAATTTGGCGCCGATACACAACAATGGCTTGCCCAGCACAGTAACAGAGCCGTGCCCGAATTTTTACTGACATATTGTGCCGGTGGGCCGTTAAAAGCGCTGAGTATGCTTGAATCCGGCGAAGCAGATCAGCTACAACTCACGTTGCATAGCCTGAGCCAGTTTCTGACAGATAAACTGACACTGCAGGATATAGTTAAACAGCTCGATAGCGTCAGCGAATTACGTCAGTTATTGGGCTGGTTTTTAACCCGGCAGCTGCTACCGGCTATGGCAGGGCAGGAGCCGCACCGGTTATTAGCCATTCATCAGCTGTACAGCCGTTGGTGTCGTGACGAAATGCAAATTTTAGGGCAGAATAAAGCACTTGCGCTAAGTGCATTTCTTGCTGAATTAAAACGGTTGCACGGCTAGCCGGAGGACATATGGAAGAGCTGTCGTTAGGATTCACCGATGTTAAAGAGCTGTACCGCAGTTATATGCCATTTCTGAAAAACGGCGGGCTTTTTGTGCGCACTTCCCGCCAGTACAAAATGGGCCAGTCACTGGCGTTAAATGTTACCCTGCCTGATGCGCTGGAAACCATTGTCGTGTCTGGTAAGGTTGCCTGGATAACGCCGCATGGCTCGCAAAGCTCCAGCCCGGCAGGTATTGGTGTTGGCTTTATCGATGATAAAGCGCAATTGGGCACCCGGATTGAAAAACTATTAGGTGGCCTGCAAAACTCTGCTGAAGCCACTTATACTATTTAACAGGTAATCAGCGTTGTGTTTGTAGATTCTCATTGTCATTTAGACCGGCTAGAGCTGGAAAAACTGGGTCTTAACTTAGATCAGGTGATTACTGCCGCTCAGGCTAAACAGGTGCAGCATATGTTATGCGTTTGCGTCAGTCTGGCCGAATTTGAGCAAATGTCAGCGCTGGTAGCTGAGTATCCAATGGTGTCGGTATCCTGTGGTGAGCACCCTTTACACCAGCATGATCAGGTTGATGCCGCATTATTACTGCAAAAATGTAACCTGGAACACGTGGTTGCAGTAGGCGAAACCGGGCTGGATTATTTTTATTCACCAGACTCTAAACTAAGCCAGCAAGCGGCTTTTGTAAGCCATATACAGGTGGCGAACAAGGTAAATAAGCCGCTTATCATTCACACACGTGACGCGCGCCAAGATACCTTAGCCTTAATGCGCAGCCATAATGCAGAGCAGGCCGGTGGTGTATTGCATTGTTTCACTGAAAACTGGGAAATGGCCAAAGCCGCGTTGGACATGGGATTTTATATCTCTATTTCCGGCATTATGACCTTTCGCAATGCTGATGAACTACGCGATGTGGTAAAAAAGCTACCACTGGACCGGTTATTAATAGAAACCGACTCGCCTTATCTGGCGCCAGTGCCGTTTCGCGGTAAAACCAACCAACCTGCTTATGTTACTGCCGTAGCCGAAGCTATTGCGCATTTGAAGGACGTTAGCCTGGAGCAACTGGCACAGGTCACTACAGAGAACTTTTATAACCTGTTCAAATTGGTAAAAAAAGTCGCTTAATTTCAACAGTCTGATAAAAGAAGCCCGGAACCAATCCGCATTGTTCCGGGCTTAGGGGAATGGCTCATAGGGAATGAGCCGTGCGCTATCGTTACAACTGCTAATGTTCACAAGGTAAGTTCCAGTTTAGTTAATACACAAATTTTTGCTTGTTAGTACATTTGAAACAAAGGTACTGATAGCTATCCTTTTTTATGCATTTATGCCCAGCTTATACGAAAGTTATCCCCAGCTTATGCAGTGAAACAGGCAAGATGACTGTGTTGCCCCTGATTTCGGTGCAATATTAGTCGCGACTATTTTTAGTACATCATTGTATTAACATTGGTTACTTTATAAGTAAAAAGTCTAAAAAATTATTTTCAGCTGTATTTCAAAGCCAGGTGACCGGTTATCTTACATTCTGTAAACTGATAAAGACAAAATTTCGACTGATTGTCGACAATGTGGTTGTCTTCAGGCTTGACTTAGCGGTTTAAAGCCGTTAAAACAGTCTTAATTTATTTTTATGTCGACAATTAAGCTTTATGCAGCATCCATCCTTACGTTCTCCTATTACTGCCGCCGATCGGGTTTTGCTGGAAATTCAGCGTGCTATTGTTGAAGGCGAGATAGCGCCAGGCAGTAAAATCAGTGAGCCGGAGCTGGCAAAACGCTTTGATTTGAGCCGCGCGCCGCTGCGTGAGGCTTTAGCACGGTTAGAGCGCTGCCACTTAATAGAACGTATCCCTAATGCCGGTGCCCGAGTAGTGAAATTGTCGACACAAGGGCTGTTGTCTTTGTATCAACTGCGCGAAACCTTAGAAGGCTTAGCCTGCCGGCTGGCAGCTGAACATATGGCCGACAGCGAAATAGCTGAGCTGCGCGCTTTGCTTGATCAACATCTGAACACCCAGCGGGTACGCGAAGGCGAAAGCTATTATCAGGAAGCCGGCGATCTGGACTTTCATTACCGTGTCATCCTGGGCAGTAAAAATGCTTATTTGATTAATATTCTCTGCGACGAGCTGTACTATCTGGTACGGATGTACCGCGTGCAATTGGGCATGAACGGGCCTCGGGTATCACGGGCATTTGACGAACATAAAGCTATTCTTAATGCCATTGCCAACCGCGATGGTGAACTGGCCGATTTATTGATGCGCCGCCATATAGCAGCATCCCGGCGCAATATTGAAAAACAACTGGAACAAACGGGGACTTAACATGAGCACAGTTACTGCCGGACAAAAATTCCGCGCCGCGATTAAGGCGAACCAACCGCTGCAAATCGTCGGTACTATTAATGCTTATACGGCAATGATGGCAGAGCGCACCGGCCATCAGGCGCTATACCTGTCTGGCGCGGGTGTGGCGAATGCCTCTTTTGGCTTGCCGGATTTGGGTATGACGTCATTAAACGATGTTTGTGAAGATATCCGCCGCATTACTGCCGCTACCAGCTTGCCATTATTGGTTGATGCCGATACCGGTTGGGGCGGGGCTTTTAATATTGCCCGCACGGTAAAAGAGATGACCCGCGCCGGTGCAGCCGGTTTTCATATTGAAGATCAGGTGGCGCAAAAGCGCTGTGGCCACCGGCCAAATAAAGAGATTGTATCTTTAGATGAAATGGTCGACCGCGTAAAAGCCAGTGTGGATGCGCGCAGCGATGAGAGCTTTTTTATTATGGCGCGTACCGATGCGTTGGCTCAGCAGGGGCTGGACGCGGCCATTGAGCGCGCCCTGGCCTGTGAAGCCGCCGGGGCCGATGCCATTTTTGCTGAAGCGGTGTACACACTGGAACAATATCAGGCTTTTACCAAAGCATTAAAAGTGCCGGTACTGGCCAATATTACTGAATTTGGTCAAACGCCGCTGTTCAATAAAGCCGAGCTGGATGCTGTAGGGGTAGCGATGGTGCTGTATCCGCTCAGTGCGTTTCGGGCGATGAACAAGGCTGCGTTGAATGTGTACCAGTCTATATTAGTCAATGGCGATCAAAAGGCCGTGGTCGACAGCATGCAAACCCGCGCCGAGCTGTACGACTTTTTAAACTACCATAGCTTTGAGCAAAAACTGGATCAGCTGTTTAGCAGCAAGAAATCTTAATTGTTAGTTTTGAATTTTGAGTTTTTAATTTAAAGACAACGGGGAGAACACCATGTCAACAGGTAAAGTACTTTCAGGCGCGGGTCTGCGCGGTCAGGTGGCCGGTAAAACGGCACTGTCGACTGTCGGTAAAAGCGGCTCTGGCTTAACCTACCGTGGTTATGATGTAAAAGATTTAGCCGCCAGCTGCAGCTTTGAAGAAGTAGCGCACTTAATTTTAAAAGGTGAGTTGCCAACAGTAGCAGAGCTCAATGCCTACAAAGCCAAACTGAAAAGCCTGCGGGCACTGCCACAGGCATTAAAAGATGTGCTGGAGCGTATTCCGGCCAGCGCCCACCCGATGGATGTCATGCGTACCGGTTGCTCTATGCTGGGTAACCTGGAAACTGAAGCCAGTTTTGCCCAACAACAAGATGCCAGCGATCGGATGTTAGCGATTTTCCCAGGCCTGGTGAACTACTGGTACAACTACAGCCACCATGGTAAGCGCGTTGAGGTAGAAACCGACGCCGATTCTGTTGCAGAGCAATTCTTGTGGACCTTACACGGCAAAAAACCAAGCGCGCTGCATGTTGAAGTGATGCAAGCCTCGCTGATTTTATACGCCGAGCATGAGTTTAATGCGTCTACCTTTACCGCCCGCGTTTGTGCTTCAACCTTAAGCGACATGCATTCCTGTGTTACCGGCGCTATAGGTTCACTGCGCGGCCCGTTGCACGGTGGTGCTAACGAAGCGGCGATGGAGCTGATTGAAAAAATGGCCAACCCGGATGATGCCGAGCAAAAACTGCTGGGCATGCTGGAGCGCAAAGAAAAAATTATGGGCTTTGGCCATGCGGTGTACTCCGATTCCGATCCTCGTAATGCAGTAATTAAAGCCTGGTCAGAAAAGTTAGCCAAGGCCAATGGCGATACGCGCTTATATGATGTGTCTGAGCGTTGTGAAGCTGTAATGTGGCGTGAGAAAAAGCTGTTTTGTAATGCCGACTTCTTCCATGCCTCGGCCTACAACTATATGGGTATTCCGACTAAGCTGTTTACACCAATTTTTGTTTGCAGCCGTTTAACCGGCTGGGCCGCGCATGTGATGGAGCAGCGCGCAGATAACCGTATTATCCGGCCAAGTGCTGATTATGTTGGTGTAGAGCCGCGTAGCGTAAAGCCGATAGCGCAACGGTAAGTGAAGTTGCAACTGTGATCGGTTGCAACACCCGCCATGCTCGCCACAGCAACTCGTCCTTATGCCTACGGCAGGACTCAGACACTCTGTGGCTGCGCTAGCGGGGTTCCAACCTCACATTGCAGAATGCATCAGCAACAAGTGATAAAGCCAAATCGGCTTGATCTAAACCAACCGTTGAAGCCCCGGACGGGCTGAGACGAGCCCCCAGGGATGGGTTTACGGCGTGTTGGTGTGGTCAAGCCGGTTTGTGCGTTACACCACAGTCTGGTCATAACCAAGACAAACAGGTAAACACTATGAACAGCCAATACCGTAAAAAACTGCCCGGCACAGCGCTGGATTACTTCGACACCCGGGCCGCTGTCGATGCGATAGAACCGGGCGCTTATGCCAAACTGCCTTATACCTCGCGCGTGCATGCCGAAAACTTAGTGCGCCGCTGCGACCCGGCCATGCTTACTGATGCCTTAAAGCAGCTGATTTACCGCAAACGTGATTTAGACTTTCCGTGGTTCCCGGCCCGGGTAGTGTGCCACGATATTTTAGGCCAAACCGCACTGGTCGACTTAGCCGGTCTGCGTGATGCCATCGCCGAAAAAGGCGGCGACCCGGCCAAAGTAAACCCGGTAGTGCCCACCCAGTTAATCGTGGATCACTCCTTAGCAGTAGAGCATGGCGGCTTTGAAAAAGATGCCTTTGCAAAAAACCGTGCCATAGAAGACAGACGCAATGACGATCGTTTTCACTTTATCAATTGGACCAAAAAAGCCTTTAAAAATGTCGATGTTATACCGCCTGGCAACGGCATTATGCACCAGATTAATTTAGAGCGGATGTCGCCGGTGGTACACGCCTTAAACGGCGTTGCTTTCCCTGATACCTTAGTGGGTACCGACAGCCATACGCCGCATGTCGATGCGCTGGGCGTTATCGCTATTGGCGTAGGTGGCCTGGAAGCGGAAAGCGTAATGTTAGGCCGTGCCAGCTGGATGCGCCTGCCGGATATTATCGGCGTAGAGCTAACTGGCAAAGCTCAGCCTGGCATAATGGCTACCGACATAGTGCTGGCGCTGACGGAGTTTTTACGCAAAGAAAAAGTGGTGTCGGCCTATTTAGAGTTTTATGGCGAAGGCGCCAGCAGCTTAAGCCTGGGCGACAGGGCCACTATCTCTAATATGACGCCGGAATACGGTGCCACAGCGGCGATGTTTAGCATTGACCAGCAAACGCTGGACTATTTAACCTTAACCGGCCGCGAGCCAGAGCAGGTTAAGCTGGTTGAAACCTACGCCAAAGAAGCCGGTTTGTGGAGCGACAGCTTAATAACTGCCGAGTACGAGCGGGTGCTGAAGTTTGATTTATCCGGCGTTGGCCGCACTATGGCCGGGCCATCTAACCCGCATGCACGGTTGTCGACCAGTGACTTAACTGCCAAAGGCATTGCCGGTAAATACGTATTGGAAGAGGGTAAAATGCCCGACGGCGCGGTGATCATTGCCGCTATTACCAGTTGCACCAATACCTCTAATCCGCGCAATGTTATTGCTGCTGGCTTATTAGCCCGCAACGCCAATAAGTTGGGGTTAACACGTAAGCCCTGGGTTAAAACCTCACTGGCGCCAGGTTCCAAAGCCGTACAACTTTACTTAGAAGAAGGCCATTTGCTTAGCGAGTTGGAGCAACTGGGTTTTGGTATTGTCGGCTTTGCCTGTACTACCTGCAACGGCATGAGTGGTGCACTGGATCCGGTTATTCAAAAAGAAGTAATAGAACGCGACTTATACGCTACGGCAGTGCTATCCGGTAACCGTAACTTTGACGGCCGTATTCACCCGTATGCCAAGCAAGCGTTTTTGGCATCTCCTGCATTGGTAGTTGCTTATGCTATTGCCGGTACTATCCGTTTTGATATCGAAAAAGATGTATTAGGCTATGATGCCGCCGGCAATGCTATCACCTTAAAAGACATTTGGCCGGACGATGCAGAAATCGATGCAGTAGTTGCCAAAAGCGTAAAACCGGAGCAGTTCCGTAAAGTGTACGAGCCAATGTTTGCCGTAGAAGTAGATTACGGCGACAAAGTATCGCCACTTTATGACTGGCGACCACAAAGCACTTATATCCGACGCCCGCCTTATTGGGAAGGCGTACTGGCCGGCGAGCGCAGCTTAACCGGTATGCGGCCACTGGCGCTGTTGCCGGATAACATTACTACCGACCATTTATCACCGTCGAACGCCATTATGCTAGACAGCGCCGCCGGCGAATACCTGCACAAGATGGGCCTGCCGGAGGAAGATTTTAACTCTTACGCGACCCATCGCGGCGATCACTTAACCGCGCAGCGCGCTACTTTTGCCAACCCCAAGCTGATTAATGAAATGGCTGTGGTTGATGGCAAGGTAAAACAAGGCTCGCTGGCACGGCTGGAGCCGGAAGGCAAAGTGACCCGCATGTGGGAAGCGATAGAAACTTATATGCAGCGCAAGCAGCCGTTAATTATTATTGCAGGTGCCGATTACGGCCAGGGCTCGTCACGAGACTGGGCGGCAAAAGGTGTGCGGCTGGCCGGGGTGGAAGCCATAGCAGCGGAAGGCTTTGAGCGTATTCACCGTACTAACCTGGTGGGCATGGGGGTACTGCCGCTGGAGTTTATGCCGGGCACTAACCGCAAAACGCTGCAGCTGGATGGCACTGAAACCTACGATGTAACAGGTGAGCGTACGCCACGCAGCACATTAACGCTGGTTATTCACCGCACGAACGGCGAAAAGCTGGAGGTGCCGGTAAGATGCCGGTTGGATACAGCCGAAGAGTTGTCGATTTATGAAGCCGGCGGCGTGCTGCAGCGCTTTGCGCAGGATTTTTTGCAGGGCGCGGTTTAACTGTAACGGATAGCCAGAGTCCTTTTGGGGCTTCGGTTGCAACTCCCCGAAAAGCTCGCCACAGCAACTCTCTCGCTGCTGGCTCGCTCGTTCAGACACTCTGTGTCGACTTTTCGGGGATTCCAACCTTCGCTTTCACGTTCAGCTGATATCGACCAGAAAGAGCGGAAATCTAGTAGGGATTTATACTCCGAATTTGATGAGGGAGAGCCGATGTCTCTTTATGTCATCACAGAGTGTTTGAAGGAGTGCTGCTGGCACGACTGAGTTGCTGTGGTGAGTAGAAAGAGATTTTCGGCTCGTACTCCACGCGATAAACATAAACTTCATTGGGCAAAAACTATGACAGCTCCACAAATAAAAATCGCTGCTACTTATATGCGTGGCGGCACCAGCAAAGGCGTATTTTTTAAACTGGACGACTTACCAGCCGCCGCCCAAGTGCCCGGCACATCGCGTGACAACCTGCTGCTACGGGTTATTGGCAGCCCCGATCCGTATGGTAAACATACCGACGGTATGGGCGGCGCTACCTCCAGCACCAGCAAAACCGTAATTTTAAGCCAAAGCAGCAAGCCTGAGCATGACGTTGACTACCTGTTTGGCCAGGTAGCGATAGACAAGCCGTTTATTGACTGGAGCGGCAACTGCGGCAACTTAACGGCGGCGGTGGGGTCATTTGCTATCAGCAACGGCCTGGTGGCCAAAGGGTGTATCCCACAAAATGGCATCTGCACGGTGCGCATCTGGCAGGCGAATATCAACAAAACCATTATTGCTCATGTACCGATAACCAACGGCGAAGTGCAGGAAACCGGTGACTTTGAACTGGACGGTGTTACTTTCCCTGCGGCAGAAGTGCAAATTGAGTTTTTAGACCCGGCCGCCGATGCAGGCGAGGGCGGTGGTGCCATGTTCCCCACCGGCAACCGGGTAGATGAGTTAGAAGTGCCCGGTATCGGCACTTTTAAAGCTACGCTGATTAACGCCGGCATCCCGACTATTTTTGTGAACGCCGCCGATATCGGTTACAGCGGCACCGAGCTGCAAGATGCGATAAACGGCGATGCCGCCGCACTGACACGCTTTGAAACCATCCGCGCCTACGGTGCGGTAAAAATGGGCCTGATAAGCGATATTAGTGAAGCTGCCGCCCGGGCGCACACGCCGAAAATTGCTTTTGTGGCACCTCCTGCAAGCTATGTATCATCCAGCGGCAAGCAGGTAAATGCCAATGATATCGATCTTTTGGTACGGGCGCTGTCGATGGGCAAACTGCACCACGCCATGATGGGCACTGCCGCAGTGGCCATTGGCACTGCAGCAGCAATACCCGGCACCTTGGTAAACCTGGCTGCCGGTGGCGCAGCGCGTGAAGCCGTGCGCTTTGGCCATCCGTCCGGCACCTTGCGGGTAGGCGCAGCAGCAACACAGGTAAACGGGCAGTGGACAGTAACCAAAGCCATAATGAGCCGCAGTGCGCGGGTATTAATGGAAGGTTTTGTGCGGGTGCCCGGCGATTGCTTCTAGTTGATGCTGTGAGTATTTAGCAAGTTATCAGGGCGCTTCGGCGCCCTTTTTTACAGCAGTTGTGACAGCGGGCTTTTTACGCCAGCAGCACCGCGGTTTAGTACATGAGTGTAAATTTGTGTAGTACGCACATCGGTATGGCCTAATTGCTCTTGCACAGTGCGGATATCGGCGCCAGATTCCAATAAATGTGTAGCAAAGGAATGGCGTAGTATATGGCAGGTAACATTTTTGCAGATCCTTGCCTTTTTTGCTGCCAATTTAATTTCGCACCTGACGCAACTCTCGTCCAGATGGTGGCGGCGCAGTAGCTTAGTGTCGGGGTCGACGCTTAACTGCATTGACGGAAACAAATACTGCCAGCCGAGCTCTTTGGACGCATTTGGGTACTTACGTCCCAGCGCATAAGGCAACCAGACACCCGCATAATTAGGGTTTGCCAAATCGGCCTGAAAATACTGCAGCACATGCTGGCTTTGCTGTTTTAGCGAAACAACTAATTCCGGCGCCAGAGTAGTACGTCGGTTTTTATTGCCTTTACCCTGCCATACCATTACAGACAGGTAGTCGTAATCAATATCATGCACGCGCAACCTAACAGCCTCCATTAACCGTAAACCACTACCGTACATTAACTGCGCCAGCAGTTTATAACGTGGCTCAATAACCCTTAGCAGTGCCGCAATTTCGCTACGGGTTAGCACTACCGGCAGCTTGGGTGCAAGCTGTGAGCGATTAAAGTTAAGGTTTAAAGACAAAGGTTTTTGCAATACGGCTTTATACAGAAAGCTCAGGGCATTAAGTGCCGATGCTTGAGTGCGTGGTGCAACATTACGCTGATTAGTCAAATACGTTAAAAAACGCTCGACATCCTGTTCGGTTAACTGTGCCGGATGCTGTTTTTTGTTGAACAAGATATACATTTTTATCCAGTACACATAGCCTTCAACCGTTCTTTTGGCATAACGGCGGGCATACATAAACTCAGCGATATACTGTAAAAACGGCGAGGCCATAACCAACACCTTTAAATAATTCACATGGATAAATAAACAGTAGTTGGTTAATTCGTTGTTAGCAAATTAATCGCGAGGTTTTGCCACGCTTTCCACAGCGAATGCCAATATTAAAGTTAAAAATCTGTTGATTTAATTGGTTTTATTGGATAGCTTGTTGTTCATTATTAAAGATAGAAGGGAGCAAACGCTGCGTGAAAGCGTGTGCGCTCCAAACTATAAAGCTGTTAGCCGGTTCTATAAACATAGATTCGTTGGTTGTATGGAAACTGAAAATAAATTTAAAAGCTTTATTGCAAGCAAACCTGGCACGAATTTTTGGCTACTTTTTAAAGTTGCTTCATATGACAGGTTAGTGCAAATGCAGAAGGGACTTATCTACATGAATAGTCTCGAGTACTTTTCAAGTTTAAAAGATGAGGGAACTCTGGCTTTGCGAGCTGATGAGCTTGAGAAAGTTTATGGGATACTTCGAGCAGGCAAAACCCCAACGGGCCACACCACGTTATCTTTGAAAGTTGATGATGAAGAAATAGATATGGGTCCCGAAGCGGTTCTTACAGCTCATTTTCCAAGAGCTAAGAATACAATGTTATTTTGTATGGGAGCTTTTTCTGACGGTGAAGATGGCTTAATACCTGGCGAAGTGGACAATAAGATATATTTTGATGAACGATTTCTTGAGTTTGGCTCACATATTCTTCTCATAAACAAGCCTAGGGATTTTTCAGAAAGAATAAACAAAGCACTTAAAAAAGTCTCTGGTGCCTTTAGCTCTAAGCTTTTGCATGATGGCTATGGGTTGGTTGGTTATAAGTCACTAGAAAATTACTCTGGCCCAATTGGCTTATATCTAAAAGACACAAAATACTCCTGGCAAATGGAGTTTAGAATTTCTTTTGGTGTTGAAGATCATTGTCTAAATTCCAAAGGTGCATTTGAATTAGAAATTGGTGATATTTCTGACATAAGTAGCATCATTCCGGTTCAAGCGCTTATCGATGAGCCGCTTTGTGTTAAAAGGCGAACATTTATAAAAAGCGGTGATGGTTATGAACAAGTTAATGGCTAACAAGGCGCATCACTCGCTCCCGTTGGTCGCTGGGACGCCAACCCGCTGCGCGGCTCGTCGCCCGTGTGCTTTGCGTTAGGGCTAAGGAGTCAAACATGAGTGTAGAAAGTCAAATTCTGCTTGATGCCGGGCTAAGTGATGGTACCGCGAAATACCACATTTCAGACAACGGGCGAGATTTTGTTCTTGAAGTAGCGCAGAATGAAAAGCTTATCGAAGCTCTGGACGCTATAAATTTAAAGGGATTAGCGACAACAATTCCATTGCATCAACGAGCTGTTGATAGCACAGGGACACCAGAGCTAAAAATCCAAGATTTTAAAATATACCCAGCGCCAAGAAACAAAACTGTACGCAATGGTATCCACAGCTATGTTTTTATTTATGCGCCAAAGCAGTAAGGCCCTAACAAGCGCCATCAAAAACGCGCCCTATGGGCGCTCGACTCGCAACAAGTTGCTCGCGTTTGTGGCGGGCGTTATGTTGAAAAAGGAATTTAGATGGCATTTCCATTATTAGAAACTGAACGGCTGTTGCTTACCGAACTTCATGTTGATGATGCCGCTGGTTTGTTCAATTTGTTTTCCAACCCAGCGGTAGTCGAGTACTACGATTTAGATGTGTTTCGAGAACACAGCCAAGCGACTCATTTAATTAATCTTTTTAAGTCAAGATATGAGGAACAGCAAGGCATTCGATGGGCGATCCGGTTAAAGTCATCTAAACAACTAATAGGCACCTGCGGTTTTAACTCGTGGAGCAGCAAAATGCGTCATGCCGTTATTGGTTATGATCTGCTTCCCGAATTTTGGCGGCAAGGTTATTCCTCAGAAGCCGTGCGAGCCATTATTGGTGTTGGTTTTTCCGGAGCCTTAGCTTGCGGTGAGTTACATCGAATTCAAGCTGATACAGTGCCAGGCAATTACGCCTCTGAATCATTGCTTCGTCGGCTTGGGTTTAAAGAAGAAGGGCTTCGGCGTGAGTGTGGATACTGGAAGAATAAGTTTCATGATCTCAAGTGTTTCGGCTTGCTCCAACCTGAGTTCAGTACAACATAACAAGCCGCGTCAATCGCAGCCTTCGGCCCCTGCGACGCTCACAAGTTCGCGCGCTTGCGCGGGTCGTTAGGCAGGTCAGTGCTATGGCATGGTTAGGAAGAAATGCAGTTTTTCTGATTAGCGGTTTCATCTTACTACCAGCTGCCACATATGCTCTATTTATGTGGTTAGCTTTTGGTTATGGTTTTGCTCGTGAACAATCCATAAATGCGGTTTTAGTGGCACTATTAATTTTGTCTTATTTTGCCGTATATATTTTATCTATTCGGTTTGCACTTAAACGGCTGAAGTTGTGCGGTAGTTACGGGTACTGGGATGTGTTGCCTGTTTTCTATTTTACAGCCCTATTTCTGTTTTTTTTCAGCGGTGGCTTGGGTTTTGATATCGCCTAACAATCGCCATCAAAAACGCGCCCTTTGGGCGCTCGACTCGCAACAAGTTGCTCGCGTTTGTGGCGGGCGTTAAATGTCAGAGAATATGCATTCCACATTGAGTAAGTGGCTCGAAGAGCTCGAGGAAACAAAGATTTCTACCTCAGATCAGATCAATGATGGAGCTCGAGCAAATATGGTTTCATTCGGTGTTAACGGCGGTTTGCTTCAAGAGTGGGGCAAAGAGTCACTAACAGGATTTTTGCATAGCTGCGCTAACCTTTACCAGCGAAAGAGCAACGATCTAAAAATGGTGTTCTATTCATGGTTCGATGAGCAAGCAGGGCAAGTCCGAATATCGGCAGTCAGTCAGGTTCATAGCAAATTGCCTTTTTCCTGCAAGCTAAACTCAACTAATTTGAGCGAGGTGGTCAATGGCATTTACTCCAACGACTCAGGCTTATATACAAAAGGGGTATTAGATGTTTGGTGCCAAAACATTTAACAAGCGCAGTCACAAACGGCCACTGCGTGGCCTGGACCTCACCCGCTGCGCGGGTTTCGGCCTGTGCTGCGAGCGTTAGGCACTAGTATGCACATGAAAGATATCACAATTGGCTATGCATGCTTGGAGTGTAAAAAGGTCTTCAAGAAGCACAAGTATATTCAAGATAAGCATGGCAATTGGGAGCCCGTTGAATACAAAGTTGTATGCCCACAATGCACCACTACAATGTACGAAACGGGCTCAGCATTCAAAGCGCCTAAGACCTCGGATTCAAAAGAGTGGGCCAAGCTCAAACCATTATTTGAGAGCGGCTATAAATTTAATCCAGATTTCGGTAACCCGTTTGAGGCGCAGCAAATAGAGAAAGTAGTTGTTCATAATGCCCCTAAGTCAGAATTTAGAAAGCCTGCAAGAAAGAGGTCAAAAAGTGCCTAACAAGCGGCTCAAACCGACCTCCACTGCGTTGCTCGTTCTGCGCTTATACGCTACGCTAGCGCAAAACAACCAACTCCGTTCCGGCGGCTTAGCCGAGCGTTATAAGCCATAGGATAGATCGGTGATGAAATCGTTAGTCGGGAAACTTGATGTACTCAGCGTTTTTATTGCATGGTTGCTTCTTATCGCTTTTTTTCTAGCACTGGGTTACGTTAAGTTTTTCTCTCCGCCGGAGTCTAGTGCGAGTCATTTGATATACATCTTCGGTGCGTTTTTTTGCGCCGTAGTTGTACATATTGTTTTGGCATTTTTTAATCGTTGCCCTCACTGCAATAAGTGTTTAACTGTTCAAGGGTTTAAATCGCCGCATCCAGCATCAAGTGGAGATTGGTCTAAAGTTGTTTGGCATTGGTTTTCAGGCTCAATCGTTTGTATTCATTGCGGTAACAGGGTCAACACAAATGGCTTATAACAAGTTGCTTAATTTCGTTCCGGCCACAAACAGCGTGGCCTCCACTGGACTGCCTACGCTACGCTGCGGCAGCCCATTAGCAAAGCGTTATGTGTAATTGATGAATTATCTCTTAACTATGAGTATTGGAAATAACAAAAATATACCTATGAAAGACTGCCCTTCTTGCAGTGGTAAAGGGGAAGTCGAATGTCCAGCATGCAAAGGTAAAGGTAGGCCTTTTGATTGTAGTCACTGTGGAGACATCGAAAAACCCGAATCGTGGGGTTTCGTGCCCTGTAACCGTTGTAATGGCACTGGTAAGGTTAATAGAGGTTAGTCCGTGCTTAAAACACATAACAAGGCAATGAAAAATCGCCCACAAAAAATGTGGGCTGGACTCGCTAACGCTCGCCTTTTATTGCGGCGTTATGAAGCAGGGAGGTTCTGGTGATATTTGAGTTCAAATTGCTAATTAAATGGAGTTGCCGAGACTGCCCAGACGAAGATGAAATTGAGGATAGCTGATTTAAAAGCAATCGAAGATATTTCTAATATCTACTCAAATAACTCTTTCAATTGGGACGGAATTGATTTTGAGATATCAATTAATTGGGATGAATTTAAATCAATTCTAATTGAAAGTTATGATATTAATGGTCGTTTCTATACAGCTATAGATGGTTCTCTCTACAAGCTGGTTTCACCTGTAGATTTAATTAGCTTACCTATTTCGGTCAATACAAGTTCTGACTTGGATATAACTAAGGTAAGAAGGTATCTTCACAGGTACTTAATGGATCTGTTTCTTATATGTAACCTATCTGCTCCAGGGATTATCGATTTTTATAATGCCAAGCTAGATGGGGATGATAAAAATAATCCAATTAAAGCATCTAGTTTTTCTTTTGGATATGCCCTAGAAAATCTATCCCAAAAAAGAGTGCCTTATGTTTTTTATTCGGATGTTAAGCATGTTAAAGCGTGGTTTGAAACCTTGAATATTGGCATGAAAATGACAGCAAATAGCTCCGTCGAAAAGGCTATGTTTTCACTGCTTCATATTGTAAAAATGGATGGTTATGATATCGGAACTATCCCATGGATTTTTCATGCACTAGAGGCAATTTACGGAACAAATGCTGGGCGAGGATTCAACGATTTAAGTAAGAAGATTAACTTCTTATTGTCAGTTGAAGAAAGGCAGCAGAAAGCATTGAAAACACAACTTAGAGAACTCAACGATATGAGGAGCAAGTTCGTTCATGGCGGTTTTAACGTTTCTCATCCTATGGATTATGATTTGAATGAACAAGTAAATGAATTAGTAAATTTTGGTGTTAGTCTCGTCATTAGCAGTATTCAGAATTTAATGCTAAATGATTGGGATGAAATTGGTGTCGAAGAAAATATTTATGGGCACAAAGCAACTGCTTCATAACAAGTTGCTTAATTTCGTTCCGGCCACAAAAAGACGTGGCCTCCACGGGACTGCCTACGCTGCGCTGCGGCAGCCCATTAGCAATGGCGTTATGTGTAAGGAAGATATGGAAGTACTAAAAACTCACGAAATTGATTGTAGTGAAAAAGATGAAAATGGTTACTATGATTGGCATTACGAATACGACCTGTATGAATTTTCATTTGGGGCTATAAAACTCCACGCTAGGTCATATTCTGATACTCCTAAAGAAGTTAGCTTCTTTGCCTATGAAAAAAATGGTGAGCGCTCTAAATATGACAATAATCTAATAGAGCAGCGAGAGTTTTTGAAAGCACTGAAATACTTAAAAGACCTTGGAATCTACGATAAATATTGTTTTTTTAATGGTGCTTATCCAATAGTTCCACTATCTATTTGGGCTAAAATTGAAAACACATAACAAAACTGTCAAATACATTCCAGCCGCAAAAAGCGCGGCTTCCATCGGACTGGCTACGCGCTGCTCCGCCAGCCGTTTACAGTGGCGTTATATGCCTAGAGAAATGTCTTGATGAGTTTTACTATTTTAGCCGAAGTCGAAGTACTAAAAGTTGAAGATAAGGGCTGTTTAGCGAGATTTGCTAGTGGTGCTAGGCCAACCATATCCTACAAAGGTTTGGAGGTTTCAGGCTCTTCTTTCGCGTCATGTACGATTAACCTCGGTGGTGTTGAAGAAGCATTTCCGGGAGACAAATTAGAAATTGAAATCGGTTTTCTGAACCCTGAATTACACGAATCACTAATGTACGTTGGGTTAGAGTTTGGGTTATATGCTGGTCCTTGGATGATAGCCAAAGGTACAGTTTCTTTATTAAGTAACGGCATATAACAAATTGCTTAATTTCGTTCCGGCCACAAACAGCGAGGCCTCCACTGGACTGCCTACGCTACGCTGCGGCAGCCAATTAGCAAAGCGTTATATGGGATTAAATATCGGAGTCGGTTTGTAAAATGCTTACCTTTAAAGATGAAACTCTGACCGCTGAGGATGCCTTTTGGGTTATGTGGTATTTCCTGAAAGAGCATTACGATTTATCTGGGGGCGCATTTGATCTAAGTGACATTCTTTCTGCATCTGAGCCTATTGGATTCTTAGAGAATGGACACATAAACTTTGCGGCCCCTGAAACAGGCAAAATGGTGCCGGCAGATAGCGGAATGATAGAACTCTGGAACAATGCTATCGCAAAATACCGAATTGATGGTTTGCCAGAACCTAAGTCGTTTAAATAATGTGGCCATATAACAATCGCCATCAAAAACGCGCCCGTTGGGCGCTCGACTCGCAACAAGTTGCTCGCGTTTGTGGCGGGCGTTAGGTGTCCGAGTTACCCATGATCAGTAGACACCTTCTATAGTTAGGTATCGTACCTGACACTGAGGTGCAAGATGACCAGACATAAAACCCAGGCGTACTCAGAAGAGTTTCGCCGTGAAGCCGTAAGACTGTCTGATTTACCCGATAAAACAGCCACGTCTGTTGCCCAGGAGCTGGGCATACATCCTAATCAGATTTACAACTGGCGGGCGCAGTTTAACCGCTTGTCTGATAAGCAGTTTAACAGCCTGAATGGGGTAGATTATTCAAAAGATGAAAGCGAAAAAATCCGGCAGCTGAAGCGCGAGCTGGACACGCTGAAAAAGGAAAATGAATTCTTAAAGAAGGCAGCTGCGTACTTTGCCAAGCTGCAGGAGTAAAGTACGCCCTGATCAGCGAATACGTGGGGCAGTATACGGTCAGGTTGATGTGTCGGGTGCTGGAAGTATCCGCCTCCGGCTTTTACCGCTGGCGGGGCCGTAAACCGAGCCGGAGCAGCGTAAAACACGAGCAGTTAGAGCAGCATGTGCTCGATAACTACGCCCGTTACAAAGCGCGCTACGGCGCGCCCAGGCTGGTAAAAGAGCTAAACGCGCTGGGGGTAAGTTGTTGTCTGAACACCGTGGCCAGCATCCTCAAAGCCAGAGGAATACGGGCACGTAATGGCAAGGCGTTTCGCTACAGCCCACGTACTGAAGCGATGACAAATGTGGCCGACAACTTACTGAAAAGGCGCTTTGACGCAGAAAAGCCCAATGAGCGCTGGACCACAGATATCACCTATATCTGGCTGAAAGATAAATGGTTATACCTGGCGACGATGATGGATTTATACTCCAGAGCCATAGTGGGTTGGTCGTTGGACACCAGCATGACTGAGCGCCTGATTACGCAGGCACTGAGAATGGCACTGGCACGAAGACAGCCAGAGCCTGGTCTGATAGTGCACTCAGACCGGGGAGTACAGTACCGCTCAACCGCGTATCAGGACGAGTTGATGAATGCCGGCTGCGTGCCGAGCATGAGCCGTAAGGGCAATTGCTGGGATAATGCGGCGATGGAAGCCTTCTTCAGCCGGCTGAAAGTTGAGCTGATTTATGCCGAAAACTACGACTCGATTGAGCGGGCGAAGTCAGGTATCTTCGAGTACATAGAGATATTTTATAATCGTGTCCGTAGGCACTCAGCGATTGGCTATGTCAGCCCGGCTGAGTATGAGCGCAAATGCGCATAACCGAGTGTCTACTTTTTATGGGTAAGAACACCAAAATATAAGAGTCCTATGAGCCCTAAGAGATATATCGTTGTCAGCTCACATAAGAGTGAGTTTCCTAAGCCAATAACCTTTAAAAAAGGTGATCCTCTGCTTGTTGGTGAAGAATACAAAGGTGCCGAAGGCTGGGATAACTGGTACCTGTGCACTACGCCCGGGCAAGAGCCTGGTTGGGTTCCTGATCAGATTATCGAGCGATTTGAGAACTCACAGGGTAGAGCATTTGATGATTACACGGCAAAAGAGCTAAATGTGCAGGAAGGAGAGCTACTGACGGGTTCCGGGGTTTTAAATGGCTGGCTATGGTGTGAAAAAACGGTCGGTACAGAATCAGGGTGGGTACCATTAGAGAATGTTAAAGAGGTAGCGCAATAGCAACCGTGGCTATGCGTACGCAGGCGTTAAAAACGCAAAAAAAGTAATGAAGTAAGTAAATAATACTGGCGGGCGGTGCTGGTAATCTCAACTATGATATAGGTTTCAGGAACGGAGGAACTATGTTTAATAGCCATTTAGTTGTTAATACTGCACGCACACCTTTTCGTTATCTATGGCTGGCTGTTTGGGCGTTGTTGTCCTTTGCTGTATCTGCAGATACCAGCCAGAAACCGCTTAACAGCCCGGCGCCTGTAACGGCGCAGGCGCAATGGCAAACACAAAATACCCAAGGGACACCTGCTGAGCGGCATGAGAATGGTTTTGTTGCTGTGGCAGGCCGCCTATATTTGCTGGGCGGGCGTGGCGAGCGGCCTTTAGATATTTTCGACCCGGCTACCGGACAATGGCAGCAAGGAGCAAAACCACCGTTTGAGCTGCACCATATGCAAGCTGTTGCCTATGATGACAAATTGTATGTATTAGGCGCCTTAACCGGTGATTTCCCGGAAGAAAAATCTATTGCCAATATACTGATTTATAACCCGGCTACTGATACCTGGCAAACCGGGCCTGAGATCCCGGCGCAGCGGCAGCGCGGGGGCAGTGGTGTGGTGGTGCACAACGGGCTTATTTATCTTATTGGCGGTAATAACCGCGGCCATATGAGTGGTTTTGTCGCCTGGCTGGATGTGTTTAATCCGGCAACCGGACAATGGACAGCGCTGGCTGATGCGCCGAATGCCCGCGATCACTTTCATGCCGTTGTTATTGATGATCAAATCTACGCTGCGGCCGGGCGTATGTCGTCACATGATACCGGCGAGACGATGTCACTGACAGTTTCAGCGGTAGATGTTTATGATATTAAAACCCAGCGTTGGCATACGCTGGATACGCCGCTGCCCACGCCAAGGGCCGGTACCGCTGCAGTGGTAATTAACGGGCAACTGGTTGTTATCGGCGGTGAAAGCCTGCGCCAGGTAAGCGCGCATAATGAAGTTGAAGCTTATAACCCGGCGACGAAGCAATGGCAAAAGTGGCCAGCGTTACCTACAGGGCGACACGGTACTCAGGCTACGCTACTAAATGGTGTTGTGTATATTGCCGCAGGCAGTGCCAACCGTGGTGGCGGGCCGGAATTAAATGATTTGCTGCTATTGCCTCTGGCTGCGGATACAACGCCTTAGTAAGGCGAAAGCTGTTTATGTTGTATGGCGTGTAACAATATCAGGCCCAGTATTGCAGGTAGCTGCTTTTTAGCTTGTTAACATTGCAAAAACGCGGCTTTCTGTTTAGATTGAATAGCGATGAAAGTGGAATAACAGGAAGTCATAATGAAAAAATGGGTGAGCGCCGCTATTGCTGCGGTGGCAATGTCAACAACAGCCGCTGCTAATGCACAAGATTATAAACTGATAACCGTAGCCGGTTACTTAAACTTTTATCTGCTGAACCTGAATGCTTGTCAGGATTTTCATCCACCGGTGCGCCAGAGTGCTTATGATGCCGAAAAGACGTTGTATCCTTATCTGGATAAACTGTACGGCAAAATGGGCGGTGCTGAAGGTGCTAACCAGAAAATGATCGCAGATATTGTGATGAAACGCCGTGCCATGCTAAATGGCCAGATTACAGAAGGTGATTTTACCGTGGAGCATTGTCAGGCTATTGTAAAAATACTGACAGAAGATGGTTTGGATAAAACCTTGCTCAGTGCATTGGAATAATACATCTGCTACCGCCAGCCTGATGCTGGCGGTTTCATTTTTGATTGCCACTATTTAAATCTGCTACACTGCGCCTGCTTTGGTGTGGGATAACTCCCGCTGAAAAGGGAAGCGGGTGTAAAGCCCGCACTGTACCCGCAACTGTAATAAGCGCTGCAATCAGATGCCACTGGTTATACTCCGGGAAGGCGATTGTGGGTTACCGCTTTAAGTCAGGAGACCTGCCTTAGCTTAATGTCTTTTTTGCCTGCGTGCGGGAATTCACAGCAGTGGCAACTTACTGTTTTCAGCAAGTTGGCTGCTGCTATTGCCAGGAGTCAGTGTTGCTTGAACTTTCAGCGGTGTGTTTGCGCTTTGGTGCGAAACAGGTCCTGCATAACATCAGTTTCTCACTGCAAAAAGGTGAGTTTGTCGGCATTATCGGCCCCAACGGCGCTGGTAAAAGCTCATTGCTGCGGCTGATTCAGGGCGCGCTTAGCGCACACAGTGGGCAGATACTGCTAAAGCAACGTAAGATTGGCCGTTTTGCTACGGCAGAACTTGCCAGAACACTTGCCGTAGTAAGCCAGACGTCTGCGCCCTTATTTGCCCTGACAGTAGAGCAAGTGGCTACCATGGGGCTTTTACCGCATAAAAACTGGTTTGAGCTAAATAGCAGTTACGACACGGCCCAGGTTGCACTGGCGCTGAAAAAAACAGGCCTTAGCAACAAAAGTTCAGATGCTGTTGATACCTTATCCGGTGGTGAAATGCAGCGGCTTTATATCGCCAGGGCATTGGTGCAACAACCTTCATTATTACTGCTGGACGAGCCGACCAACCATCTGGATGTGCAGTACCAACACCAGATCCTGCAACTGGTTAAAGCGCTGGATATTCCGCTGCTGGCATGTCTGCACGATTTAAACCTGGCTGCGATGTATTGTGACAAGCTGCTGTTATTAAATAATGGTGAACAGGTAGCCTTTGGTACACCTGCTGAGGTACTGCAACCCCAGTTAATGCAGCAGGTATTTGGTTTGCCCTGCCAGATAGCGTTACATCCGCTGATAAATAAACTGCAGGTAACTTTTATTCCAGCCTCAACAGGGTTGGCCGCGGCGGAGGCTGCATGTTAAAGCGGCATTATTCGCTGGCAATTTCTGTTGCTTTACTGATGCTGCTGTTTAGCCTGCTACTGAGTTTAACTATCGGCAGTGCCAGCTTAACACTGGCAGATATTGTCCGGGTGTTGTTTGGCTGGGAGGGTGTTTCTCCGCTGGCCGAAACCATTGTCTGGCAAATCCGCTTGCCGCGTTTAGTGTGCGCTGTACTGGTAGGTGCCGGGCTGGCGGTGTCTGGTGCAGTATTGCAAAATGCCAGCCGTAACCCGCTGGCTGATCCGTATTTATTTGGTTTAATGGCCGGCGCCGGTTTGGGTGCGACCCTTGTTAGCGTGGTGCTGCCGCCCCAGCTTATCAGCCTGGCGCTGGGCGCCTTTGCCGGTGCCTTATTTGCTGTTGCTCTGGTATTTGCCGTGTGTGCCGGGCAGCGCTGGCGTAAGGTTGAAATTACCTTGCTGGCTGGGGTAGCGGTATCCTTTATGTTAAGTGCGATCAGTAGTTTTATTTTGTACTTTGCCGAGCCTTTTGCTGCTAACCGGGTAATATTCTGGTTAATGGGCAGTTTAAGCCGCACCGACTGGCACAGTGTAATGTTACTGGCGCCGGTTGTCGTACTGGTGCTACTGCTGGCACTGGCGCTGCGCCGCCAGCTGGATGCTCTGCTGCTAAGTGATGAAAGCGCCCGTACGCTGGGGGTTAATACGCTGCGCCTGCGCTTGGTATTATTGCTGGCGACGGCCTTGCTGACAGCCTGTATTGTGTCGCAGTGTGGCGGTATCGCTTTTGTTGGCCTGATGATCCCGCATATAGTGCGGCATTTCTTTGGGGTTACATCAGCGCGCTTGCTATTGGGCTGTGCTGTTGTGGGGGCACTGTTTATGATCTGGGTAGACAATCTGGCCCGTACTTTGCTGCCGCAACAGGAAATTCCGCTGGGGGTTATTACCTCGTTAGTGGGCAGTGTATTTTTCTTACTTATTATGCGCCGGCAACGGCTATAGCGATGTGTAATGGCAACAGATGAATTAAAACAACAGCGCCACCGTGAACGCCAGCAGCGGCTGAAAACGCAGGTTGATAGCGCAGTGGCTGCTGCTACCGATGAAAAAGGCTTACTGCTGGTGATCACCGGTAATGGCAAAGGTAAATCTACCTCTGGCTTTGGTACTGTCGCCCGTGCTGTTGGTCATGGTTTTACTGCGGCAGTCGTGCAGTTTATTAAAGGCAGTTGGGACTGTGGCGAGCGTAACTTATTGCAGCAACATGGCGTACAGTTTGCGGTAATGGCCACCGGCTTTACCTGGGATACACAAGATAAAGCAGCAGATATTGCCGCTGCAGAGCAAGTGTGGCAACAGGCCGAACAGTTTTTGGCAGACCCGGCCATAGATGTGGTGCTGCTGGACGAGCTGACCTATATGTTAAGTTATCATTATCTGCCGCTGGAACGTATCGAACAGGCATTACTGCAACGCCCGGCAACACAGCATGTGGTGATTACCGGCCGGGCTTGTCACCGGCGTTTAATCGAGCTGGCCGATACGGTAAGTGAAGTGCAAAACATCAAACATGCGTTTGATCACGGTATTAAAGCCCAGCGGGGGATTGACTGGTGAAAACACGTTACTGGCCCTTATTACTGCCGCTGTTAATGCTGCTGGCGTTGCCGGCGCTGGCTAAACCCCAGCGCATTATTGCACTGGCACCGCACATTACCGAGCTGTTGTTTGCAGTGGGGGCGGGTGAACAGGTTGTGGCCGTAAGTGACTACAGCGATTACCCTTTAGCAGCGCAAGCGTTACCGCGTATTGCCAGTTATGCCAGCATCAATTTGGAAGCCGTACTGGCGCTGCAACCTGATTTAGTTATTGCCTGGCGTAGCGGAAATCCGGCCGCAGATATTACCCGCTTGCAGCAGCTAGGTATTAAAGTGGCGTTTTCTGATCCATTAACACTGGATGATATTGGCGCAGAGCTGCGGCTAATCGGCCAGCTTAGCGGTTATCCAGAGCAGGGCGAACAACAAGCGCTGCAGTTTGAACAACAATTGGCACAGCTACGCCAGCAATATCAGCATAAAACACCGGTAACGGCCTTTTTTGCTATGGGTACAGCGCCATTGACAACGATTGCCAACCGGGCCTGGCCGCAGCAGATATTGCAGTTATGCGCGGTTAATAATCCTTTTGCCAGCGCCAAGGGCGATTATCCGCAGGTAGGTATTGAACAGGTTATTCAGGCGCAGCCCGATGTGATTATTCAACCGGTGGCAGAAAAAGTGCTGGCAGATTTTTCCTACTGGCGGCCGTTTAGTGCTTTGCCTGCAGTGAAAAAAAACCAGTACTTAAGTGTGAATGCCGATTTTATCTACCGCACCACGCCCCGCACTTTGCTTGGTATTACACAGTTGTGTCAGGGCGTCGATGCTTATCGCTAGGGCGTCAACACACCCTAGCTGTTAAGGCTGCTCATCAATTCATTTGCGCGGCGCATTAGCCGCTCAGCATTGCGCACCTGATTGGTTTTTAACAGCTCACCTGACAACGCCAGATATTTATCCGCCAGTTTACGGCGAAGCGCTTTATGCAATGAAAAGTCTGTCGGTACTTCAGCATCATATTGTTGCAGTTTGGTATAAACGGCATCTATTTGCTCAGCAGCTTCGCTGACTGCCAGTTCATTTTCCAGTAATGAGAAGCTGTGCTGATAAAATAGTTCTGCCGCCTGGTAAGGAAAGGTCGCCGGCTCGCCACTGCTTTGTGCCAGCCGGTATGCAGCCATTGCATCTACTGCTACAGCCAGTTGTTGGCCTTGCTCTACCAACTGTGCGGTATCGCTGTGGCGTGAAAATAATAACTCACCGACACTAATAAGACGCTGCAGTGCCACTGCATCATTAGTGGCGACAGCTTGCTCAAATGCCGACACATATACCGCCGCTTCTGCGTTGTCAGGCTCGGCCTGATAACGGCTGTCAATGCGTTTTAGTTCGGCAATAATTTTGTATGGGTCCTGGGCATCGCTTTGTTGCTGATATTGCTGGTTTAGCAATAACTGGCTTAACTGCGAGCGTAAAACATCAATAGCAGTTTGCTTACTGCGCTGCATATTGCTGCTCAGGCCAGCCAGATAATGAGAATCAGGATACAGCTCGCTGGCCTGCGCCAGGATACGTTCTATCTCCGGGTAATTAGGATAATTAAAGCTGCGATCAGTGATAATGTTGTCAATTTGCTGCTCAAAATGCTGCAAGATCTCATTCTGCTGTAATCTTAGAATACCTTCAGTTTCTAACGTCCTGCCTCCATTGGTGGCCAGTGCAGCCAGCAGTTCTGCCGCTGATGCCTGGTTAAGCTGCTGGTACTGCTGCTGCTTTTGCTGTAAAGCACTGCTTTGGTTACTCAGTTCAGCTATGGTTGATTGTTGTTGCTGATGATATTGCCAGCCGCCCCAGCCAACCAACAGCACTGCTGCGGCGGCAACAGCAGGCTGCCATACAGGCTGCTTAAACTGTTTAATAATACCGCTAATACTGACGGTGCGCTTTGCACTGTCAAACTGCAGTGCGCGCTTTAATGTTTGCCATTGCAGCAGGTTTAAATGCGCTGGTTTTGTTGCTTGTTTATTTTGCTGCTGGGCTTTATCTGCTGGTAAACGCTCAAAAGGGTGTTTACTGGTCAGTAACTCATAACTTAAACAAGCGAATGAGAATATGTCGTCGGCAACGCAAGGCGTATTACCCGCCAACAGCTGAGGGCTGGCGTAAGCCGGGGTGTAGCCACTTAGCGGTGCTGTCTGGCTTTGTTGCTCTGCGGCGTAAATATCGTGGTTTAGCTGGAGCTTTTGCGCCACGCCAAAATCCAGTACTTTTACTTCGCCTGAGCGGTTAACCATAATATTGGCTGGTTTTAAATCGGCGTGAACTATGCCGGTTTTGTGCGCGAAATCCAGAGCATCAGCAATCTGGCACAACAGGTTCATGGCAGATTTAAGCGGTAAACCCTTTGGTTTATAGCGTTTAATTACCTGATCCAGGCTTTCGCCATCCAGGCACTCCATGACAATAAAGTAGTGCTGCTGATCTGAGTCAACGTCAAATACCCGCACTATGTTCGGATGAGACAGTTGTTGGGTTTTATGTGCTTCCTGCAGCAACAGCTGCAGTGCGTCTGGCTGATCAACAAACTGCTGCTGCAACACCTTTATAGCAACGGTACTGTTGCTTACCCCGGCTTGTTGCAAAAACAGATCAGTAGCCCGGTAAATATCACTCATACCGCCCGAGCCAATTTTATTCTCCAGCAGGTAGCGCTCTTTTATCAACATACCACTTTGCAGTGCCGCTACCGGCGCAGAATCTGACGGTGCGGTTTTTTTAACGGCATAGCGCGTTTTGTCTGCATCTGCTGCCTGTTCGGTGGCAAAGTTGTCGACACCTGTCGGGTTCTGATCCGTCATCGTTTACTCCTTGTTCAGCTGGCTACTGCGAAAAAACATCGCACTAATTTGTTACTGGCATTGGCACTGAATAGCGCAATTATTTCACAAAAAAGTGGTCAGGTCACCAGCATATTTTGACTAATTGTTAATTTGGTTTCTGTTGACGCAACATTAAATTTAACTTAATCTATTTCGCCGATTTATAGTGAATAAATTGTGTTTTATTGCAGTGCTGCAGGAGGTGGTATGGGACAAAAGGACAGGTTGCTTGAATTGTCAGTGTTGAGTTATCACCGGTTATCACCCAAGCAGGTAGCGGTAAAACGCTTTGATACCACTGGTGGCACACTGGGCCGCTCGGAGCGTGCAGATTGGTATTTGCCTGATCCTGAGCGTGTAGTGTCAGGTGTGCATGCCAGCATAAGCTGCAATAAGGGTTTATTCAGCATTACTGATCAGTCAACCAATGGTTTATTTGTTAACAGATCAGTTGAGGCATTAGGGCAGGGTAATAGCCATCAGTTAAAGCATGGCGATGTGCTATGCATGGGCGACTATGAAATTCAGGTTGCACTTATTGATGCTCTGCCTGACAGCACCTTTGTGCCGCCGGTTACAATGCAAAAAGAACCGGTAAATGCTGTCTCTCACCCGGCTATTGCACAAAAAGCTACAGGTGCTCATCAGGCTCCCGCTTACAGTACAAGCGAGCACACTAACAGCGGTTTTTCGGTTGCTGAGCTGGCTGGCCCGGCTTTTGGTTTGGCCAGTGCCCATACTGCCACCGCCGCCAGAGATAATAGCCATGAGATGACAATGGATGAGCATTTTCTGGCACCGTCTGCATTAATCCCCGATGACTGGGAAGCACCATGGCAGCAGAAAATACCGGAGCAACCAATACAGGAAACCGTCAGCACTGCTGTTAACACAGATGTTGTGCACAACGTGGTTAAAGATAAACGTAAAAGTGCAGCACCCGCTATGGCCGGTGACAGTGCGGCTTGCCTGCAGGCTTTTCTTCACGGGCTGGGCGTGTCGCAAGCCAATGTACAGTCGGTTGATTCCAGCCAGTGGTGGGAGCAATTGGGTCAGGCTTTACAACAATCGCTGTTAGGCGTGATAGATGTTATGCGCGTACGCTCTGAAGTTAAAAACAGCTTTCGGGTTAATCAAACCACTTTCCAGCAGCGCGAAAACAACCCGCTTAAGTTTTCTGCCAGCATTGATGATGCCTTTCACAATTTATTTAATCGCCCGGGTTCCAGTTTTATGCCCGCCAGGCAAGCTATTGCCGAGGCTTTTGCCGATATCAGCCAGCATGAGGCCGCCATTATTGCCGGTGCCAGAGGTGCTATGGCCGGCATGTTAGTGCAACTGGCACCACAGAAAATAGAAGCCGCCGATTTTGGCGGTAGCTTTGTTGACAAATTAAACCCGGCACAGCGTCAGGCAAGATACTGGGCACAGTACAAAGCACTGCATACAGAGCTGTCAGCGGAACTTGGCAAGAAAAACCAACAGGGCGTAAATGACGACTTTATCAGTGCTTATGAAGCCTATTTACGCTCGAAATAATAGAAAACCATACACAAGCATATTTAGCAGGAGCTGTAGTAATGAAAATAATAAAGACATTGATTCTGGTCTGGTTGAGCCTGGCTGTTCTGGCAGGCTGCCAGGCGGTTTATGCCACTTTTCCACCATCAACCAAATTACATTTCCGTGTTGCTGCCGACATCAATCCTGATGCTGATGGTCGTCCGTCACCGGTCATTATTAAAGTGTATGAACTGGCATCAAAAACGGTGTTTGAAAACCAGGATTTTTTTGCGCTGTACGACAGTCCGGAAGTGGTTTTACGCACCGATTTACTGAAAAAAGATGAACTGGTGTTTGAGCCAGGCCAACGCACTGAATATCGCATGACATTACAACCGGCAACGAAAGCTGTGGCTGTAGTGGCAGCATATCGTGATATTGAAGGCGCAAGATGGCGTGCAGTGGTTGATGTAAAACCGACGGGTTATGACAGCTTCTATGTGTATGTCGACAAACTGGCGGTTTATATCCGCGAACATGATCTGGAACGTAAACAGTAAATTTCGGTTTTAAGGAATTCAATATGAGTGACTACAGCCGGATTGCCTGGTCTGAAGGCTTGTTTTTACGGCCACAACATTTTCAGCAACAAGAGCGTTACTTCGATTATGCCCGTCAGCAGCAAATGACAATGCAGCTACCTTATGGCTGGGGCGTGCGTCGCTGCGAAATTGATCAGCAAAGCCTGAAGTTTGCCCAGTTTGGCCTGGCAGAGCTCGAAGCCGTGCTGCCAGATGGCACTGTGCTGCAATTACCTGCAGTTGAAGCTCTACCTGCAGCTATTCAGATCCCTAAAACCTGCCGTGATCAACAAGTGTACCTGTGCTTGGCGATGGATAAAGCTAACGGGCAAAATATCAGCTCTGACAACGGCTCTCACATCAGCCGTTACAGTTATGCCGAACATAGTGTGGCAGATAACAGCTTGTCTGAGGATGCAACCGAGGTATTACAACTGGCCAAGCTAAGGTTATTGCTAAAGCTGGAGTCGGAAGATCGCGGTGGTTTTATCTGCATACCGCTGGCCCGTATCCGCGAGGTGTCGGAGCAAGGCGAAGTAAAGCTGCTGAAAAAGTATATTCCGCCGCTGCTGGATATTCAGCAAGACTCTGAGTTGTCAGCCTTTTTAACTGAAGCTCTGGGTATGCTGTGCCAGCGGGCCGATGCGTTAGCTGACAGACTGGGTAAAGGCCAGGGTACAGCCAATTCTATTGCCGATTTTTTAATGCTGCAGGTACTTAACCGCTATGAACCGTTATTCAGGCATTTAAAAACCGGTGTACTTGAGCATCCGCTCAGCTTGTACCGGTTAATGATAAGTATGTTGGGTGAATTGTCTACGTTCACTGCTCGGCAGAAAAGACCACCGCAATTTCCACAGTATCAGCATGATGATTTAACAGCGGTGTTCGGTAACTTAAGCGTGATTATGAACCAGACGCTAAGCGTGGTACTGGAGCAAACCGCACAGGCGTTGCCGCTGGAGCAAGCCAAGTTTGGCATTCTGGTGTCGCCACTGACCGATAAAACCTTGTTGGAGTACGCTCAGTTTGTGCTGGCAGTCAGTGCAGATTTACCGGCTGAAGATATTCGTAAACATCTGCCGTCGCGGTTAAAAATTGGCCCGGTAGAGCATATTCGTGAATTAGTGAATAACCAGCTACCTGGTATTGCGGTAACCGGTTTACCTGTGGCTCCGCGCCAGGTGCCATATCACGCTGGTTATCATTATTTTCAGCTGGATAAAGGCAGTATTTACTGGGAGCGGCTGGCAAACAGTGGTGGTTTGGCATTGCATTTGTCTGGTAATTACCCCGGCTTGAAAATTGAACTGTGGGCGATTAAAGCCTGACGCCTGTAAAGGTTGTTATGACTAACATGGATGACAAAACATGTCTGATAAAACCGTGATGAAACCCCGTCCGGGTGGCCGGGCTCCTGCTAAAAGCAATGCTCCGGTACCGGTGCAGGAACATACCGGAGATCCGGATAAAACACGCATGGCCGCTCATGTTAAAGCGCCAGACAATATGCAGCGTATGCAGGTGCTGTCGATCAGTGACAATATTCTGATTGATGAGGCCGGTGCACTGTTCTCACTGATCCAGCCAATACGCAACACTGTCAGCCATGCTGATGTGGCCAGCCTTAAAACGCAGTGCATTCAGCTAATTAATCAGTATGAACAACAACTCAGGCACAAAGCTGTCAGTAGTGAATTGATTGAAAATGCGCGGTACTGCATGTGTTCTTTTATCGATGAAGCGGTATTAAACACCAGCTGGGGCGGTAACAGCGACTGGGCAACAGAGAGCTTGTTGTCTACGTTTCACAATGAAACCTTTGGTGGCGAGTACTTTTTTACGCTGCTTGATAGTGCCATAGCCGCACCCCGGGAAAACCTGTTGTTACTGGAACTGCAATACCTTTGTCTGTCATTTGGTTTTGTCGGCAAAATGCGGGTTGAAGAGCGTGGTTATGAAAAATTAGAGGGCTACCGCGAACGGGCCTACAAGGCTATCCGCTCACAACGTGGTGAGCCTGAACGGGAATTATCACCTGGCTGGCGCAGCCAGGTTGTTGCAGCCAGTAAGCTGGAAGCGGAATTCCCCTTGTGGGTATTTTGCTCGGTAATTGGTGCCGCTTTGCTTGGCAGCTATATGTACCTTAGCTATCAGATAAATAGCTATTCTGATCAGGTACACCGTCAGTTAAACAGTCTGGTTAGCTGGCAACAGGATGCGCCACAGGTGGTAACCGCTAAAGCCCGGCAAGACGCTATAAAACTGCAACAGTTACTACAAACTGAAATTCGCCGCGAGCTGCTGGAGGTTATTGAGCTGCCTGACCGGGTGAGGATCCGTGTTGGGCTTGACCAACTGTTCAGCCCTGGCAGTACCGGTATTAATGAAGGCTTTGCACCCATAGCGGTGAAAATTGCCCGGGCACTGGAAAGTACCGAGGGCCGTATCCTCGTTAGCGGTTATACCGATAATTTACCCATTTTTACCAGTAAATATCCGTCTAACTGGCATTTATCGCTGGCGCGGGCGAATGCCATGTCGGATGCACTGGCGTCAGGAGCCGATTTACGCGGCCGTCTTTGGCCTGAAGGGCATGGCGATGCCAACCCGATAGCGCCAAATGACAGCGCAGCTAATCGCGCATTGAACCGGCGGGTAGAAATAGACCTGTTACAGTAACGCCTTAAGCAAGGGAAGTGTTATGAAAGTTAAATCAGCGCTGCAACCGGTTCTACGGTTGTTTAAATCCAGCGTCTTTATTACCGTATTGGGTCTTACGGCCTTAGCTCTGCTTATATGGTTTGGTGGCCCGTTATTGGCTATTGCCGGTTATGAGCCGCTGGCAAGTGCCACCGCACGGTTGCTGACTTTACTTGTTATTGCTCTGGTATGGGGTGGTAGCCATTATATTAAAGGATTACGTGAGAGCCGCTCGCACAAGCAGGCGGTAGATACGCTGTTAAATGGCGAAGAGCATCAGCAGCATGATGAGCTGGCCCGGCGCGATATTGAAGTACTGCGCGAGCGCATGCAAAAGGCGCTGGATATTCTAAAGCATGCCCGTTTTAGTAAAGCGCGGGATATATACCAGTTGCCCTGGTATATGCTGATAGGCCCGCCGGGCTCAGGCAAGACTACTGCGCTACATAATTCCGGACTTGAGTTTCCGCTAAAAGAACATATGGGCATGGATGCCATTGAAGGCATTGGTGGTACCCGTCAGTGTGACTGGTGGTTTACTAATCAGGCTGTATTAATAGACACCGCCGGGCGTTACACCACGCAGGACAGCCATGCTGCGCAGGATTCTACTGCCTGGCAGGGCTTTCTTGGTTTGTTACGTAAACACCGGCCGCGCCGGCCGATAAACGGTGTCATTGTGTTTGTGAGTCTGGCCGATTTACTGAACCAAACCCGTACCGAGCGTAATTTGCATGCCCGGGCGATTAAACAACGGGTGCAAGAGCTACAAAACCAGCTGGGTATGACTTTTCCGGTTTATGTCATGTTTACCAAGGCAGATCTGATTGCCGGTTTTACGGAGTTTTTTGATATTCTTACCCCTGAAGAGCGTGAGCAGGTATGGGGCATGACCTTTGATGTTGCTCAGGCCGACAGTGAAAAAGGCGTAGTGGCGCAGTTTAATAAAGAATTTCACGCTATTATTAACCGCTTAACCCAGCGTTTATTCAGCCGGTTACAGTACGAGCATGATCAGGAAAATCGTGCCGCTATTTACGAATTTCCTCGCCAGCTAAGATTACTGCAAAGTGCTGCGGATGATTTTCTCAAAGAAATTTTCGCACCAAACCCATTTGAAAAAGCCACTATGTTGCGTGGTGTTTATATCGCCAGTGCCACGCAGGAAGGCGTGCCCATTGATCGCATCATGTCACAGCTTGGCAGCAACTTTGGCTTAGCTGAACCGCCACTGCGCCGCCAGACCGGCGAGGGCAAAGGCTACTTTATTAAACGCTTTTTTGAAGAAATTGTCATTCCGGAGCGGGAACTGGCTTCGGTTAATCTGCATCATAAAAACAAGCATCGCTGGATCCGTCGCGGCGTGCTTGCAGGCACTGCGGTAACAGCATGCTGGTTACTGGTGGCCTGGACAGGCAGTTATAACTGGAACAGCCGCCTGGTTGATCAGGTTACCGCATCTGTTAATGACTATCAGCAACTGGCGGCATCTGCCAAGCCGCAGCAGGATGTCGTCGCGCTTAACGAACAACTTAATCTGCTGCGTGATTTACCTGCAGGTTACTCGGGTGTGATCCCGGTTGATGGTCCGAAAAACCTCGGTTTATATCAGGGTGACAAGCTTGGACAAGCCGGTAAAACGGCCTATCAGCATGGCTTGTATCATAGTTTTGTGCCTTATTTTACCCAGGTATTAACGGAGGAAATGCAGCTTAATGCAGAGCATCGTGATTACCTGTATGAAACCCTTAAAACCTACCTGATGGTGTTTCGCCCGGAGCATTTTAATGCCGAGCAGCTTAGCTCCTGGTTTGCCCTTTATACCGAGCGCCAGTATCCCGGTGATGTCAGCCAGCCACTGCGGTTGTCGTTGCAAAACCACCTGCAGGCGTTGTTAGAAAGTGGCATTAAAGGTGCTACCTACCAGCAAGATGTGGTTGTTGCTGCACGCGAATTGTTACTGACAGTGCCGCTGGCCGAAAGGGCTTATCAGCGGGTACGCACCGAGCTGATGAAAAGCCATATTCCGGATTTTCGTCTGGCGGATGTACTTGGCACCGATGGCATAAAAGTGGTTAAGCGTAAGAGTGGTTTGCCATTACAGCAAGGCATTTCAGGGCTTTATACCTATAAAGGTTTTCATGGTCTGTTTAACATTGAAAAGCGCCGCATTATCAGAAGCCTGATGCAGGACAGCTGGGTATATGGCGAAGCTGCAGACGGTGAAGACGGGGAGGCCGATACCACGCTGTCTGATCAGGTGAGCGAAAAGTATCTGCGTGACTACATATATGTATGGCAAGAGCTACTGGACGATATCAGCATCAGTTCTGTCAGTGACGTTGAACAGGGTGTGTTTGTTACCCGGGCACTGGCAGGGCCAGAGCAGCCAATACAGAGTATTATCCGCGCAGTGCAGCAAAATGTAAGGCTGACCAGCTTGCCGGAATCAGCTGAAGCGAATATGGCAAAAGATGTGGCCGGTAAAGTTGCAGACACACAGTTTTCCAGCCAGAAAGCCCGCTTAAACCGGCTGTTGCCTGACAATATGTCTGCGTTACAGCAACAGTTACCTGGTATTGAGGTTGAGCAGGCTTTCAGTGAAGTACTGAGTATTCAGGAACCACAGCTGGAGCAAATTGCCCAAACCAGCCGGATGTATCACGATTATCTTGAACGCTTATATGTGCCGGGCGGAATGGCCCGCCAAGCCTATGCTAATCAGCTGAATGGTGAAGGTGGCAACGAGCTTAGCGTGGCACTGCGCCGGCTGAAAAGCGATGTTCCGTCGCCTTTTTCTGACTGGCTTGGCAGTTTATCTACTGACACCACCAAATTGTTCGCCAAAGGCAGCCGTCAGCATATTAATGAAGCCTGGCAAGGCACAGTGCTGGCTGAATACAGAAGGGCAATTGCTGATCGTTACCCGCTGAACCGGCGCTCAAAAGAAGATATTAAGCTCAGAGACTTTGAACGCTTCTTTGGTTATGGCGGTACGCTGGATGTGTTTTTCAAGGATTATTTACAGCCCTTTGTTAACACCAGTAGCAGAACCTGGACCTTTAAACGCGATATTGGGCTGGATCAGAGTATTCTGAAAACCTTCCAGTCGGCTCAGCAGATCCGGGCAGCATTTTTTGACGGTGGCAGCCAGAAGCTGAAAGTAGGCTTTAGTTTAAGGCCGGTGTATCTGGACCGGCATATTACACATTTATTGCTTGAACTTGACGGACAAGAGCTGTCGTACCGGCATGGCCCAACCCGCTCGCGGCAGTTTTTCTGGCCGGGAGATCGCAATAAATTACAAACCCGCCTTGTGTTTACACCGGCAAACTCTGGGTTGCCATCCAACATCAGCCAGGAAGGCGAGTGGTCATGGTTCCGCTTTCTTGATGAGTTAACTGAAGCCCGGCCACAAACCCGAACTGATAAAGTCTTGCATCTGGCGGTGCAGGGTAATAAAGCACGGGTAGAACTGGTACCTGATACCGTTAACAATCCATTTTGGAGCAGCGCATTGGAGACCTTCAGTTGTCCGGCAAGTCTATAACCGAAATAGGGATATGCGGCAAAATTCCCAGTCGCGGCGATTTCATTACCCAGGGGCTGACGGCAGATTTTGTTGATGCCTGGAACGAGTGGTTACAGGCCGTTTTAGCTGTCAGCCGTGAACAGCTAGGCGCTGACTGGCTTGGCACCTATCTGACCAGCCCCATCTGGCATTTTGCCATATCGCCTGGTGTATGTGGCACCGAAGGGAAAATGGGCTGCCTGATGCCAAGCGTTGATCAGGTAGGGCGGCATTATCCGTTTACTGCCAGCCGGTCTTTGGCCTGTACACCAGTGCAGGCCAGATTACAGTCTGGCTGGGCTGATGTGTTAGAGCAGCAGGTATTGCATACCCTGGATGATGATTTTTCATTGGAACCCTGGCTCGCAGCATTAAAGGCTGCAGAGTTTAACTGGCCACAGGAACCACAGATAAGCTGCCCTGTAATGTCGGCCAGTCAGGGGCGGCCTGCCTGGGTATTGCGCTCAGAAGAGGAACCTGATGCCGCCAGTTTATTGCATCACAGCTACCGGCAACAGTTTGGCCGGTATTGCTTGTGGTGGACGGCAGGGTCTGAGCACGTCGAGCCTTGTACTTTGGTTACCAGTGGTTTACCGCAGGTCGGGCAGTTTGCTGCCATGCTAAATGGCGACTGGCAGCGCTGGCAGTGGCAACTGGCTGATATCAACTCAAACGGATCTTAACTATGAAACAGGTCGTTTCTCATGCCCAGACACATAAGGGATTAGTCAGAAAGCTAAATGAAGATGCCTGTCTGGATCTGGCCGACAGTGGAGTATGGGTTGTCGCTGATGGTATGGGCGGGCATGCCGCAGGTGATATTGCCAGCCAGTTAGTAGTAGACACCATTCGTTTAGCTATGCAGCGCGGCGAAGCTGCCAGCGTAAACCTGATAACGCAAGCGTTGCATCAGGCAAATGCCGAGCTGTGCCGTTACAGCCAGCAGCACTTAGATGGCCATACTGCAGGCTCTACCGTCGTCGTATTATTGCTGGATAAAGTGCATTACCACTTTCTCTGGGCTGGTGACAGCCGGGGCTATTTACTGCGCCATCAGCAATTGCGGCAGTTAACCCGCGACCATAGCCAGGTAAATGACATGGTAGAGCAAGGCCTACTCAGCAGCAGTGAGGCAGAGCAGCACGAACTGGCAAATGTGATAACCCGGGCCGTAGGGGTAGATCCGCATGTCAGTATTGATATTGTCAGCGGCGTCTGGCAACCCGGAGATCTGTTTTTGTTATGTAGCGACGGCCTGAACAAAGAGCTGACAGACGCTGAGATATGTCAGTATCTGGCGCATAACAATATTGCTGAAGCAAACCGGGCCTTACTGCATTCAACGCTGGTTGCCGGTGCCCGGGACAATGTTACCTGTATTCTGGTGAAGGTAAATAACGATCCGCAAAATGTTAATGACAAGGACAGGACAATTCCGCTATTTATGAATAATTAGAAAATATTAGTTAACTATTGTCATCATTAAAACAATAAAGTAACATATTTGGCTGGATAACGTCTCATTTGGGTTGTTGTGATGGATTACAGTGAATTAATTGACTTTGAAATGTTAATTGAGGGCGTGGATGCTGCTGCGCCTGCTGGCATAGATCCGCGTACTGATATTTCACCTACTTCACAGTACTACCAGTTAAAAGATACCCGTGGCCAGGCCCGGGCTAATGAACGCGCCTTACTGGCAGAGGATGAAGATTTTCAGGCGTTAGCGTCTGACTGGCGGCCACTGGCGGAAAAGATCCCGGTTATTTTATGTAGCCAGGTGAAAGATCTTGAATATGCGGCATGGCTGATAGAAGCACTGTGCCGAACCCATGGTTTCGTTGGCCTGAGCGCTGGTTTTAAAACAACCCGGTTATTAATAGAACATTTTTGGCCAAGCCTGTACCCGCAACCTGATGAAGATGGCATGGAGGTTCGTATTGCACCTCTTATTGGCCTCAATGGTTACGAGGGCGATGGCGCCCTTATTACACCTATTCTGAGCATCCCGCTAACTGATATTACTGCGCACGGCCAGTTTGCCTGCTGGCAGTATGAGCGCGCTTCTGACATCTCACGCAAAGACGAGAAACGTCAGAAGCAAAAAGCCGATGCCGGCATCGCCACACTAGAACAAATTAAAGATGCTGTGGCAGAAACGTCTGCCGGGTTTTACCAGCAACTAAAACTGCAAATTGAAACTGCCATCACCGAGTTTGCCATGCTGTCACAAGCCATGGATGCCGCCATGAATGGCGAGCCGCAGCCAACCAGCGCTATTAGCAAAGCCTTACATAAATGCCTTGATGCGGTGAATTATCTGGCGGCAGACAAGCTGGCACAGTTCGCCACAAGTGCCGAGCAGGCAATAACAACTGATGCAGACGGGCAGGTGATCAGCCATGCAGATCCGGTACAGCAGCAGGTTCAAACGCGTGAACAGGTATTGTTGAGTCTGAAACAGTCAGCCGAATTCTTTCGTAAAACCGAGCCACACTCGCCCATTTCATATGCATTGGAGCAAGTTGTGCACTGGAGCACTCTGAGTTTACCAGAGCTGTTGCAGGAGCTTATTGATGATAACAACAGCCGTAACCATTACTTCCGGCTGGCGGGAATACCGCAACAAAAGTAATGCCCTTTGTGCGGGCATGAACTGAAATTAACAACAGCTGAGTAACAGGAGAAAGTCAATGGAAAGTATTCACAGCAAATTATCCCGGGTGCGTAAGCCCCGTGTGCATATTACTTATGACGTTGAAACAGAAGGAGCTGCGGTTAAAAAAGAACTGCCTTTTGTTGTTGGTGTAATGGGCGATTTTGCCGGCCATAACACTGAAGCGTTAAAACCTTTAAAAGATCGCCGCTTTGTGCAGATTGACCGCGATAACTTCGACGAAGTGTTAAAGCGGATGAATCCGAAACTGAATTTCAAAGTGGATAACAAACTGGCCGGTGATGATAGTCAGTTCAGTGTTGAGCTGGAATTTAAATCGATGCAGGACTTTGAACCGGCAGCTATCGTCAAGCAGGTTGAACCACTGGATAAATTGATGGCAACACGTAACAAACTGCGTGATCTGATGACCAAGATCGATCGCTCAGAAGAGTTAGAAAATATTCTGGAACGTGTGCTTAACAATAACGAAGATCTGCAAAAGCTGGCGCAGGATCTAAGCATAGAGGATAAATAACATGAGTACGGAAGCTTTACTGGAACAGCATGATAATGCTCAGGGCGCAGCCAGTTCTTTGTTAGAACAGGCAATCGGTGCCACCAAACAAACCGACGCATCCCGTGCTGAAGAATTGTTACGCACCTTGACCGAAGAAGCCCTTAGCGGCACGGTCAGCTGGAATAAAAACTTAACGGTAACCTTTAACGAGGCGATTAACCGTTTGGACGAGCTGATCTCAAATCAGCTTGCCGTAATTATGCATACACCGGCTTTTCAGAAGCTGGAAGGTAGCTGGCGCGGCCTGAACCATCTGGTAATGAATTCTGAAACCAGTGCTTCACTTAAAATCCGCATGATCAGCATGAGTAAAAAAGAGCTGTATAAGGATTTAAGCAAAGCCGTTGAATTTGACCAAAGCCAAACCTTTAAAAAGGTATATGAGTCAGAGTTTGGTACCCCAGGTGGTGAGCCTTATGGTGCTATTATTGGTGATTATGAATTTACCAATCATCCTGAAGACATTGAAACACTAACCTATATGTCAAATGTCGCTGCAGCGGGTTTTTGCCCGTTTTTATCTGCTGCATCTCCGGCCTTGTTCGGCTTTGATGAGTGGACAGAACTGTCAAAACCACGCGATCTTGAGAAAATTTTCGAATCTCTGGAATACACCAAATGGCGTTCTTTCCGTGACAGCGATGACTCGCGCTTTGTCACATTAACCATGCCCCGCGTACTGGCGCGTCTGCCCTATGGCAGCGCGACGGCACCGATAGAAGAGTTTGGCTTTGAAGAGTTTGAGCTTGACGCACAAAAGGGTGTATCGAAAACAACCAACCACTCAGAATATTGCTGGATGAATGCGGCCTATGTTATGGGGGCCAAACTGACTAACGCTTTTGCCCAATATGGTTTCTGTACCGCTATTCGTGGTGCTGAAGGCGGCGGTAAAGTTGAAGGTTTACCAAGTCATATCTTTATGAGTGATGATGGAGATCCGGATCTGAAATGCCCAACAGAAATTGGCATTACTGATCGGCGTGAAGCTGAGCTTGGCAAAATGGGTTTCCTGCCGTTGTGTCATTATAAAAATACCGATTATGCCGTGTTCTTTGGTGCACAAACGGCACAAAAACCGAAAAAATACGATACGCCGGAAGCCACTGCTAATGCGGCCATTTCTGCCCGCCTGCCTTACCTGATGGCAACGTCGCGTTTTGCTCACTATTTGAAAGTATTAGCCCGGGACAAGATCGGCAGCTTTATGGAAGCAGAAGATGTAGAAGTCTGGTTAAACCGCTGGATTTTAAGCTACGTCAACGCTTCAGAAGGCAGTGGTCAGGAAGTTCGTGCCCGCTATCCGTTGGCAGATGCCAAGGTTCAGGTTCGTGAAATCCCTGGCCGTCCTGGTTCTTACAATGCAGTGGCCTGGTTACGGCCATGGCTGCAATTGGAAGAGCTGTCTACGTCGCTGCGTCTGGTAGCAAAAATCCCTGAGATGGGTGGTTAACACTGTTAACAACACCATTTGTCACTGGCTAAGCTTGCTTAGCCAGTGAGCTGTTGGTGTTATCCAAAGCAGGTAAGCAAATGAGGATGTCATGGCCGACGCGGTAAAGTTTGTGTCTGAGGATGTATTTACAGCATCCTTTGCCGATTCGCAGCAGGCAGAATTTAATCAGCCTGCCTATACCCGGCTGGAGCGTAGTGGTGTACTGGCCAGGTTTCTGCGTGAACCCGAACCTTTAGCAGCTATCTTGTACTGGCTACAACATGTCGCCTGTACTCAGGTGCGTAGCGCTAATCTGGTCAGTGCTATGTTATGCCGTGCTATTGCTGATATCGACCGCCTAATTAACCTGCAACTAAATGACATTATTCACCATAGCCAGTTACAGCAACTGGAAGCGAGCTGGCGGGGGGTGCTGTACCTGACTGAACAAACCGAGCGTCATGATCGGGAGCAAAAAGTTAAAGTAAAGCTATTGTCGCTATCGTGGCCTGAATTGAGCAAAGATATTAATCGTGCCATCGATTTTGACCAGAGCGACTTTTTCAAACTCATTTACGATAACGAATTTGATATGCCCGGCGGCGAACCTTTTGGTGTGCTGATTGGCGATTATCAGATCAGCCACAAAATACGCCCCGGCCAATTAACTAACGATCTGGATACATTAAAAGAGGTGGCCCGCACTGCGGCAGCGGCCTTTGCACCTTTTATTTGTGCAGCACACCCGTCGCTGTTTGGTGTTGATCATTTCTCTGAGCTTGGTCTGGTATCTGATATCGGCAGCCAGTTTAAGCAACCGGAATATGTAAAGTGGCGGTCGTTACGTGCTATGGAAGATGCGCGCTTTTTAGGCGTGGTACTGCCACAGGTATTGATGCGCAGCCCATACAAAGATGATGGTTCCCGTACAGAAAGTTTTGTGTTTCGTGAGGCACTGGCGCACCCGGAGCGCGATTACTTATGGGGCAATGCCGCTTTTGCTTTTGCCTCAGTGCTGGTAAGAGCGTACAGCGAGTCAGGCTGGTTTGCGCAAATTCGGGGTATGAAGGCTGGTCAGCATAATTTTGGCTTGGTCAGTAATTTGCCGGTTAGCCGCTATGAAACTGAGAAGTATCAGAAGAGCAATAAACCGTCAGTTAACTTGCTGGTAGGGCACAGGTTTGAAGCTGAGTTATCAGATAACGGTTTTGTGCCGTTATCTGTGGTGCCTTACAGCGATTATTTTGCGTTTTATAACAATGCATCGGTGCAACTGGCTAAGAGTTACGATGACAAACTGTCTACCGTTAACGCCAGGTTATCGGCCATGCTGCAATATATTTTGTGCGTGGCCCGTTTTGCTCATTATATAAAAGTGATTGGCCGCGATAAGGTTGGCGGTTATCACTCTGCCGAGCAATGCGAGCAAGAGCTGCAGCGCTGGCTGCACAACTATACCACCGCATCAACAGATGCTTCTAATGATGTCCGGGCCCGCCATCCCTTGCGTGAAGCACGTATTCAGGTTAAAGAAAAACGCGGCGAACCGGGACGTTACTATTCGATTATTCAGCTGCAACCACATTTTCAGTTAGATCAAATGATTACAACAGTAAAGCTGGTTGCTGAGCTATCACCTAAACAAGCCGTTACGGCGTGAGGTTAACAGTGAAACAATTACAGGCATTAATAAAACAGGGTGAATTAATTGCAGCTACCGAGCGTGCAATGCAACTGTTACGTGATGATCCGGCCAATGCCGATGTGCGGGCTGTTTATATTGAACTGTTGTGTATTCAGGGCGCGCTGGAAAAAGCCGATCAGCAGCTGGATATGATGGTGCGCCAGCATCCCGATTTTCTGGTCGGTGCCGTTAATTTGCGCCAGCTGATCCGCGCAGCGTCTGCAAGGCACGATTTTTATAACGGTGGCATGACAGCTACGTTGTTTGGCGAGCCTGATGCGATGTTTGAAGCATTATTATCGCTGCGCCTGGCATTAAAAGAGCAGGATACTGATGCCGCAGTGAAAGCGGCAAACACACTGGAAATTCTGCGTGGCGCAGTAGCGCTGGATATTAACGGCGAAACAGCAGCAGATGTACGCGATTTGGACGACAGCCTGGCTGGTTATCTGGAGTTGTTTGGCACAGATGGCCAGTACTATCTGGCTAAGTTCAGCGAAATTGACAGTTTGCAGCTGAAAAAACCAGAGTCATTGCTTGATACCGTTTGGCGCCGTGCAGAAATTGTGATTAAAGACGGCCCGCAAGGCGAGGTTTTTGTACCGGTAACTTATGTCGACAGCTTAAAAGTATCGGAGCGGCTGGGCAAAGACACTAACTGGCAGCAGCACCATGAGCAGCTGGTTACCGGTGCAGGCCAGAAGATGTTGCTGGTTGGCGAAGAAGCGCTGACCTTAACTGAGATCCGTCAGTTGTCATTGTCAGACTCTGCAGTGACTGCCTGAGCGGGCACGGAGCTAACTTGTTGAAAGTGCATCACAAGCAACCGCTGCAACAATCACTACTCGATCGTTTGATTGACGACACGCCGGGTCAGAAAGACAGTGGCCGCAGCCGGCGCGGTTTTGATTTAAAAGCCTTGCGCCTGAGTGTACGGCGCGATCTGGAGAATTTGCTTAACAGCAGAGTGCAATGGCATACCTGGCCTGACAGTTACACCGAACTGCCGCAAAGCCTGCTGAACTACGGTCTGCCGGATTTTTCTGTGATGGTTGTTGACTCCGATGAAGGCCGTTTGCAGTTGTGCCGTGCCGTTGAGCAAACCATTCGCCGGTTTGAACCGCGCTTTGTTGACGTTGAAGTAACAGTACCAGAGCAGGAACACGGTATGGAGCGCGTGCTTAAACTGCGCATTCAGGCACTGTTATACGCAGATCCAGAGCCGGAACATATTATGTTTGACTCAGAAGTAGAACCGGTACATCTGGGGCTGACAATCAGGGATTATCAGGCATGAATGATGAATTATTAAAGTATTACAATCGTGAACTGACTTATATCCGCCGTATGGGCGCTGAATTTGCCGAGCAATACCCGAAAATTGCCGGCCGTTTACGCATCAGCGAAGAGAATGTTGAAGACCCACACGTATCCCGTTTAATTGAAGGTTTTGCGCTGTTAACGGCGCAAATCCGCCAGAAACTGGATGACAGCTTTCCTGAGCTGACTGATGCTTTGCTCGGCCAGTTATACCCGGATTATCAGGCGCCCATACCTTCAACCACAGTATTAAAACTTACCAGCCAGAACCTGTCGAACTCGGGTATTACTGTTAAGCGGGGTACCGAGTTTGAAACCCGTACCGATGGCTTAAAGCCCTGTACGTTTCAGGCCTGTTACGACACCGATGTCTGGCCACTTAATGTGGTTGCTGCTGAATTTAAAAATACGCCGTTTCATGCGCCAAGGCCACCGATACAACAAAGTGCCAAGGCGCTATTAAAGCTGCAATTGGCGTGCGAGTTTGAAAATACCGCTATGCACGAACTGGAAGTGCCGGTATTGCGGTTTTACTTAAATGGCCAGCGCCACCATGTTTATCGCTTGTATGAACTGCTGCTAAGCAAACTGCTGGCTGTCGGTATTGCACCTGCAGGTAAACCTGAAGCAATAAAGTTTTTATCTGCCGCTCAGTTACAGGCGGTGGGTTTTGCCGATGAACATCAGGTAGTGCCTTACAGCCAGCGTAGTTTTGCCGGTTATCGTTTGCTAATAGAACAGTTTCTGTGCCCGGAGAAGTTTTTATTTGTTGAGCTACAACAGCTTGACCCGGCCTGGCCAGATATTGACGATAAGTTTGAACTGTATTTTTATCTCTCTGAAGGCGCTGAAGAGCTGGAGCGACATATTACTGCCGACAGTATGCTGCTTAGCTGTACACCGGTAATAAATTTATTCAGCCAGAAGCTGGAGCCGGTAAACCTGGATGCCTCGCAATACGAGTATCGCCTGGTGCCCCGTTACCTGGATGCAGATGTGTGCGAAGTGATCCGCATTGAGCAGGTGCAGGCGTTCGACCCCTTTGGCAACGAGGTAACACTTAACCCATATTACAGCCAGGGCCACCCGGATTATTTGCAACAACAGGATATGTTCTGGCACAGCCGGCGGGAATTTGCTGACTGGGCCGGAGGCTATTCGGAAACCGGCACAGAAATGTATTTGTCGGTGGTTGACCGTAAATTTAACGGCGTAAATGCCACTGACACACCCAAAGACTGGGTGGTGCAGGTGCAGGCGTTGTGCAGCAACCGCAACTTACCGGCTTACTTACCTTTTGGTGGCGGTGAACCACGCTTTTTAATCCGCAAACATGCTGATGTCATCAAAGAAGTGCGTTGTTTACACGCACCGACACCCAGTGTGCGTCCGGCATTGCAGGAAGCCAGCCGCTGGCAATTGGTGAATCATTTAACCCTGAACCACTTTACCGGCAACGATGCCTTAACCCGGCTTAAAGAAACCCTGCAGTTATATGATTTTCGCTGTACGCCTGAATCCAAAGCGCTTATTGATGGGATTTGTGGCCTTCGGATCAGTACCGGTACTGCCAGAGTAAGCCATAACGGCCGGGTTGCGGTATGTAGCGGCAGTGAGATTTTGCTGGAGTTTACCCAGTCATCTTATGCTGGCAGTGGTATTTACTTTTTTGCCAATATTCTGGATGTGTTTTTCGCGCAGTACGCCACAGTAAACAGCTACACGCGATTGACAGTAAAGCTGAAAGAACATGAACAGCTATATCATCGCTGGCCAGCGCGCTCTGGCTCTAAGGTATTGCTGTGAAATTGGCACAGTTAACCACTAATCCGTCAGAGTTTGATTTTTATCAGGCGGTATATTCTCTCGAGCGCCAGTTTGGCAGTGAACAAAAACGCTGGCAGGGTATTGGCCGCGATGGTTTTCCCAAACAGGAATTAGTGCGCTTTAAAAGTGTGCAACATTTGGGGTTCCCTGGCCAGCCGATTATAAAAGTAGAACCGCGCGCAGCAGAAAAACTGCACAGCGGCGCCCAGGCTGTTGCTATGCACGTTAGTTTTCTGGGGCTAACCGGCCCCAGCGGAGTATTACCACAACACTATACGGAAATGGTGCTGCAGCGCCTGAAGCAGCGCGATAAAACCATGCGCGACTTCTTTGATCTGTTTAATCACCGTTTAATTTCATTGTACTACCGCGCCTGGGAAAAATACCGCTTTGCCTGTCAGTATGAAATTGCTGCGCCAGAGCAGGACAGTTTTAGCGCGGTGTTAAAAACCTTGTCTGGCGCGCGTAAAACACTCGGTTTGTATTATGCCGGCGCCTTTAGCCAGCACAACCGCAGTGCGCAGCAGTTAACACAAATTCTGACCGAGCTATTGAAAACCAACGTAGAGTTGGAGCCATTAAAGGGCCGCTGGCTTACGCTGGGTAAAGATGAGCAAAGCCGGCTGGCAATGAAGTTTCTGCCGCAGGGCCAGCATGCCGGGCTTGGTCAGTCGGCAATGCTTGGTAGCCGGGTATGGGATGTCAGTTCAGCTATTGAACTGATCATCACTGCGCCGCCAGGGCGTGGTGATCAATTACTGCCCGGCAGTTATCAGCATGCACTGATTAGCAGCGTACTGGCCGATTTTTTGCCGGCGGCACTTAAAGTGCGGGTTACGCTGGTAGGCAAGCACCAGGATTTCCCTACCGCACAGTTGGGCAAACGCCAGCTTTGTCTGGGCCAAAGTGGCAGTTTGGCTGTCAGGACTTCAATACAACATCAGATGACCCGGCTCAGCTATCAGCTGGCCCGGGCCTAGTTAATGCACAGGAAGCAATTATGTCTACTACCACGTTAAAAAGTCTGGTTGAAAAACTTAACTCTGCCAGCCGTCAATCGCTGGAAGCGGCGACAGCACGTTGTCAGTCACGCTCGCATTACAGTGTTGAAACCGAACACTGGCTCGATGCCATGCTGGAACAAGGCGATGGTGATCTGCAATTGTTATTACGCAGTTTTGGTATTAATACCGATACGGTAAAGCAGCAACTGCAGCAAGCGCTGGAGCAGATGAAAACCGGTAATAACGCCTTGCCGAGCATTTCAGTGCAGCTTATCAACCTGTTACGCACCAGCTGGCTTAGCACCACTATTGAATTTGCCGATCAGCAGATCCGCTCTGCCTACATTATTTACACCTTGCTTAAAGATGACAGTATGGCTGCGCTGTTAAGCCGCCGTGTTCCGGCGCTGGATAAACTGGATGCGGCAGAGTTGCTGCGGGTATGGCCAGAGCTGGCCAAACAAAGCGGTGAGCAGCAAAATGCAGCAGCGGCATCAGCCAAAGTGACCGGCGGTAAAACACCGTCATTGGATCAATTCACGACCGATCTTACCGCCCAGGCCCGGGCTGGTAAAATTGACCCTATTGTCGGGCGTGATTATGAAATCCGCCAGATGATCGATATTTTAACCCGGCGCCGGCAAAATAACCCGATCCTGACCGGCGAAGCGGGTGTCGGTAAAACTGCTGTGGTTGAAGGCTTAGCGCTTAAGATTGCTGCCGGTGAAGTGCCGGATAAACTTAAGAATATCAGCTTACGAGTGCTGGATCTGGCATTACTGCAGGCCGGTGCCGGTATGAAAGGTGAATTTGAAAACCGGCTGAAAAATGTTATTAAAGAAGTAAATAGCTCTGCCACACCGGTTATTCTGTTTATTGATGAAGCTCATACCATGATAGGCAGCGGCGGACAGGCAGGGCAGAACGATGCTGCCAACCTGTTAAAACCGGCACTTGCCCGCGGTGAGCTGCGCACTATAGCTGCCACTACCTGGGCTGAGTATAAAAAATACTTCGAAAAAGACGCTGCGCTGGCCAGACGTTTTCAGGTGGTTAAAGTAGAAGAGCCCACTCCGGCACTGGCTGCCATTATGATGCGCGGTTTGCTGCCCGTTATGGAGCAGCATCACGGTGTATCAATAACCGAGCAGGCGTTGCAGGCTGCTGTTAATTTGTCGCACCGTTATATCAATGGCCGTCAGTTACCGGACAAAGCAGTAGGGTTGCTTGACACGGCCTGTGCCCGTGTTGCGATGAGCCAGGATGCGATACCCGGTCCGGTAGAAGATCAGCAGCGTAAAGTGGCGCAGCTGCAGCAGGAAATGGCAGTATTAAAACGCGAGCAATGTCTGGGCGTTGATCATGCCGAAGCGCTGCAGGCGCTGGATGATAAATCGCAGCAAGCACAGCAGCAACTGGAGCAATTACAGCAAGACTGGCAGCAACAAAAAACGCTGGTAGCTGAAGCAAGAGACTTGGCGCAGCAACTGACTGCTGAGCCGCAAGCTGAGCACTCGCCGTTATTACAGCGTTTACTGGAAATAAAAGCAGATTTTTCGGCTATTACGGACCCCATGGTGCACTGGCAGGTAACTGAAGAGTTAATTGCTGAAGTGGTATCAGACTGGACTGGTATTCCGCTGGGTAAAATGCAGGCTGATGAAATTAATACCGTATTAGCGCTTAATACCTTTTTACAGCAAAGAGTAGTAGGGCAAGACCATGCGCTTGAGCTTATCGCCCGCACTGTGCAGACATCCCGTGCACAGCTGGCCGATGAAAACAAACCCAATGGTATTTTCCTGCTTACCGGCCCAAGCGGGGTAGGTAAAACAGAAACCGCACTGGCGCTGGCTGAACAGGTTTACGGCAGCGAAGAGCAGCTTACTGTCATTAACATGTCAGAGTTTAAAGAAGAGCATAAGGTGTCGTTATTGCTCGGCTCTCCACCGGGTTATGTCGGCTACGGCGAAGGCGGTGTGTTAACTGAAGCGGTGCGGCGCAAACCGTACAGCGTGATCCTGCTGGATGAAATGGAAAAAGCCCATCCGGGGGTGCAGGACATTTTTTATCAGGTGTTTGATAAAGGCACCATTAAAGATGGTGAAGGCCGGGATATCGATTTTAAAAACACCATCATCATTATGACGTCAAATGTTGGCACCGACACAACCATGCGCTTGTTTGAAGACCCTGATACTGCGCCATCAACAGAGGGCTTAGCCAAAGCACTTAAAGATGATTTGTTAAAAGTGTTTAAACCAGCTTTTCTTGGCCGCTTAAATCTGATCCCCTATCTGCCGCTTGATAATGACAAGTTAGGCTTGATTACCGGCCTGCAGTTAAAACGGATTGAAAAGCGCTTGCAACAACATTACCGCGCTGAATTTAGTTATAGCCCGCAGGTTACTGAGCTGATTGTCAGCCAGTGTCAGGATGCAGGCTCAGGCGCCCGCACTATCCATAATATTCTGCAAAACCAGTTGTTACCTGAGCTATCGGTGCGGATTTTACAGCGTGTGGCGCAGCAACAACCCGTTACGGCAATTGAACTACAGGCGGCTGACGGCGTGTTTAGCTACGCGGTAAATTAATATTTTGCTGCCTGTTGTAGGTACCTAAGTGACTGGTAGCAAAGAAAAGTTAAAAATTAGCGTGTTAAATAGTTAATTTGTTGTTGTCAATATTTTATTTGGCGATATAATTTGTGAAGTTTAAAAACTTACTGGCGATATTTAATGTTTTTGTAATAACACTAAATATATATTAAGTGCTTATTATATAAACTTTGTGGTGGTTTTTAACGTTTTGTCCGGGTTGATTAGTTACCCAGGCTAACCTTGATGTCCAATGTTGGGCACCTGTTTAAATATGCAAAAGGAGCATAGCATGCAAGCAAATACCTACCTGAAATACGGCGCGATCAAAGGCGAAACAACCGCTGAAGAGTTCAAGGACATGATCACTGTGTTATCAATGGACTGGGGCACTCAGCGTGAACTGAGCTCATTCACTGGTACTGCAATGGACCGTGAAGCCAGCGCTACCCGTTTAAATGATATCGTTATCACTAAACTGCAGGACAAATCTTCTCCGGATCTGTTCAAAGAAGCGACTATCGGTAAAGGCCAGAAAGCCGTATTCCACATCACCAAGCAAGGCGATAAAGTGGAAGAGATCATGAAAATTGAACTGACTGATGCGATGATCAGCAGCTACCAGATGTCAGTATCTGGTGACCGTCCAACAGAAACTATCGTTATCAGCTACACCGAGCTGATGATGACTGTTACTCCTACAGACGACAAAAACAACGTTACTGCTCCGTTGGTATACGGTTACAGCGGCGTTAAAGGTTCTAAGCTGTAAGCTAAACCCGCTGGTGTGGATTACCACACCAGCTTTTTATCTGCTTTTTTACCAATCATCTTATCAGTAACCAATTGAGGCGAATGGATGCAACAGGCAACCCAGGACGAGAACAGCATCAAGATCGACACGCCGCTTGGCAAAGATGCTTTGATTTTAACCCGGTTTGTATACAGGGAAGCATTGTCACAGTTGTTTAACGTTGACGCTGAAGTGTATGGCAACGGCCGGGAAATTAAACCGGATGAGCTGATCGGTAAAGAAGTCACTATTACCTTAGAGTTAGGTGGCAATAAGCAACGCTATTTTCATGCTGTGGTGGCAAATGTAGCGGCTTTAGGCGCCAGAGTAAGTAAAGACGCTGCCGATGCTGAGTATCGTGATTACAGTCTGCATTTGGTTGCCAGTGCCTGGTATATGAAACACCGGGTAAACAGCCGTATTTTCCGGGCTAAAAATGTGCTGAAAATTGTTGAGCAAATAGCCGGTGAGCATAGTGTAAAAGTCGATGTTGCGGCAAAGGTTCAGGGCAGCTACCCCGATTATGATTTTAAAGTGCAATATGAAGAGAGCGACTGGGATTTTATTCAGCGCCTACTGCAGCAAGAAGGTATCTTTTACTACTTTGACCATACGCAAAGCAGCCATAAGCTGATTTTAGCCGATAAGGCCACGGCTTATGAGCCCTGCGCTGAGGCTCAGGTTAAATTTCAAAGTGGCAGCTTATCAGAGCCGCATATTCATCAGTGGCAAAAAGCCCTGATAATGGCACCGGGTAAGTACGTGCAGCGTGGCTATGATCTGAAAAAGCCAACCTCATTACCTACCGGTGAGGCCAACAAAGGACAGTTGGTGTCAGGCCATGCCAATTATGAAGTGTTTAGTTACGAGGCAGAGTCTGAGTTTCATCCGCGGGTTAAGAATATTGCCGATATCCGCCTTGAAGCTTTGCAGCGTGATATAGATCGGCGCAAAGGCAGTAGTAACTGCCGTAGTTTCAGTATTGGCAAAACTTTTACCTTATCTGAGCATGAAGACAAAGCCGAAGCTGGTAAGCAGTATGTGCTGACCGACGTTATTCTTACCGCTGAAATTGCCAGCCAGACGGGTGCCAGTAAGTCTGCCACACAGCAAATCAGCAACAGTTTTCATTGTGTGCCAAAAGAGGTTGCCTACCGGCCAAGGCTTACGGCAAATAAGCCGGTGATTACCGGTGTGCAAAGCGCTACCGTTACCTGTAAAGGTGGAGAAGAGATTTCTGTCGATGAGCTTGGCCGTATCACGGTGAAATTTCACTGGGATCGTAGCGATATCAAAGATAATGAAAGCTCATGCCCAATTCGTGTCAGCCAAAACTGGGCGGGTAAAAACTGGGGCGCTTTTTTCTTCCCGCGCCGCGATCAGGAAGTATTGGTTGAGTTTTTAAATGGTGATCCCGATCAGCCTATCGTGATTGGTGCTGTGTACAACTCAGATCATATGCCGCCTTATGCCTTGCCGGATGATAAAACCCAAAGTGGTATTAAAACCCGCTCCAGTAAAGGGGGCGGTGCGGCAAACTTTAACGAACTGCGCTTTGAAGATAAAAAAGGCGAAGAGCTGTTATATCTGCATGCAGAAAAAGATTTTGAACTGCAGGTAGAAAATAACCAAACCGATATGGTCGGTAATGATCGCCTTACCACGGTAAAAGGCAATGATACTGAAACAGTCAACAAAGATCGTAAAAACACTGTTGATGGTAGCGATAGCCTTAAAGTGGGTAAAAAGCTGCTGATTGATGCCGGTGATGCCATCACCATTAAAACCGGTGCGGCGTCGATATCAATGAAAAGCGACGGCTCTATTGATATTAAGGGCGTTAATATCACCATTAAAGGCAGTAAAGTCAGTATTAACTAAGCGGTATTATCGCTCTACTTCGCCAGACAGGATAAAACAAAATGGCCAAACCCGCAGCGGTAATAGGTTGTATGCATGTTTGCCCTAAGGTAGATCCGGGGCCTAAACCGCATATTGGCGGGCCGGTAATACAAGGCTCGCCGAATGTTTCTATCTGTGGCATTCCTGCCGCACGTAAAGGCGATAAGTTAGTGTGTATAGGCCCGCCAGATACCATTAGTGGTGGGTCGTCGACGGTTTTTATTAATGGCAAAAATGCCGCCAGACTGGGCGATGACACCGAGCACGGCGGCAAAATTGTCGTGGGTGTGCCTACCGTATTTATTGGCGGCTAGTGATTATGCTACCGGCAGAAAACCTGCTAGAGCAGGCACATTTACTGATTAATCAGCGTTTGCAACTGGTGCAAAGCCGCTACACCGGCGTAGCGCAGTTGCGCGCACATGATTATCAGCTGCTTGATTGCCTGAAACTGCTTTCAGCTATCAGTACTAATGCCGGTAAACCGCTTCCCGGATGGTTGCAGTGGTTACAGGCTCCGGTATCGGCTATTGCCCTTAATACTAACGATACCGCCTGTTTTATGCAGCCACAGCAAGCTTTGCTACTGCTAAGCCAGATAAAATGGCATCAGCACTTTGCAACACCCGGCGGTAGAGCGCTATTACAGCAGCAAGCTTTGTCTGGCAGCGACATTGGCTGGCAACTGGCATCTTATGCCGGGTTAACATTAAATCCATTTAGGGCAGATGCGGCGCTGACCTGTGCTGCGCTCTGGTATCTGGCGTGTAGCGCGCAAAACAACTTATTAGCCGAGCTGGTTACAATGCGTAATGCTCTGGCTGCAGATGATCCTTTAGTTGTGCATTGTACGCTGGCTGAGTATGCGTTAGGCCAGCGCACACAGGAAGATATTCTGGTAAGCCAGCTGAGTGTGCAGCAAGAATTAACTGCGCCAGCCTTAATGTTATTAGTAGCCGGTGCATCTGATGCTATGCAGGCCAAAATTATTAATCAGCTGGCCGGTAATCAAGCCACACTTAAACAGGCTATTGCTGCTATGGGTTATAGCGGCCAGCTAAAATTTGTGCCGCTATTGGCCGAGTTGGCACAACAGGATGAGTTAAGCAACATTGCAACAGATGCCATGGCGATGCTGCTGGGTGTGATAGAAAGCGATAGCTTGTTATCGGATCAAGCGGCTCTGGCTAAGTTTCAGTTGCAACCGCACAGTGCCCGTCAGCTTGCCGGTGCCAGTATCAATGATTTACAGCTTAGTGCGGTCTGGCGCACTGGTAATGTGCAGCAACGGCAGTTAGCGGCCAGCTATCGCAGCCTGGCCACCCCTGCGACGAAACTACCTGCCACTGATATGTTGCTGGGGGCGGGCTTATAATGGCAGCTACAGCTTTTAGTATAAAAAAGCACGCCATGGTGCTGGGCTATGCCAGCGATACGGTGGCGGCGGCCGCATTGCAGGTGCTGCCGCCTGAACCGGTTTATCTGAACTGGCGTGGTGAAACATTAGCTGCAGCCTTTGTGTTTGCGCCTGTACCAGAGCAGCCTTTTGGCGAGCGCTTACTGGATTTACTGGCAAGCCTACAGCAACAGCTTGATGGTGCGTTAAATAATCAAACCGTGTACCTGATTTTGCCTGAATATACCGAGCCCGATAGCAACGCGCTTAATAGTTTGCTACAGCAACTGATGCGCCGTTTTCCGGAGTTTATACAATCGCAGTCTTGCCGGGTGTTTCCGCATGGCAGTGCCGGGGTATTAATGGCACTTAGTGCCGCACAGCAACATATTTCAACACAAGGCAACGAGCCGGTATGGCTGGTGGCAGTAGATTCGATGGCTCAGGCATCGGTGCTTGATGCCTATGCCACCGGCGAGCGAAGCGGGGTGCCATCAGAAGGGGCAATTGCGCTGTGTTTAACCGGTTGCCACCGCGGAGTAACGTTGCAATTTAGCGCCTCAGATGCTCAGCCGGCTACCACTGTGCAAAGCGCGGTGGCAGCGCTGTTTTTGCAACTGACGGCAAACCTGAAAACGCCGCTTAAGCAGTTGTATTTTCCGGACTGTGGCGACCCGCAAGTAACCGAGCAATGGCTGGCGCAGTATCAGCATTTGCATGGTGTGGTAGATAGCGAAACCAGCCTGATATTTCCCTCTTATGCTACCGGTGAATTGGGCGCCTGCGGTGGTTTATACAGGTTATGGCATGTGTTGCAAGCGTATGAGCAGGGCCGTATTACCGGCCAGACAGTGCAATGTGAATTGTCGGCACGGTTATTTCGAGCTGTTGCGGTATTTAGCCCATCACAAGCACTATTGGATAACAAGGATGTGTAATTAACATGGCTATACAATCAACTGAGTTAAAAAGCCGCTACGGTACAATGTGGTTGTTTAGTACCGGTAAAACGTCAGCAAAGGGCGCACTACAGAGTTTTGCTTCTGCTGCAGACGCTGCCGCCTTTTTACAAAAGGATTTTCCTGATTCTGCTACTTCCGGTGGCGCTATTACGCAGGTCTATCAGTGGATTACCGGCGCGAGTGCTAACCTGCGGGTGCGCAGCAGCAAAGATAGTGTGTACCAGGCACTGGCCGAAGCAATACAAGGCGGTAAGTTGTTTGTTTTTGCGTTGCCAGAGACTAAGCCTGATATTGCCTCAGCGTCTGCAGCACCAGCGCCACGCAAAGAAGCTAAAGCCGCTAACCCGGGCGGTGCAAGCAACAAAGCTGCTGACAATGATGCGCAAGGTGCAGTAAATAGCCAAAGTGGCAGCAATGCCAATGGCACAAGCTCGCCCAATATTGATAACTGTGTACTTGAAGGCGATCCGGTATCAATGTGCACCGGTGAGGAAATTCTTGAGCTGCAGGACTTTGAGTTGCCAGGCCCATTGCCACTGGTGTTTAAACGCACTTACCGCTCCAGCCAGAGCCATGAAAATATCGGTTTAGGTTTTGGCTGGCGCAGTAACTTTCATCTTCAGATAGTCAGTACTGAAAATGCGCAGGGCGAGGTGCACCTGGTACTGCATGATGATGAAGGGCGCCGTTTACCTTTTACCCCCGTTGCTGCCGGGCAAACCAGTTATCAGCTAAGTGAAGGCTTATCGCTGCGCTATGAAGAAAACGGCAGCCAGGTTTTGCTTCGGCCGGATAATACCCATTGGGTATTTTTACCGGTAAAAGTTAACACCGGGCAGGCTGCACGCTGGGCACTGCATCAGGTATTTGACAGCCTGGGCAATTATTTACAGCTCTATTATGACCGCTTTAACCGTTTAAGCCGAATTGACTACACCCGTAAGCGCGGTATTGAGCTGTATTACAATACTGCCGGCCAGTTAAGCCATATTGAAGCGGTAGAGCAAACAAGCGAAGGGCTTAAACCCCTTGGTGTGGTGCTGGCCCGTTATCATTATGACGAGCAGCGTGATTTAATCAGCGCAACAGAGCAAGCCGGGCAAACCGAACATTATGCCTACAAAGGCCACTTACTGGCCGTGCGCCAGCGAGCCAGTGGCTTTAAGCATTATTTCAGCTGGCAGGGTGAAGGGCCATTAGCACGCTGCAGCCGTAACTGGGGAGACGATGGCTACTACGATTACAGCTTTGAGTATGACGACAATCAGCGGCTAACCACAAGCACAGACAGCCGTGGTCAGCGCTGGCAGTATTTTCATAACGACCGTAACCAGCTGATTAAAAAAGTGGCACCGGATGGCGCCACCTGGTTATACAGCTGGAACAGCCTGGGTAAAAAAAGCGCAGAAACTGCGCCTGATGGTGGTATTACACGCTACTACTTTAATGAGCAGGGGCAGCTGATCACCGTTGAACAGCCCGACGGTGCTATTAGCCACTTTCAATATAACGAGTTAGGCCAGCGCTGTGGTTATACCGACGCGGAGGGCCAAAGCTGGCTACGTGATTATACCGCTGGCGGTTTGTTAAAAGCAGAAACCCGCCCGGATGGCAGTATCAGCCGTTATCAATACAATCAGGATGGTCAGCTGGTGCAGCTACAACATGCTGATGGCCGCCTTGAGCAGTATTTATGGAACGACGAAGGCCAGTTGCTGGCACGTAAACAGGGTGATGCACTAAGCCGCTTCAGCTACGACAAGCTTGGCCGGTTAAATGGCATGGTAGATGCCGCGGCCCTGGTTAGCGAGTATCAGCGTAATGACGCAGGTAAAATAATAAGTGTGCGCCAATACCCCGAGCAACAGCCCGAACTGGCCATTACTGAGCAGTTCAGCTATGACAGTGCAGGGCGGTTAATAACCAAACACAATGCAGCCAATGAGCAAACGCAGTGGCTTTACGAGGGCTTAAGCCAGCCTGCACAGCAAGTATTGCCCGACGGCAGTACCTTGCAGTATGAATACGATAAAGAGCGTAACCTGACGGCAATAATGCGCAGCGATGGCGCACGCTATCAGCTGGATTACGACGGCCAGGAGCGGCCGGTAAAACTGCAGGGCTTTGATGGCCGGGTACAGCAATATCAGTACGACATTTGTGGCAAGGTTAGTGCTTTACAAGACGGCAGCAAACGCCAGCTTAGAGTAAAGCGCGACAGCCGCGGCCGTATTATCGAGCAAACTGCGCTGTATGGTCAGCAGTTGAGCAGTAACCACTTCCACTATGACAAACTGGGCCGGCCACTGCGTGCCAGTAACGCCCAGCGCAAACTGCGTTTTGCCTATCATGCCAACGGCCAGTTAAATGAACACTGGCAAGATGATTGGCGCACAGCACACCAGTATGACAACGCCGGCCTGCGCCAGAGCACATTATTACCCGATGGTACGGTGCTGGATTACCGCTATAACGAGCAGGGACAGTTAGCGCAACTGGCGCTAAACCAACAGCTGTTGTTGTGGCGCAGTTTCGATACAGCCGGGCGGGAAATAGCACGCGAATACAGCAGCGGTTTGCAGCTTAAGCAGCAATTTGATGCGTTTAACCGTTTAACTTCCCAGCAATGGCACAGTGCAAATAACGGTGTAAATACTAGCGAAGCTGCACAGCGCCAGTATAGCTACAGTGCCTTACATCAGCTGGTAAAAGTAACAGATAACCAGCAAGGTGATACCGAATATCAGTATAACAACCTGGACCAACTGGTAAGCAAAACGCACAGCAGCGATGCAAGCCAGAGTGAGCAGCACCAGTGGGACAGCTTTGGTAACCCATGCGGTGAAGGTGTTGAGATTAAACAAGACCGTTTATTACGTTATCACGATAAACAGTATCAGTACGATGACAGCGGTAATCAGCTAACGGCTACCGGGCCGGGCAACCGCCAGCAGCGCGAATTTAATGGCTTTAACCAGTTAACGGCGCTTAGCACTGATAACCCAAAAAATGGCAATGCGGTAACTCGTTATGAGTATGACGCCTTTGGCCGGCGTAGCGCCAAGATAACAGCAACTGGCCGTACAGATTATCTGTGGGAAGGCAACACCCTTATTGGTGAATACTGCCAGGGTGAATTTAGCTGGTATATTTTTGAGCCAAACAGCAATAAACCACTGGCTTTAGTAAAACAGGGCCAGGTGTATTTTTACCAGTTAGACCAACTGGGCACACCGCTTAGCCTGACTGACAGCGAAAACACTATCGTCTGGCAGGCGCATTACAGTGTGTTTGGTAAAGCGACGGTAACGGTTAACAAAATAGATAACCCAATCCGCTTTCAGGGCCAGTATTTTGACAACGAGAGTGGGCTACACTACAACCACTTTAGATACTACGACCCCCAAACTGGCCGCTTTATCAGCCAGGACCCAATAGGGCTGCTGGGTGGTATAAACCACTACCAGTACGCGCCGAATCATATCAACTGGATAGATCCGTTGGGGTTGAGCTGTAAGGAAAATGGGTCAGTTGGTTTATTAGATGGTATCGTTGGTACGGCAGACTTAGTCGTTACCGGGCTGGTCAATACCGGCGTAGATATCGTGGCCGGTGGTGCAGGTTTAGTCACATTGGCGATATCCGGTGGCGATGTTGATGCGGCCGCACACACCATAGAAAGTGTGCAGGAAAAGCAGATTGGGTTATTGTCTAAAGCTGGCGAAAAAGTCGCAGGTGTAGTCGCGCCAGTGGTAGATAAATACTACGAGCAAAATATGGCCGCGTTGGGTGATGCGACCTTGGAAGCCACTGGCTCTCCTATGCTTGCTACAGCCGCACATAAGTCGGTAGAGTTGGTTGGGACTGTTGTTGGTGCAGGTGTTGTTGGTCGCTCAGTTAAAGGAGCTGCTAAGGTTGATGGGGTTGTTCCAGACCGTAACCCGATAACTGCAACGTTCGAAGGTGGGTTATATCGCTCAGTACCTGAAGGTCGGAATCCGCTAGAAATTCATCCGATCTTTAATACTGAAAAAGCTATTCATAGATATACCGGTGAAGGACAAGGTGGTTTGTACTTAGGCTCATCTCAGAGGATAGTTGATTCGGAATTTACTGGGAATGGTGGTTCGACAGATGGGTTAGTGAATAACTATTACAATGTGAAGATTGATGGGTTATTAGATTTGACAAATCCGTCAGTTCGTAATGAATTGGGGGTTTCATTGGATGATTTAGTAAGAACTGGCGGTTCAAAAGAATGGCGATATGAGATCACGAATCCCCTTGGGAGATATGCTGAAGATAGCGGCTACAATGGTATTATAGCTCCGGCTGCTCAAGCGGACGGTGGTGTTAATATCATATTATTTAACCCGGATTTGGTGAAAAAATGAAGCTTATAGATGGTCAAGTTCGCAAAATAGAAACAAAATCTGAATCTAAGGTATTTTTTGATTTTGAATTTTGGGGTGAATCAGATGAGGATACCTATGGGTTATTGTGCTTGGTGCAGCGTAGCAATCCAGCAAATATTTTTATAACTGAAATGAATAGTAATGAACTTGCTATGTCTGGTAGTGAGCAGGGGTTAGATGCGGTCAAAAATAGGGTTGCTAAAGAAACTGGAGTGACGGATTTAGTCTTTCCTAAAGTAGTTAGATTCGATGAAAAAAAAGGTGATACGAAAGCAGGATTTCAAGCATTTCTAAAAAACTATGAAAAGCCTATACCGATATATGAAAGTATCTTTAATCAATTTGAGGAAGCTGCTCAGGTAGAAAAGCTTTCAATTGATAAGTTTAAAGAGCTGGGTGGCTGCATACAGTTGTTGGGTGATCTTTGTGTGTAATTGCGCTGCTATCAATTAATACGAAGATTTGTCTTAGCTAATAACACGGCATGCCAGTAGGTTGTATTGGACCACCTTTACAGCGGACGACTAGCAAAACTTATAGTTAGCTAAAGCGAATCAGGGTAGAACGTGATTAAATTTTATGAGCTTACGCCGATCACTGTGTTTGACGGAGATGTCGCTCAGCAAAAAGCGCCTATGACTTTCAGTGTAAAGGGGCAGCCCGTCCGTTTGGCAATTAGTGACCTTATATCTTTAAATAAACTAGCCCACATCGGTTGTAACTTACCTTTCAATGCCGATGATTTATCTTTGGCTTTGTCTCTGCCAGTTACTAATCTGGGGGCAGTAAAGATACATAAGGGTAGTAAGCAAGGATTAAAACTATATTTTTCTATTATTGATGACCTTTTGTATGTATTTTCTTTCGGAGAGTATCAGCCCGGTCGGTTTTTATGCATTTTTGAGTGCGCTGTGCATTTATAGGAATTCTCTAACATCATAATAATATTACGTCTGAGATCAGCGAATCTCCGAATTCATCACTGACGGGCAGATTACTCATTCCGAGATTCTGGTATCGAACTTTCGAGGTCACCCATTAGTGAGTGGTGGCGGTTTATTGGGCCAAAGTGATGATATTTTCGGCCTAAGCTTTCGAACAAACGAAATGAAAATTGCTAAACCGACGGCTGAAGATGCCGGAGGTTGGCCACATTATCTTGAAGGGGGGCACACAGCTATCAAGACTGGTGATGGCCCAAATGCCGGATATTTAGTTAACCCTACGAGAGAGTTTGTCACACCTGGCGGGAATGCTGTTCCAGAAGGTTCGGTGCTGTTTAAGCTTGGGCCCAATGGCGAATGGATTCCAATAAGGAAATTTTGATGGTTACTAAATGGGAAGAAAAAGGATGTGAAGTTTGTCGGAAGCTTTGGGAGTCTGGCAAGCGTCCACCAGAATTGGCAGTCAATTATGACCTGCATTCGCGTTTGCATAAATGTATCGTATGTGGTGTATATTGGGAGCAACTAGAACGGTATGCCGATGTAATTGATGAGAGTGAAGCGATGAAGTTATACCCGGAAGCTTTCCTGGAGGCAGGAAAATAAATGGTTGAAAAATTGATCCCAGAGAATGATCTGGAAGACTTGCTAGTTGAAGCACAAGAAAAGCGGTTGAACTTCGCGGAGTTTATTAATTTCTTTTTGAATGCTGATTTATCTGTTCCTAGCGGCTCCGAAGTTATGCCAGATGGTTCTGGGTTGGCTCCTTTACTATTTGAAAAAAATGGTATTCAGATGCTAGGCGTTTTTACATCTTTATCAAGAGTTAAAATGTTTAAAGATAAAACACCTTATTGTCTTTCGATGAGTGGAAGTGATCTACTTTCTCGCATGCCTTCAGACTGCGGGCTCGTTATCAATCCCGGATTTGATAAAGGCTTTGAACTTCCGCCAGCTGGAATAGCCGCAATTGTAAAAGACTTAAAAAAATCGGCTTATGCCCTCGTAGTTTTAAATACAGTATTTATAAATCAATACATGAAAATTATTGAACAGAAAGCATGCTCCTACCTGTTGATGCAAGATGGCGACGAATGGTATCTAACGTTTTTCACTGGAGGGTCGGTAGAAATTGATATTTGCGTGAAGTTAAATCAACACGAAAAAAATGGCATTAAAAGCGGTGAATTAGCTCCATCTACCCTTGTACAGAAATTTCTAAGTGACCGAACCAAGTATGAGGGTAGAAGAATAATACCTTCTATTCACCCTTGAATTGATAGAAATGGAGATGTACCGTTAATAGTTAAATGCCTCGCAAAACGCTAAATTATAACTTAAGTATGGCTCTTTGGGATAATAAGAATTTTACTATTTATTTCATTATTGCAAATTTTGGAGGGCCAAACTTTGGCAGATATTAATGCGCCAACTGAAGTATTGTCTATCAAAGCCCCCATGGGCGAAGTATTGGAAGTTGCCAACGCTCATTTTAAACTGCAAGGTTTTGAAGTAACCGGCTATGACATAATATTAATGACTAGCGAAGACACCTGGATTGTTTATTACCAGCCGTTTGACCATCCGCGAGGCCAAAGGGGAAGCGCTGATAAAAAAAGTTATACGGTGGAAGTAGATAAAATAACTAACAAGGTGATTAGTGCTTATTACGCCCGATAGCAGAACTGTTAACCCAGGTTCTGCTGTTATTATACCAACACCGCCCGTCCTGCAATGCTAAACGCCAGTATCATACCGAGAGCCCATACTGCTGATCTGAAGGTGGCGTAATCCAGCCAGTAGCATACTAAGTAGGCTACACGGCTTGCAACAAATAACCAGCCCAGCGTTACTGTGGTGCTATCGGCAGTGCCTGTGGCGACCACTATAATGATGGCCGCAGCGTAAATAGCCAATGCTTCAAAGCTGTTGTAATGCGCGGCGTTGGCGCGCTGGCCAAAGCCTTTTAGTGCTGCCTGTTGTTCGCGGGGGTTATTATTATCGTAGCCACCGGATTTTTGCATAGCAAAGGCCAGCGGGGCTTTAGCCAGATAGGGCAGTAACATGGTAATAAACAGGCTAAGCAATAATGAGTCGAGCATAACTAACCCCTTGGTTAATGCTGTGCAGACAGAAAATGGATTAACAAAAGGCAGCCATTTGGCTGCCTTGCTTACTTTAACTTTAGCGCAGTATTCTGGCTTCAGGCTGTTGCAGCAGTTGCAATAGCGGGTTTTGCGCCAGTACTTTTTGTTTTAGCATAACGCCAACCACTATGCCGGCTGCCAGGCCGCCTAAGTGCGCCCAGTATGCCACGCTTAAGTCTTCTGATAACAGACCAAAGATATTAAGTGCGGCCCAGATAGCAAAATACCAGGCCGGGTTAAGCTTTTTCTGCCAGACAATAAACATAAATGTCAGGCTGGCGTGGCGGAACCACAGCAAATACATACCGAACAGACCGGCAACGGCACCACTGGCACCTACCATTAATAAGTCGCGATCTACCAGGTAGCACATCAGCATTTCTACTAAGGCAGCAACGACACCACAGAGTAAATAAACAGCAAGAAACTTCCATGGCCCCAACGCATCTTCCAGGTTGTCGCCGATAATCCACAGAAAATACATATTGCCAACCAGATGCAGTAAGCCGCCGTGCAAAAACTGGTAGCTAAGAAAAGTCCACCATTGCTGGCCATCCAGTATTGAGATGGAATCCAGTGCGAAATGGACAAATACCCATTCCGTGCTGGTGTCGTTAAAGCCGTATAGCACAAAAATCAGAATATTCAGTGCCAGCAGGGTCCAGGTCATCACGGGCGTGCGGTGCGGCTTAATATTGTACTCTTTAGGCATCTGGGTAAAAAATTGAAACAGCCAGCTTTTGGCACACACTTTTTCATTCAGCCGGGTTAAAGCTGCCTGTAGTTTAGGTGCCGCCAGTACTTGTTCTGCTTCATCGCCATCTACCCAAATGCCTTTACAGCGGCCGCATTTATCTACGGTAACCTGATAGTCTTTTAGCAGGTGAAACTGTTGCATGCTCTGATTGCAGCGATGACAGTGGTACTGATGTTGCTCCAGCTTTTCACCAAAACTTTGTTTTATGCAATAGGGATCAGTCAGTTCACTGCTGTGTGCTATAGCGTCGCTTAATTCTTTATCATCAAACCAGAGGCCATTACAACGCTGGCAACGGTCAACCTGCTGGCCATGCATTTCTATGGTTTGCAGAGTCTGGTCTTTGCAACAAGGGCAATATAGTTGTGGTTTGGTCATATTAATCTACCTCGACATCCTGCTGTGCCAGTGCTTGTTTTAGCTGATTGGTGTCAGCTTCAAACATAGGCAATACTACCGTTTTCATATGTTCTACCTGCTCCAGCAATAACTTGGTGCCATAATGAGTACTGTAAAAGCTGGTTTGAATTTTGCCGTGGATATCATTAACTTCGCGGTAGAATTTGCGGCTTTCACTTAACAGGGCAGAAGGAGTTTCCAGCGTGGCTGGGGAGAACTTCATGCTTTCCCAGACGAAAGTATCCAACACTAAGTCGTAACGCTTTACCGCATGCACACTGATGTTTTTAATCTGTTCGGTGTACTTTTCTATCAGCACCAGGTTGTCGCTCAGCTCGTGCTGTAGCGACTGACGTAAGTAATAGTTATTCTTATCGCTTTGAATTTGTTCAAACAATACAGCTTGTTGTAAACCTTGCTGGGCAGCCAGATAAACACCCAGCACAGTAGCGATAATCATTGAAATCTGGCTAATCCAGAAACTCAGATTTGATATTTCGCCTTGCTCCAGCGGTATAGCTTTTTTGGGTTTCTGATGCTGTGTGGTTTCATTGATATGTACGGTATTGGTTAGTGGATCGCGGGCGGGCATAACACGTCCTTGTTGTGGTGAATAAAAAGTGACGCAAGTGTAACCCGAAACCCGGTGGCGATTACAGCTGGTTAGGTATCAGGTACGTTTGAGTGCTTGTTTTTTGCGCAAAAATGTAAAATTCAAAGCGCTTCAAGGGTAAAGTCGTCTTGTTTTAAGGCGTTAGCCAGCTCATGCGAGCGTTCGATCACCTGCTGCCAGTAGGGGATCCTTATGTCGTCGGGCAGTTTAAAGTCTTTGCGATCGGGTATTTTGCCAAAGGGTAATGATTTTACCCAGCTATCAGACGGGCAAAGCAACACTACATTATGTAAATAAGCCGGATTGGTTTTACGCCATTTTAGCGCCTTATCAAACCAGCCCGGGGTAAGGCTCGGGTAAAAATGCGGATATAACACCAGGCCGTTATCGGTAAAGGGCAGGTCAAAATGGTAATCGGTTACGCCCCCGTCGTAATACCGGCCAACGCCTGCGCCGGCAATGTCTTCTACCGGGTTTAATACCAGCGGAATAGAACCACTGGCCAGCACGGCCTGGCGTAAATTAGCGGTACTGAGTTCAGTATGCTGGGTGGGTAGCAGGCCGGCATAATGAAACGGCGATGGCTCACCGGGAGCATGAAACAGCACGCGCTGGAAAAAATACTGTAAATGTTTGCGGTTAAGCAGGTTGGCGCCGGCAGCCAGTGTTAAACCACCGGCTTGCAGCAGTTTGCTGCGTGCACCAGACAACCGACGCGCTTTAGCCACAACCAAATTAAGCTTAATCAAGGGGTTATCTATAACCTGTTGCAAATGCTGCTCGGTTGGAAAAACATCATCAATAATACGCGCCGAGATTTCGGTTATCAGCCGGGTATCGGCCGTTTTGGGGTAAGTAATATGGCAATAGGCATGGCAAAAACGCTGTGAAGCCGCGACCGGATCAGCCTGAGCAAAGCAGGCAAAGCGCCATGCTCCTGCTGAGCTACCCAGAATATGCAGCGGCGTGCTGCGACCGGCAAAAAACTCACCAAACAGGTATTGATCCAAACCAAATAAACAAAACCACTTGGGGCCGCCGCTGGCACCTACCATAACGCTGAAATCAGCCTGTTGCAGGCCATGTTGCTGAATATGGGCAAAGGCTGTTGGCCCGGCCAGTATACGTAGTGCTGTTTTGCTCAAAACGGTAGATACCTGTTACTTAACGGTTAAACGGTAGCATACAGCCGGCGGTACATATGCTCGGCGTAATCATCAGTCATGCCGGAGATATAATCGCATATCACCCGGGTTTTTAGCTCGTCAGGGGCATCCATCCAGCGTTGCTGGGTATTGGCCGGCAGCAGCCGTGAGGGATCTGAGCTGAACGCATCAAACAGGACCATCAGCATATTCTGACAGCGAAAACGCGATTGCTGAATCTCCGGTTTTGAGATTACGCAGCGATATACCACCTGTTTTAAACAATGCAAAATTGCCTGTGGCGCGGCAGCTAATGCTGCGTTATAGCGGATAAGAGGCTCCTGTGCCTGCGGCAAGGCTTCATACAGCGTAACGGAGCTGATCAACAGGTTTACCAGCGAGCCTATCGCGTCTTTACGCAGGTGATGCTGATGGCAAAACAGCGCGGCGCTGATTTGTTGCATCAGTTGCTGTAGCTCGCCTGGCAGTGCATCCCAGTTTGCCTGAGTATGTTGCTGCCATTGTGTCTGGCTAATGTTGCCAAGCACTATGGCATCTTCTAAATCATGTACACCATAAGCGATATCGTCTGCCAGCTCCATAATTGACGCATCCAGCGATTTATAGCGTGATTTCAGATAAGGAGATGTATCCAGCGTGTCGGTGCTTTGAAACAAACTGCGGTCAGCTTCGCTTAACGGCGCCAGTATCCAGTTAAGAATATCTGCATCGGCAGCAAAAATAGCTTTTGCCGGTTTCCATGGCGTTAAGTTAAGCGGGTTAGTGGCGGCTATCGTTTCATGGCGTAAATCGGGTTGTAATACCGGGTATTTTAATAACCCCAGCAGGGTGCGGCGCGATAAGTCCATACCGTGCTGCAGCGTATAGGGTTCCAGCTTGGCGACTATGCGCAGCGTCTGTCCGTTACCCTCGAAACCGCCGGCATGCAGCATTTTATAATTCAGGGCGGTTTCGCCGCCATGGCCAAAAGGCGGGTGGCCAATATCATGTGCCAGACATAAGGCTTCCATCAAACTATCTTCTGGCAGAAAAGCTAATTGTGCCGCATCCACTTTGCTGCGCAGTTGGCTAACCAGACCGGTGCCAATTTGCGCCGCCTCCAGTGAATGTGTCAGGCGGGTGCGGTAAAAGTCGTTTTGGCCAATACCCAGAATTTGGGTTTTTGATTGCAGGCGGCGAAACGCTGCCGAGTGCAGAATACGGGCGCGGTCGCGCTGCCAGGGGGTACGCTGATCGCCGGGCCTGCTGTTGCTAATGCCAGAGCGGCGCTCTGACCAAAGAGGGTGAGGCATAGTATTCCTTGTTAATTCAAACAACTCTTTCTAATTCAAATAGCTAAAGTGCAAAACAGCAGGCATGGTGCTGAGCATATCTGATGCGCTATAGTACGCCAACTGTGGTTAAACTTCGAGCCCGGCTACAGTGTCATTGGCGGATTTATCTGCAAAAAAGCATTCGACAAGCAAAAAATTATACTGTATAAAATGACAGTAATTTAATTGGGGGGAAATGCCATGGCTGTAATTATTAAGTATGTAGTAGAACGTAACGGAGCAGAAAAAATGACTTTTACGTCTAAAGCAGAAGCTGACGCTTATGACAAAATGCTGGATACTGCTGACGAACTGGCCCGCTTTTTAGCTGGTAGCGGTTTAGTTACTGATGAGCAGCAGGCTGAAGCCCTGGCACTTTATATGGCGCAGCAGAAAGACGACTTGCTGGTGGCATTGGGTGCCAAAAAGCCTGCGCCTAAAGCAGATAAAAACGAAAAAACCACTAAAGCAAAAATTGCTGCAGTAGAGCAGGCCGCTTAACGGGCCTGCTGTTGTTTTTGCCAATAGGTTTTAAGATCGGCCTTTACTTCAGGTAGCAGCAAGTACAGCGCGAGGATATTGGGTACGGCCATTAAGAAAATCATTGAATCTATAAAGTCGAACACCGCCATTACATCCGGTACGGCGCCCATAGATACAATAAAACAAAACAATACCTTATACAGTTGTGTCAGGCGTTTATCCTGGCCGACCAGATAACGCCAGCCGGTCATACCGTAGTAAGACCAGCTGATAACGGTAGAAAAACCAAATAACAGCAGCGCAACCATTAATACCCACGGAAACCAGCTAAATACCGAGGCAAAGGCACCTGAGGTAATTTGCACACCGTCCAGCCCTGGTGTTTGATAAGCACCGGTTAAAATAATCACCAGTGCCGTAATGGTACAAATAACCACCGTATCTATAAAGGGCTCCAGTAAACCAATAAATCCCTGGCTTACCGGCTCTTTCGTTTGGGCGGCGGCATGGGCGATAGGTGAGGAGCCAATACCGGCTTCGTTCGAGTAGGCTGCGCGGCGAAAACCCTGGATCAGCACACCAATAAAACCGCCGTAACCTGCTTCCGGTGTAAAGGCACCTTGTACTATCAGCCATAACGCTGATGGAATAGCACTGGCATAGGTAAGCATAACCAACACTGACGCTAACAGGTAAATGCCACACATCAGTGGCACCAGTTTACTGGTAACACGGGCAATACTTTTTAACCCGCCAATAATTACTGCACCAACTAAAAAGGCATAAATGGCACCGAACAGCCAGGCGTTGTCAAAACCGGTTACGGTTTTTACCTGCACAAAACCCTGGTTAACGTGCACAAAGCCAGCTGAACCAAAGATCACAAATACCGAAAACGCCATTGCCAGTATGCTACCCAGCACCGGCAGGTTAAATTTATCCAGCGCGGCTTTAATGTAATACATCGGCCCGCCAGACACGCTACCATCAGCATTAATTTGCCGGTATTTTACCGCCAGCGTACATTCTACAAACTTGGTCGACATGCCAAGCAGGCCTGCCACTATCATCCAGAACGTTGCTCCCGGGCCCCCCAGGCTGATTGCAACGGCAACACCGGCAATATTACCAGTACCCACTGTGCCGGAAAGTGCCGTGCTCAGGGCCTGAAACGGCGTAATTTCACCATTGGCACCACTGCGTTTATTGTTTTTTAACAGACTGAATGCATGGCCAAAACCGCGAACATTAATAAAACCAAGGTAACAGGTAAATACCAGTGCACCGCTAACCAGCCAGATCAGTACCATAGGTATACTGACACCATTGATATCAAAGGCATAAAATACGATGGCGGCAAGCTGGGTTGTCAGGCTTTCAAATGCCTGCTGGAAGGAAAAATCGCTATTCATTTATTAACTTCAGCGGTATGGATGGCTAATTATTGCTGCAAGATTACTGTGTTATTAGTGCATAAACAAGCGTTTGTCTAAAAGCGAGCGGCAATGATTGTGTCGGCGGTTAATTACTCTTATGCTCAGTGCTCATGCCATTTATATATACCTGGTTAAACCTTATGTCAGAGCAACACCAGCATACTTCGCATAAAAACCATGGCCATCAACATGGACATCAGCACGCCCATCATAGTGAAAGTAGTAATATTGCGCTGGCTTTCTGGCTTAATTTTGGCTTTGCTTTAATTGAAATTGTCGGCGGCATACTAACTAACAGTGTTGCCATTATTGCCGATGCTATTCATGACTTGGGAGACAGCCTGGCAATAGGTTTTGCCTGGTTCGCCAGCAAAATTGCGACCCGACAGCCCACACAAAAATACAGCTATGGTTACCGGCGCTGGTCGCTGTTAAGCGCGCTGATCAGCGGCCTTATTTTGTTAGTTGGCTCGGGCTGGGTGTTGTCTGAGGCTATTCCACGGTTGTGGCAGCCGCAATTGCCGCACACAGGCGGCATGTTTGTACTGGCCATTTTCGGCATAGCTGTAAATGGTGCTGCCGTATTACGCTTACGCCGTGGCAAAACGCAAAATGAAAAGGTACTCAGCTGGCACCTGCTGGAAGATGTGCTGGGTTGGGTGGCGGTATTGCTTGGTGCCATTCTGATGTACTTTACCGGCTGGGCCTGGCTTGATCCGGTGCTATGTATCGGTTTTACCCTGTTTATTCTGTTTAATGTTATTAAAAGCCTGAAACAAACACTGGCCCTGTTTTTACAGGTTAGCCCTGATCCCGCGTTGCAGCAGCAAATTACCACAGAGCTAAATGCGCTGGAGTTTGTAAAAGCGGTGCATCATTTACATTTATGGTCACTCGATGGTGAGCAGCACGTACTGACAATGCATGTAGAACTTAGCGCTGATGCTGCCCTGGCCAAACAGTTACACTATAAGCAGCGTATTGCCGAGCTCTTGGCTCCGTATAATTTAGGCCACACTACTGTTGAATTTGAACTAAGCGGAGAAATCTGCCGCGATTCTTAACAAACCGTTAAGGAGTGAGGCTGTTAAGTGAAACTTCAGCATAGCAGGCTACACTCAGCCTGAACTTCTGACAGGAGCAACAAGCTATGTGGAAATATATTACAGCGGCAGTATTAGGCTCGGTACTTATGTTGCAAGGCTGCGCCGGTGGCGTAAATGCCAGTGCAACAGAGCAAAAAAATGCCATAACCCAGATGCGCAGCGACGTGCTTACCGAGTTATACCGGCAAAAGGCCAGTGCCAGAGCTGAATTACAAAGTGCACCCGGCTATGCCACCTTCAGTAACGCCAATATCAATGTCATTCTGGCCAGTTTTGGTGGTGGTTATGGTGTAGTGCGTGATAACCGCAGCGGCACTGACACTTATATGAAAATGGGTGAAGTCGGTGTGGGTTTAGGTGCCGGAGTAAAAGATTTTCGCTTAGTAATGGTGTTTCATACTGCTGAGGCGATGCAACGCTTTATTGAACAGGGCTGGGCTTTTGGTGCTCAGGCTGATGCTGCAGCAAAAGCCGGTGATAAAGGCGGTGCTGTAGGAACTGAGGCCAGTGTTGATGATGTCACTATTTATCAATTTACTGAAGCAGGTTTAGCCTTGCAGGCAACATTAAAAGGCACCAAGTTCTGGGTTGATAAAGACCTTAACTAATCAGATCAACAAGGCAGCTTGCGCTGCCTTTGTTATTGTTACTGGCTGTAGCCTGGTAAGAACTGCGCCAGTTTGCCAATGGCGGCTTCCAGTTGCTCTTTATGCGGCAAAAACACAATGCGAAAGTGATCCGGCTCTGGCCAGTTAAAGGCTCTGCCATGCACCAGCAACACTTTATGCTGGCGTAAAAAATCCAGCACAAATAACTCGTCGTCTTTAATACGAAATTTTTTACGGTCAATTCTCGGGAATAAATACATTGCGCCTTTGGGCCGCACGCAGCTGATACCGTCAATTTGTGTTACCAGCTTATGTGCCAGATCCATCTGTTCATATAAACGGCCGCCAGGCACTACCAACTGATTAATACTCTGGTATCCACCAAGGGCAGTTTGCACAGCATGCTGGCAGGGCACGTTGGCACATAACCGCATTGACGCCAGAATGTTCAGCCCCTCAATATAATAGCGGGCTAAATGTTTGGCGCCGGAGATAAACAGCCAGCCTACACGAAAACCGGCAATACGGTAATTTTTAGATAAACCGCCAAAGGTCAGCATAACCAAGTCGTCGGCCAGCGACGCCGTACTGACATGCTCTGTGCCGTCGTAAAGCACTTTATCGTATATTTCGTCGCTAAGTACTACCAGCCGGTGCTCGCGGGCTATTTTTAGCAGCTCCAGCAAAAAGGCTTTGTCGTACACTGCGCCGGTTGGGTTGTTCGGGTTGATCAGTACGATGGCCTTGGTTTTTTTACTGATTTTTTCTTTAATATCGGCCAGATCAGGATACCAGTCTTGCTGCTCGTCACAGCGGTAATGCAGTGCGTTGCCACCAGCCAGGTTAACTGCGGCGGTCCACAACGGATAATCGGGCGAGGGCACCAGCACTTCATCACCGTTATTCAGCAATGCCTGCAGCGACATTAAAATCAGCTCGGACACGCCATTGCCAATATAAACATCATCGGCATCTGCACCCAGAATGCCGCGCTGCTGATAATACTGTGCTACCGCCACCCGGGCAGGGTAAATGCCTTGCGAATCAGAATAGCCCTGTGCTGTGGGCAGGTTATGAATAACATGCTTGAGAATTTCGTCAGGTGCTTCAAAACCAAAAGGCGCAGGGTTACCTATGTTGAGTTTGAGGATGCGGTGGCCTTCCTCTTCCATGCGTTTGGCTTCCTGTGCGATAGGGCCACGGATATCGTAACAGACTCCGTCTAACTTTGATGAGCGCTCAATAGGTTTCATAACAACGACCTTAATGTCTCCGTTTTATCCGTCCAGACAGCTAAATTGCTGTGGAACACTGTTTTCACATAACTATCGCCACTTTGCAATGGCTACAGCGGCGTTTACAGAAAAAAATTAACCGCTTTAAGTTTTTAATCGTATAAAGAGCGCCGTGCAGGTAAAATGTCGCCGTCTTGTTGTAGCAAACCGGTTACTGCCATAGCAAAGGTGCTATGCAGGAAGAGTAACCTACAGGTGATAGATGTTATTGAAAAAAATCATTATTTCAGCTTTCTGGCTGTTGGTTTTTGTGGCCGTTTTAAGCCCTTTTACTGAGCTTGAACCGGTAAAACAGCTGGATTCACTGGAAGAGTGGCAAAAGCCCAGTCGTATTACGGCACTAAACCGGGCTGATCAGGAAAAAGTGCTGCAGCGTCTGGCTTACACCCAGCCATTACCTGCCTTTAAAGGCCTGCCGGATTTTAATCTGATTAATGACACTACTGAGAAAAAGCGCAGCTTTTTTAATTATTTACGTCCCTATGTTAAACGTGAAAATGCCCGTTTACGTGCGCTACGCCAGCAATTACTGGAGATTCAGGATAAAAAGCAAAAACATATGCGAATGTCTGTAGAAGAATATGCTTTTTTATACAGCCTGTATGATGAGTTTAGAATGGAAGTCGCAGAAACGGATGAAAATATGCTCGAGGAGTTACTAAGGCGGGTAGATGTGATCCCCGAAAGCCTGGTATTAATGCAGGCGGCAAACGAGTCAGCTTGGGGCACCAGCCGTTTTGCTGTAGAAGGCTATAACTTTTTTGGCCAATGGTGTTTTCGCGAAGGCTGTGGCCTGATACCACAATCACGGCTGGAAGGGCAAACCCACGAAGTGGCCAGGTTTGACAGCCCGGCAGCCAGTATTAATAGCTATTTTTATAACTTAAATGCTTTTCATACCTACGAGCCATTACGCGCTATCCGGGCCCGTTTGCGCCAGGAAGGTAAACCGGTGCGTGGTGAAACCCTTGCCGCCGGCCTTGGCGCATACTCAGAGCGCGGAGAAGAATATATTGCTGAAATCAGCGGCATGATCCGCTTTAACCGCAAACTACTGGAAGAATAATATGCGTAACCTGATGCCTTTGTTGTTGGTGTTTTGTGCCCCGGCATCTGCCGACTTATTGCTAAGCTACAACGGCTTTTACAACCGGATGAAAAAGCTGCAACAGCCTGAATATAGCGACATTACGCTGGCATTTGCCCTGACAGGCGAGCGCAGCGGCCAGGCATGTAAATACTACAGCCTGGGCCTGAAAAGCGACTTGCATGATATAAAGCTGGATATTGCCGGTAATGGTGAAATCAGTTTGCCGTATGATGAAGCGTTAAAAGACAGTAATGCCATACTTGAAGTGTTACAGGCCGATAACGCTGAACCTTGCCAGGTGCAGTTTCGTTTGCGTTCACGTATGCGGCTGGCAAATGACTTAACTTTGCCGCAACTACAGCACTATCGTAGCCAGTTTGATGTGTTGCTGGATGATATGGCCGGATTAAGCAAATACTGGTTACCGGAAGTTAGTGGCGTGATTGTTGAATTTGCTGATGACGTGGTAATGCCGCAGTTAGATGATGCTACTGCTGCAGTAACCCGCTGTCAGGCTAAGCGTTGCCTTATTGATTTTAGCCGCGGCTTGCCGTCAGATAGCCGCTGGCAGTTTAGCCAGCGGCCCAGTTATTTGTTACCGCTGATTGATAACAATCGATAGCCGTAATATTGAACTGCGTTGGGTTAACCCTGGCTGTGCAGGGTTAGCTTAAGGCGATAACCTGAACACTGTTGTCAGTGTGCGTCTCGTCTTCGTCCTCATTAACCAGCCCGACAGGAATGGTCGGTATACTGGGTTTATCAAAAGCAGTATCACGTTCTGGTAATTCAGTATCTTTGCTCAGGCCGGCAAAATCGAACAGGTTTTTGTCAACCATATGTGAGGGTACTATGTTCTGCATGGCCTGAAACATGGTTTCAATTCGCCCCGGAAAGCGTTTGTCCCAGTCTTGCAGCATTTCTTTCACCACCTGACGCTGCAAGCCATCCTGAGAGCCACACAAATTACACGGGATAATCGGAAACTGGCGCGCTACTGAGTATTTTTCAATGTCTTTTTCTTTGCAGTATGCCAGCGGCCGGATCACAATATGTTCGCCATTATCGCTAACCAGCTTAGCTGGCATAGACTTCATCTTGCCGCCATAAAACATATTTAAAAACAGCGTTTCGAGCATGTCATCACGGTGGTGGCCCAGTGCTATTTTGGTCGCACCCAGTTCTTTGGCGGTACGGTACAAAATGCCGCGGCGCAGGCGGGAGCACAGCGAGCAGGTGGTTTTACCCTCAGGGATTTTGTCTTTAACAATAGAGTAGGTATCTTCAGTGACTATTTTATAGTCAACACCGATGCCGCTCAGATATGCCGGTAACACATCTGCCGGAAAGCCTGGCTGCTTTTGATCCAGATTAACCGCAACCACAGAGAAGTTGATTGGGGCAGATTGCTGCAGGTTAAGTAAAATATCCAGCATAGTGTACGAATCTTTGCCGCCGGACAAACACACCATGATTTTGTCGCCTTCTTCAATCATATTGAAATCAGCGATGGCCTGACCAACACCACGACGCAGGCGTTTATGCAGTTTATTCAGATTATATTGAGCTTTAGCTTGCGCTGCGTGAGTCATAAACACTACTACCAGAAACAAAAATGGCGCACATTATAGCCAAAGGTGCGCCAATACCAAAGCTGTGCTGCAGGATAAAACTCAGTCTTTCTGCAACGGGCAAACAAAGTTGGCCGGTTTTACCGCCAGTACGTCACAATCCAGCCGATCTATAACGTGCTCTGCAGTGTTGCCAATAATGGCAGCCGACAGGCCGGTGCGGCCAATAGTACCAATAACCACCATTTCGGCATCCAGTTTAGTGGCTATTTGCGGTAATACATCTTCAGGCATACCTTCCAGCACATGACAGTGCTGGCTGTCGATATCAAACTGTTTGGCCAGGGCGGCTACTGCATCAGCATGATGGTGTTTCATCGTGCTGTTATATTCCTGCGGATTAAACTCGGGAATTTCTATCGCGATATTTACCGGTGTACCCGGAAAGGCATTAACCAGATGGGTGCTGGCATCAAGCATTGTTGCCATTTGCATTGCTTTGGCGATTACCCGCTGATTTAGTGATAAATGATGTTCCTGCTCACTGCCGGCATTTACCGCCGCAATAATATTACCGCCTTGCGGCCAGTCATGATCTTTAACCATCAGCACCGGGCAGGGGCATTTACGCAGTACATGCCAGTCGGTGGGGGTGAAAATCATCGATTTAAGTACGTCATGATCATGGGTGCCTTTAATCACCAGATCGTAGTTATCTTCCAGTACCGCATGCACAATGGCTTCAAAAGGGCGGCTGTGCCACACCACTTTAATAACGATATTTAATCCGGCAGCACGATGACGCTCTGTCAGTTCACTGATCCACAGCTCGCGATCTTTAATAACTGCCTGGCGCATAGACTCGCGCTCTTCGCCGGATAGCATAGTGGTCATTTCGTAGGAAAAGTCGTACACCGATAAAAAGGCGGTAAGTTTGCCACCCTGTAACCGGGTTAGCTCTATGGCCCGGTTAAGGGCTTTCTGTTGTTCTACACTGGGGTCCAGTACAACCAACACATTATTGTAAGCTGACATAAACTGCTCCACTTTGCGACTTCGCCTTTAAGTGTAGTCAAATTAGCACTGTTTGCCTGCGTTTAACTTGCGCCAGCGCAAGTTAAACGCGGTGTATTTCAGCAATGCGCTGTAAGGGCGGCCAGTTTGGATAAGGCGGGTTGGTCTTTAATACTAATCAGTTTACCGTCTACCTGAATTAACTGCTCTTTATCCAGTTTGCTCAGTAAGCGGCTAATGGTTTCTACTGTCAGCCCCAGATAATTGCCAATATCGCTGCGTGTCATGGTTAAACGAAACTCATTGGCTGAAAAACCACGGCTGGCATAACGCTGGCCCAGCTGAGATAAAAAGGTGGCTAGTTTTTGCTCAGCGGTTTTGCGGTTTAACAACAGCATCATTTGCTGATCAGCCTGAATATCTTCACTCATCAGGCGCATTATTTGCTGGCGTAAGCGAGGCAATTGATCGAGTAAGGTTTCCAGGTTTGGCAGTGGAATTTCGCATACCATCGCGGTTTCCAGTGTTTCCGCATAGCTGGGGTGCAGCTGTTTACTTAAACCGTCAAAGCCTACAATATCGCCGGGCAGATGAAAACCGGTAATTTGCTGCTCGCCCTGATCGGTCAGGGTAAAGGTTTTAAACGAACCGGTACGAATGGCATACAGGCATTTTTGTGCCTGGCCGGCTTCAAACAGCATATCTCCTTTATGCATCGGTTTTTTACGCTGAATAATGTCATCCAGCCGGGTTAGCTCGTTTTCGTTCAAACTAAAGGGTAAACATAGCTGGCTGAAACCACAGTCCTGACAGTTAATAGCAGAGCGTTGCATAGCGGTATCCTTGCCTTTTATAGATAATAGTAACAGCTTAAAAAACCATACGTTTTATAGCAAGCCATATCGTATAGCTGCCGTAAATAGCCAGCATGGCCGCAGCGGTATATCGCACAGCCGTGTGGCTTTTCAACTTGCTCATTAGTTGTGCGGCGCTGCCGGTTAATAAGATGGCCGGCAAAGTGCCCAGGCCAAATGCCAGCATCAATGCTGCACCGGCAGAAGCACTGCCACTGGCCAGGCTCCAGCCTAAGGCACTGTACACCAGACCGCAAGGCAATGCGCCCCAGCACAGGCCATAAGCATAGGCTTTGGTTAATGAGTCTAGTGGCAAAAAGCGGCGCGACACCGGCTGTACATACTGCCATAGAGTCTGGCCGGCTTTTTCCAGCAGCAGTAAACCAAACCATAACCGGCTGATATACAACGCCATCATAATCAGTAAAATACCGGCTACTAAGCGCAGCCAAAGCATTGAAGCACCAGCCAGCTGCATCGCACTGACTCCGGCATAGCCGACAATAGCGCCAAACACCGCATAGGTTGTTAGCCGGCCCGCGCTTAATGTCAGTTGCAGAAATAATTTTTTAGTCGAGCTTTGTGCCGGCATCGCCAGTTGCAAGGCACCAACAATGCCACCGCACATTACCAGGCAATGGCCGCTACCCAAAAAGCCTATTAATAATGCGGCAAGCAGATCGTTGCTCATGGGGCAGGAGGGTCTTGTTTATCTTTATTGGCGGCTGTTTTTTCATCAAACAGTATGCTGAAACCTTCTTTATCCAGATCCTCAAACTGTTTGCTGCGAACTGCCCAGAAAAACACTGCCAGGCCAATCAATACAAACAAAATAGCAATCGGGATTAGTACATAAATAACACTCATTATTTAAGCAGCCTTAATGAATTTGATACCACCAGCAACGAGCTGAACGACATGCCAATAACAGCGATGTAAGGTGAAACAAAACCGGCAACCGCCAGTGGAATAATGATCAGGTTGTAGCCAACTGACCAGGCCAGATTCTGCCTGATGCCACGTTGTGCTGCTTTGCTGCCCTGCAACAGTGCAGCAATTAAGCCAATGTCATGTTGTAACAATACCACATCAGCCTGATTTTTTGATAAGTCTGTCCCCGATTGCATCGCCACTGATACATGTGCAGCATGGAAGCTTGGGCTGTCATTTATGCCATCACCGAGCATTAATACTTTATGCCCGGCGCTAACCAAGGCTGTTATTTCAGCTACTTTTTGCTCGGGAGAGCAGCCTTTGACCATCTGCTCAAAACCAAGTTGTTGCCGCAGTATGTCTGCCTGTTCTGAACTGTCGCCGGTCAGCATCAGCAGCTTGTAACCTTGTTGTTGCAACTGACTTATCAGTGCCGGCACTTCCTGGCGTACAGCATCATGCAGGCTAACTGCGGCAATAAGCTGGTTATCAGCACTTAGATATACCATGGCATTAGCCTGAGGGGCTACAGCACAAAAGGCTGCACTACCTACTTTTATGGTTACTGTATTAACTTGTGCGCTGATGCCGCTGCCAACAACAATATTAACCTGTTCAAGCGGTAGTTTATTTGTCAGCTTATCGGCAAAAGCGCGGCCTATAGGATGTTCGGAATATATTTCAAGGTTTGCTATCAGGTTCAGAGCCTGCGCTTCGCTGTAGTCGCGGTTAAACAGCATAATGTCTGATATCGAAAACCGCCCTTCGGTCAGGGTACCGGTTTTATCAAACACAATGTGGGTCAGCTCAGGCAGTACATCCAGCACCTGTGCATTTTTGATTAAGATGCCGCTACGGTTAAGCTTTGCCAATGCACAGGTAATGGCCGTAGGTGTAGCAAGGCTTAGCGCACAGGGGCAGGTTGCCACCAGTACTGATAGCGTTACCCAAAACGCGCGATCGGCATCAAGCCAGAAGTACCAAAGCACAAAAGTCGCGGCGGCAATAATAAGCAGGCGCTCAACAAAGTATTTTGCCAGCCGGTCAGTACGTTGCAATACTGCGGGCTTTTGGCTTAGCGTGCGCTGTTGCAACGCAATAATCTGCCCCAGCCGGGATGATGCTAAAGGTTGGCTGACATCCACCTTAAGCAAGCCGTCATGGTTAATACTGCCGGCCATTACCAGGCTGCCGATGTTTTTACTTACCGGCGCATATTCACCGGTCAGCATTGATTCATCAGCTGAGCTTTGGCCGCTGATAATTTGGCCGTCTGCTGCTATGGTTTCGCCCGGCTTTATCAAAATGCAGTCACCGCTTTGCAATCTTCTGGCTGATACGGCTTGCTGTTCGCCGTCTTTTAACAGCGTAGCGGTTACCGGCATGATTTTCAGCAAGTTGCTGGTAGCATCGCGCGCGCGTGAACGGGCGCGGTATTCAAAAAACTTACCCAGCTGCAGCAAAAAGGTAAACATACAAACCGATTCAAAATACACTTCGCCGGTGTTAAATGCTGTGGCATAGGCGGAAGCAAAAAAGGTGTAGTAAATAGCCAGGCTAACCGGCACATCCATATTCATTTGCTGGGCTTTGATACTGCGCCAGGCGCTACTGACAAAAGGTAGGGCAGCATAAAGCACAACTGGCAGAGTTAGCAGCAGGCTTATCCAGCGCATATACCCCTGATGCGACGCGTCTATGCCGGTATATTCGCCAAAATACAGGGCTACGGCCAGCATCATTACCTGCATGGTCATAATGCCCGATACAGCCAGCCGTTTTAGGTAGCGGCTAAGTTCAAGCTTAAATACCTGCTCTTCCTGATCCGCAATAAAAGGGCTGGCCTGATAGCCAATACCGGCGAGGCTCTTCAAAATACCGCTAAGTGGTGTGGCATCAGCGCGCCACAGCAGATGGCAGCGCTGGGTGGTGGAATTGACATTAACCTGATGCACGGCCGGTAACTGGCGCAGCTGTTTTTCAATTAACCAGGCACAGGCGGCACAGCTCATACCGCTTATTGACAGCTCCAGCTCAGTCAGCTCGCCTTGCCGGGTGCTGATATCTTCCAGCACCTGCGGCGCGTCAAAACTGCTAAGCTCAACTGCAAGCTCTTTAGGTATAGCGTTAGCGCGGCTGGCAGGTTCAGTACGAAAGCGGTAGTAGTCGGCTAAATTGCTGCTAATGATAGTATCGGCGACCGCCAGGCAGCCGGCACAGCAAAAATGGCGCTGCTTAGCATCAAACTCAAGTTGAAATGAGGTGCCAGATGGCACAGGTTCATGGCAATGAAAGCAATAGACTGCACTCACTTATTCGCCCTGTCAGTAACCAAGCTTAATTTCGGTTTGCGCAGGCAATTCCAGTGTGGCCCGAAGCTTCCACTCTCTGGATGCATCAGATACCACTAATTGCCACTTTCCTGTTGGTGTAACAGGTAATTTGGCAATATAAACCAGCTCACCGCTGCGCTCGGCATCCAGCGCAAAATCACGTTCGGCCAGAGTAGGGTGGTAAAAATCTAAATGTATCGCGCCATCCAGCACGGTGTTTTCAGCAAAATGCACTACAGCCGTATCGCCGGCAATTAATACTTTTGCATTAAGGTTACGCAGCGCTGCCTCACGGTATTTTGCCAGTTGCATATTAATAGCCCGGCCTTCTTTGTAGTAGTCGTCTACCACCAGATCAGGGGTATGCTGCTGCATTATATATACGGTGTGCACGGCTTTTAATGCTGTGGCAACAGGAATAGCAATTAAAATCCACGGCCACAGCTGCTTATACCAGGGTTTTGTATCTTGCTGCATAACTTTCCTTAACACTAATAACAATAAGCCCCGAATCGGGGCTTATAAGTACAGAACAGCGAAACAAGCTTATTGCTGCTCTGCAGGTTTTTCCGGATGAGCTAAACGGTATACGTAGGCAGTAAGAATATGTACTTTATCTTCGCCTAAAGTTTGCTTAAAGGCTGGCATCACACCATTGCGACCTTTAGTCAGCGTCTCTTCTACCGCACGGGCTGATCCGCCGTATAACCAGATATTGTCTGTCAGGTTCGGCGCACCGAATGGCAGATTGTGCGCCAGACTACCTTTACCATCCGGGCCATGACAGGCAGCACACAAGGCAAATTTAGTTTTACCGGCTTCAGCGTCACGTTCATTTACCGAGCGGCCTGACAAGCTAAGCACATAAGCTGTCATTTCTTTAATGCCTTGCTCGCCCAGCGCATCAAACCAGCCTGGCATTGCCGCTTTACGGCCATGTAGCAGAGTTTCTTTGATTTTGTCCGGGGTGCCGCCGTATAACCAGTCGTTGTCAGTCAGGTTAGGGAAGCCGTGCTGGCCACGGGCGTCAGAGCCGTGACACAATGAACAGTTTTGCAAAAATAACCGCTGGCCGATTTTGATGGCGTCATCGTCGTAAGCCAGATCTAACACATCACGTTTGGCAAACTGCTGGAATACCGGGCCATAAACTTCGTCAGCCCGCACCATTTCGCGGTCCAGCTCAACGTTACGGCCTTCTTCTACTGCTTTTGTTACAGCTAATTGCGACTCTTCCAGCGATTTAATACCCTGGTTTGAGCTGGTCCAGCCTAAAAAGCCTTTCCAGTTACCCAGACCCGGATACGCTGCCAGATAAAACACTGACCATACCAGCGTCAGAATGAACATATAGGTCCACCAGCGCGGTAACGGGTTGTTTATTTCTTCAATACCGTCTACTTCATGGCCGGTAGTTTCGTCTTCAGGTACACCGACATAATTTTTCAGGTTCCAGGTCAGCAGTATCGCACAGCCGATCAGCACCGGAAGGGTTAACACTATGATCCAAGCACTCCAAAAGCTACTCATGATCCGACTCCTGTTTGGTTTTTTGTTGTGCTTTTTGTTCGTCTTCAAACACCAGGTTGGCAGCCTGATCGAAATCAGTTTTGCGTTTCTTGCTGTATGCCCAGATCACGAAGGCAATAAAGGCGACAAACAAAATGACGGTAAAAATACTGTGTATCGTTGCGTATTCCATGGGCATTACTTCAGGTGCGTGCCAAGCGACTGCAGATAAGCTATCAGCGCTTGCATTTCAGTTTTACCCTGCACAGCCGCCGCTGCGCCGGCGATATCTTCATCGCTGTATGGCACACCATAGCGCTGTAATACCTGCATTTTTTTAGCTGTATATTTACCATCCAGCACATTTTTATCTAACCATGGAAAAGCTGGCATATTAGATTGTGGCACCACTGAGCGTGGGTCCATTAAATGGGCGTGATGCCAGTCGTCACTGTAGCGCTCGCCTACGCGGGCCAGATCAGGGCCGGTACGTTTAGAACCCCACAGGAACGGGTGATCCCATACGCTTTCACCGGCAACAGAGTAGTGGCCATAGCGTTCAACTTCTGCCCGAAAAGGGCGGATCATCTGGCTATGACAACCGACACAACCTTCGCGGACATAGATATCACGGCCTTCCAGCTGCAGCGCAGTGTAAGGTGTCATACCGTCAACCGGTTGCGTGGTTTCGTCCAGAAAAAACAGCGGTGTAATCAGTACCAGAGTGCCGAAACTGATGGCAACAATCGTTAATATTGCTAACAGGCCAACACTTCTTTCAATTTTGTCATGATGATTCTTGTTTGACATGATTTACCTCTTACGCTGCCGCTGGCACAGGTTGTAATGTTTCATCTTTAGCGCGCACTGTTTTATAAACGTTGTACGCCATCAGCAACATACCCGCTACTACAAACACACCACCGATAAAACGCATCAGGTAGAAAGGTTTAGACGCCTCTAAGCTTTGCACAAAGCTGTAAGTCAGGGTGCCGTCAGTGTTAACTGCACGCCACATCATGCCCTGGGTAATACCGGAGATCCACATCGCCACGATGTACAGCACCACACCGATAGTGTGTAGCCAGAAGTGGGTGTTAATCAGCGAAATACTGTACATCCGGCCCTGGTTATACAGCACAGGGATCAGGTGATAAATCGCGCCGATAGAAATCATCGCAACCCAGCCTAAGGCACCAGAGTGCACGTGGCCGATAGTCCAGTCAGTGTAATGCGACAGTGCATTTACTGATTTGATTGCCATCATCGGGCCTTCGAAGGTAGACATACCATAGAACGACAGAGAAACAATTAAGAACCGCAGAATAGGGTCGGTTTTCAGCTTATGCCAGGCACCTGACAACGTCATAATACCGTTAATCATGCCGCCCCAGCTTGGCACGAATAACACAACGGACATCACCATACCCAAAGACTGAGTCCAGTCTGGCAGGGCAGTGTAGTGTAAATGGTGTGGGCCGGCCCAGATATACAGTGCAATCAGCGCCCAGAAATGCACGATAGATAAGCGGTATGAATACACCGGCCGACCTGCCTGCTTAGGTACAAAGTAGTACATCATACCCAGGAAACCAGCCGTTAACAGAAAGCCAACCGCATTATGGCCGTACCACCACTGGATCATGGCATCCACAGCACCGGCGTATATTGAGTAAGATTTAAACGCGCTTACCGGCATGGCCATACTGTTTACAATGTGCAGTGCCGCAACCGTAAGGATAAAGCCGCCTAAAAACCAGTTAGCGACATAGATATGGCTGGTTTTGCGCTTAACTAAAGTGCCGAAGAACACGATAGCGTAAGATACCCATACCAGAGTGATCAGAATATCAATTGGCCATTCCAACTCAGCGTATTCCTTGCTGCTGGTTAAGCCCATTGGCAGGGTAATGATGGCCGAGACAATAACAGCCTGCCAGCCCCAGAAAGTAAACATGGCCAGTTTTTCTGCAAATAACCGCACCTGACAAGTACGCTGTACTATGTAATAGCTGGTAGCGAACAGGGCGCTGGTACCAAAAGCGAAGATTACCGCATTGGTATGTAAAGGACGAAGACGACTATAAGTCAACCAAGGAGTGTCAAAGTTTAATGCTGGCCAATAGAGTTGCGCCGCAATTAACACGCCCACCGCCATGCCTACAATCCCCCAAAGAACGGTGGTTAAGGCAAAGAGGCGGACAACGCTATAGTTGTAGTCAACATTTAACGATTTTGTCTGGCTCATGTTGAGTTCCGCTGCAGTTTATACTGGTTACTGATACAGGCTGTTTGCGCAGCCATTCTTGTTATAGGCAGGTTTAACATCCAGTATTTGCAATGTTTAACCCTACCAATTTGGGGCTGCATCTTAAGGGTTTTACCCCAAAAAAGATAGGTAAAGCAGCCCGTTTTATGATTTAGAACAAAGTCGCTGCTCATTAAGTAACCAAGTGTAGCTGCTGTTTGAGGCATTTCATCAAAACAGCGTACAATATGGCAACCCTGAGCATTTATCTGGCTAGTTATGCGTGTATTTTATCTTTTTTTACTGTTGTTATGCTGCCTCTGCGCCTGCAAGCCGCCTGATAAAGTACCCGGCTCATCGCTTACACTATTAAATGACAGCACAATACAGCTTGAGCTAAGCCCGGGGCATGCGCCGGTTGAAACGCCGCTGCTACTGCAGCTGACCGCCGCTGATGTGTTTAGTGTCAGCGGCGAGCTAACCGGCGTATCCATGTATATGGGAAAAGTGCCGCTGCGGTTCAGTCAGCACCAGGGAATGTGGCAGGCCGAATTTTTGCTCGGAGCCTGCAGCGATCCGGATATGTTGTGGCAACTGCAACTGGAAGTTCAGTTTGCCGATGGAAAAAAACGTATCTTAAAACAACAGCTTCAATCAAGTTGGCGTTAGAGAGCAAATTTATCGCTTGAGGTTTGCTTAAAAAATCGCCACTATCAGGCGGCAAAATTAAGTTGGAGTAAAGAATATGACCAGCGAGTTTGTGCGCAATATACACTTGGCGACAGCCCAGAGTTTGAAAGAAAAGGGTGCTGATTTATATGGTATTATCGAGCATTTTGAGAATGTTTTTATGCCAATGGATGAAGTGCCGGAACTGCTGGGGCAGCTTGGCTACCCGCAGCAGGATTTGAAACAGTTCTTAAAAAATCTGCACTATTAACTGCACTGCAGTTTTTGTGTTAGCTCAAGTGTAAATGCGCTATTCAGTTGCAGGTGGGCCGTTTCAACACAAATAAACTGCTGATAGCTGTCGTCAGGCAAGTCTTTGGTTTGGATGCTTTTTTGCTGCCAAGGATTCCATACTACCGTAGCATCCTGTCCTTGCTGACTAACTAAGATAGCTGTTTGGGTACCTCCAATCTTAAGCTCATCACCTGTTAATGGATAAATCCGATCTACCTCCATGCTAAATTGCGCTTTGTCAGTGTGTGTTTGCACGGTTTCGCCGGTCAGTTTATCAATATAAGCCAGTGGTAAAGACGCAACATCAGTCTGTCCGATATTATCCACGGCAAAGTAGCTATGCAGTGCGGCTTGTTGCAACATAGACGTGCTGCACTGCAAAGTCATGCTAAGGGTATCAGAGAGTGTTAGTTTGAATTCAACTGTGACTTCACCTTTATAAAACGGTAAATCGTTTACTGTAACAGCCAGCGTCAGGCTGACGCCTTGTTCTGTTTCAGTTTGTCCGGTTAACTGCCAAAGCCGGGTTCTTACCACACCGTGGTTCGGTAATGACTGCTGCTGTGGGTTTAGCCGGGCATCGACCGGGCCAAACCAGGGCCAGCATACCGGCACACCGCCACGAATGGGTATTTCGTTATGCCACTGTGCCAGTGGCGACAGCCATAAGATGTCTTTACCCGGTATTGGCTGATAAGACAGCACCTGAGCGCCGTATAAAGAAATCACGGCAGAAGCTTCGCCAAATTGTAATCTAATGCAGGGCAGATCAGTTAAATGGCCAAAACCGGTTTGCAGGTTAATTGCGGTATTTAGCATGGTATCCTCGACGTTGTTGCCAGTGAGTGGGGCAGCAAAAAGCAGCTATAAACAAAACAGCCAGCATAAAGCTGGCTGTTTGCGTATGCAACGCTTTAAGCGTGCTTCATAAACTCAACGGTGTTATCCAGCATACGGTTGCTAAAGCCCCATTCGTTATCGTACCAGCTCATCACTTTTACTAAGCGGCCATTAACGCGGGTTTCAGTCGCATCAAAAATAGATGATTTCGGATTGTGGTTAAAATCAACCGATACCAGCGGTAAGTCGTTTACGGCCAGTACTTCAGCCATAGTGCCGGATGCTGCAGCTTTACGGATAATATCGTTAACTTCGTCAATAGAAGTATTACGACCGGCAATAAAGGTTAAATCTACCAGCGACACATTAAGGGTAGGAACCCGCACGGCTAAGCCATCAAACTTGCCTACCAGCTCAGGTACCACTAAACCAACAGCAGCGGCAGCGCCGGTTTTAGTTGGGATCATCGACATAGCAGCAGCACGGGCACGGCGTACATCTGTGTGATACACATCGCTTAAGCGCTGATCGTTGGTGTAAGCATGGATAGTGGTCATCAGGCCGGATTCAATACCCAGCGCATCGTTTAACGGCTTGGCAATCGGCGCTAAGCAGTTAGTGGTGCACGACGCGTTGGAAATAATGTTCATTTGCGGCGTTAAAATCTGATGGTTTACGCCATACACTATAGTGGCATCAACATCTTTAGCCGGAGCTGAAATGATAACTTTTTTCGCGCCGGCTTCTAAGTGCGCACCTGCCGTTTTACGGTCGGTAAACAGGCCGGTACACTCCAGCACTACGTCTACATTAAGTTGTTTCCACGGTAAGTTAGCCGGGTTGCGCTCGCTTAATGTCAGGATCTCGTCCTGATTAACATAAATAGCTTTGTCGTTGTGCTCAACATTGGCAGCAAAAATGCCGTGCGCAGTGTCATACTTCAGCAGGTGAGCATTAATAGCGGCATCGCCTAAATCATTAATGGCAACCACTTTAATATCGTAATTTTTGCTGCTTTCATACAAAGCGCGCAGCACGTTGCGGCCAATGCGGCCAAAGCCGTTAATCGCGACACGAATAGTCATATTAACCCCGTTAGATAGATGTTCTGAAATGAGACAAACAAGTTGTGTAGTAAAATTACATTATTTAGTGGATTTTTCAAGTTTAAAACGGGGGTAAAGCGTTTTTTCTGTAATTTAATGACATAAATGAACAATGACTTTAACAGCAATGCCGCCTAGAATGAGCGGTAGCCAACTGACTAGACTAAGGATTTCTCATGGACGCCACCTTACAGGCTGAACTGATTGCATTTTGTGGCATTGAAACCGATTTTAATGATGCCTGGGGAAATCCCAGCATGGTAACGCAGCAGCATCAACTGCAACTGTTGGCCGCACAAGGCTTTGACATTGAAGATGACGAAACAGCCCGCCTGCAATTACTTGAACGGCAACTGGATTTCTGGCTACAGCCACTGCAGGCCGTATCGGTGCAGCGTGTTGATGAACCTTTACAACTGTTGCTGCAGGTAACGCTTGAGCAAGCCAATATGGAGCTTGCGTTTACCCTGACGACAGAAGATGGCGCTAAGCAGGTATTTAACCTGACACCGGTAGAAGGTGAGCTGGTGCAGGTCGTGGTGCTGGATGAGGTGGAATACCATCAGTATCAGCATCTGCTGCCACAACAACTGACGGCGGGCTATCATCAGCTTAGCCTTAACGACACTGCCTTTACCCAAAAGCTGATCATTACACCGGGGCAGTGTTTTGTGCCGCAAAACTTTAACAGCCAAAAGCAATGGGGCATAGCGTTACAGCTATATGGCCTGCGCTCAGAGCGCAACTGGGGGATTGGCGATTTTACCGATCTTAGCAATACCGTTAACTATCTGGCTGGTGTTGGCGCCGATTTTATTGGCCTTAACCCTATTCATGCGCTGTATCCGGCGATGCCGGAAAGTGCCAGCCCGTATAGCCCGTCGTCACGGCGCTGGCTTAATGTCAGCTATATCGATGTTACGGCAATGCCGGGCTTTAGCTTGTGTGCCCGCACGCAAAGCCTGGTAAGTGCACCGGCTTTTGTGCAGCAGCTTACGCAGCAGCGCAGCAAGAATTTTGTTGATTACAGCGGTGTAATGCAGTTAAAGCTGCCGGTAATGAAAAGCCTGTATCAATGGTTTGCCGAGCAAAAAGGTAATAATAACAAAGCGCTGACTAAAGCTTTTAAGCAGTTTAAAACCGATGGCGGTGCCAGCTTACAGCAACTGGCACTATATGACGCCTTGCATGCATATTTGTATCAGCAAGACAGCATGCACTGGGGTTGGCCAAACTGGCCGGAAGAATACCGCGATCCGCAATCGGACGCTGTGCAGGCGTTTGCCGTTAAACATCAGGCTGAACTGGATTTTTACTGTTACTTGCAGTTTATGGCCCAGCAGCAACTGGCACAAGCACAACAAGTAGCAAAGGATGCGGGTATGTTGCTGGGGCTGTACCGTGATTTAGCGGTAGGTGTCAGTGAAGCCTCAACCGAGATTTGGGGCAACCCGGATTTATACTGCCGCGATGCCAGTGTGGGAGCGCCGCCGGATCCGCTGGGGCCTGCCGGGCAAAACTGGGGCTTGCCGCCGATGTATCCGTATCAGCTGTATAAACAGGGCTATCAACCGATGATTGATCTGCTGCGTGCCAATATGCAGCATGCCGGTGCACTGCGTATCGACCATGTTATGGCACTGCTGCGTTTATGGTGGGTGCCCAAAACAGCCGAAAACGCCGGTGGTGGCGCTTATGTGTATTACCCGATCATGGACTTACTCGGTATACTGGCGCTGGAAAGCCAGCGTAACCAGGCGGTGATTATCGGTGAAGATTTAGGTACCGTGCCTGACGGTATCCGCGAGTTATTGGCACAGTACAATGTGTATTCTTACCGGGTGTTCTTTTTTGAAACCGCAGCCGATGGCGGCTATATCTCGCCAAAGCATTACCCGGTGCAGGCCATGGCCACGCTGACAACCCATGATTTACCTACGTTAATTGGTTTTTGGCATTGCGAAGATTTACGTCTGGGTAAAGAGTTGGGCCTGTATAAAGATAAAGCCCAGTTCCAGGACCTGTATGCACAGCGCCATGCCAATAAACAGCGTATTCTTGATTCATTACACGGCCACCAAAGCTTACCCGGTGATTACAGCCGCAGCGCCGAGAACCTCGGTATGGATCAAACGCTGAACTACGCCATGCAGCGGCATCTGGCGGCGACATCCAGCCAGCTATTATGTTTACAACTGGAAGATGCATTGCAAATGACACAGCCGGTAAATATTCCCGGTACCAGCAACGAATACCCGAACTGGCGGCGTAAGCTGTCTGAGCCGATAGAGCAGTGGAGCCAGAACCACGATATCAGGCAGTTGTTTACAGAGATCAGCAAGCAGCGTAAAGCTGCAAACTAAGCTTTGGCGTAAAAAGCCATAGCCTTTGTGGCTGTGGCTGTTAAGGTAGAGACAGAAAAACTAAAAAGGACAGGCGATGAGTTTAGCGTTATTACAACAGGTTAGCTGTGCAGAACCCTTTTCGTTATTAGGCTGGCAACCTCTGAAAGATGACAGCAGCGCAGGGTTGTTGCTGCGGGTATATCTGCCACAGGCTACTGCTGTGAGCGCATACTCTGTTAAAACCGGTAAATTACTGGGTGAACTGACAGCAAACAGCGATTATCCGGGCGTATTTGAGCTGGTGCTGAGCAAAAAGCGCAAAACCGAAGCTTATCGTCTGACAGTAAAACACGGCGAGCATCAATACCCGTTGTTTGACCCTTACCAGTTTACCGATGAAGCTTTTTACGCCGTGCACTATGTTGCCAATGAGCCGGAAAACCTGTACCGCCAGTTGGGTGCCCAGTTAATTACGCTGGATTTAGCCGGTAAAAGTGTTAATGCCACCCGTTTTGCGGTGTTTGCGCCCGATGCCTCCAGTGTTAGCCTGATTGGTGATATGAACAGCTGGGATGGCCGGATACACCCAATGCAGCGCACATACTGTGGCCACTGGGTATTAGTGGTGCCAGAGGTGGCTGCCGGGGTACGCTATAAATTTGAAATTAAAGACCGCAACGGCCATTTGCTGCCGCATAAGGCTGATCCTATGGCATTTTATGCCGAGCAGTATCCGTCGCATGCCTCTTTAGTATATGACCACAGCCGTTACCAGTGGCAGGACGATAGCTGGCGCAGCCGTAAACTAACCAATCCGCTTAACAGCCCGATGAGTATCTACGAGCTGCAGGCTGGCTCCTGGCGCCGCAGCGATGACAACCAGCCAGTGAGTTATCGTGAACTGGCCGCCCAGCTTATTCCTTACATTCAGGATATGGGCTACACCCATATTGAATTGTTGCCGGTAATGGAGCATCCGTTTGATGGTTCCTGGGGCTATCAGCCGCTAGGGTTATTTGCACCTACGTCACGCTTTGGTACACCGGATGATTTTAAATACTTTGTTGACGCCTGCCACCAGGCCGGTATTGGCGTTATTCTGGACTGGGTTCCGGCGCATTTCCCGGAAGACGGCCACGGCTTAGCCCGGTTCGATGGCAGCCATCTGTATGAATATGCCGATCCGCGTCGCGGCTGGCACCCGGACTGGAACTCCTGTATTTATGATTACGGCAAAGACTATGTGCGTCAGTTTCTGGTGGCCAGCGCACTGTACTGGCTGGAGCATTTCCATATCGACGGCCTGCGCGTTGATGCCGTAGCCTCAATGCTGTACTGGGATTATTCGCGTAAAGAAGGCGAGTGGATCCCCAATGTTGATGGTGGCAACCATAATTACGAGGCGATCAGCTTTTTCCGCTGGTTTAACAGCGAGGTGTACCGCAAGTTTCCGCATACGATGACTATTGCAGAAGAATCTACCTCCTTTCCTATGGTGTCGCGCCCGGTTGATATGGGTGGGCTGGGCTTTGGCTTTAAATGGAATATGGGCTGGATGAACGACAGCCTGCGTTATATCAGTAAAGATCCGGCGTACCGGCGTTATCACCATAACGATCTGACGTTTTCTATGGTGTACGCCTACAACGAAAACTTTATTTTGCCGCTATCGCACGACGAAGTGGTGCACGGCAAAGGCAGTTTACTGAATAAAATGCCCGGCGATGAATGGCAGCAGGCAGCAAACCTGCGCGCTTATTACGCTTTTATGTTTGCGCATCCAGGCAAAAAACTGAATTTTATGGGTAACGAGTTTGCTCAGGGACGCGAGTGGAGCCATACCCAAAGCCTGGACTGGCACTTGCTGGATTATGATAAACACCGTGGCATGCAGCAACTGCTGCGCGATTTAAACCACACCTACCGGCGCTGTGCACCGCTGTATGAACTGGATTATGCGCACGACGGTTTCCGCTGGCTGGATCATCAGGACGCCGATAACAGCACCCTGAGTTTTTTACGCCGCGACAGCAGTGGCAATGCGGTGTATGTGGTGTGTAACTTTACCCCGTTGCCGCGTAACAACTTTTTACTGGGAGTAGAACAGGGCGGCGAGTACGAGGTGATTCTGAATACCGATAGCAGTTATTACTGGGGTAGTAACTACACAGTGGGAGCAGCCTTACACAGTATCGCCATGCCATATCATGGTTTGGCGCAGCATATTTGTTTGCAATTGCCGCCGCTGGCCACCCTGTATTTGCGTAAAAAGGGCCAGGCCGGTTAGCATAAACAATATTAATACCTAAACAGAGCAACGCGATGAGTAACCATATTCCCTTGTTAAAGCTGTCATTTGGTACCGCATCGCCACTGGGCGCAACTTACACTACCGACCAAGAGGGCTCTGGCAGCTGGAACTTTGCTGTCTTTGCCCCTGACGCCCGCAGCTTAATACTCTGCTTATACCAGCCCGACACTGAGGAGTTACTGGGCGAGCTGAACTTTAGCGGCCGCACCGGTGATATCTGGCACATAGCGGTGGCCGGTATTGAAGCGGGCACCTTGTATGCGTTAAAAGCAGATGGCCCGAACGACACTGATTTAGGGCTGGTATTTGATAAAGACCGCCTGTTGCTCGACCCTTACGTAAAGCAGCTAAACCGTACCTTGAGTTTTAACGAGCGGTTATATAACGCTAAAAGCCATTATATGCTGGCCAAAGGCGTACTGGCGCAACAGCAGTTTGACTGGCAAGACAGCGTAAAACCGAAAATTCCGCGGGAAAAAACGGTCATCTATGAAGCCCATGTCAGGGGCATGACTATGCAACACCCTGAGGTGCCAGAAGAGTTACGCGGAACCTATCTGGGTTTATGTCATCCTTCAGTTATCAAGCACTTACAAAAACTGGGCATTACCACCTTACAGTTACTGCCGGTAGCGGCATTTTTAAGTGAGCCGCGGTTAAACAAGTTACAGCTGAGTAATTACTGGGGTTATAACCCGATAAGTTTTTTTGCCCCAGAGCCACGCTATCAATATCAGGACTCTGTAACTGAGTTTAAAACCCTGGTGCGTAGCTATCATCAGGCTGGCATCGAAGTTATTTTAGATGTGGTGTTTAACCACTCGGCAGAAGCCGGCGAAGACGGCCCGGTATTAAGCTTACGCGGGCTGGCTAATAAGCACTATTACCTGTTTGAAAGCCATGCTGATATTACCGATTTTAGCCAGCATTGTAATTACACCGGCTGTGGCAATACCTTAAACGTGGCGCACCCGGCAACACAAAAGCTGGTGATGGATGCACTGCGTTACTGGGTTGTTGAGATGCAGGTAGACGGTTTTCGCTTTGACTTAGCCACGACGCTGGCGCGCGAGCATAAACGCTTTAACCCTTATGCCGCGTTTTTTCAAATTATTGCGCAAGACCCGGTATTATCGCAGGTAAAACTGATTGCCGAGCCGTGGGATGTTGGCCCCGGTGGTTATCAGTTAGGGCAGTTTCCGGCGCATTGGTCTGAATTAAATGATAAATGCCGTGATACCTTTCGTGCCTTCTGGCGTGGTGATAAAGGTGTACTGCCGGAATTTACCACCCGTTTACTGGGCTCGCGCGATATCTTCCAGAAACACCATAAACCGGCCTGCTGCAGTGTTAACTATTTAACCTACCATGATGGTTTTACCCTGCACGATGTGGTTAGCTATAAAGATAAACATAACTGGCTAAACGGCGAAGAAAACCGCGATGGTCATAACCACAATTTAAGTTGTAACCACGGCGTGGAAGGCCCCAGTAAAGACGCGTCAGTGCGTGCCAGCCGCTACTTACACAAACGTAATCTGGTTGCCACCTTACTGCTTAGCCAGGGCATGATCCACTGGCTCGGTGGTGACGAGCTAAGCCACACACAACGTGGCAATAATAATGCGTATTGTCAGGATAACGATATCAGCTGGCTCGACTGGCACCTTGACAGCGACGAAGAAGATTTCCTGCATTTTGTTCAGCAAATGCTGGTGTTTCGCCGAAAGTTTCGCTGTTTACAGCAATTATCGCTGCTGGACGACAGCTATCAGCTGCACGGCGATAAACATCAGATCCAGTGGTATTTGCCTGATGGCACTGAGAAACAACAGCACGACTGGCATGATCCTGAGCGCTCCGGTTGTATTTTCCGCATCACAAATAAAGCTAATCAGGCCAGCTTGTTGTTTGTCTTTAATGCCGAAGCCAAAGTGCAGCCATTAACCCTGCCGGAGCACAGCTGGCAGTTACTGTTCGACACCAGTGTAGACAAAGGTTTGCTGCAAAACCGCAGCACAAAGCTTACAGAATATGAGCAGAATGCGCACAGTATCTCGGTGTGGCAGTAGGTTTATCAGCATGTTTTCAGTATAATGCGCGCCGTTTACAAGCTACTGCTGGCGAGCTGGCAGCACGCAAAAATGAAAAATAATGAAGGAATGTCAGATGACAGACACAGCTGCACTTTGTGATATTGGTTTTGTCGGCGCCGGTGTAATGGGTAAAAACCTGATCCTGAACCTGGCAGACAACGGCTACCGCGTTGCCGCCTTTGATCTGGACCATCAGAAGCTGGAAGCCGTGCTGGCGCAGGACAAAGCCGAACGTGGCGACAAACCGGCCCGCGTTATTGCCTGCAGCTCGTACACTGAATTACTGTCACGTTTATCGGCACCGCATTTGGTGGTGTTATCCGTACCCGCCGGTAAACCGGTGGATGATGTCTGTCATAAATTAATCGATGCCGGCATTCAGGCCGATGACATTATTGTTGATACCGGCAACAGCCTGTGGACAGATACCGTTGCGCGGGAAAAAGATTTTGAAGGTAAGTTTATTTTCTTCTCTACTGCCGTATCGGGTGGCGAAGTAGGCGCACGGTTTGGCCCGTCGTTAATGCCAAGTGGCGATCCATACGCCTGGACCCGCATTAAACCACTGTGGGAAGCCATCGCCGCCAAGGTCGACCCGGCCACCGGCAAACCGATAGAACGCTTTGAGCCGGGTAACCCGGTTACCGAAGGAGATCCATGCGCCACCTATATTGGCCCCAGCGGCTCGGGCCACTATGTCAAAATGGTGCACAATGGTATTGAATACGCTGATATGCAGCTGATTTGCGAAGCCTATCAGGTTATGCGTGACATTCTTGGCATGCCTGCTGCTGAAATTGCCGGGGTGTTTAAGCACTGGAATGAAGGGCTGCTCAACAGCTATTTAATTGGCATCAGCGCCGATGTGCTGGCCACCAAAGACTCAGAAACCGGCCTGCCGCTGGTAGATGTTATTATGGACAAAGCCGGCCAAAAGGGCACCGGCTTGTGGACAGCCGTAAGCAGCCTGCAACTTGGCAGCCCATCGCCAACTATTGCTGAGGCCGTATATGCCCGCTCTTTATCTGCGCTAAAAAGCGAACGGGTGAAAGCCGCTACGGTATTGGCTGGCCCGGCGCAAAATTTAATTTCGCCAGAGCAAAAAGACGAGATTATTCAGGCCCTGCATGATGCGTTGTACTGCGCCAAAATCTGTGTGTATGCTCAGGGGTTCCATTTAATGAAAACCGCGGCCGATGAACATGGCTGGCAGCTAAACTTTGCTGAAATTGCCAAAATCTGGCGCGCCGGCTGTATTATCCGCGCGGTATTTTTGCAATCTATTACCGGCGCGTACGAGCGCAACGACGAGCTGGAAAACCTGCTGCTTGACCCGTTTTTCGCCAAACAAATTTCGGTTTACCAGCAAAACTGGCGTAAAGCCGTTGCCAACGCTACGTTGTCGGGTATTCCGGTAGCGGCACTTAGCTCCGCACTCAGTTACTACGATTCTTACCGCACTGCGGTATTACCGGCAAACCTGTTACAGGGCCAGCGCGACTATTTTGGCGCCCACACCTTTGAACGTACCGACAAAGCCAAAGGTAAAATGTTCCATGTCGACTGGAGCAACCCGAAACGGCCAATGGTGAAAGTAAAATGACCACTCAACATAACATACAACACATAGGTACCCCGGGTACTGCCAGCAGCACTAAAGTACTGTTATTAGGTGCCGGCGAACTGGGTAAAGAGCTGTGTATTGAACTTAAACGTTACGGTTGTGAAGTCATAGCCGTAGACCGTTACCCCAATGCACCGGCAATGCAGGTAGCCGATAAAGCGGTAGTGATGTCGATGCTGGATAACGCTGCGCTGCGCCAACTGGTGATCAGCGAAAAGCCAGCCTTAATTGTGCCGGAGCTGGAAGCGATAGCTACCTCAGTATTAATTGAACTGGAAGACTGCGGCTTCAATGTGGTGCCCAGCGCCAAAGCAGTTAACCTGACGATGAACCGCGAAGGCATCCGCCGCTTAGCGGCCGAGGAGCTAAAACTGGCGACCTCGCCATTTCAGTTTGCCAGCGACAAAGACAGCTTTACCGCGGCAGTAAACGCCGTTGGTTACCCTTGCGTAGTAAAACCGATCATGTCATCCAGTGGCAAAGGCCAGAGTGTATTGCGCTCAGATGCAGATCTTGGCGCCGCCTGGCTTTATGCCCAGGAAGGTGGCCGTGCCGGTAAGGGCAGGGTTATCGTGGAAGGTTTTATCGACTTTGATTACGAAATTACCTTATTAACGGTAAATTCGCTGTTCGGTATTCAATATTGTGCACCTATTGGTCATCGCCAGGAAAAAGGCGATTACCGCGAAAGCTGGCAGCCACAAGCCATGAGCGACAAGGCTTTTGAAACGGCCAAAAGCTACGCTAAAGCGGTAGTAGAGGCTTTAGGCGGGCGCGGTTTATTTGGCGTAGAACTGTTTATTAAAGGCGATACAGTGTGGTTTTCTGAAGTATCACCACGGCCACACGATACCGGTATGGTAACGCTGATTTCACAGCAACTAAGCGAATTTTCGCTGCACGCCCGCGCCATTTTAGGCCTGCCGATTCCGCATATTAAACAATACGGCCCGGCGGCATCTGCCGTGCTACTGGTGCCCGGCAATAGCGCTGATATTCAGTACCATGGCCTGGCAGAAGCCTTAGCCGAGCCCGATACCGAGTTACGTATCTTCGCCAAACCCGAAGTTCAGGGCGAGCGCCGTATGGGTGTGGCGCTGGCGTTAAGTGATACGGTAGAAGCCGCTACGCAAAAAGCACTTAACGTGATTAACAAGCTTAGCGTCACACTTAAGTAAGGCTGCAAAGCGTTTTAGAAAAACCACCTGCGGGTGGTTTTTTAATGCCGGCCTGAGAAACACCATTAACATTTTGATACCAAATACCGCCACCTGCTTGCTAAGTCTGTGCTAACGTTTTAGCTCATAAATAATATGAGCAGGAGCTTAGTTATGGCCATTGATGCCAGTGGAGTAAAAATAGAAGATCGGCCGTTTGACCAGGTGCGGCAGGAAGCAATAGATCAGCTGATTATGAATTACAGCCACGGCATTATATCGGCAGAAGCCTTTGAGCGACGACTGGATATTGCTACTGACGCCAAAAGCCACCAGGAACTGATAGACGTAGTGGCCGATTTAACCTTGCTGCCAGACAGTCAGTATCAACAGCAGCGAGAGCGTAGTTTTTCTCCCCGTTATCAATCCGGCAATGATACCCGCAACGAGAAGATGTTATGTGTGCTGTCATCCAATCAGCAGCGTGGCCAGTGGCTGGTGCCTGCAGAAATCAATATTATCAATGTGCTGGGTTCGGTTGAACTGGACTTTACCGAAGCGGTTTTCCAGCACCAGCATATTGTTATCCGGGTAAATAACTGGATTGGCAGCCTGAATATTCTGGTACCCGAGCAGGTTAATGTGGTATCGAATATGTTTAATATTATCGGCAGTACCAATAACCAGGCGCAATCTATGGGGGAGCGTCAGGCGCCGCAGATTGTAATAGAAGGCTACTCCATTCTGGGTTCATTGGATGTGAAGCTAAAGCAGACGATGAAAGAAAAATTCAGCAGTTTTGCCAACCAGTTTCGTCAAATGTTTGGTTTTGATAAAAAGTAAGCTGGATGATTGTAAGGATAGGGAGATCAGATGCAGGAAATAACCCTCAGCGATGATAAATCGCGGCTGGATATCGGAAAAATTCATCATTTTCTTAGTACAGAAAGCTCCTGGGCCAAAGGCATTTCGCTCGATACTGTGCGCCGCAGCATTGCGCATTCAATATGTCTTGGGGCTTATACCACAAACCAACAAGTGGGCTTTTGCCGCATTATTACCGATCAGGCCACCTTTGCGAATTTGGTCGACGTTATTGTCTGGCCGGAGTATCGCGGCCACGGCATCGCCGCAAAGTTAATGGCAGCAGTGCTGCAGCACCCCAACGTAGCGAGCGTGCGCCGCTTTACGCTGGCCACCTCAAATGCACACGGTTTATACGCCAAATACGGTTTTACCGCGCTGAATAAACCCGAGACTTTTATGGAAATTTACCGGCCGGATATTTATGCCACTTAAGAAGCTACTATGTTGCAGGGACTAAACCATATCACCATCGCTGTTAGTGACTTAGAGCGCTCACTGGCGTTTTACACTGAGTTGCTTGGTATGAAAGCGCATGTGCGCTGGGATGGCGGGGCTTATGTTAGCCTTGGCGGTGTTTGGTTTTGTTTATCCTGCGATAAACCGTCACCAAGCCTGGATTATTCGCATATTGCTTTAGATATTGCAGAGCAGAACTTCGCTGAATTTGCAACAAAACAGCGTAAAGCAGGTGTACCAGAGTGGCAGCAAAACAGCAGTGAAGGGCAATCGGTTTATTTTCTCGATCCAGACGGGCATAGACTGGAAGCTCATTGCGGTAATCTGCAAACGCGGTTAGAGGCATTAAAGCATAAGCCGTATGCAGGCTTGGTATGGTTGTAACTCACAGAGCTATTCAAGTTAACTATCCGGCTTTAACCTGAGTCGTATCAATATGGTGGCGCTATAGAGAAACAGCGATTATACCTATGACATTGTTGGCACTTTGCAGGCTTGTCATTAATGAGCAGAATAGAGCAGTACCATACGGTTACCCGGCGTTTAATTATAATGACGCTGATTTGTGTACTACTTTTTGCCTCGATATTTGCTGTCAGCTATGTGCTACAGCAACGGTTTTTGCTCACCAGTGCCTGTTTTCTTTGCGGTATAGTGGGTGGCTTTGTCAGTATCCAGCAGCGGCTGCCTAAAGTGAGCAATGCCGAGCTTGGTATGTTAACAAAGTCCTGGTTCCAGATTTTATTGGTGCCGATCTTCGGCGGGGTATTTGCACTGGTGCTATATTGCGTATTTCTGTCCGGTATTGTTTCAGGCCATTTATTTCCGGAGTTTTTTGTACCACAAGCCGGTAACAATGGGCCGGATGATCAGTTTATGTGGGATATTTTTAGTAAAACCTACCCAAAAACTACAGAAGACTTTGCTAAGTTGTTGTTCTGGTGTTTTGTTGCAGGTTTCTCTGAGCGCTTTGTGCCGCAAATTATTAATAAAACGCTAAATGGCACTGCAGATGGAAAAAACGGCTAGCACTATTAAATAACGCTATGATATCCAGCCACTTCGCCAATAACGGAGATTAAGGTGACGTTACGCAAACACCATACACTGCAGCTGTGGCTGGCTTTGGCCTTGTTGCTGCTATCCGGCTGCACAGTAAAACTGATTAGCAGCTATGACGAAAAAACCGACAACGCGGTTACCGCATTGCAGCAAAATGTTGAAATGTTTTTTGTTACTGCAGAAAGCCAGGCTGGTTTGCCTGAATGTGCTTATAGCAACCATATTAGCTTTTATCAGCAGTCTAAAGTTGCTGTAAGCTCTATTGCTGTGCGGGCAAGGGCTATTCCTGATAACGACATTACTGTAGAGCAGGTAGAGTTATTGAAAAGCAGCCTTACTATGCTGGAGCAACTGCACCAACTGGGTTGCTTTACGCCGGCGCAGATAGAGAACCTGCGCACCAGTTTTAATAGTAGCATTACGGCTATTTTAAAGCTTGAACTGGCGAAACGCCGTGGCAGCTAGAGTTTACCGTAAAGGATTTAATATAAAGGGCATAGCATGAGCTTAGATGTAGCAGAACTTACAGCAACAATGCTGCAGGTTTTTAAAGGCGAATTGTCTGACAAATGGCCGGCAATAAAAGGCTATGCTGAAACAGAAGCGCAAAAGCTGGCTGAAAATTTTGCCATGATAGAGCGCTTAAGGCTTGCTGGTGATATTACGCCGGAACAAGCCAGGCTACACCATGAGATCCAGCGCAATGCCTCGCGCACTGTCTTGCTGGCTGTTAAAGGCCTGAGCCTGGTGGCGGTAGAGCAGGCAATAAATGCCGCTATGAATGCACTAAAAGACAGCGTAAACGGCGCGCTGAATTTTACCTTACTGTAAGGAGCAGCATGAAAACGCACTCTGAAAAACAACATGAACGTAGCGTAAATCAGCAGCCTGCAGTATGTAGCAAGCCGTCATTGCAATTTGTTGATCAGCGCCGGGAAACCAGCCAACTTAAAAAATTACAGCAAATAGTAAACAACAGCCAAAACAATAAAAACCTGTTACAGCCTGCGCAGTTACAGAAAAATATTATTCAGCGTGAAGAGGAAACATTGGCAGAAAACATTCTGCGTATTCTTGCCAACAGAAAAATTCACATTGGATATGAAGACGCTGATGCGTATGCCCAAAAATTAGAAGAAAGCCCATGGAATACTGAAATCCAGGTGTTTGGCCACCACCGTGCATTAAAACTGAATAGTGCCGGCAGATTGTCGAGTGTTAAACGCCGCCCACCCGTCAGTGCTACTCATATGAGAGCCGATGCGATGTATGGCCCTATGGAAGAGAAAAATATCAGTATGATAGATGAAGGCCGCTTTCCGATTAGCGGCGGTATTCAGGAGCAGGACGTCACTATCAGGGCTGCTGATTTGGCTAAAATTGCACCAAGAAGTAATTTAGGTACTGTGATGGGGGGCAGTGCAGCACAAATAAGTAAAATTGAGCACTCAGAATGGTTGCATGCTATCGCGCACTCGCTTGGCGGGGCTGATCAAAGTCTTAACCTTGCTGCCGGGCCACACTCTTTAAATACCGCAATGATCCCTTTTGAGACGGCAGTTAAACAATTGGTTTATGACGGTAAAGTAGTTGATTACTCCGTTATCTTTTTTACGAACTACACAGAGCACAATGTGCTGTATATAACGCATGTAGAAATTGGTATTCAGGTTAATAACGGTGGTCGCAAGTACTGGACATTGCACGTGGATGAATCAAGAGCCAACCTGTTTATTAATGGTGGCGTGTTGCATGAGATTCAGAATGTGGCTAAAGAATTTGTCTCTGGTTACGTGTAAATTAAGTTAGCTATAGCTGAATGTATCCTTGAGTTAAATCTGTTATGTATTGGTAAGGAGTATTATGTATCAGGGCGCCTGTTTGTGCGGTGAAGTAGCAATTGAAATTAACGGGCCTATCAGCAGTATTATTCATTGCCATTGCTCATTGTGCCGTAAATCAAGTGGTACGGCTTTTGCCACTAATGGCTTTGTGCAAAGTGCGGATTTTTCAGTAGTAAAAGGTGCTAACCGGCTCAGCCAGTTTGCCTTTAAACCAGGGCGTTTACGGCATTTTTGCAGTAACTGCGGCTCCCCCGTATACAGCAGTAACGAACAAGACCCGGCCCGTATCCGCATCCGGCTGGGTATTTTAAGCAGCGATATCAGCGAGCGGCCGATATCGCATAATTTTTACAGCTCTAAAGCCAATTGGGAGGATTTAGACGCCAATCTGCCGCGTTCTGATGGCTTTGAACCGGGGCGCAATTAATCTCTGCCAGTGGGTAATAAACACAATAACCAATTGCAAGTTGCCACAAGGGATAGCAGGCAGTTTGAAATTGTCGCCAGAGAACCTTGGTATTATGTTATGTTAACAATTGTACCCAACGCCAATTTGACACTACCGGTAGCTATCACAATTAATGTTTGATTTCAGCCAGGTAAAGCCCGGTGGTTTTAACGCTGCTTGCGTTATCGCCAGCGTCGGTTGCGGTTTTAGCCGCTTTGTCAGCAGTGTTCTCATTTACCAAGGATTTGCATGTCCGTAAAACCTCAACCTCATCCGCAGCAGAATCATCTGTTGGCGGCGTTGTCGCCAGAAGTACAGGCCCGGCTGTTTCCGCATTTAGAGTTGGTGCCGCTGCCGCTACGTGCGCTGATGTACGAGTCTGGCAGCGCTATGGAACATGTGTATTTTCCAACTGACTCAATAGTGTCACTGCAGTACATGATGGAAAATGGTGCATCAACCGCCATTCTGGTAGTGGGGAATGAAGGCTTACTTGGCATCACTTTATTTATGGGCGGTGAAAGTACGCCAAGCCGGTCTGTGGTGCAAAGCGCAGGTTACGCTTATCGTCTGCCAAGACCGCGGGTGAAAGAAGAATTTAACCGCCATGGCCAGTTGTTGTTGCTAATGCTGCGTTATACCCAGGCGCTGATCACGCAGGTGGCACAAACAGCTGTGTGCAACCGGCATCATTCGATAGACCAACAGCTGTGCCGCTGGCTGTTGCTGTCGATGGATCGCTTGTCGCACAATCATCTGACGATGACGCAGGAGTTTATTGGCAATATGCTGGGGGTAAGGCGCGAAGGCGTTACGCAGGCGGCAGCTAAATTGCAGCAATTGGGCGTTATTTCCTACTCGCGTGGTTTAATAAAAGTGCTGGATCGGCAAAAGCTTGAAGCGCTTAGCTGTGAATGCTACGGCGTGGTAAAAAAAGAAACAGATTTGCTGTTGCCCTACCTAAAACAACGGCAGGTGATAACTAATGTAGCTGATATTCCGCTGGCAACGCTGCCAACACTGGACACAGCTAAGCCGACGGCTAAGTAAGACTGCCCGGCGAGAGTGGTCAGGTTGTTGGACAGTGATCAAGTTCTGGATAGCTAAGTTCTGAACAACTAGGCAGGGCCAATATCCGTGGCCCGAGTAAGATAATATTACAGGAAGATATATGCGTTACCCGTTAGTTTGTGCCTTATTACTGAGTGTTAATGCCGTAGCTGCTGAACACTATTTTCCGCCCGCCGGCCATTGGCAGCAAGCCACACCACAAAGCCTGGGGGTTAACGCTGAAAAACTGCAACAGGCAGTAGATTATGCCATTGCCAGTGAAAACCCAGCAGCAAAGGATCAAGCCATAGTGCAGGCAACAACTTTTGGTGCGCGCGAGCCCTATGATCAGATTATTGGCCCGATGTCGGTGCGCGCTGCGACTAACGGGCTGATTGTGTACCGGGGTAAGGTGATTGCACAGTGGGGTGATACCCAAAGTGTGGACATGACACACAGTATCAGTAAAACCTTTCTTACTACAGTTACCGGGCTGGCACTGCAGGATGGTTTAATCCGCAGCGCAGATGATCTAGTCTGGCCTTATGCAGTGCCAGATGGCAGCTTGTTTGCTACTGAGCATAACCGGCAAATCCGCTGGGATCATTTATTACGCCAAACCAGTGACTGGCAGGGAACCTTGTGGGGAAAACCCGACTGGGCAGATCGCCCCGAAGGTGAGCCAAAAAACTGGCCCAACCGGCCATTACATGCACCGGGTAGTAAATACAAATATAATGATGTGCGTGTTAATTTGTTGGCACTGGTAACCACCTATGTTTGGCGTAAACCCTTACCTGTGGTACTGAACGAGCGGATTATGCAACCTATTGGTGCCAGTGCTGGCTGGCGCTGGTATGGTTACGACAATAGCTGGATAGAACTTGATGGCCAGAAAATTCAAAGCGTATCAGGCGGCGGGCACTGGGGCGGTGGCATGTTTATTAATGCCTGGGATCTGGCCCGCTTTGGTTACCTGTTTTTACGTGATGGCCAGTGGCAGGGGCAGCAACTGGTAAGTCGCGAGTTTATTAAACAGGCACGCACCGGCATTGCTGCAAAAGCCGATTACGGCTATGCCAACTGGTTTTTAAACCCTGGCCGCAAAGCCTTGCCCGCCGCACCGGAAACTGCGGTTACTTTTCAGGGCGCCGGGCGTAATATTATTTATATTGACCAGCAAAACGATGTTTTGCTGGTGGCACGCTGGATCGGTAACGGGGATGAATTAAACCAACTGGTAGCAAAAGTATTGGCGGCTTTACCGGCACAATAGCTCACTGCTTTATTGAACGCCTGGTTATTTACATCTATAACTAATGTCTGCACTGCGTGTTTATGCCGTAGCTGTTCAATAATGTTGTCACGAAGCGGAGAGGTTATGCCGGTAATACAAAGAGCCTGCCATTATGCTGTGCTGGGTTTAGCCTTGATAACCTCTACCGTGCTGGCAAATTCGCCGGTTGATTTTTCAACTGAACAAAACAAAGCCTGTTTAAAATTGATCGAGCAAAAAACGACAGGCCACTGTCGTTTACATTTTACCCATGCCGGTAATGCTGAGCTGGCTTTTGCCGCTACAGACGAAGCCTCCCGGGCATTTAGCCGCTATTTGTCAGCCCGGTCAGAGTTTCCTACTTCTTTTCAGCAGCAAGAATTTGCGCTGCAGTTTTTTAACTACAGCCTTGAGCGTTACCGGGTGCGTGATAGCCTGAACTTTATCCGTTCCGATGATGGCAGCAGCCGGCTTAGCATGACTATTTTAACATCCGCTAGCGGCGGTTACGCCTTTACACTGGCAGACACCGATACACACGCCCGGCAGATAATTAGTGCATTGCAGCAGCCTAAACCCAGACCTGCCACGCATTACCATCGCAACATTGCTAAATTATTTGCCCAATAGCGTCATCGCGTATTTTCACCCAGGGCGTTATGCTGACACCTTCTGTCAGTAGAGCAGGTTATACTGAAAAAAACACTGATAAAAATGCTGCTATGGATAAAACTGAACGCTTGTTTCGTTTAATGGACAAACTACGTCATTACCGCCACCCGGTAACGGCAGCGATACTGGCCGCACAATTACAGGTATCAGTGCGTACTGTGTATCGTGATATTCAAACACTGATCACCCTGGGCGCCGGTATTGATGGCGAAGCCGGTATTGGTTATTTACTGCGCAGCGGTTTTTTTCTGCCACCGTTAATGTTTGATGAAGCCGAGCTTGAGGCATTGGCTCTGGGCTTACGCTGGGTAGAGGTGCAGGGCGATGACGAGCTGGTAATAGCTGCGCGTAACGTGTTGGCAAAAGTAGCGGCCGCAGCACCAACAGATTTACGTGACCGTATTAATGACATTGGTTTGCTGGCTTTTCCTGCCCTTGCTGACAAAGGTGCGGCATTTTTGCGCCAGGTGCGCGAGGCTATTCGCCGCGAACGGCGCTTGCATATAAGCTATATCCGGGAGGATGGTACCGCCAGCGAGCGTATTGTCTGGCCTATTATGCTGGCATTTTTCGATAGCCGCCGTATGCTGGTGGCCTGGTGCGAGCTACGCAATGAATTTCGCCACTTCAGGCTGGACAGAATTGGCAGCCTGATTGTACCCGGTGATCCTTATCCACGCCGGCGTATGCAATTAACCCGTGAATGGCGGCTGGAAATGAAACAACAGCAGCGAGAGGAGCGACAATGAAACTAACCGAGCAATTAACAGATCAGCAATGGCGCGAGCGCTTAACCGACGAGCAATACCGGGTTACCAGGCTTAAAGGTACAGAATATCCGTTTAGTGGTGAGCTGCTGCATAATGAACAAGCCGGCAGTTATCACTGTGTTTGTTGTGGGGCTGAGCTGTTTTCATCAACAACTAAATTTGATGCCGGTTGTGGCTGGCCCAGCTTTTATCAAGCGCTGGAGGGTAGGGTAAAATACCAGAGTGACACCAGCCATGGCATGGTACGCACCGAAATTATGTGCGCCAACTGCGATGCGCATTTAGGCCATGTATTTACAGATGGCCCGGCACCTACCGGCAACCGTTACTGCGTTAACTCCGTGTCTTTAACCTTCAGTGACAAAACAGAATAAAATTTTTGTAACTGTTGTCGTAAGCTTTCAACTTCTATTACAATACGCGCCGTTAGAGCAATCAGCGGCGCAGACCGTGCTTTGGCATCACCGATTAATTCATCTTACTGAAGTAAAAGGCCTCTACACATGACCCTATCGCACGCAGAGCAGTATCAGAAGAGCTGGCAGGAACGCCAGGAATATGCCGAAAACATGCAGCCCATTATTGGCCGCTTATACCGTAATAAAGGTATTGAAGTGGTGGTATATGGCCGCCCGCTGGTAAACGCCACCACTATCGACATTATTAAAGCGCATAAAAGCGTTGAGCGGTTCGAAGGGCAAAAACTGCGTTTACGCGAAAGTTTTCCGCTGCTTGAAGCAATCAGCAAAATGAATCTGGCTCCGGGACGGGTGGATATTGGTAAGCTGGCATACGGCTATATTTATAAAAATGCCGCTAACGGCACTGAGCTGGAGCAGTATTTAGCCCGTGAACTGACCGAGCTGCTGGATCACGAAGATCAGGTTAAACCGGTTGATGTGGTGCTGTACGGTTTTGGCCGTATTGGTCGTTTGTTAGCCCGCCTAATGCTGGAACGCTCTGGCCCGAGTACTAAACTGCGTTTACGTGCCATAGTAGTGCGCGGCGGTAAAAAAGGTGATTTGGAAAAACGTGCCAGCCTGCTGCGCCGCGATTCTATCCACGGCCCTTTTAACGGCAGCATCACGGTAGATGAAGAAAACCAGGGTATTAAAGCCAACGGCACCTTTATTAAAGTGATTTACGCTAATTCACCCGAGCTGGTTGATTATACCCAATACGGTATCAGCGATGCGCTGGTGGTAGATAACACCGGTATCTGGAAAGACGACAAAGAGCTGAGCATTCACTTTAGCAGTAAAGGTGCGGCCAAGGTATTGCTGACAGCGCCGGCCAAAGGCGATGTGCCTAATATCGTTTATGGTGTAAACCAGCATATGATTTTGCCAGAGCACAAAATTGTTTCTGCCGCCAGTTGCACCACCAATGCCATTACACCAGTGTTAAAAGCGCTGGAAGATGAGTTTGGTATCCGTAACGGCCATGTGGAAACCGTACACTCGTATACAAATGACCAAAACCTGATCGATAACTTCCACAGTGCCGAGCGCCGTGGCCGTGCTGCACCGCTGAACATGGTGTTAACCTCTACCGGTGCTGCCAGCGCTGTCGCCAAGGCGTTACCGCAATTAAAAGGTAAGCTAACCGGTAATGCTATTCGTGTGCCTACACCAAATGTGTCTATGGCTATTTTATCGCTGAATTTAAAGCGTGAAACCAGCCGTGACGAGATGAACAACTTTTTACAACGTACGTCTCTGTTTTCTGAACTGCAGGATCAGATTGATTTTACCGCTTCTACCGAAATTGTATCGTCAGATTTGGTCGGCTCACGCTACGCCGGCGTAGTTGACTCGCAGGCCACTATTGTTGATGGTGATCGTTGTGTGTTGTACGTTTGGTATGACAACGAGTTCGGTTACAGCACTCAGGTTATCCGGGTAATGAATGATATGGCAGGAATTAAGTATCCAACCCTGCCGGTAGCGCGTTAATCTGTGTCTTTATCGAAAAGCCGCTTTTTAGCGGCTTTTTCTTTGCGCTTAACCTGTTAGAATCCTTTACACTGTAGCTCAGGTCAGTTGCACCAGGCAGCACCTGTGTTAGTCTTTCACTCTTTACGCCTACGGACCCGATTTATGAAAATTACCAGCAACTTTGACAGCGGTAACATTGAAGTACTACAGGCTGATTCTCCCGATAATATTCAGCTGGCCATTCGCAAAGACAATCAATCCGACTTTTACCAGTGGTTTCATTTTCGTTTAAGCACTGAACATGCGCAATTGCATACGCTGACTATTACCAATGCCGGTGATTCTGCTTATCCTGATGGCTGGAAAGATTATCAGGCCGTAGCCTCGTACGACCGCCAAACCTGGTTTCGGGTAGACACCGAATATGACGGTAAAGCGCTAACCATTAAGCACTTCCCGGAAGCACAATCTGTTTATTTTGCCTACTTTGCACCATACAGCTACGAGCGCCACATGGATTTACTGCATCAGGCACAGTCTGACTACAACTGTCAGTTGGTTGAGCTGGGCGAAACCTTAGACGGCCGTGATATGAGCCTGTTAATTGTCGGTGAGCCGGAAGAAGGCAAAAAGAAAATCTGGATCACGGCGCGCCAGCACCCTGGTGAAACCATGGCCGAGTGGCTGATTGAAGGTTTGCTCGATCGTTTACTGGACGAAGATGACGGTGTATCCCGCGCGCTGCTGAACAAAGCAGTGTTTTACATAGTGCCGAATATGAACCCGGATGGCTCGGTACGCGGCCATTTACGTACTAACGCTGCCGGCATGAACCTAAACCGCGAGTGGCTGAACCCGTCAATGGAAAAAAGCCCGGAAGTGTATCTGGTACGGCAAAAAATGCTGGAAACCGGCGTCGATTTATTCCTTGATATGCACGGCGATGAAAACCTGCCATATAACTTTGTTGCCGGCAGCGAAGGTGTGCCGTCGTACGATGAGCGGATAAAAAATCTGGAAAACCTGTTTAAACAAACCTTGCTGGCAGTAACGCCTGAGTTTCAAACCGAGTTTGGCTATGATTTAGACGAGCCGGGTAAAGCCAATATGACAGTTGCTACCGCCTGGGTCGGTGAGCAATTTAACTGCCTGGCGTACACCGTAGAAATGCCGTTTAAAGATAATGCCAACCTGCCGGATGATGCCTATGGCTGGTCTGATATACGCTCGATGAAGCTGGGGCAGGATATGCTGCCAGCTATTCTGGCCGTTGCCGATAAGCTGCGTTAAGTTTTGCCTATGTATTTAGCTGCTAAACCTTTGCTGCTGGCGTCAGTTCTGCTGACGCTAAGCAGTTGTGTTGCGGTGTATCAGCCTGCGATGCCGGCGTCGGCATTACATAGCCAAAATGCAACTCAACTTGCTGCACTTAGCCAGAGCAATGGGCTTAACAAGAGGAATGCGCTGGGCCAACTGGATGTGCTGTGGCCAGAAACGGCAAGCCAGCGGGCCTGGGTAAATAACCGGCGCAGTTTTATCGGCTATCAGGGCCAGGGTGAACTGCTGCTGGAGCTGGGGACAACCACAGCGTTAACGCTCAGTGTTAACGGCAAAATATTACATTTACGCCCGGATGCTAAGCTGGGGCAACATTTGGCTTTGGATATCAGCGCCGTTACGCGTAATGGTATAAACCAGCTGGAACTTGTTGATATAGAACCACTTGGTGCTAAAGTGCGTGTGGTGCTGCCTTACCCGGTGCTGCAGGATAATACCGCTAAGGCTGCGCATAATGCGGGGTTTTCAGCAGCCGTGCTGGCTGAACTGGACCAGCTTATTCAGCGTGAAGTCGAACAGGGTTTTCCCGGTGCGGTGTTACTGATTGCCAAAGATGGCAAAATTATTAAGGAAACTGCCTATGGTTATGCCAGCCGCTATGCCAGTGATGGCACTGAGCTGAGTCAGCCCGAGCCGATGCAAACCGATACGGTGTTTGACCTGGCGTCTAACACTAAAATGTACGCCACCAACTATGCCATTATGCAGTTGGTCAGTGCAGGCAAACTGGACATCAATCTGCCGCTGCAACATTACCTTACAGAGTATCAGGGTAACGGCCGTGAGCAGCGTCTGGTCAGCGATTTGTTGTATCACAGTGCAGGTTATGCGCCTGAGGTGCATTTTCACCGGCCGGACAACCGTCACGGGCCAGCGTTTTACTCGCTCGACAGGGCGCGCAGCATGCAGCTGATTGCCAGCGAAGTGCCATTTGAGCGCGAGCGTGGCGGTAAAGCGGTATACAGTGATATTGACTATATGCTGCTTGGCCTGCTGATTGAGCGTATTACCGGCCAGGCTCAGGATGAGTATCTGGAACAGCAGCTATACCGGCCGATGGGACTAAACAGCACAGTATTTAACCCGTTGCGTAAAGGCATAGCCCAAAGCCGTATCGCGGCCACAGAGCTTGATGGTAACAGCCGTGGCGGGCGGGTAAGCTTTCCGGCAGATATACGCGGTGTGGTGCGGGGCAATGTGCACGATGAGAAAGCCCGTTATGCCTTTGATGGCGTAGCGGGGCATGCTGGTTTGTTCTCCACTGCGCGTGAAACTGCCACCCTGGCGATGCTGGCGCTGCATGGCGGTTATGGTTTAACACCGGTATTCAGCCAGGCAGTTATTCAGCAGTTTGTCCGGCCTTCAGTGACAGATCATACTGTTGGCCTGGGGTGGCGCACCGCTGTGGGTGGCGATTTAAACTGGCACTTTGGCCCCTATGCCAGTCCTTATGCGTTTGGTCATACCGGCTGGACCGGAACCGCTACGCTGGTCGACCCGTATTACGGTTTGGTAGTGGTACTGCTAACCAATAAAAAACATAGCCCGGTGCTGGCCGAAGGTGAAAATAGTTATTATTTTGCCGGTGATCGGTTTGAAACTGGTATGTATGGCAGCATCATGAGTAAAATATACCAGGCAATGCAGTAGGCGGTATCTGGCCGTCCGAATTAAGGTTGGAGTGTTATGGCTATTATTTCCTGTCCGTTTTGTGGGCACAAAATTTCTGATAAAAGCGCGCAGTGCAATAAATGTAACGGCGATATCGCCGGATTAACGCCGGAAAAACGCGAATCTCTGGAGCGCAGCAAGGCGTTGGATCAGGCGCAAAGTCTGGTTAACCATTCAATGTTTGCGCTGGTATTATTTCTGGCCGGTTTTGGCTTGATGTACTGGTGGGACCCACAGGCAGGCAGCCCGCAACAATATATTGCCGGCGCCGCTATCGGCCTGGGCTTTTGCTGGTATATTGTCAGCCGCGCCCGTATTATGTTTATGAGAAAGCGTAAATAAGATGAATTTCAATGCTTTAGTGCAGGCTATGACGCCAGACACTTATGAAAAGCTCTCAGATGCTGTTGCCACTGGCCGCTGGGCAGACGGTAACCCGATGAGCGAAGCACAGCGGGCGCACAGTTTACAACTGGTGATGGCGTATCAGGCACAGGTTTTAAAGTCAGATGAGCTTTTTACCATCGGCGCCGATGGCCAAATGGTGCATAAATCCAAAGCCGAACTTAAAAAACAATTCGAAACTCAGCCGTCTATTGCAAGGTTCTCGCACGATGATCTTTAAACGTTTTTTTAAACCCAAATGGCAGCATCCCGACGTTGCTGTGCGTCAACAGGCAATTAACGAACTAAATAGCGAGGATCAGGCACATAAAAGCGTGTTGCATGAACTGGCCTTTAACGACGGCGCCGAAGCAGTGCGCAAAGCGGCCCTGATTAAGCTGAATGATTTTTCACTTTGGTGGCAAGCCAGTAAACATGACAGCGCCGAGCGTTTACAGCAGCTGGCCGAGCAAACACTGATTCGCCAGTTGTTGCAAAATCAGGTTGAGCCGAAGCTAAAACAACAGTTTATTGCTCAGTGCAACCGCAGCAGTATTTTGGAGCAATTGGCACAAACTGAAACTGATGCCGGTATTAAATTTAGCCTGCTACAGCGCTTAAACAAAATCGAGCTTAACCTCAAAGCCTTGCAAGATCCTGTGTTGCAACCTGTACAAAAGCAGCAGTTGCTGGCGCAAATTGACGATGAAAAAACACTGGAAAAGCTCAGCAAACAGCTCAATGGGGATATGCTGGTTCAGGTGCAGCAAAAACTGGCCGTGCTTAGCGAGCAAAAGCAAAAACCGCTGCAGTTGCGTAAACAGCTTACCCTGATGCTGTCAAAATTAAATGCCGCGCGCGATCGCAGCAGCGTAGAGGCTTTGCCTGCTTTACTTGCTGATTACCAGACACAGTGGCAGCAACTTGAAGGCGAGCTACATTACCTGGGCGATGAAGCTGCAGAATTCCGGGCGAAATATCAGAAAATTACCAGCCAGATTGAGCAGTGGTTAGCCCCCCGTTTGGAAGAGCTAAGCAAACTACAGGCCGAGCAGGCACTGCGTGAGGCCAGAGCAGAAAGAACAATGGCGTTGCAGCAACAGTTTAATCAACTGGAACAAGCGTTGCAGCAGGCATTGTTAACTACAGATATCAGTGCGGCGCAACAACTTGAACAGCAAATAACAACGCTCAGTGACACCCTGACAAACGCGGATATTACCGACAAAGCCGGGCTAACCAAACGCCTTGCCCAGTTACAGCAACAGCTAAACCGCTTACCGGAACTGGCCGAGCAGCTCACCCGGCTAACCCGTATTGTGGCAGATTGGGCGGCCCAGCCGGTGCCAGATAATGCCACCGATTATCAGCAGTTATCTGCCCAGCTAAAGCAGTGGCAGCAAGATTTCCGTGAGATCAGCAAAGCGATGGTGATTGCCGTGCCGGCAAGCTTGTTGGAGGCTAAAAATGCTCTGCAGCAACAGTGGCAAGAGCTGGCCAAAAGCTTTACTGCACAGAGTGATAAAATTCAAAGGCAATGTCGTAGCAAACTGGCGCAATACCGGCGCCTCTATAATGCCGGTAAATACAAAGTGCTATTTGGCCTGTTTAAAGGCATAGAGCAGGATTATCAGCAATTAAGCACACAGCAGCAGTTAGCGCTGGCGAAAGATTACGAGTTTGCCCGCGACAAACTGGCCGAGCTGGCAGACTGGCAGGAATATATCGCCACGCCGCGCAAACAACAATTGCTGCAACAGATGCAGCAACTGGACAGCGTAGTGCCGGATAACCTGATGCGCCAGCGTGCCGATGAGGTAAAACAGGCCAGAGCGCAGTGGAACAGCCTGGGCAAGGCTGATCCGGCGCAGGAAGAACAGCTTAATGCTGCTTTTGATCTGGCGTGCGAGCAGGCATTTGTGCCGTGTCGGGTTTATTTTGCCGCACAGGATGCACTGCGTGCAGAGCATGTAATACAACGCGAACAGATTATTACTCAGGCGCTGGAGTTTACACCAAGCAGTGATGCCAAAGCACTGGATACCCGCCTGCAGCAGCTTAAGCAAGCCTGGCAGCAGGCTGGTGCCGTTGATAAACAGCAGTTTACTGCCTTGAATGAGCGCTTTAATCAGGCGCTTTCGCCACTGCGTGAGCAGTTAAAAGCCTTACAACAGCATGCAGCCGATGCCAAGCAGCAGCTTGTGGATAAAGCTCAGGCTGCATTGGGTTTGGCTGATGCTAACCTGACGGCGAAAGTGTTAAAGGAATGCCAGCAACAGTGGAAAACAACAGGCAATGCCGCCCGTAAGCAGGATCAGGCGCTGTGGCTGCAGTTCCGTGCCATCTGTGATGGTTTCTTTAATGCACGCTCTGAGCAGTTTGAACAGCAAAAGCAAGCCGAGCAGGCAGAACTGAAGCAGTTTGAAATGCAACTGACTGAGCTGTCCGCGCAGTTGGATGCGGCAACAGAGCTTACAGCACTGGCTGAACTGCAACAGCAGCTGCAGACATTGCAACCTGACAGCAGCGCTGCACAGCAAGCGGTGCGCCAGTTACAGGATAAACTGAAGCAAAAACAACAGCAGTGGCAACAGCAACAGCAGCAACGTGAATTTAGCCAGATGTTTGAGCTGCTGGCCAGCCCAGATATAAGTGCAGAGCAGCTACCGGCAGGATACCGTGATTGCTTTAACAAGCAGCAGGAACAACAGTTCAGCCGCGCTCAACTGACACTGGCACTGGAGTTGATAGCCGATGCGCCATCGCCGCAAAGTGAACAAAGTGCGCGCCAGCAGGTACAGTTGCTACTGCTATCCGATAAGCACAATCAGGGTAGTACACTGGACAAACACAGCCTGCTAAAACGCTGGTTGCAGTTTGGTGCGCTGACAGAAGCGGAATTGCCATTGCTGGCACGGGTTAAAACACTGTTTTAACCGTTATCTGTTAGAACCGGCTTAAACTTAAGCCGGTTGTTATCTTAAGAAACAGCCTTAGCCTGCGGTTAATTCTCCGCGTAAATCCTGCTGCATTTGCTGGCGAATTTGTTCTGCATTAAGCGGCTTACTGAGCAAATAGTGCAGTTTGGTCAGTGCAGCTTCCAGTGTCATGTCGTAACCGCTTATTACACCTGATTGCTTTAACGCATTACCGGTGGCATAGCCCTGCATATTTACCGTGCCTTTAAAGCACTGGGTGCAGTTAACGATAATTAACCCGCGTTCGCTGGCATCTCGCAGAATTTGCAGTAACTCCGGCCGCTGTGGTGCATTACCCACACCAAAAGACTTAATAATCAAAGCCCGCACCGGTGTGGCTGTCATATTACGGATCACATCAGTGCTGATCCCAGGATAAAGCGTTACTACGCTGATAGGTTGCGGCACGACAGAAGCCAGCGTCAGCGGCGCTGCCAGCTTAGTTTGGCTCAGGCGGCCGGCCACCAGATTAATATGAATACCGGCTTCGAGCAGCGGCGGGAAATTGGGTGAGGCAAAAGCGTTAAAGCCATTAGCATCGGCTTTGGTCGCCCGGTTGCCACGAAACAGCTGATTATTAAAAAACAGTGCTACCTCTGCAATAGGGTAGTTAGCCGCCAGATAAAGTGCGTTAAGCAGATTAACCTGACCATCTGAGCGCATTTGCGCCAACGGGATTTGTGAGCCGGTAATAATCACCGGCTTTTGCAGGTTTTCCAGCATAAATGATAAGGCAGATGCGGTGTAAGCCATGGTGTCGGTGCCATGTAGCACCACAAAGCCGTCATATCGGGCATATTGCTGCTGAATATCTTCGGCGATATTACGCCAGTGATCGGGCGTCATATCAGAGGAGTCTATAACAGGGTGATACTCATGGATATCAAACTCCGGCATTTCTGCCCGGTAAAACTCAGGCATGCGCTTTACAGTATCAGTTAAAAAGCCCGGCACTGGTACATAGCCCTGTGCGGAATGTTGCATACCAATAGTACCGCCGGTGTAGGCGACATAAATACGTTTTCTGCTCATAAATTTCAAATAAAAATGCCCGGTAGTAGCCGGGCATTGTAATAGACTTAGCTATTGCTGTCAGTTAATGCTGCAACTGACACAGTATGAATAAACACCGTTTGGATCATTAAACTGGTTTAGCAATACAAAATCCTGCTTCAGCTGTTTTGTCAGCTTGCCAAGCAGTTTTTGTTCGGCGCTTACGCTACCCTGTGGTAACCAGCCCTGTGCTTTTGCCTCACCCAGCAAGTCTTTAATCATCTGCTCACTTGGTGTCAGTTGTTGTTTAACGACTTTTACGTCGTACTGGCTAAGGCCGGCTTTGTCTGCGGCGGCTTTAATGGCATCATCAATGTTGCCCAGTTTATCGACCAGACCAAGCTCCAGTGCCTTGGTGCCAGTCCATACCCGGCCTTGTGCCACAGCATCAACTTCAGTGTTGGTCATATTACGGTTTTCGCCGACCATGGTTAAAAACTCTGTATAGCCACGTTCAATCAGTAACTGAAATAAGTCTTTAGCTCTTGGATCCAGGCCTTTAAACAACGGCAAGCCTGCTGATAATCCGGCCAGTTCGGTTGTGCCAACACCATCGACATTTAAGCCCAGCGCCGGCAGAGCGTCTTCTGCGGTATGTAATAAACCGAAGATACCAATAGAGCCGGTGATGGTGGTAGGAGCGGCCCAAATTTCATTGGCTGGCGCGGCAATCCAGTAACCGCCTGAAGCTGCAACTGAACCCATAGAGGCAATAACAGGTTTACCTGCTTCGCGCAGTAAACGAATTTCCTGGCCGATAATTTCAGAGGCATAAGCACTGCCGCCTGGGCTGTCTATGCGCAATACCACGGCTTTTACCTTATCGTCATGGCGGGCCTGGCGCAGAAGCGCTGCAGTTGAATCACCGCCAATAGAGCCGGCTTTGGCTACACCGTCAACAATAACACCGCGGGCAACCACTATGGCGACTTTGTCTGTCAGCGGGTTATCAAATTGCTGTGAGGGGATCACTAAATCGGCGTAGTCGCCAAAGGTCACGTGGTTGTAAGTGTGCTCGTCATTTTCGCCGACTATAGCAATAAGATCCCGGCGGAAAGCCTCACGGGTTTTAATGTTATCCACCAGACCGGCATTAACAGCATACTGGCTTAAATCACCTTCAGCGGCCTGCAGTTTTTCCAGCAAAGCAGCATAGGTTTCATCAAAGTTGTCTGCGGCGAAACCACGGCGGGCAGCAACCTGCTGTTTGTAATCAGACCACAGCTCATTTAACCAGGCAACGTTGGCCTCTTTGGCTTCGTCTGACATATCGTTACGCAGGAAAGGCTCTACGGCAGATTTATAGGTACCAACACGGAACACATGAGTATTAATTTTCAGTTTTTCCAACGCATTTTTGTAATACATCGGATAGCTGCCATAACCTTCTAAAATAACTGCGCCCATCGGGCTTAAGCTGATTTCATCGGCGTAACTGGCCAGATAATATTGGCCCTGGCCATAGTAACCACCGTATGCCAGTACTTTTTTACCACTGGCTTTAAATTCTTCAATGGCAGCGCCAATCAGTTGCATTTTATCCAGTGAGCCACTGCCCAGCATAGATAAGTCCAGCACCAGCGCCTGAATGCGATTGTCGCTGGTGGCGTTTTTAATTACGCTAACAACATCGCTTACCAGTACTTCAGGTGCATCTTCCTGGCCACCCAGGCTTTCGTTTATTGCTGTAGCGATAGGATCTGTCCAGCGCTTTTCCTCTACCAGATCGCCGGTAAGATTAAGCACCAGCGCGGCGGTAGGGGGCACGTCAACTTTATCGTCACCGCTGAAAATGGAGACAGCAATCAGCACAACAATACAAATAAACAGCAAATTAAGAATTACCGAGCGAAAACCGCGGTAAACCCGGGCAATCGCCCCAAATAACCGGCGGATCAGGCCGGGTTTTTTATCAGTCATGGAAGTATCCTGTTTTAGATCAGCGTATGTGCATGTTGGTATGCTAACCAATTTGGCTATAAAGGCTAAGTGGAATTTGTAAGTAAATGTGTAACACTTGCAGGCATAGTGTGGGTGGCTTGCTATCGGCTGACAAAGCAGCTAAAGTCTGCCATGGACAACAGGTACGACCAGAGAGGGTGATGTGGCATACCAAAAATTATTACAACCACTGGATTTAGGTTTCACTACGCTTAGAAACCGCGTCATTATGGGCTCTATGCATACCGGGCTGGAAGAGGAAAAGCACGGCTTTGCCAAGCTGGCGGCTTTTTATGCCGAGCGCGCCAAAGGCGGCGTGGGGTTAATTATTACCGGTGGCATTAGCCCCAACTTTCGCGGCAATCTGGTACCTTTTGGCAGCCAGTTAAGTTTTTGGTGGCAAACAGGCAAGCATAAGCAGGTAACAGAGGCTGTGCATCAGCACGGCGCGAAGATCTGCTTACAGTTATTACATGCCGGCCGTTATGGTTATCACCCGTTTAGTGTGGCGCCAAGTAAAATTAAGTCGCCCATTACGCCGTTTAAACCGGCGAAAATGTCAGCCCGTCAGGTACGCGGCACAATTAAAGATTTTGCTCACTCCGCCAAACTGGCAAAAAATGCCGGTTACGATGGGGTTGAGATAATGGGCTCAGAAGGCTATTTAATTAATCAGTTCATTTGTTCACGCACTAATCAGCGGACAGATGAATGGGGCGGTAGCTTTGAAAAGCGCTGTCGTTTTGCCATTGAAACGGTAAAAGCTGTGCGCCAGGCTTGTGGTGATGATTTTATTATTATTTACCGTTTGTCGATGCTGGATCTGGTCGAGGACGGCAATAGCTATGATGAAGTAGTCGCATTGGCGAAAGACATTGCCAGTGCCGGTGCCACGCTGCTCAATACAGGTATCGGCTGGCATGAAGCGCGGGTGCCAACTATCGGCACTATGGTGCCGCGAGCTGCATTTAGCTGGATCACCGAGCGCGTTAAAGCACAGGTGAATATTCCGGTTATTGCTACCAACCGTATCAACGATCCGCAAGTAGCAGAAGATATCCTCGCCAACGGCCAGGCAGATATGGTGTGTATGGCACGGCCGTTTCTGGCTGATGCTGACTTTGTTAACAAAGCAGCGGCCAATAAAGCTGAGCTAATCAACACCTGTATTGCCTGTAATCAGGCGTGCCTTGATCATGTGTTTCAGAATAAACGCGCCAGTTGCCTGGTTAACCCTCGTGCCTGCTATGAAACTGAATTAAATTTCACTGCTGCAGTACAGCGCAAAAAAATTGCTGTAATAGGCGCGGGCCCAGCCGGTTTAGCTTTTAGTGTTTATGCTGCACAGCGTGGCCATGATGTGCATCTGTTTGATAAATCGCATCAAATAGGTGGCCAGTTTAACTACGCCAAGCAAATTCCCGGTAAAGAAGAATTTCATGAAACGCTGCGTTATTTCGGCCGTATGCTGGAGTTGCACGCAGTAAAGCTGTTTTTAAATAGTGAGCAAACCGCTGACAGCCTCAAAGCGGCAGGCTTTGATGAAGTGGTGCTGGCAACGGGTATAGTGCCGCGTGATATTGGCCTGGCTGGTAGTGAGCATGCCAAGGTACTGAGTTATTTAGATGTACTGCGCGACCATAAAGCCGTTGGTAAAAATGTCGCTATTATTGGTGCTGGTGGCATCGGTTTTGATGTTGCAGAGTATCTGGCTGAGCAGCATTCACTGACTTTACAACCAGAAGCCTGGTTAAAGGACTGGGGCATTGATAAAAGCTATCAGGCCCGCGGTGCGTTGCTGCCTGATGAGCGGCCACAACCAGCAGAGCGCAAAGTGTATTTACTGCAGCGTAAAACCAGCAAAGTGGGCGCTGGCCTTGGCAAAACCACGGGCTGGATCCACCGTTCTTCACTGAAGAAAAAAGGCGTGGAAATGATCGCCGGAGTTAATTATCTCAAAGTAGATGACAATGGCCTCTGGGTTGAGATAGCCGGTGAAGAGCGCTGCCTGAATGTTGATCATGTGGTGATCTGTGCCGGGCAGGAGCCACAGCGTACGCTGGTGGCAGGTTTGGCGCAGCATGGCATAGTCTCACACCTGATTGGCGGCGCTGATGTTGCCGCAGAGCTGGATGCCAAACGCGCTATCCGGCAAGGCGCAGAGCTAGCCGCAGTTATCTGAACCCATTTAAACACTGGCACTTATCTGGTGCCGGTACTGCACCTCATTAGCAACCGCTGCTAACAAAGGCACCATTTTGGTGCCTTTGGTCTGTTTAACACATTTACTGTTTTTATCTTGTGCTGGCGCAAAGTGTTATGCATATTGACTGCTAGTCTTTTCATCATGCAGGCTGCTATTCTGGTATCAGCTTTGCAAATTGCATAAAAAAAGCACACACAGCAATCACAACAGGGAGTTTCTATGTCCGGGGTATTAACCATGATTCTGGCTGGCGGTGAAGGTACACGTTTGGCACCTTTAACCGGCATCAGAGCAAAACCAGCGGTACCGTTTGGCGGTAATTACCGCATTATTGACTTTGTTATGAATAACTTTGTTAACTCAGATTTACTGCAGATTTTTGTTATTACACAGTTTAAGTCGCATTCTCTGATGAAGCATTTAAGCCGGGCCTGGCGTGTAACCGGCCTGACAAACCGCTTTATTGACCCGATACCGGCACAAATGCAGACCGGTAAACACTGGTATTTGGGCACGGCAGATGCTATTTATCAAAACCTGCACTTAATTCAGGGCTTAGATCCTGAGCATGTCTGTGTGTTTGGTGGCGACCACATTTATAAAATGGATGTGCGCCAGATGCTGGATTATCACCGCCATCATAATGCTAAGCTTACTGTTGCAGCTATTCCGGTACCGGTAGAGCAGGCACATGAGTTTGGTGTGATAGAAGTAGACGCCAGTGGCCGCATGATCGGCTTTGAAGAAAAACCCAAAACTAACCCTAAAACCATTCCGGGTAGGCCGGGTTTTGTACTGGCGTCTATGGGAAATTACATTTTTGAAGCCAAAACGCTGGTAGATGTATTGGAAGAAGATGCAAAGCAAGCTGATTCAAAGCATGATTTTGGTCACAACATTATTCCTGGCCTTTATCCGTCGGGAGATGTTTATGTTTATGATTTTTCATCTAACGTTATTCGTGGTGAAAGCCAGAGCAGCAGTGGGTACTGGCGCGATGTGGGTACGATAGATTCTTACTACGAAGCCAATATGGATCTGATCTCAGTAGAGCCACCATTTGATTTATATAATAAGTACTGGCCGTTACGTGGCTATACCCCCCCGGTACCGCCGGCAAAATTTGTTCATGATGAAGCAAACCGCACCGGCCAGGCGATAAGCTCTATGGTGGCGTCAGGCTGTATTGTCAGTGGTTCTATCGTGTATCAGTCTATTTTGGGCTATAACGTGCATGTACACAGCCACAGCTATATTGAAAAATGTGTGCTGATGGGCAACAACGATATTGGCCGTGGTTGTCGCATCCGCCGCGCCATTATTGATAAAGATGTGAAAATTGCGCCAGGTACTATCATTGGTGAAGATCCGGTGTTGGATAAACAACGCTTTCATGTCTCTGCAAGTGGCGTTATTGTGATCCCCAAAGGCGCGATGATTGGTTTTGATAAAGCTGAGTAAGGATAAGTAGTGCGGATACTGTTTATATGTAGTGAGTATGAAGGCCTGATTAAAACCGGTGGCCTGGCTGATGCCTGTCGTGGTCTGGCACAAAGCCTGGTTACACAGGGCCATCAGGTAACAGTGATATTACCGCGTTATGGTGTTTTGTATCAGCAGCCTACTACAGAGCTGCAACCGGTTTATTTCCAGTTGGCGGGGCGCGGTTTTGGTTGTGCGGTGCATCAGCTTGCACTGGATAACGTCAATATTGCGCTGGTAGAGCATCACGACTTTTTCCGCCGTGAGCGGCCTTATGACGATGGAGAGCACGGCTACACGGATAACCCGTTGCGGTTTGCTTTTCTGTGTAAAGCCGCGCTGGAGTGGGCGCTGCAAAGCGGGCAACAGTTTGATTTGATCCACGGCCATGACTGGCAAAGTGCAGCGGCAGCCTATTATCTGAAACAGCATTATGCTGCAACTGAGCTGGCAAAGGTGCCGTTTATCTTTAGCATTCACAACGGTGCTTATCAGGAAAAATGCGCACCTCACTGGCATCAGGAGCTGGACATTGAACCGCAGCGCCATGATGAGCTTAATTTTCTGGCCATAGCACTGCAATATGCCGATAAACTTAACACCGTAAGCCGTGGTTACCGCGATGAGTTAATGCATGAACCGGAAGCCGCCGGGTTGTCAGCACTGTATCAGCAGCGCGCAGCTGATTTTATCGGTATTTTAAATGGCTGTGATTACAATATCTGGCATCCGGCAACGGATGTATATTTACCTGCTAATTATGACGCCGACAACCTCACTGGCAAAGCACAGTGTAAAGCCATAATCCGCACTCAGCTGGAGCTGGCATCCAGCAAAGCCCCCTTGTTTGTTGCAGTAAGCCGCTTAACCGGACAAAAAGGTTATGATTATCTGATCCCCGCGCTTAAACACTGGCTTGGCACAACACAGGCTCAGGTCGTTGTTATGGGCACTGGTGAAGGCCGTTATTGCCGTGCACTGGCGCAGTTGCAACAGCAGTATCCTGAGCAGTTTCGTTTTGTGCAGGGCTTTAGTGATGCAATGGCGCATCAGTTGGAAGCTGCCGGAGACTTTTTCCTGATGCCATCGTTGTTCGAGCCTTGTGGGCTAAACCAGCTATACAGTCTGCGCTATGGCACTGTTCCGTTGGTGCGTTTAACCGGCGGCTTAAAAGACACGGTAAAACCCTGGCCAACCCGCAGTGCAACCGGTATAGGTTTTGCTGAACCTGATATTGCTGCAGTGGATGCAGCATTAAAACAGGCCGAACAGCTGTTTGCTAAAACGGCCAGTTATAAAAGAGTGCAACAAAATGGTATGGCACAAAACTTTAGCTGGCGCAGAGCTGCAGAGCAGTATCAGGCGTTGTATCAGCAAGCGCTGTGGGCAAAAGCGCATTAAAAATCAGCAGAATGGTTGAAAGGCGGTCATACGGGCGTGACCTTGCCATAATCTGATGTAAAGGTTACTGTTAATTTGCTAGGCTGCTCACAGCTAACACCATCGGGGTTTTTTATGGATGCATTGACTTTACTCACCAGCCGTTTTTCTTCAGCCCGTTTAACTGAACCTGCACCTGCAGGTGAGGTACTGGATAACATTAAACGCGCAGCATTGCAGGTGCCGGATCATGGTAATTTGCGGCCCTGGCGTTTTGTTATTGCCGAGGGGCGTCAGGCGTTATGCCGCTTAGGCGATATTTTTGCAGAAGCTGCTGTAGAAGATGATCCTGCCATCGCTAACGAACTGTTAGAACGTGCCCGCCAGTTACCTTTACGAGCGCCTATGGTGGTGGTGTGTATTGCCAAAGCTGTAACACACGCTAAGGTACCGTTAACTGAGCAACAGCAATCAGCTGCCTGCGCAGTCATGGCGATGCAGCAGGCTGCATTTGCTCAGGGGTTTGGCGGAATTTGGCGTACTGGTACCTACGCTCAGCTTGATTTTGTTAAACAAGCACTGGAGCTGGGGGAGGACGACGAGATAGTGGGCTTTTTATACCTGGGTACACCCAGTGGAGAACCAGCCAAAAGACATACACCCGATCCGGCAGAGTACTTTTCGTATCTTTAAGCTGAGTAGGGCACCAGTAATACTGGATTATATCGCAGGTATCTGAAGCTAATGGCAGTCAGCATTGACTGCCATTAGCTATTAACTGATTAATTTGTTAATTCATTTCACTGTTTTTCTTACACTGCACCGTGTCTTTACATTCACCATACAGGTACAAACTGTGATGTGTCAGCTTAATACCATTCTTTTGCGCAATCTCAAGTTGTTTTGCTTCAATCACATCGTCTTCAAACTCAATGACTTTGCCGCATTTTAAGCACACCAGATGGTCGTGGTGACTGCCGCCGGTTAACTCAAACACCGACTTACCACCTTCGAAATGGTGGCGGGTTAAAATGCCAGCATCATCAAATTGGTTCAGTACCCGGTAAACCGTGGCCAGGCCAATATCTTCACCCAGCTCCAGCAGCAATTTGTACACGTCTTCCGCACTGATATGCTGGTGCTTTGGATCCTGCAGGATCTCAAGGATTTTTACCCGTGGCAGGGTAACCTTCAGGCCGGCTTTACGTAATTCGCTATTGTGATCTGACATAAAAACTCTAACTCTGGCTTATATATGCAAAGGATTATAAAGACATTGGCCCGAGAATGAAATGGCAATATTCCGCTGTTGTGCGTAAAGCAAAGCTTGTACTTGGCAAACAGCGAAGTACAATAGCTCAAACAGGTCATACCAGAGTGTATTTATGAAATGGGCATTTAATCCGGCGGTGATGCGCCACTTACTGAATTTTTGGCCGCCGTTTTTATTTCCGGGTATTAAGGTTGCTGCGCTAAGCAGCGATTATCGCTACTGCCGTGTTGAGTTAAAATCGCGGCCGTGGACCCGGAATATTAATAATACCCAATTTGGCGGCACCATGTTTGCTATGACTGATCCTATTTACCCGCTGATGCTGATGGGAGCTTTAGGTAAAGAGTATCTGGTATGGGATAAACAGGCAGATATTGATTTTATTACACCGGGCAAGGGCAGGCTAACAGCAGAGTTTTGGTTGTCAGACGATACCGTTAATACCATCAAGGTCGCAACAGAGAGTGGCGACAAGCATTTTCCTCAGTTTAGTGTGCATATTAAAGACAGCCAGAACAACATTGTGGCAGAGGTAAACCGTACTGTTTATGTGCGTAAAAAAGCCAAATACCGGCCGGTTTAAATTTTGCAGCATAAAAAAACCGGCTGTAAAGCCGGTTTTGCTGTGGTGATTATTTATAGACCTTCAAACTCTTTTAAGCTCATTTCTTCATAAATCTGCTTACACCACTGCTTAACCCGTGGCTCTGTCAGTTCTGGCTGGCGATCTTCATCTACGCCCAGGCCAACAAAGTGGTTGCTATCAACCAGAGCTTTAGAGGCAACAAAATTGTAGCCGGCAGTTGGCCAGTGCCCGACGATAATGGCGCCTTTTGGCTCGATAATATCGCGCAGGGTACCCATGGCATCAAGGAAGTACTCTGCGTAGTCTTCCTGATCACCGCAGCCAAAAATAGCCACTAATTTGTTGTTGAAGTCGATGTTTTCCAGCTCAGGGAAAAAATCATCCCAGTCGCACTGTGCTTCGCCGTAATACCAGGTCGGAATACCCAGTAACAGCAAATCAAAGGCTGCAATGTCCTCTTTGCTGCTTTTGGCGATATCACGCACGTCGAACAAGTGTTTGCCCAGTTCTTTCTGGATCATCTTGGCGATATGTTCAGTGTTACCGGTATCGCTACCGAAAAAAATGCCTACAGTTGCCATTAATCTAACCTTCTTACCTGGTTAACGCTTGTGTCAAAATATGTTCGATATACGCACTGCGTGTCATCTCAGCCTGATCTGCCTGCTGACTCAGCGCTGCGTATAGCTGGTCAGACACTTTAAATTCAATGCGTTTTAAACCTTTACTGCGATCACGTTTGATTTGATTACGTTTGTTTAGTTTCAGCTGTTCTTCCCGGGGCAGCGGATTGGTTTTCGGCCGGCCAGGGCGCTTTTCCTGGGCAAATAAATCAATCGTGGTGCGATCAGTGGCTATCTTCGCCATTAATCCTAACCTTACTACTCAATAAAATAGGGCACTACGCTTTTGATAATAAATACCGCCGGCGACAAAAACAGCACCAGCCAGACAAAAAACTGTCCAAGCTTCGGTGCGTTACTTTTTTTCAGCACGTCTCGTATGGCCATTATAATAAACAGGTACAAAATACCAAGCCCAAGCCACAAACCTATCGCTTCAAACTGCTCTATAGCCATAGCACGTTACCTGACCTGCAAAAAAAGTGCGCGCACTATAGCATAACTTCACCAAAATTTAGTGCGTTAGCTCAATAAAAAGTCCTTCACCAGCTTGGTAAAGGCTGCCGGTTTTTCAGCATGCAGCCAATGGCCGGTGCCCTGGATAATTTTCGCCTGCGCTGCCGGAAACACTTTTGTAATTGTGGCTTTATGTTCTGGTAGGATGTAATCAGAATCGCCACCTTTAATAAAGAGTACCGGCCCATGGTAACTGCCGCTGTCAATTGGATTACCAATTAACGCGGCATAGTTGTCGTAAAGTGCGCTGAGGTTAAAGCGCCACTGAAACGTGTCATTCTCTTTTATCAGGCTTTTTAGCAAAAATTGACATACGCCACTTTCTTTAACGTGTTGTGCCAGTTGCTTATCGGCGTCGGCCCGGTTTTCAATCTGTGTTAAATCAACTGAATTTAAGCCGGTAAAAATGCTGTTGTGCCGCGGCGGATACCCTACTGGCGCAATATCAGCCAAAATAAGCCTGGTTACACGCTCAGGGTAGGTAACGGCATAGGCCATGGCGAGCTTGCCCCCCATAGAGTGGCCGAGTATTGCTGCTTTTCTAACGCTAAGAGAATCCAGCGTTTGTGCAAGGTCTTCAGCCATCATTTGATAATTCATGTCGGCACTATGGCCGGAGCGGCCGTGATTGCGCACATCAACATTAATTACCTGGTATTGCTCACTTAAACTGCGTTCGATAACGCCGAGGTTCTCATAACTGCCAAATAAGCCATGAATAAGCACTACCGGCTCTTTGCTGCTATCTTGCAGGCCGCTGATATGGGTATGTAAAAGCATAGAAAGCTCATTTGGTTAACGGGCAGGCTAGTCTACCAAATCATGCCGCTGGCGTCAGTCGATAAGGCTTTATATAATGAGGTCACTTTTAGCGCGCGGAATAAATATATGAAAACCATCGAAATAGATGACGAGCTATACCAATACATTGCCGGTCAGACTCAAAAAATTGGTGAGAGTGCCTCAGAGATCTTAAGGCGCTTATTACTTGGTGACGATACTGCTACTGTAGTACAGGCCGTTGAGCCTGCTGCATCAGCACCTGCATCGCCAGTCAGCAGTAGTATTTTCGACTTAATAAATAAGCAGGACTTACCGGCTGAATCGAGTGTCGTCGGCCGCTTTTTGTTTATTTTGTCAGCGCTGGCCCGGGCGCATAAAAAGCAGTTCAACAAAGTGCTGGATATTAAGGGCCGTAACCGGCTGTATTTTGGCCGCAGTGCAGAAGAGCTGTCAGAGGCTGGCAGCAGCACCAACCCAAAACAAATTCCTAATACTGAATTTTGGGTGATCACTAACTCCAATACCACACGCAAAAAAATGATGCTGACTGAGACAGCCATTAAACTCGGCTATAGTGAACAGGATGCAGAACGTATTCGCGATTTGTTATAAAAGGAAAAGTTATGTCTTTACACCCACTGGCCGGGCAGCAGGTGCCCACATCGTTAGTGCCTAATATCAGCCGTCTGATGACGGCGTACTATGTGCTGGAACCCGATGTGCATACGCAACCTGAGCATAAAGTCAGTTTTGGTACCTCGGGCCATCGCGGCAGTGCACTGAACTGCTCGTTTAATGAACCACATGTGCTGGCAATCTGTCAGGCTGTAGCCGATTACCGTAAAAAAAATGCGATTACCGGGCCATTATTTTTGGGTAAAGACACCCACGCTTTATCTGAAGCGGCATTTGCCACGGCGCTTGAGGTGCTGATTGCCAATAAAATTCAGGTATGCATCCAAAAAGATTTGGGCTACACGCCAACGCCTGTTATTTCGCACGCTATTTTGACACAAAATAAAGGTGCAACCAGCCAACTGGCAGACGGTATTGTGATTACGCCATCACATAATCCACCACAGGATGGCGGCATTAAGTACAACCCGCCACACGGCGGCCCGGCGGATACCGATGTCACTAACTGGATAGAGCAACGCGCCAATGAATTGCTAGCCAAAGATCTGGAAGGCGTAAAAATGATGCCTTATGCTCTGGCGCTGCAATCTGGCTATTGTCAGCATATTGATTATATTCAGCACTATGTTGATGATTTAGCAAACGTTATCGATATGGCCGCGATAGCCAAAGCAGGCATAAAAATTGGTGTTGACCCGCTTGGTGGCTCTGGTATTGCGTATTGGCCACGTATTGCTGAGCGCTATGGCCTGAACATTACTGTGGTAAATGAAAAGGTTGACCCGGCGTTTGCCTTTATGCCGTTGGATAAAGACGGGCAAATTCGTATGGATTGCTCCTCTGCCTATGCCATGGCTAATCTGATACAGCTAAAAGATCAGTTCGATATTGCCATTGGTAATGACCCGGATTTCGATCGCCACGGCATAGTTACCCGTAGTGGCGGCCTGATGAACCCTAATCATTATCTGGCAGTGGCGATTAATTATTTACTTGCTAACCGGCCAGATTGGGCTGCAGAGCTGGCAATTGGTAAAACGCTGGTATCCAGCGCTTTAATTGACAGAGTTGTTGCTGCACGCGGCCGTAATTTACTGGAAGTACCGGTAGGTTTTAAATGGTTTGTAGAGGGTTTGCATAACGGCAGCGTTGCTTTTGGTGGCGAAGAAAGTGCAGGGGCTAGTTTTTTACGGTTTGATGGAAGCGCCTGGTCTACCGATAAAGACGGTATTATTTTGGGGTTATTAGCAGCAGAAATGCTGGCAAAAACCGGCGTAGACCCTTATCAGCAGTATCAGGCACTTACACGAGAGCTTGGTTCGCCATTGTATCGCCGTTTAGATGCCCCAGCCAGCAGTGAGCAAAAAGCCGCCCTGAAAAAACTCGATGTAAAAAGTGTTAAGCAAACCACCTTAGCCGGTGATGATATTTTAGCGGTGCTAACCAAAGCGCCCGGAAATAATGCTGATATAGGCGGGGTAAAAGTGGTCACCCGCAATGGTTGGTTTGCTGCCCGGCCATCAGGCACGGAAAACTCGTATAAAATTTATCTGGAGAGCTTTGTTGATCAGGGCCACCTGTTGCAACTGGAGCACGATGCTAAGGCATTTGTTGAATACGTATTCAGTCAGATATAAGGCGCTGAAAAGGCTATGATCTACATTGTAATTAAATTACATTTATAGCCTTCGATTTTGCCTTGAGCACTGTGATAGGGTATTTTTTTGTAATAATTCTACGCTTGGCGATATTATGTAGCTATCACAGGCAGAAAACTATCAGGATTTGTAATGAAAAAACATACCTCAACTGCCAGTACTGGTGTAACACAAATTAACACCGAACAGCTGAAAGATCAGATCATCCGTCATCTACATTCCACCTTAGGTACCGATGTAAATAAAGCCAGCCCACAGGCATGGTGGCGTGCTACCTGTGCTGCGGTAAACGAGCAGGTATACGATGGTCTGCGCAATACTCAGCGTACGCACTATGAAAACAATACCCGCGCTTTGCATTATTTCAGCCTGGAATACCTGATGGGCCGTTTGTTCAGCAATAACCTGCATAACCTGGGGTTGTATGAGCAAGCCAAGCAGGCACTGTCCGAGCTGGGGCTGAATATTGCTGATCTGGAAGATCAGGAAGAAGACATGGCGCTGGGTAATGGTGGCCTTGGGCGTTTAGCGGCATGTTTTATTGATTCTCTGGCCACACTGAATTATCCGGCAATTGGCTACGGTATTCATTACGAGCATGGTCTGTTTCAACAAAGTTTTCAGGACGGCCGTCAGATAGAGCGGCCAGATAGCTGGCGCGAATATGCTAACCCCTGGGAGATTTGTCGGCCGGAATCTGTGCAGGAAATTTCAGTATACGGTTATGTTGAAACGGTATACGACCTGCAGGGTAAAATGAAGAAAGTATGGCACCCTGGTCGTATTATTAAAGGTGTGCCATGGGATATTCCGATTGTAGGCTATAACGGCAGCTCAGTGAATGTGTTGCGATTATGGGAAAGTCGGGCCAGTGACTTTTTTAACTGGGACGTATTTAACTCTGGTGGTTATATCGACGCTTCGCGCGAGAATATCGAAGCAGAAACTATTTCCAAAGTGCTGTACCCGAATGATGAAACCGAGGCCGGCAAAGAACTACGCTTAATTCAGCAGTACTTTTTTGTTTCCTGTTCATTAAAAGATATTATTCGCCGCTATAAACGCACTCATGCTGACGACTGGAGCGACTTTGCCAAACAGGTGGTTATTCAGCTGAATGACACACACCCGGCAGTGTCGATTCCGGAGCTGATGCGTATTCTGGTTGACCGTGCTGAAATGCAATGGGATCAAGCCTGGAATATCTGCCAGCAGGTCTTTGCTTACACTAACCATACCCTGTTGCCCGAAGCTCTGGAGAAATGGCCGGTACGGTTGTTCGAAAAAGTACTGCCGCGCCATCTGGAAATTATCTACGAAATTAACCGTCGCTTCCTGGTAGAACAGGTTGATGTGTTATGGCCGGGCGATAACGATAAAAAGCGTAAATTGTCGATTATCGAAGAAGGCCATGATCCTATGGTACGGATGGGCCACTTATCAGTAGTGGGGTCGTTCCGGGTGAATGGTGTGGCTGAAATTCACTCAAAACTGGTTAAGTCAGATTTATTCCCGGAAATGGTGGCCTTGTGGCCGGATAAATTTACTAATGTAACCAATGGTGTTACGCCAAGACGCTGGTTAAAAGCCTGTAACCCGAAACTGGCAAAATTACTGGACGACAATATTGGCACTGAATGGCCAACTGATTTAAAGCAACTGTCTAAATTTGCTGCCTTTGCTGATGACGCCAAAATTCAGGACGCCTTTATGGCGATTAAGCAACAGAATAAAGCTGACCTGGCAACGGTGGTGAAAAAGCTGACGCATATTGATATTGATCCGCATGCCATCTTTGATATCCAGATTAAGCGGCTGCATGAGTATAAGCGTCAGCACCTGAACCTGTTACATATACTGGCATTGTACCGCCGTATTCTGCAGGAGCCGGATTACGACATGGTGCCGCGCGTATTTTTGTTTGGTGCCAAGGCTGCGCCGGGTTATAAGCTAGCCAAAGAAATTATTTATGCCATTAATAAAGTCGCTGAGAAAATTAACCACGATAAGCGGGTGAAAAACCGCTTAAAAGTGGTGTTTATGCCTAATTATCGGGTAACTCTGGCCGAGAAAATGATACCGGCTGCTGACGTATCTGAGCAAATTTCTACTGCAGGTAAAGAGGCATCAGGCACCGGTAATATGAAGCTGGCATTGAACGGCGCTATTACGGTGGGTACTTTGGATGGTGCCAATATCGAAATTGCTGAGGAAGTGGGCGACGATAATATCGCCATCTTTGGTTTAACGGTAGATGAAGTAAAAGCCTTACATGCCGATGGCTACAACAGTATGGATTACTACTATGCTAATCCGGAAATTAAAGCCATTCTGGACTGGCTGGAAACAGACTATTTCACACCCGGTAAACCTGGCGAGTTAGCGGCCATTAAACGTAGTTTGCTGGAGGGTGGTGACCCTTATCTGGTGCTGGCAGATTTTGAAAGCTACGTTAAAGCCCAGCAGAAAATAGATCAGTGGTATCGCGATAAATCACTGTGGGCTAAAAAAGCCATACTCAATACAGCCTCGGTAGGTAAGTTTACCTCTGATCGTTCCATCGAGGACTATGTAAGCCGGGTATGGCATTTAGAGAAGTGTAATATCAGACGCGATTAAGCTATTGTTGAAAAGCCTGTCAGTGACAGGCTTTTTTATGGCTGCAATATAGGCTTGCCAGCAAAGCTAGCAACGCCTTATAGTGTAAAAAAAGTATCAAGGACGTAATTTTGCAAACAGGTAGTTTAGTTTGTGTCGGCACAGGCATGACTCTGGGCTCGCATATCAGCCCACTTTCCCGCAGCTATATCGAACAGGCTGATGTGGTGTTTGTATTGGTGGCCGATGGCATCACCGAAAAGTGGATAGAGCAGATGAATGCTGATGTGCGTTCACTCCAGCCTTACTATCTGGAAGGCAAATCCCGCATGCTTACTTATCGCGAGATGGTTGCTGCTATGCTGGTTGAAGTTAAAGCAGGCAAAAAGGTGGTAGGGGCCTTTTACGGTCATCCGGGCGTATTTGCCTGGGTGCCGCACAATGCCATCAAGCAAGCCCGTGAACTGGGTTTTACCGCCCATATGGAGCCGGGTATTTCTGCAGAAGATTGTTTGTATGCCGATTTAGGCATCGACCCCGGTACTTACGGCTGCCAGCACTATGAAGCCAGCCAGTTTATGTTTTATAAACGTAATATCGATACTGCTGCTTATCTGATCTTATGGCAAATTGGTGTGGCAGGCGACAGATCGCTGGCAAAGTTCTCAACCAGCGCGGCTTACAGGCAAATACTGGTCGAGTTACTGAGGCAATATTATCCGGCAGAGCATCAGGTCATTTTGTACGAGGCTGTTACTTTACCAATTCAACAAACACGTATCGAGCAGATGCCGTTATCAGCTTTACCTGACGCGCTAATGGATTTGAAAACTACTTTAGTAATTCCCCCTGCAATGTCGATGCAACTCAACGATGCTCTGTTGGAACGTCTGGAAAAATTATCAGCAAGGCAGCAATAAGGTGCAACAAGGTGAGGATGTTACCAAACTACAGGCTATTTGTAGCAGCTCTGTGCGATTACACATGACGTTGTTGTCTGAAGGCGATAGAACATTGTACTGTTCGCTGATGACGGATAAAGCAAGTATGAGTTATGTCAGCAGCCCGTTAAGTGAAGACAAAGCTCACCGTAGCTTTGAAGCTGCACTTAAGTCTAACCAACAAAGGCATATTCAACGTTGTTATTTCAGGGTAGCTTTAAAAAGTAATAATCAGAGTATTGGTATTGCTTCTGTTAATCAGCTGGATTTGGAAAAAAAATACGCAGAAATTGGCCGGATGTTACTACCAAAGTGGCATAGTAAAGGCCTGGGCACAGAGCTTAGTGGCATGCTTATCCGCTGGCTGGCAGCTAAGTGGGGCATTACGACAATCACTAAACAGATCCAGGCTGGTAATCTTGCCGCAGTTTGCTCTGCTCAAAAATTAGGTTTTACTAAAGCCGTATCGCAGTCCTGTCCGGCTACATTAACAGAGCAATATCAGTTGAAATTAGCCACCCGCGTTTTGGACGCGAAGTAAAGTTGCGTCTTTATCGGTTTCAGCTTATTTTGGCAAGGTAATACTTAAACCTAATAACAACAAGGATGGGAAATGGACAACATTATCAGTTTAATTGAGCGGTTGGGAGCAGACAGTAAACTACGCTACAGCGCTAAATCTGCATTTGATGAGACTAGCTTGGCATTATCAGAAGCCAAAACGTTAATTAGCCAGGGGAACATTGAAGAGCTGGAAATGCTGCTCAATGTAAGGCATAAAATTGTTTGTATGGTTTTTCCTGTTGAAGAGCCTAAAGATCAACCTAACCAACCAGCTGACGATGACGAGCCGGGTGATGTAAAAATGCGTGTAGCTGTTTGATTCGATCAGATTTATGGTCTTTTTTTTGCGAAAAATGTTCTTGGGGGCAATGTTATTGCTTGCCCCTAATTTTCTTTATGCGACAGAGCCTCCTCCCGAGAATGGGTATCTGCCCCAGCTTGAGAAAGTTGATGATTTAAGACTATCAAATTTTAGAGCCTTTCAGCATGAACTAAAGAGACTAGATAAATATAGTTCCAGGTTTGATGCAGATGAATCTGATTATCTGAACTTACTAAAAGCCAGCGAAGCGACATTGCTTAGCAATTATCATGAAACGCCGGCCTTACTACAAAACCTGCTTTACCGTCCTGCGAACGATGTACTTCGGGTTCGAGCTCTGGCATTGTTGGTAAATTCTTATGTTCTTGCTCAGAACTACGCTAATGCTTTTGAGTATTTTGAAATCTTACAGGCTGAAGGACATCAGCTAACTGATGAAAAAGCACTGGTGCAGCGTCTTGGCGTAATTGCGCTGCTATACATTAAGTTAGAAAAGTTTGATTTAGCCCAGTATTACTTGCGTGATATCCACTCCTTAGCTTTATCTGACATCAACCTTTGTCGTTTGTATACGCAAAAAATTGAAGCAATGTCTGCTCAGGCTAAACAGCAGGATTTTGATAAAGAATCTGAGTTTGGTTTTAGTCTTTGCCAACGTACCGGTGAGAAAATAGCTGCTGGTTTTATTGTTGCCGAAATCGTTCGTTACAATATTAATCAAAAGCAGTTTACAGCTGCAATAAACAGCTATGAGAACTATCGCGAAACACTTAATACAACAAATTACTCTTTCCTTATAGCCAAGGTAAATGCGTTAGTATCACAAGCCTACTTTGCTGAGAACAATATGCCAAAAGCAGAGTCGTTGGCAAAAGAAGCGCTGCTATTTTCAGATACCCACCCCTTTAGTTTGCCTGTTATTTTGGCTGCTAAGTCGCTGTATGAAATAGCTAAATCTCAAAACAGATTTCAAGAATCACTAAAATATCTGGAGTTGTTAAACGCAGCTAAAACGTCGTATGAAAAAGAGTTATCTTCACAGCTTCTGGCTTATCACCTGGCTCGGGGAGAAATTGAAGTTAAGAATCAACGCATAGCGCTGTTAGATAAAGACAACGAGTTACTATCATTACAAAGAAACATATACGCGCAAGAGGTTCGGCAACACAGGTTACTTATGTTATTGCTATTTGTCGTGCTGCTTATCGCTAGTTTTATAGCCTATCGCGGTATGAGCGGTCGTAAACGCTTTAAAAAAATTGCTGAGTTTGACCAATTAACCGGTATCAGCAACCGTTATCATTTTAACAATTTGGCTAAAGTCGCGCTGGATTACTGCGAGCTTAACGCTAAGCCCGCTGCACTAATTCTGTTTGACCTGGATTACTTTAAAACTATTAATGACAACTATGGTCATGCTACCGGAGACTGGGCGCTGCAACAGGTGGTAAAAACCTGTCGTAACTTTATGCGCAACAATGATGTATTTGGCCGTATTGGCGGTGAAGAGTTCGCTGTGGTGTTGCCGGGCTGCCACGCCGATAAAGCCGCACTACTGGCGGAGATATGCCGTGATGCTATTGCTACTATAGATACGACAGAAAGCGGTTATACGTTCCCGCTTAGTGCCAGTTTTGGTGTCAGCTCTTCCGATATATCGGGCTATCAGCTTAAACAGTTGTTAGCTGATGCAGATCTGGCAATGTACAGAGCCAAGCAATCAGGACGGGATCAGATTGCAACTTATACCCACCTTATGGATAAAGCAGACTAAAAATTTATTGTCGTTCTGTATTATAACGTTACTGTAGTAGTTGTAATTCGTTACGGCCGGGTGCAGGATGGTATTTAAATTCTGATTTAATTTAAAACCTTTCACCGTGATATAACAACTATACAGGGACTAACAATGAATAAAGTGATTAGCTTGCTTGAAACTTTAGGCCAGAATGCTGCGTTACACAGCCTGGATACTGCAGCTTTACAAAAAGTATTTAACCCGTTAGATATGGATGTTCAGGTGCAGCAGGCTATCTTGAGCAGGGATCACGTTCAGTTAGAAGCCTTGTTACAGGTGCGGAACAAAGTGATATGTGCAATTTGCCCGGCAGAAGAACCGCCACAAGATGTGCCCGAGAATGACGACGAGACTGAGGAAAAGTCATCGGTTGCCGCTAACTTTTAGATTGGCTCAGCCACTGCTAATTAAACTTATAAAACCAGCATTGATAATCTTTGCTGGTTTCGTTGCTATTGCACCAGCCAGTGAAATGACCGAGCGACTGGACGCACTGGATGATCTTAAAGTCGTTGATGTAGCACAGTTTAGTGAAAAACTGGCAGCTATTGCTGAAAGCCCCGGGAAGCTGACACAGTATGAACAAGACTATGTAGAGTTACTGCAAAGCTATGAAATGTCGCTGCGTGGTGATTTCGGCGGAGCAGCAGCGATGCTGGAGTCAATGCTTGCCCGTGATACTGAAGCGGAAATTGTTTTTCGGGTTAAAGCACTGTTGGTGAATGTGTTTGCAGTAACCAGAAATTACCGCAATGCGTTTTCTTATCTTGAACAAATAAGCCGCGAAGTTCAGTCTGTAACATCAACCCGGGCAAAAGAGCACGGCCTGAGCGTGCTGGCTTATACTTATAATCAGCTGTCAGAGTTTGATATTGCCAGGTTTTATGCTCAGGTATTGATCGATAGCGCAACATCAGAAAAAACACTGTGCCATGGCAGGCATCATTTAATCGAATCGTTGTACGGGTTAGGGCAATGGGAGCTTTTCAGCACTACGGTGGAATCATCAGTAAGTCATTGTGTTAATAACCGGGAGCTGATTTTTGCTAACCTTATCCGCCTTAAATACTTTAACTATTTATTACAGACAGAACAGTACCAGCAGGCTGACAAGTATTATGATTCATTCATAGATTCAGTTACTAAAACAAATTACCCATTTCTGCTAGCAGGAGTTTTAGGCGCAGGGGCGCAAAACAGTCTGGCACTGGCAGAATACGACATTGCAGAAGAGCGGGCTAATCGCACCTTACAGCACTCGGGCGCCTCAGAGTTTAGTTTACCGGTGTTAAATGCTTATTATGTGTTATATCAGGTTAACTATACACGGCAAAATTTCAATAAGGCATTGGAATATCATGTAAAGTATACTTCTGCTCTAAAAGCGAATAGCGATGACCGCTTTGTAAGACAACAAGCCTATCATGTTGCTAAAGCGGAAATAGAAGTGAAAGATCAGCGCTTAGCCTTACTCGATAAAGATAACGAATTACTTTTTTTACAAAAAAACCTGTATCAGCAAGAAGTAAAACAAAACCGTCTTATTATGCTGTTGCTACTGCTAATCGTAGCTTTGGCCAGTTTTATGGCTTACCGCGGTATGTCCGGGCGTAGTCGCTTTAAAAAAATTGCCGAATATGATCAGTTAACCGGTATTAGTAACCGTTATCACTTTAACAACCAGGCCAAAGTAGCGCTGGACTATTGTGAGCTTGATGCGAAACCTGCAGCACTGATTTTGTTTGACCTGGACCACTTTAAAAATATAAACGATCAATGCGGCCACGCCACAGGCGATTGGGCCCTGCAACAGGTGGTAAAAACCTGTCGTAATTTTATGCGCAATAATGATGTATTTGGCCGCATTGGCGGGGAAGAGTTTGCTGTGGTGTTACCGGGCTGCCATGCTGATAAAGCTGCATTGATGGCCGAAATATGCCGTGATGCCATTGCTACTATCGATACAAAAGCCAGCGGTTGTACGTTTCCTCTTAGTGCCAGTTTTGGTGTCAGCTCTTCCGATACGTCTGGCTATCAGCTTAAACAGTTACTGGCTGATGCTGATCTTGCAATGTACAAAGCGAAGCAGTCCGGGCGGGATCAGGTATCAATGTATACAGAAGAGCTGGGCTGATTTACTGTGTAACAAGCGTCAGGTTTGGCTGAGTGCGTTAACTGCGGTAGAATCAGTGCATTATGACAATCCGGAGCTGGCGCATGGCGCAATTATCTACCCAACACGCCCAACTGCTGCAACATGGCGAATTTCTGCAACTGACTCTTTCAAACCCTGATGGCTTGCCGTCATCACAGTTTACTTTACCTGATGGCACGGCCGTCAGTATTTTCGATACCGGCGTAATATGCTTTGAGCCGGTACTCTGTGAAAGCAATACCAAAGATATCGTTCTGTCCTGTGGTGTGCACGGCAATGAAACGGCGCCGATAGAGATTTGCGCTGAGCTGGTAAAAGACCTGCTAACCGGCCAACTTCAACTTAAACACCGTCTGTTAGTGCTGTTTGGCAACCCTGCGGCTATCAACGCCGGTACACGCGAAATTAGCGAAAACCTGAACAGGCTGTTTTCCGGCCACTACAGCATGGGGGCAGGCCTGATTAACGCCGAACGCAAGCGCGCTAAGGCGTTGGAGGTGTATGTCAGCCGTTTCTATCAAGAGGCACGCGTAACTAATTCGGTGCCGCGTAACCGCTATTTATATGATTTACACACCGCTATTCGCGGCTCCCGTTTTGAGAAATTCGCGGTTTACCCGTTTTTGCATAATAAACCGTGGCAAAAGGCTGAGTTTGAGTTTTTACAGGCCTGTGATGTCACGACAGTGCTGTTAATGCAAACCCCGGCTTCTACTTTTAGCTATTACGCTTCTAATACGCATGGTGCCAATGCCTTTACCATTGAGCTGGGCAAGGTGCAGCCGTTTGGCCAGAACAATATGCGCCGCTTTAGCAAAGCACGTGCCGCGCTGCGCCAATTGGTTAGCGAAGCAGCGGTGAGCACAGTAGATTTTGATGAGCAACAATTTCAGCTGTATCAGGTGTATCGCGCAATCAATAAACAAACGCAGGAGTTTAAACTGCACTTTGCCGATGACGTAGAAAACTTCACGGCTTATCCGCAAGGCACCTTACTGGCAACAGACGGTGATATTGAGTACAGAGTAGAGCGCGAAGGTGAAGCCATTATTTTCCCCAATGCCAAAGTGGCCATAGGCCAGCGCGCTATGTTGATGGTAGTGCCCACTACAGTGGCGCACAATATCGCTTAACGGCTGATTACCGCAGTAATAAACTGCTGTAAAGAGTAAATTTAAGCTGACAGTCGTCGACGCTGCCAGCCGGGCCAAACCCGGCCGGCGGTTGCAATGCAGTTTACGTAAAGGTAAAGTTGCCGCCGATAATAATCAGAACACACCGGTGCCAGCTAACGCCAGGCACAAAACGGGGAGAGCGGTTAAAGCCGCTATACTGGACGGTAGAAGCTAAGTTCCGCCAGCCTGATACCAAGGCCGGGCTGGCGGAGCTGCCACCTGTCTGACACGTATAACAAACAAGAGACACCCTATGACTAACCCAAATAACGCCACCATTACCACGGTGCACACTGCGGAGTTTACCGCCGGTGATGCGTTAAAAATTCCTACACTACGCATTCTACGTGACGATGGCAGCCTGTACGAAGGAGCGGTAGCGCCGGAGTTGGATAAAGCCACCGCCATTAAAATGTACGATACGATGGTGTTTACCCGTGTACTGGATGAACGCATGTTAGCTGCCCAGCGTCAGGGCCGCATCAGCTTCTATATGCAGTGTTTAGGCGAAGAGGCTACTACGGTAGGCAGCGCCGCGGCATTGGCAGAGCAAGATATGATCATGGCGCAGTATCGCGAACAGGGCGCGTTGCGTTATCGTGGCTTTACGCTGGAGCAGTTTATGAACCAGCTGTTTTCCAATGAAAAGGATTTGGGTAAAGGCCGGCAGATGCCGGTGCATTACGGCAGTAAAGACATTTACTATATGACCATTTCGTCACCGCTGGGCACACAGATCCCCCAGGCCAGTGGTTATGCCTATGCACAAAAGCTGCGCGGTTTACCTAACACCACTATTTGTTACTTCGGTGAAGGTGCGGCCTCAGAAGGCGATTTCCACGCCGGCTTAAATATGGCCGCGGTACACAAGGCTCCGGTGATTTTCTTCTGTCGCAACAATGGCTATGCCATTTCCACGCCGGCCAGTGAGCAATTTGTCGGCGATGGTATTGCCTGTCGTGCAGTCGGTTACGGTATGAAAGCACTGCGGGTAGATGGTGCCGACATTTTAGCGGTGTACCAGGCCACTAAGATGGCGCGTGACCATGCACTTAAGCATAACGAGCCGGTGTTAATTGAATCTATTGCTTATCGCCTGGGCGCGCATTCTTCGTCTGACGATCCAAGTGGCTATCGCTCAAAAGAAGAAGAAGAAAAGTGGCGTCAGAACGACCCTATCGCCCGTTTCCGTTTATGGCTGGTAGAAAAAGGCTGGCTGAACGAAGCCGACGATAAAGCCACTATTGAAGCGCTGCGTACCGAAATTCTCGATGCGTTAAAAGTGGCGGAAAAAGTGGCTAAGCCCGGCATAGAGCACCTTATTTCTGACGTATACGCCGAGCCAATACCAGCATTACAACAACAATTAGATGAATTAAAAGCGCATATCCGTAATTACCCGGAAGCGTATCCGGTAACGGCGGGGAGACTAGACTAATGGCAAAGATAAACATGTTGCAGGCCATTAATAATGCGCTTGATTTAGCCATGGCCAAAGACGACAGCGTAGTGTGTTTTGGTGAAGACGTGGGCCACTTTGGCGGCGTGTTTCGTGCTACCAGCAAACTGCAGGAAAAATACGGCAAAGCACGCTGCTTTAATACACCGTTAACCGAGCAGGGCATTGCCGGTTTTGCTAACGGTATGGCAGCGCAGGGCATGAAACCGGTAGCGGAAATTCAGTTTGCCGACTATATCTTCCCGGCCTTTGACCAGATCGTTAACGAGACCGCCAAGTTCCGCTACCGCTCAGGTAATGAATTTAATGTCGGTGGTTTGGTGTTCAGAAGCCCATACGGCGGCGGTATTGCCGGTGGTCATTATCACAGCCAGTCACCGGAGGCGTATTTTGCTCATACGCCGGGTTTAAAAGTGGTGATCCCGCGTGACCCGTATCAGGCCAAAGGCCTGCTGTTAGCCTCTATTGCCTGCCCGGATCCGGTTATTTTCTTTGAACCGAAAAAGCTGTACCGTGCCTCCACCGGCGAAGTGCCGGAAGAGTACTACGAAATTGAACTGGGCAAAGCCGAGGTAACACAGCAAGGTAAAGACATTACCGTGCTGGCCTGGGGCGCGCAGATGGAAATTGTGCAAAAAGCGGTTGAGATGGCCGAAAAAGACGGCATTTCCTGTGAAGTGATAGACCTGCGCAGCATCTTGCCGTGGGATGCAGATACCGTAGCGGCGTCGGTGAAGAAAACCGGCCGTTTGCTGATTAACCATGAAGCGCCGTTAACCGGTGGTTTTGCCGGTGAAATTGCTGCCACTATCCAAAAAATGTGCTTCCTGCACCTGGAAAGTCCGATTGAACGGGTCTGTGGTATGGACACGCCGTACCCGCTGGCGCTGGAAAAAGAGTATGTGGCGGATCATTTAAAAACCTATGAAGCGATAAAACGCTCAGTTAACTTTTAACGGAGGCAGCAATGAAAAAAGATTTTATTCTGCCGGATATCGGTGAAGGTATAGTTGAGTGTGAAATTGTTGACTGGCTGGTTGCTGAAGGTGACACCATCAGCGAAGATCAACCGGTATGCGATGTGATGACCGATAAAGCTCTGGTGCAAATTCCGGCCGTGCATAACGGTGTGGTGTCTAAGCTGTATTACGCCAAAGGCGATATTGCCAAAGTGCATGCGCCGCTGTTTGAAATGCAACTGGCCGGCACTGACGACACAGCGGTTATCGCGCAGCCGGAAGCTGTTGCTGCGCCCGTAGCTGCTGCCGGTAGCGAAGATTTTATTTTGCCGGATATCGGCGAAGGCATTGTTGAGTGTGAAATTGTCGACTGGTTAGTTAAAGAAGGCGACGACATCGCAGAAGACCAGCCGGTATGCGATGTGATGACCGACAAAGCGCTGGTACAAATTCCGGCCAAGTACTCAGGTAAAGTGACTAAGCTGTATTACGCCAAAGGCGAGATTGCCAAGGTGCATGCGCCGCTGTTTGCTATGCAACATGCCGGCCTGGCATCAGCGCCGCAAGCAGCTGCTGTTACTGCAACGGCAACTGCTGCGCCGGCTAAAGCTGCCTGTGCACTACAGCAAAAAAATGACGCTGTTAGCGCTAATGCCAGCTCTAATGGTAAAGCACTGGCCAGCCCGGCAGTACGCCGTTTGGCCCGTGAGCTGAGTATTGATATCAGCAAAGTACCGGGCACTGGTGACAAAGGCCGCGTATATAAAGACGATGTCCGTGCTTTTGCCGATGGCAAAGTACAAACTGCACCTGCGCAGAATGGATCAATCAATGTTGCAACAACTACAGTAACAGCCTCTGCAACTGTAACATCAGGCGGTAGCCGTACCGAGCCGATTAAAGGCATTAAAGCGGCGATGGCACGGCAGATGGTAGAGTCGGTTTCAACCATTCCGCATTTTACTTACTGTGAAGAGATTGATTTAACTGAACTGATAGCGCTGCGTGCCGGTTTAAAAGATCAGTACGCCAAACAGGGCGTCAAGCTGACCATGATGCCGTTTTTTATTAAGGCCTTGTCGCTGGCGATTAATCAGTTCCCGATTATGAATGCCAAAGTGAACCAGGACTGCACTGAGTTGACCTATTTTGACGATCACAATATCGGCATAGCAGTAGACTCGAAAATTGGTTTACTGGTGCCGAATATCAAAGGTTGTCAGCGTAAATCTATTATTGATATTGCTAACGATTTAACCCGCTTAACCGAGCAAGCCCGTGAAGGCCGTGTCAGCCCGGCTGATTTAAAAGGCGGTACTATCAGTATCTCTAATATCGGCGCCATTGGCGGCACTGTTGCTACGCCCATTATCAATAAGCCGGAGCTGGCGATAGTAGCACTGGGTAAGGTGCAAACCTTGCCACGCTTTAATGCTAAAGGTGAGGTGGAAGCACGCCAACTAATGCAAATCAGCTGGTCGGGCGATCATCGGGTTATCGACGGTGGCACCATAGCGCGCTTTACCAACCTGTGGAAACAGTATCTGGAGCAACCTTCAGCCATGCTGGTAGCAATGCGCTGACAGACAACCGTTTGTACTTGGCAGCTAAGCTGCTTTCTGCTAAAACCCACTCATTGTAGTGGGTTTTTTTATTTTCTTTGCTCAGAGACAGCTATGCACGAATTTGATGATTTACGGGTACTGGTGCAGGCACACAGCCCGCTGATTGTAATTGAAAGTTATGAAGAACCCCGCGCGCTGTTGCTGATAAAACGGCTGGCGGTAAATTTAATGCGCCCGGTGTTTAAATGGACCATCACCGAAGGCCTGCAGCGGCTAGATACTGAGCACAGTGCCCAGGCCTTTAATGCGGATCCGACCAATTTGTTGGCGCAAATTAAAGCTACCCGCAACCCCGGCATCTTTGTGTTGTGCGATTTCCATCCGTTTTTAGTCGAGCCTAAGCATGTACGCTATATCAAGGAAATCGCTCAGGCGCATGAGCAACTGGGCCACACTATTATGCTGTTAAGCCACGCGATAGCGGTGCCGTCTGAGTTGGCCCGTTTATGTTATCGCTTTGAGCTAAGCTTGCCGTCAGATCAACAAATCCGCCAGTTAGTGCATGAAATGGCCGATAGCTATACGGTTAAACAGGGCATAACGGCAGAGCTGACACCGGATAATCTGACGCTGTTGGTACAAAATCTGCGTGGTTTAACCTTTGAAGAGGTAAAGCGTTTAGCCTACAAAGCCATTGCTGATGATGGTGCTGTTACTGCCGCAGATATTCCGCGGATTAACCGTGCCAAGTTCAGCTTGCTACAAACCGACGGTGTGCTGTCGCAGGTATTTGACAGCGTTAGCTTTAACAACGTGATTGGCCTGGCCAGCCTTAAACATTGGATAGCGCAGCGCCATCAGGCCTTTGTGGCGCAGCAAGCCGACACGCCCAAAGGGCTGTTGCTAACCGGGGTGCAAGGCACCGGCAAAAGTCTGGCGGCCAAAGCCATTGCCGGCAGTTGGGGCTTGCCGCTGCTGCGGTTGGATATGGCCGGACTGTATAACAAATACATTGGCGAAACAGAGAAAAACCTCGCCCAGGCGCTGGCGCTGGCCGATGCGATGTCGCCCTGTGTGTTATGGATAGATGAAATTGAAAAAGGCTTGTCCGGTGGCGATAGCGATAACGGCGTTACCCGGCGTTTACTGGGCAGTTTTCTGACCTGGTTATCTGAGCGTAAGTCGCAGGTTTTTCTGGTTGCCACGGCCAATAACATTCATGAACTGGCACCGGAGCTGCTGCGTAAAGGCCGCTTCGATGAAATTTTCTTTGTTGATTTACCCACTGAAGAAGAATGTTTACAGTTGCTTAAACTGCACCTGGCAAAACGTCAGCTTAACTTAACTGACGAGGCGCTGCAGTCGGCGCTGGCGCTATGCCGTGGTTTCTCCGGCGCGGAACTGGAGCAGGCGGTAGTCGGTGCCGGTTTCCGTGCCCGTGCGGATAATGCTGAATTCAGCCTGGTGCACTTAGTGGCAGAGCTGTCTGCTACCCAGCCGCTATCTGTGGTCATGGCAGAGCAGATAAATGCGCTGCGCCAATGGGCGCTTGAGCGCTGTGTTAAGGCCTAGTGCAGATGCAATATAAAAACCAGCTGCGAAACTTCTATATTCCGGAAGAGCAGTCAATTTATCTGCTTAACGCCAATGATGCCAAAAAGCTGAAAGATTGGGTGGCGCTGTGTATTTCTGAGCTGGAAAAATTGGGGTATCGCCAAATAGAGCTGATAGGCAAGGGCGCTTATGGTTTTGCCTTTGCCGGGTTGGATGGCAGCGGCCAGGCTTGTGTATTTAAGTTTTCACGCATTAATTTGCCGCAGCATATTCAGGATCGACTGGCCGATGAAGCCTATATGTTGTCACAGGTGCAACACCCGAATGTACCGCGCTATATCACCTATCAGGTGGTAAAGAAGCAGGGTATCCTGATGATGCAGCGCGGCAAGGGCATGGATTTGGAGCATTACAGCTTAAAGCACGGCCGTTTAACTGCCAGGCTGTTAATTAATATTGCCTGCCAGTTGGCAGACGTCCTGCTGGCGCTGCGCAGCCATGTTAAAGACGGCGAGCTAATACCAATAGTACACGGCGACGTTAAGCCGTCGAATTTGGTGTTTGACGAGCAAAGCGGCCTGGTCAGTTTAATTGATTGGGGCTCGTCGGTGTTTGCCCAGCTTGATGCGCAGGGCCAGTATTTATCCAACAACGTGATGCAGCTGATGTCGGCCGACTTACAAAGCACTAATGCCCGGATGGGCGATGTGTATTTTATCGGCCCGGAGCAGCGTGTCGGCGCACTGTCCAGCCCGCGCTTTGATGAGCAGGGCGTTGCTGGCACTTTGTATGCGCTGGCCTCCGGCCAGTCTTGCCGTTTTGGTAGCAAAGCGATACCTGCACGCAGCCTCGGCTTGCCGGTCGAGTTTGCTACGATGCTGGACAGTATGCTGTCAGACGATGCTCAGTTACGAGCCCAGGCTGGTGATTATTTTTTACAACATATGCCGCGGCTAAAGCATCTGGTATTGCCGGCTTTAGCGTTATTTGACGATACTGCTCTGTTGCCGGTTTGGGTAAGCCCGCAGGTTCGGGAGCTGGATACCGTGGTTTATTCTTCGCGTAAGTCGTTTTTGCGTGAGCACAGCGAAGAAGAAGGCATTGCTTATGTCGACGATGTGCAACTGGAGCGCTATTACAAAAATTATTTGCAGGGCATGGGCGAAACAGAAAAAGCCTTTGTTGCAGCGGTAAGCCGGTTGGCGCGTTTTCCGGTGGTAGGAGGCCTGGCCATTCACTGGCAAGCCGGCGGGATCTATATAGATTCCAGTCTGAATTTGTATGACGAGCGTTTGGCGCAGTCTTTTGCTTTGTCGGTAAATAATGTGGTTACGCTGGCCCGTGCTATTGCCAAGGTGGGTATTTTCAAAGCCTGTTTATTTAATGCCCGCAATACTATTCATATCAGCCGTAGCAGTGTTGCAGAGCCGTTTACGGCACCGGCAGATGCGGTTATTCCTTATCAGCTGGCGCCAGTGTTAAGTAATGAAGATGCCAGTAAACAGCACTCATACTTTGAAGATGGCAGAGATCCTGACGAGCAGCTAGTGTTGCCCGATGCCATTATGGCTGACATTGCCCAGCTTAATTTAATCCGCCATACCGGCTGTATTATTTTTGAAGTTACCGCCTTGTATATGAAAATCCATAGCTATTACCGTTTGCTGGATCCGGCAGCAGAGGCAGAATTTAACCGCTTATTGCAAGGTATTCTGACAAAAGTAACGTTAATTGGTGGTGAAGGGGTTGGCGGCTTTATGAAGCTGCCTTATAAAGATACCCGTTTTTTCAGCCATCAGGCGCAGCAACCGGTGTGTTACTATCCGTCAAATCCACATAAAATAATGAGCTGACAGCTGGCTAACTGTATAAATCTCAGCCAAACAGGCTCAGTCCACAGCTAAAACAGCTCAGGCAGGGAAATCTTTGCCCTGAAGTGGTTTAAATTCTCGGGTAAAACGAGTAATGTACGGGTTTTGAGCATTAGTCAGAAACCTATACTTCATGTCTACCGATAAAACCGCGTTATATCGTTTGCTAAACCAGCAGGCGCAGGCGTTGATCGACGGCGAAACCGATCTGATTGCCAATATGGCAAACCTCAGTGCATTGTTATTTAATCAGCTACCGGATTTAAACTGGGCTGGCTTTTATATTATGCGTGCAGGTGAATTAGTATTAGGGCCATTTCAGGGCCAGGTTGCCTGTGTGCGTATTGCTGTGGGAAAGGGTGTTTGCGGCACAGCTGTGGCAACCGGGCAAGTGCAACTGGTAAAAGATGTGCACGAATTTCCTGGCCATATTGCCTGTGATGCCGCCAGTAATTCAGAGATTGTATTACCACTGCGCCACAACGGTGACATTATTGCTGTGCTGGATATAGACAGCCCCAGCCTGGAACGGTTTGACGCAGAAGATCAAGCCGGGCTGGAACAGTTAATTGAATTGTTTGAACAGCACCTGGCTGCAACACTATGAAAGATACAATTTCTATTCACGACTATTTGTTCGACCAGGCAGATATCGGTGACTGGGAAGGTGAAGAAGAACTGGTAACTGATAAGATAAACGCTGTTTATCATGCTGTATGGCAAAGTTTACCCGAGGATATCAGCAGCACTCAGGTTGAGCAGTTATTACCCGCTATTTGGGATGAACTGCGCGGCGGCACTGTGCTGTTGGAAGCGGACGAAGATGAACTAATAGATTGGGCGTTGGCTTATGTTCGCCAACAGCTGGAAGAAGGCAAGCCGGATGCGGATGCCGCAGATGAAGAAGAGTGAAGCGTTAATGACCACCCCAACTGAACAAAATGTAAAAGCGGCAACAGTAAAAGATGTACTGGCGTATCTGGCAACACAGTTTCCAGCATGTTTTAGCCTGACCGGCGAAGCCAAGCCTTTGAAAATTGGTATTTTTCAGGACCTGGCAGAGCGCTTGCAAAACGATGCTACTGTCAGTAAAACCCAGTTACGTCAGGCACTGAGAATTTATACTTCCAGTTGGCGTTATCTGGAAGCGACTAAAGAGGGGGTTACCCGGGTAGATTTAGATGGTGTAGCCGGCGAACCGATTGACGCTTCTCAGGCCGAACATGCCAGCAAATTACTGGATGAAAGTAAGGCTAAAGCGGCTGAAAAGCGTAAAGCCAAACTGGCTGAAGCTAAGGCCAAAAATCCTCAGCCAGTAACGACAGACAAACCTGCTTACAAAAAAACACCGAACAAAAAAGCAATTCTTCCCTCTAAAAGCACTAAGGTTAATCAGAAACCTGTTTCTCAATCACAGACAGACAAAACTCCTGCACCAGCAACTGCCTTGCAGCCGGTGGTAACGGGCCAGGTTATAGTTGGTAGTAAAGTGCTGATAAAACTTGGACAAAATCCAATGCCGGCAACGGTATTGGAAGTACACAAAGACGATGTGACTGTGCAACTGGGTTCTGGTATGGTTGTGAAAACACGTCAGGACAGTTTGTTTTTGGCCTGAACAACACAGAGTAGCTTATGAAAAAACATTCAGCACTAGCAATTGCACTTCTTATTGCCTTTGGCCTTAATGCCGCTCCTGATGCAGCGCAAGAGCCTTTGGTACTGCCCACTATGGCGCAGGATACACAACATGCCACTGCCAGTAAGCGGATTTCCGCACTGTTCACCCGTGGCCATTACACAAATGTGCAATTGGATGATGCACTGTCTTCCAGAATGTTTGATACCTATGTTAAAAACCTCGATTACTACCGTAACGTATTAACTAAAGCCGATGTTGATAGCTTTGAGAAATACCGCGATCAGTTTGATGATGGTATTAATAAAGGTAACCTGAGTTTTGCTTTCGATATGTTTAACCTTACGTTAAAGCGGCGCTCAGAACGTTTCGACTACGCCCTGCAACTGCTTGATAAAGGCTTTGATTTTACCGTTGAAGATCAGTACGCCTATGATCGTGAAGACGCAGCCTGGCCAGCCAACGACGCTGAGCTAAATGAAATTTGGCGGCAAAGAGTTAAATTCGATGCGCTGAACCTGAAATTGGCAGGCAAAGAAGCAGAGGAGATTAACACTATTCTGGCTAAGCGCTATCGCAACACACAAAAGCGTCTGGCACAAACCGAGAGTGAAGATGTATTTCAGCTGGTAATGAATTCTTTTGCCCGCAGCATTGAAGCTCACACCTCTTATTTATCACCCAGAAACGCAGATCGTTTTCAGCAGGAGATGAACCTGTCTCTTGAAGGTATCGGTGCTGTGTTGCGTGCCGATGAAGACTACACTGTAATACAAAGCCTGGTACCCGGCGGCCCGGCTGATTTAACGCAAAAATTAAAACCGAAAGATAAAATTATTGGTGTGGCGCAGGATAAAACTGAATTTGTTGATGTTATCGGCTGGCGTCTGGATGATGTGGTTGATCTTATCAAAGGCCCCAAAGGTAGCACAGTGCGGCTGCAGGTGGTGGGTGCAAACGATATTGGTACCAGTCAGGCACAGGTTATTACCATAGTGCGCGACAAAATCCGGCTGGAGGATCGTGCAGCAAAAGCTGAAGTACTTAAGCCGGTGTTATCTGAGCTGGATCAGAAAATCGGCGTGATCAGCATCCCTGGTTTTTATAATAACCTTGCTGACGATGTTAAAAAGCTATTGGCTGAGTTAAATACAGAAAAAGTCGACGGCATTATTGTCGATTTACGCGGCAATGGCGGGGGCTCTTTACAGGAAGCTACCTTACTGACTGGGTTATTTATTGACCGGGGGCCGGTAGTACAAATACGCGAAGGCGATGGTAAGGTTTCAGTCTCGCAGGACAATGACGGTGTCAGTTACTATGATGGCCCGTTAACCGTGATGGTCGACCGTTACAGTGCTTCAGCTTCAGAGATTTTTGCTGCAGCTATGCAGGACTATGGCCGGGCGTTAATTGTTGGTGAGCAAACCTTTGGTAAAGGTACAGTGCAGCAACACCGTGGGCTGGGGCGTATTTACGATATGTTTGAAAGCCCGCTGGGCAGCGTGCAGTACACTATTGCCAAGTTTTACCGTATTAACGGTGGCAGTACGCAGCACAAAGGCGTGATCCCCGATATTCAGTTCCCTACGGCCATAGATCCTGCCGAGTGGGGTGAGAGTAAAGAGGAATACGCTTTACCATGGGATTCGATTAATGCGGCAAACTACACCACAATGAACGATATTTCTCAGCTGATACCTACATTGCAGCAAAAACATCAGGCCCGCATTAGTAAAGAAGTGGAATTTCAGTATCTGATGCAGGACATTACTGACTATAAGCAGCAGATGAACGATAAAACGGTATCTTTGCGTGAAGCTAACCGCGTTACAGAACGTGATGAGAATAAAGCAAAGCAGTTGGTACGCACGAACGAGCGGCTAAAACGTCTGGGCTTACCAGAAGTCACGTCACTGGATGATGTACCGGAGCAGGTAGAGAAAATAGACGCGTTTTTGGAAGAGGCTGCCAGCATTACTGCAGATTTTAAAGCTGCAACCCGGCTGGCTAAAAAATAAGCTTAAGCTATAACACACCCTATAAGGCGGTATTAATTACCGCCTTTTGTTAATTTGAAAAACATAATAATTATAAAGGTTTAACTATGAGTGCACGCGGTGAATTTTCATCGAGGATCGGCTTTGTTCTGGCGGCATCAGGCTCTGCCGTTGGGCTTGGTAATATATGGGGCTTTCCTTCTCAGGTTGCCAGCAATGGCGGTGCTGCTTTTGTATTGATGTATCTAATCCTGGCTTTTTTACTGGCCTATCCGGTACTGATGGCCGAGTTATTGATTGGCCGTGCAACCAAGTCTAATGTAGTTGATGCGCTGGGGCAGATATCCAAAGGCCGGTCAGGCCGTTTTGTGGGTATCTGTGGCCTGATTACCGTATCACTAATCCTGGCTTTTTATGGCATAGTCGGTGGCTGGATGCTGGCCCATGCACTGGAGGCTCTTGCTAGCCTGGGGGGCTTTACTAGTCTAGCTCAGTGGCTTATTTCGTTTTCGCTAAGCCGCAATATCATTTTTTGTGCACTGTTTATGTTTCTCACTGTTGGTATTGTCAGTGGCGGGGTTGTTAACGGGATTGAGCGTTGGTCTGTAAGGCTGATGCCAACCCTGTTTGTTATTATGGTGCTGCTATTTGCCTATGTAATGACTCAGCAAGGCGCGATGGAAGGGCTGAAAGTTTATCTTTTACCTGATTTTGCAGAAGCGCTGAACCCAGATTTGCTGATTAGTGCGATGGGGCAGGCTTTTTTCTCCATGTCGCTGGGTGTTGGCACTATGCTGATTTATGGTTCTTATGTTAGCCAGAAAGAAAACCTACCCCGCTTAGGTGCTGCGGTATCTTTAGTTGATATTGGTGTGGCGGTATTAGCAGGTTTGCTGATTATTCCGGCAATGTACGTTGCTTTGCATAACGGTGTGCAAATTTTCAGTGAAAGCGGGCAGTTATTGGCCGAAGATACGCTTATCTTTACTGTGTTGCCGTCATTATTTAGTACCATGGGTATGGTTGGGTTGCTGGTATCACTGGCTTTTTTTCTACTTATGTCTATCGCTGCGCTGACTTCATCTATCTCAATGCTGGAAGTTCCGGTGTCATACATGGTGGAGCACCGTAAAATTGCCAGGCAAAAGTCTGTTTGGTTAGTTGCTGCCATCATTTTTGCTGCCAGCCTTGTTATTATTTTCAACTTTGACAGCTTGTTTGGTTTCGTTATCACATTAACTACCCGTTACAGTCAGCCTTTACTTGGCTTGATGCTATGTATATTTGCCGGTTGGGTATGGAAGCGTAACGAAATTTTGCAAGAGCTGAAAAAAGCAGACGAACATGCGCAGTACCGCTGGTTCTGGCGGATCTGGCCATGGTACGTTAAGTTTGTCTGCCCACTGATTATAGTGGTGATGTTCTACCGGTCTTTGTAAGTTTCAGCTGACTAACATTTACAACAATAATAAAAGTGGGAGGCGCTTCGGGCGCCTTTTACCAATGGGAGCCACAATTCATGTCTGAAAAACAACCCAGCTTTCTCGATGCTGCCATTCCTCTGGTCGTGCTGATCGTGTTGCTGTCTGCATCGGTATATCTGTTTGCTGATAACTCATCTTACGGTCCTAACCAGATCGCTTTATTTATGGCAACAGCCGTCGCGGTTGTTATAGGTCTTAAAAACGGCTATCGCTGGTCAGTGATGGAAAAGGCCATGGTGAAGGGTATTTCACTGTCATTAGGTGCGGTACTGATCCTGTTGTCGGTCGGAGCATTAATTGGCACCTGGATGCTGTCCGGTACCGTGCCCACGCTTATCTATTACGGTTTACAAATTTTAAGCCCAAGCTGGTTTTATGCTGCAAGCTGCTTGTTATGCGGCATAGTCGCAATGAGTATTGGTAGTTCCTGGACTACCGCAGCCACTATCGGTGTTGCTTTAATTGGTGTTGCCGGCGGTTTGGGGCTCTCTCCGGCGATTACTGCAGGTGCCATAGTGTCTGGCGCATATTTTGGTGACAAATTATCGCCACTTAGTGAAACAACCAATCTGGCTCCAGCGGTTGCCGGTGCTGATTTATTTGACCATATCAGGCATATGCTCTGGACAACTATTCCCAGTTTTGTGCTGGCGTTACTGCTGTTTACTATTATTGGTTTTAACTCTGATGTCAGCTCTGATTTAATGCGGATTGATCAAATCAGCAATGTGCTACAACAGAACTTTTCTATCAGCTTCGTATCGCTGGTGCCGCTGTTTGTGCTGTTAGTTATGGCTATAAAGAAGGTGCCGGCGTTTCCAACCGTATTTATCGGTGCCTTGTTAGGTGGCTTGTGGGCTGTGTTTTTCCAATCTGAATTATTAAGCAGGCTGGTTGAGCAGGATATACCTGCTGCTTTAGGCATTACCAAATTGCTTTGGCATACCCTGCATGCGGGTTTTAGTATTGATACCGGCAATGCCAGTTTGAACGACCTACTCAGCGGTGGTGGCATGTCCAGCATGCTTAACACCGTGTGGTTGGTTTTCAGTGCGATGATGTTTGGTGCCACTATTGAGAAAATAGGCCTGCTGCGCAAATTTGTTACATCAATCTTGTTTTTTGCCCGCAGTACTGGCTCATTAATTACCAGCACCATTGCCACCTGTTTTGTAACTAACGTACTAACGGCTGATCAATATATGTCTATTGTTATGCCAGGACGGATGTTTAAAGAGGAATATGAGCGCCGTGGCCTGGCACCAGTGAATTTGTCCCGCACTCTGGAAGACGGCGGTACTATTACCAGCCCGTTGATCCCATGGAATACCTGTGGTGCCTACATGCACAGTGTGCTGCAGGTTAGCCCGCTGGATTACGCATTTTATGCCTTCTTTAACCTTATAAACCCGCTGTTAGCTATTATTTATGCTTATTGCGGTATTAAAATATTGCGCCTGACGCCTCCTGATTCAGTCAGGCCACAAACTGCTAAAGTTTAACCGGAAAAAAGCCTGATTTGTTCAGGCTTTTTCGTCATTATACTTAGCTGTATCGTTGTTTATTTTACCGGAAGCCTGCTATGTCTCAGAATAGTTTACCGCGCACGGCCAAGCGCCTGGCAGATTACACTGCACCTGCCTTTAACATTAGCCACGTTGATTTGTGTTTTGAACTGGACGCAGAGGCCACCAGGGTAACTTCCGTACTGCAAATTAACCGCAATCAGCCTGATGTGCCATTAAAACTGGACGGACAGCAGCTAACGTTGATCAGTGTGGCAATTGACGGCCAGTTACTGGGGGCAGCCGATTATCAGCTTGAAGCTGAAAGCTTAACCCTATTTACTGTTGGGCAGCAGTGCGAGCTGACAATCATTTGTGATATTGCACCGCTGCACAATACTGCGCTTGAAGGCCTCTATATGGCTGGCGACACTTACTGCACACAATGTGAGGCAGAAGGCTTTCGCCGTATCAGTTATTTCCCCGATCGGCCAGATGTGCTGGCAGAATACAAAGTTACCATTAAAGCAGATGCCAAACGTTATCCGTATTTGTTATCTAATGGTAATAAGGTATCTGAGCATATCGATGAACAAGGCTTAAGAGTAGTGCAGTGGCACGACCCTTTTCCCAAACCCTGCTATTTGTTTGCCTTGGTTGCCGGAGACTTTGATGTTCTGACGGATGAGTTTATTACGCAATCCGGCCGTAAGGTGAGTTTACAGCTGTTTGTCGATAAAGGTGCGATAACCAAAGGCAGTTTTGCACTGGAGTCGTTAAAACGCGCCATGCAATGGGATGAGCAGCGTTACGGTCTGGAATATGATCTGGATATCTACATGGTGGTCGCGGTGGATTTCTTTAACATGGGAGCCATGGAAAACAAAGGCCTGAACATTTTTAACAGTAAATATGTTTTAGCCGATGCCGCCAGTGCTACTGATCGCGACTACTTTAATATTGAGTCAATTATCGGCCATGAATATTTCCATAACTGGACCGGCAATCGTGTTACCTGTCGTGATTGGTTTCAGCTTAGCCTGAAAGAAGGTTTAACGGTTTTTCGCGATCAGGAATTCAGCGCTGATATGGGCTCTGCCACGTTGTGTCGCATCGATGCGGTTAAGCTGATACGCACCGCCCAGTTTGCTGAAGATGCCAGCCCGATGGCGCACCCGATAAGACCTGAGCAAGTGTTGGAGATGAACAACTTCTACACTGTTACTGTGTACGATAAAGGCGCCGAAGTGATCCGTATGCTGCAAACCCTGCTGGGGCGCGATACGTTTGCCAAAGGCCTGACACTCTACCTTCAACGGCATGACGGCCAGGCGGCAACCTGTGACGATTTTTTACAATCGATGCAAGACGTTGCAGCGCAGGATTTATCACAGTTTCGTTTATGGTACAGCCAATCTGGCACTCCGCTGCTAAAGGCTGTGCAGCATTATGATGCGGTTAACTCACAGTTGGTACTGTCGCTTGCGCAGCAAACTCCGGCAACAGCTGATCAGAGCGAAAAGCAACCACTGCTGATACCAGTACAAATTGAATTGCTCTTTAGCAGCAAGGCATCACAGCGGCATTTATTGTTGCTGAGCAAAAGTGAACAACAGTATCTGTTCGAGGGGATAGCAGAGGCGCCAGTTGTAGTATGGCTGGAGCATTTTTCCGCGCCGGTGAAACTGGCAGCGCATTACAGTGATGACGACTTATTATTAATTGCCAGCCAGGCAACTGACGGCGTTGCGCGCTGGGATGCAATGCAACAGTTCTGGAGCCGCAAGATAGCGCAGCAAGTAGCATCAAAAGCCAGTGATGTAGCATTGCCCGCAGCGCTATTTAAACTGATGCAGCACTGGCTGGAACAGCCCGGCACAGATATGGCCATGACCGCAGAATTACTGACTCTACCGGATTTTGATACGCTGGCAGAGCAGTATCAGCTTATTCCGGTAGATAAACTGCTCAGCAGCCTTAATCAGTTTAAACAGTTGCTGGCAGAGCAATTGGCGAAGCCATTGAGCAGCTGTTATCGCGCACTTAACACCGGGCCTTATCAGTATCAGGATAATGATGTTGGCCTGCGCAGATTGCGCGCTATCTGTCTGAGTTATCTGGCACAACTCAATGCCAACCAGCCACTGCTGCATACGCACTATTTGAATTCAGACAATATGACCGACACTATGGCAGCTTTAGCTGCAGCTCAGCAGTCACAAGCGGCGTTGTTTAACCAATTAATTACTGACTTCGCCAGGCGCTGGCAGCACGATGCTTTAGTGATGGATAAATGTTTTGCACTGGTGGCATCGCAACCGACTGCACAAGTGTTTGATGCTATAGAGACCATGCTGACTCATCCGTTATTCAGTTGGAAAAATCCTAATCGTGTACGGGCATTGTTTTCGGCTTTCAGTTTACGCAATCCGCAGCAGTTTCATCGTATTGATGGCAAAGGATATCAACTACTCGCAGATACCATAGTGCGGCTTGACCCGCTGAATCCGCAGGTCGCAGCAAGGCTGATAACCCCCTTATTAAGCTGGCGGCGATTTGACGCTGAACGTCAGCAATTGATGCGTGGTGCATTGCAGCTGATAGCAGGGCAAAGCAGCATTAGCAATGATGTGTATGAAAAGGTTAACCGAAGTCTGGATTGATGCGCAGATATTTTTTTAATGCCAGCCTCAGTGCTGAACAGTGCTATGGTTACTATCGCGGAGATATAAAGTATGTGGTGGTGACTGCAGATAACGGCGAGCGAATTCAGCTGCAGTTTAGGCATTTTCAGCGTTATGTCGACATGAACGGTTTGCGCGGGCGTTTTCGTTTAACACTGGCAGACAATGATAGTTTTGTGGCGTTGGAAAAAATTAATTAGAGTATGTACTTTAAACGGTGAATTAAAACAATAGCTTGCAGTTACTGCTGGTTTGACCTTTAATTTCATTAGCTTATAGCTGCTTATTCTGTACGGTGCTATAAAGGTTAAACCAGAGCATAGCGAAAAAGCCTAAAACATAGCCGTTTTTGAAAAAAACTGAATAAAAATCAACAGATTTACGTAACAGCAAGCCTTGCTTGCAGCTTGAAATGATGTAATTATTTTAATGAAGTAAGCTGAGCTCTGATCAGTTGGCTTGATAATATAACTAAAAAGACACTTATAAAAACCTGCGGGACAGGGGGAGATAACGAGATGAATAAAAGGTCAATAACCTTTGCTAAGAATCCCTTAGCCTTAGGTGTTGCATCAGCGCTGTTTGCCTTGTCAATGGCACCGGTGCATGCAGCATCCTGGAGTCTGGGTGACGTAAATATTACCTTCGATTCCACATTTTCATACGGCGGCAGCTGGCGTGCCGAAGACAGAAATTGGGATACGATCAGTAAAGTTAATCACCCCCGTTTCGACTGGGACGGATATAACGCCGCAACGAACAATATTTATCTGCCTTCGCAAATCTGGCAGGAGCCTGGCGCTTACTCCAGTAATGGTGATGCAGGTAATCTGAATTATGATAATGGTGATATGTTTAGCAGCCTGTTTAAAGGTTTGCATGAACTGTCTATTACTAAAGACAATATCGGCCTGTTTACCCGCTTTATGTATTTTTACGACTTTGCGCTGATGGATAAAGACGGTGCTTACACCAACCCGGTATCCAACCAGAAAGTTGATCCTTGTGCTGACAAAGATGCCCGTGATTTAACCTGTCGCGATATCCGCTTACTGGATGCTTACGTTTACGGTAATTTCAGTTTTAACGACGGTATGAACCCGGTCACGGTTAAAGTTGGCCAGCAGGTGTTAAGCTGGGGTGAAAGTACGCTGATCCAGCACGGTATTAATATTACGCCTATTGATGTCGGTGTGGCGCGAGCGCCTGGTGCCGAGTTAAAAGAAGCCTACATTCCGGTTGGTATGGCCACAATCAATATCGGTTTAACCGACAATCTGTCAACAGAGTTGTTTTATCAGTACCAGTGGGTAAACAGCTATCTGCCGGTGCCGGGCACTTATTTCTCTACCAATGATTTTGCCGGTGAAGGTGGTTATTTACAAAATGTGCAGTTAGGTTTTGCCGGTAACCCGGATATTGATCTCGCTCATGTACTGGCCAATCTTAATGCGCTGGGCTCTGCTGTTGCCGGCGGTGCACTTAGCCCTACACAGGCTGGGCAGGCTTATTTAGCTTACCCAACTAAAGTGACATTGCGCCCTTATGGCAGTGCCGGTGAAGTAGAGCCTGAAGACGGTGGTGAGTATGGTATCAAGTTCGAGTATTTCGCACCGAACCTGAATGACACTGAATTTGCTCTGTATTATATGAACTACCATAGCCGGGTTCCTGTTATCTCTGGTATCGCTTCAGACTTTTCAAAGGTTTCTGACGATATCGGTCGGTTAGTAAATATGGCTGCAAACGGTGGTGTAACTAAAGACAACATTGCCAGCCTGGCGGCGTTTTCAAAAGCGCTGGTTGAATATCCTGAAGATATTCAGCTTTATGGTTTTAGCTTTAACACTACCTTAGGCAATACCTCTGTTGCCGGTGAATTGGCTTATCGTCAGGATGAGCCGCTACAAATTGACGATGTAGAAATTTTGTATGCCGGTATGCCAGAGCAACTTGCTAACGCGGGCTTACGCCCGGATTTAGCCGGTATCTCTCAAATTGGCCGTGACATTGGCGTTAAGGTTCAGCCGGGTCAGAAAGCTAATGGTTTTATCTTGAGAGACACTGTTCAGGCTCAGATGACGTTCACGCATTTATTCGGCCCATCGTTGGGTGCTGACAACCTGTCGATGCTGGCTGAAGTAGGCGGTATCCGCATTCAGGATATGCCGGATGAAAGCGTATTACGTTTAAATGGCCCGAATACTGATCGTAGCGGTGGTCCATTATTAGGTCTGGATGCCAATGGCAATCTGGTTAATAAAGATGGTTTACACACCGGTTTGTCAAATGGTGCTGAAACCAACCCGTTCCCAACGGCATCTGCCTGGGGGTATCGTTTATTGGCCAAAGCCGATTATAACAACGTGTTTGCCGGCGTAAACCTGTCGCAACGTGTTGTGTTTTCGCATGATGTTAACGGTATTACACCTGATCCGTTATTTTTGTTTGTTGAAGATCGTAAATCGCTTGCGTATGCCGTCAGTTTTGACTATCTGAGTAAGTGGTCAGGTGAGGTGTCATATAACCTATTCTGGGGCGGTCAGGGCACAACAAATAACGTAGAAGACCGTGACTTTATCTCTTTTAACATTAAGTACTCTATTTAAGGGACGAGCACTAATTATGAAGAAACTCACCCTAATTTCGTCAGCCATTGCTCTGGTATTAAGCTGTTCAGTTACAGCAAAAATCACCCCCGAGCAGGCCGCCAGACTGGGCAATGACTTAACACCGCTTGGTGCAGAAAAGGCAGGTAATGCCGATGGTTCTATCCCAGCATGGAGTGGTGGTATTACTGCTGCACCTGCTGGTTATTCTGCCGGTATGCACCATCCGGATCCATTTGCCGATGACAAGATCGTATTAACTATCGACAAATCTAATCTGGAACAGCATAAAAGCTTGTTAAGCCCGGGCCAGATAAAACTGTTTGAAATTTATCCTGATACCTACAAGATGAATATTTATCAAACACGCCGCACTGCTTCCTATCCGCAGTATGTTTATGATGCAACAAAAAATATTGCCACTAAAGCCGAGCTGATTGAAGGTGGTAACGGCATTATTAACGCAGCTATTGGTATTCCGTTTCCAATACCACAAAATGGTTTAGAAGCAGTATGGAACCACTTGCTGCGTTTTCGTGGTGTAGCTGCCAGCCGTAATGGTGGCCAGGCCGCACCTACTGCAGCTGGAGCCTATACGATTATCGGTTTTGATGAGCAAATTATGTTCAAGTACTCAGAGCCTACCGCAACTGCTGAAGCACTGACCGCCGAAAATATACTGTTCCGCTTTAAGCAGGGTGTAACATCGCCGGCACGCCTGGCCGGTACGGCTTTGCTGGTGCATGAAACCATGGATCAGGTGAAAACACCACGCCAGGCCTGGACATACAATACCGGCCAACGCCGTGTGCGCAGGGCGCCTAACGTTGCGTATGATGCGCCGGGCACAGCGTCTGATGGTCTGCGTACAACAGATGATTTTGATATGTTTAACGGCTCACCGGATCGTTATAACTGGGAGCTGAAAGGTAAACAGGAACTTTATATTCCTTATAATAGTTACAAACTACACGGTAATGACGTGAAGTATGCTGACTTATTGATGGCCGGTCATGTTAATCCGGAATATGTGCGCTGGGAAAAGCACCGTGTTTGGGTGGTTGAAGCCGCATTGAAAGATGGTACCCGTCATGTCTATGGCAAACGTGTGTTTTACATTGACGAAGACAGCTGGCAAATTCACGTTGCGGATCTGTATGACAACCGCAACGAATTGTACCGTGTCGCTGTGGCTCATGGCCTAAACTACTATGAAGTGCCAACGCACTGGAGTACGTTAGAGGTATATCACGACCTTAACTCACGGCGTTATATTGCTTTGGGTCTAGATAACGAAGATAAAATGTATAACTTCTCCGTTAACCTGACAGATGCTGATTTTACGCCTGCAGCACTGCGTCGTGAAGGTACACGTTAAGTTAAGTTGATACCCGGTTACGGTTGGCTTAGTGCCAACCGTTTTTATTTAGAAAGTTTAATAGAGTAAATGCTCAGATTATGTTGAATAAATTCATCTGGTTATTGGCAGCCAGTGCTGTAGCTGCTGTTACACCATTTATGTTGCAAGCGCAGCCAACAGAGCCCCAGGCAGCATATCAGATGCCGCAGGCAAGCAAGGCACTGCTGACAGATCTTGTGAAGGTGGATAGACAGAAACTGGTTGCAGTGGGTGAACGCGGACATATTCTGCTTAGTCAGGATGGCCAGAGCTGGACACAGGCACAAGTACCGGTGCAGACAAATTTAAACAGCGTCTATTTTATTAATCCGCAGCAGGGCTGGGCCGTTGGCCATGATGCCACTATTTTGGTAACTGCAGACGGTGGTGCAAGCTGGCAGCTACAACATTACTCGCCAGAAACAGATAAGCCGCTGTTTGATATTTACTTTGCGGATGCTAAAAAAGGTATAGCCGTAGGCGCCTACGGTATTTTCTATCGCACGGATGACGGTGGTGAAAGTTGGCATAAGCACTTTCATGAAGAGTTACTACTTGAAGCAGACCGTGAGTATTTAGCTGAGCTGAAAGAAACAGACCCCGAAAGTTATCAAATTGAAACCGAAGCCTTACTGCCGCATTTTAACCGGCTTTATGCCGATGGTGATGCGTTATATATGATTGGCGAAGCAGGCTTTGCGGCAAAAAGTGTTAATTTGGGCGACAACTGGCAGCGGCTGGACGAGTTTTATAATGGTTCATTGTTTGATATAACCCGCACGCCACAAAGGGCGCTGCTGGCGGTTGGCCTGCGTGGGCATGCGTTTATCAGCCAGGACCAGGGTATGCACTGGCAACAAATCACACTTAGTAAAAATGCCACCTTAAACAGCGCGTTTTCCGATGACAACGGTTCGGTTTATCTGGTTGGTAACGCCGGCACGCTGTTTATCAGCCATGATGGTGCAACAAGCTTTACTGATTACTCCCAAGCTGATGGTAAAGCCATAGTCAACGGTCTGGTATGGCACAATCAGCTGATATTAGTAACCGAAACCGGTGTCAGAACAGTCAACCTGAGTGAACTGAAATAAGATGAGTTTAAATCGTTTGGTTAATAAGTTTGAGTACACGTTGTTTCGTCATCGTGCTCTGGTCATTGTCGCGTTTTTGCTGGCAACACTGTTTTTACTGTTTAAAGCTACCAGCATTAAGCTGGATGCAGCTTTTACAAAAAATATCCCGTTAAAACATGAATATATGCAAACTTATTTGCGCCATGCTCAAGACTTTGGCGGTGCGAATAATATTCTTATTTCATTATGCGACGAAAGCGGAAATATTTTTAATGCCGGCTTTTTTAATACTTTACGCCAGACCCACGATGAGTTGGTTTATACCTCTGGCGTGGACAGGGTACAGGTAAAGTCGTTATTTAGCCCCAGCACCCGTTTTGTTGAAGTTGTTGAGGACGGTTTTGCCGGTGGGCCAGTGATCCCCGCCGATTTTGTCGCCGATGCAGCAGGTTTGGCCAAAGTAAAAGAAAATACCGAAAAAGCCGGTGTAGTGGGCCGTATGGTGGCTGATGATTATAGCTGTGCCATGATTTCTGCCCAGTTGCTTGAAGTTGACCCCGATACCGGCGAAAAGCTGGACACTATTAATTTTGCGTCAGTGCTGGAGCAAAATATCCGCAGTAAATACCAAAGCGATAGCACCAGTGTGCATATTATCGGCTTTGCCAAGATGGTAGGCGATGTGGCTGATGGCGCCAAAGGTGTGTTGGTGTTCTTTGCCATCGCCATTGCTATAACTTCAATAATGGTGCTGTTTTTCTGTCGTTCAGTAATGCTGACCATCCTACCTATAGCCTGTTCGTTGATTGCCGTAGTCTGGCAAATGGGCTTGTTATCAGCACTCGGGTTTGGCATTGACCCAATGTCTATATTGGTGCCATTTCTGGTTTTTGCCATTGGTGTCAGCCATGGCGTACAGATGATTAACTCTACCGGCAAACGGGTTGCTGCCGGTATGAACGCCAAAACAGCGGCTCAGGCCAGCTTCAGAAAATTGCTGGTCCCAGGTGGGGTGGCGCTGTTATCTGATACCGTTGGTTTTTTAACTCTGCTGATTATTGAAATTGGGGTTATCCGCGAATTAGCGATTACCGCCAGCTTAGGTGTGGCAGTTATTATCCTGACTAACCTGATTTTGCTGCCGGTGCTAATGTCTTTTGTTAAATTCAGCAACCGTTATAAAGAGCGTGCTGCGGCGCCAACACCTAAAACAGATAAAATCTGGTTTGCGCTGTCGGCTTTTGCTACCCGTAAATATGCTGCTGTTATTTTGCTGATTACTGCTGCATTGTTTGTATTTGGTTATCTGCAAAGCCAGCAGGTTAAAATTGGGGATTTACATGCAGGCGCGCCGGCACTGCATGAAGATTCGCGCTATAACCAAGATACGTTTTTAATAACGGATCGTTATGCCATTTCAGTCGATTACTTAAATGTCATGGTAGAGACTATTCCCAGTGCTTGCACTGAACACGACATTATGGCAAAAATTGATACCTTCCAGTGGTTGATGGAAAACGTTGAAGGCGTGCAGTCAGCGGTGTCATTACCTTCAGTGTCTAAAACCATTAACGCAGCGTTTAATGAGGGCAATGTTAAGTGGCGATCGCTGCCGCGCAATACGCAAAGTCTGGTTCAGGCATCAGCCCGTGTTGAAACCAGCACAGGCCTGCTAAATGCAGATTGTTCTGTAATGCCGGTTATTCTGTTTTTACAAGACCATAAAGCCGAGACGATTGAGCGGGTGGTATCGGCGGCTAAGAAATATGGCGCTGAGCTCGGTGACGAGCAAACCCGCTTTATGTTGGCATCTGGTCCTGCAGGGGTAATGGCTGCAACTAACGAGGCGGTCTCAGAAGCCCAGCAACCGATGATGTGGTATGTGTATGGTGCGGTTATTTTGTTATGTTTGCTGAGTTTCCGTTCACTACGCGCCACTATTTCAGTGATCTTACCCTTGTATGTGGTGTCTGTGCTGGCTACTGCATTAATGACAAAACTACAGATAGGCTTAACAGTGTCAACATTACCGGTGATTGCGCTGGGGGTTGGTATCGGTGTTGATTACGGCATCTATATCCTGTCGAATATGACACAGATGCTGCGCGACGGTATGCCAGTGCGCCAGGCCTACTTTGAAGCCTTAAAAGAGCGCGGCAGTGCGGTGTTATTTACCGGTATCACCTTAGCCATCGGCGTAAGCACCTGGGTATTTTCGGCACTGAAGTTTCAGGTAGATATGGGTATTTTGCTGACATTTATGTTTATTGTTAATATGCTTGGTGCCATTTTGGTGTTGCCAGCACTGGCTGCGTTTTTATGGCGGGATAAGACTAAATAATTATTGCATGAATAAACACGAAAATGGCCGAAAGGCCATTTTCTATTTAAAGTAGATGAATAAGTTGTCAGAGCCTTTAAAAATCACTGGTTTAACCAGCACAAAAGCCCCAAATAGTACTCGAAAAGCGCTACAATTGGCACTACACTGCGCAGCTGACACGATCCGGTATGTTCGGTACATCCTGCTGCTAAAGCGGTGACTGCAAAAAGGATATAAAAATGGCACTGATAGACGGTCAACCCTCTGTTCTACTACAAAATGTAAGCAAACTGATTAAACAAAAAGTGAAAGACCAGGTGAGCCTGGTCGAAAAATTCGCGTACACCCTATACGGCAACATGTCGAATGAAGACTTAGTTGGGCGTAATGACAGTGATTTATACGGCGCGGCGCTGAGTTTATGGCAGACTTTTAACGGTCATGCTGAACCTGCGTCGATGATCCGCGTTTTTAACCCGGAAATTGCCAAGCATGGCTGGGAGTCTAAACACACTATCGTAGAAATAGTGGTACAAGACATGCCATTTTTGGTGGACTCGGTACGCATGGCATTAAACCGCCAGTCTATAGCCGCGCACTTGCTGCTGCACTACCCATTGCAAACTGAGCGTGACAGCAAAGGCCAAATCACCGATTTCTTTAAACTGGGTAGCAAAGCTAAAGCCAGCACCCAGCAAACGGTATTTCATATTGAAATTGACCGCCTGACAGGCAAAGCGGCCATTGACAGCTTAACCGATGAACTGCACTCGGTAATGGAAGATGTGTCGCTGGCAGTACAAGACTGGCAACCCGCACGGGACAAGCTGCAACAGGTTATTAAAGCGCTGCCTAAGCAAGCCGGTAAAGCTTCTGCCGATGATGTTAAAGACGTCAGCGAGTTTTTAAACTGGCTGGCCAAAGATAACTTTACATTGTTGGGTTACCGCGAATACACCATTGGCCCGGTGAAGGGTGACTATAAAATCAGTGGCATTGATGCCACGTCACTGGGTTTAATGCGCCGCTCCGCAGCGCGCGATCTGATGTTGTCTGAACTGCCAGAAACCGGCCGTAAGCAAGCGATCAGTAACGGCTTGTTGATTCTGACTAAAACTAATAACAAGTCACGCGTACACCGCCCGGCGTACATTGATTACATCGGTGTGAAAAAATTTGATAAAGACGGCAAGGTAATTGGTGAAGACCGATTTATTGGTTTGTACTCATCCTCGCTATATAACAACAGTGCTGCAGACATTCCTCTGCTGAAAAACAAGCTTGCCACCGTAATGCAAAAGTCTGAGTTTGCCACTGGCACGCACGCTTATAAGGCACTGCTGAATATTCTGGAAACCTATCCGCGCGATGAGCTTATTCAGGCAACCGCAGATGAGTTGCTGCATGTGGCTATGGGGGTGCTGCAAATGCAAGAGCGTGATATGACACGCCTGTTTATGCGCAAAGACAGCTTTGGCCGCTTTGTTACTGCTATGGTGTATGTGCCGCGCGAGCGTTACAACACCCAACTGCGTAAAGAAACCCAGGCCATATTGCAACGCGCGCTTGGAAGCGCAGAACCGGTTGAGTTTACAACTTATTTCTCTGAATCTGTGTTGGCACGTACCCATTATCTGGTGCGGATCAACGATAGCCATGTCGAGTATAAAGTGAAAGAAATTGAGCGTAATTTAGTTGAAGCGGCCCGCACCTGGGAAGATAAATTAGAAAGCGCCTTATTAGGTGTCTATGGTGAAGCCCGCGGCCGTGAGCTGATTGGCAAATACGTTAATGCTTTCCCGCGCAGCTACAAAGAAGAAATGCTGCCAAACGACGCGCTGGTTGATATTGGCAAACTTGAAGCATTAAATGATGATCACAAGCTGGAAATGCTGTTTTACCGGCCACAGGAAGAAAAAGCCGATAGCAAAGCGGTGCGGCTGAACCTGTTCCATAAAGATCATCCTATTCATTTATCTGATGTATTGCCGATGCTGGAAAACTTTGGCCTGCGTGTTATTGGTGAAACACCCTACGCAGTTAAATGTGCCGATGGCAGTGTAAGCTGGATTTTAAACTTCGCTATGGAGCTTAACTGCGCTATACCGGCCGATTTTGAAGCCGCACAGCAGTCATTCCAGGATTCTTTTGCTAAAGTATGGGCTGGCCAGCTGGAAGACGACGGCTTTAACCGTTTGATCCTGGGAGCAGGTTTAAGCGGGCGTGAGGCATCTTTACTGCGTGCCTTAGCTAAATACAAACGTCAGATTGGCGGCACTTTCAGCCAGTCTTATGTTGAAAGCACTTTTGCCCGTTATGCCGAGCTGGCTAATCTGCTGGTGCAGCTGTTTAACAACAAATTTGATCCCAAATCCAAGGCCAGCAGCAAAGTGGCCGATAAACTGGAAGAGCAGATCGCATCTCAGCTGGAAAACGTGGCTAACCTGGATGATGACCGCATTGTTCGCCGTTTTGTCGACATGATTAAAGCCATACTGCGCACCAACTATTTCCAGAAGAATGCCGAGGGTAACGATAAACCCTATATTTCTTTTAAAATTAAGTCCGGTTTAATTCCGGATATGCCACTGCCAACACCAATGTTTGAAATTTTCGTGTACTCGCCCAGAGTTGAAGGTGTGCATCTGCGCTTTGGTAAGGTTGCCCGTGGCGGTTTGCGCTGGTCTGATCGACGTGAAGATTTCCGCACTGAGGTGCTGGGGCTGGTAAAAGCACAAACGGTTAAAAACACGGTAATAGTACCCACCGGCTCTAAAGGTGGTTTTGTTTGTAAAAAACTGCCTGAAACCGGTGGCCGTGAAGCTTTCCTCAATGAAGGCAAAGACTGCTACCGTACCTTTATCCGTGGTTTGCTGGATGTTACTGACAACATCGTACAAGGCGCTATAGTGCCGCCAAAAGAGGTGGTACGCCATGACGAAGATGACCCGTATCTGGTTGTAGCAGCAGACAAAGGCACGGCTACTTTCTCAGATATTTCTAATGGTATTTCAGAAGAGTATAACTTCTGGTTAGGTGACGCTTTTGCCTCCGGCGGCTCTAACGGTTATGACCATAAGAAGATGGGTATTACCGCACGCGGTGGCTGGGAGTCGGTTAAACGCCACTTCCGCGAAATTGGCATTGACTGCCAAACCACGGATTTTACCTGTGTCGGTATAGGTGATATGGCCGGCGACGTATTCGGTAATGGTATGTTGCTGTCTAAACACATCCGCTTGCAGGTAGCGTTTAACCATATGCACATCTTTGTTGATCCGAATCCGGATTCGGCAAAAAGCTGGGAAGAGCGTAACCGCATGTTTAATCTGCCCACTTCAACCTGGGATGACTATGACAAGTCATTGATTTCAGACGGTGGTGGTATTTTCCTGCGCAGTGCTAAAGCCATTAAACTTTCAGCACAAATGAAAGAAATGCTTGGCACGACTAAAGCCAGCATGACGCCGAATGAGCTGATCCGCGAGGCATTAATGATGCCGGTTGATCTGATCTGGAACGGCGGTATCGGTACTTACGTTAAAGCCACCAGCGAGAGCCATGCAGAAGTAGGTGATCGTGGCTCAGAGCCGTTGCGGGTGAATGGTAAAGAGCTTAAGGCAAAAATCTTCGGTGAAGGCGGTAACTTAGGTTGTACCCAACGCGGCCGTATTGAATTTGCCATGAATGGTGGCCAGATTAACACCGACTTCGTTGATAACGTCGGTGGCGTAACCTGCTCGGATAACGAAGTAAACATTAAGATTTTGCTGAACACCCTGGTTGCCGGCGGCGATCTGACACTTAAGCAGCGCAACAAAATACTGTTTGAGATGACAGATGACGTTGCCGCTATCGTTATTAAAGATTGCTACCGTCAAACACAGAGCATCAGTGTGTCGTCGCTACTGGGCGCTGAGCAGTTAAAAGAATATACCCGCTTTATTCATACGCTGGAAAAAGAAGGTAAGTTAAACCGTGAGCTGGAGTTTTTACCCTCAGACGACGAGCTGGCTGATCGGATGGCAAAAGGCCAGGGCCTGACGCGGCCAGAACTGTCTATTCTGACAGCTTACGGCAAGATGGTGCTAAAAGAGCGCCTGGTACTGCCTGAAATCTATGAAAACAACTACTTCAAGCGCCAGTTGTTTGCTGCTTTCCCGCAAATGCTGCAGGATAAATATGCAGCAGAGATGGAAACACACCCACTGAAAGCCGAAATTATTGCCACTAAACTGGCCAATATGATGGTAAATGAAATGGGGCCGAACTTTGCCCAGCGTATGCTGGAAGAAACCGGCGCCGGTGTTGGTGAAGTCACATTGTGCTACGCTATTGCCCGTGATCTGTTTGATGTATCGGCTATGTGGCGCAAGATTGAACAGCTGGACAACATTATTGCGGCTTCACTACAAAGTAAACTGTTCCATCAGCTACGCCGTACTATGCGCCGCGCTACCCGCTGGTTCCTGCGCCATCGCAACAAGGCGTTGGATATTCAGCAGACACTGGACTTTTTCAAACCTGCTTATCAGCAGCTGAATAAAGAACTGAGTAATTATCTGGCACAAACTGAAGTTGAGCAGTTACAGCAAAAGCAAACTGTACTGACAGAGCAGGGCGTACCGGAAGATATCGCGCAATACCTGGCACAACTGAGCACGGTATTCTCGGTAATGGATATTGCTCAGGTGGTAGATGCCGAGAAAGTACCACTGGCTATGGCAGCAGAAATCTACTTTAAACTGGGCGATAAACTGGATCTGCACTGGTTCCTGGAGCAAATAACCAATCAGCCGGTGGCGAACCACTGGCAGGCGTTGGCGCGTGCTTCTTACCGTGAAGAGCTGGACTGGCAGCAACGTGCATTATCTGCCGTAGTAGTGCGCAGCTGTGGTAAAGCCTGTGCCGCAGATGAGGTGATTAACAGCTGGCTGACCGAGCATGAAGCGATACTGGAACGCTGGCGCTTGATGCTGGCTGAGTTTAAAACCACGAAAAACCACGAGTTTGCTAAGTTCTCAGTAGCATTACGTGAATTAATGTTGTTAAGTCACCACTGTGACCCTGTAAAATAATAACCTTAGTGGCTACAATACCCCGGCTTGTCCGGGGTATTTTTTTGTTTTTTTATAAGGCTGTTTATGTTTTATCCAATAGCACAGAAATTGATGTTCGCCTGTGACGCCGAATGGTCACATAATTTTGCCCTTGGCAGCTTAAAACACTTAGCCCATACGCCAGCTGCCGGGTTATGGCGCCAGACCCTGCCATTAAAGCCGGTTACCGTGGCCGGTATCCATTTTGATAACCCGCTGGGTTTAGCCGCCGGGCTGGATAAAAATGCTGAATGTATCGATGCCTTTGGCCAGATGGGCTTTGGTTTTATTGAGGTGGGTACCGTTACGCCAAAACCACAACTGGGAAATGATAAGCCACGTATTTTCCGCCTGCCGCAGTCACAAGCCATTATTAACCGGATGGGGTTTAATAACAAAGGCGTCGACTATCTGGTAGAAAACGTAAAAAAAGCCAGTTATAAGGGCGTGCTTGGCATTAATATCGGCAAAAATAAAGATACACCCAACGAGCAGGGTAAAGATGATTACGTGCACTGTATGCGCAAAGTGTATGCCCATGCCAGCTATATTACTGTAAATATTTCATCACCCAACACGCCGGGTTTACGCGATCTGCAATTTGGCGATGCACTGTACGATTTATTGCAAAGTGTAAAAAATGAACAACTGGATTTGCAGGCGCAGCAGGATAAATATGTGCCGGTGTTTGTAAAAATTGCGCCGGATATGGATCTGGTGGCGGTAAATCAGGTGGCAGAAACTCTGCTTAGAAGCAAAATGGACGGTGTTATTGCTACCAATACCACGCTGGACAGAAGCCTGGTGCAGGGCCAGCGTTATGCCGATGAAGCCGGCGGCTTAAGTGGGCTACCGGTAAGGGATAAAAGCACTGAAGTGCTGCGCCAGTTACGCGCCGCTGTAGGTACAGCTATGCCGATTATTGGCGTGGGTGGTATTAGCGATGCCCAGTCAGCGCAGGATAAACTGAATGCCGGGGCTAATTTGCTGCAGGTTTATACCGGCTTTATTTATAAAGGTCCGCAACTGCTAAAACAGATCGTAACCAGCTTATAAGGATCAGTAGCTGATCTTATTCTGTTAGAACAAAATAGTCTTTAACATCTTGATCAGCTTAGTGTATTCCTATAACTGTTTGATAAATAACCGACTTAATACACCACAGGAAACCTATGCTCAGGCCATCAGAACGCTGGTTCTGGACTTACTGTCCATCCAAAGACCGCTTATTGCTGGATATCAGCGATGAGGCACAGTTTTGTTCGCCTTTTACTGCAAGCCAGCTGATACAGCAACCTCAGCAGCAGGCGCTGTCTATGGCAGAGGCTGAGACTTTCTGGGCTATTGATGAGAGTTTGCAGCAACTGGATATGCCAGCAGCCGTGCGGCTGGAATTATGCCTGAGCGCACTGTGCGCGCCGTTTTTGCAGCAATTAGCGCATAAAAGCTGGTATTTTCAGCAGGGTAGTCAGTGCAATGCGGTTCAGTCGGATGTGGTAATACTACGTGGCCTAACTAACCAATATGCGTTGGTGCTGGCTGCTGAACCTGATTGTGTAACCTGTTTATTGCTGGGTGAAATAAATACGCTGGCCGGTAAAGTGTTGCCACGTTTGCAGGTAATACGTGTGCTGCGCAATCGTATCAGTGCGTTGGATGTGGTGTTACCTTATCGTCACAGCGCCTGATTTTTAGCGGCGTTCTTTCTCTTCAGTGCAGATCCGACTACACTAGCGGCAATTTTTGTTGTCGCGGAACCCCGTATGTCTGCCATTGAAACTCCTTCAGCCGAACTTGAGCCTTTTTTAGCCCAGCTTAGCAGTGCTATTGCAGCAAAACAGCTGCATAAACTGGTACTGAGTAAATACCAGGGCCCGCAGCCGTTAAAACAGTTGCAGATAAGGCCGGTAGAGCTGAAACAGCAATGGCAGCTTAGTTTTACCTATAAATATCAAACCAACGATGTCACCCGAAATTTCAGCCCTGAGCAGGCCATTGCTGAAATTAAAACGCTGTTAGGTGAACAGTTTTATGCGGCTAATTTATTTACTGCAGCGCTTGAAGCACAGCTGAGTATCAGTAAAAAGGGCAAAGTACTGTATCAGCAAAAACGTTTAACCGCGCCGGTTGCACCGCAGCAGGATAGCAGCCATAACCGGCAAAAACAGCGCTATCTGACACTGGAACGGCCGTTTTTGCAGCAGTTAGGCGTTACCGACGCACAGCAGCAACTGATACCTGCTATGTCGCGTAAGTGGAAGCAAATTAACAAGTTTATTGAAATTTTCTCCGGTGCTGTGCAAGACACTGGCCTGAGTAAACAAAAACAGCTGCACGTGGCTGATTTTGGCTCAGGCAAAGCCTATTTAACCTTTGCTATGCACGATTATCTTACCGGTACGCTGGGGTTGGATGCCAAAGTTACCGGGGTGGAGCTAAGGCAAAATCTGGTTGATCTGTGTAATGAAACGGCAGCAAAGCTGGGCCTTAACGGCATCGATTTTGAGCAGGGCGATGTCAAGCATTTTAAAGCCCGGGGTATTAACGTGATGATAGCGTTGCATGCCTGTGATATTGCTACGGATTACGCCATTCATATGGGCATTGCTACTGGCGCAGATATTATTATGTGCTCGCCATGCTGCCATAAACAGATCCGCCCGCAAATGAAAATGCCTGCTGTGCTGGCCCCCATGTTGGTACATGGTATACATTTAGGCCAGGAAGCGGAAATGGTAACAGACAGTCTGCGCGCCTTATTGCTTGAGGCATCCGGCTATAACACCAAGGTATTTGAGTTCGTTTCGCTGGAACATACCAGTAAAAATAAGATGATACTTGCAACAAAAAGTAAACAAAAATACAACCGCGAAAATCTACTGAAGCAAGTTGCTGAAATAAAACAATTTTATGGTATAGAGCAGCACTATCTTGAACGCTTGCTGAATATTACGGATGAAATTTCATAACGCGTTAATCACAAAAACTTCACCTGTACAAAATTGACTTCGAACTTCGCTAGCCTGTAGTCTGCCCTGAACGCTTAACCCTGTTAAGCATTAATCAGTAAATTGTTACTGTCAGAAACAGGACACACAGGCTATGAAAACTGTCACACCACCCACAGATCTTCGTCGCGCTAAAATCACCAAAGCGGTGATCCCGGTAGCCGGTTTAGGCACCCGGATGCTGCCCGCTACCAAGGCTATTCCGAAAGAAATGTTACCGGTGCTGGATAAACCGTTGATTCAGCATGTGGTGCAAGAAGCGATCGCCGCAGGCATGACAGAAATAGTGCTGGTAACCCATTCATCAAAAAACAGTATTGAAAACCATTTTGATACCAGCTTTGAGCTTGAGGCTACGCTGGAAAAGCGGGTAAAGCGTCAGCTGCTCGATGAAGTACGCAGTATAGTGCCAAAAAATGTCACGCTGATTTCAGTACGTCAGCCGGTTGCGCTGGGGCTGGGTAACGCCATTATGTGTGCGTATCCGGTAGTGGGGCATAACCCTTTTGCTATTTTGTTGCCGGATGTGCTGATTGATCAGCATCAGAGTAATCTTAAAGTCGATAACCTGGCGGCGATGATGGCGCGCTACAGCGAAACCGGTGCCAGCCAGATTATGGTAGAGCCAGTGCCACACAACATGGTCGATCAGTACGGTGTGGTAGATTTGCAAGACGTTAATTTGCGTGCCGGTACCAGTGCTGTGATCAGTGATATGGTAGAAAAGCCAGCTGTTGATGAGGCACCAAGCAACTTTGCTATTACCGGCCGTTATGTGTTGTCAGAGCACATTTGGGATTTACTGGCGCATATCACACCCGGTGCCGGTGATGAAATTCAGCTGACCGATGCCATTTACCAACTGTGCCTGCGTGAGACGATTGAAGCCTATCATATCGTCGGTAAAAGCCATGATTGCGGCACCAAGCTGGGGTTAATTCAGGCCAATCTGGAATACGCACTGCAGCATGACTTATACGCCAAACCTTTGCGTGCCAGCATCGAGCGTATCTTTGCTGATTTGAATAAAGACAAAAAACACCTGCAACTGTTAAAAACGGTGTAAAGGTGGCAACCATGACGCAACACTCCATTCAGCTCAAAAAAAGCCAGCCGGTAGCCGGGCTGCGTTTTTGCCTGCTGCCACAAAACGAGATTGTGCAAAGCCTCAGGCAAGTAACGCCGTCACATGAACCGCTGCGCTTAGTGGTGACAACCAATGTCGATCATATGGTAACCATGCGCCGGCATCATGAATTTAAACACGCCTGTACTAATGCCTGGCTGGTAACTGCAGATGGCTTTCCGGTTGTGCGCTTGCTTAAATCCCTTGGTATTGCCACGCCAGGTCGTATTACCGGAGCTGATTTGTTTCCGGCAATTTTAGCGGCCTTAATACCGGGCCAGCATGCACCGTTTTTTGTTTGTGCAAATGAAGCTACCGCCGATTATTTACGGCACTGGCTGGCACAGCAGGGTTACAGCACACCAGAGCAACGCGTGCTGGTACCAAAGTTTGGTTTTGAAAAAGACAGTGTTTATAGCAACGAGATGCTGGAGAAAATAACTGCTATGGGTACTACGCATCTGTTTTTTGGCGTAGGTGCGCCTAAGTCTGAGTTATGGATGCAACGCCACCGCGATCAGCTCTCGGGTATGTACGGGTTTGGTTTTGGTGCTGGGCTGGATTTCTTCGCCGGTACAGCAAAACGGGCCCCGCAGTGGGTGCAACGTGTCAGTATGGAATGGCTATGGCGGTTATTGTCGGATCCGCGTCGTTTGGCCAAACGCTATTTAATTGATTCATGGGCCTTTGTACGCATTGCTTTAACAGAACACCGCCTTACCGTGAAGGAGAGCCGTTGATGTCTGCACCTGAGATGTCTCTGCCAGACGCGATTATTGACTGCTCTCATCTGGGGCGCAAAACCACGGGTATTGAGCGCATTACCGAAGAGCTGTTTTCTGATGAAGCCCTGGGTGGTTGTCAGGTTGTGCGGTTAAAAGCCAGCAGCATTGGCGGCATGTTGTTTCAGCAGTGGTTCGGTATTTTGTATGCGGCAATTAAGTACCCGAAAAGCTTGATCATAACGCCGGGTTTTCCGCCTTCTATTCTGGCTACATTGTTATTAAAAAAACGCCTGGTGCCTTATATTCACGATGTATTTTTACTAACCCGTGAGCAGGAACTTAACCCGCGCGCCCGTTACTATATGCGGCCGTCATTTGCTTTTGCGGTAAAGCGGCTTAACAGCTTTTTTGTTAACTCCGTAAAAACCAAACAGGATTTACAGCAGTTTTGCCAGAGCGATGCGCGCATTATTATGTTCCGGCCACAGGTGCGTAACGTTTTTGCGTTGCCGCACAATAGCGGGCGTTATAACAGTGTCGATTTAAGCAAACTGAAAATTGTCATGCTAGGCACAGTAGAGCCACGCAAAAACTACACTGCTGCTGTCGCTATTTTTAACGCGCTTAAACAGCGCCTTGGCGACAGCATTGAGCTGCATATTGTTGGCCGGCTGGGCTGGGGCCCGGATGCCAGCTTACTGCAAAACACCGCCGGTGTATTTTGCCGCGGCTATTTGTCAGGCGAAGAGATAAAAACACTACTCGACAGCGCAACATTTTACCTGTCTACCTCTCATGATGAAGGGCTTGGCTTACCGCTGCTGGAGCTACAGTACAGCGGCATTGCCGTAGTGGCAGCAAAAATTCCGGTGTTTGCAGAAGTGCTGGGCGAGTCGGGGTTGCTGGTCGATGTTAGTGACGCTGAGCAAGCCGCGACGCAAATTATTGACTTTTGTAGCGATACTGCGCAGATACAGCGACAAAGCGAGCTTGCCAGGCAAAATATTCAGCGCTGGAATGCTTTAGCCGCTGCAGATAAACAAGCAGCCAGTGTGCTTTTCAGAGAGTAGGAGCGCCAGTGTTTTATCACGGTATTAATAATTTTCGGGCGTTGTCTATTTTCCTGATCGTGTTTGGCCATTGTTTCTGGATCTCAAACTGGTATCCGGATAAAACCTGGCAAAATGTCTATCTGTACATGATACCAGGCGGCACGTTCTTTTTTGCCTTTATCAGTGGTTTTTTGTTTGCCCATCTTAATGTTACCTCGTTCCGCTATGCCGATTTTATCGCCAGAAAGTGGCGTAATATTGCATCACCTTATTTGTGGTTATCGGTGCCGGTGATCTGCTTTGCGGTAGTCGTGCAGTATCCGGGGTACTTTGTTGATAGCAGAGACGGCTTTTATTATCAGTACCTGGTGCCGTTTTTTAAATATTTGCTAACCGGCCGCGTATTTACCGGCTACTGGTATATTCCGTTTATTTTGCTGGTGTTTGCTATTTCGCCGTTGCTGGTCCGGTTTTATCACCTTACCAGCAGGGTACAACTGATGATGGTTGCGCTGTTGCTGCTGCTGGCAATGTTTGTGCATCGGGCTGAAGATAATCTTAACCCGCTGCAAAGCTTCGTCTATTTTTTGCCGGTGTTTATGTTTGGCATGGTGTTTAACCGCCATTTTGCGCTGCTGCGTGAACGCTATTTATGGTTGCCTTGGTGCTTGTTGCTGGCATCTATACTGTTATCGGTGTATCAGAGCGCTTATCTGGGCATTGCCCACAATGCGCATAAATACTTCTTTACCTATGGCGGTGCCGATTTAAAGGTGATTGAAAAAACCATGCAGGCGGTAGCGGTTCTGTTGCTGTTTGAGCGCTACTGGCAGCAGCGCCACCGGCTGATAGATTTGGTTGCATCGGCCAGCTTTGCCATTTTCTTTTTACATCCAATTGTTATAGCTGTTTTCAAGAGATTGTTAAATAATACATTTTCTGGTTTTTTGTACTGGCACATTCTCACCCTGGCAGTATTTTCTGCCACCTTACTGCTGGCCTGGAGCATAAAAAAAGTTCTGGGTTCATACAGCAGACGGGTTATTGGTTGGTAACGCATTATGTTAAAGGAGTTGTTATGTTTACACCTGTAATTATGGCTGGAGGCTCAGGAACCCGTTTGTGGCCGTTGTCTCGTGGTAATTTCCCCAAGCAGTTTTTGCCACTTACCGGCGAACACACGATGTTGCAGCAAACGGTATTGCGCTTAAAGGGGCTTGAGCATGCCTCGCCGTTGTTTATTTGCAACGAAGATCATCGCTTTATTGCCGCTGAGCAGGTGCGCCAGCTCGGGCTGAAAAAAGCCGATATTCTGCTGGAACCGGTAGGCCGCAACACTGCACCGGCTATTGCCCTGGCGGCTATGCGCGCGCGCCAGCAAAACAATGCCGATACGGTACTGCTGGTACTGGCAGCCGATCATGTAATTACCGATACCAAAGCATTTCAGCAGGCGACAGAGCAAGCCTTGCCGCTGGCACAAGATGGCAAACTGGTGACGTTTGGTATAGTGCCTGCCAGTGCCGAAACCGGTTATGGTTATATCAAGCGTGGCGAGCAGGTAGGCCAGGCATTTACAGTGCAACGTTTTGTTGAAAAACCCGATCAATCCACGGCAGAGCAGTATTTGCAAAGCGGTGAATATTACTGGAACAGCGGCATGTTTATGTTCCGCGCCGATGTGTATTTACAGCAGCTGCAGCAGTTCCGCCCGGATATCTACACTGCCTGTGAAGCAGCGATGGCCGAGCAAACTCCCGATTTAGAATTTGTCCGTGTTGATAAAGCGGCCTTTGCAGCTTGCCCGGCAGACTCGATTGATTATGCCGTGATGGAGCGCACAGAGCATGCAGTGGTATTGCCACTGGACGCCGGCTGGAACGATGTCGGTGGCTTTGCGGCGCTGTGGCAGGTGTCTGCAAAAGATGCCCAGGATAATGTGTTAAACGGCGATGTACTGGCACTGGACAGCCATGGCACTTATATTCACAGTGAAGACAAGCTGGTGGCGGCAATCGGGGTTGAAGACTTAATTGTTATCAGCACCAAAGATGCAGTGCTGGTGGCGCATAAAGACAAAGCGCAACAGGTAAAACAGATTGTTAACCAGTTAGCCGAGGCGGGTCGCAGTGAAGCGGTATTCCACCGTGAGGTATACCGGCCCTGGGGTAAATATGACTCTGTCGATAATGGCGAGCGTTTTCAGGTTAAACGTATTACGGTAAAACCCGGCGCCAAGCTGTCGGTACAAATGCACCATCACCGCGCTGAACACTGGATAGTGGTATCGGGCACGGCCCGGGTCACGATTGATGATAAAGAGCAGTTTGTCACAGAAAATCAGTCAGTTTATATCCCCATCACGGCTGTACACGCGCTGGAGAATCCCGGCAAAGTGCCACTGGAGCTGATTGAAGTGCAGTCGGGCTCTTACCTGGGCGAAGACGATATTGTGCGTTTTGCCGACCGCTACGGGAGGGCTTAAGCCCATGCAAAAAATAACCTGTTTTAAAGCTTATGATATTCGCGGCAAGCTGGGCGAGCAGCTTAATAACGACGTGGCTTATCGTATTGGCCGTGCTTTTGGCGACTATCTTAAACCGCGCCAGGTTGTGCTTGGCGCAGATGTGCGTGCTACGTCAGAGGAGTTGAAACTGGCACTGGCTGAAGGCCTGATGGATGCCGGTTGTGATGTTATCGATATCGGTATGACCGGCACTGAAGAGGTGTATTTTGCCACTTTTCATCTACAGGTAGACGGTGGTATTGAAGTGACTGCCAGCCATAACCCTATTGATTATAACGGCATGAAGCTGGTGCAAAGCGGCGCACGGCCAATTAGTGGCGACAGTGGTTTGTTTGCTATTCAGCAACTGGCCGAGCAGGGCGAGTTTCAGCCGGTTGCGAAAAAGGGCAGTTACACTAAACAGTCGGTACTTGACGCCTATATTGAACATTTACTCGGCTATATCGATTTGGCAAATATTAAACCGCTGCGCATTGTTGCCAACTCTGGTAACGGTGCGGCCGGCCATGTTGTCGATGCGCTGGAGCAGGCTTTTGCCCGGCTAAAGGTGCCTGTTAGCTTTATTAAAGTACATCATCAGCCGGATGCGACGTTTCCCAATGGTATTCCTAACCCGCTGTTGGTAGAAAACCGTGCCGACACCCGTGCTGCTGTGCTGGAGCATAAAGCCGACTTCGGTATTGCCTGGGACGGCGATTTTGACCGCTGCTTCTTGTTTGATGAACGCGGCCAGTTTATCGAGGGCTACTATATTGTCGGCTTACTGGCTGAAGCTTTTTTACAAAAGCACGCAGGCGCCAGTGTGATCCACGACCCGCGGTTAACCTGGAATACCATCGATCTGGCCATTCAGGCCGGCGGTAAACCCATCCAGTCAAAAACCGGCCATGCTTTTATTAAAGAGCGGATGCGCCTGGAAGATGCCGTGTATGGCGGCGAAATGAGTGCGCACCATTACTTCCGCGATTTTGCTTATTGCGACAGCGGCATGATCCCCTGGTTACTGGTAGCAGAGCTAATTTGCCTTAAAGCACAGCCGTTATCGCAATTAGTGAATGAACGTATTGCCGCGTTTCCATCATCGGGCGAAATTAACTTTACACTTACTGATCCCAAAGCCGCTATTGAGCGGGTACTGCAACATTATATTGCCGGGGCGCTGGTGGTTGACCGCACCGATGGTATCAGCCTTGAGTTTGCTGAATGGCGTTTTAATCTGCGCAGCTCTAACACCGAGCCTGTAGTGCGCTTAAACGTGGAAAGCCGCGCCGATGTAGCCCTGATGAGCTATTACACTGAGCAAATCAGTGCCTTGCTGGTGGCGTCATGAAAATCCTGATAAATCATTTGCTGGAGCCATCCAACCGTATTTCCGGCATCAGCAAATATTTATTTTCGTTACTGGCCGAGTTGCTTAAATCCGAGCAGCATCAGTATGTGCTGCTTACCTCCTGGTCAGAGGAATGTCTGCCGGTAGCGCTGCGCAATCCGGGGTTAACAGTGGTGTCGGTACCTTATATTGAATCTACACCACGTAATCTGTTACGCCAGCTCTGGTTAGTGCCGCAGCAGATGAAGCAGCACCAGGCCGATGCCGAATTTAACTGCAACCCCTTGGGTGGTTTTATCGGCAGCTGGCCCAGAGTTACTGTAACGCATGATCTGTATTTCAATGTCTCACCGGCATCTTACAAGCGGCACCATCGCTTATGGTGGCAGTTGTTTTATCCGCTGACGTGCCGCAGTGCCAGCAAGATCATTTGTGTGTCACAAAATACCCGTAATGATGTCGCGCGTTACTATCCGCAATTTGCCGATAAAACGGTAGTCATTGGTGAGGGGCCTTGCCTGACAATACCGGGAAATATCGACAGTGATGTACAAAAACGCCAGAGTTTTGGCCTTTTTGTTGCCAATGTCTCGCCGAATAAAGGTGCCGACACCCTGGTGAGGGCGCTTGGGCTATTACGCCATAGCGGCCGCAACATTGACGTTAAGCATGTCGGTGCTGACACCCAGGGTAACTTTGCCCGCTTTGTGGCAGCAATCCCGCATGGAGCGGCGCCGGTTTCGCTGGGATACTTAAGCGATGGTCAGCTTAGCGAATTATACAGCCGTGCGCGGTTTTTGGCGTTTCCGTCCCGTTACGAAGGTTTTGGTTTGCCGGTTGTTGAAGCTCAGGCTCACGGCACTCCTGTTATTGCCGCAGATATTCCGGTATTGCGTGAAGTTGCCGGAGATGGTGCGTTATTTTTCGCCCCCGAAGATGCTGCCGCTCTGGCTGAACACATGTATGCGCTGTTGCATGATGATGCGCTATTCAGTGCGCTGTCAGTTAAAGCCCTGCAAAATCAGCAGCGTTTTAACTGGCCTAAAGCCGCGCGCCAAACCGAGCAGGTATTTGAGCAGCTCGCTTGTGACAGCCTGGCAGCGCAAAGCCAGTTAAACTAATTTAAGGTGCCATTATGACTTACAAAACCACTTTTTTTTCCGTGCACCCGATAGACCCTTTTGGCAGCAAAGTAGGGGGCATTGAAACCCATGTACGGCAATTACTGAAATATTGCCCTGCAGGTATGCGTCTTGTCCTGATCGGGGTAGACGACAGTGGTAAACGCAAACTGGGTGAGCTGGCCGAAGTAGAAATGTTTGGTGGCCGTTTTCTGTTTATGCCGATATTACATTGCCATGAAGCCGAGGTAAATGCGGCGGCCAAATCACTGTTTCAATCTACGACATTAAGGTTTTTCGTTAATTTTATCCGCTTTAGCTCACGCATTAAGGCGCTGGCAAAAGAGATGCCAAGCAGCTTTGATATTCAGCGTTACGAGTTTGCCTGGCTATGCCGGTTATATGGCTTTGACTATGTGTTAACCACGCACGGTGATGCCAATCCGGATCAACCGATGGACTCTTTACTCAGCCGCTACTGGTTTTTGCATAAATTTAATGAAAAACATGCCGTGCGCAGCGCCCGCCACGTTTATTCGGTCAATCAGCAGCAAACAGACCGTATCCGCCGTGATTACCCGGAAGTGGCGACAAAAACCGACTTTATGACGGTAAGCGTGGACGATCAGTTATTTAAACCCACAGCCTACCAGAACCTGGAAGGGCCGTTAAAAATTGCCTTTGTTGGCCGGCTTGATACGTTTAAACGCCCGGGCATGATGTTTAAGGTTATTGCCGAAATAGCAAAGCAAACCAACAACCAGGTTGAATTTCATTATGTCGGTGCTGCTAAGCCACAAAGCTTTGCCGAGTTTGCCGCGATAGAACCGCTATCTGTGTGTCATGGCTTTAAAACTTCGGCGCAGGTAGCGCAGTTGTGGCAGGGCTGGCATATGGGCATTGTTACCTCGGTATTTGAAGGTATGCCGGTTTATGTGCTCGAAGCATTATGCGCAGGGCGCCCGGTATGCTCGGTTAACCTGCCACAACTATCACTGGTAATAGACAACACGGTTAACGGTGTGCTGCTGGAGCAAAACAATGACTCAGCTGAACTGGTGCAACAACTGGCGCAGCAGATGCTGGCCACCTGGCACAGTATACGCAGTGGCCAGATCCAGCCAGAGCAGGTTAACCAGAAGGTTGCACCTTATAAAGCCAGTAATCAGATGAGAGTGCTGTTTGATAAGCATGCTCAGTTACAAAGCCGCTCAGCCGGGCTGGTTGCCCAAAGTTAAGCACCAATTCGCTAAATAAACCGTTACAGGAATAGTGTTATGTTATCGCGCAGACAGTTTGTACAGAGCCTGCTTGGGCTTGGTGTGGCGGCAGCGATGCCCGCTGCTCTGGCTAAGCCCGCCGCAACGCTGCCAGGCAACAGTTCTATGGCAGCGTTACTGCCAGGCACAGAGGTGCCCTCGCTCAACCAGATTGCCAGTGCCGCCGGGCGCTTATTTGGTAGCGCTTTTGATATGGCATCAATTAATGACCCGCAATACGGCAGTTTGCTTAAACACCACTGCGGTGTATTGACGACAGATTATCAGTTTAAATTTGGCACCTTAAGATGGCGCGAAAATGAGATCAGTTTCACTAAAACCGATCAGCTAATGGCATTTGCCCGTGCAGCAGGTATACCGGTGCGGGGCCATACGCTGATCTGGAACGAGTGGAACCCGGATTGGCTAAAACAAGCGTCTGACAGCCGGGTAGCCTATTGGCTTGATCGCCATATTGAAGAAGTAGTTGGCCGCTATGCCGGGCAATTTCACTCCTGGGATGTGGTAAACGAGCCGATGTGGCCGGGGCATAACCGCGAATCTGGCTTGCGCGCAGGGCCCTGGTTACGTGCAATGGGGCCGGATTATATAAAACGGGCTTTTGATGTCACGGCACGTACCGATCCTGCGGCAAAGCGGGTACTCAATGAAGCCTGGCTTGATCGCGCCGATCATTGGGGCCGCGGGCTCCGGGCGGCCTTTTTACCCTTGCTGGACAAATTGCTTGATCAGGGGACACCTATTGATGCTATTGGTCTGCAATGCCATCTGGCACCGGGCAACCTTGATATGGACGCATTTTTGCAGTTAGTCGAACAGCTGCAACAACGCCAGCTACCGGTTTACATTACTGAGCTTGATGTTAATGATCAGAGCTTTGTCGATGATGAAGCACAACGGGATCAGCAGGTTGCCAGTACCTACCGCGATTTTTTACAGGAAGTGCTGCAAAACCCTATGGTAGAAATGGTACAAACCTGGCAATTAAGTGACAAATACTCGTTTTATCAGGGCCGGCAGGAACGGCTGGTAAGAGTATTACCTTTTGACCGCGATATGCGTGCCAAACCAGCTTATCAGGCGCTGGCAACAACGCTGGCTATACCACGCCATGGCTGAAATGTTGGCCAAAGCTGTGGCAAAACCTCATTATCCACATATTGCACTGGCCAGAGGCCTGAGCATAGTGCTGGTAGCATTTGGTCACAGCGCTCTGGCCGATATGCACGCTGCAGCTGATGTATTGGGTGTGGTCAGAATGCCATTTTTCTTTTTGCTGGCCGGGCTGTTTTTCAGCTCGCAACATGATGTATTGCATTACAGCAAACAAAAAAGTATCGCGCTTTTAACGCCGTATTTTTTTGTTTTAACGGCGATAGGCGTTAAACAATGGCTGTCAGGTGGCGAATTTGCTGCCTATATGGCCGGTGTACTGTACGGCAATGGTCAGACCATAGCCTGGACACCGCTATGGTTTTTACCGCATTTGTTTTTACTCTACACCTCGGCGGCACTATTGCTGCGCCCCGGCGGTTTTGGCGCATTACAACGAGGTTTGCAGTTTAGTCTTATTTTGTTGTGGTTAATGCTCTTTGGTGTGGTGCTGGCCTATTTGCAGCCACAGTTTTCGCAATCGGCATCATTGTTATTACGCAGTGGCCTGCCGTGGGGCATAGATTTTTTACCGCTGTCGCTGGGCTTTTTTGCCCTGGGGTATCTGCTGAAGAAGCACTTTACTCATGCCCGCTTTAACCCGTTGCTGCTGTTAGGGTTAACGGCGTTATTTTCTGTGCTGCTGTTTACACTCAACGCTGCTGTTGATTTTAACCTGCGCTTATATACGCCGCCGCTTTGGCTGCCATTTATTATTGTTACCGGCTGCTTTATGTTGCTGCAATGGTCTTTACTGCTCAGTAAGCTGCCACTGCTAAGCGATGCTTTTATTCTGTGCGGCCGTTACAGCCTGTACATTCTTATTTTTCACGTGTTTTTGCAGCAAGTATTGCAGCGCCTGGCAGGTTCGGGCGGGGTATTATTGCAGCTGGCAATTTTGCTTGGCAGCATAGTGTTGTCGATTGCTGCAGGCTGGTTTATCCGTCGGGTAGTGTTATTGCGTTACTGTTTTGAACCCGGTGTAGTTCGTGTGAAGGCTGCCAGATAATGTTGTTGTCTAATACGCTTAAATATTTACCCTCCCAGGTGCTGGCGCCGCTGTCGCAATTTCTGTCCATTATTTTGTGGACGTACTTTGGTGATGAAAAGCTAATTGGTTATATCACGTTAATCACAGCGTTTCAGGAGCTGGCGATGGCGATGTTTGTCAATTGGTGGATGCACTACGCCATGCGCGAGTACGGCACTTTTAAACAGCAAAATGATCTGCCGGCATTCTGGCAAAGTTCACGCAGTGTTATTGCTATTTCATCTGTGCTGATGGTTATTGCCGCGCTTACCAATCTGTTGCTGTTTATTGACCAGGCAGCCAGCTTAACTACCTGTGTATTAGTGGCACTTTACGCCATGTTCAGGGCCAGCAATAACTTTAACGCTGCTATTGCTTCGCTTGAGCAGCAAATTGTGCGGTATTCCATTCTTACCAGCGTCGGGCCTTTTGTCGGGCTTTTTATTGGTGTAGCGTTATTACAGCAGTTTGGCGCTGATCCAGTCTATCCGCTGCTGGGTTATGTGCTGGGCGAAATGCTGGCCAGCATTCTGGCGTACCGGCGCAGTAGCGTGAGTTGGCGCCATTGGTCCGTTAACCGCAGTACGGTGATGCAGGCGCTACATTACGGTTTTCCGATGATAGGTTCGGCACTGTTTGCCTGGCTTATTCTGCAATACCCGCGTTACTTTATTGCCAGCAGCATGAGCCTGGAACAAGCCGGCCTGTATGCTGTCGGCGTTGGCCTTGGCCTGCGTATTGCCTCATTGATCACCATGATGGTGACCCCGGCCGCGTTACCTTTATTGTTTAAACTGGTACACGAAAAAGGTGAGCCGGCTGCTGTGGCGCAGCTGCAGCAAAACCTGTTGTTGTTGCTGCTGGTGTTGTTACCTGGCTTAGTGGGCTTATATGCAGTAATGCCGGTGCTTATTCCGCTGTTGGTGGAACAGCGGTTTGTTGATGCGGCCTTATTGGTTATGCCATGGGCATTGCTGGCCGGGGGTATTGAGGCGATTAAAAACGGTTATTTAAACCATTACTTTTTTATCCGCAAACGCACCGGTGCCATTTTGGGCTACGATGCCGCTATGGCGATTACCGCTGTGGTGCTAAGTTACTTTTTAGTCAGCGCTATTGGTATTAAAGGTGGCGCTATGGCCAGTACTGTAGCGTTGGCTCTGGGTATTGCCATTATCGGCTTGTGGCTGCTGCTCACTAAACGTGTAACGCTGCCTTATCTGAGTATTATAAAAATGCTGCTGGCGGTGGGCGTAATGTATCTGCTGGTGCAAAAAGTGGGCGCAGCACAGCCGCTAATGTCGTTGCTACTGAAAATTGGCGTTGGGGCCTTATCCTATATTGCCGTAATGTTGTTGTTGTTTCGTGCTGACGTGGCCGGGTTTATCCGCCAGCGTCAGTCAGGGGCTGGTTGATCATGCAAAGGCAGATGCCGGCACTGAGTTTTATGCTGCTGTTGCTTGCGATAGTGGCGCTGTTTAGTTTGTCGGGCAATGTATTGTATCAGGCCGGTATTTTTTACGATTCGCCAGGCGGTAATCCGCTGCATAAAATTCACCCGTCGTTTTATCTGCTGCTGTTGTCGCTGGCCAGCTGGACGCTGTATCAGGGCGGGGTGGCGCAACTGTATTATTTGTTTACTGTGCGCAGCCACTTTTTACTTTTTGCTGCGGCATTGTGTTTATTGCTGCACGATGTGGTGCTGGGCCGGCCGTTATCGTCGGCCATTGTCAGTTATGTCAGCGCGGCGTTATTTGTGTTGCTGTTAAAGGCACTTAGCCCGGCGCGGTTGCAGCAACTGAAATTGCTGCTGTTAGTATTGTTATCTGCTAATGCGCTGGTGGGTATTTATGAGTATGCCGGCGGTGGTTTAATTGCGCCTCTGGTATTAACTGATGCCGCCAGTGGTGAAGTGATTGACACCTCAGAATGGGGGCAAATCCGCTCTGCCGGTTTGCTTGGTCACCCGCTCATCAGCACTATGTTAAGCGGCTTTTATCTGGTTTGTTATGTTGCCAGAGCGCTGTTTGCCAGGGTGAGCTTAAGCGAAAGTGTCACCGCCTTGCTGCTGTTAACGGCTTTACCGTTATTTGGCGGGCGCGGCTCTATTCTGGCGGCGGTCATTGTTATTGTGCTTCTGCTGCTGCTTAAAGCTTTGCAAAGTATGCAGCGGCGCGTACTAACACAGCGGGCGCTGTTGTACTTATTATTGTCGCTGGTGTTGCTGCCGCTGCTGTCTTATCTGGCATACAGTATTGGCTTGCTTGAACCTGTGCTTAGCCGGCTGGAAGATGATCAGGGCAGTGCGTCTACCCGGCTGATTGCTATTGAACTGATGCTGGATACATCCTGGCTTAACCTGCTGCTGGGAGATATTGATCGCAGTTTGTCCGGCAAAGTGCTGTTGTTTGGCTCGCGCTATGGCATTGAAATAGGCTGGATTGCGTTACTGCTTACTTATGGTGCAGTGTTATCGGGGTTGTTACTGTATGCGTTGTATTGCTGCCTGCAGCAGTTATATCAGCGGTTGTCGCCGTTATTACTGTTTGCCTGGCTGTATGCCTTTATCGCCTGGAGCTCTGGCACCGGCATATCAGGTAAAACCATCATGCTAAGTGCTGCCTTAGTTATGACGGTGCTGCTGTTTTGTGATCTGACCGCCAAAACACCTGCTAAAAACCAAAGTAGTAGCATGCTTTAACTGAATCAAAAGTGAACCAATCTATTAATAAAGTATTAATTACGGGTGAATTTTTCTAACCCAATGGGTTATAAATGTTCGTTTGTAACAGGCAGCGCAGACGCAGTAGTTTAGTAAAAATAGCAAAGTGAATTGCCAGCCGTAGCGGCGTGTTACTTTTCTTTCTACAACAGCGAATGCGGAGCACCAGAGATGACTAACTCAATATTACATTATGAGCAACCGGGCTCATCAGTGGTATACCGTTTTATTGATCTGATGATTTTGTGCGGCGTATTTCTCGCCAGTATGCATCTGTATGGCATACCACTTGATAAAGATTATCTGATATTGCTCAGCGTCTCGCTGGCAATATATTCCTATCTGGCAGAATCGGTTCAGCTTTACCGCTCGTGGCGGGCGGGCCGGTTTTCGCAGATGCTGATGCACGTTGCTACGATTCACACTGTGTCATTCTTATTAATTGTCGCCGGCTTGTTTTTGTTAAAAGAAGCTGAGAGTTTTTCGCGTCTGGCATTAGTTAGCTGGTATCTGGGCGGCCTGGTGGTACTGCTGTTGTGGCGGGTGTCGGCCAGGGCGATAAAAACCTGGCGCCGTAAGCGCGGTTTAAGCCTGCAACAGGTAGCGATTATTGGTTTAACCCCGTCTGGCGTAGCACTGCATAATGAAATTGCACAACACTTTGAACTGGGTTTTAACTGTATCGGCTTTTTTGATGATCGCGCGCCAGAGCGTCTGGACGGCCTGCCAACAGAGTCACTGCTGGGCAGTGTGGAAGATGCGGTACAAATGGCCCGGACCGGTAAACTGGTTAAAATTTATATCTGTTTACCGATGATGGCGGAAAAACGCATTGCCGACATTATCAGCCGCCTGGGAGACACCACTTCTGATGTGCTAATAGTGCCGGACTTCCTGTTTAAAAACCTGATGCATGCCCGTATCGGTAACGTGGGCAGTATTGACACCATCAGTGTGTTTGAATCACCCATGTTTGGTTTTCAGAGCTTTTACAAGCGCAGTTTCGATGTGTTGTTCAGCGGTACTGTGTTGTTACTTATTTCGCCGCTGCTGCTGATGATTGCCGCAGCCATTAAGCTCACGTCCAAAGGGCCGGTATTGTTTCGTCAGGACCGTTACGGCCTGGACGGTAAGAGAATTGGCGTATACAAATTCCGCTCAATGAAAGTGATGGAAAATGGCGGTGCCGTAACCCAGGCCAAACGCAATGACAGTCGGGTTACTGCTGTAGGAGCCTTTTTACGCCGCACGTCGCTGGATGAGCTGCCGCAGTTTTTCAATGTGCTGCTGGGCGAAATGTCGGTTGTCGGGCCAAGGCCTCATGCTGTGGCGCATAACGAAGAGTACCGCAAGCAGGTGGCGTATTACATGCTGCGCCACAAAGTTCGCCCTGGCATTACCGGCTGGGCACAGATCAACGGCTGGCGTGGCGAAACCGACACCCTGGAAAAAATGGAGATGCGGGTAAAATACGATCTGGATTATATCCGTAACTGGTCACTGTTTTTTGATGTACGTATTGTATTTAAAACGGTGTTTAAAGGCTTTGTTGATAAAAATGCGTACTAACAGGAAGACAGATGTATTGTAATGTGATCTTGTGTCGGTCGGTGCTGGCGGTGTTGTTGTTTAGCAGTATAGATTTATCTGCACAAGAGCTGGTACGCAATGCCATCAGAACTGAATCTGGTATCGATTTTATTCCGGAGCTGCGTTTTGAGCTGCGCCACGATGACAATATCGCCAATGCGCCCGAAGCTGAGCGCAGTAGCTGGATTTCGTTGTTAACGCCCAAGCTTACTGCGCAGTTATTATCTGGCCCCAACGAGTATCAGGCTGCACTGGAATTGGCATCTGGCAGCTATCTTAGCAGCAGTGATGATAGCTATCTGGACTGGAATTTCAGTACAGCGGCGTTAGTAGAATTATCGGACCGGCATCGGTTTGATATTAAAGGCCGTTACGCTGCAGCACACGAGGCCAGAGGTACCGGCATAACTGAAGGGCAGGGTAATGCCCTTACTGAACCGGCCGATGTACGCCTGCTAAGTGTGCAGGGCGCGTATGAATATGGCGCCCAAAGCAGCCGCACCCGGCTTCGTCTATCAACATCCTATTTTGATAAGGATTATCGCAACTACGAAGCGCTGACACAGTTTCGTACTTACCACAGTATCAAACTCGGCACCGAGCTGTATTACAACACAGGTGCCAACACCCGCCTGATCACCGAAATCAGCCGTTTACATACCCGGTACGATAATACCGATATCAGTGGCAGCCGGGATAGCGATACCATGAATTACCGTTTGGGCGCGCGCTGGCAGCCCAGTGAGCTAACTTCCGCAGAGCTGCGGCTGGGCTACCAGAACCGCCAGTTTGATAACCCGCAGCGCCAGGATTTCTCTGGCCTGGCTTGGGAAATGGCCGTGCAGTGGGCGCCGCTAAGTTATTCACGTTTTAATCTTAGTACCGGCCGTCAGTCAAAAGAGCCTGATACCCAGGGTGATTTTGTTAAAGAAACCCATTACAGCCTGTTCTGGACTCACCAGTGGCAACCGTTGTTCAGCAGCAGCCTTGGCGTGAAACGGACAAACGACGACTATACCGGCTTTGATCGGCGTGACAGGCTAACCAGCTACCAATTAAGTGGTAAATACTCGCTGTTGCCGCAATTGCTGCTTAATGCCGGTATCCGGCTACACCGTAACAATTCTTCAGTGGCGAACATTGAATTTGATAAAAATGAAGTGTTTTTCGCTGTGCAGCTCGCGTTATGAGGATAAAGATGTCAAATCGTGTTATTGCCGCGGTACTACTGTGTTTGTTTATTGGCTGGCCGTTAAGTGCGCAAGAGCAATACGTGCTGGGGCCTGGTGATCTCGTCGTCATTAAAGTGTATGGGCAGGATGATCTGGAGCTGGAAACCCGGTTAACCGACAGCGGCACAATAAACTATCCGTTTCTGGGTAAGTTGCAGCTAAGCGGAAAAAGCATCAAACAGGTTGAAACGTTAATTTATCAGGGCCTCAAAGGCGATTACCTGGTTGAACCTAATGTGTTTGTTGGCATGGTGGAGTACCGGCCGTTTTATATTCACGGTGAAGTAAAACAGCCCGGCGCCTATCCATACCAGCCGGGAATGACGGTAAACCAGGCCATTGCGCTGGCTGGCGGCATGACAGAGCGTGCATCCAGAGAAAAAATCCGTATTTCACGTGAAGGTAACAAAAACCAGCACGAAAGCGGCAGCCTGAGCAGCCGCATTCTGGCGGGTGATACTATTACTATCGAACAGAGATTTTTCTGATTATGGCTGTATATTCGAATGAAAAACCGCTGGCATCCGGTGAGCAACTGGTTGATGTCAGTAAGCTGTTTGGCGTAATTGGCCGCTTTAAATGGCGTATATTAATACTGGCGGTTAGTAGCGCAATTTTAGCCGCCAGCATTGCGCAAAATATGACACCAATATACCGCTCTACTGCCACCTTGCTTATTGAGGCACAGCAGGCCAGAGCGATAAAAATTGAAGAAGTGTACGGCTTTAACTCGGCGCAGCAGGAATACTACCTGACGCAGTTTGAAATCTTAAAATCACGCTCTATAGCTGAACGGGTATTTGATGAGCTGTCACTGGCCGGGCATCCTGTGCTGCAGGGCAAACCGTCGTGGAGTAACAAAGCCAAAGCCTACATTAAATCGCTGTTAAGCCCGCCAAAAGCAGCTCCGGTTGACAGTGAGCTCAGCAGTGCTTTAACGCATAAACGCAGGCTGGACAAGTTTAGCCGCGGCATTCAGATTAATCCGGTACGTAAAACCCAATTGGTTAATCTGAGTTATCAGTCGTCTGATCCACGCCTGGCACAGGCTGTGGCGAATGCTATCGGCGATGCTTATATTGCCAGCCAGCTTGATGCCAGATTAGGTATTACGCAAAAAGCCAGTAGCTGGCTGGGTGGCCGCATTGGTGAGCTGCGTGAGCGCTTAGAGCAATCAGAAACCCGGCTTGAAACGTTTCGTGCACAACATAATCTGGTTGATGTAGAAGGCGTAACTGCGCTGGATGCCCGCGAGCTGGAGCGGCTGAATGAAGAGCTGACCGATGCGCGGTCAAAAAAAGCCAAAGCTGAAGGCTTTTTAGCGCTGGTGCGTCAGTTTGACCAACATGATGTATCGGGCCTGGAAAGCCTGCCAGAGATCACCTCGCACCCGTCGGTACAAAACGTTAAGCGTGAGGTTATGGCGGTAGAGCGTAAGTATTCGGAGCTGAATAAGGTATACGGGCCTAAACACCCGAAAATGATTGCTGTACAAGCCGAACTGCTAACGGTAAATAACAGCCTGCGCCAACAAATAAACCGCCTGATTGAAGGTATTGAGAAAGAAGCACAAAGCGCTGCGAGGCGTTTGTCTTCGCTGGAGCAGCAATTTAGCCGCACCAAAACGGCATTCTCCAGCCTGGGCTCGGTGGAATCAGATTATCGCCGGTTACAGCGTGAAGTAGAAACCAATCAACTGCTGTTTGACAGCTTTTTCGCCCGGCAAAAAGAAACTGAAGTAACCGGAGATTTTGACGCGCCTATCGCCCGTTTTACTGACCGTGCCGTATTACCGTCAGAGCCGGTTAAGCCGAATAAAAAGCTGATAGTGATGCTAACTTTTATTACAACGTTATTGCTTGGCGCCATCATCGCTTTATTGCAGGATATGTTTAACGACACCATTAAAAATACTGCAGACGTAGAGCAAGCTCTGGCCCAATGTGCGTTGGGTTACTTACCTAAAGGCCATAAAAAGAAAAATGATCAACAGCGCAGCCTGGCGTATTTTGATCCGAAACAACGCCGTTACAGTGAGTCGGTGCGCAATATCCGTACTGCCTTATCATTAATGGCACTGGATAAACCTTTACAGGTGATTGAAATTACCTCGTCGCAGCCGCAGGAAGGTAAAACCACCGTGAGTATCAATCTGGCGTTTGCCTTTGCTGCGCTGGAGCGGGTGCTGTTAATTGATGCCGATTTGCGTAAGCCTTCAGTGGGATCACGGTTTAATTTACCACTGTATCAAAGTGGTTTGGCGAATATATTGTCGCGCACCGCAACACTGGACGAATGTATTGTTAAAAATGTACAGGAAGGCGTCGATGTTATGCCAGCTGGCGCCATACCGTTAAACCCAATGGAGCTACTGGCTGGTAATGGCTTGCAAAGCTTGTTGGCTGAGTTAAAAGGGCGCTACGACAAAATTATTATTGATACCGCACCGGTGCAGGCGGTTAGCGATCCGCTGCTGGTAGCACCGCACGCTGATGCCGTGGTGCTGGTAGTTAAAGCGGATCATACTCGCATTCCGCTGGTGCAACATACGCTGGGACAATTACATCAGGCACATGCAAGGGTGTATGGTGTAGTGTTAAACCAGATGAAAATGAATAAAGCCGAGCCTTATTATGCCAACTATGGCGTATAAACACGTTGTCGGCAGGCTGTATGTTTGATCTGCATAACCATATATTACCCGGCGTTGATGACGGCGCCAAAGATATGGCCGAAGCGCTGGCTTTGCTGCAACTGGCACAGCAGCAGGGGATCAGCCATATGCTGGCGACTCCGCACCTGCATGCCGGACGTTATAACAACAGTGCTGCCTCGATAAACGAAGCCATAGCAGCGCTGCAACAAGCAGCAACGATGGCCGGTATCGACATAACGCTGGCTGCTGCTGCTGAGGTTAGGATCGGCGCAGAAATATTGCCACTGATTGAACAGCAACAAATGCCTTTTATTGGCCGTTATCAGGGCAATAAGGTGTTATTACTGGAGTTGCCGCACAGCCATATTCCGGCAGGGAGCGATAAACTTTTGGCATGGCTGGCACGGCACGATATTACAGTTATGCTGGCACACCCGGAGCGAAACCGCGATTTGCTGGCCGCACCGGATAAAATTCAGCCTTTTATCAAAGCTGGTTGCCTGTTTCAGTTAACCGCTGCAGCGCTTGACGGTGATATGGGGCAGGATGTTAAAGCCTTAGCGCAGCAATGGCTAAAACAGGGGCTGTACCATGTTATTGCCAGCGATGCTCACTCTGTTAAACGCCGTCCGCCTAAACTACAGCAGGCATACCAGCACAGTTGTCAGCTGGTGGGTGAAGAACAAGCCCGGCAATTATGCATGCTTAACCCGGCGCAACTGGCAGAGCCGGTATTTAGCGCCGGTATGCTGCTTAATTAAAAATCAAAAACAGGTTTCCAGGCTTTGCAGCAGGTTGTAGTTATCGTCTGCCAGCCACAGGCTACGCCATTTATCAAATGTCAGGCAGGGGTGTGAAGTACCCAGCAATACCATGTCACCAACCTGAGGCTGAACGGTATTGTCGTAGCACCAGAAGGCATGTTGATCCATTACTTTGGTGGTTTCACACTGGCTGAGTTTATCGCTTAGCAATTGCCCATTACGGTAAATGGCAATGGCCTGGGGCAAGCCGGCGTCAAAGGCGGCATCGCGTTTACCAAACCCCAGCACCGCCAGCCCCGGCTCTGGCAGCGATTGCACATAAGCCGCCAGCTCAAGCGCGTTTTGTAAGTTTTCACCTAAACGGCAGGCCGTATTACTGCGGGCCAAAACCTGTTGTTGTGCCTGCTGGTAAATACCAAGATCATGACTGATATAGCAACCCGGACGCAGCACTATCTGCATGGTATCGGGTAAGGTGGCTTTTTTCAGCTCTGCCGCCACTATGTCATACCAGACCGAGCCGGCGCCGCTGATCAGCGCTCTGGGGTATTGCAGCAGTTGTTGTCTGAGCAGGGCTTTAGCCAGCGCCGCGGCCTGTTGCACAAACTGGCGCACAGTGCGTGCGGTGTCCGTGCTTTTAATGACCCCTTCATAAAACTCTACACCTGCCAGGCTTAACCCCGGCAACGTTGCCAGCTGTTGTGCCAGTTCAACAGCCTGCTGGTTAGTGCGGCAACCGCATCTTCCGCCAGGTACGCCTAACTCTATTAACACTGGTAAGCATATGTTTTCGGCGCTGAAAAAGGCTGACAATGCGCTGGCGTTATCAATATTGTCGATACAGACATAAATCTCATTACCGCTGGCAAGCAGTGCGGCAATAACTGCCATATTCGCTTTACCTACCAGTTGATTGGCCAGGATCAGTCGCCTGGCACCTGCTTGCACGGCTACCTGCGCCTGATAAGACGTTGCCACGGTAATACCCCAGGCCCCTGCGGCCAGTTGCTGCTGAAATAGCCAGGGCGTCATGCTGGTTTTACCATGCGGGGCCAGTAGTACTTCGCTGCTATCGGCAAAGTTCTGCATCCAGTGCAGGTTATGTTGCAGCGCACTGTGTTTCAGAACAACGGCAGGTAGGCAGATATCCTGTTGCAACAAGTTTAATTGCTGTTGGCCAGCCAGTGGGCTTGCAGATTTCTGCTGTATATTTTGGTACTTCATAACATTATGCTCTTGGCTTGTTAATGTTTATATCGCTTTAATGTTGGTAAATTACTGTAATAAAGCCATATTGATATTTACTTTTATGTTGCTTTGGTACAAAGTACCTTTAAATAAGGTTGAAATGTTACTTTAGCAAAGGTTACTGAGTAACACCATAAGCAAATGGATAAAACGATGAGTTATGAAATTGATGTGTTGTCACGTATCTCAGAGCGCTTTGTCGAAATGAGTGAATCTGAGCAGCGGGTGGCTCAGGTAATACTGGATAATGTGAAAGCTGCCAGTGAAATGAGCATTGCCAGGCTATCTGAAAGCGCTGGCGTAAGTCAGGCCACGGTCACCCGTTTTGCCCGCACAGTGGATTGCAAGGATGTACGTCAGCTTAAAGTTAAACTGGCGCAATCCTTAGCGGTAGGGCAGCGCTTTGTGGAGGAAACGCCCGATCTGGATGGTATTCAGGGCGTGTATGAAGCCATTAAGAATACGCTGGACTTAAGCCGGAAGTTATTGGTAGAAGCCGATATAAAACTGGCGGTCAGCTATTTACAAAATGCGCGGATGATCTTTTGTATTGGTATGGGTGGTGGCTCGTCTATTGGTTCACAGGAGCTGCAATACCGCTTGTTCCGCTTCGGTATGCCGGTATGCAGTTATCAGGATGGCTTATTAACACGAATGGTAGCGGCGGCTGTTGAACCACAAGATGTAGTAGTGGCCATTTCGTTAACCGGTAACACCGGTGAGATTATCGACTCAGCCGCTATTGCCCGTCAGTATGGCGCCAAAGTTATTGCTATTACCAAGCCTGGTTCACAACTTGCCGCCAATGCAGACATTGTGCTGGGCTTGCAGGCACCGGAAACCGATTTTATCTACAAACCCTCCGCATCCCGTTATGCCATGCTGGCCATTATTGATGTGCTGGCAACCGAAGTGGCCAAGCTGAATAAACGCAAATCGCGTGACAAATTGCGCCGGGTAAAACTATCACTCGACAGCCATCGCGGCGGTGATGACCGTCAGCCCCTGGGAGATTAATTAGCAATGACGATAAAGCGTTATGGTGTTGATGAAAGTACCGGCACCGGCGGGCAGAAACTGCCGTTTGCCAAAGCGGTGGAAGCCGCAGGCTGGTTGTATGTGTCGGGGCAGACACCGATGCGTAATGGCGAGGTAGTGGAGGGCGGCATTGTCGAGCAATCTGAGCTGGCACTGCAGAATTGCCTGGATATTATGCAACTGGCGGGTTACAGCCTTTGTGATGTCGTGCATGTAAAGGTGTACCTTACTGATGCGCGTTATTTCAGCAGTTTTAATCAGGTATTTCGCCGGGTGTTCAGCGAGGCGCCACCGGCACGGATCTGTGCGGTGGCCGATTTGGTGGTTGACTGCAAAGTAGAAGTTGATCTGACATGCTATCGCGCTGACAGAGCCTGAAATGAACAGCAGCTTGTTTTTGCTGGGGTTTGGCCTGTATCTGTTGCTGATGATAGCAATAAGTTATCTGGTATCACGCAAACAGCATAGCAGCGAAGACTTTTTGCTGGCCGGGCGCAATGTGTCTGGTGGCCTGACATTTGGCACCACTGTAGCCACTATGATTGGTACCGGCACCAGTATGGGGGCGGTAGGCTATGCCTACCAGCATGGCTGGGGCGGTATGTTGTATGGTATCGGCGGTGCGGTTGGTATTTTACTGACGGCCTGGTTATTTGCTCCACTCAGACGTATGCGTTTTATGACCATGAGTGAAGAGCTGAGTTATTACGCCGGGGCTAATTTTTGGGTTAAACACTGCAGTGCGGTAATGATCTTTCTGGCGTCACTGGGCTGGATGGGCGCACATATTATTGGTGGTGCGCTGTATTTGTCCTGGGCTACCGGGCTGGAGCTTTTTTACAGCAAGCTGTTAATTGCCATGGCATTTACCTTGTATGTAATGATCGGCGGTTACCGCGCGGTGGTGTGGACAGACAGCCTGATGGCATTGATATTATTTGCCGGCTTTTTGCTGATGAGCTATGCCGCTGTGCAGGCTGCAGGTGGTGTTATGGCGCTGGGTACAGCTGTTACCTCGGCCCGGCAACTGGGCATGATGCAGCAGTTGCCGCTTTTGCCGGCAATTTCACTGGCCGCTGTTGTTACTGTGGGGGTGCTGGCAACACCTTCATTTCGTCAGCGCATCTATGCTGCACGCAGTATTAGCACTGTGCGGCGATCTTTTATTTTCTCCGGTGTACTGTATCTGGTTTTTGCCGCACTGCCGGCAGTGATTGGTATAGCTGCGTTTTCACTGGCACCACAACTTGAAAACCATCAGTTTGCTTTTACTACTGTAGCCGTGCTGGTATTACCGGCGTCCCTGGCGATGCTGGTGCTGCTTGCCGGGCTTTCTGCCACGCTGTCGTCGGCCAGCTCTGATGCTATCGCGGCAGTATCGGTGCTGATCCGCGATTTTTATCAGGCAATCACCGGCGCTATGCCGCCGCCGGATAAAGCCATTTTATATGCCCGTTTATCGGTGCTGCTGGTGTCTGGCGCCGCCTTGCTATTGGCTTTGCTGTCAGATGATCTGATCCGTTATATCAGCAATATGATTGCGACGCTGATGTCTGGCATGTTTGTGATTGCCTTGTTGGGCCGGTTCTGGCCGAGGCTTAACTGGCAAGGGGCCTTAGCCGCTATGCTGGGGGCTGTTATCACGTCTTTGCTGTTGATGAGCCAGTCAGAATGGCTGGCTTACTGGGGCAACCCCTGTTTACCGGCCGTCGGCTGTGCCATGTCGGCAGCCATAGCTGTAAGCCTGCTGACACCCCGGTGCCGTATCAGCCGGGCAGAGGCGCTGAAACTTATCAGTGCGCAACGTGAAGAACATCAAGCTGTCACTGAAACACTCCCACAGGAATCGCTGCCTGAGCGGCAATAAATCATCGAGGAATTATGCGTATTTTTACGGCGTCTCTAGCCACTGAAACCAATACTTTCTCTCCAATGTACACCGATGTGCACAGCTTTTATCAGAGTTTTTATGCTGCGCCAGGCCAGCATCCGGCCACACCTACGCTTTGCAGTGCGCCGTTAATCGCCTGTCGTGAATATGCTCAGGCACATACCGGTATTGAAATAATAGAGGGCAGCTGTGCCTGGGCAGAACCAGGCGGTTTACTTAACCGCCAGTCGTACGAGCTGCTGCGGGATGAAATATTGCTGCAACTGCGCGAGGCGATGCCGGTGCAGGCGGTGTTGCTGGGGTTACACGGCGCTATGGTGGCACAGGGATATGACGATTGCGAAGGGGATTTACTGCAACATGTCCGTGCTATTACCGGGCCGGAAGTGATTATTGGTGCTACGTTGGATCCGCATAGCCATTTAACGCCAGAACGGCTGCAGGCCGCTAATTTGTTGATTGCATTCAAAGAGTTTCCACATCTTGATTTTATGCAGTGCGCGCGTGAGCTGGTACAACTTGCTGTCGCCGCAGTGCAGCGGCAGATAACACCCTGCATGAGCAGTTTTGACTGTCGGATGATAGATGTGTTGCCAACCAGCCATGAACCGATGAAATCTTTTATCGCTAAGGTACGGCAGATAGAGCAACAGCCAGGCGTGTTGTCTGTGTCGGTGATCCATGGCTTTATGGCGGGTGATGTGCCGGATATGGGCTCGCGCTTACTGGTGATCACCGATAACCAGCCACAACTTGGTCAGCAACTGGCGCGTCAGCTTGGCCTGGAGCTGTTTTCATTTCGCGGTAAAACCTTGCCAGAGTTTCATGGTATTGACGCAGCCCTGGATTTAGCCCAGCAATGCAGCGAGGGTACCACCGTGCTGGCAGATGTCTGGGACAACCCGGGCGGTGGGGTTGCCGGAGACGGCACCCTGATATTGCAGCAGATCATCGCACGCGGCCTGACAGGGGTTGCGGTAGGCACCATTTGGGACCCTATGGCCGTAAAGCTGTGTTTTGCCGCAGGAGAGGGCGCAGTAATAAGCCTGCGTTTTGGTGGTAAAAGCTGTGCCACAGCCGGAGCGCCAATAGACAAAGAGGTTAAGGTTGTCAGGCTAAAGGCGAATGCACAGCAGCAGTTTGCGGACAGCAGTGTGCCTATGGGCGATTGTGCTTTAATTACCTTCGATGGTATTGAGGTCATTTTAAACAGTAACCGCTGCCAGTCGTTTGACCCGAGTTTATTCCAAGCCTTAGGCATTGTGCCGCAGCAGTGCAGCTTGCTGCTGGTAAAATCCACCAATCATTTTTATCAGGGCTTTGCACCGCTGGCCGCGCAAATTTTGTATGTTGATGCCGGCGCCCCATACCCCAGCGATCCTAAGCGTAATGGCTATCGCAAACTAAGCCGGCCACTGTGGCCAATTACAGAGCAGCCGTTTGACTAGGCTCATATTTACTAAGCTATAGCTGTATCCGCTCAATACAGCCGCACTGCTGTATCGTGACATAGAGTGCGCTGTTATCCGGGCTCAGGCTGACATTGGTAGGCAGGGCATGGTTCAGCCGGTACTCCTGCTGGATACGGCCTTCGTTATCCAGCTTTACCACTGTACCTTTACCGTAGCGGGCAATATACAAACTGCCTTTGCTGTCAAAACGCATACCATCAAGGCCAAAATCACTGAATTGGGCAAACAGTTGTTTATTGCTCAGCGAGTTATCGGCATTGATGCGAAAACGCCATACTTTGCGCTGCACGCTTTCATTAACATATAAAAATTGCTGATCGGGGCTTACGGCAATACCGTTGGTTGTGCCCATATTGCTGTACAGCAACTGGCTGGAGCCGTCAGTATCTATGCGCCAAAGCTGCCCGCTGCTATTAGCCCAGTCTGGATCGCTGGCAAAGATAACGCCGCTTTGCATAATGGCCAGATCATTAGGCTGATGCATGGCTTTATTGTGCGCATATACCTCCAGCTTACCTTGTGCGTAACGCAGAATATTGTGGCCGGTGTAATCGGCGATAAACATGGCTCCGCTATATAAGCTACCACTTGGGCCAAACACGATACCGTTACCCGTGCTGCCCTGTGGCAGGGTTAAATATAAGCTTGCTTGGCCGTCTGGTGTCACTTTGCCAATGGTTCCGCCATTAATCGCACCGTTATTAATAGCGCTGTCGTAGCCAAAGTTAACCGCATAAAGGTTACCGAGGCTATCAACTGCCGGGCCTTCAGCCGCTGCACTAAAGGTGTTTGCCGGTACCCAAACGTGGCTGTGCGGGGCATAGTCAAACAACTGCTGCAACGGGCGGTGCAGGGCAATAATCATTTCCTGCGAAATAGCGCCAGCCTGTTGCAGTTGCCGGGCTATTTGCTGTCGTTCAACGTTCTCTAACGGTGTTTGTGAGCTGATACTGTTAAGCAGTAACAGCCCCGACTGACACAGCGCACTGATCTGCTGCAGCTCAGGTATATACGGCTTTAGCTGCGTATGTTGTGGCGCACCGGCAGCTTTTATAACTGTATCAGCTGCAGCCTGCCATTGTTGTAGTTGCCGGGTGAGCCAGGCGGTATCTGTAGCATCCTGTTGTTTCAGCCAGCGCTGTAATATCTGCGAAAACTGCTGCAGCTGCGGGTTTTCAGCGGGCAGAAAATCTACTAACTGATCCAACGCAGCCGCTTTATGGTAAAGGCCGGCAGCTGATTTCTGGTGTAACCGGTGGTAATAGTGTGCGGGTTCCAGTACCTGTGCCAGATGCTCAAGGCTGCCGGCATAATCAGCGGCTAAAAATGTAAAGCCCGCACGCTGTTGCTGTATATGCTGCAGGCTGCCTTCTGCCGTTAACTGCTGCGTAATACGTTGCATGCGCTGGCGCAGGCTGGCTTCATCGTGGATGCTGGCGTTCGACCATAAGCGTTCAGCTACAGCAAAGCCATTGGGCCAGAGCCGGATATCAATATTATCCGGTGTCACCAGCTCGGCCCATAAGGTAATTTCACCGCCCAGAACGTTTGCGCGCATAGTGTCGCGAATATCTGGCAGTTGCAGGCTAAAGGGTAAAGCGGCTGCAGCGCTTTGCTGTAATGCCAGAGCCTGGCCGTTAACCTGATAGGGCGCATTACCGGTGACAAGCTGCCCCGACAGCGTTGTGCCTAGCTGCAGCTGAGCACTTAGTGGCCCCATCCAGCTATCAACAGTGAAAGAGACGGCATTGGCATTCAGAACAAGATCATTAAGCATTACCGCTTTGCGCCCGCTAAATTCAATTGCCCCTTTAACAGTGCCATCATTAAAGCTAAGCAGCAGTAATTTACCGGAAATAGCATTGCCGCGCAGCCGGTCGAAGCTAAACTGCCAGGCAGACCATTGTTGTAACTGGCTCAGATCTGGTGCTGCTGTTGCTTGCGCTAGCGGATCATTACGGTAGTGATAACCGGCAAATTGGGGCTGATCAAGATAATAGCCGGTTGATAAAATCGCTTTATGTCCGGCGGCTGCAGCTTGATACAAAGATTCGGTGCCACGCCAGGACTGTATCAGCACGGAGTTTGGTACGTTGCTGTCCAGCACTTCATCCCAGCCAATCATATTGCGGCCAAGTTGCTGCAAAATCTGCTGTAAACGGCGGTTGAAATAAGCCTGAAGCGCTGGCGCATCATCAAGCTGCTGTTGCTGCATAAAGGTCACAATATGCGGCGTAGCCAGCCAGTGCTCGCTTAGCACCTCATCACCACCAATATGCAGATAAGGATCGGGAAATACATCGGCGACTTCAGCCAGTAACTGGCGCAAAAACGGATAAAGTTGCTTATTTGTCGGGTCCAGCACTGCCGGATGCACACCCCAATGCTGCTCTGGCGTTGCGGGGCCAGGTTGGCTCATAAATTCTGGATAGGCAGCCCCAAGTGCAGTAGTGTGGCCGGGTAAGTCGATTTCCGGTACCACCCGGATGCCGCGCTCTGCTGCATAAGTTACCAGTTGCTTAAGCTCAGCCTGAGTATAAAAGCCATCAGCGCCGCCAATTTGTTGTAGTTTAGGGAAGTGTTTTGATTCAAAGCGCCAGCCCTGATCGTCGGTTAAATGCAGGTGCAGAACATTAAGTTTGGTTGCTGCCATAATATCTATCTGCCGCTTTAACACCGGCAGAGGTAAAAAACGCCGGGCCGGGTCCAGTAACAGGCCGCGCCAGCTAAAACGTGGCTGGTCTTTAATGTTAACTGCGGCAATTTTGCCATTGTCAGCAAGTTGCAACAGCGTTTCCAGGCCACGCAGAATGCCGGTTTCAGCTGCTGCACTGAGGATAATCTCAGTTTTAGTGACACGCAGATGATACTGCTCTGTCATATCCGGCAAAGGGACTGCACCAGTTGCAGCGGGTTGGCCGGTAAGTTTTAACAAAACTGGCTGAGATGCAAAAAGCGGGATGTCAAAGCCTGCTCTTTGGCCTAAACGTGCGGTAAAACGCCCGGCTGCCGCTTGTAGCAGCGGGTTATCAGCGGGCACTTTTATTGTTAGCCCGAGCTTCAGGTCAAAGTAAGCTTCAGTTTGCTCAATAGCGGCTGGATATGGCAATAACGCCGCTGCAGCAAGGCTATTCTTAGCAAACAACAGCAGACTGCTTAGCAGCAGGGCATAACAACTGATTAAACGCATAACACAGATCACTTTATTGTTACTTGGTAACATATTAATAAGCAATAAAGAAGAGCTTGTCTAGAATTCAATGCTATATAAGGTAGTTTTTTCATCGAATTATGTTTACTTTTTAATCTTCGTGGTACAAAGTAACATCACAGCCTGACATATTTGGTAGTTATGACGGCTTACAACAGGAAGAGCAAGGTAAGTGCATCACGGCTTTGTCGGCGCTAATGCGGTTGACAGGTTGCATGGATTACAACAAGAACAGAAGAGACTTAAACTATGTCTGAATTACTGAGCGATAATTACAAGTATAGTAGCAAAAAGAACCGATTAAGCCTGGCTATTACCGCGGCATTGCTGGGTATGAGCCCATGCTGGCTTGCCGCACAGGCTTTGCCGGAAAATGACAGCGGTGTCATTGCGACAGAGGCAACTGAGCCGGTAGAGGTTATTGAAGTAAAAGGCATGCGTAGCAGCCTTAATAACGCCCAAAACCTGAAGCGTTATGCTGATACCGTTAAAGACGTTATCACTGCCAGTGATATCGGCGCCTTGCCGGATAAATCGGTTACTGAAGCTTTACAACGTGTGCCTGGTGTTACGATTGAACGCTTTGCCTCTTCTGATGACCCAAAACACTACGCCGATGAAGGTACCGGTGTACTGGTGCGCGGGCTGGATCGGGTGAGATCTGAAGTGAATGGTCGTGGTGCATTTAGCGCTAATCCGTGGGGCGGTCTGAGCTATGAAGACTTCCCGGCAGAATTGCTCGGCTCAGTAGAAGTAATAAAGAACCAGACTGCGGATCTGATCTCCGGGGGTATTGCCGGTACGGTTAACCTGATCACCCGCAAGCCGTTTGATTCTGATAAACAGTTGCTATCTGTTAATGCCAAAGCAAATTACGGCGACTTTCGTGAAGAGGTGACACCTTCGTTTTCTGCGCTGTTTTCTGATAGCTGGGAAACCAAAGCCGGTAAATTTGGCTTCCTGATTGCCGGTTCACAATCAGAATATAAATCGCGCGGCGATGGTATTGGTTTGGGTAATTTCCATTCCCGCGGCGATTCGTTTATTCCAACCACTGATGAGTGGGGCGGTATTACCGGTGTTGACCCGGATTCGCCGGTAGATGGCCCGGCACTGCCGGGGCAGCCTGCCGACAGTGTCTGGCATGTACCGGTAGCAATACATATGAGCACAGCCGAAAATGATCGTAAGCGTACCGGCTTTACCACGTCATTGCAGTGGGCCAATACCGATAACACCATAGTGGCTACCCTGGAACACATTAATTCCAGAGCCTCATTAGAGTGGGATGAACGGCAAATAGGCCAGGCGGCGCAAGGTTTCAGAAGTTATATGGGCTCGTCGCAAAATTGGCAGGACGATGCCGCAAATGGTTACCCTTTAACAACTGAGAACGGCTATGTCACCTCCGGCGTTGCGCTGGGCGTTAGCCCTGAAACGCCGTTTTTCTATCGTAGCCGCTGGAACTACAACGAAAACACCGTTGAAGACACCTCATTTAACCTTAAGTTAAAACCAACGGACCGCTTAGCGCTGAGTTTTGATTATCAGCGCATAGATTCTGAGAAGGTGGTACACAACTACAGTATGTCAGGCCAGACCCGCGGTAACCATGTGCATGTGGTATCACCGTACTTCCTGGATATGCGGGGTTCGCGCCCGACTGTTGAGTTTCTCAGTGACAATATTCTGACTCCGGGCTGGTCGCCGAATGAGGATTGGAACGGGCCGGTGCCGAATCTATTTTTGGGTAGTGGTATGGAGCAGGAAGAACACAACACCGCTAAAGCGAACAGCTTTAAATTTGATCTCAGTTATGAGCTGGATGGTATTTTTACCGTTATTAAAACCGGGGCTTATTACACCGATAAAGACTTAACCGTGCGCGATACGGCGTACGAGGGCTGGTCTGCTATTGGTACCCCCTGGGATATGAATGATCGTAATGCAGCCGCAGCGGTGAACCGGCCTGAATTGTTTGAGCGGGTTGATTTCTCAGATTATTATAACGGCGATGTGCTGGTCGGTAATGTAAATAACTTCCTGTTTCCGCGGATGGATCTGGTGAAAAACTATGCTGACTCATTACGCCAGGGCTGTCAGGAAGGTTGGCACAACGCTACGCTAAGCGCGGCCAATGACGGCGTTTGTACCGGTACCTATGTGCCTTATGCCGATAAACCTAACCGTGTTGAAGGGCCATTTGCTGCGCATAACATCAGTTCGTCTAATGAAAAGCGTACCGAGTTTTATTTACGCGGTGATTTCGAACTGATTGATTTGGACATACCGCTAAAAGGCAATATTGGTTTGCGTTATGTAAATTACAAACTGCAATCTACCGGTGCCTTTGTGCAGCCATTAACCAGCAAACGCGGCGAGCCTGGCACCTCGCTAAATGACGTGATGCAACAACCCGAGTACCAACGTTATTACGACCTTGCCTCCGGCGAGTCTCAACTGAGCACCGTAGATGGCACCGATTACAGCACAGTGCTGCCCAGTCTGAACCTGAACTTTGGTGTTACCGATGAGGTAGTCGTACGGTTTGGTGCATCAAAAGGCTTGTATTACCCAAGCCTGGTAGATGCCCGTAATATCAGCCTGCTCGATTTAGACTACACCCGCCGCCTGCAAACCCCGGGACAAGATCAGGATGAAGTGAATAACCCTGTAGTGGGGCTGGATGATATAGAAGTGACAGCTTTGGCGGGCAACCCTTATCTGGAGCCGGAAGAGTCAGTCAATCTGGATTTAACGGCGGAGTGGTATTTTGCACCGGCCGGATTTTTGAATCTGGGTATCTTTCACAAAAAGCTGGATAACATTATCCGTAACCGGCAGTTTGACCTGGATGTTGAATACAACGGCGAGACATATGACGTTTCGGCTTATGGCCCGGCAAATACCGGCTCTGGCTCTATTCGAGGCGTTGAGTTTTCATACTCGCAGTTCTATGACATGTTACCCGGTGCATGGAGCGGTTTAGGTTTGCAGTTTAACTATACCTATATTGATCAAAGTGGCCTGGAAGATCCTAACGAAGTATCAGAAGGAACTTTAGGCTTTGATGAAAATGGTAACCGCATAGCAGACAACCGTAATACCTTCCGTGTATTTAGCGGCTTACCACTGCAAGGCTATTCCGATCAGAATATGAATATTGTTGGTATGTATGAATACAACGATATTTCATTTCGTCTGGCTTATACCTGGCGCTCTGAGTATCTGCTGACGCTACGTGAATCTGAAGAATATGCACCCGCCTATGCCAAGGCATCAGGCATGATGGACGCCAGCCTGTACTACAGCATTAACGATAACTGGAAAATTGGTATTGAAGGCAGTAACTTGCTGAGAACTGAAACCAAAACTCAGTATCAGATGAACCAGGCCGGTGACAGAACTGATGCATTAAGCTTTACCACTGACCGTCGTTATGCACTAAGCGTACGGGCCATTTTTTAATGGCCGACGGTTTTATTAACTAAGTTAACCACGGGTGATTATTACTGCTTCTCCCGGCCTTAGCCCGCTGCAGGGCTAAGATAATAATCACCCGTCCACCAGCGTATTTTTACTGCGGGTTTTATACTGCAGCCCTTGCCCCAACAGCCGAAAGTATTGTAGCCATAAGCCGGCAAGTTCAGTGCTAAGCGCATCGTCAGGATATACACCCATTTCGGCGGCTTTACTTTTTAGCGTACCCGACACCAGAAAACTGTTTTTCAGGCTTTGCATTTGCAGCACTTTTTCAAAGGCCCGTGCCGCCATTTCTTCCGGCATCGCCAGATACAGGCGGTTGCGGCTGGCGTCCAGTTGCCGGCAATGGGCAAAAAATGTGCTTTCATTTTCACCGTCAGCCGATAAGAATAATATTTGGTAAGCTGAGCTTAGTAACTCATTGAGATAATGCGAAATTACAGGCCGGCTTTGCAGCCATGCTGAACTGGCAAATTGGTTACGCGTAGCTGTTTTGCCAAACATTTTGCCGGCAATATAATGATCAAAGGCATGAAACCATTCATGCGCCAGGCTGCCGCCACCGGCGTTTTTAGCTAAAGCAAGAATTCGGCCCTGCGGTTGATAATGCGCACAAACACCCGGCTGGCCACCAATGCCAAAAGTCAGCGCTAAGCTGCCATTTAATGATATGACCTCTGGCGGTACCTGCAGCAATTGTTGTAAATCGCAAAAGGCATCGAAGAATAAATTGGCTGCCAGTTGCAGCTCTTCGGCATTTACCCAGCGGCCAATATGAATACTGTTAAAACCAAATATTTTTACCAAATCGGCAAAGCTGACGTCGGCACCGCCGCGATGTGGCGGGCCATTACGGTAGTACTGACGCTGAATACGGGGGACGGGCATAGGCATACGCCGATCATAACGATAATTACGCCTAGGCGAAATAGCCGGTGTTGATCAAATCGGCGGTAAAAATCGGTGTTTAGTCGCAGCACTGTTGTCAGTACATTGCCAAGCTGGCGTAGCCAAGGTAGTTTGCCGCTATAACAATATACAAAAATCATGGGAGCAACATGCGCAGTAACATCCATCGGACATTTATTCTCAGTACCATTGTTGCGGCTTTGGGCAGTAGCTTTGCAGCTTCAGCATTGCCGGAATTTCCCGGCAGCCAATACAACGCCAGCGTACCCGATACCCAGCAAGTGCTGGGTTATAAACTGGGTAGCCGTATCTCCGAGCCGGCGGCAATCCGGCAGTATTTTACTACCCTGGCGGCGCAATACCCGCAACAGCTAAAGCTGGTGCCTTACGGTGAAAGCTGGCAGGGAAGGCAGCTGTTTTACGTGGTTATAGGCTCAGAGCAGAATATTGCCCGCTTAGATCAGCTTGAACAGAATATGCGCAAACTGGCAGATCCGTTTAATACCAGCGAGGCAGACGCCAAAGCCATGATTGAACAACAACCGGCATCGGTATGGATTGCCAATACCCTGCACGGTAATGAATTAAGCCCGGCAGAGTCCTCAATGGCGCTGGCCTGGCATTTACTGGCCGACCAAAGTGAGTTTACCCGCAATATTCTCTCTAATACGCTGGTGTATATTGACCCACTGCAAAACCCGGATGGCCATCATCGTTTTGTCAGCCGCTATTATGCTACTGCCGGTATGGAGCATTCAGACGATCGCTTATCAGCTGAGCAAAACGAGCCCTGGCCCAATGGCCGCAGCAACCATTATCTGTTTGATATGAACCGCGACTGGATAAGCTTAACCCAGCCGGAAAACCGTGGCCGTGTTAAAGCGCTGCAAAATACTTATCCGCTGTTGTACGTGGATTCGCATGAAATGGGCGGCGACATGACATACTACTTCAGCCCGGAAGCTGAGCCTTACAACCCGCATATTCAGCAGGCACAGCGTGAAGTATTGAGCTGGGTGGGGCAAAACAATGCCAAATGGTTTGACCGCTTTGGCTACCACTATTTTACCCGCGAAATTTTTGATGCATTTTATCCGGGCTACGGTGCCAGCTGGCCGTTGTATCAGGGCAGCATTGCCATGACCTATGAAATGGCTTCTGCCCGCGGCCATCACTATCGCCGCAGCGACGGCACTGTAGTCACCTTTGCCGATGGTATTCAGCGTAACTTTGTTGCCTTTATGGCTACACTGGAAACCGCCAGCCAGCGCGCCAAACCCTTGCTGCAGCGGTTTTATCAGTACCGTAAAGATGCCGTGGCACAAGGCAGCAAAGCCAAAACCCGCAGCTATATTTTTCCGGCCAGCCGCGATAAAGCCGGGCATCAGCGTTTAACCGCATTATTAACAGAGCAGGGCATCAAAGTTACTCAGGCAACAAAAGCATTTAGTGCTTGTGGTACCGATTACCAAAGCGGTGCTTATGTTATTGACAGTGCCCAGAGCACCTATCATTTACTGCGTACCTTGCTGGATACCGACGTACCGATGGACCAACCATTTATTAAGCAGCAGGAAGCATTGCGGGCGAACAACCTACCTGATCAAATATATGACGTAACAGCCTGGTCATTGCCACTGATGTTTAATCTGGAGATGAACGAATGCCGCGCCAGTGTAAAAGTCGAAGGTGTAACAGTAACAGACCAACGTATTTTACCCGGTAGCCTGACACGACCCGATGCGACCTATGGCTTTATTCTGCCCTGGGACGGCATGGATGCTGCCCGGTTTGCCGCCGAAGCGTTAAAAGCCGGTGTGGTGATGCGCAGCAGTGACTTGCCTTTTACCCATCAAAACGGTACGCGTTACCCGTCCGGTAGTTTAATTATTGCCAGAGCAGATAATAATGCCGAGCTTAATCAAACGCTTGAAAAGCTGGCGATGCAAAGCGGTGCTGTGCTGCAAGGTGTAGACAGCAGCTGGCATACCGAAGGCCCTAATGCCGGCTCTGCCAATATGGTAGCGCTGCAACCGGTAAAAGTAGCCATGTTGTGGGATGAACCCGCCAGCAGTTTAAGTGCCGGTAGTGTCCGTTTTGTGCTGGAGCGTGAGCTTGGCCAACCGGTAACGGCTATCCGGCCGGCGCAGTTAAAGCAGGCAGATTTAAGCCGCTATCAGGTATTGGTATTGCCAGCGAGTGCCGGTGGCAGTTACCAGCAGGCACTGGGTGAAGCCGGTTATAACAATATCCGCCACTGGACAGAGCGCGGCGGCGTATTAATTACGTTAGGTAACGCAACTAACTTTGTATTAAGCGGTGAAGCGCCAATGCTGGCCAGTAAACGGGAATACAAAGCCGGCGATGAACCCGCCGCTGATGCCAACGACAAAGAACAGGTTGCCGGCACAGTACTCAATACTGAGCAGTATCAGCAAATGGTGAAAGCCAAGCAGGCACGGCCGGACTGGGTGCCGGGTTTTCTGGCAAAAGCAGAAGTGGATCAGTCGCACTGGTTAACGGCAGGCTTACCGGCCAGCGTGAATACGGTGTACGTTGGTAATGAAATTTATCAACCGCTGGCCATCAATCATGGTCGTAACCTGCTGAAGTTTGCTGCAGCTGATGAGGTAAAAGCCAGTGGTTTTGTCTGGCAGGATAATCAGCAGCAGATAGCGCATAAGCCACTGTTAATGTGGGCACCACAGGGGAATGGCATGGTAATAAGCTTTACGCAGGAGCCTAACTACCGCGCTTATGTAAACGGCCTGCATATTGCGCTGGCCAATGCCGTATTACTGGCCCCGGCGCACAGTGGCGCAGTGCGTTAAAATATTCAGATTAATAATCTGTTGCCTCTTAATGATCTGCCGCAGGTAAGCTTTGCCTGCGGCTTCTGATATACCCCACCAGATTACTGCTTAAAAATGCCAGTTCCATTAATACCGCCACCGGTGAACCCACCAACAGATTATGCACAACCCAGGACGTAGCACCAACGGCCATAAGTGCCCGTACCAGCATCACGTTTTTCTGGAAACTGCCGATAGTACCCACCACAGCTGCTAAGTAAGGTAACAAGTTAACCGGGCTGGTATAGCTAACTACAATCAGCAAGGTGGATAACGCCAAAAAACAATACATCCAGCGCTGGCGTGGGCTTAGCGCTGCCACCAGAAAACGCACCGCAGTTAAGCCAACAAAGCATGCTGCTTCATACTGGCCTAACACGGCGAAGTGGCTGGCATTGAGCAGGGCCGAAACAAACCAGAATTTCAGCATACTGGCTCTGTCATAGCGCTGAAACGCCACAATGCCACTAATAAAGGCCATCGCAGCTAAACATTGAGATAAGGCAAAACTGAGGGTGATGTCTGGCAAGGAGCTGGCTCTGTGTTACAAAATAAGGTGGCTATAGTACCGAATTTAACCGCCATCTGCCTGTCTCAGATGGCATAAGTTATAATCAGGTGCCGCAAAAAGTATTCTTAACAAGCTGTTGTGGCTGCGGTGGCAGGGCAAAATCAGCGTTAGCGTCTGATAACGTGTAAGGCTTAGCCAGCGCTTGCTGCAGGCGGTTAAACAGTGTTAAATCGGCTTGCTCTGTGGCTTGCTTAATCGCTTCTGCAACTAAATGGTTACGCGCAATCAGTGCAGGGTTGGTGTTATCCATTTGCTGGCTTACCTTTATCAGCGCAATACCTTGCGTAGCAAGGCGTTGTTGCCATTTTTTTGCCCAGCTCGTCCAGCCTTGTTTGTCTGCAAATAACACTGCCGCACCGGCGTTAATATCGCTTACCGAGTGGCTAAGCAAGCGAAAGCTCTGGCTAAAATCGGCATTATTTGCGCTCATCAGGTTAAGCAAATCGCGGATTAACACTTCGTCGGTATCGGTTGCAGTAACAATACCGATTTTCGCCGCCATTAGGTGTAAAAACTCTGCTTCATTTAGCCCGTTAAAATCCTGCAACACCGCTGTGGCAAGCTCTACAGCCTGCTCTGGTTGTTCAGTCAGCAGCGGCAGCAGGGTTTCAGCAAAACGAGCCAGATTCCAGCTGGCAATACGTGGCTGATTGCCCCATGCATAACGGCCTTGCGTATCAATAAAGCTGTATACCTGCGCCGGGTTAAAGCTGTCCATAAAAGCGCAGGGGCCATAATCGATAGTTTCACCGGCAATGCTCATATTATCGGTATTCATTACGCCATGAATAAAACCCATGCTCATCCATTTGGCAATCAGTTTTGCCTGTGCAGCAACCACAGCTGCAAGCAGCGCCAGATAAGGATTAGCCTCGCTGGCGCACTCCGGGTAGTGGCGGTTAATCACATAGTCGGCAAAGGTTTTCAGCTGGGCATGATCGCCTCTGGCTGCCAGATACTGAAAACTGCCAATACGAATATGGCTGCTAGCCACCCGGGTAAGTATTGCGCCCGGCTCTGCGGTTTCGCGCTGTACCCAATCGCCGGTTAATACCGCAGCCAGCGCGCGGGTAGTGGGCACACCCAACGCATGCATGGCCTCACTGACTAAATATTCCCGCAGTACCGGCCCCAGTGGTGCACGGCCATCGCCACGGCGCGAAAACGGTGTTTGCCCGGCGCCTTTCAGCTGAATATCAAAACGCTGGTTATCGGCACTTAACACTTCAGCCAGCAGCAACGCCCGGCCATCGCCGAGCTGCGGTACAAAATGGCCAAACTGATGGCCGGCATAAGCATGTGCCAGCGGGCTGGCCCAATCCGGCACGGTATTGCCGCTAAACACCGCCAGGCCGTCATCTGAGTGCCAATACTGCTGTGGTAAGCAAAGCTCTGCGGCCAGTTCAGCATTAAACGCCAGCCACTGCGGTGCAGCTACCGGGGTAGGGTTACAAGGCTCAGAAAAAGGCGCACCTAAATCGGCAAGGCTGTGTTGTACGGTAAAATTGCTCATATCAGCTGTTCGTATTGATGGGTTATAGCGCTAGTGTACAGAGGGGCTGTTGCAGATACAAAAAAAGCCTGCTCGGGTATTAAGTTTGCTTTGGATAAGTTGCCATAAGTTGTCACTAGTGGTACAAACTTATGTTCTTATTTAACGATAAATCATCAGCTTGCGACGAGGGATTATGACGCAGCCAGCTTTGGGCGCTAACCATTCTAACTTTGCTTTTTTAAGCGATTACGATCCGCTGTTCTTACAGCTGGTGCAAAGTACAGAACAAGCCTTTGCAGACCGCATTGAGCAAGCCGCCCAAGCAGCGCTTATCTGGGTAAATAACCTAACCCAATCCATCCTCGCTAAAGCCTTTCGCGGTGAACTGACAGCCGATGGCGTGCGGCTAACCCTGAGCTTATAAGTTGCGAAAATAGCGCCGAGGCATTATTGGCGCGGATAAAGGCAGAGCGGGCAACGTTATCTAAAAAGACCAAAGCAAAAGCATGAGCTGCCCTAATAGATAGCCAGCAAAAGCTCAGTGGTCGAAGTCAAAACGGAAAATTAAAAATGGATATGGATTTCAAAGCACTTTTACGAAAGCCAGGAGTTAAACCGGCGCTGATTATCGGCAATGGCGTTAATCTGTATAACGCAGCCGATGGTGCTAACAATTGGCTGCAGCTACTGCTGCAGCTGTGGCGAAATAGGATTGGTGATGTCAAACAAGAAGCCATGGAAGGAATTTCGTTAACAGAATTCTATGACGTACTCGACTTAAAAGTGGCGAGTTCAAATAAAAGCCTGCAAGCAGAGTTCTGTGAGGGAATGGCGCATTGGCAGGCCAAAGATCATCATCGCAATATTGTCCGATGGGCAATGGACAATCAATGCCCAATCCTGACGACTAATTTTGAAAATACTTTATCAGATGCGCTTGGCCTTAAACTGCATCGGTTAAAAGCTCTAAGATTTACCGATTTTTACCCGTGGAGTAATTACTACGCAGATAAACCGATTAGTGATACCTCCAACGAATTCGCTATCTGGCATATCAATGGTATGCAGCATTACAAACGTAGTATTCGATTGGGCTTGTCGCACTACATGGGGTCAGTTGAGCGCGCTCGGCCAATGTTACACAAATCCGGTAACAGATTGTTCTATAAAGCTGAACTTAGCAAATGGCCTGGCCGACATACCTGGTTAAATGCGATTTTCCAGAATGACTTATTTATCTTTGGCTTGAGTTTGGAAGTCACTGAAGTGTTCTTGCGCTGGCTACTGATAGAACGAGCAAAATTTTTCAAAAAATTTCCAGAAAATAAACGCGAAGCATTCTATTTACACGACAAGCCACTTGCGCCAGGTCAGCAACTGTTTCTTGAAAGTGTGGGGATTAAACCCACGAAGGTTCAAAGCTACTTCGATATTTACGTGGCACCTTGGGAATAAAAAGGAACTTAGAAATGGCGATACCAACATATGATCAATTTATTGAGCCCGTACTTCGTTTTTTAGCCACTCGTCCCGATGGTGCTTTAGCTCGTGAGGTTTACGAGGCTGCAGCTGATGCAATGCAGCTAACAGACGAAGAGCGGGCAGAGCTGTTACCCAGCCATGCACAGCAGGTTTACAAAAACCGGATAGGCTGGGCGCATGACCGCTTAAAGCGAGCAGGGTTGTCTAGTTCAGCCAAGCGAGGTTTTTGGTGTTTAACCGATGAGGGCAAAATATTTGCTGCCAGTAACGTTGGTCCGTTATCGCAGGGGCTAGTTGCCGATCTCGCTTTTGGTTATATGGACGTGCGGTTAAAAGAAGCGACCTCAACCACTGAACCAATCATTACTCCAATTAAAAACGATAGTGCAGCGGAAACGTCAAGCCCCGAAGAGCGTTTAGGGTCGGCCGTAAAAGAAATGCGTGAAAGCGTAGCCGCTGATCTATTGGAAACGCTTGCTAAGGTAAGCCCGACTTACTTTGAAACCATCGTTTTAGACTTGCTACATAAGATGGGATATGGTGCAAACCGTAACGACTTGCAGCGAGTAGGTGGCTCAGGTGATGGTGGTATTGATGGTGTGATCTCGTTAGATAAATTAGGCTTGGAGAAAGTATATGTGCAGGCTAAACGTTGGCAAAGCAGTGTTGGTCGGCCAGAAATTCAGGGCTTTTACGGGGCTTTAGCCGGGCAGCGTGCAACTAAGGGCGTGTTTATTACCACCTCAGCATATACCGCGCAAGCGATAGACTTCGCTAGATCGGTAGAACGTATTGTGTTGGTAGACGGTATCAAACTCGCAGAGCTGATGATTGATCATGAAGTTGGTGTATCGACCCGCATTGTCAAAATACCAAAGTTCGACAGTGACTATTTTGAAGATTAATCGCCAGTTTTAAATGGAGAAAAGATGCGTGATTTTAAAATGTTTGCTGATGCAGGTAAGGTTATGCATCTTTTCTATCCTGAATCGGGCGAATTTGAAATTGTTAATGTCTCTAAGCAATTAGATGAACCCGCATTTGAACTACGTCACCATGGCAAGACAATTTTCGCTTGTCATACGAAATCTGAAGCAAGAAATCTATTAGAAGATTTGGTTAAGGCAGTTAATCAAGTTGAAGCAAAAAAATGTAAATTAGAACAGGAATTGATGTCGCGGTTTGGTTTAACATTTTATCCGGTTGAATTAACTAAAAATTAGTAATAGTAAAGGAGTTGCTTTGTCAGTTCTTGGAATAGCCCACACTACTAAGTTGGTTTACATCGGCGAACAGCCTGCGCATGGTAAACCGGTTTCTTCATCACAATTGGTAATACCCATTCGATTTGCAGATATGGGACGGTTTGCTTGCGATGATCTTGCAGAATACCCCGGCTTTTTATTCCTGGAAGATATGTATGAACCTGCAGCAGGCATAAAACGTGGGCGTATTTTTGGCTACCCCAATCCCCGCAAAGAATGGTGCTTTAGCCACGCAGTTAAAGCTAATGAGCGGCCCGATACTCACCCTGCGCAGCCATACGATGAAGTTTTTTATCATTATCAGTCTTACGGGATGTATCACTACATATCGGATACCAACAACAACCAAGCCATTCTGGGTGCTGGTGAATTTGCATCTTTCTGGAAAGTGGTAGCCGCAGAGCAGGTGTTTGGTGGTGACATCGTTGTAACACTTAAAAGCACCCGCACTAATGGCGTACTGCCAGTGTTGTTACCCCAGGCTATGTCTTCTGAAGATTATCAGCGCTTGAGCATTACGCTTGATGAAGTACAAGCGGCCAACCGGAGAATAAGTCCTTTTCATTTGGTTGAAAGCTGTCGAAATTCGGCTGCATTTGCAGTAGGTATTGCTATTGATGACACGTCTTCAGATTTAGGGCATGGCCTTAAAAAGCTTGCAGTAAAAATGCCGAATAATACGCTGAGCGTAAATGCCGGCCAAATCATTGCTCGGCTACATTCCCGGGCCAAAACCAACGCCCAAGCACAACATAACACTCGTGATGTTACTGAAGAAGATGCGCAAACGGCGCTGCATTGCTTGTCGTTATTGCTAGTTGAGCTTGGCTTGGCCAGATATTGATATACAAACATTATGATCTTAAAAGACAAAACCCAAACCAGCTCGGCATCTATCAAACTTGATGCCGGCATTAAACAAGAGCACGACGTGGCGTTTTACCTGCGCCGTGCTTACAAAGACCGTGACAACGTAATGGTGCTGAATGATTTACGCATTGAGCATGATGGCGAAATCGCGCAAATTGACCACTTAATTGCGTATACCTACGGCTTTATTGTGGTGGAGTCGAAAAGCATTCGCGGCGAGGTTAATGTAAACGAATACGGTGAGTGGAGCCGCAGTTATAAAGGGCAGTGGAGTGGTATGCCATCGCCGATTAAACAGGCTGAGCTGCAGCTTAAACTGCTGAAACAGTACCTGTGTGCCAATACTGAAAAAGTAATAGGTAAATTTTTAGGTATTCAGCAAGGGCTTGGTGCACGCTGCTACGATGTGTTTTGTGCTATCTCCAGCGATGCAATTATCGATAGATCCAAAGCACCAAAAGACATAGCCACAAAACTGATGAAATCGGAGTTTGTCACCGATGCGCTGGATAAGAAGATGAACTTTATTAAGTTCTATAATCTGGCTGCCAAAATAGCGGACACGCGACCAACCTTTAATCAGGATGAACTGCTGTGTATCTGCAATTTTCTATTGGGAGACATTCAGCAACAGAATGTTGTAAATGAAGCTCCGGCAGTATGGGCTGCGCCGGCCACACGGATGACTAACGCAGCAGCTGGTTCTGTTCAACCGACACCGCAAGCTGCTGTAATTACGAAGCCGCCGACAAAAGCTGTTGCAGTGGATGCCGTTGCTGCGCAGTGCAAACACTGCGGCCAATGCTCAGGCTTAACTGCGCAGTCCGGCCGTTATGGCTATTATGTGCAATGCGGCAGTTGTGGCGGTAATACGCCATTGAAGAGACCATGCCCGGCGTGTAACAGCCTGAATACCAAAGTGAGCAGAGCAAAAGCAGTTTATCGCCTCGTCTGCGGTGACTGTTCGACGACGGCTAACATACTTACTTCTCCGTAAATCTCATTTGGCTTATTTTGCTTCCCACGGGTTAATGACATCCATATTTGCCGCTGCAAATGCCGACATATCGCGCGATGCTACTTTAAAGCCCTGTGACACCGCGATGGCTGCAATGTAGCCATCGGGTACCGGAAAGCCTTTGCCGGCAGCTCTTGCTGTCGACGCTAACTGGGCATACTGCATAGCTGCAGCATGGTCAAAAGGCAGCACTCTTCCGGTGAAAAGTGCCATAAGTCCGTTAAGAGCTTCAGTTAGCATATCTTTACGTTTGCCGGCGGGTAACATGGCAATGCCAAACAGCAGCTCAGCCAGGGTGATACTGGATAGATACAGCGTTTCGGCTGATTGCGCATTAAGCCAGGCTTTTACCTTTGGATGCGGTTCGGGCTTCATCGCTTCAGATATAACGTTGGTATCCAGAACGATCATTCAAACTCCATCGGTTCTGCAGGGGTAGTGGTGCGTGCTTGGTCTAAAGCGGTTAAATCGTCATTTGTCAGCCCGATCTTGCGCCCCAGCTCTGCCAGTGCATCGCCCATTTGAATGCGTGTTTTGGGTAAAATCGCCTCTTCCAGAATCGCCCGCATTTCAGCCTCGGCACTGCGATTGTGCCGTTTGGCTCTGGCTTTTAAAGCGCTGTGTATCTCATCCGGTATGTTTCTAACCGTCATCATAGCCATAGATAGCCACCTCCGGGAGCACTGGAAAAGTATAGAACTGATTAAAGTGCATTCAATATAGGAGGAGTGCAGTCAAAAAGCAATCAGATCACTTTACGCCGACTTTTAGGTTGTTGAGTTTCAGGCACAAAAAAACCAGCACTTGGCTGGTTAAGATGTTGGTTGCGGGAGCCCTGATCTTTATGAAGAGCGAACCGACGACCTTCGGGTTCCCCGAATTCCAGACACAAAAAAACCTACGTTAAAGTAGGCTTAGATGTTGGTTGCGGGAGCCGGATTTGAACCGACGACCTTCGGGTTATGAGCCCGACGAGCTACCAGGCTGCTCCATCCCGCGTCCGT